>NZ_CANLXP010000014.1 GCF_947495145.1 uncultured Arthrobacter sp.
TCGATCACGGTTTCCCAGCGTTGGGCCAGGACCCGGAGGACGTCTTCGTCGGATTCGATGGCCTGGCGGACCAGGTGTTCTTCCATGGTCTCCAGCTGTGGGCGGGTTGCCACGGTGCAGACGCGGTGCACGGCATTACGGATGATTGTCGCGGCCCGGCTGCTGATCTCTCCGGCTGCGGTGGCTTCGGCCAGGACCGTCAGCGCGGCCTCGAGGGCGGCCCCCGGTCCGGGGACCTCCGGTAGAACGTCGTGTCCCAGCCGTAGCCGACGGTTCGCCTCGGTGCGGCTGATACCGATTCTCGCTCGCAGGTACTCTGCGGTGTTCTTGTAAGGGTCGCCGGTGTCTGTTGTTGCGAGCTGGTGGTCCTCGGCGGCACGGGCAACCAGGGTTTGAAGATGGTCGATGACGTTGGAGAGTTGCTCGGCCTCGACCAGGATCGCTGCGACTTCCTCGACACCCAGCGTGAGGTAGCCCGCTTCGAACTGCTGCACAAAGGCCAACAGGTCCGATCGCATACCGGCCAGGAGGGACGGATCCTCCGTGGGGTGTTCGAGCAGTGCGACGGCCATACCCAAATTTTATCGAACACGTATACGAAAAACCATCGAACCCCGCCAATGTGGAGGACCAGTGAACCACCACTTATCCACAGGTGCCGGCGCGGATGGTGCCCACCCGAATGGTGCCTCAAACAGCGCAAGTGCACGGCACAGACAGCACAAACGCGCGGGAAAGTTAACCCAGCGCCCGCTCCAACACAAAGTCGGTCTCGACGTTCCTCCCAAGCTGGAACGTTTTCGCCCCAACACGGGTAAACCCGTGCTTCTCATAGAAGCGGACCGCCCGGGCGTTGCGGTCGTTCGTTCCCAGCCAGATTCCCTCTGCCCCATTTCCCTGTGCTGCGATTTCCAACGACGCTTCCATCAGGCGCGACGACGAACCCTGCCCATGGTGCGACGGGTGCACATAGAACTTACTCAGCTCGATCGTCGGAAAAATCGAGAGAGATGACCGCACCTGTTCATCCTTCGGCAACCCTTTCACCAGCATGCTCCAGGCGAGCAAATGGCCGTCTTCCCGCAGGCACAGCAGGATCTTGTCGGGGTCGGCAATGTGCTGCATGAACCGCTCCTCGGAGAGCTCCGTCGCGATGAAATGTGCGATGTCGTCCGGGTGCGACGTCGGCGGGCAGGCGAGCGGGAAGGTGATAGCAGCCAGGATGGCGAGGGGGCCGGCGTCGTTCGCGGTGGCATGGTCGATAACAACGGTCACGGAGTCAGAGTAGCGCCGATCGCCGCCGGTGCCGACATGTTGCGAGCTGGCTTAGGATCGCAGTACTGACCTCTTTCCGACTCCCGAAGGCTTTCATGCACGTCTTTTCCCGAAGCACGCACGCTGTCCGTGCGCCTTCCCGGCGTCCGCTTGGCTTCGTGGTGCTGGCGGTCTTGTTGGCAGCGCTGATTCCGCTGGCGCTTTTCGGACTGTCCGACGACGGCGGCACCGCGAATCTCGTCAGCTGGACCCTGCCGCTGGTGCGCGTGCTGGTGCACCTCACGAGCCTGGTGACGATAGCTGTGCTGTGCGTCGGAGTGCTTTTACCTACTGACGACGACCGTACTGACGACGGCGGCTCGGAGTACCTCGCATCGTTGGCCGTGCGGCTCGGCCGGCGGGGGAGCATGGCGGGGCTTGCCGCCGTCGTCGTCTGTGGGGTGTTCCTGCTATGGACGTACTTTGAAGTTCTCGGCAAGGGTCCGCTGCAGGGCGCCGGGTTCGAGGATTTCGGGACGTTCCTCGATCAGCTCGCCTCAGGACGGGCGCTGATCGCGCAGATCGGCTTCCTTCTTGCGAGTGCGGTCATGGCGTGGTTCGCCCGGACCTCCACCGCGTTGAAGATGGCGTTGTTCCTGGCGGTCGCTGGCACCACAACCCTGGCGCTCGGCGGTCACGCCGCCTCCGAGTCGGGGCACGGCGTGGCGATGTTCAGCATGACCGGACACATTGGAGCGGCTTCCCTGTGGGTCGGCGGGCTTGCGGGTCTGGGCTGGTTGGCACTCACCGTCCCCGAGGCGCTGCACGCTGCGGCCCGGCGATTCAGCAGGCTTGCACTGATCTGCGCCGCGGTGGTGACTGTTAGTGGTGTGGTCAGCGCAGTGGTGCGGGTGCCGGAGCTGACGGCGCTGCCCGGTTCCCTGTACGGACTCGTGCTGCTGCTGAAGGTGATCACGCTGGTAGCACTGATCGGGTTCGGGGTGCTGCACCGTCGTCGGCTGCTGGAGGGAAGTTCCTTCAGCCGGGTGGACTTCGCCAGACTGGCCGGCGGCGAACTGGTGGTCATGGGCGTCGCGTACGGTTTGGCGGTTGCGCTGGTGGGGCTTGAGCCGCCGGTGCTCGTCTGACCAACTTCCCGCCCCTGACTTCCTGCCCCTAACTTCCTGCCCCCATCTTTCCGTCGCCGGCTTGTCCGGATCAGGGCGCAGTTGCATGACCGAGGATGTGCGCGACCGGCGGCGCGAGTGGTTGGACGGAAAAGCCGAACCGCTCGCCGTCCTCAATCCGGAATCCGGCGGCGATGATCGACTGCAGGGTGTCCCGATTGGGATGGCACCCTCCCGCAGCCCGCTGCCAGAGGGGTGTCAGCAGATCTTCGAGGGCAGCGAGCGGTTTTCGGTGCGAGCGGACATGCTCGTAAAAGGCGAGGATCCCGCCCGGCCGCAGGACCCTGCGTGCCTCGGCCAAGGCCACTAACTGGTCCGAAACGCTGCAGAGGACAAGGCTGGCAACTACCGCGTCGGAGCTGCTGTCCTCGGCCGGGATTCTCTCCGCCGTTCCCGTAACAACCCGGACAGGAACTGAAGCGGAAGCCACCCGTGCTTGCGCAAGGGACCTGAGGAAATCATCCGGTTCAACGGCCAGAACCTCGGTAACCGTGGGCGGGTAGTGGGCGAAGTTCGATCCGTCGCCGGCGCCGATCTCCACCACGCTGCCGGTCAGGCTCTTAAGGAGCGAGCCGCGATGTTCGGCCGCGCCCCTGCGGTTCATTTCTCCGACGGCCCTCGCGTAGGCACGGGCAAACCGGGGGTGCTGCAGTTCGGCGGGCCCGGACAAGGGATCAGGAACGGTCATGAAATCAGCCCTTCGCCTGTGTTCACCCGGCCCTGTCGCCGGGGTCAGTCCCACTCTGGAGGCGCCTCGCTGCGCCGTCAAGGACCGGCCGGGCCGCCGTCGTCGGGCTGGCGGGTTTCACACCCGAAACGAAAGTCAGAGCTCCGGCACACAGGGTCCGGCGCCGAGTGTCGCGAGACCGGCGAGGTCTCCGTCGGCGAGGGTAGTGCGGCCGTTGTTTTCCTCGTGCATGAGCTGGTTGGGGTTGTCGACATGATCGAGGCCGAGCACATGCCCCAGTTCATGAATGACGATCGCTTTGACGTGGTCGCGGCCGCCGTCGAACTCGAGAATCTGGGTCATTGCCGGAGCATCGAGCATCACCTGACCCGCCACCAGGACAACGGGCTTGTCCGGTCGTTGAGCTATTTCGCTGCCACCGAGTCCTGCTGTGGGGCCCGCGAGGTCGGGGACTTCTTCCGGGCTGCTCCAGGTGATCAGGACGGGTGCCCAGCGCTCGCCGTAGAGCGCAGGCTGGTAAGGGTCACGATCCTCCGGGCTCGGTGCCTCTGCGCTTGGTCCGTCAAAGACGAAGGTGAGTCCTGTCGCTGCGGCCACCTCGGCGACGGCTTCCTGGACGATCCCGTCCGTACCCGCCGGAGCAAAGTCCGGCCTGACCACGTAGTGAATCGGGCGGCACGGATCGTAGGCGACGAAATCCTGCTTCAGGCCGGGATAGTCGAACAGCGTGTAGTTGCTTGAGCCGGTTGACGGCGGCGGTGTGCCCAGCGGCGCATCCGCTGCCTCAACGCCGCGCGGCGGCACGTTGGACCAGGGCAGATGCGGCAACACATCGGGGAAGATCTCGCGCTCAAAGACCGAGGGCGAGAGGTAAAGCGCAATGACAAGCGCGATGAGCGCCCCGGTGCGGACCCGCAGTTTTGAAGCGGAAGAACGTCTGGAAGCGGAAGAGCGTCTGGAAGCCGCGAAACGTCGACGACGACGGCGCGGCCCTCTGTCTGTCCGCTTCCCGCCGGTAACAGCTGCGTAAGCGCGAAGCTGTTCGTTGAGCGCTTCTTCCAGCGCCCATTGCGGGACGCGTCCTGAGCTCGATCGCCGCAATCCTGACGACGACGGCGGCACGTCGTCCTTTCGGGACCACTCGCGGTCCAATACCCCCATGGTTGTTCAGCTCGTCCTCTCGCGCAGCAGTCCTCGCACAAGCTTCCCTGACTTCCTGGCGCTGGGAAGCCCATTTGCGTCAATCCTGCTGAAAAGTTTCGCGACCGGATAGCGCCGGTTATTCGCCGGGCGCTGAATAGCTAGCCACCCGCACTGCAGCACTCGTAGCGTTGCGTCCAAGAAACCCAACGAGAAGGAGCGGTTATGTCACGCGTTGCAATCATCGGAGGCCACGGAAAGGTGGCTCTGCACCTGTCCCGGATTCTGTCCGGCGCCGGTCATGAGGTGAGTTCGATCATCCGCAACCCGGATCAGTCGGCGGACGTTGAGGAGACCGGAGCAAAGCCGGTCATCGCTGACGTGACGCAGTTGGCGGTCGGTGAGCTGGCCGACGTCGTGCGTGGGCATGACGCGGTGGTGTGGTCTGCTGGTGCCGGCGGCGGCAGCCCCGAAGCTACGTACGCAATCGACCGGGATGCGGCGATCCGTTCGATGGATGCTGCGAAGGAAGCCGGCGTGGACCGGTACGTGATGGTTTCCTACATCGGTGCCCGGAAGGATCATGGCGTTCCCGAGGACAACGGGTTCTTCCATTACGCCGAGGCGAAGGCTGCCGCGGACGAATACCTGCGCGGAACCGACCTGGCGTGGACCATCCTCGGTCCTGGCGCCCTCACGACCGATCCGGGCCAGGGAACGATCGAGGTGTCGAGCGAGCCGCAGCAGGATTCAGTGGCCCGTGAGGACGTGGCGCAGGTCGCGGCAGCTGTGCTGAGCAATCCCGGCACAGTCGGGAAGTTCATCCAGTTCAACAGTGGCGAGACGCCGATCGCGGAGGCACTCGAGGTGGTGTAGCGGCTTCCTCTAAAAGCAATGCCCCCGTACTGGTTCAGTGCGGGGGCATTTGCTTCGCTTCAACAGCTTCGTTTCAACGTCCGAGGAACCGGTCCTTGTAGCGGCGGTAACGGCGGCGAAGCAGGCTGACCAGACTCGCATCACTGATCGCTGCCTCGAGGTTCCCAATGCGGTCATTCAGGTGTTCGATTCGATCCTCCAGATAGTTCTTGCGCTGATGGAGGTGGTCGTACTCCCGCTGGTTATACGAGGTGAGGTAAAGCAGCGCGCCCATTCCCTGCGCGGCAACGTACTCGCGCAGGTGACGCTCCCTGACCTCAAGATCCAGACGGATGTGTTCATCCTGCTGGGCAACGCTGTTTGCCAGGTCGCCGGCGGCTTCACGCCGGCGGTTCCAGTAGGCCAGCGGAGTTCCGTCGATGAATCCCATGCGATGGTGCTGGAGGAAGCGCAGATAGAACTCCCAGTCGCCCACCACTGAGAGCGACTCGTCGAAATACCCGACGTTCTCGTGCACCGATCGCCGATAGAGCACCGAGATCGGTACACATCGGTTGTTCCGGAGCATGTCGAATAGCGTTACCGACCGCATTTGCGGCCAGAAGATCTCGCGGTCCAACTCGTTGATCTGCTCCCCGCGTATCTCCTCCCAGACAATCTCGGTCCGAACCGCCACACCGCCATCTTCGCCGTCTTCCAGGTGGCGAACGGTTCGGTCGAGAAACTCGGGGTGCCATTCGTCATCGTCATCATGGATCGCGATGAATTGGGACGCACTGGCCTGGATGCCGGCATTGGACGCGGCTTCCATGCCTTTCGACTGCGGGTGGTGCAGCACGCTGGCACGGCCGGCTAATGCCGACGCGTGGCGTTCGAGGAGCTGCTCCATATCACGGGTTTCCCCGCCGTCGTTCACGATGAGGAGAACCCACTCCTCGTATGTTTGACGGAGCACATCTTGAAGTGCTCGTTCCAGCAGCAAGGGACGATTCTTCGTGCGCATGATGATGGCGACCGTTGCGGAAGGCCGGGGTGTCATAACTTATTGCCCTTTGACTCGGGAACGAAGCGAAGCTACTGCGCTTACCGCTCGGAAGCTGCGCGATGCGAACCAGCCCTGCAATTCATCTTTAGCGTTTTCTGCGTCCCGGCGGGCAAGGTCGAGTTCTCCTGCGAGGTGTTCCCGCACTACACGAAGTTCTTCCACCTCTGCGCTCAGAGGTAGAAAGGTGGACGCTGCGGCCGCTGCGCGATCGATCCATGGTTCTTTGGCCGGCCACTTCGCCACCTCAGTGAGAGGCGAAGTGGAAAGCGTTTCTCCCTTGAGCGCTCGCACCACCTGATCCCACCAGCCGTCGAACTCTCTGCGCCGTTGGGCTTTAGCGGCTTTACAGTGGGCGCTGATTCTTTCGCGATTGACCCAAACCTCCTGCAGCGCCGGTTCGACAGTGCCATCCACCAGTGAAGGCAGCGGGAGGACGAAGTCTTCCAGACCCCACTGCGCCAGTGCGCCCCCCAGACGAGTGCTGCTGTAACTGTCGACCGCCACCGCGACGACTGGCGTGGCTCCGTTCATCGCGAAAATCACCGGGTGGTAGCGGGAGGTGAGGACCAGTGCCGCCTGGGCAGTGATTTCGGCGGTGCGCCGGGCCGATTGGATGGGCATCAGGTACTTCTGGTCGCCATCCATGGCCGTCACAATGTCCCGGTGCGTTGCCTCGTCGCCGTCATTTGCCCCGGGGGTGCTCATGTGCGGCAGGAAAACCAGCGGTAGCTCTGTGATTTGCTCGGCATGGGTGAGGAAAGTCGCCACCGAGCGAACGTAGTTCTCGTAGGCGGTGGAGTTTCTAACGCAGCCACTCGGAGCGGCGAAGGTAACCGCCGCATAATGTTGGGGGAGCTCGCCGGCTGGTTCGGGTTCCTCGGCCGGCTTCTCTGAGGCTCGAGTTGCGAAGAAGGCTGCGTCGTCGAGGCATTCGCCAACTGTCGCTGAACTGTCCAGGTCGTTGGCCAGTTGAACGGTGGAAGCCTCTCGCCCACCAATCAGCGATGCCTCGCCGAGCATCTGTGTGGCTGTCGCCCGATCGTCTCCGTGAAGGGCAGGACCGAGAGTCTGACCGCCGAGAACTACGGGTTTCCCCAGGGCCCTGGCGATGCTAATGGCCGCCGCACGTTCATAGAGCAACCAACCATAGATCGAGTTCATGTTGCCGCCGCCTGCGATCAGCAGGGCATCGCATGACTTGATCGCCTCAACAAACTCCCACACCTGGTCGGTGGGCGGCAGCTCGAAGTCATCTCCGTTCAGCACGGCACGGATACGCCGAAGGTAGTCACGCCTGTCATTCGGCGGCCAGGGGAACTGCAGGGTGGGAGCGGCGTCAACTCTGGAGTAGCGGGCATGAGTGTCTTCGACGTCCCGAGTGAAAAGCAGGACATCGTCGATGCCCCGGGAACGCAACTCCTCAACCGCCGCATGGGCCATGGCTTCGTCACCTACGTGGTAGACGGGCTGGCCAATGTCTCCCAGGACAGCAACTCTCATTCAATTCCTCGATTTCGTTACTGGAAGTCTGCACTTATGGCCCAGTCGCCCGGCCAGAGTTCACCCTGATGCTGGCTTTTGGAGAAGGGCTTGCCGCACCCAGTGTGCCGAACTTCTCACAACTGTACAAAGCTGCTACTTGCCGAGCTCGGGATTCCAGGTCTCACACGCCCGCAAGGTCTGCGCCAGTTCCTTACCGCCGCCCTGAGCGATCAGGTCCGAGTCACCCACGATGATCAGCAGACTCCGCGCCCGCGACATCCCGACATAGAGCTGCTCGGCTGCCCGCTCCGGGTTCTTGAAACCGTCCACGCAAAGGATGACAACTGATCGCTCGAGTCCTTTGAAGCCGAGTACATGGCCATAGAATTCGGCCTCCTTCGCATGGAACTCGTTCCAGTACTCGAGGGTGGTGCCGCCTTCATGGTGCTGCAGGTGAATGGGGTGCCGGTGGTTGGTGGTCAACAGTGCAATCTGGTTCGCCGGCCAGCCCTCGTCGATCAACGCGTCCACGCAATCCGAGGCGCGGTCCAAGGCCTCGCCGGTAGTGCAGTCCACCCGCCGCACCGGCATCCCCGTGTTCCCGCGCGGCGTGAAGTGCTTCCCGGCCAGCGGTTTGAAGGTCAGGGCGATGCGGCGAGTGTTGCGAAGATTGTCGTCCACATGGATGGGTATCAGGCCGGCGAGCGGTCCATTGGTAAAGTCCGCGGTTCCGCCGCTGCGGTGGTAGACATCCTGCCGGTCGTCCATGAAGGCGTAGATCTCGCTGGACCCCGGATCCTTGAGGCACTGGAACAGCGCCTCCCACCAGAGCGGAGCGAAGTCCTGTGCTTCATCCACCACCACCGCGTCAAACTTCTGCTCGGTCGAAAGGTGAGCGGCTTTCTCCTTGAGAAGTTGAGGCATCTCCTCGTCGAAATAGGACTGCCCTTCTCCGTCCGGCACCCCGAGGGACCGTACATATTCGTGAAACTCGCCCGTAAACGCCGGTTGCCTCTGCCGCCAGGAGCCGACCTTGTTCCGCAGGTGCATTCCCAGGCCCTTGTTGTAACAAAAGACCCCAACCCGTTTGCCTGACTTGCAGAGCTCTCGCGCCTTGGCGAGGGCAAGCCACGTCTTGCCGCTGCCGGCACCGCCCGTGAAACGGATCCGCGCGATATCCCGGGTAGCGGTCAGCAGGGTGTCCTGCCGCTCGGTCAACTGGTCCTGCAGGTCCTCACTTTCAGCTGTACTGGAGATATCGCTGGGCAGGGAGTCGAAGGTTCCTTCCAGCTTCCGCACAATCCGTGCCAGGTACGACGCCGCCAACGGAGTTGCGCCGCTGGCTTCCGTCTCGATCGCGTGCCGGATCCTCTCTGCCGCCGCCGGCAGGTCCTCCCGATCAAGAATCAGGGACCGGGGAGCTCCACTGAGCGTCCAGTCGGCGGGAACGGGGGTGTAGGGAAGGCACGCCATGTAGGCGAAGCGGCTGGTGAGTGGGGACCCCAATTGCTCACCGATCCAGTCCTGGAACGCGTGTTTGGAGCCTTGGGATTGCACCAATGGGTTCTGAATCGGACGTTTCCCGGATCGGTCCGACTGGTACCACTGGCCCTTATCCACACTGAGCAGTCCGCCCTTGACCTCGATGGCTGCCATGCCGACACCGGGCCACAGGACGAGCAGGTCGATCTCGTGTTCCGAGCTGCCGTAGCGAACCTGAACCGAGTGCGCCAGCACCACGCCGTCCGGCAACGCTGCCTTCAATACCTGCCAGACGGCCCGCTCTGCCGCCTGACCGTCATCAAAAACGGGCTTCTCTGGAATGCACTTCACGGCGAGGTCAGCCAATTTTGTATACCTTGCCGAGGGCAGGCAGATGGATCAGGGTCTCGATGACCGGCTTTCCGGTGACATTGAGAAGAGCCTGACGGTAGGTTTCCATCTGCCCGAGGTTCTCCTTGCGGATGTGTTCCGCCGGATCATCGCCGGGGTAGCTTTTGTGGTCGATCAGGACGAAGCCATCTGGCAATTCAATGAGTAGGTCGATCCAGCCTTCCATGTACTGGTTCTGCGCAGTGCGCCACGAGATGGGAACCTCCCGAAGTACTGATGCTCCCGGATACACCGACGCGAGATACTCCGCGATCCGGTCACCCGCGGTGAGAAGCAGTTCGACGCCGATGAGATCGCCTACCTGCCACCGGTCAAGAATTTCTTTGGCAACACCGAGCTGCCCGGCTCGATCGAGCGCCGTGTACTCAGTGCCGAGATACGCGTGAATGGCCGACCCTACGGCCGCCCAACGTTCGTCTCCGCGGGTGGCGAGCGGATCACCGAGGTGCGCGTGCTCGTAGATGCGGACGTTGGCTCCGTCCGTAGTTGTCTGGGCGCTCGCCTTGATCCGCGCGGGCGGATGGGCACCGATCAAAGGGGCGCTAGCGGCGTCGTCGTACTGGATGGAGGAGGTGGAGCCAGCACGCTCAGGTGCGTCCTCTGCTACGTAGGTCTGCACGTACGCGGGCAGTTCGTTGCCGTTCACCGTGATCCGGCCGTCGTGTTCCTCGCCCGACCACTTGATCAGACCGGAAATGCCCAGGTCATTCAATCCAAGCGGCGAGCTGCCCTTTGCGGTGAGGACGGTGGTGTTGATGGATCGGGTCATCCCCACATACATGAGGCGGGCTGCATTTCGGCGTTCGCGGGCCTCATTGGCCATAAGGACGTCGCTGGATTTCGCCGCGGCGTCCAGCGGTGATCCCTTGTACGGGAAGGGAGAGGGCCAAAAGCGGATCCAGCGGCCGGCAAGGGGCTGATCAAGGTCGAATTCGCCGTCGGACTCAACCGCCACACCGAAGGCGCGAGCACCCACTTCGCGGTCGAGGCTTTCCATGATGACCACCGGCCACTCGAGCCCTTTTGCCTTGTGATAGGTCATTACATTGACGACGTCGTCACCCGAGTTGTCAGATGCAACCGCCTCCGATTCGGACAGGAACTGCAGTGCGCCACGCAGTGTCGCTGGCGCCTTCAGCGCTTTCGCGGCCTCGTAGTAGTTGTTGAACTCGGCGCGTACGGCGTCGAGGTTCCGCAGTCGCGTTTCGGGCGCCGACCAGGTTTTCAGCAGCCCGGGCAGGCCGACCAGACTGACGACTTCCTCGAACACCTCTGTGGGCGTCGAAGCGATCGCGCGCTCGCTCAGCTCCGTGAGTGTTGTACAGAGCGGATCGGCGGCCCATCGCCCGAGAGTTTCAGCAGGCTCGGGCGAGGCAAGTAACTCCTGCTGCCAGTTTTCGTGTGCCCCGTGGCGCGGGTGCAGGGCGACAAGCTCGCTAAGCGCGATGGTGTCTCGCGCATCGGCCACGAAAGCCAGCGCGGCCCGCGCCAGCTGCACCTCACGGGAACTCAGCAGCGGCTGACTGTTGAGCGTTGCCCGGATACCGAGAGCGGACAGCGCTGCTGCCACTGCCTGCGCTTCCTTGTTGGTGCGCGTGAGCACGGCGATCTCTTTCGGGGCCAGCGTCGGACGCCGACGCAGCAGGTCGGTGACACCGATAGCGGTTGCCGCAAGCCGCTCTTCGTCCTTCCCTGCTGTCCGGCTCCACGCTTCGACAGACCCGCCAGTGCAGTGGCCACGGGCGTCCGGCAACCGGAGCTCCACGGACTCGCGGCTCATCCCAACGGCTCCAAAGAGCGGGATGAAGGTTGCATTGGACAGGTCGAGAGGCACCTGCTCGGACCTCCAGGAGCTGCTCAGCATCTCCCGCTGGGTCACCTTGGAGACCACCGCATCCATCAGTTCCGGATCGGTTCCTCGGAACTCGTAGATGGCCTGCTTGGGGTCGCCCACCCAGACGGCTTGATCGACGAGCCTGCTGAGCTGCAGAAACAGCTCGAGCTGGAGGGGGCTGGTGTCCTGGAACTCATCGACCACAAGGAACTGCACCCGCTGCGAGAAAGACTGCCGGAACGCCTCATTCTCACGGACGAGTTTGAGGGCCAGTGTTTCCTGGTCCACGAAGTCCATCAGCCCGAGAGTGTGTTTGAAAAGCTCGAACGCTTCGAGGCATTCAGCAGCGCAGGCGTAGATGAGCCGAATGAACTGCTCAATATCGTCGTGGAACGCAGGATTACTCAGCAACTCCTCCTGGAACGCAGCGATGGGCTGCTCAAAGATGGATTTAATGAGTTTCGACGAGACGGCTGGAACGGCCCCACGCCACTGCTCCCAGGAGATGTCCTCCACCGCGCCCATGGAGGTGATCCGGTGGACGACCTTGGGCCAGTTCTCCGCAAAGTTCTTCGCGGCAAGGTTGACGGCCTTACCGGCAGGATCGACGCCATCGCGCACCACAGCCTGAAGCGTCGGTAGCGCCTGACGGAGACCGTCGAGCCAGGCTTCCCTCCCGTCATACGTTCCCCGCTCCTCCAACACGCTCTGGTAACCCTCCCAGGAACGTTCGGCACAGACGGCAAGGTCGCGCGGGGCAAGCAGGTTGTTGCGTGCCGCATCGCAGACGCCGCGGACAATTCCCAGCCATTCGCCGTCATCAGCCAGGCTCATTCTCCGCGCGATCGGCAGGATCCGCTCTGAGTAATCAGCAAGCACTTCGTCGGTAGCGAGTCGGAAAATACCGTCCTGCTCACCCTCCGCGATCGCTTCGAGCGCAGGGGACAACCCGGCGTCAATTGCGTATTCGGTGAGGAGCCTGCTGCAGACGCTGTTGACGGTGCCGATGAGACTCGTGGACAGTTGCTGAGCTGCTTCCTTGAGCTTCAGGGGATCCGGCGCGACGGGACTGTGAGCGCTGGAACCCTGATCGCCGGAGCCCTTATCGTCCGACAGCCCGTGTTCACTCGGCACACCCTGGTCGTCCAACAGCCGCAGCGCTATGCGTTCCTTGAGTTCACCGGCTGCTTTCTTGGTGAAGGTGGTTGCCATGATGGCAGCGGCAGGCGTGCCGCCGGCGATGCGGTCGGCGATGACGTTGGTCAGCGCATGCGTCTTCCCGGTACCGGCACTTGCCGAAATCATGAGTACGTTGCTGAGGGTGTTCATGAGAAATCGCCCGCTAATCCGCAGAGCCTGCTGAAGTGGCAGAACCGGCAGGGCGGCTTGCCATAGAAACGCCCGTCCGCAGCTGCCTGGGCCTCACCGGTTTCCCCGCCGGCCGCCTCACGGGCTGCGTCCACCAGCGGCGTTGCCGTGACACGGCCATGAACTACTTCCGAGACAGAAAAGGTCGCCGCTTTCACTGCGGTATCCCACAGTGCGTTCGGTCCTTCCGCTTCTGTCACGGTTCCACCCAGGCCAGCATGGGTGGACGCGAAGGTGCCCTGCTTGAGCAGGTAATAGGCGGCCGGCCCGTTTTCGCCGGCTGGCCCGCCTTCGCCGACATACTCGCCGGCATCCTCAGAGAGCGCCCACTGGTACAGCGCCAGCTGAAGGGCCTTTCCTTCGCGCACCTCCTCCAGACGGTACTTGTCCCGGTTGCTCCATTTCAGGTCGATGACGGCGGGCCTGCCTTCGCCGTCGATGCCTGCGACGTCGATGGAGCCTCTTACCGGAACCGCCACCTGCTTGCCGTCCACGGTGAGTTCAAGTGTCTTCTCGAACGGCTTCTCAACATCCTGGATGATGATGCCGGCAGCGCTCACCCAGGTGAAGAACTTCATCACGTTTGAGGACAGCACAGCGCGCAGGTTTTTCAGCCTCGCGCTCTGCCCCGGCAGGAGAAGTTGTGACGCGAGGTGCGGCAGGAGTTCGTCAATTTTCCGGTCTATTTCCTCGGGCGTGGGGACGACGCGGAGCTGGGCTGAGAGATCGTGATGCAGTTCCTCGACCAGCTTGTGCGCGAAGATCCCGATCATGGTGTTGCCGCTCGGTGCGCTGTCGGCGTCCGCCGGCCGCAGCCGCATTTTCTTGTCCAGCACCCAGGCCAGGGAACATCCGAGCAGATTGCCGAGCTGGCTAAAGGACAGCGCGTCAGGGGTGAAATCTGCCCGCGGCTCCAGCTCGAACTCAAGGGGCGGCGGTGCTACGGGGAGGCGATCGACCGGTGTTACCTGCGCGGACCGCCCTGCCAGGGCCCAGACATTGCTCTGAACCGGTTGCGCAGGTGCAATGGTGCGGTCGCTGATCTGATCCCGCAGCGACCGCCCCGAATCCGTTGCCGGTTGCGCGGCGACCAGCGCCTCAAGCAGAGGGTTATTCTCGGTGGGCTCGCCTTCCTGCTGCGCAGTCTGAACGATCAGCAAGTTCCGGCAACGCCGCGAGGAAGCGACTGACTGGGTGATCTGAAGCATCGCGAGGCTCTCGGGCGACGGCAGGTGAACGCCGACTGACTTCAGTGCCTCAACGTCTGATTTGTCCCAGCGACGGGTTCGGGGCGCAGTCGCATCGTGGAATCCCCACCACAGGACATCATCCACAGGATCCATCAGCTCGGTCAGGTGTCCAAGCCGCAGCCAGTCGGAGGCTTCACTAGCCGCGAGCGGATTGGTGGTTTCAGCGACTACCGACGAAATGATGCGCCGCAGGTCTGTGCGGCACACCCGCGGCAGGTCGGAAATCAGGGCCGTCAGTGTCTGCAGCTGCGCGTAGGTGGAAGCCAACTCGGGGCGACGATGAGTAATCTTGTTGAGCCTCTTCGCGAGCCACTCGGCCTTGGCGGCCATCTGCGCACCGCTGACGCCGTCGTGTTCGATCAGGAGATCGCGGGAGAACAGGCTGTCGAGCTCGGACGCCGTCTCAGCGTCGAGATCGGGTAGCTCTGCAATCGCCTCCAGTGCGGTATTCCATGCCGCCCCGCCGGTTCCCGGCTCCGCCTTCAGCGCCTTGAGCAGCTCACGTCCGGCCGCGCGTCGGACGGGGGAGACGGGCAGCGAGAGGAACTCGCTGAGCAACTGCACATTCGCCGGACCCCAGATGATCTCCATGAAGAGCGGGATGATCTGGTCCTGTGCACGCCAGCGGGACCTGGCGCCAATGCCCACCCTGGGCAACCCGCGTGCGTGGAGGTAGTGGTCCAGAATGCTGGTCTGGGAGGAAACGACGACGGCGGTGCTCGTCTCATTAACCGCACCGCCCATACTGCCGCCAGCGCCCAACCACCGGGCGGCGTGCTCAGCGGCTTCCCATTCCGTTTCCGCCTGCAGAACGGTGATGCTGGGCAGCGGCGCCGCGTTGGGCTCCGGCTCGTAGATATCAACGCCGCGCACCTCGAGCTTTCCGAGGATTTCCTGCCAGATCGCGGGAAAGGAAGACCGGGGGTGCTGCAGCGCAATGGCTGAGATTCCAAGCGGAAGGGGCGTGTCCAGGGCGGCCGGAAGACCGGCTACGTCATCAGCGAGTGCCGGTGAAAGCGGAAGTTCGACTGCCTCAGCCGCAGCCAGGGTCTGCAACAGATTGGAGGAGCTATCGGCGGGAAGACGGCCGTCCCAACCGTTGGCTACCAGATCATCCCGCGCGTAAAGGAGGTCCTGCGCGGTTGACCATGGGTCTACGGCAAAGGAGGTCGAAAACCACGCGGATAAATTGTCCAGTGCGCGCAAACGTGCGACGTACTGGTTCACGCGTACAAGGTGCGTAACTTCAGGCCGCGTGATGCCGAGCCTGGTCTGCAGCAGCGCCACAAAGCCGAGGCGGCCGAGCCGGACGGTGTTCAGGCCACCGGACCGAAAAGACCACGGCGCGCGGTCGAGAAACCAACCGAATTCAACCCTCATGATTGCCCCGCTCCCCGTGCCCGCCGTCGCGGAATTGTGCTGCCTGAGCAGCTGTTCAGTGGAATCCTGAACGTAACAGCCGCTACTGACAATTCTAGGCGGGCTGGATCTCTTCGACCGTCTCCGGCTCGTCGCCGCTCTCCCGGTAGTCGGCCAGCACCAGAATCGGCAAGTGGTCCGACGCCCCACGAGGCAGGGTTTCTACCTTCTCAATGTCCAGCCCGCGCGACGTCGCAAAGTCGAAGTGCCCCCGGAAGACCATGCCTCGTGTGTAAGTGCGGCGGTCGCTCAAAGACAGGTCGTAACCGGACTCGTTCATGCGCTCGGTTAGCTTCTGGGTGAAGAACGGATAGTTGAAGTCGCCCACCATCAACGTCGCGAAGTCGTCCCCCATGCTGAGCAGTTCGGCGTGCGCGGCGTTGATCTGGTGTCTGCGCAACGAGTTGGACGCAGTCAGCGGAGCGGCATGGAAGGAACCGGCAACCAGCGTATGGTCCGTCTCCAAATCCAGGAGCTTTACGCCGATCAGCCGCTCATGAGCCGGCGTAAGCACGCGGTCGTGCAGCGACTTTTTCAGGGAGAACGAATCGGCCCTGACCATGTCGAACCGCTCCCGCCGGTAGTACATCGCCAGCCCCAAGCGGTTCTCCTTGGTGGCGGTGGCCATCTGCAGGTCTCCGACGATGTCGGGCAGGTCTGATGCATCGCATTCCTGCAGGCACAGCAGATCAACCTCGTAGTCCTGCGCGAGGGCTTCGAGCTCTCCCCGGGCCTTGTGCTCACGAAGGTTGTAGCTGATGGTGCGTATCAGGGCCGCACTCCTTTGGCTGTGGAAGGCAGAAGCAGATTCAGTCTAGACACTCTCAGTGCCTGTCGAACACGATGACTTGCCGGATTGCTTTCCCCTCAGCCAGCTGGTCCATCGCCTCATTGATGTCGTCCAGCGCAATATGCGAGGAAATGAGCGCCTCGACGGGCAGCTTCCCTTCGCGCCAAAGTTGGGCGTATTTCGGAATGTCCCGTTCCGGTACCGCGGATCCCAAATAACTGCCCACTATCATGCGTGCCTCAGCCGTGAGCCCGAGCGGTGCAATCGAAGCGCGCGCGCCGGGCGAGGGAAGCCCTACCGTGACGGTGGTGCCGCCGACGTCAGTCAGTTGCACTGCCGTCTCGAAAGCCCGAACGTTCCCTGCGGCCTCGATGACGACGGGTGCCTTGAGCCCGGCGTCGAGCGCTTCCTGCGGTGTGTAGACGGCGGTGGCGCCCAGGTTCCGTGCCGTTTCCAGCTTCGATGGGACTGCATCGACGCCGATGACGTCGCCTTTAGCCAGCGAGATCGCCGTGATCAGCGCAGCCATGCCGACGCCGCCCAGCCCCACAATGATTACCGTGTCACCGTCCTGTGGCTTGCCGGTGTTGATGACCGCACCGCCGCCGGTCAGGACAGCGCAACCGAGGACGGCGGCGATCTCCGGCGGGACGTCGTCGTCGATTTTTACCGCTGATTTTCGATTCACGACGGCGTGGGTAGCGAAGCCGGATACGCCCAGGTGATGCTTGATGTCCTCACCGTTACGGTGAAGGCGCTGCCCGCCGTCGAGCAGTACGCCCGCGTTGTTGGCAGCCGATCCGACGCTGCACGGAAGCTTCCCTTCGGTGCGGCAGTTCCGGCATTCGCCGCAGCGAGGAAGGAACGCCATGACGACCCGATCGCCAACGGCGAGATCCGTCACGGCATCGCCCAGTTGTTCGACCCGGCCCGCCGCCTCGTGTCCAAGCAGCATCGGGACCGGCCGCACCCGATTCCCGTCGACGACGGACAAATCCGAGTGGCATAGCCCTGCCGCTTCGATGCGCACCAGGATTTCGTCGGGTCCCGGTGGATCAAGCTCCACCTCACCGATGCTGATGGGGCGGGAGTCGGCATAGGGCCGGCTCCGTCCGATTTCTTCGAGGACTGCGCCAGTGATTTTCATGGGTGCCTTTATCCGGTGATTCAGGTCGTGGCGGCCAGGCGCCGTCGGGTGAGCGCACAGGGATAATCCGGCTTCATCGGCCGGTTCCTTTCGACAGTTCCGAAATCTCGCCGGCAAGAATCGCGTTAAGCAGTTCACGGACATTGTCGAAGACGTAGGCCGCACCGGCGTCGCGCAGTTCAGCCTCGCTGGTGCCACCGGTAGTGACGGCGATGGTGGGCATGCCGAGGTTGTTGGCGGCGAGCACGTCCCAGACGGCGTCCCCGATGAACACTGCCGCTCCGGCCTCGAGTTCCGCGACCTTCAGCGCTGCTTCGAGGATGTCGGGGGAGGGCTTGCTGACGCCGGTGTCGGTTGCAGTGGTGGCGCCGGTGATCGCGTCATCGGCATCGATCACCTTCTTCAGGACGGCCAGTTCCTCGTTGTTCGCGGACGTGGCAAGCACGACGGCGAGGCCCACTTCCGCGCAATGCTTCAGCAGGTCGCGGGTGCCGTCGAAGGAGCGAATAGCCGGCCACTGAGCTGAGAACAGTGCTCCGTGGGTGTCCTCGAGCTCCTCGTCCTGATCCTTGTTCCGGTCCGCCCCGATGAGGTGCTCGATCAAGGTGGAGCCGCCCATCCCGATTGTGCGGTGGATGGCCGCCATGGGGACGTCGTGGCCAAAGCGGCGGAAGGCCTGCCACCAGGCGAGTGTGTGCAGATAATTGGTGTCCACGAGCGTGCCGTCGACGTCGAACAGGACGCCGCGGACGCCGTCGTGCTGTTGTGTCATGTTTCCGCCTTGCTTGGTGTGGGTGCAACTTCGTCTGGTGCAATAGGATGTGCTCCACTACGGGTGTGATGGCGGTAACTCACCAACAGGATCCCGGACTACCAACCTTGTCTCAGAAGGAATACCCATGTCGAGTTACTCCACCCAGAATCGCGCCCCGTACCCGAGTGAACAGCCCTTTGCGACCGTCAGCACCCGCAGGTCCCCGGGCACGAGCTACGCAGGTTCAGACTACGAGGGAAAGCGCGCAGCCCAGCTCTCGCTTGCTTACGGCGTGCTCGGGATGTTTTTGTTCTGGTTCGTCTTCGGACCGTTGGCAATCAGTAGCGCGAACAAGGCTGAGCGGATGGGCGAACCGGCAGCGGGCGGGCGACTGCTGGGCTGGGTCGCGATCATTCTTGGCGCACTCAGCATCCTGCTCATCATCGCGTGGGTTCTGTTTTTCGCTGCTGCTTTCTCGAGCGCGTTCCCCAGCGGGATGACGGTCTAGAGCCCACCTATCAGCGCCCACTTAGTGCCGCCGGTATGACGGTAGTGATCTGATCCGGTGATGGTCCTTGGCTAGACTGAATTCCCATTGACGGAACTGCCGAAACCAGGAGGTAGCGTGTTCGAGGATGGAGCGCCGGTCGAAGAGGTCGAGCGGGATGTCGAATCACTGATCATTGATCTGGTTCACGAGCTGGGCGAGCGTGCGGATGCTGATCCGGACCCCTCGGGGGCAGAGGAGCGGGCTTACATCGCGGCGTTCTCCGATGTGAGCGCGAACCAAAACAAGAACCAGGCAGCGCTACTGACGACAGCCATCAAGCGGCCCAACCTGGCGGAATCCCTGAACTACTTGAATCAGCGCCTTGACAGGGAGGATCTGGACCCGCGGCAGCCCGTGGGCATCATCGGGATCATCGTTCGTCTTGCCATGGATGGCCTGTGGGTTTCGGATATCCTGGACAGCACTCGTTTCAAGCCCGAGGACAGGCAACGGATCACTGAGGTCCTCACCGGTCTGACTTACTTGACGGACGACCGGCTCAATGAAGTACTGCGGGAGCGGCAGGGCAAAAGCTCTTAGCAACACCGGGCGGAGTCACCTTGTCCTGCCGGCCCCGCCTCGATGAGGCTTGCAGTTGCTTGCGCACGGGCCGCGGCAGCAGCGCGCGCCGCACTCCTACCGCCAGAACACCGCGATGATGATGTTGAGCAGCGTCAGCCCGCCGATTACTCCCAAAATCGCGGACGGCACTGCGTCCTTCTTGCGGTTGATGAAGGCCAGTACGACGACGGCGATCATCACCAGAAGCTTGACGCCGATTTTGATGTTGTCCACTTCGGCGAGATCTGCGGCTTCGATGACGCCGACCAGCCCAAGTCCGGTGACCAGCTGCAGCCAGCTGCCGTGCATGATGCCGGGGGTGACGACGGCGCCGCCGGTGCGCATGCTTCGGATCTGCGAGATCACGCCGCCGAGGATGGCCGCGAGGCCAACGAAGTGCAGGACGAGGAGCAGGTTGCGAAGGAATTCCATGGCACCAGCCTAAGTGCCAAAAAGCGCCGGACACCCAACGGTGCCCGGCGCTTTCTGCGCGTGTGCAGTGCGTCTACTGCGCTACGAGACGAACAGGTACAGGATCCAGACCAGGCCGAAGGCCATGAAGCCGATCGCTGTGGCGATGACGGTCCAGGTCTTGAGCGCCGTTGTGGTGCTCATCCCCAGGAAGCGGCTGACCAGCCAGAAGCCGGAGTCATTGACGTGCGAGAACGTGATGGCACCCGCGACGATAGCTACGACGATGCACGCGAGGGCCAGGGGATTGGTCACGCCCGAGGCCGCGATTGCGGGAGCCATCAGGCCTGCGGCAGTGGTGCCGGCGACGGTGGCCGAGCCCTGTGCAACACGCATGATGACGGCAACCAGGAAGCCGGCCAGGATCAGCGGGAGGCCGATCGCGTCAAGGCCGTTGGCCATTGCCCCGCCAATGCCGGTAGCGGTGAGCACCCCGCCGAACATTCCGCCTGCACCGGTGATGAGGATGATCGAGCAGACCGGCGCCAGGGCGTCGTCAACAAGGTCCTCCAACGCGCCGCCGAGTGACCCGGTCCGCGGACGGACCACCAGCAGGTACATGGCCAGCAGGGTGGAGATCAGCAGTGCAATGGGAGTGTTGCCGATGAACACCAGGATCTGGACCCACAGGGCATCAGCCGGAACCACACCGGAAGCGCTGAGCGTGTTGAGGCCGGTGTTGAGGAAGATCAGCACCAGCGGCAGCAGGAGCAGGAGCAGGACGGTGCTGAACTTCGGCGGGTTGGTGTCGTTCTTCGGCGGCTCGCCCAGCAGGTTCGGTACGGGCAGCTCAGGGCTCCGCTTGGCAAGCACCAGGGCAAGTCGGTAGCCGGCCACGTACCAGGTGGGAAGACCAACCAGGAGGGCAACCATCAGAACCAGTCCGACGTCGGCCCCTACAATTCCCGCAGCCGCTACGGGTCCCGGGTGCGGCGGCACGAGGGCGTGCATCATGAGGAAAGCACCGGTGGCCGGCAGCGCATAGAGCAGCAGGCCTCCGCCCAGCCTGCGTGCCACCGTGTAGATGATCGGCAGCATCACAATGAAGCCGGCATCAAGGAAGATGGGGAAGCCGAACAGCAACGAGGCAACCGAAAGCGCAAGCGGTGCCCGTTTTTCACCGAACCGGTGCAGCAGGTGGTCGGCGAGCACCTTGGCGCCGCCCGAGGTCTCCACGATCCGTCCCAGCACGGCTCCGAATCCGACCAGCAGTGCAACATTGCCGAGCGTGCGTCCGAACGGACCGATCAGGGTGTCCAGCAGTTCATCGGCTGAAACGCCTGCCACCACCGCGGTGAGCAGGCTGACGATGATCAGCGCGAAAAAGGCGTGCATCCGCACTTTGATAATGAGGAACAGCAGGACTGCGATGGCGGCAACCGCAATCAGCAGCAGGGCGGGGACGGGTAGTCCGCTCGTCACCGCCTGGGTAGTCATCGGTAGAAGGACCATGGGTTGAAACTCCTAGGGCAACATCGTTGGCGCATGCGTAGCCAGCCCTGCTGGTTGCAGGGCTGGTCGTTCTTTTGATTCAGGGTTTACTGGGTGCCGGCAGCGGTTAGTGCCTCATCCAGCACCAGACCGAAGTTCTGTGGGTCGTGGGCGAACCTGCCCAGGAACAGTCCGTCGACCGCCTCGAGGCGGGGGAGCAGGCCGGGACCGGCGCTGCCGCCGTAAATGATCCGGACTCCTGCTTCGCCCTCGCCGGTCAGCTGTTTCCGGAGCCGGGTGACGACGTCGTTCACGTAGTCAGTGGGCGCCGGAGCAGGCGCTCCGATAGCCCAGACCGGCTCGTAGGCCAAGATGACCGCTTCGGTTCCCGCTCCACCGGCGAGCGCCGATTCCACCTGGGCACGGCAGAATTCAGCGGCCTCTTCGGCACTCGATCGCTCAGGTTCCCCGATGCACAGCAGCGGTGTCATTCCGGCGGTGATTGCCGCCGTCACCTTGCGTGCAACGGTGGCATCGTCCTCACCGAAGAGGCTTCGCCGCTCGGCGTGACCGATCTCCACGAGCCCCACGCCGAGCTCAGCGAGAAGACCTGCGCTGACCTCACCGGTCAGGGCTCCGACTCCCGTGCTGCAGTTCTGGGCTCCCACCGTCACGTCCGTGCCGGAGAAGATGCGCTGCGCGCTTTCCAGAACCGGGAACGACGGCGCCACGAAGCTGTGCACTCGTCCCGCCAAAGCGGGCCTGGCAAGGACTTCCTGTCGGATGCCTTCCAGCCAGGTGAGGCTTTGGCGGTAACCGAGGTACATCTTGGTGCTGACACCGACGTACCGGGGACGGGGAATGGCCATCGGTTAGTGCAGGGGAGCGGGGCCGAGATCCTCGATCAGCTTCTGCATCAGGACGTAGGCCTTGTTGCGGTAGGCGATGAGGTCGGCTGTGCGCTCGGCGGGAACGTCAAGGAAACCGGCACCGGTCTTGGTGCCCAGCTTCCCGGCGTCGACCAGGTCCGTGAGGACCTTCGGGGTGGCGAACCGCTCCGGGAAGTCAGTTTGCAGGGACTTGTAGCAGAAGTTGTAGACATCCAACCCGGCCATGTCGGCGATGGCAAACGGTCCGAAGAACGGGAGCCGGAAACCGAAGGTGGTGCGCACTAGGGTGTCGATGTCTTCCGGTGTGGCTACGCCTTCCTCGACGAGCTGGGTAGCTTCGTGGAACAGCGCGTACTGCAGTCGGTTCAGCACAAACCCGGTGACGTCCTTGACGACGGCGGTTTCCTTGCCGGTGGAGTGCACAATCTCGCGGGCGGCAGTGACTACTGCCTCATCCGTGCCGGTGTGGGGGATGATTTCGACGCCGGGAATGAACGGCGAGGGGTTGGAGAAGTGCACCCCGAGGAAGCGCTCCGGGTTGGTGACCGTCTTGGCCATTTCCCCGATGGAGATGGTGGAAGTGTTGGAGCCGATGATGGCGTTCGGCCGGGCAGCGGCGCTGATCCGGGCGAGGATATCGTTCTTGATCTCGATGACTTCGGGAACAGCTTCCTCGATGAAGTCCGCGTCTGCTACAGCTTCTTCAACGGAGGCAGCGGCAACGAGGTTCTTCTCGAGCGTTTCGGTGGCGCCTTCGGGAAACAGGCCGGCTGCGACGAAATCGCGGGATTCGGCGATCAGGCGGTGGTAGTTCTTCTCCGCGATCTCGGCCGAGACATCAGAGAGCGCTACGGTGGCGCCGGAGAGGGCGAGGACCTGGGCGATTCCGCCGCCCATGTAACCGGATCCGACTATTGCAACTTTGCGGGTCATTCTCTTAGTTCTCTTTCGGTTCGTAGGAGCAGATTGCCTCGACCTTGGCGGCGGAGGAGCTGTTTTCGTCGAAGCGGTGGCTCAGCCATTCGTGAACGAGCTTCTTGGCCAGTTCCAGCCCGATGACACGCTGGCCAAAGGTGAGGACCTGCGCGTTGTTGCTCAGAACGGAGCGTTCAACCGAGTAGCTGTCGTGGGCCGTGACCGCACGGATTCCCGGCACCTTGTTCGCCGCGATGGCGACGCCGAGGCCGGTTCCGCAGATCAGGAGTGCGCGGTCCGCCTCGCCTGCGGCAACCTTGCGGGCGGCGTCGACGGCGATGTGGGGGTACGCAGTGGAATCGTTGCTGCCCACACCGACGTCGAGCACCGACTCCACGCGGTCGTCGGCCTCCATCAGGTCCTTGAGGGCGGTCTTGAATTCGACTCCTGCTTCGTCATTACCGATGACGATGCGCAGTTTCTCACTCATGGGTTTGCTCCTTCTTGGTGGTCAGTTCCTGGAACGTATGTGCCAGTGCCTCGGCAATCAGTGCGAAGGACACGGCTCCGGGATCGGGGTGGCCGATGCTCTTTTCGGCAAGCGGCCGTGCGCGCCCCTTCTTCGGGCGGAGGGAAGCGGTCTCTGCAGCAGCGTCGGTCGCGGCACCGGCTGCGGCAGCGAGGGTATCGGCAACAGGGTCACCGTTCCGCGTGCGTGCGGTGAAGGTTTCGATGTAGGGCAGCAGGGCGTCCACCATGGTCTTGTCACCGGCTTCGGCCTTGCCCAGGTTGGTGATGGCGGCGCTGAAAGCCGACGCCGCGTTGAGTGCGTCCTCCGGCCCGTAGGACTCCCGGTTCCCCAGCGAGTGCGCGACGGCGATGAGTCCCGAGCCCCACAGCGCACCGGAGGTTCCCCCTGCCTTTTCCGCCCAGGCTTCGCCTGCCGTAATCAGCACGCGGTCTGCGCCAGCGGAGTCAGCTGCTGCCTGCCCGGCCGCGTCGGCCGCAGCGTCAACACCCCGGCGCATGCCGATGCCGTGGTCGCCGTCGCCGGCCACCGCGTCCATCTTGCCGAGCTCGTCCTCGTGTTCGATGACCACGGCGCGAGCGGCCTCCAGCAGTGCGACGGCGCCCGAACTCAGCGCGGCTGCCGCCTCAGTAGGTGGTTCGACGGGTGCTTCTGCTGCGGTCGCCAGTTCCTGCACGTCCCGGTGGGCGCGCGCTGCAACGTTGCCCTTGCGGAACGCGGGAGTGTCAGCGGGAGCGGACCAGTAGGTTTCGAGCTCGTCGTCGAGCCACAGCAGGGTCAGGGAGACACCGGCCATGTCGAGGCTCGTCACCAGCTCACCGCACTCGGGTTCGACAATCTCGAGCCCTGCCTTGCCCAGCAGCGCCTCGATCCGGCCGTAGAGAAGGAACAGTTCGTCGTACTTGACGGTTCCCAGCCCGTTGACGATGGCTGCAACGCGGCTGCCGGCGTCGTCGGGCTTGTCCTCGAGGAGGTTGGAGACCAGCAGATCGGCCAGCTCGGACGCCGTGGGCATCGGGTGATCGGAAATACCCGGCTCGCCGTGGATGCCCAGTCCGAGCGACATGTGCCCCGGCTGCACCGAGAACAGCGGTTCCTCGGCGCCCGGGAGGGTGCAGCCGTCAAAGGCAACGCCCAGGGAGCGCGTGCGGTAGTTCGCCTTGCGGGCGAGGCGTTCCACGTCATCGAGGGAAAGGCCGGCTTCCGCAGCGGCGCCGGCAACCTTGAAGACCGTTAGGTCGCCTGCAATGCCGCGGCGGTTTTCCAGCTGGTCGATGGGCGCGCTGGCGATGTCATCGGTGACCAGCACTGTCCGGGTGTCGATTCCTTCGGCATTGAGCCGAAGCTCAGCCTGCCCGAAGTGCAGCACATCGCCGGCGTAGTTGCCGTAGCTGAGCAGGACACCGCCGCCGTTGTTCGCCGCTCGGGCAACGCGGTAGACCTGTCCGGCTGCGGGGGAGGCAAACATGTTGCCGCAGGCCGATCCGGCGGCCAGTCCCTGACCCACCAGGCCGGCGAACGCGGGGTAATGGCCGGAGCCGCCGCCGATCACGAGGGCAACCTGGCCCTCGTCCATCTCGGTGGACCGGACCACACCGCCGTCAACGCGAGCCACGTACCGGCGGTTTGCCGCAGCGAAACCGTCGAGGGCGTCGTCGGCGAAGGACGCGGGGTCATCAAAAATGCGTGTCATCGTTCCTCATTGAATTCGTGAGTAGCAAGTGAAAGGCAAGTACAAAGCAACTGACAGTGCGGTGGGATGTTACTGGCTGGCGGTCTGGCGCGGCTTCTGCCGGCCTTGCGCAACGAGGGGCGTGCCCAGAGCATAGTCCTCGGTCTTGGGAAGAATCTTCTTGCGCAGGTAGTCCTGGTTGCTGGCGGATACGCTCAGCCCGTCTCCTCCGTAGTGCTCGGCGCAGATGATGCCCTGGAAGCCGGAAGCAAGGGCGGTGCGGAACGCTTCCCGGTAGCTGATGACGCCCGTTTCCAGCGGCGCGGGCATCGCAACGAACTGGTTGCGGGCAAGGTTCTCGTCCCGCAGGTAATTCTTCACGTGCCAGTAGTTCGCGTAGGGCACGGTCTTTGCGATGAGTTCCTGGATGGATTCGATCGGCCGGTGGAGACGTACCAGATTGCCGAGGTCCGGGTTGAGGCCGACGTTGGGCAGGTCGATGTCCTGGACGAGCCGGACGGCGGAGTCACCGGTACCGAGGTAGGTGTCTTCGTACAGTTCCAGGGACACGAGCAAGCCCAGGTCCGCTGCGTGATTGCCGAGCTCACGAATCCGTTCAACAGCCTTGTTCCAGGTCTCAGGATCGTTCTCGGGATCCTTGTGACCCTCGACGGTCCAGAACCACAGCTGCTTCTTCTGCTCAGGGGTAAGCGCCTGGTGCAGTCCGAAGGAGACGACTTCGCAACCGAGCTGCGCGGCGGCCTCCAGGGTGCGGTGGCTGTAGGCGAGGTTGTCTTCCCAGTTCTGCTCGTCGATGACGCTGCGGCGGATGGCCGAGATGGCGGGCGCTCCGATGCCGGCGTTGTCGGCTGCGAGCTTCAGCTGGTCCAAGCGGTCGGTGGAGAGGTCACCGGGGCGTACCCAGCCATCGAAGAGGTCGATGTTGTCGAAACCGGCGTCCCGCACCTCACGGAAAACACCTTCCCAGGCGGTGGGCTCGGCGTCCTGCATGGTGATGCCGTCAGCCCCCTCATGGGGAAACTGCAGCGGTGCAGCGGTGATGGGCCAGTTGTCTGCGGTGTAAGCCATGGTTCACTCCGTTGTGGTAATCGTATTTCCTATAGGATCCATGATCGCGCTCACAGTGTCAAGATCAAGCGGACGACGACGGCGCGGTCAGGGGAAGCGAATGAGCCAGTTGCTCAGGGGTGCTCCACACTGTCGAGAATGGAGCGTTCTTTCACGCCGTTCAGGTGCGCAATCATGGCCTCGCGGGCCGCTGCCGGATTCCCCGCCGCGAAGGCTTTGAGGATTGCCGTGTGCTCCTCGATGGCTGTGTCAGCGTCCGTCACGCCAAGGCCTGCGAAGAACCGGAAGCGCTGCACCTGCCCGCCGAGCGTTTTGTAGGCGTTGAGGATGAACGGATTGCCGGCATGTTCGGCGATGAGCCGGTGAAAGTCCTCGTCCGCCTTCCAGTAATCACGGAACTCCGCATACGACGCTCCGGTTGGAGCCGTGCGCAGCTGTTCGATGGTGTGCTGCAGCTCGTCGAACAGCTCAGGGGTGCTTCGGGCACAGGCCAGTTCAGCGTTGACCGGTTCGATCACCAGGCGCGCATCAACCAGTTGGCTGAGCTCCAGCGGCGTGAAGAGGGGCGCCACCCGGTAACCCTTGAGCGCTATCCGCCGCACCATGCCGGTGTGTTCGAGCCTCGCAAGCGCTTCGCGGACGGGGGTGGGTGAAACCTCAAGATCCCGGGCAATGCCGTCGATGCTGAGACTCGCCCCCGCCTCCAGCCTGCCGTCGATCAGCGAGGCCATCAGCTCTTCATGCACGTAGTCGGCAAGGACCTGGCGGTTCAGGGCGCGGCGGGGAGGATGAGCAGGCATTGTTAAATCCTATAGGATAGGCGCCTAAACCTCGGGGAGGGCGAAGGCCCCGCTATTTCGGCGAAGCAGTCGACTCCCGCACCAGGAGCCGCGTGGCAAGTTCTATCCGCGTCGAATCGGGCTGCTCACCGTCGATCTGGCGCAACAGGGTCCGCGCGGCTGCACGGCCGATCTCCCGCAGTGGCTGCTCAACCGTGGTGAGCTGCGGCATGGTCGCCTCCGCAAAGGAGGTGCCGTCGAATCCCACTATGCTGAGGTCACCCGGCAGCTTCATGCCGCGCCGGCGCGCTTCCTCCCAGACCCCGATCGCGATGGTGTCGTTCGCCGCGAAAATCGCGGTGGGCGGCTCGGGCAGCTCCAGCAGCTGGGCCAGGCCCTCGATTCCGAAGGACCGCGTGAAGTCCCGCGAGATGATGTACTCCGGCCGCACCTCAACGCCGCGTCCCAGCAGCGCCGCCATGTAGCCGTGCTGGCGGTCCTGGCTGCATTCGGCACGCACCGGCCCGCCGAGGTGGGCGATGCGCTCGTGGCCAAGATCCAGCAGGTGCTCAGTGGCCGCCTTGCCGCCGGCCCAGTTGGTGGCACCCACACTGACGACGTCGGATCCGGGCGGATTGAGCGGATCAACCAGAACCACGGGGATGCCGCGTTCCTGGAAGGTCAAAATGTCACTGGGCCCCCACTTCGAGGTCACGAGCAGCAGACCCCGCCTGCCGGCGTCGAGCATTCGCCGTACGCGCTCGGCAGCGCTGGCAGCTTCCAGCGACATGGCGGACAGCACTACTTCCGCACCGTTTTCGCTGGTGCACTCGAGGATCCCGTCCATCACCTCGCTGTAGTAGGCGGTGGTGACGCTTTCGACGACGACGTCGATCATCACCGAATCGGTGCGCCTCCGCGGAGAGGGAGAGCGGTAGTTGAGGCTGCGCATCACCTCCAGCACCCGGTCACGGGTGGCGGCCGCGACGTCGTCCCTGCCGTTGAGGACTTTCGAAACGGTCGGAATGGACACTCCGGCGATTTCCGCCACCGAGGCAAGCGTTGCCTTCGGCGTTGTGGTGTTGGTCGTTGCCACCGCTTCCTCTTCCGATCTGGAGTGTTTTCTGACTTTTTCAATAAGCCTATTGACCCGGCCCGTGTGATGCAGATAACTTTACACACATCGAAACATCTTTCGAAACATTTCGAAACTAATCAAGACAAGCACTTCTCGGCAACAGCCTGTTTATCGACCGGAGCCAACGTGGGCCCGGATCGAGGAAGGAACTCTCGAATGAAGAACTCCAAGCTTTCCGGCATGGCGGCCGTTGCGTCGGCCCTGACGCTGACCCTCACCCTGGGAGCCTGCGGAAGCAGCGGTCCCCAGGACACCACCGCTGATGCGGGTTCCCCCACCATGTGGGCGCTGACCGGCGCCAACGAGGCCGTCACCGGTGCGTCGGTTGAGTCGTGGAACGCCGCGCACAACGACGCCGCGATCCAGCTCGACTACTTCGCCAATGACGCTTACAAGACCAAGGTCCGCACTGCAATCGGTGCAGGCGAAGGGCCAACCCTCATCCACGGCTGGGGCGGCGGCGTGCTGCAGTCCTACGTCGATGAGGGCCACGTGATGGACCTGACGTCCTTCCTCGAGGAGAACCCCGAGGTGAAGGAACGCTACATCCCGGCGGTCTTCGACAACGGCGTCATTGACGGCACCAGCTACGCCCTTCCCTACACTGGCATGCAGCCCGTGGTCATGTACTACAACAAGGAACTCTTCGAGCAGATCGGTGCCGAGCCGCCCCAGACCTGGGATGAGCTGATGGACCTGGTGCCGAAGTTCAACGAGGCCGGCATTGCTCCGTTCGCACTCGGCGGCCAGTCCAAGTGGCCCAACCTGATGTGGTTCTCCTACCTCGTGGACCGTGTCGGCGGACCTGAGGTATTCAAGGCGATCCTGGACGGTGAAGAGGAAGCCTGGTCAGATCCCGCTGTGATTGAAGCGCTCACCATGATCCAGGAACTTGTCGAGGCTGACGGCTTCATCAACGGCTTCTCCTCCGTGGCGGCCGACGGCGGTGCTGACGCCGCCCTGCTCTACACCGGCAAGGCAGCCATGCTGCTCCAGGGCGCCTGGGTGTACCAGACGCTGAAGAATGACGCCCCGGACTTCGTGTCCTCCGGCAACCTCGGCTACCTCAATTTCCCCGCGGTCGAGGGTGGAGCGGGAGACCCCGAGAACATCGTGGGCAACCCCAGCAACTTCTGGTCGGTCTCAGCGAGTGCCTCCGATGAGCAGAAGGACGCCGCACTGGAGTACCTGAAGGACGGCCTGTACAACGAGGAATACACTCAGGACCTCATCGAGTCCGGCGCCATCCCGCCGACCGTCGGCGCGGAAGAGCTCCTCGCGCAGTCGGAGGACAAAGATTTCCTGACCGAGGTCTACACCATGGCCACCGAGGCCCCGAGTTTCCAGCTTTCCTGGGACCAGGCGCTGAGCCCGGACCAGGGCAGCGCCATGCTCGCCAACCTGGACCGCATCTTCCTGGGAGAAATTACTCCTGAAGAGTTCGCGGAGACGATGAACGGGACGCTGGGCGAGTAAATGGCTCTGCAGACCAAAACCGTTCCGGCGCTACCGGTGCGGCCCGCCCCGGGAAGGCGCAGCGGCGCCTCCCTGGGCTGGTTCGCGGCCCCGGCGCTGGTGTTCTTCGTTATCTTTGCGATCATCCCGCTGGCCGGCGTGATCTTCCTCAGCTTCACCAGCTGGAACGGACTCGGGGACATCACCCTCACCGGCTTCGACAGCTGGATCACCGCCCTCACGAGCCCGGTCACAGCGAACGCCATCTGGGTGACGGTGAAGATCATGTTCTTCTCCCTAATCGTGCAGGTGCCGATCAGCCTGCTGCTCGGCGTCTTCACCGCCGGCACCCAGCGCTACCGCGCGCTGCTCGCCGTCATCTACTTCGTTCCGCTGCTGCTCTCCTCAGCCGCCGTCGCCATCGCCTACAAGGCGCTGCTGGATCCGAACTTCGGTGTGGGTCCCGGGCTGAACCTTCCCTTCCTCGCCCAGGACTGGCTGGGCGATCCGGATCTGGCGCTGTTCGTCGTCGTGTTCGTGATCGCCTGGCAGTTCGTGCCGTTCCACACCCTGATCTACCAGGGTGGCGTCCGGCAGATCCCGGCCAGCTTCTACGAGGCTGCGCAGATTGACGGCGCCGGCCGGATGCAGCAGTTCTTCCACATCACGCTGCCGCAGCTGAAGTACACCATGATCACGTCCTCGACGCTGATGGTGGTCGGCTCGCTTGCCTACTTCGATCTGATCTTCGTGCTGACGGCCGGCGGTCCCGGCTACGCCACGCGGCTGCTGCCGCTGCACATGTATCTCACCGGTTTCCAGGCCAATGACATGGGTGCGGCCAGCGCGCTGGGAGTCATCCTCGTCGTCGTCGGGCTTGGGCTTGCGGTCCTCGTCCAGAGCCTCGGCGGCAGGAACCGCGCCGCAAGCCAGTTGGAAGGAGCATGATGGCCATCACCACCGAGGCGCCCCGGGCCACGAAGAAGGGCTCCCACCCGCAACAACCTGAACGACGACGACGGCGCTCCGGCCACCGGCCCAACCTCCTCGGCGGTCTGGGCGGCTGGATCTGGCTGGCAGTCATCATCCTGCCGATCTACTACGTGGTCATCACCAGCGTGAAGAACCAGGCCGGCTTCTTCGGCAGCAATCCGCTTGCCCCGACGCTGGAGCCGACCCTGGACAATTACGCCTTCGTCCTCGAGCAGGGTTTCGCGCAGTACTTCCTGAACTCGCTGATTGTCACGCTGGGCACGGTTCTGCCGGCGCTCGTGGTGTCCTTTATGGCGGCGTACGCCGTGGTGCGGGGGAGCGGTCGGTTCATTACCTGGACCAACACCCTGTTCCTGATGGGGCTCGCGATCCCGCTGCACGCCACGATCATCCCGATCTATTACATGATCACCCGTGCCCGGCTCTATGACACGCTGTTGGCGCTGATCCTGCCTTCGATCGCGTTTGCCATCCCGATCTCGGTGCTGATCCTGTCCAACTTCCTGCGGAATGTACCCAAGGAGCTGTTCGAATCGATGCGTCTGGACGGCTGCTCCGAGTTCAGCATGATGTGGCGGCTCGCCCTGCCGCTGACCCGGCCAGCCGTGGTGACCGTCGGCATCTACAACGCGCTGCAGGTCTGGAACGGCTTCCTCTTCCCGCTGATCCTGACGCAGAGTCCGGACAAGCGGGTGCTGCCGCTCTCGCTGTGGGCGTTCCAGGGTGAATTCACGATCAACATCCCGGCGGTGCTTGCCGCCGTCGTGCTGGCAACCCTGCCGCTGCTGGTGCTCTATGTCGTGGCGCGCAAGCAGCTGGTCAGCGGGCTCACTGCCGGCTTCAGCAAGTAGGAGATTTCATGACACAGAACAAGACCCCCCTACGGGTTGGCATGGTGGGCTACGCGTTTATGGGTGCCGCCCACTCCCACGCCTGGCGCACCGCGCCGCGGTTCTTCGACCTGCCGCTGCGGCCCGAGCTGTCCGTCCTGGTGGGACGGAACGCCGACGCCGCTTCGGAGGCCGCCGAGCGTATGGGCTGGAACGAGACGGCCACCGACTGGCGCGAGGTCATCGCGCGGGACGACATTGACCTCATCGACATCTGCACTCCCGGGGACACGCATGCCGAGATTGCGATTGCGGCGTTAGAGGCAGGCAAACACGTCCTCTGTGAGAAGCCGCTGGCCAACTCGGTGGAGGAAGCCGAGCGCATGGTTGCTGCCGCCGAGGCAGCAGCGCAGCACGGCATCCAGGCCATGTGCGGCTACAGCTACCGCCGGACCCCGGCGCTGACACTTGCGCGGGAACTGGTGCAGGAAGGCCGGATTGGAACCATCCGCCACGTCCGTGCACAGTACCTGCAGGACTGGCTGTCGGATGAGTTGACCCCGCTGACCTGGCGGATGGACAAGGCCAAGGCCGGCTCCGGATCCCTGGGCGACATCGGTGCCCACATCATCGACGCGGCCCAGTGGGTCACCGGCTCGAACATCGCCGGCGTCTCGGCACTGATGGAGACCTTCGTGACCGAGCGGCCGGTCGGCGGTGACCTCGTGGGCCTCGGCGGCAAGGGCGACTCAACGGGCGAGAAAGGGCCGGTAACGGTCGACGACGCCGCCGCCTTCACCGCCCGGTTCGACGACGGTGCGATCGGAGTTTTTGAGGCCACCCGCTTTGCGCTGGGCAGGAAGAACGCTATCCGGCTGGAGATCAATGGATCGGCCGGCTCGATCGCCTTCGACTTCGAGGACATGAACGTCCTGGAGTATTACGACGGCAGCAATGACAGCCGCACCTCCGGCTTCCGGCGCATTCAGGTGGGCGAACCGGACCACCCGTACACGGGGAACTGGTGGCCGGTGGGGCACGGCCTCGGCTACGAGCACGGGTTCACGCATCAGGTGGTGGAACTGGTGACTGCGCTGAGCAGCGGAACTCAGCCGTCGCCGTCGTTCGCTGATGCCTTGCGGGTGCAGCGGGTGCTGGCCGCGGTGGAGCAGAGCGCAACCAACGAATCCCGCTGGCAGCGGGTCGAAAGATGACTGAGAGGGAGAACCGAATGCGACCAGTAACACTGTTCACCGGCCAGTGGGCGGATCTGCCGTTCGAGGAAGTGGCGCGACTCGCGGGCGAGTGGGGCTTCGATGGGCTGGAAATCGCCTGCTGGGGCGATCACCTCGACCCCGAGCGCGTGGTGGAAGACGATGCCTATCTCCGGAACCGCCTCGACATTCTTGAGCGGAACAACCTGCAGGTCCACGCGATCGCCAACCACCTCACCGGACAGGCGGTCTGTGATGACCCCATTGATGAGCGCCATCGCGGCATCCTGTCCGAGCGCGTGTGGGGAGATGGGGAAGCGGAGGGGGTGCGCCGTCGTGCGGCCGACGTTCTGAAGGCAACGGCCCACGCTGCCGCCCGGCTCGGCGCCAATACGGTCACCGGCTTCACCGGTTCCTCGATCTGGAAGTGCGTGGCCATGTTCCCGCCCGTTCCGGAGTCGATGATCGATGCCGGTTATGAGGACTTCAAGGACCGCTGGGACCCGATTCTGGACGCGTTCGACGACGCCGGTGTGCGTTTTGCGCTCGAGGTGCACCCCTCGGAAATCGCCTACGACTACTGGAGCACCCGCCGCACGCTCGATGTCATGGCCGACCGGAAGAACTTCGGGCTGAACTTCGACCCCTCCCATTTCATCTGGCAGGACCTGGACCCGGTGATGTTCCTGCAGGACTTCGCGGAGCACATCTTCCACGTGCATGTGAAGGAATCGGTGCGGCAGCTCAACGGCCGCAACGGACGGCTGGGATCGCACCTGCCCTGGGGAGATCCGCGGCGCGGCTGGGACTTCGTCACCGCCGGTCACGGTGACGTGCAGTGGGAACCGATCTTCCGCATGCTCAACTCCATCGGCTACAACGGCCCGGTCAGCGTCGAGTGGGAGGACGCGGGCATGGACCGCCTCATCGGCGCACCGCAGGCGCTGGCGCTCGTCCGTCAGTTGGGCGAGATAGCGCCGTCGGCAGCAGCGTTCGACGCCGCATTCTCCACCGGGCGCTGAGCCTGACGTACCTACAGAAAGACTTTGAAATGACGAGCAAATTCGCCCTGATAGTCCGCGGCGGCTGGGATGGACATCAGCCCATCGAAGCCACCGAGCGCTTCATCCCCTTCCTCAAGGAAAGCGGCTACGACGTCCGCGTTGAGGAATCGCCGAAGATCTATGCGGATCCTGAGTACATGGCCACCGTGGACCTGATCGTGCAGTGCAACACGATGAGCACCATAGAGAAGGACGAGTTCCGGGGCCTGCGAGCGGCGGTCGAAGCCGGTGCGGGACTGGCAGGCTGGCACGGCGGCATTGCGGACTCCTACCGGAACGAGTCGGACTACCTTCACCTGATCGGCGGGTCCTTCGCGTGCCACCCCGGCAAGCATCCGGACGAGTGCACCGGTGAGCAGTCGGACAACTACGTGCCGTACCGGGTGAACATGCTGCCCGCTGCGGCGGACCATCCGATCACCCAGGGAATCGGGGACTTCGACCTCGTCACCGAGCAGTACTGGGTGCTGGCAGACGATTACATCGATGTCCTTGCCACCACCACGCAGGCCGTGCGCGAGTGGGACGCCTGGAACCGTCCGGTCACGTCACCGGCTATCTGGACCCGCCAGTGGGGTAAGGGCCGCATCTTCGTCGCTACACCCGGGCACCGGGTGGAGGTACTCGACGATCCAAACGTACGCACCATCATCGAAAGGGGCATGCTGTGGGCAAGCCGCTGAATGTAGGCATCATTGGCTGTGGAGCCATCGTTGCGAAGTACCTGGAGACCTTCCCGCAACTGGAGTCCGTGAACCTGGTGGCGGTTGCGGATCTCGATCCTTTGCGGGCGCAGGCGGTCGCGGACTCGCAGCCGGGCGTGTGGGCGCTCAGCGTGAATGAACTGCTGGACGACGACAGCATCGACGCGGTCCTCAACCTCACGATTCCCGCCGCGCACGCGGAGGTGGCGCTGCGGGCGATCGACGCCGGGAAGCACGTTTACGGGGAGAAGCCGCTCGCCGCGACCACCGAGGAAGCGAGGGAGGTGCTCGACGCCGCCGACGCGGCCGGCGTCCGCGTCGGGTGCGCGCCGGATACCGTGCTGGGCACGGGTATCCAGACCGCCCGTAAGGCTATCGACGACGGGCTGATCGGTGCGCCGATTTCGGCGACGGCCACCATGGTGACGCCAGGCCACGAGCGCTGGCACCCCAACCCCGACTTCTACTACGTTCCCGGCGGTGGGCCGCTGCTGGATATGGGGCCGTACTACGTGACGGCATTGGTGACGCTGCTGGGGCCGGTGGTCTCGGTGATCGGTGCGGCAAGCCATACCCGTACTTCGCGGACCATCGGCTCAGGTTCACGCGCCGGCCAGAGTGTTCCGGTAACCACCGATACTCACGTGACCGGGGTGCTGGTGCATGAATCCGGTGCGCTCTCGACCCTGATCATGAGCTTCGACGCAGTGCAGACAGGATCCCCGAACATCGAGATCCACGGTGAGACGGCAAGCCTGATTGTGCCGGATCCCAATGTGTTCGACGGTGACGTGGAAATCTGCACGCTGACCGAGCGCGACGCCGGCTGGAAGGTGCTGCCCGTCAGCGCCGGCTACCGGGACGCCGGGCGGGGCTACGGTCTGGCGGATATGGCGGACACGCCTGCGGGGGAGCAGCATAGGGCGAACGGTGAACTGGCCTATCACGTGCTTGACGTCATGGAGTCGCTGCTTCGTTCCGCGTCCACCGGAGCGTCCGTCGCGGTTCGGAGCCGAGCGGACCGGCCTTCAGTGGTGCCGCTGACGGAAGTTCCGCAGCCGGTGGCCTAGGGTTCGAGCGGTTTTCGGGTGGAGTGACCGGCCACTTCCCTTCGAAGCGGCCACCCGCCATCAGGAAGGAGTCTTCCAACAACTCGCCGAGCTCTTCGGCGTCGATATGGTCCATCCGCACCAGAACAAGCTGCGGCGACCTTTCGTGGTGTGGCGTCCAGAAGTAGGTTCGCGGATCCGTGCCGGCCAAGGGCTTCACACTCGGTGGTCTTGACGGTCAGAACTCCCGGCTCCCAGATGCGTGCCATCAGGTTCTTCGCGAACCAGGCGGGCTGCCCCAACGTGGGCGTTCAACGACGCCCGGCAAATCACGACAGATCCGTCTCACGTCCGCTTCAGTGGTCATGCCCTAACTCTGGCATCGGACGGCAAAGAGGGCGAGGGCGGCCAGGCAGAGGGGCGACGGCGAGATCGGCGGCACCGCGATCGAGTGCGACATGACCTCGGAGCTGGTGGTGCTGAAGAACGACGCCGTTCGGTAACTTCGCCGGCTACCGGCTGTAGTGGTACCGGCACTGGGCGACGCGGATCTCCCCGTCGACGACCTTGTATACGAGCCTGTGCTCGTCGTTGATCCGTCGGGACCAATATCCCTGAAACCCGTGCTTCAGCGGTTCCGGTTTGCCAATGCCCTCGTTGCCATTTCGCTGCACGTCTTGAATCAGGCTGTTGATCCGTTTGAGGATTTTACGGTCCTCAGTCTGCCACCAGATGTAGTCTTCCCAGGCAGATTCATCCCAGAGCAGCTTCATTCGACAAGATCGTGCGCAGCACCCTCGCCGCGCTCAAGGTTCTCAATGGCGCCGAGGAGCCGTCGAGCGTTCTCAGGGCTCCGAAGCAGGTAGGCAGTTTCCTTCAGGGACTGGTAATCGTCCAGCGAGACGATAACGACGGGATCCTTACCTGCGCGCGTGATTACTATCTCTTCACGATCATCGAGCACGGCGTCGAGCGTCGCTGCATAGTTCGCCCGTGATTCGGAATAGGTCATGGTCTTCATGGGTCCTCCTTGCGTACAAATTATTGTACGCCTCCGAGGGCAATACTCGACAACGGTATCGAGGTCGCAATAGTTGTACATGCCGTCGGGAGAAGTGCGCATGAGTATCCTTGATCTAATGGCTTCCGCTGCCCCGCCCACAGTAAGTGCTGAACAGATCCGCCTTCTCGTTGGCGCGTCCACTTTTCAGAAAGGTGGCTCGTACGCCCGCAAAGGTTCGGCCTATGACCTGTCGTGGAACACCCGGTTCACCGAGCTGACAGGAAAGGTCGAGGGATCTCGCAGCGCGTCCTACCGGACAACAGTGAAGTTCTCGAACTCCGACCTCACACCGGGACCCCTCTATGGCGTCTGCACGTGCCCGATGCGCAGCAACTGCAAGCATGTCGCTGCCCTGCTCCTGACCCACAACGCCGAGCAGTCAGAGGCCAACACTGACCATCTGGCTCTTCCGCCCAAGCCGGCCAGGCAGCCAGAGGTGAAGAAGCGTCGCGCCGCCCAGGCGCCGTCGTCGTCCTGGCAGGGAAGCCTGGACGCACTGGTGAAACCGGCCAGCCCATACGGCAACTCCTACTCCGTCAGCGGCTACTCCTCCCGTGCGGTGCGTCCGTCAATACCGCTTGCCCTGCAGTTCGAACTGCGCGAGGGATCCGACTACAAGACGAAATATGCCCAGCGCACTTCGACCGCGCCGCGCACCGTGCATCTTCAGGTGAAGCCGGTGCAGCGGAGCGCCGCGGGCAATTGGGTTGTTGGGCAACTGCGGTGGGAGACGTTCAATGCCGGCTACTCGCCCGGTGAATTGAATGAAGCGCACTGGGACTGGATGTGTACCTTCGCTGCGGTGAGCCAGCGCGGCCAGCGATACCACGGCTACGGCACTCCGCTTAGGCTGAACGACTTCCGGTCGTCGCTGCTCTGGGATGTGCTGAAGCGCGCTCGTGCAGTGGGCGTGGAGCTTGTCGGGGCGGGTAAGGGAACAACGGTCGCTCTTCACGACTCAGCGACCGTGGATCTCAACGTGAGTTTTGAGAACGTGAGCTCTGAAGGCGGAGGGCTGATGCTGACCCCTATCGCCGAGGCTGACGGCCAGGTGCTCGACCCCGCGGCGCTGGGTCTTGTCGGTTCTCCCGCGCATGGACTCTTCTGGTGGGACGGTGATGGCCCGCTCGCTTCCCGGAGCGTCGGGTTGGCTCCGACAACGGCCCCGGTGCCGGAGGCTATTCGCCCCCTGATCACCACCCGAACACCGCTGCAGATCCCTGCGGCAGGGCGCGATGTTTTCTTTACCGAGTACTACCCACAACTGCTCCAACAGATCGGCGTGGTGTCCAGGGACGGCTCCGTCGAACTGCCGGAGATCACACCTCCCACACTGGTCCTTTCTGTCACCTACGCACCTGCACCGTCCTCCCGCCGTCGCTCAGCCGCCGGACCCGACAGCGCCAGGGGATCCGTGTCACTGAGCTGGTCCTGGGAGTACACCCATGGAGGAACGACGACAGTGCATCCGCTTCCCGACAAAGGCACGGGCCACCGGGACCGGCCTGCGGAAGCCGGCACCCTGACCGCAGTTGCCGAAGGGCTCGATGGTTTCCGCGCCGCCTGGTATGACGCTTTTCCGAGGCCGGCGGAAGGCTTCCCGGGCCGCACGGAGCCGAGGGAGCTGCACGGAGTGGCCGCAGCACGGTTCGTCGCCGAACTGGTGCCGGAACTCGAAGCCCTGGAGCACGTGCGCGTTGAGCAGAGCGAGGATGTCCCGGATTACACGGAGCTGACCGAGCAGCCAACGGTATCCGTGAGCACCACCGAGACGGAGGACCGCGACTGGTTCGGCCTGGGCGTCAGCGTCTCCCTGGGTGGGACGGAGGTTCCGTTCGGTGAGCTGTTCCGCGCGCTCGCCCTCGATGAGCGGCATCTGCTCCTCCCGGGCGGCGGCTACTTTGCCCTGGATCAGCCGGAGTTCGCCCAGCTGCGCAGGCTGATCGAAGAAGCTCGTTCACTGCAGGACAAGGACACCGATGAGCTGCGGATCAGCAGGTTCCAGGCCGGTCTGTGGGAGGAGCTGACAGACCTTGCGGCCACAGCCGAACAGGCCGAGTCCTGGCGGAACTCGGTCACCGCGCTGCTCGAGTTGTCCGAGGTGCCCATCCGGGACGTGCCTGCGGGTGTCAACGCGACGCTTCGGCCGTACCAGCAGGAAGGATTCAGCTGGCTGGCCTTCCTATGGGAACACGGACTCGGCGGTATCCTCGCCGACGATATGGGGCTGGGGAAGACTCTGCAGTCCCTGGCGCTGATCGCGCACACCCGGGAAGTAGGGCAGGAAACGCGGCCGTTCCTCGTCGTCGCTCCCACCTCGGTGGTGCCCAACTGGGCCGCGGAGGCACATCGGTTCGCACCGCACCTGCGGGCGGAGGCGGTAACGGACACCCTGCGCCGCAGCGGTGCCGACCCGGCCGCGCTGGCGGCAAGCAACGACGTCGTTATTGTTTCCTACACGCTGTTCCGGCTGGATTACGAGGCGTACGCGGGGCAAAAGTGGGCAGGGCTGATCCTGGACGAGGCACAGTTCGTGAAGAATCCGGTGACCCGGGCCAGCCAGAATGCGCGGGATTTCCCGGCGCCGTTCAAGCTGGCGATCACCGGCACGCCGATGGAGAACAACCTGATGGAGCTGTGGTCCCTCTTCGCGATTACCGCGCCCGGACTGTTTCCCAGTTCCCGAAGGTTCGCGGACTATTATCAGCGGCCCATCGAGAGGGAGTCCGACGGCGATCGGTTGGCGCAGTTACGGCGGCGGATTCGTCCGCTGATCACCCGCCGCACCAAGGAGCTGGTGGCCCGGGATCTGCCGCCCAAGCAGGAGCAGGTGCTCGAACTTGAGCTTGCGCCGCGGCACCGCACCATCTATCAGAGGCACCTGCAGCGCGAGCGCCAGAAGGTCCTTGGACTGCTCGATGACATGAATAAAAACCGGTTCGAGATCTTCCGGTCGCTCACAATGCTGCGCCGGCTGAGTCTGGACGCTTCACTGGTGGACGAGAAGTACGCAACAGTTCCCTCGAGCAAGCTGGACGCGTTGTTCGAACAGCTTGAGGACATTGTCGCGGAGGGCCACCGGGCGCTGGTGTTCAGCCAATTCACCGGGTTCCTGGCCAAAGCAGTTGAGCGGCTGGAGGCGGCCGGGATGGAGTACGCCTACCTGGACGGAAAGACCCGCCGACGTGCGCAAGTGGTCGAGAAGTTCAAATCCGGGAAAGCTCCGGTGTTCCTGATCAGCCTCAAGGCAGGCGGGTTCGGTCTGAACCTGGCGGAGGCGGACTACGTCTTCCTGCTGGACCCCTGGTGGAATCCAGCCAGTGAAAATCAGGCGGTGGACAGGGCGCACCGGATTGGGCAGCACCGCAACGTGATGGTGTACCGGCTGGTGGCCAAGGACACCATCGAGGAAAAAGTCATGGCGCTGAAGGAGAAGAAGGCCAAGCTCTTCACCGCGGTCATGGACGACGACGCCATGTTCTCTTCCGCTCTCACGGCCAGTGATGTGCGGGGTCTCTTTGAATGAGCGGGCGGGCGGAGTTGCTGCGTCAAAGTGGCACGCGCCCCCGCATCAGTAGGATGACCGGCAGGATCTTGCCGTTCTGCCGGTCTTGACCTATGAACCTGACCGTTTTCGACGTGACTCGGCGCGAATCGGAACGTTCGTACCGATTCATGCTTAATCTCCGTTGAAAAGCTCGTTTGTGCCCCCCATACTGAAAGAATCGGTACGATCGTGCCGGAAGAGGAGTGGGTGAACGGTGGCCTTCGAACGAACCCTTGCGGAATCGGTGCGTGCCCGGCGCGTCGCAGAGCACCTTACCCAAGCTGATCTCGCTGACCTTGCCGGCGTTTCGGAACGATTTGTCCGATCCGTTGAACACGGGAAACCGACAGTCAGGTTGGAGTCGCTGCTGGTGGTCCTTCGCACGCTGGGACTGGATCTTGCTGTCACAGGTTGGCGCCGCGAGGCGCAGGGCGCTGAAGGGCCGGAATTGCAGGGTCGTGGTGCACGGTGAAGTCATTCGAGGATGCCAAGGATCAGCGGCAGGCTGACGTATACAAACAAGGCGTCCTCGCCGCACGACTCGAACGGCATGAGAGTGGAACACGGTTCAGCTATCTGCCGGAATACCTTGTGACGGGCGGTCCCGCGGTGGCGGTATCGCTACCGCTGTCGTCCGAAGCCGTGGTCACGGCCAGTGGCGCTGTGCCTTCGTTCTTCGCTGGATTGCTGCCTGAAGGACGCCGCCTGTCATTGCTGCGCAGGGCAGTTAAGACGTCGATTGACGATGAACTGTCCCTTCTGCTCGCAGTGGGAGGTGACACAGTGGGCGATGTGCAGATCGTGCCCAAGGGCAGGGTCGTGGCGGAAATTGCTCCCGCCGTCGTACTGGATCCCAAGGCCCCCGTTGACTTCGACGAGGTGGTGGAACAGACCGGGATTGACCCAAGCGCGTTGGCTGGCGTTCAGGACAAGCTTTCGGCAGGAATGGTCTCGCTTCCCGTGGAAGCAGCGGGAAGGCGCTTCATCCTGAAACTGGATCCGCCCGACTTTCGGCATGTGGTCGAGAACGAGTTCCTGATGTACTCGTATGCGCGCCGACTGAAGATACCCACCAGCGCAGTGAATGTACTGCGTGATGTCGCGGGGCGTCCTGGGTTGTTGGTCGAGCGATTCGATCGGGAGACGGACGAGCAGGGGGCCCTTCGCCGGCTGGCGGTGGAGGATACGACTCAAGTCATGGGGCTGCATCCGGCCGCTAAATACGACGTGCCCTATGAACAGTTCTGCAGGGAACTCGTTGCACTCTGCGATGCACCGCTGCCGGCACTGCGCAACCTGGCGCTGCAGCTGGTATCCGCCTGGCTGACGGGGAACGGTGACCTCCACGCAAAGAACGATTCGCTCCTGCGGGACGCGGGGCGGTCGGATTGCGATCTCGCCCATCTACGACATTCCGTCGACTGTGGTCTACGGAGACCGATCGCTTGCTTTGCCAGTAACGGGAAAGCGGACGGGTATTTCGCGCAAACATTTCTTGAGCTGGATGGAAGATTTGGGCCTGCCGCAGCGGGTAGCGCCGCGCCGGCACAAGCGCAAGGATTACGACGACGACGCCAGCCACCCAGCCACGCGCTGGGCGAACCACTCCTGCTTCTGGAACGGGATGCCGTGGCCGCAGCCGTCGACAACGTCGAGTTCGCTGCCGGGCAGGGCTTCGTGTAGCGCTTCAGCTGAGCGGCGCATCAGGAACCGCTCGCGGTCGCCGACCATGATGAGGGCATCACCGGGAAACCGGGACCACCCATCGGGAATCTGGAAGCGGAGGTTCTCGCCGACGGCACCCACCATGGTGGAACGGGAGATACCCGCGCTGGTGCGGATGTATTGCTCCATCAGTCCCGGTGGAACGAACAGTTCGCGTGCCTGAAGCTTTGCGAACCAACGTCTGCGGACAAGGGGCGAGGCGATTCCGAGCGCCTGCAGCGTGAGCTGAGTGAAGGGCATCGACTTCGCCTGCGCGCTGATCACCAGCACCCTATCCACCAGATCCGGGCGGGACGCGGCAAGCTGCACAGCGAGCTGCGCCCCGAGGGAGAAGCCGATCACCGCCACTGGGCGCTGAACTTGCCGGGAGAGCATCTCGGCGAGCGTTTCGACAGTGTCCGCATGCGACCGATAGGGTTCCTCGGCGCTGCGGCCGTGGCCTGGCAGGTCCGGAACCAACACCTGGTGCTTCGGTTCCAGGGACCGGCGCAGCAAGTCCCACATCCAGCCCGCTACGCCGCCGCCGTGAAGGAGCAGGATGGGGGAGTTGCCGGGGGAGCCGAACGAATCCGCATGCATAGTGTCCATGTTTCCAGAGCCCGGGACGCGAATGCTCCCTAGGATTAGCGCATGATTCTGACCCAACTGCCTCCCCAACCGCTGCGGGTGATCGTCGAGCCGACAGACGGAGCGGAGTGGTGGCAAGTCATGGGTGCGCTCGGCCCATTGGCAGTCCTCCTGGCGGCTGTCATTACCGGCGCCGTCGCATGGAAGAGCGTTCGGCAGTCGCAAAAAGCGCTGGAACAGGAGGTTGACGCTGACCGGCGCAACCTTGCGCAGCGATCACTCGCCGACCAAAAAGCCCAGTGGTGGGAACGTGTCCAGTGGGCACTCGACGCTTCCTTCTCCAGTGATCTCAACCGGAAAGCGGCGGGGATCGCTATGGTTCGGGTGCTCAGCGAACCGGAGTGGCTGACGGCCGAGGAGTTCCTGCTTCTTGACGCCGCCTGGCGGGAAGGGCTGGAGCCGACCGCAGCACGCGGCGCCCGCATCCAGAGCAACGCGGCAGATTCACGAGTGAGGGTGGAAGCGGCTCGCTTGCGCGTTGCCCTCGATCGCCGCCTGAGGCGTGTCACGCCGGAATGGGTTGGGCAGCTAGCTCATGACGCACATTCGGGTTGACCCTCGAGGTTCCGCGTTTTATGGACGCTCTGGGTGGCTGAAGCCGTCAGGCAGGAATCACCGCAGCACCCGCCGGGCCGCGTCCAATACTGCGTCCAAATGGATGCCGCGAAGAGCCATGACCTCGGCGCCGGATCCTGATTCGCCGAACTCCTCAATGGAGACCACCTCACCGGCGGTGCCGGCCCACTTGAACCAGGCATCACCCCGTCCTGCCTCGATCACCACCCGTGCAGTCAACGACGCCGGAAGCACCGATTCGCGGTAGTCGCCATCCGCCTCGCTGAACCACTCAACGCACGGCATGGACACTACCCGCGCGGCGATTCCGTCCGCCTCAAGGGCCTCGGCAGCCTGGATCGCCAGCGACACTTCACTGCCGGTGGCGATCAGCGCGAGGTCGTTGCCGTTGCCGCTTTGCCATCGAACGAAGCCGCCGGCTCTGGCACCGTCTGCAGTGTCGCCGTCGGACGCGAGGACCGGTACATCCTGCCTGCTCAGCACCAACGCGACCGGCCGCTGCGGGGATGCGAGGATGCGCTGCCAGACAGCGGTGACCTCCACGGCGTCGGCGGGCCGGACGACGTCGAGCCCCGGCACGGTACGCAGTGAAGCAATCTGCTCCACCGGCTGGTGGGTAGGCCCGTCTTCGCCGACCGCCACCGAATCGTGGGTGAAGACGTACACCACACCCAGCCCCATGAGTGCCGCCAACCGGATGCTGGGGCGCATGTAGTCGCTGAAGACCAGGTAGGTCGATCCGAACGGACGCCAGGGTCCGTGAAGGGCGATGCCGCTCAGAATGGCCGCCATGGCGTGTTCCCGGATGCCGAAGCGAATGAACTCGCCTGCGGGGTTGCCTGCCGAGAACGGTTTGCCGTCGACGGCGACATTGGTCGAGCCACTCAGGTCAGCCGAACCTCCCCAGAGCCGGTGCGATTCCTGCAGCGCCTTGATCACTGCGCCGTTGGTCTTGCGGGTAGCCACCGGGTCTCCCGGAGAGCCCGTGTCGATTCCATCCAGCGGCGATGCGTCGGTAATGCCATCCCGGAAGGCTTTCCAGCGTGCAGCGTCTTCGGGCTGATCAGCTTCCCAGGCGCTGTGCTCGCGTTGCCAGGCTTCGTATAGCGCACCGCCACGCTCGGAAGCGGCTCGGGTGTGGGCCAGGACCTCCTCGTCCGCCAACTCCGGCAAGTCAGCGGTGGGGGAGTATCCGAGCGATTCCAGGACGGTGGCGACTTCCTCCGCGCCGAACCCGCCGGAATGTGCTGCGGGGGTTCCACCAATCTTGGTGGAGGGGGTCCCGATGACCGTCTTCACCGCCACGAGCGTCGGTTGACCTGTCCGTTCCGCAGCGGCGCGGAGGACGGATTCGAGGGCAGCGAGATCGGTGGCGTCGTCAATCTCGAGGACGCGCCAGCCATAGGCCCGGTAGCGGGCGCGGACATCCTCCGAAAAGGTGCCGGACGTGTCGGCATCAATGGTGATGCCGTTGTCGTCCCAGATGAGCACCAGGTTGTCGAGGCCGAGACTGCCGGCCAGGCTGGAGGCTTCTGACGACACGCCTTCCTGTAGGCAGCCATCCCCGGCCAATGCCCAGATGGTGTGCTGCAGGTGATCCGAGCCCGGTGTGAAAAGTGCCGATTCGTGCTTGGCCGCGATGGCCATGCCGACGGCAGAGGCAACTCCCTGCCCCAGTGGCCCGGTGCTCATTTCAACACCGACGGTGTGGTGGACTTCCGGGTGGCCCGGAGTCCTGGATTTCAGTGAGCGGCTTGCCGCCAGATCCTCAAGGGTGAGCCCGTACCCGGTGAAGCACAGTTGGATGTAGAGCAGGAGGCTAGCGTGTCCGGCGGATAGTACGAATCTATCCCGCGCCGGCCAGTCCGGATGACTGGGTGAATGCCGAAGAACCCGCGAGAAAAGGACGTGCGACAACGGCGCCAATGCCATCGCTGTACCGGCGTGTCCGTGGCCTTTCTGTTGTACGAGGACGGCCGGAATTGCCTGGGCGGCGGCAACGGCGCGGGCGTCCAGGGCGGAAGGAACTCCGACGGTGAAAGAATCTTCTATAGTCACGGACGCCACTTTGGTATACACATGTACTTAAGTCAATGGGTTGATGATGTGCGGCCGCAGGTTGGCTGGGAGAAGGGGATGCAATGGTCAAGGGGTTGGCAACGGGTTCAGGTGTGGCTTTGAGCCTGATCCGATCAGGGCGTGCAACCACCCGGAATGACCTCATTGAGGTACTCGGCTGGTCGCGCATCACTCTTGCTCGACGGCTCGACGAGCTGCTGGAGGCATCCGTCATCGTCAGCGTGGGGCAACTCGACTCTCGGGGCGGAAGGCCGCCGGAAACCTTCGCCGTCAATGCCGACGCAGGGCTTCTCCTCGCTGTCGATATCGGCGGCTCCCATACCCGCCTGGCCATCACCGATCTGGTGTCCAAGGTGTTGAGCGAGGATGAAGCCGATATTGGTCTGAACGAGGGCCCGACCGAGATTTTCGAATGGGCAGGGCAGGTCTTTGACTACATGCTCCGCAGTATGGGCAAGGAACGTAAGGACGTCGTCGGAATCGGCGTCGGGGTCCCAGGTCCGGTCGATGTGGCAACTGGGCGGCTGGCCAGTCCGCAGGTCTACCCGGAATGGGACGGCGTGTTGGTCCGGGAGTATTTCAAGACCCGGTATGACCACGCGGTCTTCGCCGTTGACAGGGACGTAAACGTCATGGCGCTCGCCGAAGCGCGGCGGGCGCCCAAGGAGGAACCGAACCTGGTGGTGGTGAAGGCAGGGATCGGGCTCGGGCTTGCCTTCGTCCTCGACGGCCGGGTCTACCGTGGGGCGCGTGGGGGTGCCGGAGACGTAAGCTGCCCGACGCTCGGCGGCGACCGCCTGCAGCGGCTGGAGGCGGTCGCAAGCGGCGCAGTGCTGAGAGCCGAACTGCTCGCGCGAGGCTACAAAGTGCGCACGAGCGCCGACATCGTCGACCTTGCGCGCCAGGGAGACCAGGCAACGCTCTCCCTGATCGAAGAAACGGCGACGATCATCGGACAGACGCTCGCCGACGTCGTCGGCTTGTTGAATCCGGAAGCGGTGATTATCGGGGGCAATCTCGCCCAGTCCGGAGATCCATTCCTGCTTCCTATCCGACAGGCAATTTTCGACGGCGCGAGGGACTTTGCCACGCGCGGTCTGGTGGTGGAGCCAAGCCGGCTGGGCCACGCTGCGGGCGTCACCGGCGCGTCACTTCTGGCCCAGGACGCGCTTTTCGAGCCCGGCCGCATCAGTCGGATGACCCGCACCGGAGCCACCAAATAGCTAAGCCAGTTGACGATAACAAAACGATTGCCACTTTGGGTTACTTGTAGACATAAGATCCTTTGCGACGGTAGCGTGTGACGTGCGCCACCCCCTGCCCCCACCAACGCAAAGGATTTGTTGTGAGCCTGAATCTCGCCGAAGAGCTGTCGTCGATCACCACGAAAGCGACGGCCTCCGACTGGAGGGAAGCTATCCGTCTCGCTGGTGACGGGCTGGTAGCCGGTGGCGTCACCACCGAGGCCTACACCGAGGAAATGATCACGGCTGTGGAGGAACACGGACCGTACATCGTGATTGCCCCCGGAATTGCGCTGGCACACGCCCGGCCGGCGGAGTCGGTCCTCAAGGGTGGATTGAGCTGGGTAAGCCTGGAAACCCCCGTCGAGTTTGGCCACGCATCGAATGATCCGGTGACCCTGGTCATCGGGTTGGCTGCCCTCGACCACACCGCGCATATCGAAGTGCTGAAGGCAGTTGCCGGCGTGCTCTCCAACAAGGAAGTCCGCGCACGGCTTGAAGCAGCGGAGACCCCGGATCAGGTCCGCGACCTCCTCAGCAGCCTGGCCACCAAGTAAACCGACCTCATCAACCTGGACTGAAAGGCATCTCATGAAAATCGTCGCCGTATGTGGAATGGGCATTGGAACCTCAGTGCTCCTCAAGATGAATGCAGAGAAAGTTCTCGCCTCACTGGGCATCGACGCAGACGTCGAAGCCGCAGATATCGGTGTTGCGCGAGGCGCAGCCCAGACCGCGGACATCGTCCTCACCTCCGACGAGCTCGCACCCGAGATCGGTGACGTTCCGGCGGAAGTCATCATCATTGACAACTTCTTCGATCTCGATGAGATCACCGAGAAGCTCACGCCGGCCGTCCAGTAGAACCTTTCCGTCCAGAACAGCAGAAAAGGAGCGCCCACGATGGAGTGGCTCGTTGTAGTACTGAATTTCATAGGTCAGCAGATTTTGAATGTGCCGGCCTACCTGATCGGCATCATCACCGCCATCGGTTTGATGGCCATGCGCCGTAACTCCGGTCAGGTGATCGGAGGCGCACTCAAGGCAGCGTTGGGCTTCCTCATTCTCGGTGCCGGTGCCGGCGTCGTCGTCGGTTCGCTGGATCCGCTCGGCGCGCTGATCCTGGCCGTGACCGGCGCCCAGGGTGTGATCCCCACCAATGAGGTCATCACCGCACTTGCCCAGGAAGAGTTCGGTGCACAGAGTGCGTACGTGCTGACCCTCGGGTTCATCGTGATGCTGATTCTTGCTCGCTTCACCCCGCTGAAGTACGTGTTCCTGACCGGTCACCACATGGTGTTCATGGCAACCATGCTCACCGTGGTGCTGTCGGTTGGATTCGGTGGCGGCCTGAGCTGGCTCGTTGTTCTCATCGGCGCGCTGCTGCTTGGCGTGATCATGGTGGTCATGCCGGCGTTCGCTCACCCGTGGACGAAGAAGATCACGGGCAATGACACCATCGCTATCGGCCACTTCGGCACGCTCGGCTACATCGCAGCGGGTGCGTCCGGCCAGGCTGTGGGCCGGCGGAGCAAGTCAACCGAGGACATCAACTTCCCGCAGGGGCTCAAGTTCCTCCGCGACTCGATGGTTGCCACCTCGCTCTCCATGGTCCTCATCTACATGGTGTTCGCGATCTGGGGCCTGATCGCCCTTCCGCTCGAGGACGCCCTGGCAATCTTCGGTGCGGCAGACGCCGGAGCGTTCATCATGGCGGGCTTTGGGCTGGCGCTTCAGTTCGGTGTTGGCGTTGCGGTCATTCTCTACGGTGTGCGGACGGTGCTGGGTGAACTGGTTCCTGCGTTCCAGGGCATTGCCGAGAAGGTTGTTCCCGGTGCCAAGCCCGCGCTGGATATCCCGATCGTGTTTCCGTTCGGTGCGAATGCCGTGCTGATTGGCTTCCTCAGCTCCTTCGCCGGCGGACTGATCAGTCTGGGCATCCTTGCCATCTGGCTCAACCCGATGTTCGGACTGGCGCTGATCCTGCCCGGCATGGTTCCGCACTTCTTCACCGGTGGTGGTGCCGGTGTCTACGGCAACGCGACGGGCGGACGTAAGGGCGCTGTGATCGGCGGCTTCGTGAACGGTGTAATCATCACCATCCTGCCGGCCATCCTCCTGCTGGTGCTCGGCGAGCTTGGCTTCGCCAACAGCACCTTCGGCGATGCGGACTTCGGTTGGTTCGGCACCCTGATCGGTGTGAGCCTGCTGGGCGGCACCACGCTTGGTGTCGTGTTGACCATCGTGATTGCCATGGCGCTGGTAAGCGCGGCTATCGTCTTCCAGCGCAAGTTCGTGGATACCGGCTGGGTTCCCGGAGCCAACCGCCAGGAATGGCTGGACGGCCTGAAGGCGGAGGAGAAGGCACGGGTCGATGCGGAGAAGGCCCGCAAGGCTGAGGAGCGCAAGGCCGCTGCGGCGTCGAACGCTGAAAGCGTGCCGCAGAAGTCCGAGTAGGGGTTAGCGGTAGGGAAGGGCGGCACCGGAAGAGGTGCCGCCTTTCCACGTTGTGGAGACTGAGTTAGCGAACGACGACGACGGCGGCTGCCTCCATCGCGCAAAGCGCCAGTCATGCGTCGGTGAAGACGGCGATATCACCGTGGTCGGTCAGGCCGGCAATGGGCGGTCGGGACTGGTGACGCCCGGCGGGTAGCACTGAACAGGGGAGCAACCCGTTTAAACCGTTAAGCCGCTGGTCCACCGGTTGACTCAAGGATGAAACGCGCGGTTTCCTCCGGCTGATCCCAGTGGGGAAAGTGTCCGCAGTCTTCGAAGACGTGAAGGGTGGCGTCCGGGTAGAGGGACATCGCGACGGCGGCTTCGCTCAGCGGCGTAACCCTGTCGTGCCGGCCCCACCCGAACGCCAGCGTTCCCTTGAGGCTGCCCTGCGGTGCGCCCTCCTGCCGCGGTCCGTGTGCGAGAGACCGTCGCGCTTCATCGAGGCTCGGTGAGGTAGCGAACCCCCGGAGCTCGGTAAGGACGAGATCCGGGTCAAGTTTCCACGGTGCCGCAGAGAACTGTGCGAGCAGCGCTGTACGACCGGCGGCCTGTTTGACGAGCGTCGGGAGTGCGGACTGAATCCGGCGTACGAGCGCGATGGAAGCAGTGATGGTGCTGTTGAAAACACGGACCTGGGTGTCGTTCCAGAACCCCCCGGGATCGAGCGCGACGACGCTGCCGGTGTGCCCACGCCGAGCCATCTCCACAACCATGCGTGCTCCCATGGAGCTGCCGACAATGTCCGCGCCTTCCAGATTCTCCTCGAGCAGGAAGCGTTCGACGGCGTCGGTAAGGGTAGTGATGGTCACCTCGCCGGTGAGGGGGTCGCTTTTGCCGAAACCGGGCAGGTCGAACGCAATAACCTCGCGCTCCTGCTGAAGCATTGGAAGGACCGGATCCCAGTTACGGATGCTGGAGCCGAGTCCGTGGACAAGCACGAGGGGTTTGCCGGTGCCGCTTCGTTCGGTGTTCAACATTCGTATTGTGTCCTTCCGCTGCCATGCCGCGAGACGGCGTGTGATGACTCAGCCTAGTACGCGGCGTCAACGGGCTGCGTGCCCTCCCTGGGATTGGCGCATGGCCATCGACCAGCTGCTTCCGCGGTCCTCTGCTCAGGGCACCGGCCCCGTCGACTTCCCGCCCTCCAGTTTGCACATCACCAGCTCCTGCCGCAGCTCCGACGCCCGGCCCTCCAGCTGGTCGATCAGCGCTTCGACGCCCATTCGCCCCAACTCGACGCTGGGGGAGGACATGACGGTCAGCTCCGGATCGGCCATCGCAGCCATCGCAGGGGAGGAACCGACGGACAGCACCGACAGGTCCCGGGGTATCTCGATCCCCGCGTGCCGCAGCCCGCTGACAAACCCCGTGGCCGCCAGCTCGTTCTGGATGATGACGCCGGTGGCGTCGGGGAAATCTCGCAGCAGTTCCTCTGCCGCCGCTTTTCCCGCGCCGGGCGTCGCCTGGCACGTGAACGACGCCGGTTCCAAACCCTGGCGCTTCATCTCGGCTTCGTAGCTGTCCCGTGAGCGGCCTACCGGCCCAAACTCTTCAAGATCGCGGCTGCCCACGGCGTCGTCGAGGAGCACAATGCGAGAGTGTCCCAGCTCCGTCAAGTGCTGGACCGCGGCAACGAGCGTGTCCTCAAAGTTGATGTCGACGTAGGTCAGGGCACTGGGATCGCGAGTCCGCCCAATCAGCGCGAACGGTGTACCGGATTTCACTAGCTCCTCGACGCGCGGATCGTCCAGCTGCACCTCCATCAGGATCACGCCGTCCACCAGTCCGCTTGAGGTGAGCTCCGTGGTTTGGCCGGCGTCGTTACTGATGGGCCAGAGCACCAGGTTGTAGCCGAGCTCCCGGGCGGCAGCTGCAGCGCTGGTGAAGAACTCCACGACCGTTCCGCTGAAGGAGTGCTGAAGCGCCGGGAAGAGAAGCGCGATGATCCGCGTGCGCTTACTGGCCAGAGCCCGGCCGACGACGTTCCGCCGGAACCCAAGTTCCTGCATCGCCGCCTCGACCTTGGCCCGCGTCGCGGGGGACACCGGCTTGGTGTTGTTGATCGTGAAAGACACCGTCGCGATGGACACATTGGCGTGCCGGGCGACGTCCTGCATGGTGGCCACGGGAACCGCCCTTCGAGTCAGCGAAACATTGCAGACCGAGTTGAACAGGCCCGCAAGACTCCTTCAGTAAAGCGTTTAAATTTTTCCTTGACAAGCCCGGTTGTGACCCATCACACTCGATTGGAGTCGCTGAGTTAAGCGTTTTACTACCCGGACCAACCACGGCAAGGGAGCCCCATGAAAAACCGGAAATTCACCCTGGCAGCCATGACCGCCATCGCACCGCTCGCGCTGACCGCCTGCGGGGGAGGCGGCGGCAGTGCCAGCTCAAGTGGTGAGGTCGAGTCCCTCACTGTCGTCGACTACTACAACAACGAGCCGGACAAGACACTGGTCCAGGAAGCCATCGACCGCTGCGCCACCGAGCTCGGCGTCACTATCGAGCGCGAGACCGTTCCCGGCAAGGACCTCATTCAAAAGGTCCTGCAGCGCGCATCATCGCAAACCATGCCCGACGTCCTCATGCTCGATAACCCCGACGTCCAGGAGATCGCCGCCACCGGTGGCCTGTCACCGCTGAGCCAGTACGACGTCGACACCTCCGGATTCGCGCAGGGCATGCTCGAGGCTGCCACGTACGAGGGCGAGGTGTACGGGCTCGCACCGACCGCCAACACCCTCGGCATCTTCTACAACCCCGAGCTGCTGGAGGCCGCCGGCGTCGAACCCCCGACCACGTGGGACGAGCTCAAGACCGCCGCGGAACAACTGACGGAAGGTGACCAGTACGGCATCGCGTTCTCCGCCATCGCCACCTACGAGGGCAGCTGGCAGTTCCTGCCCTTCATGTGGTCCAACGGCGGCGAGGAAACCGACCTCACCAGCCCCGAAGTAGCCGAAGCCCTCGCGCTCTGGAAGGGCCTGGTGGACAGCGGTTCGGCCTCCGAAGCCGTCATCAACTGGTCCCAGGCCGACGTGAAAGACCAGTTTGTCGCGGGCAAGGCCGCCATGATGGTCAACGGGCCCTGGCAGATCCCGGCCCTGCAGGAGAACCCGGACGTAAAGTTCGCCTCCGTGCAGATTCCCGTCAACGAGGAGGGCCAGACCTCCATCGCCCGGCTGGGCGGCGAAGTCTGGACCGTCCCGGTCACCGGCGACGACGCCAAGCAGGCCAAGTCCGCCGAGTTCGTCGAGTGCATGAGCAACGACGAGAACCAGCTCGCCCTCGCCGAAGCCCGCTACACCGTCCCCACCAAGACCGCGCTCGCCGAGGAGTACGTCGCCAAGGTACCCGAGATGGAGTCCTTCACCGAGCAGGTTGCCAACGCCCGCTCGCGCACCGGACAGCTCGGCGAGGAATGGCCCGAAGCCGCGACCGTCATCTACAACGCCATCCAGCTCGCGCTGACCGGCAAGGCCGAGCCTGCCGAAGCCTTCGAGCAAGCCTCTGCCGGATAGCGCAGGCGGACACGATGTGCAGCGAGTACTCAGCACGATGCCGGAAGGGTCACGTTCGATGACACAGACGGAACTCACGACGACGGCGGCCGCCTCCTCCGCGGAGGCCCCGCCTCCCGTCCGCGCACGGCGCCGGTTCTCCCGCGAGGGCGTCACCCGCCTTCTCTTCGTGGCGCCGGCCGCCCTGTATCTGGTGCTGTTCTTTGGCTACCCGGTGGTCAAGAACATCACCATGAGCCTGCAGGAGTACACCACCAAGACCTTCTTCACCGGAGAAGCGCCCTGGGTGGGACTCGCGAACTACCAGGCGGTGCTGAACAGCAACCTGTTCTGGCCGTCGATGACCAACACCGCGCTGTTCACCATCGGGTCCATCGCCGGGCAATTCATCATCGGGCTGGCGCTCGCCTGTTACTTCAAGCGGCGCTTCCCGCTCAGCAACTTTTTGCGCTCGATGCTCCTGCTGCCCTGGCTGCTGCCGCTCATCGTTTCCAGCGCAACCTGGCGGTCCATCCTCGAGCAGGACTCCGGCATCCTCAACCAGTTCCTCGGCACTTTCGGAATTGAACCCGTGCCGTGGCTGACCAGCCCGGCGGTGGCGCTTATCGCCGTCGTACTGGTGAATATCTGGGTGGGCATTCCGTTCAACGTGACCATCCTCTACGGGGGTCTGCAGGACATCCCGGACGAGCTGTACGAGGCGGGTGCGCTGGATGGCGCCACCGGGTGGAAGGCGTTCCGGCACATCACGCTGCCGAACCTCAAGCCGGTGATCAGCGTGGTGCTGGTGCTCGGCGTCGTCTACACGATCAAGGTGCTGGACATCATCCTGGGCCTGACCAACGGCGGGCCGGCGAATGCCACGCAGACGCTGTCCATCCGGTCGTACCAGGAGTCGTTCATCAACTTCGAGTTCGGGGTGGGTGCCGCGTTCAGCAACATCCTGATCCTGATCTCGCTGGTGTTCGCCGTCATCTACCTCCGTGCCAACCGGCGCGCAGTCGACGAGTAAGGGGACAACCGTGACTAGCGTGGAAACCGCCGTCGTACACGTTCCGGCGCACCGAAACGCAGGCAAGGAACGCAACCGCTCCGCCGGGTACACCGCGCTGGGGATCCTGTTCCTGGCCGTGATGCTGTTTCCCGTCTACTGGATGGTGAACGCGTCGCTGCAGCCCTCTGGCAACACGCTGACCGCCAGCTTCTTCCCGCTGAATCCGAGCTTTGAGGGGTACGCCCGGGCCATCGCCGAGCAGGGGCCGAACCTCGTCACCAGTCTCATCGTCTCGCTGGTGACCGTGGTGTTCAGTCTGCTCGTCGCGGCACCGGCGGCGTACGCGCTGGCCCAGTTCCGGTTCCGCTGGGTGAATGTCGCGCTGCTTGCGATCCTGATTTCGCAGATGATTCCGGGCATCGTGATCGCGAACGCGCTGTACGCGGCGTACAACGACCTCGGGCTGCTCAACAGCATCCCCGGCCTGATCCTGGCCGACGCCACGCACGCCATCCCGTTTGTCATCCTCATCATGCGGGCGTTCATGATCGGCATTCCAACCTCGATCGTTGAGGCCGCGAGGGTCGACGGCGCGGGGCTGGTGCGTGCGTTCGTCTCGATTGTGCTGCCGATCAGCCGGAACTCGCTCATCACCGCGGGCCTGTTCGCGTTCCTGTTCTCGTGGAGCGACTTCCTGTTCGCGCTGACCCTCACCACCACCGACGAGGTGCGGCCGGTGACCTTGGGCATCTACCAGTACCTGGGCACACAGGTGTCCAACTGGAGTGCCGTCATGGCCACCGCCGTCCTGTCCTCCCTGCCGGCGATCGCGCTGCTGATCCTGGCCCAGAAATACATTGCGGCCGGTGCCACCGGCGGGGCCGTCAAGTAAAGCTTCCAACGAAAGTGAGAAAACCATGACCACCAGTTCCGACACCGTGCGCGTCCTCGTCTGGGGCGAGAACCGCCACGAGCAGGTCCAGCCCGAAGTCCGCGCCATCTACCCCGACGGCATGCACAACACCATCCGCGAGGGCATCGAGGAGAACCTCGGCGCGCGGGCAGTCGTTCGGACCGCCACGCTCGACGATCCCGAGCACGGTCTCACCGAGGACATCCTCGAGAACACCGACGTGCTGGTGTGGTGGGGGCATGCCGCGCATGGGGAGGTGGCGGATAGCGTCGTCGAGCGCGTCCACCGGCACGTGCTGGCGGGCATGGGGTTGCTGGTGCTGCACTCTGGCCACTGGTCGAAGATCTTCGGGAAGCTGATGGGCACCTCGTGCACGCTGCGGTGGCGGTCCGAGCGCGACCGCGAGATCGTGTGGACCGTGAACCCGGCGCATCCGATTGCGCAGGGCGTGCCGCACCCGTTCATCATTGACGAGCAGGAGATGTATGGGGAGTTCTTCGACATTCCGGCGCCGGATGAGCTGATCTTCCTCAGCACGTTCAGCGGGGGAGAGGTGTTCCGCAGCGGCTGCACGTTCAAGCGCGGTTTCGGGAAGATCTTCTTCTTCAGCCCGGGCGATCAGGACTACCCGGTCTACCACCACAAGGACGTGCGCCGCGTAATCGCGAACGGCGTCGAGTGGGCGAAGACGCTGCGGCCCGAGCGTACCGATCCGGTGTTGCTGCGCTACGAGACGGAGGACTTCTACACCGGTCACGGCTACCAGGGGGCGATGAGCAATTGATCACCTTCAAGACCGTTGAGACTGCCGGGCCGTTGCGCGTGGTGCAGGTGGGTGCCGGCGGGATGGGCAAGGCCTGGATCCGGACACTCCAAGCGAACGACGACGTCGAGCTGGTCGGTCTCGTGGACCTCAACCTGGGTGCCGCGCAGGCTGCGGTCGACGAGTTCGGGCTACGGGACGTTGCTCTCGGCACGTCAGTGTCGGAGGTTGCGGCGGCGACCGGTGCGCACGCCGTCGTGAACGTGACGGTGCCTGCGGCGCACCATCCGGTCAATATGGAGGCGATGTTCGCCGGGTTGCCGGTGCTGTGTGAGAAGCCGGTGGCGCCGACCGTGGCGGAGGGTTTGTCTCTGGCGGCTGCGGCGGAGGTGAGCGGGCAGCTGCTGATGATCAGCCAGTCGCGCCGGTACTTCCAGGGGCTGACCCAGCTGAAGGCGCTGACCGCTGAGCTGGGGGAAATTGGTGTGGTGACGACGGAGTTCTTCAAGGCCCCGCACTTTGGTGGGTTCCGGGAGGAGATGGCGCATGTGCTGCTGGTGGACATGGCGATCCACCAGTTCGATGCGGTGCGGTTCCTGCTGGATCAGGATCCGGTGTCGGTGTATTGCGAGGAGTTCAATCCGTCGTGGAGCTGGTACGACGGCGCTGCTGCCGCCACCGCGGTGTTCCAGATGAGCGGTGGCACCCGGTATGTGTATACGGGTAGCTGGTGTGCGGACGGGTTGGAGACGTCGTGGAACGGGTCGTGGCGGGTGAACGGTGCAGGGGGTTCTGCCACGTGGGATGGTGCCGGGGCTCCTGTCGCGGAGTTGGTGTCCGGTGCAGCTTCGGTCGCGCCTGTGTCGCATGAGGAGGAGATCGCCGGCGCGCTGGTGGAGTTTGTGTCGGCGTTACGATCTGGTGAGGTGCCGTCGGGGGAGGTGCACTCGAACGTGTTGAGCTTGGCGATGGTGGAGGCGGCTGTGCAGTCAGCGTCGACGGGTCGGCGGGTGCTGATCGATAAAGTGGTGGAAGACGCGCACGGGACTGCGGCAGCGTCGGAGCGGCGAGCGGACGTGCGGGCGGCGCTGGAAGCGTAGGGCTCAGCTAGTGCACGTAGCAATGAGTGCTTCGGCGAGCGCAAAGACTGAATGGTTCGCCGTCCTCTCACAGAGCCTTTGAATCGAACTGGGCGCCACGAGCGGCCATCTCACCGGCGGGCGCGGTTGCCCTTACTCGATGCAACTTCGTCTCCAGCCGTAAGAGCTCTCGATCTCTGCAACCGGGCCCCAATGTGGCTATCTGCGAAGGCTCAGTCATCATCAAAATGGACCTTGGTACCTTCGGTTAGGCGTTTGTGGCACCTAGATCGTCCAAATAAATGTGCGTACCGCCATCAAACTGTCGGCAGGGCGGAGCCGGGGCCGATAGAACGACCACCGTATGGCGCGATCTGCTCGTTCGGTCATCTGTCAGCGATCAAGCTAGAAGAGGGGCAGATTGTCATACGAGATTCGCTGCTCGGTGGGAACTACTCGAACACCCGCGGCATCGTAGAGCCAGTAAAAATTGCCTTCTCGTTCCAACCGTCCTGAAACTTGGAGCATTGCATCGTTGGAATGAGCTTCGAGGGCTACTCTGTATTGCTCCGCGTCGAGGCGGACCCGAGCCTTCTTGACTGAAGACCCACTGTCTATCACCAGACGAATAACCCTAATGTCGGTAGCGGAAGCGTGGCTTAGTAGGACTACTTCGCCTACCAGTGTTACGTCCTGAGATGCCGGTGCCTGGGAGAACCGTGTAGCGACTTTGTCGAGTATCGGCGACTCCACAGGGGTGAAGGTGAATTCGTGCTTTGAAGGAGTGAGATTTTGACTGTGCCGCACCACTTGAATAGCCGACTCACCATCACGCGTAACGTCGCCCAAAGCCTTAATGAATTCATATGACAAGCCGTCGTGCACCGCTTCAACAAAAATGTCGGTGGTCGGTTTCGCACGATATTCGTCTAGGCAGCGACGTGCCAGGTCAAGGGAACGCTCGAATGTCTGCAGTATCTCCCGACCACTTACGGACTCTGCCAGACGCGGGGTCTGACTGGCGACCTCTTCGGAACGCCTCGAGAAATGAAATCTCTTGTCCGCATGTGTGTGCGCGGTAATCACGTAGCTCCCTATTGCGGTCTGACCCATATAGCAGTCATCTATGAACTGCTTGGCTATGAACGCGCTCGCATTGCCGTGATACATCCTCGCCTCACGAGTGGACTTCGCCGAGGCGATAAGCATCGAGCGGGCAGAAGCATAAAGCAACTCGCCGTCTGTCCATCGGATAAGCCCTCCGTCTAGCGACGTTTCCTTTTGCCAATGCGATTCGTCGAGCGCGGTCGTCTCTTTGATGCGATACAGCGCTTCGGCGTGCTTGGCTTCGGCACCGAACCTTCGAAAAATTTCGCGTTGTGCTTTGCCTAGGAGGCGATCGAAATCTGGACGAGTATCGTCCAGCGGAATGAGAACTTCGCCTGCTCCGTCGTATTCCCGCCAGATGTCGAACTTCCCCGGCACCCCCTCGGCGCGGTACCAACGAAAGTGTTCAAGCGTTGCTAATAAACTGTTCACGCGCTCGGATCGTGCGAATGTATTCATGGCTGTCCGCCCTGTCCGATTCGCTGCATGATGCCGCACAGCGCCACATCATCGAAGATGTCTTCTCTTCGAGCGTTGAAGCTAGGTCTAGCTGCGGTTGACGCTGGAGCACCTCGTAAATTCACCCAGTAACAACAATGCTTCAGCGCCAGGTAATCGTGGGAAGCCTCTAACCAGGACGCTTGCTCGGTTGGCAGCGACATGATGACTGCTATCCGGTTGACACTCGGGTCAGTGCTCGCAAACTCCTCGTAGCGGTCGGCGCGCATATTCGAAGAGATGTGAGTTGAATTTTGGCCGATATATTGGGAGGTGCTTTTTAGCTGTATCTCCAGATAAACGGCGCCCGTCTGAAGGTGCTGGTCAGATCTGTGGGACAAAACAAGATCAATTCCCTCGTCTATCTCCGGAGTTCCCACCAGATTGCATCCTGCCGCTGCCGCAATCGCGCGGACGTAGCTAACCTGAAACTGCTCCATGTGATTCAATCCACGTGTGTGTGATCCCCTAAGGATCAACGGCGCGCCCCCACTCATGAAGAGATCGTACAGTTGCACAGGCGTTTCCTCGATCCAGCGTCTTCTTTCGAAAAGGCTACGGGACTGGTATGACATTCCTGAGCGTCTTGCGGCGCTGATTGCATCGCGGCGTCATCCTCCTATCGCCTGCACGCAGTTGAAATCCCGGCCGACCGTAGTTCGTTGAAAAGCAGTGTCCGAGCGGTCCAAGATAGTAATGGCCTGTGCCGGCTCTGATGTGAGCCGAGTTGATGTAACAACAGCTGCTCTCAGATTGGCGGACGATAGGCCGGCGAGGGCGGTCACCTTCTGACCGATCCAATCCTGCGTCGTGTGGTGCCCCGCGTCGCGGTTCCGAGATCAGTTGCTGGATCGAAATCATCTCACCGAATAACTACTACCCTGGTTAGGTGAGCCAAATCATTGGGGGAGGGGCAGCACCGCAGCTGCCCGAGGGGCTTTATGAGCTCCTGAAAACTGACATGATCGCCGCGCAACTCGATGCGGCACAAGACCTACATGCGTCGTTCGAGCAGATCGACGAAGACACGGCCCCTGATATTCTCTCGCGTCACGTCGCCGACGCCGTGCGGCAAGCGCTCACCAAAGCCGCCCCTGCCGAGCGGGTGGAGATCGCGAACACCATTTTGGGACATCTCGACCAACCGGCCGTCATTGCCGCTGGCCCTCAAGAACTTCATGCGCTTCACCGCCCCGACCATCTCCGCAGGCGCAGTGTCAAGCGCCCCACCACGCGGCTCAGCGAATCGGCACTTCTGACCAACAGCAAGGATGACCCGAACCTTGCAGCAGAAATCCGAACTGAGATGGACTCGGCCAACTCCGTCGACCTGCTGTGCGCCTTCGTCCGCTGGACCGGATTGCGGTTACTCCAACCTGCTCTGGAACGACTACAGGAACGCGGTGTCCGCCTAAGAGTCATCACGACCACGTACATGGGCGCCACGGAACGCCGGGCCATCGACGAGCTGGTCAATCGCTACCGCGCCGAGGTCAAGATCAGCTACGAAACCCAGGCCACCCGCCTTCACGCCAAAGCGTGGCTATTCAGAAGGGACACCGGCTTTGACACCGCATACGTCGGAAGCTCAAATCTTAGCAAGGCCGCACTCCTTGACGGACTGGAGTGGAACGTCCGGCTCTCCAACATCGCCACGCCCACACTGCTGAAGAAGTTCGAGGTCACCTTCGACAGCTACTGGGAGCAGCGAGCGTTCCAGAGCTATGATCCCGAACGAGATGGCGACAAACTCGATGCTGCCCTTGAGCGGAACGGCGGCAAACGCACCATCGCCCCGGATGGCGTCACCGGACTGGAGGTCCAGCCCTACCTCCACCAGGAGGAGATGCTCGAAGCGCTCGAGGCGGAGCGGCTCAAAGGCCACACCCGCAATCTCCTCGTTGCCGCCACCGGAACCGGCAAGACCGTCATCGCCGCGCTCGACTACAAACGTCTCAGCGAAGCCGCAGGCCGAAACCTCACGCTCCTTTTCGTCGCGCACCGTCAGGAAATCCTGCGACAATCCATGCGCACCTATCGCAACGTCATGCAAGATGGTGCTTTCGGCGAGCTCTACGTCGGCGACAACAAGCCCACCCAGTGGAAGCATGTCTTCGCTTCGGTCCAGTCACTCAATGCCAGAGGCATCCAGCAGCTCGAACCCAACATGTTCGACATCGTCGTCATCGACGAGTTCCACCACGCTATGGCGCCTACCTATCGAAGTCTGATCGACCACCTCACACCGCAGCAATTACTCGGCCTCACGGCGACACCTGAGCGAGGTGACGGCCTCAACGTCGCCGACCAGTTCTTCGACGGTCGTACGGCGAGCGAACTCCGGCTCTGGGATGCCCTCGACGCTGACCTCCTGGTGCCCTTCCACTACTTCGGTGTGTCCGATGACGTCGACCTCAGCCAGGTGGAGTGGAAGCGAGGCAACTACGATCTCGCCCAGCTCGACCGCCTCTACACCGGTAACGACGCCCGCGCAGCCAAAGTCATTCGCGAACTCCGAGACAAAATCACCGGAGCCAACCAGATGCGTGCCCTCGGCTTCTGTGTCTCCGTTCAGCACGCCCAGTACATGGCCGAGGTTTTCAACCGTGCGGGCATCACGTCGGTAGCCCTGCATGGTGGAACGGACGACGACGAACGCGCACTTGCGCTCGCACAGCTACGCGACCGCCAAATCAACTGCATCTTCACCGTGGACCTCTTCAACGAAGGTCTTGACCTGCCCGAAGTAGACACAATTCTCATGCTTCGCCCAACCCAGAGCGCAACAATTTTTCTTCAGCAGCTTGGCCGCGGGCTGCGGCGCGCTGAGGAGAAATCGGTCCTCACTGTGTTGGACTTCATCGGGCAGCAGCGCCGTGAGTTCCGCTTCGATCTGCGTTACCGAGCGCTCACGGGATTGGGCCGAAAGCAGCTGGAGAAAGCGGTCGACGACGAGTTCCCGTTCCTGCCGTCTGGTTCCCAGATCGTTCTCGACCGTGTGGCGCAGAGAGTCGTGCTGGAGAACATCCGGGCTCAGTTGCGGTTCAACCGCGCGCAACTCGTGCGTGACATCGCCTCCTATGGCGAAACGGTACTGGCCGAGTACCTCGAGCGATCTGGCAACGACCTGAAAACCATTTACCGCTCGACGCGGGATTCCTGGACCGGGTACCTACGCCAGGCTGGCCTGATCGAGGGGCTTTCTCCAGGGGAGGCGGCCATAGCGGGTGGACTGGCAGAGCTTGAACAGGAGAAACAACTCCTGTTGCGCATGGTGCGGCTGCTTCATGTGGACGACCCCGAACGAGCCGACGCGTACACAAGGCTCGTCCGCCAAGACTCGCCGCGGTATGGAGACCTCGGACCACGGGAAAAGACGTTTGCCCGGATGCTCTTCTATACGCTGTGGAGCGATGGCGGCGGTTTTCAAACGTACGACGACGGTCTGGACCACCTACGTAGGTTCCGCTTTGTGTGTGACGAAATTCGGCAACTCGTAGAACTGGGCGTCACCGATTCTAAGCACGCCGCGAAGGGGCTCGGCGCCGATTTGCAACACATTCCGCTGTCATCGCATGCAACCTACCGGCGCGAGGAAGTTCTAGCGGCACTGGAATATGGCTCCCTTGAGCTCGGCAAGAACGTGCAGCACCGAGAGGGAGTTGCATGGTGTCCAGCGGCGTCGACCGACGTCTTCTTCGTCACGCTCAACAAGGATGAGAAGAACCACTCAGCAACCACCATGTACAAGGACTACGCCATCGGTCAGGACCTCTTCCATTGGGAATCACAGAACTCGACCGCCCCAAACAGCCCTGTAGGGCAGCGTTATCTGAACCACAAATCGCGAGGGTCGCAGGTGTTGCTCTTCACCCGCGACACTGCGGAAGACGAGAGCGGGCTAACGGTGCCCTACACGTGTTTGGGTCAGGTTGATTACGTCCAGCACTCGGGGGAGAAGCCCATCGCTATCACCTGGAAGCTGCATCGACCTATGCCGGCGGACGTCTTGGCTACGGCATCGGCAATAGTGCAGTAACCATTGGCAGCGCACACGAATTTGCTTTCGCGGAGGCATGCGAATGTGCTGCAGGTGGATCTGCCGGTGTCTGTCACCGCCGTAACCCAGATATGCAAGGAGATCCGATACCAAGTATTCTTGCCGGTTTCGTGGGAGCGCTATCGTCGGCTGAGGGCCGCTCGGGAAAGTGCACGCGAACGTGCTGAATCTGGCGAAGGTGGAGGCTGCGGTGCAGTCGGCGTCGATCGGCCAGCGGGCCCAGTCAACAGCAAAGTTGTCGAGGACGCTCACCAGGCGGCGGTGGCGTCGGAGTGGCGTGAGGGCGTGCTTCAAGCGTGAATTCGGCCCAACCGAAGGCGGACACCTTGTTGCCCTACAGGACTACCCTTCACCTGCGTAGATACGGATCGCGACCGACACCATGCATTGGTAACAAGGGGCTGGGTTCAGGCGGATGAGATTGATGAGCATGCCTTCGGACTTATCCTGATCGAGCGGGGCTGCGCCGGCTCCCGAGCGGTGCGTTTGAAGCTTAGGCTAAGCGTGACATTATTGGTAGACCCTCACGCTTGAGGATCTGGTTGAGACGCTGGTGCCAACGCGATGCACGTTCCCTCTCAACTCCGAGTGCGAACGCGATCCAGCCAGCAAGATGATCGACAAACGAGAAAACAGAGTTGAATCCTCGATGGGTGGAGTGACGCGCGAGTCCGAATTTTTCGACCCCGCGTAGGTGTACCTCTATACGCCGTCGATGCTCGGGCATCAGTCGAACGGAGTCGTCCACAAGCAGCCCGAGAACAACGTTGCGTGACCCAGGTGGCACTATTCGAGTCTTGGTCCTGTGCGTGACGAATCCAGCTTTTCGGATGTGACCCGACACTTCCCGGGTGACCATCTCTGCGGCGGATCGATGAAACGCATCTAGACCGGAGAACAATAGATCGTCGGAGTAGCGAGTGTAAGTGAGGCCGCGTTGGAGGGCGAAGGCCTGGAGGAATTTATCGAGTCGGGCTGCGGCTGCGTTTGCGAGTATTCCACTCGTGGGTCCGCCTTGTGGTAGAACTCCTACTCCGGCTACAGCGTAGCTCTCAATTACGGTGCTTGCGGCCAGCCAGGGAGCATGCCGAGCGTTTTCTGCTCGTGTCGTGATCCGTGCAAGTTCGAAGGAGACGAGCTTGCCGTATCCGAGCCTTCGGAACACGCGATACACCGATGCCTCGGTCACGGTTCCAAAGAAGTCGTGCAGGTCCATCTTTACCATCCAACGAGCGCCTAGGTGTACCCGGTCATCAGGTTAGTGCCAGTCGGCTGATCGGTGGTTTGCCTCCGAGTGCGCTGTGACTGCGTTCAGTGTTGTAGTGCTCGAGCCATGGGTCAAGCGCGGCTGTGCGTTGGGTGTTGCTGGTGTAGGCCTGGCGGTAGGCCCATTCGGTAGCCAGGGTGCGGTTCAGCCTTTCGACCTTGCCGTTCTGCCATGGGCAGTGGGGTCTGATGAACTTTTGGGTGATGCCGTGCTCGGCGCAGAGTGCCCGCAGGGAGTGTCGGTAGGCCCAGGCGTTGTCGGTCATCAACCGCTCGATTCGGGTGATCCCGCGAGCGGCGAAGTAGGCGATCCCGCGCTCGAGGAAGCCCGCGCAGCTGGGGCCTTTCTCGTCGGGCAGCACCTCGCTGTAGGCGAGGCGGGAGTGATCATCGATTAGGGAGTGGATGTAGTCGTATCCGGGTCTGCGTTCCCGGTCGCGTGGAATCGCCCGTCCGTGGACGCGCCAGCCCCCGCCGTCGGGGATCCGGCCGAGCTTCTTGACGTCCATGTGGACCAGTTCGCCGGGCCGGGCGCGCTCGTAGCGGACCGCGGTGGATTTCGAGGAGCGGATGAGATCGCCGGTCATGGGGTCGCACTCGCGCAGACGGGGCACTGCGTGCCGGCGCAGTATTCGGGAGACCGTTCTGGCCGGGACTCCGATTTTCGGTCCGAGCAGGTCGGGGCCCTGCCGGTGTTCGGCCCGGGCGGCCAGGACCTTCTGCTCGACCTCGGGCGCGGTCCGGGTGGGCATCGTGTGCGGCCGCGAAGATCGAGTCTGTAGCCCGGTCTCGCCCTCGGTCTCGTACCTGAGGATCCAGGTCCTGACGCACTTGCGGGAGATGCCCATCGCCGCGGCGATGTGGGCCTGTTTCCATCCGGCCTGGTGCCGCTCGATGATGAGCTTGCGGCCATGGACAGTCAGACGGGCGTTACGGTGGAACATGAGAACCTCCGAGTTGGAGTGGGCCTTAGACAAGCCACATCCCACTCGGAGGTTTTTCCTAGTTCAACCAGGCTCGCCGCTACCAACGTCCTGGCCGGGTACATCTAGTACCTGCGATGACATCGCCGCCCGGCACGAACCGCACACTATCCAGCAGCGCTACAGCGGCTGCCCGATCGTCGACCTCGAATTGCTCTAGCCAAACCGCGGCGCGAGTAGTTTTAGACAGCTTCATCGGTTGCTCCTTGCGCCGTGGTACGCACGTCAGTTACAGACTGCTCAACCATTTTCCCGAATATAGGTGACTCCGAAGGCGCGGACCTGCCGGAACTCCTGGCGGCTCGTGCCGAAGTCGAACCAGCCGCCGTCTGACTTCTGGAAGATGTCGAGGCCCGGCCGAGATTGATGCGCCAGCCGGTGTCGGTTCGGATCCAGCGGTCATGTCCCCCGGGATCCTTCGACACGTTCACCTCGATGCCTTGCTGAGATGCTCCCTGAACGATGTTGTTGAGCATGTGGAGTTGCTTCGTATGTTACTCGGGGTCTTGGTCGAGCACGGTGAAGAAGCTGACGGTGACCTCGTCAGCCGGGTCTTTTGCCGCAGCGATGAGGGCGAGCAATTCGACAAAATTCCGGCCTTGGTGTCCCATACGGATATATGGGTCGTGCAGTTCGATCTCGGTTGCGTTTCGCAGGTATGGCACTAGTAGCGTTTCGTAGGAGATACCCCGTTGGTTCTCCAGGGAGTTCCGCTGTTCTCGGAATAGTTCTGCCTGACCTGAGCCGGACGCGAAGGAATGGCACATCTAGCTCCTCGATCCAGCTGGCAGGATCCGTTCAATATGGTTCTGCCACAAGGTGAATGTTTAAGCGAAGTCGCTCCAGTCCAGCATCGTGGTTCCGAAGAATGCCGCTTGAACGGGGTGGCCCTCGGCGAGGAGCCGGTCGGCGATCCCGCGCTGATCAAGGATTCCGATCGTCCCGAGTGGAAGCCGCCGGCACGGGAGCCACCAGCTCCGGCGTCGGGCGGCGCTCCACGATCGCTGTGTCCACGCCGGCCACGGCGAGCTCACCGGCCAGCATCATGCCAGGTGGGGTTGAAATGGCTGACGTTATCATCGCCGGAGGAGGTCCCACCGACTCCGTGCTTTTGGGGCCACCTTTTTCGGGTGCGTCCGAGCCAGTGTGAGGCTTGACGGGGGCCTTGCCGCAAGCCCCCTTGCCAGCGGTACATTGGAAATGGAACGGACCAGCGCAAACGCCCCGAATTTCTTTCTTTCTCGCTCCGCAGGTTCCAAGTCCCGTTGACGGGCATAGAATCGTGCTCAAACCAGACGTTAATGAGATGGTGCGCAAGATCCTCGCCGATCCGTCCTACCAGCAGAATGCGCAGCGTATCGGCAGATCGGTCCTGAGGCGCATGGTGTTGATGTGCTTGTGGACTTTGTGGAGGCACTTGGCGGACACGTCGTCGTCGCTTCATGGGCATTGGGCGGAGTTTAAAGACGTAACCCCGGCGATGTGGCGAACCAGTGATCGTTCCGGGATCTTCAAGAGCTAAGCTGCGCGCTGAACCTACGCTGCGCCAAGTCAAGACATTTCGACGAGCGACGGGAGCCTATAGGCCCCCAGTAACTCCGGACGCCTGAGGAATTGACTGAGATGAGTCCGTATCAGAGCGGACGAACGTCCGCCAGAGACTCCAATCCGTCAAAGTCCTTAGAATTGCGGGTGTAGAGGATTGCGTTGTGGGTCATCGCGGTGGCGGCGATCAACAGGTCAAAATTGCGTGCACGGGGTTTTCGGCCGGCCGCAGTGACCGCTTCGGCGAGGAGGCCATAGTTGCGGGCAACGGCGCTGTCTACAGGCAGGGCAGCGAATCGGCTCTCGATGGATGCGAGCCTGCGCAGCCGCAAAGGGCGCTGACTGGCGCTTGCCGCCAGAACTCCGTAGTGCAGCTCCGCCAAGCTCACCACACTGATACCGATCTTTTCGGGCACTGCAGGAACATCGTTGGCTATCAGCAGGTTGGTGTCGAAAATGGCCCTCACTGCTGTGCCCATGGATCCTGAGGCGCGTCGTCGAACGTACCCAGGTCCCGGCCCCAGTCAGGATCTGTGGGGACGGAGAAGATCCCTTCGATCTCCCCGAACTGCCGCCAGGCATGCGCTTCGATCGGGCTGAGTACGGCGGCATCGCGTCCGGATACGGTGATCGTGATTGTTTCGCCCGCTTCAGCCCGCTTGATCACGTCGCTGGCGTTCTGGCGAAGCTCCTTGAGTCCGATGGTGGTGAGTCTGCGCCTTACACCTTGCCCGGACTCTTACTCGCGCTTTGCCGGCTTATAGGACGGCCAGTGCCACCCCAATAATGCCGGGCGGCCCCCGGTGAAAGACCGGTCGGGAGCCGCACGTTGTAAGTTCCGCCGTCCGGCATAGAATCGTGCTCAAGCCAGACGCAAATGAGTCAGTCAGAGTCCCAGAGCAAGGGGTCAGGCCATGAGTGTGTTCCGTACCAAATCCATCGAACAGTCCATACGCGACACGGAGGAGCCGGGACACCAGCTCAAAAAGAGCCTGGGCGCGCTGGACCTCATCGTCTTCGGTGTCGGCGTGTGTATCGGTGCCGGAATCTTCGTGCTCACCGGCCAAGCGGCCGGCGCAAACGCAGGTCCCGCCGTCGCGCTTTCCTTCCTTATTGCCGGTGTTGTCGCCGGGCTGAGCGCGATCTGTTACGCCGAGCTGGCCTCGACCGTGCCGGTGGCCGGCAGCGCCTACACCTTCTCATTTGCGACACTTGGTGAGCTGGTGGCCTTCATAATCGGCTGGGACCTCGTGCTGGAGTTCACGGTCGGGGCGGCCGCTCTGGCCACATCGTTCAGCCAGTACCTCGGTGTGGTGCTCGAAGGCACGCCATTCGCCATACCCGAGGCCATCGCTTCCGTGGACACCGGCGTGATGAACCTTCCGGCCGGGCTGCTCATCCTCGGGCTGACCGTCGTGCTCATGACCGGCATCAAGCTCTCCAGCCGCATCAACCAGGTGGTCACGGCGATCAAGGTGGCTGTGGTGCTGCTGGTGATCATTGTGGGCCTCTTCTTCATCAACGTCGCTAACTGGTCACCCTTCATTCCGCCGACTCAGGGCACGGCACCGTCAGAAGCGGGGGCGCTCGATGTGCCGTTGGTGGAAACCATCTTCGGACTTGAACCCACCGTGTACGGTCTGGGCGGCGTGTTTGCGGCAGCGGCTTTGGTGTTCTTCGCCTTCATCGGGTTCGACGTCATTGCCACCACCGCCGAGGAAACACGCAACCCGCAGCGCGACCTGCCGATCGGCATCCTCGGTTCCCTCGCCATCGTCACGGTGCTCTATATGGCCGTCTCGCTGATCATCACCGGGATCCGTCCCTATTCCGACATTGACCCGGCCGACGGCGCCCCACTGGCGACAGCCTTCACCGCCATCGGTGTCACCTGGATGGGCGACGTGGTGGCGATCGGCGCATGTATAGGTCTCATCGTCGTCGCTATGATCCTGCTGCTCGGCCAGACGCGGGTGGGCTTCGCGATGAGCCGGGATCGGCTGTTGCCGCCGGCGCTGGGCGCCGTGCACCCCAAGTTCGGAACGCCCTATCGGTTCACGCTGCTGGCCGGAATCATCATTGCGATCATTGCGACTTTCGTCCCGCTGTCCACGCTGGCTGAGTTGGTCAATATTGGGACCCTGTTCGCGTTCATGCTGGTGGCGCTCGGCGTGATCATCCTGCGCCGCACCCGGCCCGACCTGAAGCGGTCCTTCCGTGTTCCGTTCGTGCCGGTGGTGCCGATCCTGGCCATCGCCCTATGCTTCTTCCTCATGCTCAACCTCACCGGCGGCACCTGGCTTCGGTTCTTCGCCTGGATGGCCATCGGCGTCGCGGTGTACTTCCTGCACTCGCGGAAGCGCAGCATCATGGTCACGGGCGGTCCCGGCTACAACGCCGGGATGCCGGAGCAGCAGCGGCAGACCGACGTCGGTCTCGGGGGAGCGGGAATCGCCCCGAACGACGACGACCGGTAGGGCGCATGACTCTCTCACCGCAGGAGACCGTGCTCGAATTCGTCCGTGCGTACCGTGAGCAGGACGCACGCCTCGCTCTTTCCCTGATGGCGGACAGCTTCACCTTCACCAGCCCGCAGGACGACCGCCTCGACCGCGATACCTGGCTGGAGCGGTGCTTCCCCACGGCCGATCACTTCGATGCACCGGCCAGAACCCTGCAGATCGTCGAGACCGGCGGCGTCGTGCTTCACCGATACGAGTACAAGGTCGCCGGACGCACCTACCGCAACGTCGAAGCCACCCGGGTACAGGACGGGTTGGTACATGAGGTCGAGGTGTACTTCGGGGGAGCGGTGTAACCAGCTATTCCCAAGGCGCGGGGTGGTTACTGGTAGGCAACGCACTCGCCTGACCAGGAGCCCGCCATGGCATCGGTACTCGTCTGTTCCTGCCCCATCACCGGGCACGTCGTCCCGATGCTGGCGGTCGCCGCCGCCCTCGTGAACCGCGGCCACACCGTCCGGTTCCTCACAGGTCAGCGTTATGCCGACCGCGTCGCAGCCACCGGTGCGACCTTTCTCCCGCTGCCGCCCGAAGCCGACTTCGACGACACCAACCCCGACGAAGTGTTCCCCGACCGCGCCGGCCTCAAAGGCCCGGCAGGCATCCGGTATGACCTCACCCATGTCTTCCTCCGCCCCTCCAAACATCAGTACGACGCAGTCCAGCGCGCCATCGCTGAGATACCCACCGACGCTGTGCTCGCCGAGCCACTCTTCATCGGGGTCGCCCTCCTTCTGAATACGCCCCGCGCAAACCGCCCAGCTGTTGTCAACTGCGGCATCACGCCGCTCAGCCTGTCGAGCCGAGATACCGCTCCCTTCGGCCTGGGCATCCCGCCTCTACGCGGACCCATCGGCCGCATTCGAAACCGCGCGCTGGAAGTAGTGGCGGAGAAAGTGATTTTCAGGCCGGTGCAGAAATACGCGAACGAAGTGGCGCGCAAGGCGACCGGGAAACCATTCCCAGGCTTCTTCCTCGATTGGCCGCGCCGCGCCGACCTTCTCATCCAGTTCGGCGTCTCCGAGTTCGAGTACCCGCGCTCCGACCTTCCCGACACCGTCCACTTCGTCGGCCCGGTCTCGCAGGGCGGCGGCAGAGACACCACCGACGTACCCCTGCCCGAGTGGTGGGCTGACCTCGACTCCGGCCGGCCGGTCGTACACGTCACCCAGGGCACCATCGCCAACCGTGACTACAACGACCTCATCCTCCCCACAATCGACGGCCTGGCGAACGACGACGTTCTCGTCGTCGTCAGCACCGGCGGCCGACCCGAGGACACGCTCACGGGACCGTTGCCGGCGAACGTCCGAGTTTCGTCATATCTCCCGTACGACGAGCTGCTGCCGAAGACCAGCGTCCTTGTCACGAACGGCGGTTACGGGGGAGTGCAGTTCGCTCTGCGCCACGGGGTGCCGCTGGTCGTTGCGGGTCAGTCAGAGGAGAAGGTCGAAGTCACTGCTCGCGTCGCGTGGTCGGGTACCGGGATCAACCTGCGGACCAACCGTGCCAAGCCTGACGACGTCGCGAAGGCCGTGCGCAAGGTCCTCACCGATCCGTCCTACCGGCAGCATGCCCAGCGGATTGGAAAGGCGATTCAGGAATCGCGCGGCGTAGATGCGCTGGTGGACCTGGTCGAGAAGGCATGATGTGGCTTAGTGCAATCAATATGCGGCGCAAAGCTAAGGAGCAGGCGTCACCGTACAAGCGCGAACAGCAGCGACGGAAGCACTCCGGAGATAGTCCCGAGAACAGTCCCGACCAATGCAAGCACCCAACCGACGCGCCGTCGTCGTGCCTGGTCCACCTTCCGTGACACTTCATAGAAGGCGGATTCCAGCCAGCGCGCGTCACTCTGAGGCTGCGGGTTCTTGTGCCAGGTCTCGGGCTGGGCAGCGGCAGCGCTCAGTATTGCGATCTGCTGCGGCGTCAGAACCGGCCGCCGATGGTTGAGTGAGCGCAGTAGCTGCCGCGGTGTGAATACGGCAATCTCAGAATGCTTCTCGCGAACGGTGAGGCTTTTCGCTCCAACGATGACGACGACGCCACTCACATGAATAGGGTGTCCCACCGCAGCAGACAGGAGCTTCGACGCTCGTTTTGCTTCATACACCGCATTGGGGATGTGACGCTGGCGCTGGCCCGCAACCATGAGTGTGTTCTTCGCAGTCCAAACGGCCTGACCGGCATGGCGCTTGGTGTTCACGGTGAACACCCCGCCCGGACCGATGAGCACATGGTCAATATCCGACGATCCCTTACCCACAGGAACTGCGTGAAGCACTGTCCACTCGGGACCGAGCTGGAGTAGCAGGGCGCCGATCTCCCTTTCCCCTAGAGCACCCCAGTACCAGGGGGCACTTTCGGAACCAAGCGGTCGGGCGCCGAAGAAGCGACCCAGTGCGGAACGTGGTGGATCCAGGCGGTGAGCAGCAAGCAGTTCCTCGATGACCGAGTGCCCGGGAACACGACTGGTTAGCGTTTCACTATGCGACGGCTGAGACTGGGCAGGCAGCGGTTGAGCTTCAGACATTGTTCCCCCAAATGTGTCGATCTTTCCATCGAAGAGTAATCGATATGAGCCCGCTCATCGCAGCGAACAGGACTGGTTCGAAGGCGACATATGCTCGTGCAAGACCACCCGAACGATAGGAATCCCATGAGCCGCACGTACGTCATCGATTCGATCCCCGGCGACGGCATTGGCGTCGATGTCACCGACGTGGCGATGCAGTGCGTCGATGCCGTCGCTACCCTGCACGGCTTCTCTGTCCAGTGGCGGGTACGCGACTGGAACAGCGACCTCTACCGCAAGACCGGCCGCATGATGCCAGTCGACGGTATCGAGCAGCTCAGCAGTGGCGACGCCGTCTACCTGGGCGCTGTCGGAACACCGGACGTGCCCGACGACGTCACACTTTGGGGACTCCTCATTCCCATCCGTCGCGAGTTCGACCAGTACATCAACCTCCGCCCCATGCGGCTGCTGCCCGGCGTCGTCGGCGCGATGCCCGGCATCGAGGACCTGGACATCGTGGTGGTGCGCGAGAACGTCGAGGGCGAGTACTCGCAGATCGGCGGTCGGTTCGGTTCGGGGACGGATGGGGAGTTCGCGGTGCAGGAGAGCGTGTTCACGAGAAAGGGCGTTGCCCGTGCTGCGCGCTACGCCGCGAAGGCCGCCGTCGAACGTGGCGGGCAACTGGTCTCGGCAACTAAGTCCAACGGCATCATCCACACCATGCCTTTCTGGGATGAAGTGGTGGCGGAGACCGTGAAGGAGTTCCCCGGCGTCGTCGTTGAAAAGGTGCTCATTGACGCGCTAGCGGCGCGGCTGGTGATGAAGCCGACGAGCATCCGGACCATCGTCGCGTCGAACCTGTTCGGCGACATCCTCTCGGATCTCGTGGCGGGCATCGCCGGGTCGATCGGGATTGCTCCGAGCGCCAATCTGAACCCCGAGCGCAAGCATCCGTCGATGTTCGAGCCCGTACACGGATCGGCTCCCGATATCGCGGGTAAGGGGATCGCCAACCCGGTCGGCGCACTGTGGGCGGCGGCAATGATGCTCGACCACCTAGGAGAGGAGGCCGCTGCCAAGTCGCTGACGAACGCGTTCGAGTCTGCGCTCGCCGACGGGATTGCGACGCCGGACCTGAAGGGATCGGCTACTACAGCCTCGTTCGCTACGGAGGTGCTGTCCCGGCTGGAGTAGCCTCCGACGTCGTCGTTTTCCATAGCCAAGCGGCCTACCTCGGTCAGAACCGCCGCCGAAACGCCGTCGGCCCACCTTCACATATGGAAGGTGGGCCGACGGCGAGCCTGAGGTTGAAGGCTACCGGTTATCGACGAGGTTGGCCTTGTCGACCTTGCGGTGGAAACGCATACCTGCCAGACCACCGAGGATCGCACCGATGAGGGCGACAACCGCTGCAATGATCGCGGAGATGATGCCCGTTGTGGTCATGTTCTCCGCGTTGGGGATCTGCGGGAAGCTGTTGACCTGGGCGAGAAGGTTGAACTGCGCGCCGGCGATGGCACCGAGGATGCCGACGATGACCGCAATGACGATCGCCCATACCCACACTGCAATACCCTGCTTCATACCGTTGAACCGAGCCATCCGGCCGGCAACATAACCGCCGCAGTAGTAGGCGATGAGCAGAATCACGAGCAGGATGATTGCCCCGATGATGCCGGCGCCCTGCGGATCCTGCGTGGCTTCAGATGCCACATCGGTGTTGGTTACGTTGCCGATGACTGCGCCAAGCGCCGTGGCCAGGGCGGTGAGCAGAACAGCTGTACCGGTTGCGGTGAGCCAGCCGAAGAAGGCCGAGCCGATCTTGACGCCGCCGAACTCTTCCTTCTCGCGTTCCAGCAGGTGATCCCGCTGGTCCTTGTCGACGTCATGGCGCCGGGTGTGGTCGGGATCGTTGTCGTCTGAGCCGCTGTGGGCGGATCCTGCGCTGGTGCTCATGGTCTCTCCTGAAATCTGTATTTGGTGCGAATGATGATCAGCGAAGGCTTGTTAGCGGCGGTCGCTGTCGACGCCGTCGGTATCGATTTGTTCCTTGCGGACTTCCTCGTTGACGGTCTGCTGTTCGGTGACGGTTTCCTTGTCCAGACGGACCCGCTCGACCGGTACGGCTTCCTTCTCAATGACGGGGCGCTCCTCATGGAGGGTGACCTCGTGTTCTTCTTCGCTGATGGCGGGGCCGTCGAAGGCTTCGCCGCGGTTGGCGTCGGTGATCGGTTCGCGCTCGATGCGTACCTCTTCACGCTGGACCGGGACGGTCTTGGTGACGTTCTCCGTGACGACAAACTTGCGCAGTCGCGCACGGCCGGCTTCGCGGCGCTCAGTACCAACGTGGAGCTGCTCTTCCGAGCGGGTCATCGCATCATCGGTGGTCGGGCCTGAGGTGTCATGGCCGACGGAAGCGCGGTCAGAGTCATCAGCACCGGTGGTCCTGTGGGCGTCGGAATCCCCGGTGGTTCCCGTGGTGTCCTCGCCGGTCGCGTAGCCGTTGGTCGAGATGCCGTAGTAACGGTAGAGCTCGGCTTCTTCCTGCTCGCTCAGGTGGCCATCAGGGGCAACGTTGGGAGCATCCTTGATCTTGTTCTTGGAGTATCCGACGCGAACGTCGTTGCCTTCGAGGGCTGCCCCTTCGAGCGGCGCGAAGGACTCGTTCGAGCCGAAGAGCCCGGTATTGATGGTGACCCAGCTCGGGTTTCCGGTGTGATCGTCGACGTAGACCTGTCCTACGGAGCCGATCTTGCCGCCGTCGTTATCAAGAACCTTGCCGCCGGACTCGAGGATCTGCGAAATGTTGTCCTGAGAAATCATGGTGTTCTCCTTCATAGTGGAACCACAAACCGCCGAGAAAGGAAGCATGCTTATTACTAGGTTACCGTACGAACTAGCCGTCGTCTTCCGAGGTGCGGTCCGACCGTGAGGTGAATGCTGACGAAAGCTGCAGATCGAGCGAGGGAACCGGCGTCGTCGGCTTTAGACAGCACGGTGATAAAGTCGGTACAAAGTAATGCCGTCCCCATCGCTGATGCAGCGCAGGTTCACGGCCAAGCAGGGCGTTCCCGCCACGAAGCACCTTACCGCCGGTATTTGAGCTCCGGGTTTGCCGCCCGTCCAAGAGATCGGATCCCATGACCAGGACTTCACGCCACTCCTCACCACGAGCAGGCCAGACACCACCGCGGCTGGATAAGGGTGCCATGCGCATCGTCGCGCTGGGCGGTCTGGAGGAGATCGGCCGCAATATGACCGTCTTCGAATTCGGCGGCAAGCTGCTGATTGTCGACTGCGGTGTCCTCTTCCCTGAGGAGCACCACCCGGGCGTGGACCTGATCCTGCCCGACTTCTCCTACCTGCGTGATCGCCTCGATGACATCGTCGGCCTGGTGCTGACGCACGGGCACGAGGACCACATCGGCGCCGTGCCGTACCTGCTGCGTGAACGCGCGGACATCCCCATCATCTCGGCGAAGCTGACGCTGGCGTTCATCAAGACCAAGCTGCAGGAACACCGGATCACCGCCAAGACCGTGCAGGTCAAGGAGGGGGACCGGAAGAAGTTCGGGCCGTTCGACCTCGAGTTCCTGGCCGTCAACCACTCCATCCCGGACGGGCTGGCCGTTGCCATCCGCACCAGCGCAGGGCTGGTCCTGGCCACCGGTGACTTCAAGATGGACCAGTTCCCGCTGGACGGCCGTATCACCGACCTCGCCGGATTCGCACGCCTCGGGGAGGAGGGCGTGGACCTGTTCCTGCCGGACTCCACCAACGCCGACGTTCCCGGCTTCCAGATCTCCGAACAGGACCTGGCGCCGGCCATCGACGAGGTGTTCCGCACCGCACCGCGCCGGATCATCGTTTCCAGCTTCGCGAGCCACATCCACCGCATCCAGCAGGTCATCGACGCGGCGCACCTGTACGGGCGGAAGGTGGCCTTTGTGGGCCGCTCGATGGTGCGGAACATGAAGACCGCACGCGAACTGGGGTACCTGAACATTCCGCGCGGGCTGCTGGTGGACTTCAAGGAACTCGACAAGATGGCGCCCACCAAGGCCGTCCTGATCTGCACCGGCTCGCAGGGTGAACCGATGGCGGCGCTGGCTCGCATGGCAAGCCAGGACCACATGATCGATCTGGCCCAGGGCGACACCGTGTTGCTGGCCAGCTCGCTGATCCCGGGCAATGAAACCTCGATCTACCGGCTCATCAATGACCTGACCAAGCTCGGCGCCAACGTGGTGCACAAGGGCAATGCGAAGGTCCACGTGTCCGGCCACGCCAGCGCCGGCGAGCTGGTCTACTGCTACAACCTCGTGCGTCCCCGCAACGTGATGCCGGTCCACGGCGAGTACCGCCACCTGAAGGCGAATGCGGAGCTGGCTGTGCGGACCGGTGTGAACCCGAAGCAGGCTCTCATTGTCGAGGACGGCACCACGATCGACCTGAAGGACGGCGTGGCTCGCGTCTCCGGCAAGGTCACCGCGGACTATGTGTACGTCGAGAATATGGTGGCCGGTGCCGCGACCGAGGAGTCGCTGCAGGACCGCATCCGCCTGGCCGAGGACGGCGCGCTGACAGTGCTGGCCATCGTCAACCCGGACACCGGAAAGCTGGAGGAGGATCCGGAGTTCTTCCCGGTCGGCTGGGCCCCGAAGGACGGCGAGCTGGACAAGGCAACCGACATCGTGGAGAAAACGCTCGCCCAACTAAAGGGCGAGAAGACCGGCCCCGACGCGGAGCGCGCCATCGCCGAGGGTCTGGTCCGTTGGTCTGACCGGTCACTGCGGCGCAAGCCCGTGGTGACGGTCATCATCGTCGACGCGTAGGCGCTACTTTCGATCAAGTATCCGCGAGAGGAGCTTCCTTACCTATTGGTAAGGAAGCTCCTCTTGAGTAAGATTGACGCATGACTCTCGCGAAGGTAACCAGTAAGGGCCAGGTCACCATACCGCTCGAGATCCGACAGAAACTCGGCCTTGAGGCGGGCTCCAGAATCGATTTCATTCTCACCGGAGAGGGCCGCGTAGTCGTCGAACCTGTTCATTCGTCGGTCAAGTCACTTGAAGGCGTATTCCACAATGCCGGCCGCAAGCCGGTTTCTCTGGCCGAGATGCAGGACGCCATCGAGGAAGAGGCGGGACGCGCTGGGCATGCACGTCCGGAACCCGGTGCAACTACGTGATCGGCGTGGACACTAATGTCCTGGTCAGGTATCTGATCAAGGATCATCCCGAACAATCCACTGCGGCGTCTGCGCTCTTTGGATCCTTCTCGCCGAAGTCGCCCGGCTATCTCAGCGCAACAGTTTTGGTGGAGACGTTCTGGGTACTCAAGCGCGTCTACAAAGTGAGTTATGCAGAGATCGCCGACGTACTCCTGAACCTCGCCTCGTCAGAAGAAGTTGTAGTGGAGCACTCTGATGTCGTCCGTCAGGCAGCCCGCAAAGCTGCTGAAGGCTATGACTTCGCAGATGCTTTGATTGCCCTCAACGGGCGTGAGCGAGGCTGCGACTACACCGCTACGTTCGACACACAGGCGGCCACCCTGAAGGGAATGAAGCTGCTCAAGTGAGCGGTAGGGCACCAACTCGACCTGGAACGGCACGTGCACGCCGCCGTCGTTCGTTGCCATGTCCCTGGCCGCCGGTCAACTGCCGGAATACGTTCGTGAAGGCTGGGGCCAAGATGGCATCATCGAAAGATGAGCCCGAAAAGCCGTACACGCAAGCCCAAGTCCGCGGCCAGGAACAAGAACCGCAGGACCGGCCCGCCCAGCAACCCCATCGCGGACGTCTACCGCACCGTGGCTCCGCTATTTGCAGTGGAGGCGGATCATACGTCTTCCCTGCACAGTGAGCTGATTGCGTCGGAGCTGTACTCCGTCATGCATGAAACCACGAATCTTGGTCCTGGAATCGATGCCGAGATGTTCGGCGACTGGGTGCGGTACGTCGAACGACAGCGGGATGCCGCAGCTGCCGCTATGCTATGGGCGCTTGCGCAAGTGGCTGATCCACCCGCTGACGCCGAAGCCGCCGCGGCCGCTCAGCGCCTGATGGACGCAGACGTAGCGCCGCCGGCATGGCTTGCGCCCCTGCGAAAGCTTGAGGCCACGGAAGCGTGGATGCTGACGGATGTTTTCGGTGACTCCATCGAGCTGGTGATCGAGTTCCGCACCGGACGGCGCAAGCACGGAATGGCCATGACGATCGACACCAACCACATGGGCGGTTACGCCACCAGCCTGACGTTCGACGAAAGCGCGCGCAAGCTTGTCAAGGACCGGGAACGGTTCGCCGGGCATATGGACGGCCTGATGCAGATTGAGACTGCATCGCTGACCGAGGTGCGGGCCCTGGGCATCGCTGCGATTGACGCCACCGACATCACCAGCGATCCTGACCTGGCGGCGGAGTATGCAGCGAGCCGTTCGCTGGCACTGAGCCGGCTGCGTGCGCTGCCGGGTAACGACGTCGTCGACCTCGCCGACCGCCGCATCCCCGTCGAAGCCGACGTACTGTCCCAGGCCGAGGAGATCGGGGCGGAGAACGAACGGCTGGCCGCCGAGTTCCTGGCGGATCTGCAGAAGGACCCGACCGACCACGCGGTCCGAGACTTCGATGAGGAGTTCGCGCGGCTCGCCGAGCTTGCGATCATGTACGGACGCAATTACGACGACGGCCGCCTCCTCCGCGTCAGCCCTCCGAAAATCAGCAGCTTCACCGGCTGGTTCCTGCCGCGCAAGGTGACGCTCGATGACGAGGAGCGAGAGGCGCTTCCGCTGTTCCTTGAGTCGTGGATTGCCTGGTGTGGGAAGCGTCAGCAGCTTCCGGCGCTGGCGATTGAACTGGTGCAGCATGCAGCAGCGACCACCCTCGATTCCGTGGCCGATCTGATTGAGGACGGCGAGGAGCTCACGTCACCGAGCATGGCGTTTCTCGAAGGCTTGGATATGGACACGATGGAGGAAGTGCAGGATGCCATCGGGCGCCGGCAGCTTGCCATGCCCTACTTCGGCACGCGGATCGGTGCGGAAGATTACCCGCAGCTGAACGCCAATAGGGCGGATGAGCTGCGGCTCCTGGTGCTCGGCGAGCTGAAGGAACTCCATGGTGTGGGGAAGAAGGAGTATCCCCGGAGCGGTGAACCGGATGGCTCGCCCGTCTGGGACGCCGCGCTGCGCGAGCTCGTGATTTCGCAGTTGTGGCACAACGACCCGCCGCAGGTCTGGGAAGCAGCCGTGCGGTTGCAGTCGAAGAGCCTGAACCGGTTGGAGATCCTCGCTCAGCTTCAGGGAGCGCTGTCCGGGCATATCGACGCTGCCAGGCTCCGGCCCCTGACCGACGGAGCCGGTTCCGACGCAGTGCATGCCGTAGGCTACGTCGCGTCGCTGTCAGCTCTCGGTGCGAGCAAGGGGCGGGGCGGACACCTTCGTCCTGTCTAATTCCATCTCGGTTTTACTCGCCGCCGCCGTCCGCAAAGCCCGCGTCGAAGGATCCGGCGAAGTCCGCCTCCGGGGCGGGGTCCGCGACACCCGTATAGGTCTGGCCGGAGTCCCCCGCGCGCAAGGCGGCTGGATCACTGTAGGGGGAGGCGTCGTCGTCGGCTGTCAGAAACGCGAGCACCGCACTGGGTGCAATAGCGGCAGCAGCGACCGCGCCCGGAATGCGCAGGGCCGGGTCTTCCGATTCGGGCACCAGCTCAACCTGGAACGGTACGTGCCCGCCGTCGTCGTTGATTGCCAGGTTCTTGACTGCCATGGTGCCCTCCAACGCTGAGCCGGTGTGTACCTCTGATCGTCCTCGTTTCGCCGGCCATGTCAACGCCTGTTCACCCGAATCAGGGCACGGCGTTCCCAAAGTGTCACCGGTCACGGGTAGCCTGCTGTCACCGCATTACGACAGGGAGTTGGTTTCACGTGTTCCACACTTTCAACAGAGGGCCTCGCCGTGCCATCACGGCCGTCGCGCTCAGCTGCGTCGCAGCATTGACGCTCGCACCGGCAGCAACCGCCGCACCCGGCGACACCGAGGGTTCCACCATCCAGGGTTCCAACGGAAAGACGGCCACCATCACGGTGATGGGCACCAGTGATCTCCACGGCTACATTGAGAACTGGGACTACTTCACCAACGCAGAGTACGACGACGCCGCCTCCAACGATGTTGGCCTCGCCAAGATTTCCAGCCTGGTCAAGCAGGTCCGTGCGGATCGCGGAGAGGAGTCCACCCTCCTCATCGACAACGGTGACACCATCCAGGGCACCGCACTGACGGACTACTACGCCAACGTCGAACCCATCAACGAGACCGGCGAGCTGCACCCGATGGCCGCGGCCATGAACGCCCTGGATTACGACGCCACAACGCTGGGCAACCATGAGTTCAACTACGGGCTGCCGCTGCTGCGCGCCTATGAGGAGCAGCTCGACTTCCCGCTCCTCGGCGCCAACGTGAAGGACTGGGAGACCGGCGAGGACGGCTTCACTCCGTACGTCATCGAGACGGTCAAACTCAAGGGGCAGAAGCCGATCCGGGTAGGCATTCTCGGCCTCACCACGCCGGGCAGCGCCATCTGGGACAAGAACAACGTTGAGGGCGAACTGCGTTTCCTCGACATGGTTGAGCAGGCTGAAAAATACGTTCCCGAGATGAGGGCAGCCGGCGCCGACGTCGTTGTTGTCAGTTCCCACTCCGGGCCGTCGGGCACCTCGTCGTACGGCGGAGACCTGCCGGTCGAGAACGCTTCGACGCTGATTGCGGAGGAAGTGCCGGGGATCGACGCCATTCTGGCCGGCCACGAGCACCGTGAGATCGCCGAGCGTTTCATTACCAACGAAGAGACCGGCGAGCAGGTGCTCCTCACCGAGCCCAAGCAGTGGGGCCAGCGGCTGTCCGTCATGGACTTCGAGCTGGTCAAGGTCCGCGGGCAGTGGGACGTTGTTTCTGCGAACGCGGAACTGCTGAATGCGAACACCGTTCCTGCTGATCCGGAGATTTCGGCGCTGGTGGCGGACCAGCACCAGCAGGTTGTCGACTACGTGAACACAGCAATCGGTACCGCTGCGGAGACCATGTCGGCAGCTGAGTCCCGGTATAAGGACACAGCCGTCATGGACTTCGTGAACAAGGTGCAGGCTGACGCCGTGGACCGGGCACTGGAGGGAACCGCCAACGCGGACCTTCCGGTGCTGTCCATCGTTGCTCCGTTCAACCGGGCAGCCGTCATCCCTGAGGGCCCCGTGACCATCCGGGATATGGCCGGGCTGTACGTCTTCCCGAACACGCTCTTCGGTGTCGAGATGACGGGCGTGCAGATCAAGGATTACCTCGAGTACTCGGCGAAGTACTTCAACCAGACCGCACCCGGCGCTCCGGTTGATCCCGCAACGCTGACCAACGCCGGCGGCACTCCGGACTACAACTACGACATGATGTCCGGTGTCTCCTACAGCATCGACATCAGCAAGCCCGTGGGGGAGCGCATCGTCAACCTGAGCTACAACGGCGCACCGATCGATCCCGCTCAGCGTTTCGCTGTGGCGACGAACAACTACCGGCAGTCCGGCGGCGGCAACTTCCCGCATATCGCCACGGCTCCGGTGCTCGTGAACCAGCAGACGGAGATCCGCCAGCTGCTCATCGACTACCTGATCGCCCAGGGCACCATCGACCCGGCGAACTTCTTCGAGGAGAACTGGCAGCTCACCCGCGAAGGCGAGCCCGTCTTCAACTAGCACGACGGCGGTACCCGGCAGCGGCATCAGGGGTATTGATACGGCAGGACGCGGACCGAACGGTCCGCGTCCTGCCCCGTCACTGCTTCAAATCAACCATCTGCAGCCTCGATTCAACTCGCGTACTGACGGGCAAGGCTTCTTAATCCTGGTACCAAATGGACGGGTTCAGAAGCGCACCACCTCGTAGGCGCTCGCGGTCCACCTCGCTCAGAGCTACGGCGTCCGCGGCTTCACGCCACCCGGTCTTCACAACTGAAACCGTGTGCTCGATAATCGCACGCGCTTCCAGCCGGTCAAGCAGGTAGACGGGGGCCGCCTTTTCGCAGACCTCCAACCTGGAACGCTTGTCCCCGTCGCGGCCAATGGCGAGAGCGTGAGTCACCTCGCCGCCTGACCGGGGCTGGGGACACAGATCGTAGGCCGGAGTAAGCGTTAGTGCGTTACCGTCCCAGAAAGCGGCGTGATTCCGGGCGTGATCATCGGTATTGCCGATAACGACGTTGAAAACGATCCTGCGAAACAGCTCGTGCAAAGTGGCTCTCGCGTCGGTGAACCGCTCCCGGATCTGGTCGGCGAGGTCCGGATAGGTGCAGTAATGACCGGTCATGGGTTGTTCGCCAAGAATGGTGAGCGCAGAAACCAGCATTTTCCTTTCCCCGTTTTCTCCTCGGTCGAAGCGCTCAACGAGGAGAACATCGCGCCCGTGTACTGATTCGATCCGCGTGGGTGCCACATTGATCCCCACGTCAGAGGCGAGTTTCATTGCCAGGGCCTCCGCCTTGATCACCGGGTAATTGTCCGTCTTGCTTGAGAATTTGGCGATCAAGCGTGTGCCTGTCGCGGCGTCGTCAAGCAGGGCTTTGGGACGGGCGCCACCGATAGACGTTCCACGGAAAATCGCCTCCTCCAAAGCAGGAGGAAGCCTTTCCCCTGCTTCTATCCGGTCGCTGGCAGAGAGGAGGTCGCTGAGGTCTGCCTGGTGATCGTAAGTTCGTGCCACGTATTCGGTGGGGGACCGTTGGAAATCGAGCGCCCCGATTCTGTCTGATCCCGATTCGAGAAGGTAACTGAGGAACGGCAAATCATCCGTATCGCTCTGCGGGCGAAGGTGTCCGTAATGCTTCGCCAGGATCACGCGTCTTCCCCAGTAATCAGGGCCGGCATCCTGAATGCAGCCGTGCGCTTCCCAGCTCGGGTGTGGACGCTGAGTGCCGCGTATCAATGGCAGCTCCGGAAGGTAAAGCGGCAAGCTATCTTCTCGCTCCACATAGCTGCGCCCATAGGTGAATGAGTGGGACCGCGCAGTCTCATCAATCCGTCCAGCGACGACTGGGTCCTGTGTCCCCGGTAGCCATACCCAGACATAGGCCTTAGAAGTCATCGTCGAACTCCGTCTTTGGCTGGTGTACCCGTTGAGGGAGGATAGCGAGCCGCTCCTCCAGCATTTGGCGGGCTGCAGGGTCCGAAGCACCGACCAGCGGAATGCCGAGGAGGCCTGCGACCTCGAACACGGTTCCGATTGCCGCTTTGGGCGATCCCTTCTCGATGGACAGGAGGGTGGTGGGCGAAACCCCGGCCCTCTCAGCCAAGGCCGCCTGCGTCCATCCTCGACGCCGGCGTTCCACTGTTATCTGCTGCCCCAGCGTAGAAAGAGCACTTAGGGTACGTGGGGCGTAAGTGCGGGATATCTTCATGAGAGGAGCCTCGACTGTACTTTATTGGTTCTTAATCGATCTTAGCTACAATACATTGGTGAAAAGTAGTCGGGTCAGCGCGTAGCTCCACTCGATGCGTTCCTGTTCCAGCCGAACGTTCCCCTGGCGCTTCAGCTCCGCCATGACGTGCTGCTCGGCAGGCAGGAGATGGCTGAACGTTCCAGTGGATGGAACAGGCTCCTTCACCCAGAGATCGCGGTAGGCCTCAAGGGTCTCAATGTCCATCAGGACAGTGGACACGTTGGAGCAAGCAGATCGGATTCGGTTCAGAATTCCAAAGCCGTGGGAATCAAGATCGCCCCAATACACAACCCGGCCATCCCGAACCCACGGAATACGCTCCAACCGGTCCACCGCGTATCCAGCACCGTGAAGGACCACCGCGCCGGGAACCGGCGGCATCGCGATCACCGACTCAAGGTTTTCGAACACGAAAACGGTGTGCGGCTGAATGTTCAAGGCAGCCAGCTCTGACACCGGTGCCGCTACATCCACCAGACCGCCGGGACTCAGATCGGGATCCAGGAACCGCATCCGCACCAGCACCGGCGGAGCGCCCAGCCCGAGGGACTCCCTGCCCGTCAGCGCTGCGAACAGCTTTTCCACCAGGCTGCGGTGGGTCGAGACCCATTTGGTGTCGACGCCGCGCACAGGAAGCTGCCGGATATAGAGCCCCGATTGCGGATTCGCTTCCAGCCATTGAAGCACCAGGAACAACCGGTCGAAGTCGGCGTCATCAAGCTCCGCAATCCGACGTGCACTGCGCCTCACCGCTTCAGCCAGCGTGCCGCCGTCGAACGTCGACAGCAGTGCCTGGACTCGCGCGCTCAGGCGCGACCAATGCTGCCCCTTCCGCGCGAACCGTGCCACATCGACGGCACCACTGAGGCGCAGCCGGTGCGGAACCTGCTGCGTTCCGAGGCTCGCCCAGCGGCGCGGCGCCCACACCACCGCGTCCCCCAGTCCGGCGTCGCGCCAGGATTTCACCCAGGCGATCGCCGCACCTTGGTTCGCGAGGGCTGCCTGTTCGGTGGGAGGATGCAGCGGAAATTCGACGACGACGTCGGCACCACCACCTACCGCCCACTCACCGAAATTTCGCTCATACTTGCCGGCCGCGGTAGCGCGTGCCTGTTCGACGCCGATCCACGGCTTCGCGGCCGGCATCAGGCGAGACCTCGGCCCCGAAACTCTAGGCGTCCTCGAGGCATCAAGCGTCTGTCTCCGGCGCCGACTCATCAGTGGCGCCCTGCAGTTTGCCGTCGCCGACTGAAACCACCCCTATCCGTGAGTCGCGGAAGTCCCGACACACCACCAGCGCTATGCCGCCCACGTAATCCTCGAGAGTCTGCAGCAGCTTTAGCGGTGTGGCCAGAACCATGTGGAAGCCGAACTCGAGGAACACGTTCATGGCCATCCGTGTGAACGCGCTGTCTGCCTTATCGAAAGCCTCGTCGAGGATGACCGTGCCGTAACCGGGGATGTCGTCCTCATCCTCAGCCAGCTGGTACCGCAGTGCAGCGGCCAGGCAGAAGATCACCAGTTTCTGCCGCTGGCCACCGGAGAGCCCGGCGCTCGAATCGTGAATATTGACCGTGGTGCCGGCCTCATCCAGCTCAACCCCGGTGAAACGGACATGCTGCCGGGTGTCCAGGACCTGCCGCTGCCAGGTGCGGTCCCCGGCTTCGCTGGAGGATAGGCGCGTCATGAGGCGGTTCATCACATCGAACTTTTGCTCTGCGGCCTCGCGGCTTTCCTCGGCCCAGGACCCGGCGGAGATGGTCTGGAGATCCTGCATGAACTTGGTCTTCGCCTCGGAATTGTTGTCCTTGACCATGATCTTGAGATACCGGCCCTGGTCAAAAGGGGAGCGGCGCAGGGATTGGTTCACCGGGTCGATTCGCTCCCGGATCTGCCCGGGCGCGCGGCGGATTTCGTTGGCCAGTTGACCGACATTCCGTTGCGCCTGACTTTCCAGCAGGTCGAAGAACTTCTGCTCGAACTCCGGCAGCCGGTCGGCACGAAGTTTTCCCAGGATGTCGAGGAAGCCGCCACGGTCGGTGATCTCTGCGGTGAGATCGCCCGCAACAGCCCGCCACGACGAAATGAAGGAAAACTCGATCGCCACGATGGACTGCTCCGCCGCCTGCACCGAACCGCGGGCAGCGTTCTCCTCCTCGGTGAGCGCGCCGCTGACCTTCAGTGCGACACCGTCGATTTCAGCATGCGTAATACTCCGGCGGATGCTGTGGAAGCGCTGTTCGAGCTCGGCTGCGTCTGCGTCCCCCACCGGTGTTCGCACTTCCGATGTGAGCTCACTGATGATCCGATCCAGTTCCTTCAGACGGCTGTGCTCATCAGCGACAAGCGTCCGCTTGACCGTCTCGTGTTCCTTTGCCGCCGCTAACCGCTCGCGGGTATCCTGCTGCGCCTTTTCCGCAAGCCGGATGTCGCTACTGGCCGCGCGCAGGGTGTCCAGGCGCTGCAACTGCATTCGCCGGGCACTCTCAGCGGCCGGCACATCGAGATCTTCCCAACTGCGGTGCTGCAGGGACTCCAGCGCGCGGACGCGTTCGACGGCGGCGTCGCGCATCCGCTCTGCCCTCGCCACTTCGGCGGCCGCCGCTTCAAGGCCTCGGGTTGCCTCTTTGAGCAGGCCGAGAAGGTGCTCAACCTTTGCCTCATTATCGAAGCCGAGGATCCAGAATTCTCGGTCGTCGAGTCGGTGGCGGTCGTCTTTCTCATACCGGCTGCGGGACCGTTTAACCTGCCCTGCCAGCGTGACGCCCTTCTCCAGCGGTTTGAGCTCCGCCGGGTCCTCAACGCATTCGTAGTCATACAAGCGGGAGAGCTGACTATTCACCCAGGCCGCCATTGGGCCCTCACGGACCTCGAGTTTGTGGATGAGGGAGCGGCCCGACCGCGTGGTGCGCGGCGCTTCCACGCGCGTACCCACTACTTCCACGACCAGCCGCGTGCCCAGATCCATGCCGTTCATGGCCTTGGAAACGGCAGCTTCATGGACGGCCGGCACCAGCATGATGGTTGCCAGCGGGCGGAGCACACGTTCCAGTGCGCCGGTCCAGGCAGAGTCACCGGAGCGGACCTGCAGGAGCTCGGCAACAAAGGGCAGGCTCGACGACGGCAATCCGGTGGCGTCCGAGATGCGCTGCCGTGCCTGAAGATTGCGCCGGTCCATGTTCGAGGACTGCTGGCGCAGGGCACGGATGTCCCCGGTAAGGGACTCCCGGCGGCGGGCAAGGTCGGTGCGTTTGCCGCGGAGCTCATCCAACTGCTGGTCGCCCTTCGACCTTGCAGCATCCAGCTCGGTGCGCTCTTTCTCAGCAGTGGCGCGGAGTTCCTCGAACTCCTGCAGGGAAGCTGGAAAGGTGATGCCCACCGAGCTGAGGTCCTGCTCCAGGTCAGCCCGCCGCCGTCGTACTTCCTGTTCTTTTGCTTCAGCGAGGCTGAGCCATTCGCGTTGTTGTGCGAGTGCCTGGCCGCCGCTGTTCTCAACCTGCGCGCGGGCCAGCCCGTGGGCCTGGTCTGCTTCCTCGACGGCAGCGGCCGCCGTGGTGAGCTCGGCCTCCGCGATTTTCAGCCGATGCTGCGCTGTTTCCTGCTCCTGCTCAGCTAGACGGAGTTTCCACGCGTCCTTGAAAGGCTCAAGGGAATGCCGCAGCCGGGCCGCGTGCTCGATGACCCCTGTTCCTTCCTCGTATTGGCGGCACAGGGGAACGAGGGGCTCAAGGTGTTCGACCTGCCGCCGGGCATCCACCACCAGGCGGTGTGCTTCGGCGAGCTCGGAGAACTGCTCAACGGCCGTCTTGGCGAGCCGGAACGTGGAAGGTTCGTCGAGCATGAAGTTGCGGAAGAGCTCGTCGAGGTTGCCCAGGCTCTTGGCGGACTGGGTCTTGTGCAGGAGCAGTAGCGCGTTGTCGCTGGCAATACCCAGCAGGCTGCGGAATTTGCGGGAGAAGCTCGAGTGCTGGTCGGTGACCGTGGCGGCATCGGGCCAGTTTGCCTTGATCCGCCGTGGCTCCAGGCCATTACGGGCGTAGACCTCGAAGTCCGGAAGCGAGACGTCCTCCTGCAGCACGAGGTGCAGCTCGCTCACCTCGGATGGGGAGTTGCTGCCGCGTTTGAGGTGGTAAAGCTTAACCAGGACCACCGGGTGCTGGCTGCGGCCATCGCGGTAACGGAGGAGGATGCCGCTCCAGGTGGCACCCGGGCGCAGGTGGTCGCTGGCCACCTCTCCGGTAACCTCATCAGCCTGACGACGCCAGGCGCCACGGATGTAGCTGACAATCGAGCGGTCTTCGCCCCGGCTGGAGACGTCCTGCGCGGCCGCGTTGAACCTCAGCCACTTCCGCGGAGTCAGCACGGCGGCGATTCCGTCCAGCAGGGAAGACTTGCCGGACCCGGAGTGACCTGTGATGAGGAACCCTTCGCGCGCCACGTCCACCGTGTGGTGGCCCTGGAACGTTCCCCAGTTCACCAGTTCCACACCGTCCAGGCGCCACTGCCCGGGGAGGGTGCCGCCTTCAACAGGGGCAGCCTCGGGAATGGCGCGGTCGTCGAATTCGAGGCCGGGCAGGGTGTCGGTGCTCATGCTTTGCTTTCCTCCGCGCTCAGCTCAGTGTCCGCCCTCGTCTCAGTGTCCTCGCTCGTCTCGGTGTCCTCGCCGGCCTCGGCTGCGTCCTCGGACATGCCCCGCGCTGCGAGCCTGCGGTACTCGGCCTGGACCGCGGCGATCTCATCGGCTCCGAAGATCAGGCGCAGCACGGGAGAGACCTCGAAGCGGTCCTCGGTGCTGGTGGTCGCCAGGATGCCGTAGGTGACCATCTTCTGCCAGGAGGAGTTGATCCGCTTGGCGAATCCTGCCGGGTCCGAGTCCGTGGCTCCGCGGTAGACCTGCAACTGGTCTGATACCTCGTCCTTGCCGACGATCACGCGTTCGCGGCCGTCGCTGTGGAGCAGTTGCTGGCGGAGGTGCAGCAGCATCGCGGTGTCCATGAAGGTCAGGGGATGGCTGCGCATGACTTTCGGTGCATCCGTGTCCGGGACCCGGACGTTGCGGGCGAACGCAAGCTGGCTTTCGACGTCGACCACCAACTCCAGATACGCATCCGCGAGGCGGGACCGGATCTCCGGTTCGTCATTCAGCAGGGCAGCCCAGAGGTGGCCGTGACGTTCCGCTGACAGGAACGGCCCGCGCAGCAGTTGCACCAGCGCGCGGCGGGACGGGTCCCGAAGGGTACCGGTGTCGCCGTCCCACAGTGCGGTGTTGTCCGGCCGGTGTTCCGGGCCCGCGTCCGCGCTGTTGTCCAGGCTGGCTTCGGTGGACGTGGTCATGACACCTTCCGGGTGAAGAGATAGGAGGGAACCACGCCGTGCCGGGCGACTCCCTGGGACGATTTCCAGCTCACCGGCTCCTCGCCGCCGAGTTCCCGCCCCTGATTCTCGGCCAGAACCAGCAGACCGACGACACTGGCCACTCCCTGCGTGGCCGGGTGTGCGTCCAGTATTTCAGAAATGGTGACGGCGCCGCGTCGCTCCAGGACGTCATTGACGTTGGAGATGAGTTCCTTCATGTCGATTTCCGACGCCCGGGCCAGCTCGCGCAGCTCCCGGAGATCCACCGGTGCGGCATCCTGTGTCCGAAGGCTGGCCACCGTCTCTGAATCCGCGGGGTTGTGCAGAGCAAAGGCGGCAACCGTGCCGAGCTGGACTGAGGTGAGATCCAGGTCCAGACCCGTTTGTTGCCACACCTTGACGCTGCTGCTGACCTCGACGCCCTCCTTCAGGGTTGCCCGAAGCAGGGAGTTGATTTTCCTGTCCTGCTCGAGTTCCTGACTCTGAACGAAGCGGCGGAGGCTGCGGGAGAGGTGAGTCATGACGTCATGGACTTCTCCGCTGAGATCCTGCAGCGTGGGGAGCATGCGGCGCAGGAAGCGTGTCTGGCGCGGTGTCAGCTGGCCGGCGAAGTCCCGGTCCAGTACTCGGCCGACCGATTCCTCGAACCCGGTGCTTTGCTCCGGGTCCAGGATCAGGGAGAAGAAGCCGTTGAAGCTGCGGCCGGCGTCGGACTCGGAGAGGTGATCCACACCGCGGAAGATGTCCTCGAGAACCGTTCCCCGCGAACCCTCCTGACTGATAAGGCGCTCCCGTAGTTGCCGGTTGATAGATTCCAGCTCACCGCGGACCCGGGCGAAGTCGCTGGGCAGCTCATCCCCGAGCAGCAGCAGTTCGGTGGCCCGTTCCAGCGCGCGGTCGGCGCTGAGGACCTCGAAGTCACCGGCCTGGACCCGTTCGATCTCCGCGCTGAGGCGGTCCTGCTCCGCGCGCAGGGCTTCCAGCCGTGAGGCGGAACTCGGATCCGTGTCCCGGGCGAGCTGCCGCAGCGAGGCAAAAATGCTGGACAGGCGTGATTCCGTCACCGCTTGGCGGGGTTCGGCAAGCTGGGTGACAAACTGAATGGCCATGAGCGCGCCGGGCGAGAGCTCGAAGGTCTCACCACGGGCTTCTTCTGCGACGCGGCGAATCAGGATGCCCTCGTTGCGCCACTCCGAGCAGTACGCCTGTGCGGTCTGCGGGAGCTCAAAGCCATGGTCACGCAGTCCCTGTAGATCGGAGTCGATCAGCTCGAAAAGCTCCGGCGCAGGACGCCGTCTTTCCTCACCACCGAGATGCGTTCCCAAAAGCGCGACGGCGGCGCCCGCGTTCCGTCCGCGCAACAGGGACCAGGCAGGACTTTCCTTGGCCAGGCGGTCGGTTGCGTATGCAGTGCTGAGCGTGCTCACGTCGTCAAAGGTACAACCCGGCGCCGACAAAACGCAGTTCGCGAGTCAGGGCCGTGGCGTTGCGATGAGGTGAGCTGAGATGAGGTCGCTGGACTGCTCATTTGTGATGCTTCCACGGTACTGGAGCGATACCTCCTACCTCATGAACTCTCTGGACAGGCATCTGTCCACGGTACCGGCGACGGTCACGGTCCAGCAGGCTTAGCCTGAATCCACCGGTGGGGTTGAGCGCCACTCGGCGTTTTAAACGGGAAATGCCCGTCTGATCAGGAAAAA
>NZ_CANLXP010000015.1 GCF_947495145.1 uncultured Arthrobacter sp.
AGGGTCACCGTTTCGCGGGCATTCTCATTTGAGGCACCGAGGGTGTTTCGCGGGCACTTTAGATGAGTCTCGTCGGTTCTTTGACGTTTGGGATTAATGCGGACGATAATTGCTCTGGAATAGTTCGTCAGGGCCGATTGAGGAGATTATCGTGGCGCAGAAAGTCAAAATCATTCTGATTGACGACCTCGACGGCGGTGAGGCGGATGAAACCGTGAGGTTCGGCCTCGACGGAACGCAGTATGAAATCGATCTTTCCTCGGCGCACGCAGAGGAACTTCGGGGCGCCCTATCCTCCTACGTATCTGCGGGACGTCGGGAAAGCCAGCCCAAGCAGCGTCAGAGTGCGCCCGCTGCCCGTAACCAGGAAGCGGCACAGATTCGCGAATGGGCAAAAGCCAACGGATACAACGTCTCCTCACGCGGCCGCGTTAATTCGGAAATCATTGAGGCGTACCGGGCGGCCCAGCGCTAACAATCGACGCGAGGCTTGAAGGTCACCGCACTCTGCCTCACCTCCCGCCCTATCTCGCCTGTGGCGAACATGCTCCCGAAGCCTTCCCTAGGCACGTAGCATCGAATTACGCGTTAGCTAGGAGTGTGTCTCATGTTTGAGAGATTTACGGATCGTGCCCGTCGAGTTGTAGTGCTGGCCCAGGAAGAGGCCCGCATGCTCAACCACAATTACATCGGCACCGAGCACATTCTGCTTGGGCTAATTCACGAGGGTGAGGGCGTTGCCGCAAAGGCGCTTGAATCTCTCAGCATTTCCCTGGGCGCTGTGCGCGAGCAGGTGCAGGAGATTATCGGACAGGGCCAGCAGGCTCCCTCCGGTCACATCCCCTTCACCCCGCGCGCCAAGAAGGTGCTCGAGCTGTCTCTTCGTGAGGCGCTCCAGCTTGGCCACAACTACATCGGCACCGAGCACATCCTGCTCGGTCTCATCCGTGAGGGTGAGGGCGTTGCCGCGCAGGTCCTGGTCAAGCTCGGCGCTGACCTCAACCGGGTCCGCCAGCAGGTTATCCAGCTGCTTTCCGGCTACCAGGGCAAGGAGCCGGTAGCTTCCGGCGGCCAGCAGCAGGAGGGCACTCCTGCGGGCTCAGTCGTGCTTGACCAGTTCGGACGCAACCTCACCCAGGCGGCCCGTGAGGGCAAGCTCGATCCGGTCATCGGCCGCGAGCTTGAGATGGAACGCGTCATGCAGGTTCTCTCCCGCCGCACCAAGAACAACCCGGTGCTCATCGGTGAGCCCGGCGTCGGCAAAACCGCCGTCGTCGAGGGCCTCGCGCAGGCAATCGTCCGCGGAGACGTCCCCGAGACCATCCGTGACAAGCAGCTGTACACGCTGGACCTCGGATCACTCGTTGCCGGTTCCCGCTACCGCGGTGACTTCGAGGAACGCCTGAAGAAGGTCCTGAAGGAGATTCGCACCCGTGGCGACATCATCCTGTTCATCGACGAGATTCACACCCTCGTGGGTGCCGGTGCGGCTGAAGGCGCTATCGACGCCGCCTCCATCCTGAAGCCGATGCTGGCCCGTGGAGAGCTGCAGACCATCGGTGCAACCACGCTGGATGAATACCGCAAGCACATCGAGAAGGACGCGGCTCTTGAGCGCCGCTTCCAGCCCATTCAGGTGCAGGAGCCTTCGGTGGCGCACGCCATTGAGATTCTGAAGGGGCTGCGGGACCGCTACGAAGCACACCACCGTGTCTCCATCACCGATGCCGCGCTGGCTTCCGCCGCCAACCTGGCTGAGCGCTACATTTCCGACCGTTTCCTGCCGGACAAGGCGATTGACCTCATCGACGAAGCCGGCGCACGCCTGCGGATCCGCCGCATGACGGCTCCGCCGGAGCTCAAGGAAATTGACGAGCGCATCGCCTCCGTCAAGCGGGAGAAGGAATCCGCCATTGACGCCCAGGACTTTGAGGGTGCCGCCCGCCTGCGCGATCGGGAGCAGAAGCTGCATGACGAGCGCATGGACAAGGAGCGCCGCTGGAAGTCCGGCGGCCTCGATGACATTGCTGAGGTCGACGAGGAGCTGATCGCCGAGGTTCTGGCCAACTCCACCGGCATCCCAGTCTTCAAGCTCACCGAGGAAGAGTCCACGCGCCTGCTCAAGATGGAAGATGAGCTGCACAAGCGGGTCATCGGCCAGGATGACGCCATCAAGGCCATCTCCCAGGCGATCCGCCGTACCCGAGCCGGCCTGAAGGATCCCAAGCGCCCGGGCGGCTCGTTCATCTTTGCCGGCCCCACCGGCGTCGGAAAGACGGAGCTTGCCAAGGCGCTGGCCGAGTTCCTCTTCGGCGATGAAGATGCCTTGATCACGCTGGACATGTCGGAGTACTCGGAGAAGCACACAGTCTCCCGGCTCTTCGGTGCGCCTCCGGGGTACGTGGGCTACGAGGAAGGCGGCCAGCTGACCGAGAAGGTCCGCCGTCGTCCGTTCTCCGTGGTCCTTTTCGACGAGGTGGAGAAGGCACACGCCGATCTCTTCAACTCGCTGCTGCAGATCCTTGAAGACGGTCGCCTTACCGACAGTCAGGGCCGCGTGGTGGATTTCAAGAACACCGTCATCATCATGACCACCAACCTCGGTACGCGTGATATCTCCAAGGGCGTCATGACCGGCTTCCAGTCGGGCACCGACACCAACACGAGCTACACCCGCATCAAGGCGAAGGTCACAGAGGAACTCAAGCAGCACTTCCGGCCCGAGTTCCTCAACCGTGTCGATGACACCGTGGTGTTCCCGCAGCTCACCCAGGACGAGATCATCGAGATCGTGGACCTGTTCCTCGAACGGCTGAGCAAGCGCATGGCAGACAAGGGCATGAGTATCGAGCTCACCCCTGCTGCCAAGGTGCTGCTTGCCACCCGTGGTTATGATCCCGCAATGGGTGCCCGCCCGCTGCGCCGGACCATCCAGCGGGAGATCGAAGACCAGCTTTCCGAGAAGATCCTGTTTGGCGATCTCAAGGCCGGAGAAATGGTTTCGGTCGACGTCGAGGGCGAAGGCGAGGAAGCTCAGTTCACGTTCGTGGGACACGGCGCGCCCAAGGAGATCGAGGACTCTCCTGCGGCTATCGAGGCAGTCGTCCCCGAGTAACGCATTTCCACCAACATGCCCGTACCGGTTCGCCGGTGCGGGCATGTTTGGTTTCGCCCGGTTGTGAGCTGGCGCACATCGGATGATAGAGATATTGCATGACTCTCGCACCCGATTCGCCTACCCCTGCGAATACCGCCACTGCCTTCCACGACCTGGATCGATTCGTTGCGCTGCCCCGCCTCAACGGACTTTCCCTAAGCGCCGACGGCTCCCGGCTGGTCACGTCGGTGGCCACCCTGAACCCCAAGGGCACGGCGAATGTGTCCGCTCTCTGGGAGATCGACCCGGCCGGTAAGCAGCCGGCCCGGCGCATCACCCGCAGCGCAAAGGGCGAATCGGGTGCCGCTTTTCTCAAGAACGGCGACCTGCTGTTCACCTCCGCCCGGCCGGACCCAAAGAACTCGGACGAGGAGCCCGTCGCAGCGCTCTGGAAGCTACCCGCCGCGGGCGGGGAAGCCCGCGTAGTCCATTCCCGGTCGGGCGGCGTGCAGTCAGTCATCGCGGCAGCAGACGCGGACGCCGTCGCCGTCGTAGCGGAGGTCCTGGCGGGATCGACCGACGAATCGGATGACGAGGAACGCCGGAAAGCACGCAAGGAAGCAGGGGTCGCCGCGATCCTGCACACGGGCTACCCGGTCCGCCACTGGGACGCAGATCTCGGCCCCTCGGAGCCCCGCTATTTCCTGGTCGAGCAGGGTGAGCGCGGTGAGAGTGGCCCGGTGACGGTCGACGACGAGCCTCCCATCACACTCCGTGCTGTGACCGGCGGGGTGGGCTCATCCCTGCGGAACGCGACACCGCGCATCAGCCCGGACGGCACTTTCCTGCTCACCTCGCAGACCGTGCCCGTAGGAGCCGGCGACCAGCGGTCGGTCCTCGTGCGCGTCGATGCGGCAACCGGTGAGCGCACCGTCGTCCTCGACCACCCGGATTTCGATTACGACGCCGGCCCCATCAGCCCGGACAGCTCAACCGCGGTGGTGGTGGTCCGTCACCGAACCGGCCCGGGCACCCCGCCGAACACGGAACTCGGCCTCCTTCCTGCTGATGGCGGAGAGCTTGCGCCACTCGCCTCCGACTGGGACCGCTGGCCCGCTCCCGCAGCGTGGCTGCCGGACGGAAGCGGGCTCGTGACTACAGCCGACGACGACGGCGCCTCGCCGGTCTTCACGGTTGACGCAGCCAGCGGTGAGGTGAAGAGAGTGACGATGGACGCGGCGTCGTATACGGACGTCGTTGTGTCACCGGACGGCGCGGTGGCCTACGCGCTGCGCAGCTCCTACGAGTTCCCGCCCGAAGCGGTGCGGATCGAGCTGGCAGCAGGAACAGTTGCACCCCTTCCGGCACCGAGTGAGCGCCCGGTACTGCCGGGAACACTTGAGCGGGTGGAGGCCTCCGGCGTGGACGGGCACCCGGTGAAGTCCTATCTCGTCCTGCCCGAGGGCGCCAGTGAGAGCAATCCGGCGCCGCTGCTGCTCTGGGTCCACGGCGGTCCGCTCGGTTCCTGGAACGCGTGGACGTGGCGGTGGTCGCCGTGGCTGCTGGCGGCGAAGGGGTATGCCGTCCTGCTGCCGGATCCTGCCCTCTCAACCGGCTACGGCCAGCGAATGATCGAGCGCGGCTGGGGTGCCTGGGGAGAGGCGCCCTACACGGATCTCATGGCCGCAACGGACGCGGGTGTGGCGCGCGCGGACATCGACGAGAGCCGCACGGCTGCGATGGGCGGCTCCTTCGGCGGCTACATGGCCAACTGGGTGGCCGGGCACACGGACCGCTTCAACGCTATCGTGACGCACGCCAGCCTGTGGGCGCTGGACCAGTTCGGGCCGACCACCGACGCCTCGTTCTACTGGGAGAAGGAGATGACGCCCGAGATGGCGCTCGCGAATTCCCCGCACACGCACGTCGAGAAGATCAGTACGCCGATGCTGGTCATTCACGGCGACAAGGACTACCGCGTGCCCATCGGCGAAGGCCTGAGGCTCTGGTATGAACTGCTGTCGAAGTCGCAGCTCCCAGCCGGCCGTGACGGGGAGACCGAGCACCGGTTCCTTTACTTCCCGGATGAGAACCACTGGATCCTCAAGCCGCAGCACGCAAAAATCTGGTATTCTGTCGTCGAGCATTTCCTTGCCCGCCACCTGCTGGGGGAGAAGGTGGACCTGCCCGCCGAGCTGGGAACCTGAGGAGACTGAGGAATCTCTGCGAGTTCAAGGGGTCCTAGACTGGGTCGGGTGAGCCAATCCTTCCGAATCCGCCGTGCCACCACCGCTGACGTACCCATCATCAAGCAGCTGGTGGCTCCGCTTGCCGAGGAGCGGATCCTCATCGCCAAGGAGACGGTTGCCTACTACGAAGGCCTCCAGGAGTTCAAGATCGCCGAAGACGACGACGGCGGTGTACTGGGGTGCGGAGCCCTCCATGTCATGTGGGAGGATCTCGCAGAGATCCGTACCCTCGCCACTTCTGCGGCGGCGCGAGGCAGGGGAGTGGGGAGCGCCGTCGTTAGTGCCCTGCTTGAGGAAGCACGCGCGATCGGTGTGCGGCGCGTTTTCTGTCTCACGTTTGAGGAGGCGTTTTTCCGCCGCCACGGATTCCGTGTGATGGAGGATCAGTCGGCGGTGGACCCGCTGGTGTATTCGGAACTGCTGCGCTCGCATGACGAAGGCGTGGCGGAATTCCTCGATCTGGCGCGGGTGAAGCCGAATACGCTGGGCAACACGCGGATGATCCGCGAACTCTGACGGCCAACTAGCCACAGCTGCGAGGCATCGATAGGCTAAGGGTGCTTGGTATTTGAACGTCACCGTTCGAAAGGTAACCGTTTGGAAAGGTGATCGTTCAAACATCGGGCGAGTCCTCCCAGACAGGAGGACGGAAACGTCGACGAAAGGCGGAACGCCATGGGTGCAGACGACAAGACACAGAACAATGCCGAGAAGCTGGGCGGCAAGGTCCAGGAAGGCCTGGGCAAGGCCACCGGTGACAAGGATATGGAAGCCGAAGGTCAGAAGGACCAGAGCAAGGCTGACCTGAAGAACGCCGGCGAGAACATCAAGGACGCGTTCAAGAAGTAGCCGGTCCGAATTGGTGGCTTCGAGCCGCCGGCTGTGGGAAGGATCCTCCAAAGGACCCTTCCCACAGCTGTATCCGGGGCCCGTCTTTCCCCAAGGGTCTGGGCAACCGTCACCGCCGCAGAGTACTGTTCAAGTACCCTAGCGTCCGCCGGGTGAGGCTATCTCCTGCATCAGGAAATGAAGCGGGCCGATCAATGGCGAACCGGTTATCCAGCAGTCGATCACCGTCAAGGAGACTCGCATGAAGAAGCTGATCAACGACCCGCAGTCAGTGGTAACGGAATCCGTCGAGGGTTTCGGAGCTGCTCACGCCGATCTGGTCGAGGTACATTCGGACCCGCTGTTCATCACCCGCAAGGACGCGCCGGTCAAGGGCAAGGTGGGGCTTGTCTCTGGCGGTGGAAGCGGCCATGAACCACTGCACGCCGGCTTCGTCGGACGCGGAATGCTCGACGCCGCGGTGCCGGGCGCAGTGTTCACCTCACCTACCCCGGACCAAATCATTCCCGCCACGCTCGCCGTGGACGGCGGTGCCGGTGTGCTGCACATCGTCAAGAATTACACCGGAGACGTCCTCAATTTCGAGACCGCAGCCGAGATGGCGCAGGCCGAGGGCGTGGAGGTCAGGTCGGTCTTGATCAATGATGATGTCGCTGTTGAAGACTCGCTTTACACAGCCGGACGGCGAGGTGTAGCCGGGACGGTGCTCGTGGAACGAATCGCCGGTGCGGCAGCGGAGCGCGGTGACGGGCTGGATGCCGTCACCCAGATTGCCCAGCGGGTAAATGACAATGTGCGTTCCATGGGTGTGGCGCTTTCCGCCTGCACTGTTCCGCACGCCGGAGTGCCCAGCTTCGAGCTGACCGAGGAAGAGATCGAAATCGGCATTGGCATCCACGGCGAACCCGGCCGGCACAAGATCGCCATGGAGAACGCCGACGGCATCACCGATCGTCTCCTGGAGCCCATCCTCAGCGATCTGTCCGCATCCGACGGTGACCGCGTGCTGCTTTTCGTCAACGGCATGGGCGGCACGCCCGCAAGTGAGCTCTACATCGTGTATCGGCGTGCGCGTCAGGTGCTGGCTGAGCGGGGCGTATCGGTGGAACGCTCCCTGGTGGGCAACTACATCACCGCGCTGGAGATGCAGGGCGCCTCGATTTCGGTGCTGAAGCTTGACGATGAAATGGTGGAACTCTGGGACACGCCGGTTTGGACGCCGGCCCTGCGATGGGGAGTGTAAATGGCGTTGAACGCGCAATGGGCCGAAGCCTGGATCCGGGAGTGCTCGCAGGTTCTCACTGAGCACCGCTCCGAGCTGATCGAGCTGGACCGGGCAATCGGTGATGCCGACCACGGCGAGAACATGCAGCGCGGATTCGCCGCAGTGGTGAAAAAGCTCGACGACGGCGGCCAGGACACTCCGGCAGCTGTTCTCAAGCTGACAGCCATGACCCTTATGTCCACCGTGGGTGGGGCGGCCGGTCCGCTGTACGGCACTGCTTTTCTCCGCGCGGCCACTGCTGTCGGTGACGCAGCGGAGATCGATCCTGCCGCCGTCGTCGCCTTCCTTACCGCAGCGCGTGATGGCGTCGTTGCTCGCGGCAAGGCAGAGACCGGAGACAAGACCATGATCGACGCCTGGACCCCGGCCGTCGAGGCGGCGGAAACGGCACAGGCAGCCGGCGCATCGAGCCTGGAGGTGCTTGAGGCTGCAGCCAATGCCGCCCAGGCGGGCGCGCTGGCAACCGAGCCGCTCAGTGCGAGGAAGGGCAGGGCAAGCTACCTGGGTGAGCGCAGCGCCGGGCATCGGGACCCGGGTGCGCAGTCCACGGCCCTGATCCTTCAGGCGGCAGCTGACACCGCAGGGCGCGAGCAGTGACGGTCGGCCTGGTGATTGTTTCGCACAGCAGCAAGATCGCCGAGGGGGTGATTGAGCTGGCCGCACAGATGGCGCCGGGTGTCCGCATGCAGGCGGCCGGCGGCACCAGTGACTCACCGTCGCGCATCGGTACCAGCCTTGAGAAGGTGCAGTCGGCTCTTGAGGAAGCGGAACAGGGCGACGGCGTCGTGGTCCTTACTGACCTTGGCTCGGCCGTGATGACCGCGGAGATGACGCTTGAGTTCCTCTCCCCGGACGCCCGAGCGCGAATTCGTTTGCCGCAGGCTGCACTGGTGGAAGGAGCGGTTGCGGCGGCTGTGCAGGCGGAGTCGGGCGGCACGGTGGATGAGGTGGCAACGGCTGCCGAACGCGCCATCGTTTCAATCGATCCCGAGTCGCTTGAGCCGTTCGTGTCCCACGGAGCCGCTGCTCCCGGTCCGTCTGCACCGCTGGAGGAATCGACCGAACCACCCGTAACAGGCGCGTGGACGTTACCGAACAAGATGGGTCTGCATGCCCGTCCTGCAGCAGTTATCGCCAGGGCGCTGACCGACCTGGACGCCGAGGTGACCATCAACGGCGTCGACGGCAAGTCAGTGATGCTGCTGATGTCACTGGCGCTGGGAGAGGGCCAGGAGCTGCGCGCGGAGGCCACCGGCCCACAGGCCCAGGAGGCCATCGAGTACATCGGCGGCGAAGTGAAGGCCGGGTTCGGGGAAATCTGACCGGAGGTTCCGGTGTAGGTCAGGCGGGGAGCCGGAGCCCGAGTGGTGTTTCCTCGGCCAGCCCGTCGGCGAGCAGGCCGCCCAGGGCACGCTCCAGCTGCTCGGACGGCACATTCAACCCGTAGAGTTCTTCGAGCGCCGCAGGTGTGCCGTAGGTCAGATCCACAGGGCGCTCATGGATCAGCGGCCGCGGAACCGGGGCTGTAGCGTGCCGCAGAACGTGCATGATCGCACCGCGCACCTGCCGGTCGGTCCCGGCCCATGACTGGCCTTTCGGTACATAGGTGGGCGCGGGCTTTCCCGCCGCGACCCAGGCGCACCCGTTCATCACCGGGCAGCGTTCGCATGACGGGGTTCGAGCGGTGCATACCAGCGCGCCCAGCTCCATCACGGCCGCGTTCCAGCGCACGGAGGCGGCGTCGTCGTCGGGCAGGAGATTTGCGGCCCGCTTCATTTCAGCAGCGGTCAGCGTCGGTGCGGGAAGGGCCGAGCCTCCCACCAACCGGGCATGCACGCGGCGGATGTTGGTGTCGACAACCGTCTCGCGGCGGCCGAAGGCGAAAGCGGCGACGGCGGCAGCGGTGTAGGTGCCCACGCCCGGCAGGGCAAGCAGGTCCTGATACGAACCCGGCACCCTTCCCCCGTGACGTTCGACGACGGCGTTCGCCGCCGCATGCAGGCGCAGCGCTCGCCGTGGGTAGCCGAGGCGTCCCCAATGCCGCAGGGCATCACCCGCCGGGGCTGCAGCCAGATCCGCGGGCGCCGGCCAGCGGGCCATCCAGTCTTCCCACACGGGCAGCACCCGGGATACGGGAGTCTGCTGCAGCATGAACTCGCTCACCAGAACGCCCCAGGGTGTGCGGGAGGGCAGCCGCCACGGGAGGTCGCGGGCGGCGTCGTCGAACCAGCCACTCAGGCGAGCATGCAGTACTGCGGCGTCCACGGTGAGCTCCGGGTTCTCGGGAATTCGGCAGAGTCCACCCTACCGAAGGCGCGCGCAACTCAGCACTCTGCGGCGTGGTGTGCCCGCCTGCTGGCCCAGGGGCTCCTAACCTTGAACCATGAGCTCGGCAGGAGGTACAGGCAGCAGCCGGGTGAATGGCCCCAGGCGGAAACCCAGCCCCCGGGTCTACAAGCGGCGCCGTCAGCTGGTCGCGGTGCTCGCGCTTCTACTCGTCGGGGGCCTGGTATGGGCAGGAATCGCGGTTGCGGGGCTCTTTCGCGGTGATCCGGATCCTGCACCGGCGGCCGGGTCGGCCAGTGCTGCTCCTGGGCCAACCGCGTCAGCGTCGTCCCCGGCAACACCGACACCGTCAGCGACGCCGTCAGCAACCGCCTCGCCAACCGCGACGCCGTCTCCTACCCCGACCTCCACGGAGCCGGTGTGCAACCCCGCGTCGATCGAGGTGACCGGCAGCACGGACGCCGAAACCTATGCACCGGAACAGAATCCTGTCTTCTCCCTGACCGTCAGCAACACGGGCGAGGTTCCTTGCCCGGTGAACGTCGGCACCGCGCAAATGGAGTTCCTGATCACCAGCGGGGATGACCGGATCTTCTCCTCCCGGGATTGCCAGGAGGGCGCAGAGGACCTTGAAGTGACCATAGAGCCTGGAGAGTCCGAAACCGCCCGCTTCACGTGGGAGCGGGTACGCAGCGCTCCCGAGTGCGCCGAGGTTGAGAACGTGCCGGGGCCAGGCCAGTACGTCTTCCAGACCCGCCTCGGTGAACGTACCAGCGACGAGACGGTCTTCACCCTCGAGTAGAACCAGCTGCTGCGATCAGGCGCGGAACCTACATGAAGCGGTCGAGGAGGCTGGTCTCGGCAATCCGCGAGAGTCCCTCGCGAACGGTGCGCGCGCGTTGCTCGCCGATGCCGTCCACGGCCATGAGGTCATCGATATTGGCGGCCATAAGGTTCTGCAGGCCATTGAAGTGGTCCACGAGCCGGTTGGCCACCGTCGGCGGCATGGCCTTGATACCGGAGAGAAGCCGGTACCCCTTGGGCTGCACTACGGCGTCGAGGGAGTCCGTTGACTGATTGAACCCGAGCACGCTTGCAATGGTTCCGAGGTCGATGAGGTCCGTGGAGCTGAAACCCTGGAGGCGCGCGAGCTGGTCCTCCACCGGAGTGCTGCCCCCGTCCAGCCCTGAGTAGTCCCGCAGCACCATCTCGCTGCCCGGGCCGAGACCGGTGGTGAGCTCCTCAACCTGCAGTGAGAGCAGCCGGCCGTCGATGCCAAGCTCAAGCACATACTGAGAAATTTCTTCCGAGATACGGCGCACCATCTCCTGACGCTGCAGGGTGACAGCGACGTCACGAACGGTGACCATGGCCTCGATTTCCAAAGCCGACAGTGACCCGGTGACCTGATCCAGCCGCGCCCGGTAGCGCTCCAGGGTGGCGAGTGCCTGGTTGGCACGGGCGAGTACCGGTTCGGACCCCTCCAGCACGTGGCGGAGACCGTCGACGTAGAGCGCGATGATCTGCATGGACTGACTCACCGAGATGACGGGAACCCCGGTCTGAATGGCTACGCGCTCTGCCGTTCGGTGCCGGGTGCCTGATTCCTGTGTCTCGATCCGGTGGTCCGGCACCAGCTGCACGCCCGCGCGCAGGATATTGCTGGCATCACGATCACAGACAATCGCACCATCCATCTTCGCGAGCTCGCGCAACCGGGTGGGGGAGAAATCGATTCCGATGTCGAAGCCGCCTGAGCAGATTGAGTCCACCGTGCGGTCGAATCCGAGGACGATCAGGGCGCCGGTGCGGCCGCGCAGGATCCGCTCAAGGCCGTCGCGCAACTGCGTACCCGGCGCCACCCGCGCCAGGGTTGCCTTCAGCGCGTCCTCCGGACTGCGTACCATCTCACTCCTCTTCGAAGCTGGGCAGGCCAATGCGCGGCCCAACAGTTCCTAATCCTATGGGAGCACGCATTCAGCCGAGTGCCCAGTTTCCACTCAAATGCATAACGTTCTGCTCCGTTGGCGGCTCAACGAAGCTGCAGGAGGCTTAGAAGAGCAGTTCGAGGGCTTCCGTGAGGGTGCTGATCTGCTTCACGGTGAAGCCGGCAGGTATGCGGCCAGGCCCGTTGGGTGACTCCGGCACGACGGCGTGGGTGAAGCCAAGGCGCTCGGCCTCCTGGATGCGCCGTGAGATTCCCGGTACCGGACGGACCTCGCCGGCCAGACCCACCTCCCCGAACGCGATCATGCGGGAGGGAAGCGCCTGATTGGTCTTCGCCGACGCAATGGCGAGAGCAACCGAAAGGTCCGTTGCCGGCTCGCTCAGCTTCACGCCTCCCACGGTGGCAACGTAACTGTCATCCTTATGCAACTGCAGTGACGCCCGGCGCTGCAGGACGGCGAGGAGCATGGAGACGCGGGAGCTGTCCAGGCCGCTGGTGGCGCGGCGCGGCTGTGCGGTTGCTGATTCGGCAAGCAGCGCCTGGACCTCCGCCAGCAGCGGGCGCCTGCCCTCGAGGGTGACGGTGATGCAGGTTCCCGCCACCGGCTCCTTGGTACGGGACACGAAAAGCCCGCTCGGATCCGCCAGGCCCACAATGCCGGTGTCGGTGAGATCGAAGCACCCTACTTCGTCAGTGGGGCCGTAGCGGTTCTTCACTGCACGCATCAGGCGAAGGCGTGAGTGCCTCTCACCCTCGAACTGGCAGACCACATCAACGAGGTGCTCCAGGAGCCGCGGTCCCGCAATCGAGCCGTCTTTGGTCACGTGTCCGACCAGCAGCGTGGTCATTCCGCGGGTCTTCGCCGCGTTGATCAGCGACGCCGCCACTTCACGCACCTGGGTGACCCCGCCCGCACTGCCATCCACGTCCGGGCTGCTGAGCGTCTGTACCGAGTCCACGATGAGCAGCGCCGGATCCACCTTCTCAACCTGACCGAGAGCCTGGCTGAGATCCGACTCCGCCGTGAGGTACAGGGTATCCGCGAGGGCGCCGATGCGTTCTGCCCGGAGCTTCACCTGTGCCGAGGATTCCTCACCCGTGACGTAGAGAACGGTGCGTCCCAGCCGGGCGACCCTCGCCGCTACGTCGAGCAGCAGCGTGGACTTACCGACGCCCGGCTCGCCGGCAACGAGGATTACGGCGCCGGGGACCAACCCGCCGCCGAGGACCCGGTCCAGTTCACCGATCTCGGTGGGCTGGTAGGACGCGGTGGTGGAGTCAACGTCAGCGATACGCAGGGCAGGACGCGCAACTGTAGTTGCCGCCGTCGTACGCGCCACCCCCGCCGCAGCGGTTTCCTCGACCGTGCCCCATGCCTGGCATTCACCGCACCTGCCCACCCATTTGGCGGTGGTCCAGCCACACTCACCGCAGCGGTAAGCGGGGGATTGCGTGCGCGATCGCGCGGTCTTCGTAGCCATGACTCAAACGTACCGGGTGCAACTGACAGTCCTGCAGAGGCTCAGCTGTTGATCCTCACAGCTTCGGCAGGTATCCGGCCGCATCCTCGTGGGGCAGGCCGGTTGCCTCCAGGAGATCGACGACGAGCGGGCGATACAGAATGACGAGGCCCTCACCCTCAAGACGCTTCACATTGAGCCGGGCGGGGTGCAGCACCGTGGCCACCGCCGCGAGATCCTCGCGTGCCCTGCGCAGGTGCTGGTCGCGTTCGGAAATGGAGGAGGAGTGCAGGGCCAGCGCAAGGACGTCAACGGCGTCGGCGGTATCCTCGATCACCTGCGCGAGTGACTGCACTGCCTCGTCCGAAAGCGCCGCATGGTTGATCACCGAAGTCAGCCGCCGGGAGAACACCCGGCTGTTGCGGATGGCCAGGTCGATATAGCTGATCGCGCCGCGGAGGTCGCCGAGTTCACCCCGGTGCCGCCGGTACGCGGGGGACAGGCGGGCAACTTCCGCGGCAGCCCGCATGGTGCCGGAAAGGCCGTCCATCAGCGGCTGGCAGTTCCGCGCCCGTACCAGCGCGTGCCAGGCCTGGGTGGGATCGCTCGCCGTCAGCGCCCTCGCGTTCTCGCGCAACACCCCCGACAACTCGCCGAGCAGCTTCCGTAGGTCGCCTTTCGGCTCGCGGCGAGGGTCGCGCGGCACCACCATGGTGATCAGCAGCGCAATGACACCGCCGACGACGGCGTCCACACTGCGCGTGAACGGCCCACCCTCCGGGGCAGGGAGAAGGACCACCAGCAGGGACTGCAGCGCCAGTTGGGTGGTGAAGATGGTCCCGCTGTCCAGGAACCGCGCCAGCAGCACCGACACAAAAAGTACGACGGCGGCCTGCCACACGCCCGTGCCCAGCACCGCGAGCAGCACGTCCCCCACGGCGATGCCGAGGGTGCAGCCGAAGCCCACCTCGAGCACGCGGCGCAGGCGCGGATCACGGGAAAAGCCCAGCGCGATAAGCGCCGAGGTCGCGGCGAAAAGCGGACCGTCGTGGCCAAGTACCTGCTCGGCGAAGGCGTAGGCGCCCACAGCGCCGACCGTGATCTGGACGGCCGGGAGCAACGATGACCGGCTGCGGCGCAGACCCACACGGGATCGGGTGCGCACGAAGGAACGTGCGCGGTCCAGTCGCGAGCGCCGGGTCATACGCCTGACCCTACCGCCGCGAACGGTCCAGGAGGGTGAAGCTTGTCGATGAGCCCGTGGTCTGCGTCCGGACGGCTGCGAGCGGCGCCGCGAGCATGAGTGAGCCGGCAATCAGCTCCAGGAATTCCTCCAGGTGGTAAAGCACCGCCAGCGCAGCCGTCGGTGCACTGAGGCGGATGAGCTCGCCCGCCACGAACTCCAGCCCGACGGCGGCGAACAGCAAAGTGGCAATACCCAGGACGATCAGCCGGGTTGATGCTTCCGGCAGATGGCGGGCGCTGAGGATCGCCAGTAGGAGAACGGCGATGGCAATTGGAATACCGAAGACAAGCCACACGAAGGTGAAATCTGCAATGTCGACGAACTGGGTGGCCAGGGCGTCGAGGCGTTCATGCAGCCAGGTGCCCTCGTCCAGGCAGAGGACGAAGACCAGGGCGCCGAGGATCCACCACGCAGCGGATCCCTTGATTTTTTGGTGCCGGGCGAGAACCGCAACGAAGGAGAGGGTGGTGGTTGCGGCGGCGAGCTGCACCACGGCCCACCAGGTAGGAAAATTGCCCTCATAGTTGACGTCGAAGTACACGCTGAAGAGCGTCTCGCCCCGAGGCTGGCCGGTCAGCAAAGGGGCAATAAGGCTGAATCCGACGACCAGCGCATGTACCACTGCCAGCCCGAACAACAGGCGGCGCCATCGAAGCGGATGACCGGGCCGTTCCGCCACTCGATCCTCGGCTTGGATCGGGTTTCCGTCGGGACTGCGGTCGGTGGTCATGGTCATAACGCTAATAGGTCCACATGAGAAGCAGGATTCAGGTTAAATAGCCCATTCCGCCGAAAGCACAAGGGTTGGGGACCGGAACAGGTCAAGAATCCGCCGGCCGTTCACCTTCCGTTCATTTTGAGCGGCCAGTCTCGTTACCTGTGGTCCCTAGCGTGAGGTGCGTACTCAACTCGTACTGACAGCTGTCTACACGATCCGTGCCCTTGTGAGCACCGACTGTTCAAAACCCTGGAAGGGGCAATATTCAAGTGAAGGCTCTTCGCTTTGGCCGCGCAGCGGCAGTTATCTCTGTGGCCGCTCTGGCCCTTACGGCGTGCGGTTCCGACGCCGCCGTCAGCCCCGGCACCGAGGGCGATGCAAGCGCTGCTCCCGAGAGCACCGTTTCCGGGACCCTGACCGGTGCGGGCGCCTCCTCACAAAATGCGGCGATGACCGCGTGGAAGACCGGCTTCGAGGAACTGAACCCTGAGGCCACCATCCAGTACTCCCCGGACGGCTCCGGTGCGGGCCGCGAAGCATTCCTCGCCGAAGGGGTGCGGTTCGCCGGCTCGGATGCGTACCTGGATGACGAGGAATATGAGGCATCGAAGGAAATCTGCGGTCCCGACGGCGCCATCAACATTCCCGCCTATGTCTCACCGATCGCGGTGGCCTTCAATCTCCCTGAGATCAGTGAACTGAATCTCGACGCAACCACCATCGCTTCCATCTTCGCCGGTGAGATTTCCAACTGGAATGACGAAGCCATAGCCTCCCAGAACGAGGGCGTGGAACTGCCCGACCTGCCGATCACGGTTGTGCACCGTGCAGATGACTCAGGTACCACCGAGAACTTCGTTGAGTACCTTGCTGCGGCAGCACCCGACGTCTGGACCTACGAGGTCTCCGGCGACTGGCCCGCCGAAATCGTTGCCGAGAACGCACAGGGCACCAACGGCGTCGTTTCCACCACCTCTTCCACCGAAGGCGCCATCACCTACACCGACGCATCCGCCGTCGGCGATCTGGGACAGGCACTGGTGAAGGTAGGCGAGGAATACGTGCCGCTGAGCGCTGAGGCCGCTTCACGCGCAGTCGAGGTTGCCGAGCCGGTTGAAGGCCGCAGCGAAGTCGACATGTCCCTCGAGCTGCAGCGGGACACCACCGAGTCGGGTGCCTACCCCATCGTGCTTGTTTCCTACCACCTCTACTGCAGCGCATACGAGGACCAGGAGACCGTGGACCTCGTCAAGGCTTTCGCCAGCTACGCAGTGAGCGAGGAGGGCCAGGCAACAGCTGAGTCCTCCGCCGGCAATGCGCCCATCTCCGAGGCGCTGCGTGAGCAGGCCATGGAAGCGATCGACTCGATCCAGGTTGCTTCCTAATAGTCCAACAACGCCCCGCCAGGAACGGACAGGCCCTGGCGGGGCTGTTGGCTGTCTGCGGCCCGACGCCGGTTGCAGGTACCTTGTATAAGCGGGACAGTTGCGTGAGCACTGTCCCAGACGATCCCCGTGAAGCGCCGAAAGGTCCCCAGTGTCCACGAATGCAGTGAAACGAGCGGGTGGTGCAGGTCAATCCGGAGACAAGATATTCTCCGGCGCCAGCCTGGCCGCCGGCTGCCTCATTCTGGCAGCGCTCTTCAGCGTTGCAGTCTTCCTGATCATCGAAGCTCTGCCGGTTTTCGGCGCGGACCCGGCGGACGTTACCGGCGGGGATGGTTTCTTCACCTACATCTTCCCGATCGTCATTGGAACCGTTATTGCGGCCGCCATTGCCCTTCTGATCGCCACACCGCTCGGTATCGGGGTGGCGCTGTTCATTTCGCATTACGCTCCGCGCCGCTTCGCGCAGGGTCTCGGCTACGTGATCGACCTGCTTGCTGCAATTCCGTCAGTGGTCTACGGCGCCTGGGGTTACGCCGTCCTGGCACCGCAGCTGGCTATCGCCTACGACTGGCTTGCGCGCAACGCCGGGTGGATTCCGATCTTCGAGGGCCCGGCAAGCCAGACCGGACGCACCATGCTCACCGCCGGGATCGTGCTCGCCGTCATGGTCCTTCCGATCATCACCTCACTGAGCCGGGAGATCTTCCTCCAGACGCCGAAACTTCATGAAGAAGCAGCACTGGCCATGGGCGCCACGCGTTGGGAAATGATCACCATGTCGGTGCTGCCCTTCGCCCGCCCGGGCATCATCAGTGCCGCCATGCTCGGCCTCGGCCGCGCGCTGGGTGAAACCATGGCCGTGGCACTGGTACTTTCGGGCGGCGCCCTGACCGCAAGCCTTATTCAGTCCGGCAACCAGACCATCGCTGCCGAGATCGCCCTCAACTTCCCCGAGGCCTACGGGCTGCGCCTGGCGGAACTGATCGCCGCAGGGCTGGTCCTCTTTGTCATCACCCTCGCCGTCAACATCGTCGCGCGCTGGATCATAAGCCGGCACAAAGAATTTTCAGGGGCTAACTAATGGCCAACGCCACTTTGACTCCGCGTCGCTCGCAACTGACCAAGGGCAAGATGCCCTCCTACACCCTGTGGGTAGTGCTGGCAGCCTCCATCGTCGTCGGTGCTGCCCTGGCCGCGCTGGTCGGCTTCAGCCTCGTGCCCTGGGCACTCTTCAGCGCCGTCCTCTTCATCGTGGCCGGAACCGCAGTCACCGGCGTCGTCGAGGGGGCACGCAAGGCACGGAACCGGTTGGCCATGTTCCTGATTTACGGGTCCTTCCTGGTTGCTCTCCTGCCCCTGCTTTCAGTCATCTGGACGGTGCTGGAGCGCGGCGTTCCCGGCCTGACCTACAACTTCCTGTTCACGTCCATGAACGGCGTCACGGGCGCCATTGACAATCAGGTCGCCGCAGAAGGTACGCCGGTCCTGGGCGGTGCCTACCACGCCATTGTCGGGACCCTCCAGATCACGCTGTGGGCAACGCTCATTTCCGTGCCCATCGGGCTCCTGGCGGCCGTCTACCTGGTCGAGTACTCCACGGGCGGCAAACTCGCCCGGGCCATCACCTTCTTTGTCGACGTCATGACCGGTATTCCATCCATCGTCGCCGGTCTCTTCGCAGCAGCACTGTTCGGCCAGCTGTTCGGGCCCGGCACGCGCACCGGCTTTGTTGCCGCCGTCGCGCTGTCAGTCCTGATGATCCCGGTCGTAGTGCGCTCCACCGAGGAGATGCTCAAGATCGTTCCGAATGAACTCCGTGAGGCGGCCTATGCACTGGGCGTGCGGAAGTGGCGCACGATCACCCGCGTGGTGATTCCGACGGCGATCTCCGGCATCGCCTCAGGCGTCACCCTGGCAATCGCCCGGGTGATCGGCGAGACGGCGCCCATCCTGGTCACCGCCGGTTTTGCAAGCTCAATCAACTGGAACGTCTTCGGTGACTGGATGAGCACCCTGCCGACGTTCATTTACTACCAAATCCTCACTCCCACCTCGCCGACGGCCACAGACCCCAGCACGCAGCGTGCATGGGCGGCTGCGCTGGTGCTGATCATCATGGTCATGCTCCTGAATCTCGTGGCGCGGCTGATCGCCCGCCTCTTCGCTCCCAAGACCAGCCGCTGACCCGCGGGCACAACCAGAAGGATCTCCATTGTCCAAGCGAATCGACGTCAAGGACCTCAACGTTTACTACAGCAAGTTCCTCGCTGTGGAAGACGTGAACATCAGCATCGACGCACGCTCCGTCACGGCATTCATCGGCCCGTCCGGCTGCGGAAAATCGACCTTCCTGCGGACGCTGAACCGCATGCACGAGGTTATCCCCGGTGCGCGCGTTGAGGGCGAAGTGCTGCTGGACGGCGACAACCTGTATGACTCCGCGGTGGACCCGGTAACGGTCCGCAGCCAGATCGGAATGGTTTTCCAGCGGCCCAACCCGTTCCCCACCATGTCCATCCGCGACAACGTTCTGGCCGGCGTGAAGCTGAACAACAAGCGGATCTCAAAGTCGGACGCGGATGCGCTGGTGGAGAAGTCCCTGCGCGGCGCCAACCTCTGGAACGAAGTGAAGGACCGTCTGGGCCGTCCAGGCTCAGGCCTGTCCGGCGGCCAGCAGCAGCGTCTCTGCATTGCCCGCGCAATTGCGGTCTCTCCCGAGGTCATCCTCATGGACGAGCCATGCTCTGCGCTTGACCCGATCTCCACCCTCGCCATCGAGGACCTCATCAACGAACTCAAGAGCGAGTACACCGTGGTGATCGTGACCCACAACATGCAGCAGGCGGCGCGTGTCTCAGACAAGACCGCTTTCTTCAACATCGCAGGCACCGGCAAACCGGGCAAGCTGATTGAGTACGGCGAAACTACCCACATCTTCAACATGCCCTCGCAGAAGGCAACGGAGGACTACGTCTCCGGGCGCTTCGGATAGAGCGGAGGCAGGTGCCAGTCGGCAGTCGGCGGCCAGACGCTGGCATTCGACCGCATGCTGCTAGAGCAGCGGGCTCATGGCCAGGTAGAGGATGGCTGCAAGCAGCGCGGTGGCGGGCGCCGTCGTAATCCATACCAGCAGTACAGAGCGCACCACGCGGCCGCGAACCGTGGCGTAGCGCTGGTTCGCGCCGGAACCCACAATCGCCGATGTCATGGTGTGCGTGCTGGAGAGCGGCATGTTCAGGGACAGCGCGCCGACGAACAGCATGACTGCGCTGACGCCCTGGGCGGTCATGCCGCGCAGGGGATCGATGCGCACGAGCCTGTTCGAGAGGGTGTGCGTGATGCGCCACCCTCCCAGCAGTGAACCGCCGGCCAGCAGCACGGCGGCGAAGATCTGGACCCACAGGGGAACTCCGTCGCCCGAGTAAAGACCCGCACCCACCAACGCCAGCACAACCACGGCCATGGTGCGTTGTCCGTCCTGAAGGCCGTGTCCGAGGGCGAAAGCGGCGGTCAGGACTGCCTGCGCCATCCGGTTTCCGTTGTTGACCTTCCGCGGCGAGTTGTGGCGCAGCAGCCACGTTGCAGGGAAGACGGCGACGTACGCCAGAAGGTAGGCGATCAGAGGCGAGAGCAGCAGCGGCAGGGCGATCTCCAGGAGGAACACCCGGCCGGAGCCGGAAATGGATCCGCCGCCCAGCACAGCCGCTGCTCCGCCGGCACCGATCAGCCCGCCGATAAGCGCGTGCGTGGACGACGACGGTTTGCCGCGGTACCAGGTGAAGATCCCCCAGGCGCAGGCTGAAATCAGCGCGGCCAAAAGGATTCCCAGACCGCTCTGCCCGGTTGGAAGGCTGATGCTGTCGCCGATGAAGAGCGTGGCAAGGCTGGAGCTCATCAGCGCCCCCACCAGGTTGAACAGCGCAGCGAGCAGCACTGCGACGCTGGGCGTCAGGGCGCGCGTTCGAACCGACGTGGCAATCGAGTTGGAGACATCGTGGAAACCGTTGATGAAGGCAAAACCGCCGGCAAGGAGAATTACTGCACCGAGGAGGAAGAACTCCACCTACGATTCCTTGACGACGATGGCACCGACGTGGGTGGCGACCTTGCGGATGTCCTTCGTGACGTCGACCAGCTGGTTGGCCACGTCACGATGCCGGGCATAAACGAGCGGCTTGTGCTCGGAGAGCAGCTCCGAGCACCAGATCCTGTGCGTGCGTTCGGCACGTTTGGCAAGACGCAGGATCTCGATCCAGTAATCTTCGAGATCATCGAGGGAATTGAGTTGCCGCATCGCCTCCGCGGTCAGCTCCGCCTGCCGGGTGATTACCTCAAGCTGCTCGGTTGCGCGGCGGCTCAGCTTGTTCAGTTTGTAAAGGGCAATGAGCTCCGCCGCGCCGTCGAGCTTCTCCATGGCTTCGCTGAGCAGCCGCGACATTGCGTAGAGGTCTTCCCGCGGCAGCGGATTGATGAAGCTGGTGCGCATCGAGGTCAGCAGGGCGAAATGAAGATCGGTGGACGTGCCTTCGTACTGGTGAAGCTCCTCGGCCAACTGGTCGTACTCCTGGGCGGCGGCACCGAGGATGCCCGACATGCTGCGGACTCCCAGCACCAGTTGCTGGGCCATGCTGGAGAGCAGTTCCAGTCCTGCGTTTTCCTGGGGGAAGAGGCGGAGCTTCACGACGGTCACCTAGGGTCGCACGGACGGTTGCTTCCTAAGAATACCTGTGCGCCGCGCTCGGGTGACCGCCGCTGTGCAGACGGCACCCGAGGGCACAAAAGTGGCGCCGAACCGGGAGCGCCTCTCGGCGGAAGGCCGCTCGAAGCGGCTAAATGTTGAAGCCCGGGGGTTCCACGGTCCGACACCAGTTTCAGTCTGCTACCGGACTGCCTGCATGTCAACGAGCAGTAGCTACTCGACTGCCGAACGGCTGGTTCCGGCCCCCGGAGTCCACCATTCCTTCGGCTCAACGACGGGGAATCGCCTGCCGGAAACGGAATTCGGAACGATCCGTACAAACTGATCCTTCTTGCCCGCCTGCCACGGAAAGAGGGGCAGCGAGAACGACTCGAGAACATCATCCGGCCGCTTCACCAGTTCGGCGCGGCCGCGTATGACGACGCTCCACGCGACGCCGGCGTCTTGGTTTACACCGTCGGCCTCCAGTGCTACCCGCGCGTCTGATTCGACAGCAGCGAGCTTGGTGCCGGTTCCCGTGCGAAAGACGATGGTCCCGTGGTCTGTGGTGTAGTTGACCGGAAAAATGTCCGGACCGTCCTCGAGAGCGACCGCGAGCCGACCCACCGAGACGCCCCGCAGGCAGTCCCAGCAGTCACTGTCAGACAAAACTTCGGGTGCCGCCGAATTCTCTTCCATACGGCGATCCTAGACCCCGAAACCGCCCCGAGACAGGGGTGCCAACCGGAGCTCGCCGCTACGCTCAGTCGAGCTCGCCGCGGCGCCAGGATGCGGCAGCGTGCTCCAGGTCTTCAGCGGTCTTGACCAGCTGGTGTGAACTGCGGGTGAGCTTGCTGGCGTGGGCACCGTTGGAGGTGTCGGCATCGTCGGCGTGGTTTGTCTGGCCGAGGGCAACCACGCGGCAGAACGCGGCGAACCGCTCAAGGGCCACATCGAACTCGCCATCGAAAGCTCCGGAGAGAATGGTGTCTGCCATGTGCTGAACCTCATCAGCGCCCGGTGGCTCCGCGACACCTGCAACCACCTTCGAAACCTGCGCCACTTCCTTGCCGGCTTTGAAATAGGCTGCGATCTTCTCGGGATTCTGCTGGGTTGCAGCACGGAGGGCATAAAGGCGCCAGAGTGCGCCGGGAAGCGAGCGCGCAGGGCTCTCGGCCCACATCTCCGCGATGGCTTCAAGCCCCTGCTGGTCGGCGAGTTGCACCAACCGCTGCGTTACCGCCGGGTCATCGGCCTCCCGGCCATGGTGAACCAGCGCGTGCGCGGCAAGGTGCGCGGCTTCGGAAACCCTCGACGGGTCAGCACCGCCCGAAAAGACCTCAAAGTCTACTGGCGCGAACGGCTTGGGTTTGTGGTGCCGAGGGCTGTTGTCTACATATTCGCCGTCCATGGGTCGAGGATACTCCTGCGCCATTTGAGGGGCTAGGCACGGGGGAATCCCGGCTGCATCGGCGCGGTGGAGCCCGGTTGCCCGATCGCCTGATCGGGTGCGATAAAGTAGACACGTCTCCGGGGCTGACCCGGTGGCGTGGGCCTTTAGCTCAGTTGGTAGAGCATCGGACTTTTAATCCGTGGGTCGTGGGTTCGAGTCCCACAGGGCCCACCTTGAGAACACCTGAAGAGCATCCCCGCGAGGCATCGGCGGGGGTGCTCTTTGTTCTGGTGCCGCTTCTGGTGCCGCGGATTCTTGCGCAGGTTGCTTTCCCGCAACGGCCATTGACTACCACGCGCATCAAGCCTGTACTGGAAGTGCAGGTTTTTTCCGAGCAAACGGCACGCCGGTGCCGGAAGGAAGCCCGATGCCCGCTCTCCTGGCGTTACCGGTCCAGACGGCACTCGCCGTCGTCGTGATCTGCGCGCTTATTGCCTTGACGGCGTTCGCCGTGTCGCGCGGTCTGGCGACGGACGAGGACCGCGACGGAGTGTTCTGGTACGGCTTTACGGGCGGTTTTGCGTGCCTTGGTGCTGTCATCGGTGCAATGGTCCTAGTCCCGGAGACTGCGGCGGTAAGCGGACTCGCCGGCATGCTCGGCATCGGTCTGGCCGGCGGCTGGGTGTGGCGCGGTGAGCAGGAGCGGGCGGCGCGTCGTCGTCGTCGGTCTGTGGAAGAGGCTCAGTCAGCGCTGCGGGCGCGCCATGAATCGGTGCTGCAGCGCTGGGTGAGCTACGAACTGGATCCGGCTGTCGCTATCGACTACCCGGACATGACGGATCTCAGGCAACCGGAAACAGCCCAGTTGGTGCGTGCCATGCGGAAAGCGGCGGCGCTGCGGGAGCAGGCTGACGCGGACGACGACGGCGCTGCGCCCGGTTATGAATCGGCTGTCGCTGATCTGGAGAACGCATTTCAAGCGGCTGAGCGTGCTGCCGGCGCCCATTCGACCCCTCGGAGGCGAGACAGTTAGGCTGGACCGGTCACTGGGGGTGTCTCTGGCGGTATTACTGGGGATCGAAGGGGAAAATCCATGGGTTCAGCTCGTACAGCCCGGCGCAGGGCGGCAGCCATCCTGGCTGTAGGAGCGCTGGCCTTCGCCGGTGTAGGCGTTGCCTCGCCCGGAGCCGCCGCCGCACATGCTGACCGTCCGGGCACCCCTGCGCAGGGCAAGGGCAAGCAGGAAGTGCGTTTTGCTACCTACAACGCCAGTCTCAACCGGTCCGCCCAGGGTGCGCTGGTGGAGGATTTGAGCACCGGCGACAATGAGCAGGCGCAGCGGATTGCAGAGGTTATCCAGCTCAATAACCCGGACGTCGTGCTGCTCAACGAGTTCGATTACGACGCCGGCCATGAGGCCGCCGAACTCTTCCGCACCAACTACCTCCAGGTCAGCCAGAACGGCAAGACACCCGTCCGCTACCCGTACCTCTACACTGCACCGTCCAACACCGGCATCCCCAGCGGGATGGACCTGAACAATGACGGAAACGTTGGTGGCGCGGATGACGCGCTGGGTTTCGGGCAGTTCGAGGGTCAGTACGGCATGGTCCTCTACTCGAAGTATCCGATCGATACCGGGAACGTCCGCACCTTCCAGAATTTCCTCTGGAAAGACATGCCGGACGCCCTCCTGCCCGATGATCCCGCAACGTCCGGGGCCGCAGACTGGTTCACCGACGAGGAACTTGAACTTGTTCGCCTGTCCAGCAAATCGCACTGGGACGTACCGGTGACCATCGGCGACGCGACGGTCCATGTGCTCGCAAGCCATCCGACGCCGCCGGTCTTCGACAGCGAGGAAGACCGCAATGGCCGGCGGAACAGCGATGAAATCCGCTTCTGGGCGGACTACATCCGCGGCGGCGAAGACGCCCGCTACATTTACGACGACGACGGCGCCCGCGGCGGACTGGACCGGCGCTCCAGTTTCGTGGTTCTAGGCGACCTCAACAGCGACCCGGTGGACGGCGACTCCCGCCCCGGATCGATTGGCCAGCTCCTCGGGCTGAAAGAGGTTCAGGACCCGGAGCCTTCAGCAGAAGGAGCAGCTGAAGCGTCGGTCCTGCAGGGCAGGGTGAATTCAGAGCACCGCGGAGATCCAGCCCTGGACACCGCCGACTTCGAAGACGCCGAAGCCGGCAACGTGCGTGTGGATTACGTACTGCCGTCCAAGTCCATGAAGGTACGCGACGCCGGCATCTTCTGGCCGCGGGCCGGAACGCCCGGTTCAGAGCTCACCGGGGTGTTCCCGTTTCCGACGAGCGACCATCGGCTGGTGTACGTCGACGTAGAAGTCAGGAAGCGCTGAACTGATCAACCCAGAGATGGCTGATCAGTCCGTAGCAGCTAGCTGCTACGGCGAACTGGATCCTGAGGCGGGATGCGGTGCCGCCGTTCCCAGGAGACTGCGCTGAGCCAGGCGCCGGCTGCGAGGAAAATACTCCCGCCGACCACCATGCCGCCGGCCGACTGGCTGATGATGTAAATCCACTGCGGGAACGGGCCGTTGATTGCCGTCTCATCGACCTGAAGCGGCGCGAATACAGCCCACAGGCCCAGCGCAAGCAGCGCCGCTCCCAGCAGCCACAAGATAAGCACGAACGGGTTGAACCTCCCTGCGGGCGTGGCGGTGTCGGCGTCAGGCGCTGCTTCTTGCGGCATTACCTCGACAACGTTCGCCTGCTCTTCCGCAGGACGGGGAGGCTGCGGTTCAGGAGATGTGCCCTGCCGACGGTGAGGCGGTTCTTCCGGAGCGGTCCAGCGGCTGCCGGGGGACGCGTGCGGAGCTCCCGTGCCGCCGCGCTGGTAGATGGGACTGTACCGGTTGTCGATGTTCGGCGTGTTCTCGCCCATGTGTTCCTCCCTGACCCTGTGCTGGAAATCTACTAGTTCTGCGGCATCAGGGTAAGTGTCGGCCGTGTTCGCGCACGAAATTCCGCGAACCGCTCTGGTCAAGGCTCCGGACGCTCGTGTAGGTTGAAACGCATGGGAACAATAATTTTCGAGTAATTGTGCTGGACGTGTGCCTCTTCGCCCGTCCCAACAACAACAAACACCATTCGAAAAGACCGTGTTGAGGCCTCGCCTCCATGTACGTTTCCACTGCTCCCGGATTTGAGCTGCGGTTCGCCTGGTCCTTTGACCGGGCTCCGCTCTCTGATCAGGTCCCCCTCGGAACCGCGGGCACCATCGAACCCGGCAGAACGCCGTCGTCCTCGATGTTGCCCGCAGGTGAGTGGCTCAGCCGGTCACAAAGCCATTGAAGGAGAGCCATGACCCAGTCGAATAATCAACAGCCCCTGAACGTCAATCTCACAGAAGCCGCCGCGAAGAAGCTGGTGGATGATCCCCGGGCGCGTGAGGCGCTCGCGCGGAAGAACCCTGCCTTCGGCGAGCTGGACAGTGCACACAGCACCGGTCGGAGGAACAAATCAATCCACCCCAGCAGCAAGCAGGGTAAGCCGGAGAAGAAGGTGCGCTGGTAGTTCACCTGCCGGACGCCTGTCGGGAAAAAGGGAGTTAAAGTGAAACTGGCTCGCCATTCTGCGTATGGGGGAATCGCAGAATGGGGAGCCAGTTCCCCAACTATACTTCACGGGAGGGGTCAAAAGTCCAGTCAAACTCCACCTGAAGGGTGATGATGACAGTCACAGCTAAAGCATTCCAGCTGTGGCGTACCCGGATAGCACCGGAGGCAACCGTTTCAGACCTCTGCCGCAAGGCGGACATCAAGCGCTCCACCCTCGCCCAGCAGCTGGTTCGCGGAAAAGTCTCTCTTGAAACCGTGATCAGCGTTGCCCGCGCCTACGGGATTCCACCGGTGCAGGCGCTCAGTGAGTTCGACGGGTACCGGGACCTTGAGGACGGCATGTTGCCTCCCACTCCGGCTGAATACCTCAGCCAGGTATCCCCGATGGACCTCCTGCGGTTGGTCCTGGGGCGCAGCGAGGATACCGACTGCGTAGGCCGCCCGTTGAGCTTCCAACTGGCGCCGCTTCCACACCGCTATTCAGTGCGCTCCTGGTTCGAGGCGGTCGACCGCGGCGATCTTCGCCACGCCCTCACCTCAAGCACCGGCATCGCTCCGCAGAATCTCTCGGCCCAACTCAGCGCCGGCCGGTTGAATACGCAACTATGCGTCGAGGTTGCCCGGCTATCGGGGGTCTCGTTGGTGAACGGACTCGTTGTCACCGGGATCCTTACCCCTGAAGAGGGCGGCTGGGCCGACGACGGCCGCGAACAGGTCTTGTGCGACCTGCCTGATTCGGAGCTCATTCTGATGGCCCGGGACCGGCTCGACGGGCTGGGCAAACGCCTGCGCAAACAGGAGCAGGACAACACACGCGACCAGGCTTTATGGGAGAACCTCGGATGAGTGTCGGGATGGCTATCCAATGGCTTGCGCTCGCGCTCTGCGTTATTTTCGCGTGCGTCCGACTGCCGGATGCAATGCGTGGCAGAGGGCGAAGCGTCTTTGCCGTGCTGGTCCTGTTCTGCGTGGCGGTGGCGTTGAGCCTGTCGCCGATCTATCTATTCGTTGACAGCCTGCTCGGCGGGACCAATATCGCCAACCTGCTCATCCGGTTCACTCTCTATGCCATCATGTTGCTGCTGGGCGGGCGTATTGCTGCCGCCTTCGGGTCCAGGCGTGCGCTCACCTTAATCAGGGGGCCGGTCGGCCTCGCGGTCCTGGGTCTTACGGTCGTGGCAACGGTGACCCTTTTTGTGGTGAGTGACCTGCCGGAATCCTCGACCGGGCTGCGCGCGTACGCTGATCAGTCCACGGTGCACTGGTACTCGCACCTGGGACGCATCTACCCTTCGTATGTCGGGGCGTGCCTGCTGGGTCCGTCAATCGCAGGTGTCCGCGATACATCGGCCCGCTCCCTGCATCGGATTGCAGCGGCTCTCCTTGCGCTCGGATTCGTGATGGCCCTGGGCCATACTGCCCTCAAGTTCACCGGCATCAGGACGGGAGCGGCTGACCTCATTCTGCCCTTCGGCGCAATAGTCCTGGTTACGACCGGCCTTACGATGATCTGGCTGTCCCGCAGGCGGGCGACCGGGCGCCGCTCGGCCAACTTCCTGGCGGATGAACACCGACAACCATGAGGTGCCGGTTAGTCCTTTTGGATGATTATTGCGTCAATAGTTGGAAACACTGTTCACGTTTTCATCATGGTGTGTCAAAATTATGATTATGTAACTCCCGGTGACCGTGGGGGGTCAGCGGGTTACACACAGCAATAGGTGCGTCCATTAGAACGGGTGGACGCACCTATTTCGTTTCCTGCGCCGGTTACCGGACCGGTAGGGCCTGCTCAGGCGTCGTGGTCTGTCTCCAGGATGCGAACCAGAGAGTCGAGGGCGTCGCCTGCGCCATCATCTTCCGAGCGGAGAACCACCACGTTGCCGTGCTCGGCGCCCAGGCTCATCAGGGACAGGATGGATGAGGCGTCCATGGCTTCATCCGCCGGGCTGCCCTCAAGGGCGATGGTGACCTCGACGGGGAGTTCTCCCGCCGCTTCAGCGAAGATGGCGGCAGGCCGGGCGTGAAGCCCTACCCGGCTGGCTACGGTTGCTTTGCGTTCGATCATGATCTTCCTTCCGTTGCTTTGGTGCGAGCCTACAGGCCCAGGGTCTCAAGAATCGGCAGACCGGCGCGCACTGCTGCGCGAGCCTCGAGGGCGGTGGGCGCGGCAAGAGCCTTCTCTGCCAGCTCCTGTGCGTCAGCGAGGGACACCGATCCAATCACGGCAGCCACGGCTGCCAGTGCCCGTGAACTCATCGACAGCGATTGAACGCCCAGGCCAACCAGCACGACGGCGAGAGCCGGATCGGCGGCAGCCTCACCACATACGCCGACTGACTTGTCCCCACCCGCACCGTCCTGAGCGTCGTGATCCGTCTCGCCGCGGGCGGCGTCGGCACCGGCCACAGTGAGCCGGATCAGCTCAAGGACGGCCGGCTGCCAGGGATCGTTCAGGGCGGCGAGGGGTCCGAGCTGGCGGTCCGCGGCCATGACGTACTGCGTGAGGTCATTGGTGCCGATCGACGCGAAGTTCACGTGCTGCAGGATGGTGCGTGAGGTCAGCGCGGCTGACGGAACCTCCACCATGACGCCGGGAACCTTGAGGCCGGCTGCTGCACAGGAATCAGCGAAACGCCGGGCCTCCTCCGCGGTGGAAATCATGGGTGCCATGACCCAGATGTCGGTGGTTGCGCCGTCGGCTGCTTCAGCAATCGCCTTCAGCTGGCGGTCGACCACCCCGGGCGTCGAAAGCTCCGTGCGGTAGCCGCGAACGCCGAGCGCAGGGTTCGGTTCCGAAGCGTCGGTCAGGAAGGGCAGGGGTTTGTCTGCTCCGGCGTCGAGTGTGCGCACCACTACTTTGCCGTCGGGGAACGCGTCGAACACCTGACGGTACGCTGCGGATTGCTCGGCGACGGTGGGCTCGGTGTCCCGGTCGAGGAAACAGAATTCCGTGCGCAGAAGTCCTACGCCTTCGGCACCGGCTTCGGCCGCCTTGCGGGCATCAGCACCTGCCCCAACGTTGGCGAGCAGCGGCACGCGGTGCCCGTCCGTCGTCGTGCAGGTACCGCTGTAGGTGCCGAGGGAGCGCGCCTGTTCAGCCCAGATGACGGCTGCCGTGCGCTCGACGTCACCCGGCCCGGTAAGCACTGTCCCGGCGGCGCCGTCGACGAAGACTTCCGTGCCGTCCTCGATGTCCTCAACCCCGCGGGCGGCGACCACGGCGGGCAGCCCCAGTGCACGCGCCAGGATGGCCGTGTGGGACTGGGGGCCGCCGGAGGAAGTGATCAGTGCCAGAACCCGTTCCGGGTTGAGCGTGGCGGTATCGGCCGGCGCAAGGTCCTCCGCGGCGAGGACGAACGGGTGGTCCGCCGTGGGAATGCCGGGAGCCGGCTGGCCGCGCAGTTCAGCGACCACCCGCGAGCGGACGTCCAGAACGTCCTGGGTTCGTTCGGCCATGTAGCCGCCCAGGCCGCGGAGCATGTCCGCGACCTGGGCGCCCGCCTCCCATACCGCGCGCTCGGCTGACGTGCCGGCCACGATGAGCGCGTTGGCCGACTTCAGGAGCATTGGATCCGCAGCCATCATGGCCGTGGCTTCAAGAACTGCCCTTGCGTCGCCGGTTGCGGAGTCGGCGCGTTTCTGGAGTTCAGCCTGGACGGTCTTGGCGGCGGTCTTCAGCCGTGCCGTCTCCTCGTCAACCGTGGTGTTGGACCGCCGTTCCCGGGCGGCGAGCCATTGGCGGAATCGATGGAGAAGGCACTGACAGCCGAGGGAAACACTCACGCCCTCGAGCTGCTGCGGGAGTACGTGCGGCTCGAGCGGGAGGCGCAGCCCTAGGAAACCGGAGCGTTGGGCAGCCGGAGCGTTGGGAAACCGGAGCCCTAGGTAACCGGCCCGGCCCGGCGCTCCCGCCGGTAATTCCGGAACGTCAGCAGCAGCCGGTGAGCCGTGATGACGAGGGCCATCCAGGCCAGACCCAGCGTCCACGCGACCGCTACGTCCGTAACCCAGTGATGCCCGAGATACACGCGGGTCAGCCCCATGATGAACGCGAAGACGATGGCCGCGGTGATGGTCAGTGCCCGGGCCCGTTTGGAATGCTGCCGCAGTACCAGCAGGTACGCGGTGATGCCCGAGATGACGACAGCGTTCAGCGTGTGCCCGCTGGGAAACGACGGCGACAGCTCAAACGGCGGCACCGCGAACTGGAGATCGGGCCGCAGCCGACCGATGGCGTCCTTGCCGAGGACCGTCATCAGCAGCGATCCTCCGGCGGCGACGACCATCAGGATGAACGGTGTGAATGACCGGCGAACCAGAGTCAGCGCAAGCACTGCACAGGTGGCGAGGATGGGCATCCCCACCGGTCCGCCCAGGTGGGTGAACGCGGTCGCCGCCTCGTTGAGCCAGGGCGAACGCAGTTCCAGTGCCGCATTGAGCGCCGGCTGGTCCAGGGCAGCGATTCCGTCTTCCTCCGCCACCGCTTCGTAAACCTCCGCTGATGCGACGGTGAGCGATATCGCGGCACCGATTCCTACAGCGAGCAGCAACAGAAGTGCCCACCGCGGCCCGATCCACTGCGCAACAGCCCGAACGCACGTGACCAGGAACCGGCCGACCGGCGTCGTCCATCTGGTCAGGTCGCGGGTACCGACATGATGGTCTTCGTTCTCCGGGTCCTGGAATGACATCTTTCGAGGTTAGCAACGCAGCCCGCTCCCTGCTCGGCCGGCCGGTGGCAAAGCGTAGGCTCTGAGCATGAGCACACCCGTCCAAAACCTGCTGCGCGGACTGCCCGTCTTCCCCGACCAGATGCAGCCGTTTGACCCGGCCGCTGCGCCTGATTCACCCCTGAACCTGTTCACCGAGTGGCTGGGCGCCGCGATCGACGGCGGTGTTCCCGCCCCGCATGCAGTCACCGTCTCAACAGTCGACGACGACGGCCGCCCGGCCGCGCGCGTGGTCATCCTTAGGGACCTCGACGATCACGGATTCTCGTTCGCCACCAGCAGCGGGAGCCCCAAGGGGCGGCAACTGCACGGGACGCCCTATGCAGCGCTGACTTTTTTCTGGCAGGAGGTGGGCCGGCAGGTTCGCGTCAGCGGCGCCGTGACGCCGGGAACCGCTGAGGAGAACGACGCTGACTTCCGCCGTCGTCATCCTGCTGCGCGTGCTCTGGTGCTGGCAGGGCAGCAGAGCGATGTTCTTCGGGAGGGCGAGTCGGTGAGTGCCGCCGTCGAGCGTGAGCTGGCCGGAATCGAGCATAAGGGATCGGCGACGTGGACCGTCTACACGGTGGCGCCGGAACAGGTGGAGTTCTGGCAGGCGGATGCGGAGCGCCGCCACACGCGCCTCCGGTATTTGCGCAGAGGCGCGGGCTGGAGGCGCGAGGTCCTCTGGCCCTGAAGTTTTGTCCACCTCTGGTGACTTCGCCCCAGCAGAAGCCACCAGAAGTGCACAAAACTTCCGGTCTTGCGCTAGTGACCGAAGGAATCCGAGTCGGTGAGGTCGCCGTCGCCGGTGTCCAGCGCAGACAGCGATTCAACTTCGTCCTGGGTGAGTTCGAAGCCGAATAGATTGATGTTCTGCTTGATGCGCAGCGGGTTGGCGGACTTGGGGATGGCCACCAGCCCGAGCTGGATGTGCCAGCGCAGGACAATCTGTGCCGGTGTCATGCCGTACTTGTCCGCGAGTTGATCTACGGCGGGATCCTGCAGCAGGTTGCCGCCCTTGCCGAGCGGGCTCCAGGACTCCGTCACGATCCCGTGCCTGGCATGGAAGTGCCGCGACTCGGGCCGGGTATGGCGTGGGTCCAGCTGGATCTGGTTGACGTCGGGCACCAGGCCCTCGTCAAGCACCCGCTGCAGGTGCGCCGGCTTGAAGTTCGAGACGCCGATGGCCCGGACCAGCCCGTCCTCGCGCAGTGCCGCGAGTCCCTTGACGGCGTCGACGTAGCGGTCCTGGTCCGGATTGGGCCAGTGCACCAGCAGCAGGTCTATGTAGTCGACGCCCAGCCGGGCGGCGCTCTGCTCGTAAGCCTTCCGGACGCCGTCGACGCTGTGCCACTGCTTGTTGAACTTGGTGGTGATGAAAACCTGATCCCGGTCGATTCCCGACCGTCGGATCCCCTCTCCGACGCCGGCCTCGTTGCCGTAATTCTCCGCGGTGTCGAAGAGACGGTAACCAACTGACACTGCCTGTTCGACGGCGACGGCTGCCTCGTCGTCGTCGAGCGGCCAGGTGCCCAGCCCGAGCACCGGAATGGAGGCGCCGCTAAGGAGCTCGATGGTGGGTGCCGCTGCGTCAGTCATGTTCTCCTCGTATCGTTCGGGTGTGCAACTTCTTTCCCAGCTTTCTAGCTGGGACGGTAGTGCGTCAATCCGGTGACCCGAGCGTGACGGGAAAAACAGTGGTGCGGAAAGGGCCGTGCGGGCAGACTGGGACCGTGAGCCAAGGCGAAAACCAGTGGGTGCTGCACGTGGATCTGGACCAGTTCATTGCCGCGGTGGAGGTGCTGCGTCGGCCCGAGCTGGCAGGGAAGCCGGTGATCGTCGGCGGGCGCGGGGATCCCACCGAACGTGCGGTTGTATCGACAGCGTCCTACGAGGCGCGCGCATTCGGTGTCGGCTCCGGGATGCCGCTGCGTGTCGCCGCCCGCAAGGTGCCGGATGCCGTGATTCTGCCGGTGGATTCCGAGGCCTATCTCGCCGCCTCGGACGCTGTCATGGCCACCCTGCGTGCCCAGCCGGGAGCCACCGTGCAGGTGCTGGGCTGGGATGAAGCCTTCATGGGAGTGAGCACAGCTGACCCGGAAACCTACGCGCGGGGCTTGCACGACGCGGTGCTGGAGAGCACCAGCCTGCACTGCAGCGTCGGTATCGGCGACACACTGGTGCGCGCCAAGATTGCCACGGGGTTTGCAAAGCCTGCCGGTGTTTTCCGCCTCACCGTTGAGAACTGGTTGGCGGTGATGGGGGACCGGCCCACCATTGACCTGTGGGGAGTCGGGTCGAAGGTTTCGGGCCGTCTCGCCAAACTCGATATCACGACCGTTGCGCAGCTCGCCGCCTGCGATCCTGCGGACCTTGTTCCGGAATTCGGTCCGAAGATGGGTCCCTGGTATGCCCAACTGGGACGGGGTGACGGCGAACGGACGGTCGATGACACCCCGTGGGTTGCCCGCGGACACAGCAGGGAAACCACCTACCAGCAGGATCTGACTGAACCGGTGCAGGTGGATGAAGCCGTCCGGGAACTTGTGGCGCGGGTTCTCGAGGACGTGATTGCCGAGGGCCGGCCGGTGATCGGGCTGACACTCAAAGTGCGGTACGCGCCGTTCTTCACCAAGACCTACGCCAGACGGATAGCAGAGACCTTCGACCGCGAGGACGTGCTTGCCCAGGCTCTGAACCTCGTCGGGAAGATCGAGCCGGAACGGCCGATTCGCCTCCTTGGCTTCCGGGCGGAAATGTCTATGCCGGAGGAAGCGCGGAAGGGGCATACGCCAACCCGCAGCGGCTGGTGAGTGCGCCGTCGTCGTCGTGCCCTTAATGCAGATCGACTCCCTACCCGCCGGAAAGCAGGTAGGGAGTCGATGCGGAATGAGGCTAGGAAACGGTAACGGTTTCCTTGCGGTCCGAGACGCCTTGGACGGCCGCGTCGAACTCGGCTTCGATCTCCGGGTTCGGCTTCCAGGTCAGCCGGCTGACGACGACGGCGACAACCAGGTTTGCGAAGAACGCCGGCACAATCTCGTACATGGTCGCGGCCAGCGGCGAGTTGCCCCAGGCGAAGACGATGATGGCGCCGACAACCATTCCGGACAGGGCGCCCGGCATGGTCAGCTTCCGCCAGAAGAGCGAGAGCAGCACGGTCGGGCCGAAGGACGCTCCGAACCCGGCCCACGCGAAGGCGACCAGTGCAAGGATCGACTCGTTGCGGCCGGACGCCAGGATGATCGCTACGATCGCAACCACCAGCACGCCGAGCCGGCCCAGGATGACACCCTGCTTCGGGGTGAGGTTCTTCTTGGACACCATGTTGTACAGGTCCTCGACCAGTGCGGAGGAGCACACCACGAGTTGCGACGAGATGGTGCTCATGATCGCCGCAAGGACGGCGGCGAGGACAATGCCTGCAACGAAGGGGTGGAAGAAGGCCTGCGAAAGCGCCAGGAACACGGCCTCGGGATCCGCGAGAGTCAGCTGCGGGTTCTGCTCGAAGTAGGCGATACCCACCAGTGCGGTGGCAACGGCGCCGAAGACTGTGAGGATCATCCAACCGATGCCGATGCGGCGTCCGGCCTTGGCGTCCTGCGGGGACCGCAGCGCCATGAAGCGGACAATGATGTGCGGCTGGCCGAAGTAGCCGAGGCCCCAGGCTGCAGCCGAAATGATGGCGAGGATTGAACCGCCGGCTACGAAGTTGAGCATCGAGGGGTCGACGGCGCGGATGGAATCGGTCATTCCGGTAAGGCCGCCGACGTTGATGAACCCGATGATCGGCACCGTGAGCAGCGCAATGAGCATGAGGATGCCCTGGGCTACGTCAGTGAAGGTGGCTCCCATGAAGCCGCCGAACAGTGTGTAGGCAATGGTGACAGCGGCGACGAGAATCATGCCGAGGGTGTAGTTGGAGTTGAAGGACGACTCGAAGAAGGTGCCGCCTGCAACCATGCCCGAGGACACGTAGAAGGTGAAGAACACCAGGATGATGACGCCGGAGACAACGCGGAGGACGCGTGAACGGTCCTTCAACCGGTTCTCGAGGAAGCTCGGCACCGTGATCGAGTTGTTCGAGACCTCGGTGTAGCTGCGCAGCCGGGGAGCCACGAACTTCCAGTTGAGCCACGCGCCGATGGTCAGGCCGATGGCGATCCAGACCTCAATAAGGCCGGACAGGTAAATCGCGCCGGGGAGTCCGAGCAGCAGCCAACCCGACATGTCGGAAGCTCCTGCGCTGAGCGCCGCTACGCCGGGCTTGAGCCCGCGGCCGGCGAGCATGTAATCGTCGAGATCGGACGTTTTCCGGTAGGCGTACCAGCCGATCCCCAGCATGGCGGCCATGTAAAGCGCCATGGCAAGGTATTGGAAGGTCTGGTCAGTCATGGGTTCCTTTCACAGAATTCTTGGAACTGGCTGAGTGCAGCCGCCCACTATTCCAAGGTCGCACCCAGTTTGGCTAATAAAGTGACCTGGTTCACCATGATTTCGGAGCAGAAAAGAGTTGTTACCGGCGGGTAATATGGCAAAATGCACTTGATTTTTCGGACCCTCTGGATCCTCTTCGCCTCCCGTCGCCGGTCGAAGGTGAGCATCTGGGATTCGGCTTCGTTGCCGCTCCGGGTTCAGCTGACGGACATCGACATCGCCATGCATGTGAACAACGGAATGTACCTGTCGTTGATGGACCTCGGCAGGTTCGATCTCATGATCCGCAGCGGCGTATGGAAGGTGATGCGCCGCAATGGCTGGGGCCCGGTGGTCAATGCCGAAACGATCACGTTCCGGAAGTCGCTTCAGCTGGGTCAGCGCTACACCATCGAGACGCGGATTCTGGGCTTCGACGAGCGGGCCATCTTCTTTGAGCAGCGAATGGTGCATGGCGGCGAGGTCTATGCACGCGCGTACATCGCCACCCGCCTGCTCGGCTCAAAGGGGCCGGTGCCGAATGAGGAGATTTTCGAGGCGTTGGGGAATCCTCCGGCGGAGATGGTGCTTCCGGAGTGGATTCACGAGTGGCGCATCAATACCGCGCTTCCCAGCACCCGGCGTCCTGCTCCGCACGAGTGGGCGCGGTAGTCAACGGTAGTTGCGGTGTAGATTCTCCGCGTCGGATGACGTTCCGCCCGGTTCGGCGATCCAGGGGCCGGTTCCGTCCGACTGGTCGAGGATGCCTTCTTCAAGCCACTCAAGGCTGCCGTCGAGGACGCTCCGTGCCAGGCGGGAATCGGCGCTGTCCGTATTCCTCCACAGGTCGGTGAACAACTGTTCGATCCGCAGCCGCGATTGCCGGCAGAAGACGTCCGCGAGGTTGCCGGCTTCATCCCTGCCTTGCTTCTCAAGGTGCTTCGCATGCGAGCACGTCGCCGCCATCGCGAAGAGTTCCGCGCCGATGTCCACAATTCGCCCAAGAAACACCTGGCGGTGCTCAAGCTTTGCCTGCCATCTGGCCATGCCGAGGAAGGTGTGCCGGGCAAGGCGCCGCGACGCCCGCTCAACGTAGCGCACGTGCCCGGCGAGCCGCCCGAAGTCGGTGTAGGAGCGCGGAGACAGCCCGGGCCCGGCCAGCAGACGCGGCAGCCAACCGGCGTAAAAACTGCTGGCGCTGCCGGCTGCCTTTGCTTTCGCCAAAAGGTCAGCGTCCGACGACGCCAGATCACCTGCCGCTGCCAGGTGGGCGTCCACTGCCTCGCGGGCAATGAGCAGGTGCATGATCTCCGAGGAACCCTCGAAGATCCGGTTGATCCGCAGGTCGCGCAACTGTTGCTCCACCGGGACCGCACACTCCCCGCGGGCCTTGAGGGACGCGGCAGTCTCATACCCTCGGCCACCGCGGATCTGCACCAGTTCATCGGCGATCCGGTAGGCCATCTCGCTTGACCAGAGTTTCGCCAGCGCAGCTTCGATCCGCACGTCTTTCTGGCCCGAATCGGCGAGGGCTGCCGAGAGCTCGAAGACGGATTCCAGCGCGAATGCTGTGGCAGCTATGAAGGAAATCTTCTGCGCGACTGCCTCATGCTTGCCGATCGGCCGCCCCCACTGCACACGGGCCGTCGACCACTCCCGGGCGATTTTCAGCGACCATTTGCCGGCCGCCGCGCAGTTCGCCGGGATCGAGAGCCTGCCCGTGTTCAGGGTGGTGAGCGCGATCTTGAGGCCCTGGCCTTCCTTGCCCAGACGGTTCGCGATCGGAATGCGGACGTTCTCGAACCGGGTAACGCCGTTCTCGATCCCGCGCAGACCCATGAAGGCGTTGCGGTGTGTCACCGTCACGCCCGGGGTATCTGCTTCCACAACGAAAGCGGAAATGCCGCCGGCTCCGCCGTTGTGCGCCGGCACCTTCGCCATCACCACCACCAGCTCGGCGATAACTCCATTGGTGGTCCAGAGTTTGCTGCCGTTGAGCACGTAGGTGCCGTCGTCGTCGTTGCGGGTGGCCGTGGCGCTCATGCGGGCGGGATCGGAGCCGACGTCGGGCTCGGTGAGCAGGAAGGCGGAGATCGCGCCGGAGGCGCAGCGGGGGAGATATTCGCGCTTCTGTTCCGGCGTGCCGAACATGCGGACCGGCTCGGGAACCCCAATGGACTGATGGGCCGAAACCAGGGCGCCCAGGCTGGGGTGAACGGAACTGAGCAGCATGAGGGCGCGACCGTAGTAGGCCAGCGACAGGCCCAGGCCGCCGTACTCCCTGGGGATCTTGATGCCGAAAACACCGAGTGCTGCAAGGTCGCGAAGGTACTCATCCGGGATGCGTGAATCCCGCTCGATGACTTGTCCGTCCACCCTGGCCAGCAGCGACGTGAGTCGGGAGAGGAACTCCTCGCCGTCGTCGCTGTTGCCGGAAGCGGAGGAGGGGCGGGGGTGTATCAGGGACAGGTCGCAGCGCCCCAGGTAGAGACCTTTCGCGAAGCTCGGCCGGTTCCATTCCGTTTCCCGGGCGGACTCGGCCACCTCCCGGGAAGTGCGCTCGTCGACGTTCTCGTGAAGTGCTTCGGCGCTCATGGCAGCCCCCTTCAACGGCAGGCTCCGCCAGCCGGAACCCGGCCATGGGTAAATGCTACTCCCGAGTAGGAAACGCGGCCCGACTACTTCGCCGAGAAACCAGTCCCGGTGGAGCGGGATCTCCCACGTCCAGCAGGAACTGAGCTGAACCAATAGATTAGGAAGATGGCTCAGCTCACACCTCTGGCGCAGCTCGCCGGGCAGCACCAGGTCGGAACCACCTTCAAAGGCTGGGACGGCACGCCGCAAACGGTCAGCGATGCAACCCTGACCGCGGTCCTTACCGCGCTGGGCGTTCCCTGCGCAGATGACGACGACGTCGCTTCCTCCCTTCGGGCGGCTGAACTTGCGCCGTGGCTGCGTACGCTGCCTCCCGCCGTCGTCGTTCGGGAGGGTGATCCCACCACGGTGCCGGTCAGTGTGCCGACCGGATCAACTCCCTCCGTCCGGATCGTGTTGGAAGACGGGACTGAACGGCCGCTGACAGTCGGGTCAGCACAGAAGCAGGACGTGGACGGAACGAGCGTCAGCCGGTTCACGGTGGAGATCCCGCTCGACCTCCCGCTCGGCTGGCACTCGCTTGTAGTGACTGACGGGTCTACCGAAACGCGTTGCGCGCTCGTTGGAACCCCGCGGAAACTCAGCACGGCCGATCGGCTGACCCGGACCTGGGGGCTCATGGCGCAGCTGTACTCGGTGCGGTCGCGGTCGTCGTGGGGTATCGGGGACCTCGATGACCTCGCGCGAGTCTCAGAAATTTCCGCCGCGAAGGGTGCGGGATTCGTGCTGATCAACCCGCTGCACGCCGCGCAGCCCAAGCCGCCTGTCGAGGCATCCCCCTACCTGCCGAGCACACGCCGGTTCTTCAATCCCATCTACCTTCGCGTTGAGAACATTGCCGAGTTCGACGGCCTTCCCGATGCCGACGCGAAGACCGTCCGCGACCTGGCTGCATCATTCAAGGCAGCTAACGGCAACGCGGAGGTTATCGAGCGCGATCCGAGCTACGCCGCCAAACTGCAGGCGCTCGAACTCGTCTTCGCCGTCCCGCGCCACCCTGAGCGGAACGAAGCGTTCCGGCGGTTCCGCTCCGAGGCCGGGCCGGGGCTGGAGAACTTCGCCCTGTGGTCCGCGCTCGCTGAAAAGCTCCCCGAGGGAGCCCGCGAGTGGAGCGACCCCGAGTTCCTTGAGGCGCAGCGAACCGAGCTCGAGGGGCGCATCGAGTTCCACGCCTGGCTGCAGTGGCTCTGCGACGAACAGCTCGAAGCAGCCCAGCACGCAGCGGCGGATGCCGGGATGAACCTCGGCATCATGCACGATCTCGCCGTGGGCGTCCACCCCGCCGGTGCTGACGCCTGGACCCTGCAGGATGTGCTGGCATCCGGCATCAGCGTCGGTGCCCCGCCGGACATGTTCAACCAGCAGGGCCAGGACTGGGCGCAGCCGCCGTGGCACCCGGAACGACTCGCGGAGTCCGGCTACGCGGCGTACCGTGACATGCTGCGAACCATCCTCCGCCATGCGGGCGGCATCCGGATCGACCACATCCTGGGCCTGTTCCGGCTGTGGTGGATTCCGCAGGGCTCCATGCCCGGCGACGGCGCCTACGTGTACTACGACCACGAGGCGCTCATCGGCATCCTCGCGCTTGAAGCGGAGCGGGCGGGCGCCGTCGTCGTCGGGGAGGACCTCGGAGTCTTCGAGCCGGGCGTGCAGGAGTACCTGGCCGAGCGCGGCGTGCTCGGCACCTCGATCCTGTGGTTTGAGTACGACGACGACGAGCCCCGCCCGGCGGAGCAGTACCGGACGGCGTGCCTCACCACTGTCACCACCCACGACCTTCCGCCAAGCGCGGGGTATCTCGCCGGCAGGCATGTGGAACTGCGCGAGCAACTCGGCTTGCTGGGCCGATCCGTGGAGGAGGAGAAGGCCGCCGACCGGGAAACCCAGGAGCAGGTGCTTTCGCTCGTCCGCTCCACGACCGGCACTGAGCCCGCCAGCGTCCAGGAGACGGTTGAAGCGATGCATTCCTTCATCGCGCGCACACCGTCGGTTCTCCTCGGCGTGGCGCTGACCGACGCGGTGGGGGAGGAACGCACCCAGAACCAGCCGGGAACCACAGCCGAGCAGTATCCCAACTGGCAGATTCCGCTGGCAGGACCGGACGGCGTCGTGCTCATTGAAGACCTGCCCGGCTCTGCCCGGTTCGATTCGCTGGTGCGCGCTGTCCAGCGATAAGGGGCGGCTCTACCGCTTATCGCGCAGAAATGACCGTTCGGCGCACGCCGGTTATGTTTGCCTCAGGCAATATGTGACCTCATGCACAATGTTCCATGGTGGGGGCCGAGCGGACGACGCCGTCCATACGCGCAAGGGAGAGGCATTCAGTTCATGAGCTGGCTCGATAGGGAACACACAATTGCTCCACCCGGATTCAACCGATGGCTGATCCCGCCCGCGGCGCTCGCCGTGCATCTGTGCATCGGGCAGGCCTACGCCACCAGTGTCTACAAGACGGCACTCGTGGAGCACTTTGACGCGAGCCTGACCGAGATCGGCCTGATCTTCTCCATCGCCATCGTGATGCTCGGATTGTCCGCAGCGGTGATGGGCACCTGGGTGGACCGCAACGGGCCGCGTAAAGCCATGTTCACCTCTGCGATGTTCTGGGTGAGCGGCTTTCTGGTCGGCGCCCTCGGCATTTTCACCAACCAGCTCTGGCTGGTGTACCTCGGTTACGGCGTGATCGGTGGAATCGGGCTGGGCATCGGCTACATCTCGCCCGTTTCAACGCTGATCAAGTGGTTCCCCGACCGGCCCGGCCTCGCTACCGGTATGGCCATCATGGGCTTCGGCGGCGGCGCGCTGATCGCGAGCCCGCTTTCCACGCAGCTGCTGAGGATGTTCGACCCTGATTCCGGCACGGACGGTTGGGTAGCGAGCGGCGAAGCCGTCGGCATGCTCTTTGTGACCCTCGCGGTCATCTACCTCATCTACATGGTCTTCGGAGCCTTCACCATCAAGGTTCCCGCTGCCGATTGGCGGCCGGACGGCTTCGATCCGAGCACCCTGAAGTCCAAGGCACTGGTCACCAGCGACAACGTCTCCGCGAAGAACGCCATTCGTACCAAGCAGTTCTGGCTGATCTGGATCGCGCTGTTCTGCAACGTGACCGCGGGAATCGGCATTCTTGAACAGGCCGCACCGATGATCCAGGACTTCTTCCGACAGGCAGACGGCGCCAGCGCGGTGTCCGCGGCTGTAGCGGGCGGCTTCGTGGGCCTGCTGTCCATCGGCAACATGGCCGGCCGCTTCGGATGGTCAACCCTGTCCGACCACATTGGCCGCAAGCGCATCTATATGGTCTACCTCGGCGTCGGCGCGGTGCTGTATACAGTGCTTGCTCTCGCCGGATCCTCCACCACGGTGCTCTACGTGCTGCTGGCCTTCGTGATCATCTCCTTCTACGGCGGCGGCTTCTCCACCGTGCCCGCGTACCTCCGCGATCTCTTCGGCACCTTTGAGGTGGGCGCGATCCATGGCCGCCTCCTGACCGCCTGGTCGGCCGCCGGCATTGCCGGGCCGCTGATCGTGAACGGGTTCCTCGATGCAAGGGGCACCCCGGGAGAGCTTGTTGCTGCCGATTACCAGCCGGCCCTGCTGACCATGGTTGGCCTGCTGATCATCGGATTTATCGCCAACCTGATGATCAAGTCCGTGGATTCAAGCTTCCACGAACCCAAGAAGACCGCCGAACCCGCAATGGAGGCATGAGATGGAAATCAGCAAGGCTCGACTGACCGTCGTGTGGGCACTGGTGGCGGTGCCCCTGGCCTACGGAATCTTCACAACCCTCACCCGGGTGGCCGCGCTCTTCACCGGCTAGCTGCAATTACAACCGCAGAAGCGCCGGTGAGTGGCAGGATCGTGGGGACATCCCCACGATCGCGTCACTGACCGGCGCTTCTGCGCAGCGGCTGAACGCTCGCCGCCGAAGGCGACCGCAGCGCGCGGAAGCTAAACGCTCGCGGCAAGCTCCGCCGTCGGGATGGCTTCCTTCGCGGGGAACGACGGCGCGTGCACGCCTGCCATCTCCTCCATCACGCGCACGACCTGGCAGCTGTAGCCGAACTCGTTGTCATACCAGACGTAGAGCACCAGGTTCTTGTCGTTGCAGATGGTGGCGAGGCCGTCGACCGTGCCGGAGCGGCGCGAGCCCACGAAGTCGGTGGAGACGACGTCCGGGGAATCGATGTAGTCCAGTTGCTTGCGCAGGTCGGAGTGCAGCGACATCTCGCGGAGGAAGTCGTTGACGTCGTCCTTTGTCGTTTCGTTCTCGAGTGACAGGTTCAGGATCGCGATCGAGACGTCCGGGGTAGGCACGCGGATGGAACTGCCGGTGAGCTTGCCCTGCAGCTCGGGCAGTGCCTTGGCCACGGCCTTGGCCGCACCGGTCTCCGTGATGACCATGTTCAGGGCAGCGGAGCGTCCGCGGCGGTCGCCCTTGTGAAAGTTGTCGATCAGGTTCTGGTCATTGGTGAACGAGTGCACCGTCTCCACATGCCCGTGCACCACGCCGAACTCGTCATTGATTGCCTTGAGGACCGGGGTGATGGCGTTGGTGGTGCACGATGCCGCGGTGATGATGCGGTCATCCGCGGCGATGTCCGTGTGGTTGATGCCGTGGACGATGTTCTTCAGGGAGCCCTTGCCCGGCGCGGTCAGGAGGACCTTCGCAACGCCTTTACTCTGCAGGTGCTGGCTGAGGCCATCCTCGTCACGCCACCGGCCGGTGTTGTCGACAACCAGCGCGTTGTTGATGCCGTAGGCGGTGTAGTCGATGGTGGTCGGGTCATTCGAGTAGATGACCTGAATGCTTACACCGTTGGCTGTGATGGTGTTGGTTTCCTCGTCCACCTGGATGCTGCCCTCGAAGGAGCCGTGCACCGAGTCACGGCGCAGCAGGCTGCCGCGCTTCATGAGGTCGTTTTCAGCCCCCTTGCGCACTACTATCGCCCGCAGGCAGAGGCCGTGCCCGCCGCCTGCCTTCTCGATCAACAACCGGGCCACCAGGCGGCCGATGCGCCCGAAACCGTAGAGAACGACGTCGGTGCTCGTCCTTGCGTCCGCGCCGCGCTTTCCGACGACGTCGGCAAGTTCCGTCCGGAGGAACTCCTCCAGGGAGGCACCGGCGCCGTCCGTCCGGTATTTCTGTGCGAGGCGGGCAACGTCAATCGACGCTGCTCCGAGGTTCAACTCTGCGAGGGTGCGCAGCAGGGGAGCGGTCTCTTCGAGGAGCAGCTCTTCCTTGCTCATGCGCCGTGCAAACCGATGGGCCTTCAAAATGCCCATGGTGGACTTGTTGATGAGGCTGCGCCCATGGATGCTGGTAACCACGTTGTTCTCGCGGTAGAGGCGGCCGATGACGGGAATCATCCCCTCGGCGAGAGCCTCCCGGCTCATCCAGGTGTCGCGGGTGACGGAAGGGTTGTGATCCACGATGATCAGGTCCTCTCTCTCGCCGGGTTGTCCGGCGTTTGCCGCGAAGCTTCCAGGGTGGGAGTGCGGCAGTTCAGTTGATCGGTTCGCCGCACAGATCCGCGCGACGTTGACGTCGGCAGCCCGGATGCGGTGATGCAGCTAGGATAGCCGCCGCTTCCGGCAGCTGATAACGCCCGCGGGCAATCTGTGACGAACGGCATAAGTTCTTCGGCCCGTAGCCGCTCATCCGTTGGGATTAGACCTTGCGGCGGAGCCGGTTTGTCGGTGCCGCTCGCTACACTGACGCAGGAACAATCCGGAGGGTGCTGTACGTCGTCATGCTGAACATACTCAATCGCCTCACACCCGGAATGGAGGCCGAGGAAAGCCGGTGGGAGCGGCCCGGCCCTACTGCCGAGCAGCTGCGCAGGGACGTGACCGGCGTCGTGGTCTTCTTCCTGGTCAGCGCAGTGACGCTTGAGCTGAGCCGCGGAGTCGGGGCCATGGCGGAGGAGCGCAGCCCTATCTGGCTGCAGCACGCCGTGCTTGCGCTGATGATCTTCCCCCTGGTGTTCAGGCGGCGTTTCCCGGTTGCGGTGATGCTGGTGATGTCGGCGCTCTTCATCATCCTCAGTCTCTGGATTCCGGCGCTTTCGCTGCAACTTTCCTACCAGGTGGCGTACTTCGCGTCGCTTTACTCGGCGGTGGCCTGGGCGAAAGACCGCAGGGTGTTGTGGCTCGGAACCACGGTTGTGGTGGTCGCCATGACGTTGTGGCTGATCCTTTCGCTGACCGTTTCGAACACGTATGACGGGCTGCTGGAGCAGGTTTCCGAGGGAGACGAGACGTGGCGGGGCATTCTCGACACGCTGACCTCTGCAGCGCTCTACAACTTCATCGTGAACTTCGCGTACTTCGGCGGTGCCATCCTGGCGGGCATGTCGTCCTGGCGCAACGCACTCCAACGCACACAGTTGGCCGAACAGGCAGCACAGATCGCCCGGCAATCGGCGGAACTCGCACGCCGTGCGGTCATCGAAGAGCGCCTGCGGATCGCCCGTGAACTGCACGACGTCGTCGCCCATCACGTGTCCGTCATCGGAGTCCAGGCGGGAGCGGCGCGTCGGGTGATGGACCGTAAGCCGGAGGTCGCCGCGGAATCGCTGCGCACCATCGAACAGGCCAGCCGCCAGGCCGTCACGGACATGCGCAATCTCCTCGGCGTGCTGCGCTCGGAGGCGGCAACACAGGACACGGATGACGACGGCGGGCGCCATCCGGAGCCCGGACTCGCCGATATTGAGGTGCTGGCCAAGAGCGAACTGGACGGTGGCCTTGATGTCGCCTTCGCGCGGGTGGAGGACGCACCAGGGGCTCTCGATGAGGTATCGGCACCGCTGGCGCTGTCCCTGTACCGGACGGCCCAGGAATCCCTCACCAATGTCCGACGGCATTCGACTGCGTCCGCTGCGGTCATGACCCTGCGCACGTGGTGCACGGACGGGGAGCGCTGGGTAGAGCTGGAGACCGTGGACAACGGCAGGCCCAGGCAGCACGTGGAGGCAGGCTCCGGGTACGGATTACAGGGCATTCGCGAACGCGCCGCGCTGCACCGGGGGACGGTGGAAATCGGGCCGCGCTCGGACGGCGGCTGGCGTGTTCGTGCTCGTTTCCTGCTGCACTAGACCCGTCCCTTCCTCCAGCGAAACTTCCCGAGAAAGAACGCAATGAACAAGATTCGAGTGCTGCTCGCCGATGACCAGGGACTGGTTCGCGCCGGCTTCGCAACGATGCTCTCCATCGAGGACGACATCGAGGTGGTGGGCCAGGTAACCAATGGGCAGGAAGCAGTGGACTTCGTGGCCGCCAACGACGTCGACATCATCCTCATGGACGTGCAGATGCCAGTGCTGGACGGAATCCGGGCTACCGAACAGATCACGGCGGCGGGCCGGGGGAAAGTCATCATCCTCACCACCTTCGAACGCGATGACTACCTCTTCGACGCAATCCGCGGCGGCGCGAGCGGGTTCCTGCTCAAGAACGCCGATCCGGAGGACCTCGTCGCGGCAGTGCAGGCTGTTGCCGGCGGGTATGCGCTGCTTGCCCCGGAGGTTACCCTCCGCGTCATCGAGCGCTTCGCGGACCAGCTCGGCAGCCAGGCTCCGGCGCAGGCGGATAAGCAGCCCAGCCCGCACCAGCAACGTCAGCAGACCCTCCTCGCGACACTGACCCAGCGGGAAAAGGAGGTCCTGGAGTGTATGGCTTCTGGGCTGAGCAACGCCGAGCTGGCCCGGAAGCTCTATCTTGCCGAAGCCACCGTGAAATCCCACGTCTCCTCCCTGCTCGCCAAGATCCAGGTCCGGGACCGGGTGCAGGCTGTCGTCTTCGCCTATGAGAGCGGGCTCATCCGTCCGGGGGAATGAAGGTTCCGCCTTACGGCTCATCCGCCCCGCACCCGGCTTGCCTACTGTTGATGACAGAAGGATCAAACGGGAGGAAACCCAATGCTGCAGGTGCAGAACCTGACCCGGCGTTTCGGCGAGAACACCGCCGTCGACGACGTTAGTTTCACAGTTCCCTCGGGGAAAATGACCGGTTTCGTGGGGGCCAACGGCGCTGGCAAAACCACGACCATGCGCATGATCATGGGCGTGCTCACCGCGCATGCGGGCAGCGTCCTCGTGGACGGCCGCCCGGTCACGGCAGACGACCGCGCCACGTTCGGGTACATGCCGGAAGAACGCGGCCTCTACCCGAAACAGCCCATCCTCGATCAGCTCGTCTACCTGGGCCAACTGCACCGGATGAGCCAGACCGATGCCCGGTCCCGCGCACAGGACCTGCTGGAGCGGTTCCAGCTCGGCGACCGCGGAAAGGACAAGCTGGAGTCCCTGTCACTCGGCAACCAGCAGCGGGTGCAGATTGCGGCGTCACTCCTGCACCGGCCCTCGGTCCTCGTTCTCGACGAACCGTTCTCCGGGCTCGACCCCATTGCGGTGGACTCCATGGTGGACCTCCTCCGCGAGCACACGGCTCAGGGCGTCCCCGTCCTCTTCTCCAGCCACCAGCTCGACCTCGTGGACCGTCTCTGCGACAACCTGGTGGTACTGCAGAAGGGCCGACTGGTGGCTGCCGGCACCGGCGATGAACTCCGCGCTACCGCTCCCCGCCGTCACAGGCTGACCGTCTCACCCGACGCCGGCTGGGTCCGGGAGGAAACCGCCGTAAAGGTCATCGACGTCGCCGGCCAGGACGCCGTCGTCGAGCTGGAACACGACGACGACGCGCAGCGGCTCCTTGCCGCCGCCATGGCGCGGGGAAGCGTGCAGGAGTTCAGCAGGATCAGGCCAAGCCTGAGCGAAATCTACCGGGGGGTATCCCAGTGAGCACCGAAACCAGGCACCAACAAAAACAGCAGCTGCAGCAGGAGCCGCCGTCGTCGTCCCCATCAGGGCGCAACGGGCAGCCGGCCTGGCTGATCGTCACGCTGCGTGAGGTCATGGTCAAGGCGAAGGACCGCGGGTTCGCGATCTCCACGATTGTGACGCTGGTGCTGATTGTCGCCGGCGTCGTGTTCAACGCCTACATGTCCAGCCGCGGTGAGGATTTCACAGTGGCGATAACTTCGGAGGCGGGACAGTCGGTCGTCGCGCTCGCAGACGAGGAAGGCCGGGCCGACGACGGCAACACCACCTTCTCGGCGATTGTCGCCGAGTCGGAGGAAGCAGCGCTCGAGGAGGTCCGGGCAGAGGAAGCCGATGCGGCACTCATCCGGGGCGACGACGGCAGTTGGACTCTGACGGGCAAGAACGAGGTTTCCAGGGGGCTGAACACCGGAATCGGTGCGTCGCTGGAGGCGTACATGCTGGAAACCAACGCGGCCGCGGCCGGAACGTCCCCGGAGGAGCTGCTCGCCGGTTCTGAGCTGGAGGAGTCGCTGCTTGAGGGCAGTGCGGAGAACCAGGCCGTGGCAGATGTTGCCGGGTTTGCCTTCAGTTTCCTGTTCTATATGGCGTCCATCATCTTCGGAATGGCTATCGCCAATTCGGTGGTGGAGGAGAAGCAGAACCGGGTGGTGGAGATTCTCGCCACGGCGATACCCGTCCGGCAGCTGTTGTACGGGAAGGTGCTCGGCAACACGGTCCTGGCCATGGTGCAGCTCGCGTTGTATGGCGGCGCGGCTCTGCTGGCCCTGAACCTGACCGGTACGGCGGACCTCGTGGGAAGCATCATCCCTGCCTCGGGCTGGTTCCTCGTGTTCTTCCTGTTCGGGTTCCTGATCCTCGCGTCCATCTGGGCGGTGCTGGGTTCCCTGGCAAGCCGGCCGGAGGACCTGTCGAGCAATTCCACGCCGGTCATGGTCCTCATCTTCGCGGCGCTGGGTGCGGGGTTGTTTGCCTCCGGGCAGCTGCTGGTGGTCGCGTCCTACATGCCGGTGGTGTCATCGGTGGCAATGCCGATCCGCATGCTGAACTCGGAAGTGGCACTGTGGGAGCCGATCCTGTCACTGGGAATCGCGCTGGCTGCGGCATTCGCGCTCCTTTACCTCGGCGAGAAGATCTACCGCCGGGCCATCATGCAGAGCGGCGGTGCGCTGTCACTGCGCAAGGCCATGAAGCTGGAGCAGTAAAACCCCTTCGCAAAGACGGCCCGCAGGGGCAGGAACGCCGGTTCGAATCGGCGTTCCTGCACCTGCGGGCCGTTTCTGCTTTCCGCGCGGGCCGATTGCGGGGACAATTCCCGGTAGGACCACGTTGGTAGTCACAGGACACCCAAACACGTGAAAGAAGGAATTGGTCATGGCTTCATTCGGATCGCTCGGCAAAATTGCAATGGGACTTGCGCGTAACCCCAAGGTCAGGGAGGCCCTGAACAGCCCCAAGTCCAGGGAAATGGGCAGCAAGGTGGTGGATCGGGTCGCCGAGGCTGCTGATAAAGCCACCAAGGGCAAGCACCAGGACAAGATCCAGAACGCCCGCGGCCAGGCGCAGAAGCACCTCGGCGGTCCCGGCGACGGACCGCAGGCCCCCGGGAGTGGCCCGCAGGCCCCCGGAGGTAGCCCCGAAAATCCACGCCTCTGATCCTTGAGTGAGGCAGCGGACTTCATTGATGCCGCGCTCCAGCGTGAAGCGTCGTGGGAGCGGGCCGATTTCCTGAACGCGCTCGACGACGGGCTGCGCTACTACGGTGCTTCGGTTGGCGCCGTCCGGGGCGCCGTTCGTGATGCCCGCCGCAAATTCAGGCATCTGACACACGATGAGGTGGCCTTCCTCAGCTCCGAGCTCTGGGGAATTTCACCGGCTTTCGAGCGGCGACTCGCTGCAGTGGTCCTTTTGCAGTCGAGCGTTGCACTGCTCCGGAACAGTGATCTGACGAGGATTGAAGGTTTCCTGCGGAGTTCGCAGACAGAATCGCTGGCGGGTCCACTCGCGGCCGACGTCGTCGGGCCAATGATTGCACGCCTCACCGGGCACGACAGACTGAAGGCGATCACCGTCGTCGACCGTTGGGCGCAGGATCAGGAGCCCATGCTGCGCCGGGCCGCGGAAGTGGTCCGGCAGTCCCTTCCGTCTGAATGAAACATTGCGTCATAAAGAGAAGTATCAGGTAGGGGTGCTCGCGTTAGGCTCCATCAATGACGCATACCCAGCGATCGATTCCCGTGCTCGATCTCAGCACAGCCCGCCGCCCCGACGGCTCTTTCGACCAGGACTTCATCGAGCAGCTGCGCGAAGCCGCCCATGCCGTGGGGTTCTTCCAGATCATCAACTACGGCGCTGCTTCCTCCCAGGTGGATGACCTGTTCAGTGGGATGAAGGATTTCTTTGACCTACCGGTGGAGGAGCGGCTCGCCCTCGACAACCGCAACTCCCCGCACTTCCGCGGTTATGCCCGTCTCGGTACCGAGGTGACGCGTGGCCGTGCTGATTCCCGCGAGCAGATCGACTTCTCCCCGGAGCGCGAGCCGGTCCCCGACTACCCGGTGGACCAGCCGTACTGGCTGCTTCAGGGGCCCAACCAGTGGCCGGAAGAAAACCCCCCGGAGCTCGAAAGCCGGGCGATGGAATGGGCTGCCCTGATGTCCGGGGTCGGTGCGGAGCTACTGTCGGCGATCGCCGTTGCACTGGGCCAGCCGGAGGATCACTTCGCGGACCTCTTCGAGGCCACGCCGGCCTGGATGGCCAAGCTCGTGCACTACGTCGGCGGGCTCGAGGGTGCTGGCAGCCAGGGCGTCGGACTCCATGCCGACTACGGCTTTGTGACGCTGCTCCTGCAGGACGAGGTGGGCGGGCTTGAGGTGCTGCCGCCCGGCACGGACACCCCGATTCCTGTCGAGCCCATTCCGGGGGCACTGGTGGTGAACCTGGGCGAGATGCTGGAGGTGGCCACCGGAGGCTACCTTGCAGCGACCATCCATCAGGTGCAGGCGCCGCCGCCCGGCGTGGACCGCTACTCGGTCCCGTTCTTCTGGTCGCCCCGTCTTGACGCCGTCGTCCAGCCCGTTCCGCTGCCGCCCGAGCTGCAAGCTGCCGCCCGCGGGATCTCGGATGACCCGGACAACCCCATGCTGTCCTCCTACGGGATGAACGTGCTCAAGGGGCGGGTACGTGCCCACCCCGATGTTGCCGAACTGCACCATCCCGGGCTGGGGAAGGTTCTGTCGCAGCGCTGAGTCGGCAGGAGGCTAGGGCAGCAAGCGGCGCTTGGGAAGCGAGATGCGGTCCAGGTCGTTGGCGACGATCACGTGAGTGCCGCCGCTGGCACCTTCACCGACGACGACGGCAGCACCCGCCTCCTCCGCCAGCACCCCGACATCCGGGTAGCGTGACGAAAAGTGTGTAAGCACCAGCGTTCGTGCGTGTCCGTTCGCAGCCAGCGTGCCTGCCTGCCCCGCGGTGAGGTGCAGGTACTCGGCGGCGAGGCCGGCGTCGTCGTCGCTGAAGGTGGATTCGGCGACCAAAAGGTCGGCGTCCTCGGCGAGCGCCTCGGCGCCCTCGCACTCAGCCGTGTCCATGACGAAGGCGAAGCTTTGGCCGGGCCTCGGCATGCTGACGTCCTCGAGGGCCGTGTCGCCGATCCGCCCCTCACGTTGCAGGCGGCCCACGTCGGGACCCTTGATTCCAGCGGCAGCAAGACGCTCAGGAAGCAGGCTTCGTGACGACGGTTCGGTGAGCCGGTACCCGTAGGCCTCGATCCGGTGCCGCAACGGTTGCACTTCGAGTCCGTCGGCGATGGCGCCGGCGGATCCGTGTGGGTGGAGCCGCAGGTCCAGGCCCGGCGTCGCGAGGGAGACGAGTGCCCGGACCGCTTCCTCGCCGGACGCGGGGTAGTGGAGGTGCACGGGGTGGGTGACGCCGTCGAGCACCATGCGGGACAGTACTCCCGGGAGACCGAAGCAGTGGTCGCCGTGCAGGTGTGTCAGGCAGATGCGGCTGACGCTGGAAGCACTGACGCCGGCGTAGGTCATCTGCCGCTGGGTGCCCTCACCCGGATCGAAGAGCAGCCCCTCGCCGTCCCAACGGAGGAGGTACCCGTTGTGATTGCGGGTCCGGGTGGGAACCTGGGAGGCGGTGCCGAGGATCACGAGTTCGCGCATGGTGTCGAGTCTGCCCGCTCACCCCTCGGGTTCGTAGCCGATGAGCCAGTGGAGCCCGTGACGGTCGATGACCTGCCCGTCGGACGCGCCCCACGGTTTGGACGCGAGCGGATCGACCACGGTGCCGCCGTCAGCCAGCTTGTCGAACCAGTCGTGGAGAACAGCCGGTTCGGCTGTCCCCAGCAACGAGAGCATCATGCCCTCGAACCGGACGCTCTTGTCGCCGGGTCCTGCATCCGAACCTGCCAAAGCAACGGTGCCGTTGAGCGTTCCGTGGGCTATGGCATGGGGAGTTCCCTCGCTTCTACCGAAGTCCTCGTGAGTGTGCAGGGAAAGCTCTCCTCCGAAGACACCGGCGTAGAAGCTCAAAGCCTCACGCGCAGTGCCCGGGAAACTGACGTAGATCTGGGGTGCTGTCATTGGCAAAGCTTACAAAGTGCACGCCCGCTGCGTAGCGATCCGCCCGGAAATGTCGGGCATTTCCACAGGGACAAGGGTGCCGCTTGAGCTGTAACGTTGGCGCATCAAGCGTGAATGACCGCAGGAGGAAAATCATGGACAGCGAAGTAGACGACCACCAGAATCCTGTGCAGGACGGTCTTCAGAACGCGCATAGCCCCATCTCGCGGGATCCCGAGCGTACCGATGATGAGCGGGCGGAGGATCGAGCAGCAGATAAGGCCGAGGATGCAGCCGCGGATGAAGCTGAAAGTGAGGCGGAGGGCACTGCCGAGGGCGTCAGCGAAGCACCCGGTCCTGCCGAGGATGAGGACAACGAGGGCGACGACGACCGAGACCTCACGACGGACACCAGTCCCAGCGATTAGGGTTGGGCGGCGGCTTGTTCCTCCGGCACGTCGAACACACGCCAGCCGCCCCTGCGAAAGACGGGAGTGCCAAGCAGCAGTACGACGACGGTGAGCGCCACGGTGCCGAGCATGACAAGCGCCATGGACCTGGCGTCACCGCCGAGCAGCCCCACAAGCGGGCTCACGATTCCTGCGACCCCGGACTGCAGCGCGCCGATCACTGCTGCTGCCGTACCCGCCATATGCCCGTAGGAGTTCAACGCCAGTACCGATGCATTGGCCGGAATCATGCCCTGCGTACCGAGAACGAGCCACAGGGCTGCACACAGGCCGATGACACCGCCGAAGCCCGTTGCCGCCACTGCCACCAGAACCAGCGCGAACACGAGCTGCGCAACTGACGCCGCGCGCAGCAGCCTGGCGGGCGCGACCCTCCGGACCAGCGAGGCGTTCAGCTGAGCCGAGAGCACCAACGCCACACCGTTCAGCGCGAACACCAGCGCGAACTGGCCCTGGCTGAGGCCGTACTGGTTTTGGAACACGAAGGGTGAACCCACCACATAGCTCATGATGACGCCGAGTCCCAGCCCGGGAATCACGGCGAGTGACATGAAGCGAACGTTCCGAAGCAGCTGCCAGTACCCGCCGGCCACATGGCGGATGTGGGCGGGCCGGCGTCGTTCATTGGGAAGCGTTTCCGGCATGAACCGCCAGACAATCACCACGAGGGCAACGCCGATCAGCGCCAGTGCATAGAACACCGCGCGCCACTGCCACAGGCCGGCGATGGCTTGCCCCACGGTCGGAGCGAATAGCGGCGCGACGCCGATCACCAGCATGAGGCGCGAAAGCAGCCGTGCGGCGTCGGATCCGACGAACCGGTCGCGGATGACCGCGATGGCGACGACGGCGGCAGCCGCGTTGAAGAAGCCCTGCAGCACCCGCAGCACAATGAGCGTGCCGATATCGGGGGCGATCGAGCAAAGCAGCGAGATGACCACGTGCAGCGTGATCCCGACGATGAGCGGCAGCCGCCGCCCGAAGCGGTCTGACAGCGGACCGATCACCAGCTGCCCCACGCCGCCGCCCAAAAGCATGCCCGACAGCGTGAACTGCACGGCTGCCTGGCTCGCCTGCAGATCCTCCGCCACCGCAGGAAGCGAAGGCAGGTACATGTCGGTGGTGACGGCCGGCAGCGCAGCGAGTGCGCCCAGCATCAGGATGTACTTGATCCCGGGAACATACCGAGGAGTTTGAGCCTGGGACGCAGGCGGGTTGGTCACCTGATCAACTGTAAACCGATTCCCGGCCGAGTGTCGGGGGAGTTGAAACGTTACGGGACCGCCGCTCTGCCGTCCCGATAGGGTTGGAGGGTGACTTCACGGGGGACTGTCCTGGAGGCCGAGCGCCTCGTCGTCGGCTACGCGGGTGCGCCGGTCTGCGGCGAGATTTCAGTGGCCGTCGGTGCAGGGGAGATCCTCGGCGTCGTCGGTTTCAATGGAGCGGGCAAGTCGACGGCCGCCCGCACGCTCGCCGGCCGGCAGCTCCCCATCTCGGGGGATGTGAAAGTCCACGGGCTGTTGGCAAATCCCGACGCCGTTGCCTTCCGCAGGGAGGTATCCGCCGTTTTCGATGAGGACCTGTTCTTCCCGTCCCTCACTGTCCGCGAACATTTGCTGCTGGTCGCCCGCGGCCATTCCCTCCCTGATCCTGAGGCGCAGGTGGAGGAGGAGTTGAGTTTCTTCGGCCTTCAAGAGCGGGCCGATGTTGTACCTGAGTCGCTCTCGTCCGGTCAGCGTCGGCGCACTCTGCTTGCTGCCGGTTTGATGCGGCCGGCCTCGTTGCTCATCCTCGACGAGCCCGAGCAGCGGCTCGACCCGGTGATGCGCGAAGCGCTGGGCAGGCGCATCCGTTTGCTGGCCGCGGGCGGTACGGCCGTGGTGCTCGTGACGCATGACCCGCAGCTGCTCCTGGACACGGCGACGTCCTGTCTTGTCATCGATGACGAGGTGACGGTTACCGCTCCGGATGCCGCAGCGGCCATTATCGCGGGCGCCTGATGAGCACTGCCACCGCGGTGGGCTCCGCTGATCGAGCTGGGGAGATTGTCCGGTTCACCCGACGATCGGCCCGCCGTTACAACCGCGCCAGGACTTCCCTGCCGGACCTGTTCGTCGACGTCTATGTCAGCGTTCTCGCTCTCGGCTGCGCGGTTGCCCTCGCGGTGTCCTTCGTGCTTGCGCTGCGCGGCGAATTCGCCCAGCGCTCCACCACGGACAGCGGCCTCATCGCCGACCCGGTACTCGTCCTGCCCAGCCAGGCGCTGGAGGTTCTGCTGACGTTCGCGGCGCTCACCGCCGTCGTCGTGCTTGGCCGGAGGCTTGGACCGCTTGCGGTTGGTGGGCCGGAGAGTACGTGGTGGCTCTCCCTGCCGGTGGATCGGCGGCCCATGGTGTGGGGTCCGTTCCTGAGACGGACGGTGCTTGCCGGTGTGGGCGCAGCAGTTGCCTACACGCCGGTCAGCATTTTGAGTGCGCTGGAACGGACTCCTCCTACGCATGCGTTTGCCGCCGCGACTTTCGGGCTGGCCGTCGCCGCGACGCTGGGTGTAGCCGCGTTGTTGCAGCAACGTCCGGGCGCGGTCGGGTTGAAGGTCACGGCCGCCGTCCTCGTGGTTGGCGGTGCGCTTGCCGTAGTGCTGGTGCCATCGGTCTGGACCGCGAGCGCCGGGCTGGTGCTGGCCGTGGCACTCCTGGCGTTCGTTTCACCGCGCGCCGGTTTCATCCCGGGCGCGGAGCTGACCCGCGCCGGAGCGGTCTCGGGGCACGTTGGATCGTCACTGTATTTCATGGACTCGAACGAGCTGCTGCGCGCCGTCCGAGCTGAGTCCCGTACCGCGCACCGCCGCGGTGCACGGTTTTTCGCCCGGCGCACGAGCCGTCCGTTCACGGCTTTGCTGCGCGCCGACGTCGTTGCTTTCCTGCGTCTGCATCCCACACCGACGACGGCGGTGCTCTGGCTGATGGCGTGTGTCGCCGTGATGCTGGTGGACGGCGGTTTGCCGGTGTTCGTGCAGCTTGGAGCCGTCGTTATTGCCGGATGTGCCGTGGCGTCCGGATTCGGGGCTGTCGCGCGGAAAGCAGCGCTTGTGCCGGAACTCGATGGGCTGGTGCCGGTCGGGCCGGCGCTGGTCCGGGCGAGCCGCTCCTTCATGCCTGCCGTCGCCATGGCGCTGTGGATGATGGTGCTCTGCGGGGTGCTGGTTCTCCTCGGGGCAGCTGGGCCGATGCTGATCCTGCTTGCGGCGCTGTCCGGCGTCGGGATGGGTGCCGGCTCGGTTCGCGGCGCTACCCGACCGGCCACGGACTGGTCAGCGCCGCCGGTTGAGACGCCGTTCGGTCCGGTTCCGCGCGCTCAGCTGGCGTCCTTGCTGCGGGGCGTGGACGTGACGGTGCTGAGTCTGATGCCCGTGGCCCTCACGCTGTATCTGGGCGTGGTGGCCCTGCCGGTGCTTGTGGTGCAGGGGGTGATCAGCGCAGTGGTGTTCCTGGTGGTTGCGATGACCAATCCGCACGGGAACAGCTAGCACCCCGGCAACCGGCGCTAGGTCAGAGCGATCCGCCCGTTCCCGCCTGCCCCTGGACACCGGCGCCGGGGAACTGATGCGGGTTCTGGGGGCGGTCATCGTCGAAGGGTTTGCCGTCTGACTCCTCGCCGTACGTACGGGCACGGTTCAAATCCCTCTTCCGCGACTGCATCCCGAGGAAGAACATCAGGGCACCTTCGAGCAGAAGGAAGGCCCCGACTGCCGCGAGGAACCAGTCCAGTCCGCTTGCTGTGCCGTTGATGATGCTGCTGAGCGGCACAAGCAACAGGAAGGCACCGGCGAGCAGCGACGTGCCGCCCGTCAGGAAAAGTTTGGTGTAGGTCATGACGTTCCCCCTTGGATAGTCATAGTCCATTCAAACAGCCGATACCGAGATGGGGAACCCCGACGGCCTAGACGGGATCCGCCGCCGCTGCGAATTGCGACATGTAGAGGCGGTAATAGGCTCCCTGCGCCTCGAGGAGCTGGGCGTGGCTGCCCTGCTCCACGATCCGGCCGTCCTCCATCACGAGGATGATGTCGGCATCGCGGATGGTGGACAAGCGGTGGGCGATGACGAAGCTGGTCCTGTCGGTGCGCAGCGCCGCCATTGCGTGCTGCACCAGCAGCTCGGTCCGGGTGTCCACGGAGCTGGTGGCCTCGTCAAGGATCAGCAGAGACGGGCTGGCGAGGAACGCGCGGGCAATGGTGATCAGCTGCTTCTCACCTGCGCTGACGTTGTTGCCCTCTTCGTCGATGACGGTGTCGTAACCTTCCGGCAGCGCCCGCACAAAGCGGTCCACGAAGGTCGCTTTCGCCGCCTGCATCACCTGCTCCTCGGTGGCATCCAGGTTGCCGTAGCGGATGTTCTCGTAGATCGACCCGCCGAAGAGCCATGCATCCTGCAGCACCATGCCTACCCTGGAGCGCAACTCTGCACGGCTGATTCGGGTGATATCCACGCCGTCCAGGGTGATGCGACCGGAATTGAGCTCGTAGAACCGCATCACGAGATTCACCAGCGTGGTTTTGCCGGCACCGGTCGGACCCACGATCGCCACCGTCTCGCCCGGCTTCGCGGCGAAGGATAGATCCTCGATCAACGGCCGGTCGGGCGTGTAGCTGAAGGTGACGTGCTCAAACTCGACGTGGCCGTCCGTCTTCGCGGGCAGCGCGGCTGTGGCCGTGTCCGGATCCTGTTCTTCGGCATCGAGCAGCTCGAACACCCGTTCCGCCGAGGCGACACCCGACTGCAGCATGTTGGCCATGCCCGCCATCTGGCTCAGTGGCTGGTTGAACTCCCGGGAGTACTGGATGAACGCCGTCGCCTCACCGAGGGTCATCGACCCGGAGGCCACGCGCAGGCCGCCGACTACCGCGATCCCGACGTAGGACAGGTAGGAGATGAACTGCATCACCGGCATGATCATTCCCGACACAAACTGGGCACCGAATGATGCCTTGTAGAGGTCCTCGTTCTTCTGGTCGAACTGCTCCAGCGACTCCTTCTCCCTGCCGAATACCCGAACCAGGTCGTGGCCGCTGAACGATTCCTCGATGTGCCCGTTCAGCTGGCCCGTGTTCTTCCACTGCTCAGCAAACAGCTTCTGGCTGCGAACCCCGATCAAACCCGCCCCGAGAGCTGACAACGGCAGCGCAATCAGCGCGATGAGTGCAAGCTGCCACGAGACCACGAACATCATCACCGTGATACCAATCAGGCTCAGCGCTGACATGATGAGCTGTGCGAAAGCCTGCTGCAGCGCCTGCTGGACGTTGTCGACGTCGTTGGTTACGCGGGAGAGCAGGTCACCGCGTTGGCGCGTATCAAAGTAGTTCAGCGGGAGCCGGTTCAGCTTGGCCTCGACGTCGCGGCGCAGGTTGTAGACCACCCGCATGACGACCTTGTTCAGCAGGTACCCCTGCAGCCACATGAAGACCGATGACACCAGGTACATACCGAGCACAAGCAGGATGAGCCGGCCCAGCAGGGTGAAGTCGATGCCCGCACCGGGCGTCAGCTCCATGCCCGAAAGCATGTCGGCGAACTGGTCCTGTCCTTCTGCACGGAGCCCTTCGATCACCTGTTGCTGGTTGGCGCCGTCGGGAAGGTTGCTGCTGATGACACCGCTGAAGATGACATCCATGGCGCTGCCGAGCACGCGCGGCGCAATGACATTGAGGACGACGGCGATCACTACCATCGCGAGCACCACCACGATGGCGGTTCTCTCCGGTGCCAACAGGCTGAAAAGCCGCTTGGCGGAGGGCCAGAAATGCTTGGCCTTCTTCGCCGGGGTGCCGCCAAACATGTCCCCGTCAGCTTCGGAGGGCCGGAACTCCTCGTCGAGCACCTGTGCCTCGGCGTCTGCCGCAGCGCCGGGTGTGGGTGCGACCACGGGGTCGATGGTCCTGTCTTCGTCCGGACGGAGGTCCTTCTTAGTGCTCATGCCACCTCCTCCGCCGTTGTCTGTGATTCAACGATTTCCTGGTAGGTCGGCGAGGTCTCCAGCAGTTTCTCATGGGTGCCACGGGCGACAATCTCGCCGTTTTCCATCACGAGGATCTGGTCCGCGTCGGTGATGGTAGTGACGCGCTGCGCCACGATGATCACTGTGGCGTCCCTGGTTTTCGATTTCAGGGCGGCTCGCAACCGCGAGTCGGTGGTGACATCCAGGGCGGAGAACGAGTCATCGAACAGGTACACCTTCGGCTTGGCCACCAGCGCCCGTGCGATGCAAAGCCGCTGGCGCTGCCCGCCTGAAACGTTGGTGCCGCCCTGCGACACCGGTGCCTGCAACTCGTGGTCCTTGGCGCGGACGAAATCCGCTGCCTGGGCGACTGTGAGCGCTTCCCAGAGGTCGTCGTCGTGCGCGTTCGGGTTTCCAAACCGCAGGTTGTGCGCAACGGTGCCCGAGAAAAGGTAGGGGCGCTGCGGCACCAGGGCTACCCGGTCGGTGATGTCAGTGCGGGCCATGTCGGTAACCGGCACGCCGTCCAGCAGAACCTGGCCGCTGCCGACGTCGAACAGCCGGGGCAGCATGGAGATCAGCGTGCTCTTGCCGGCGCCGGTGCTTCCCACAATGGCGGTGGTCTGTCCGGGCTGCGCGGTGAAGCTGATGTTGCTGAGCACGGGTGCCTCCGCGCCCGGGTAGGCAAAGGAGACGTTCCGGAACTCGACTACGCCGGCCTTGGAGGCGGGCTGCAGCGGCGTTTCCGTTTCATGGATGGAAGGATCGATGTCCAGCACTTCACCGATGCGTTCAGCGCAGACGGACGCGCGGGGAATCATCATGGCCATGAAGGTGCCCATCATGACGGCCACGAGTATCTGGAGCAGGTATTGCAGGAAGGCGGTGAGCGCGCCCACTTCCATCTCTCCGGCTGCGACCCGGATGCCGCCGAACCACAGCACCGCGGCGGTGGCGAGGTGGAGGATCATTCCGATGGCCGGGAACATGAGGACAAAGAGGGAGCCAACGGCGAGTGAGACGTCCGTGAGTTCCCGGTTTGCCCTGCCGAAGCGTTGGGCCTCGTAGGGCTCCCGGACGAACGCGCGGACCACGCGGATGCCGGTGATCTGTTCCCGCAGCACGCCGTTGATCTTGTCGATTTTGACCTGCATGGTGCGGAACAACGGCATCAGCCGCCAGACCAGGAAGCCGACGACGACGAACAGCGCCGGCACGGACACCCAGACCAGCCACGAGAGCGCCGGCTCTTCGCGCAGCGCCATGAAGATGCCGCCGATGCACATGATCGGCGCGGCGACCATGAAGTTCAGGCCCATCAACACGAGCATCTGCACTTGCTGTACGTCATTGGTTCCGCGCGTGATGAGGCTGGGCGCTCCGAAGTGGCTGACCTCCCGCGCCGAGTACCCGGACACGCGGTGGAACACACTCTTGCGGAGGTCGCGGCCCAGTGCCATGGCTGCCTTGGAGCCGAAGTAGACGGCTGCAATCGCTGCGGCTACCTGGATGAGGCTGACCCAGAGCATCACCATGCCGATGTCCCAGATGTACTCGGTGTCGCCCTGGGCAACGCCTTCATCGATGATCTGCGCGTTCAGGCTGGGCAGAAAGAGGGCAGCGATGGTCGAGGCCAGTTGCAGCACAACGACTGCGAGAACAAGCGGGGCGTAGGGCCGCAGGTACGTGCGGACCAGGGTAATCAGCATGGAGCCGGTTCCTCGAATAGTGGACTGAAATGTTGGGGTGATCAGCTGAGGCGGTGTCCGGTGTTGAGGTGGATGTACGCGTTGAGCCGGAAGAACCGCACTTCAGGTTAGTCCTGAGCGGCCGTCACGGCATCAGCCGAAAGGAGGATCCTGCACCTCAACGTCGCTGGCCGGCTTTCAGTGACACCGGGTCCACGAGCGTTCCGGCTTCTTCCCGCATCCACACCAGACCCGTCGCACGCTTCTCTTCGTGCGTGGAGAAGCGGTACCGGAACATGCGAGCACGCACGTAGCGGGGAGGCTCACCGCCGAACGGATCGTGTCGCAGGAGCTTCAAAGTCTTCGGATCCGCCTGCAGGAGTTTCACCAGCAGCGGAGTGAACCAGCCGCCGTCGGACCCGAGCGCCAGGAACCACATGAGCCAGTCGAGGCGCAGGTGGTAGGGCGCGTACTGGCGCGGAATGCGGCTGGGATCACCCGGCTTGCCTCGAAACTCGTACTCCTGCCAGCGGGAGGAGGCTGCGCCGTCGTGCTCTACATCGTCCTTCGTTCCTTCGATGATCACCTCGTAACGGACCTTGGTCACGCTGCCGAACGCACCGTACGCGTTGACCAGGTGGAACCGGTTGAAGCTGGCGTTCATCAGCTGCCGCTTGGCGAAGAGATTCCGTAGCGGCTGCCAGCTCAGGTAGGCGATGAAGACGGTCAGAAGTACGACGACGGCGGCGAACCAGGCCGGCGTCGTGCTGTAAGTGGGTGCGATGGTGAAGCCCACGGCTTCGTAGAAGGAGTCCGGCACCGCTCCGAAGGTGAGGACGATGGTGATCCAGTTGAGCCAGGCGAAGTTGCCGGAGATCACCAGCCAGCCCTGGGTGACGATGATGATGACCGCCGCCCATCCGGCGATCGGCTGCGGCGCGAAGAGGAAGAACGGCACCACCAGCTGGGTGAAGTGGTTTCCTGCAACTTCCATCCGGTGCATCGGCTTCGGGAGCAGGTGGAAGAAGCGGCTCGCCGGATTCGGCATGGGCTGGGTTTCGTGGTGGTAGTAAAGGGCTGTGAGGTCGCGCCAGGACCGGTCGCCGCGCATCTTGATCATCCCCGCGCCGAACTCCAGCCGGAACACGAGCCACCGGATCACCAGCAGTACCAGGAACGGCGGCGCCACCTCGTTTGAGCCGAGGAAGGCCACCAGGAACCCGGCTTCGAGGAGCAGGCTTTCCCAGCCGAAGCCGTAGAACACCTGGCCGATGTTCACGATCGACAGGTAGAGCCCCCAGAGAATCAGAAACGCGAGCAGCGGGAGCCACGGCGGGCCGGTCTGCGGAAGCCCGAGAACGAGCAACGCCGCAATGACGACGCCGACCCAGCAGACGGCAAGTAACATCCGGTCCGAGTAACGCCACCGGAACAGCGTGGGGCCGGTGCGTTTTCCGGCCCGTTCAATGAACCGCGGCGCGGGCAGGAGCCCGTTCTCGCCGAGCAGTGCCGGGAATTGGTTGATGGCGGAAATGAACGCCACCAGGTAGATGGCGGCTACCCCGCGCTGGAGGATCTGCCGCCCCACTTCGTACCCCTCGGCGTCGAGCACGCCGCTCAACCACTCCATGCGTCAACGAAACTCCTGCGGGGCGGGAGCGTCAAGGGCTTCGGGTGACGCGACGTGCTGTGCGGTGTACTTGCGACGCGACGCGACGCAGGCGCTCGCCGCTCGGCGATAGCGTACGCGCCATGCGATAGCATTCAACCGCTATCCGATGGCTGAAGTGCTATCGGCAACTTGGTCTGTGCACCGGCGTACGGCCGTAGCTGAATTTGGGGGACTTCATGAAGGCATCGTTGGCAACTTCGTGCGTACTCGGAGCAGCGTTGCTGCTGACCGGCTGCAGCGGCGGCTCCGGTGAGGAGCCGGAAGCTGGGCGAGCGAGCGCGAGCGCCGCGGCTTCGGGTCAGTCCACTGAGAGCGCGGCGCCGGCAACCACCAGCGCGGCGCCGGCACCCACCAGCGCGACGCCGGCACCTGCCTCCTCGTCGGCGGCTGCGGCACCCGCGAACGTTGAGGCGCCAAGTAAGGCAGAACTAGAAGCGAGAGTGACAGCGTTGTCCGATGCCCTCGGGGACCCTTTCCAGCTCGTCTCTGCCGAGCAGGCTGCCGCGGGACTCGAAATTGTGCAGTCGGCGATGGAGGGCGCCGATATTCAGCCGGCCGAGTGCAAGGACCACGCGACCGGGAATGCTGCAGCATCGGGGGACTTGGCAGCTGGAGCGGTCAGCGGTGTAGGAGCTGCTGACGAATCGGGCGGCTACCTGGCTGTGGTCCTGATGGACGGATCAACGGAGGATGCGGTTCAGCAGGGGTTCAACATCAGCCGCGAGGCGCTCGAGAAGTGCGCTGAGGTGACCGCGACCATTCAGGGCAACACCATCACCTCCATCACGGAGGAGGTGCCGCTGGACCGCATCGGCGAGGAGTCCTTTGCCCTTCGCGTGACTCAGGAGCTGGCCGGGCAGCCGGTCTTCCACAACCTCTCGGTTACAGCGCGGGGCAATGGAGTGATCGTGAACGTGCAGGCGATGAGCCAGGGCGAGCTCGATGGCATCACCCAGGACCAGCTCGCCGACCTTGCGGCTCAGCTGCTGGAGCCGGCGGGTTCATAGCCTCCCGGTCACACTGCGTTACCGATGTGGGCGCCCGATAAGCGTTCGGGCACGCGATAGGGGTTCACCGCTACCGGATGGCTGAAGTGCTATCGCGAGTGAGCATCCGTTGCCTCAACCGGGTGCGGCGCGATGGTGATCGAGGTGACTTCCTGCAGCGTCGGGGCGGCATGATGCCCGCCACTGACGACGCCGGTGTCCCACCGCAGCTTCAACCCCTCCGCCGTGACCTCCAGGCTTGCGATGTTGTTGTCGAACCAGGGCTTCTTCAGGGTGGACCAGTGGAACGGCGGGTGCGGAACGAAGCGCGCCAGGACGCCGCCAAGCGGACCGGCCACCCGGGTCGACATCAGCGCCGCAACCCAGCGCAGCGCCGGCCGTAGCGGATTCCGAATCGGAGAACACACGGCTTGCAGCACACGCGACTGCATGGGGTGATCCACCTCCTCGATATAGGAGAAATGGACGTCACCGGACAGGAAGGTCACCGTTTCCGGAGCCGTGCCGCGCTTCCCTGTTGCAACCTCCGTGGCCATGGTTGCGACGGCGCGGAAGCTCTCGGGGAACGCCGCCCAGTGCTCCAGGTCGATGGCCTGCCGAATCCACTCACCGACGGCGGCGAGGCGTTCACCCCAGCGGCCGTCGGCGAGCACAGCGTTCCAGTCCTCGATGTGATGGAGCCCCCGCGGAAGCAGGAACGGCAGGGACGTGGCCACGAGCAGATGCCGCCGGTCCCCACGCATCCGCTCGTCGAGCCACTGCAGTTCCTTGCGGTCGAGCATGGAGCGCTGCCCAGGCTGAAGCACTCGTGCTGCCCGTGAATCGAGGACGATCAGGCGGGTGTCGCCGAAGTCGCGGCAGAAGCTCCAGCGGTAACGCTCAGGGTCCCGGTCCGCTTCCTCCACGACCGCCTCGAGTAATGGGCTGAGCTCAAGTTCGCCAGGCCCTTGATGGGACCGGATTGCCTGCCAGATTTCGTCAGCCGCGCGTTCGTCCGGCGAGAGGTTGCCGAGGTGCTGGTATACCCAGTAGGACGCCAGGCCGGAGACGATGCGGTCCCGCCACCAGGGAATCGTTGCAACTTTCTTCTTCCATAGCAGCGACGAGTTCCAGTCGTCCCGGATGTCGTGATCATCGAAGATCATGGCGCTCGGCAAAGTCGACAGCAACCACCGGATGGCCGGACCGGACCACGCAATCCGGTAGATCTGCGTGTATTCCTCGTAATCGCGCAGTTCAGCATCCAGCTTGGTGGAGATGCCGCGGTCATCCCGAATGAATTGCAGCATCTCGTCGCTCGGGAGGTCCGCGTACACCTGGTCACCCAAAAATGCTATGAGATCGGGCCGCGCCGCCTCGTTCTGCGTCGCGAGATCGAGGGCGAACGCCAGCAGGGAATCAACGCCATGCGACTTGTGCGCCGCAAGGTCATTCACTTCGCTTGTCCTGCAGGAGCCGTAGGTGAGCCGGAAAGGACGCTCCGGCTCAAGGGTCCGGATGGTCGGCGCTGGGAACGGCGAATCTTCCTCCGGCCACACCCGCTGTCCGTCGATCTCCACTGTGTACGGCGAGCTGGATCCCGGCTCAAGACCCTCAACCTCAACCAGGGCGTAGTGGTGTCCGTGCGCCGAGAAGGTGACCGCTTCCCATTTGCGGCCGGCAGCGCTGACCCGTACCCGTGCAGTTTCGCGCGTTTCCACCCACACGCTTGCCGTCGTTTCGTCGACATACCGAAGCATGGGACCGAGTATCAGCGAGCTTTCCATACCTCAGTTCTACCCGTGCACCCGGTGCAGGCGCCATCACTGGTGGCGCCGCTCAGCCGACGTAGTCCTCCCAGAGGCGGTCGACGTCGTCGTTCCCGGTTGCCGCTCCGCGCAGCAGGAGCTTCCCCGTCGATTCAAGGTGGCGGCGCATCGCCTCGGCGGCGGCGGAGGCGTCACCGTGTTCGACGGCGGTCAGGATCGGCAGGTGCTCGGCGTAGACGTCATCGAGTGAGCGGGACGTGCGGATGGTGGACATGCCGATGAGGCGGGTGGCGTCGCGCAGGTTCTCGATGATGCGGATGGTGTGGCTGTTGCTTGCAAGGTTGAGCAGGAGGCCGTGGAGGCGCTGGTCGTGCAGGAGGAAGGCGCCCTCATCGCCGTCGCGCACGGCCTGCTGCATTGCCTCGCGTTCCTGCTCCAGAGCCTCCCGGTCTTCGGGGGCGGCACGCCGCGCCGCCTGCGCCGCTGCCGGAACCTCAAGGGCCACCCGGACCGCCATGATCTCTGCCAGTTCGCGCGCACCCGGAAGGACGACGCGGAAGCCGCGGTTCTTCTCGATGGCCACCATCCCGGTCTCGGCCAGCCGGAGCAGCGCCTCGCGGACGGGGCTGCGGGACACGCTCAACCTGTCCGCCAGCTGATACACCGAGTACAGCTCGCCGGGTACAAACGTGCCGTTCCGGATGCCGTCCCGCACCGCTTCGATGGTGCGCTCGGTCAGCGACGGCGGGCGCGGCGTCTGGGCAGGAGGCATAAGCCAAGCGTAGCCGCGGATCGGACTTTTGCGGCATGTAACATGTTACCCATGGCGACGACGCTCACAGCTCCCCGATCCCTTGTCTCTGAACTGCAGTCCCGCGGTGTCGGGGATGCCCGGGCCGACGCAACCTCCCGCGCCGTCTATTCCAGCGACGCGTCGCTCTACCGGATCCAGCCAGCCGCCGTCGTCTTTCCACGGCACCTTGACGAGGTCCTCACCACCCTTGAGGTGTGCCGGGAACGCGGCATCCCGTTCACCTCGCGCGGCGCCGGTACGTCCCTTGCAGGAAACTCGATTGGCCGCGGGGTGGTCATCGATTTCAGCCGCCACCTGAACCGCGTTCTGGAGTTCGACGCCGAGAGCCGGACCGCCGTCGTCGAACCCGGCGCAGTCCACGCCACCCTGCAGAAGGTGGCGCTTGCCAGCGGGCTGCGCTTCGGGCCCGATCCGTCGACGCATACCCGCTGCACGGTGGGCGGAATGATCGGCAACAACGCCTGTGGATCGCGGGCCCTCGCCTACGGGCGCACTGCCGACAACGTGACGCACCTCGACGTGATGACCGGCGCCGGAACCCGGCTGCGGCTGGGGGCGGGGGAGGCGCCGTCGTCGCCCGAAACCGACGCGCTGCGCTCGCTGGTGAGCGCCAATCTGGGGACAATCCGCACAGAGCTGGGCCGCTTCGGCCGGCAGGTGTCCGGCTACTCGCTGGAGCATCTCCTCCCGGAGCGGGGGTTCGACCTGCGGCGGATGCTGGTGGGCAGCGAGGGGACGCTCGCCGTCGTGCTGGAAGCAGGTGTGCGGCTGGTCACCGATGCGCCGCACAAGACCATGGTGGTGCTCGGATTCGAGAACATCGGGGAGGCCGGCGACGCTGTGACCTCGGTCCTGCCGTTCAAGCCGACCGCATGTGAGGGGCTGGATTCACGCATTGTGGAGGTGGTGCGCTCGCGGAAGGGGCCGCAGGCCGTGCCGGAACTGCCTGGGGGAGCGGCGTGGTTGTTCGTGGAGATTTCGGGCGACGATGCGCTTGAGGTTGCAGATCGGGCTGCTGCAGTGAGCCGGGTCGACGCTGCCCGGCACTCCCGGATCATTACCAATCCTGCACAGGCTGCCGCGCTGTGGCGGATCCGCGAGGACGGCGGCGGACTGGCCGGCCGATCACCCGCGGGAGCGCCCGCGCATGCAGGGTGGGAGGACGCGGCCGTCCCGCCCGAGCGCCTCGGTGATTACCTGCGCGAATTCGACGAGCTTCTGCTCACCCACAACCTCACCGGCTTCCCGTTCGGCCACTTCGGCGACGGCTGCGTCCACGTACGCCTGGACTTTCCCTTCCAGCACGACGACGGCGCCGCCGCCTACCGCGCGTTCCTCACCGATGCGGCGCGACTGGTTGCTTCGTACGGCGGGTCCCTGTCCGGTGAGCACGGCGACGGGCGGGCGCGCAGCGAGCTCCTGCCCTTTATGTACACGCCGGCTGCCCTGTCGCTGTTCGGGAAGGTCAAGGGCATCTTTGACCCGGACAACATCCTGAACCCGGGGGTGCTCGTTGATCCCGAGCCGCTCGATGCGAACCTCCGCGTCGCCGAGGCGGGCCCGCTGCGTACCGGCCTGGCTTTCGGTTACGAGCACGACGACGGCGACTTCAGCCAGGCGGTCCACCGCTGTACCGGAGTGGGACAGTGCCGTGCCGCCCACCGGGATAACCAGACCGTGATGTGCCCGTCCTACATCGCAACGCTTGAAGAGAAGGACTCCACGCGGGGCCGCGCCCGGGCGCTGCAGGAGATGATCAACGGCAGCGTTGTCGGCGGGGCCGCGGCCGGCCATAAGCACGGCAAGCCGAACTGGCGGGCGCCGGAGGTCCACGAGGCGCTGGACCTGTGCCTGTCCTGCAAAGGCTGCGCCTCGGACTGCCCCACGGGAATCGACATGGCGTCCTACAAGGCCGAAGTGCTGCACCAGAGCTACAAGGGGCGGATCCGGCCGGCGTCGCACTATTCACTGGGCTGGCTGCCGCGGTGGGCGTCACTGGCCTCGGTTGCCCCGCGCCTGGTGAATGCATCGGTGGGCCTGCCGGGTCTGGGGAAGCTTGGGCTGCGGGTGGCAGGGGTGGACCAGCGGCGGAAAATTCCTGCCTTCGCGCCGCAGACCTTCCATAAGTGGTTCGAGTCGCGGCAGGCCTCCGGCGTGGAACAGGCTTCCGAATCCGGGCCAGCAACCGCATCGCTGGCTGTGTCCGACTCCCTGTCCGCGTCCGAACCCGCGTCTGCATCCTTGTCCGCGTCGGGAGCCCGGCCGCAGGTGCTTCTCTGGGCGGACTCGTTCACCAACAACTTCTCCCCCGAGGTGGGCAAGGCCGCCGTCCGGGTGCTCGAGGACGCAGGATATGACGTCCGGATCGCCGCGAAGCCCGTGTGCTGCGGGCTGACCTGGATTTCAACGGGGCAGCTCGACAGCGCACGGAAGATTCTGCGCTCATCCGTGGAGACGTTGAAGGAGTATGCCGAACAGGGGATTCCCATTGTGGGCCTTGAGCCCTCGTGTACCGGGGTGCTGCGGTCGGACTCGATCGAGCTGCTGGGCCGGGCTGAGGCAGGGCCGGTTGCGGGTGCCACTCACACGCTGGCCGAGCTGTTGGCGAAGACGCCGGGCTATGAGCCGCCGTCGCTGGAGGGAACCACCGTCGTCGCGCAGCCGCACTGCCATCACCACGCAGTGATGGGCTGGAGCCCGGACGCGGCGCTGTTGGAAGGCGCGGGCGCCACGCTGCAGAAACTTGGCGGCTGCTGCGGCCTCGCGGGCAACTTCGGCGTGGAACGCGGCCACTACGAGGTGTCCGTTGCGGTGGCTGAGCAGCAGCTGTTGCCGGCGGTCCGTGCGGCGGCGGAGGACGCCGTCGTACTTGCTGACGGCTACTCCTGCCGCACCCAGCTGGAGGACCTCAGCGAGCGGAAGGGTATCCACCTGGCGCAGCTGCTTGATCCCGGCGAAGTAGCTCCCGGGTGAGGCGGCTCGCGGCGAAGTAGCGCGGCGTGAGCAAACCGGAGTTTTCAGAGCAAAATTCTGCTCTACGAAGACCGAATTGCTCCCGTGCTCGTCCGGATTGCTCGCCAGCTCGCCCGGTTTGCTCCCGAGCCCGTCCGGTTTGCTCCCGAGCCCGTCCGCTTTGCTCGTGAGACCAGGCGGCGTCAGGCCGAGCGTGCGCTCACGGGATGCCCCGCGAGCCAGCGCCCGGCCTGAGCGGCGAGTTCGATCGGCGTCTCGGCAATATCAAGTACGACGCCGGCCTCATCCGCCTGCAGCGGCTCAAGCGTCTGCAGCTGCGAGGCCAGGAGCGACGTCGGCATGAAGTGCCCAGGCCGGGCCGCCATCCGTGCGGCGAGCAGTTCCGCGGTGCCATGCAGGTGCACGAAGCGCGCATCTGCAGCGCCGGCCCGGATCAGGTCCCGGTAGGAACGCTTCAGCGCACTGCACGCGATGACGAGCGGCTTGCCTCCGGCCGCAGCGAACCGCCGCCCGATCTCCTCGAGCCACGGTTGCCGGTCGGCGTCGTTCAACGGGATTCCGGCAGCCATCTTTTCGACGTTGGACGCCGGGTGCAACGAATCCCCATCGAGGAACTCCGCTCCCAGCGAGGCCGCAAGGAGCGCTCCGACCGTGCTCTTGCCACAGCCGGAGACACCCATGACGACGACGTGATGCACGTTTACCAGCGGTGCTCCCGTCAGCCCTGCGCTCACCAGTCGTGCACCGTACCGTCGGAGAGACGGTTGTAGGGCAGGTACGCCTGCTGGTACGGGAACGAGGCCGCGGCCTCCTCATTCAGCTCGACGCCGAGGCCGGGCTTGTCGCCCGGGTGCAGGAAGCCGTCGGTGAAGGTCATGGACTGCTCGAAGACGGTATTCGTCTTCTCGCTGTGCTCCATGTACTCCTGAATGCCGAAGTTGTGGATGGCCAGGCCGACGTGGGTCTGTGCTGCCAGGCCGACGGGGGAGACGTCGGTGGGGCCGTGGAAGCCCGACTTGATCTGGTACTGCGCCGCGTAATCCATGACCTTCTTCAACGGCGAAATTCCGCCGAAGTGGGTGGATGCCGCGCGCACGTAGTCGATGAGCTGCTCGCGGATGAGAGTCTGGAAATCAAAGACGGTGTTGAAGATTTCGCCGACTGCCAGGGGAGTGGTGGTGTGCTGGCGGATCAGCCGGAACGAGTCCTGGTTCTCGGCAGGAGTGACGTCCTCAAGCCAGAACAGGTCATACGGCTCCAATGACTTGCCGAGCTTCGCAGCCTGGATCGGCGTCATGCGGTGATGGCCGTCGTGCAGCAGCGGAAGCTCGGGGCCGAACTCGTTCCTGACAGCCTCGAACACGGTGGGGATGTGTCGGAGGTACGCCCTGGTGTCCCAGTCCTCCTCGGTGGGCTGGGCGCCGCGGCCGGCGGGCTCGAAGTCGTAGCGTTCGCCGGTTGCCTGCGCCTGTGCAGCCACGCCGTAGAGGGCCTTGATGCCGGGAACCGACGTCTGCACGCGGATGGACTTGTAACCCTCGTCGAGGTGCTTGCGGATGGAGTCGAACAGTTCCGGCAGGTCGCGGCCGGATGCATGGCCGTACGTGCGCAGCGCAGTCCGCGATGCCCCTCCGAGCAGCTGGTACACCGGCATGCCGGCGGCCTTGCCCTTGATATCCCACAGAGCCATGTCGACGGCGGCAATCGCGGCCATGGTCACGGGACCGCGGCGCCAGTACGCACTGCGGTAGAGAAACTGCCAGGTGTCCTCGATACGGTGCGGATCCTTGTTGATCAGGAGCTGCGTGACGTGCTCTTTGAGGTAGGTGGCGACAGCCAGCTCGCGTCCGTTGAGGGTGGCGTCGCCGAGCCCGGTGATCCCCTCATCCGTGGTGATCTTGAGCGTGACAAAGTTCCTGCTCGGGCTGGTGACAATGACTTCCGCGGCAACAATTTTCATGGGTGTTCCTTTCGAATGAGTAGCAAGGGGATGCGCTCGCCGGAGCGTGCGGGAGGGAATGCTTCAGCGGGAGCTGTTACCAGCTGCCCCGGAGATTGTGGACAAGGTCGACGACGGCGGCATCTGCTCCGAGGTCGGCGTTCAGTACCGTGACCAGGGCCGTGGTGAGGTCGGCGCCCGCGAGTTCCAGAAGTCCGACGAGACGATCGGCTTCAGCGTCGGCCGGCCTCGCGCCGTCGTCGTGCCGGCGGGCCAGGAAGTCAACCCACGCGGCGATCGCGCGGGCAGCGCCTTCACCGGTTCGGCCCGCGGAACGCTCGGCGAGCAATACCGGCACAGCCCGCATCCGGAGCTTGGTGGAGCCGTCGGCGCCGATCTGTTCGAGCAGGTGCTCGATCCGCGCGTTGCGGAAGCGGCTCAGCAGGGCTGCCCGGTAGGCCGGAACGTCGAGTCCCGGCTGGTTCAGGTGCGCCGCGGCTTCGTTCCAGAACGCCTCGAGGTCTGCTGTGCAGGAGGAGTCGCCCACGGCATCGGCCACAGTGCGCAGTCCGCGCAGCTGTCCGGCGTACGCAAGCAGTGAGTGGGCGCCGTTGAGCAGCCAGAGCTTGCGCTGTTCAAAGGGCGCAATGTCATCGACAAAGACCGCCCCGGCTTTTTCCCACGCCGGGCGCCCCGCGGGGAAGTTCCCGCTGAGGACCCAGTTGGAGAAGGGCTCGGTGGTCACCGGGGCGGCGTCGTCGAACCCGGTGGCCTTGCGGACGGCTGCGATGTCGGCGTCCGTGGTGCGCGGGGTGATGCGATCCACCGAGGTGTCGACGAAAGACACGTTGCCGGCGATCCAGGTGGCCAGCTCGTCGGCCACCAGTGCGGCAAGGCCCTGGATGGCCTCGCGGGCCGCTGCGCCGTTTGAGGCCAGGTTGTCGCAGGAGACCACGGCGATCGGACCAGCGTTCGCGCGGCGGCGCGCATCGAGCCCGAGCAGCACACGCGCGCCCATCGTTGCCAGCTGTGGATAACCGTCGCTCGCAGCGAGGCTGCTCTCGGGTGTCCACACGCGCTGCAGGGCAGCTGCATCGGCAGCGACAACGTCGGACGAGGTGTTCAGGCGACCGTCCGCGCCGAGATGGTAGGCCGGTTCGGTGACGGTGATGGTCAGCACCGCCGTGTCCGGCGCTGACAGCAGCTTCGTGAGCTGGGCGAGGTCCGCGCCGTCGTACGCTGCACTGATGCTTTCCACGATGCTGAATTCATCGCCGTCGTCGCCGCGCTCCACGAGGGTGTAGAGGCCGTCCTGGGCAGCGAGTGTTGCCGCTGCCTCGGGACTGCGGCCGGTGAACGCCGCGATGCCCCACTGGTGTTTCGGGTCAACCTGTCCGGTGTACCAGGCCTGGTGCGAGCGGTGGAATGCCCCGAGGCCGATGTGCACAATCCGCACGGGAGCAGCGGGCGGTAGGTCAGCGGTGGTTCGGTTCAGCGTCTTGGCTTCGTGCTGGACGGTCATAGCTTGAAGACCCGCCGCGGGGCGCCGTCAACGACGTCGACAATGAGTTCTTCTGCCCGCGCGGCAGTGATGCGGTGCTCGGCCACCATCCGTGCGAGGAAGGATGCTTCGATGCGGCGTGAGGCATCGTGGCGCGCGGGGATAGAGCAGAAAGCCCGGGTGTCGTCGATAAAACCCGATGAACGGGAGAAACCGGCCGTCTCCGTGATTGCCGACCGGAAACGGAGCATGGCGTCGGGGGCGTCAAGGAACCACCACGGTGCACCGATGTAGACGGACGGGTAGAAGCCTGCCAGTGGTGCCAGTTCCCTCGAGAAAACAGTCTCGTCGAGCGTGAAGAGGACCAGATGGAAGTCCGGTGCGGTGCCGAAGTCCTGGAGCAGTGGGCGGATCGCCTCGGTGTAGCTGACCGGGAACGGGATGTCGTGGCCGGTATCGCCGCCGAATTTCTCGAAGCTGGGCAGGTGGTGGTTGCGGTAGGAGCCCGGGTGGATGGTCATGACCAGCCCGTCCTGGACGGACATGCGCGCCATTTCGTACATCATGTGCGCTTCGAAAACGTCGCGGTCCTCGGCCGTCCATTCACCGCACCGAGCGCGGGTGAAGAGCTTCTCGGCGTCGGACCTATCCAGCTTGAGGGTCAGCGGCGTGCGTACGCCATGGTCGGCGGACACTGCGCCATGGTCAACGAAGTAGCGGCGTCGGTTCTCCATTGCGCGGATGTATCCGGAGTAGCCTGCTGCGCCGTCGCCGGCGACTCCGATCAGGCGGTCGACGTTCTCCACCCAGTTGGGATGGGCAATGTTGATGTACGCATCCGGGCGGAACGTGGGCACTACCCTGCCGCGGAAGCTGGAATCGGCGGCGATGGCAGCGTGGTGCTGCAGGTCATCGAGCGGGTCATCGGTGGTGGCAAGCACCTCGATGTTGAAGTCGGAGAAAAGCTGGCGCGGACGGAAAGCGGGTTCGCTCAGGCGGGACTGAAGAGCGTCAAACGTGCTGTCCGCCGTCGCCTCCGAAATTTCCTGGTCCAGCTTGAAGACGTGCTGGAACTCCGAGCGGAGCCAGTAGCCGGAGGCGGTGCCGTCGAACAGCGGCCATGCCTTGCAGAATTCGCGCCAGACGGACCGTGGATCGGCGCTGGTGACCGGCCCCTGGTTGAGTCGGTCGAGGGGAACTCCGCTGGCGTGGATCAGCCGGACGACGTAGTGGTCCGGGGTGACCAGCAGCGTTGCGGGGTCTGGGAAGGGTATGTCCTGGGCCAGCACGGCGGCGTCGACGTGGCCGTGCGGGGAGATGATGGGCAGGGAATCGACAAGGGCAAGCAGGTCCCGGGCGATTGCTCGCACTCCGGGTTCGGCCGGCAGGAGCCTGTCCGGCTCGGCTGCGAGGGAAGACAGTGAAGGAGGCATGCGCCTAATCGTTGCCAAGCCGAACCAGCGGGGTCAACGAGTTGCCATTTGTTGGCAACAAACGCGGGTCTATGTGGCCGCCGGTGCAGTGGAGTCGCGGACAATCAGCCGGGTGGGCAGGACCACCGGCTGGTTGGACCGGGACCGGGCTCCGGCCGCAAAGGCCAGCAGATTGTTCACGGCAGTTGCGCCGAGCGAGTACAGCGGTGCCTCGATCGTGGTCAGCGCGGGCGTGACCAGCGCAGCCCCGTAGCTGTTGTCGTGGCCGACTACGCTGACGTCTCCGGGCACGCTGAGGCCCCGCTGCTGCAGGGCACGGATGAAGCCGATGGCCATCTGGTCGTTGTACGCGATTACGCCGGGAGTCCGGTGGCGCAGCCACTCAGCCGCAACCTCTTCGCCTCCCCGGATGGTTGGCAGATGGGACCCGGTCCGGCGGACCGACAGCTCAAGTTCCAGAGCTGCTTCGCGCAGGGAGCGCCAGCGCATCCCGTCTGCCCAGGAGGCCTCGGGTCCGGCCAGGTAGGTGATGGAGCGATGTCCCATTTCCCCGAGGTGTTCGGCAGCGCGGCGGATTCCGCGGGGGTTGTCGGTCACTACGCTGGCTACGTCCTTGACGGCCCGGTTCATGACGATGAGTGGTTTCTGCTTGGCCATCATGCGGATAGCTGAGTCAGACATCCGTGAACTTGAAAGGACTATGCCGTCTACCGACGGTAGCGCCCGCTCGAGCGCCTGGCGTTCCTTGTGCTCGGATTCCTGGGTGTGGGCCAGCAGCATGGTGTAACCCGCTTCCGCCGCCGCAGCTTCAGCCCCGCGCACCATCTCCGCATACACCGGGTTCCGGATGTCAGCGATGACCAGGGCAATCATCGATGTGCGTTGTCCGCCGGGGTGCTGGATGCCGGCAACGTGGGCGGACCGGTAGCCCACCTCGATCGCCGCGGCGAAGATTTTCTGCGCTGTGTGGTGGCTCACCCGACCCGGGCGGGCGAAGGCACGCGAGACGGTCGACGCCGATACCCCGGCAACGCGGGCGACATCGTAGATCGAGGGCAGACCTCGCGAATCGGGCATGATGACCTCCGCCCCCACCATAAACCCGGCCAAGGCAACTATTGGCAACTGTTTGAACGTTGAAGCACTTTCTTGGCTCTATTGAGAGAGCACCAAAGCGCCACCAACGATGTTCGCGATTGCGGCAGGAAAAGGTAGACCATGAACTTTAAGAGGAACTTCGCAGTACTCGGATCAGCAGCGGCAATGATGCTCGCGCTGTCAGCCTGCGGCGGCGGGGCAGGATCCGCCGGCGGTGATTCGCAGACGCTGCGTCTCGCCCTGAACCAAACCGAAACCCATCCCTCCTACATCGCCCTGGACAACCTGGGCACCAACGTCGAGGAAAGCACCGGGGGCCGGGTGAGCGTGGAAGTCTACGCAAACGAGACTCTCGGCGCGCAGCAGGAAGCAATTCAGCTGGTGAGTGACGGCACGATCGACATGGCAGTCGTCTCGGGAACCCAGCTGGAGAACCTGAACCCTGACTTCCAGGTCTTCAACCTCCCCGGTGTCTTCGACAGTGTTGAGCACCAGATGGGCGTCATCGGCGACGATGCAGTAGTAGGCGAGCTCTACACGTCCCTTGAGGACCAGAACCTCACCGTTCTCGGAGGTTTCACCCAGGGCACCCGCAGCATCTACAACACCGCCGGCCCCGTCAACACACCGGAGGACCTCGCGGGCAAAAAGGTCCGCGTCCAGGAATCCGACGTGCAGATGACCATGATCGAACTGATGGGCGGAGCTCCCACGCCCATGGCGTTCGGCGAGGTCTACACTGCGCTGCAGTCCGGCGTCATCGACGGCGCTGAGAACAACGAGATCTCCTACCTCACCCAGAAGCACAACGAGGTCGCCAAGTACTTCTCCAACACCAACCACCTGGTGGGCCTTGACTACGTGGTCATCAATACCGCCGCCTTTGAGGCCATGACGGAAGAGGACCGCGCGGCATTCGAGGAGCAGTGGGCTGCCGCCGTCGAGGAACACACCACGCTGTGGCTGGATGAAACCGAAAAGGCGCACGCGGACCTGGAAGCGAGCGGCACCGAGTTCAACGATGTCGACGCCGAAGCCTTCGATGCGGCACTGGAACCCCTGATCGAGGAATTCATCGACACCGAGGTGGAACAGACAATCTACGACGCCGCTCGTGCAGCAGCAGAGTAATCAATGGAAAACGTGAGCAGCGATCAGCCAGAAGGAACGGGCGACGATCGGTCAATCACTCCGGATCCGGAATCGGGTCAAGCTGCCGGTGGGGCGAGCAACACTCGCCCTACCGGGGGGCCGGTGGTAGCAGCCCTGGAGGTCACGCGACGGCTGATCGACCGCGTGCTGGCAGCGTTGTGCATCGCGATTTTCGCCGCGTTGGTCATCGTCGTTGCCTGGCAGGTGTTTTCGCGCCAGGTGCTCGGTGCGCCGGCCACGTGGACTGAGGAATCAGCCCGCTACGTCTTCGTTGTCCTGGCGCTGCTCGGTGCCGCGCTGGTTTTTTCGGAGCGCGGACACATCGCCGTTGAACTTTTGGTTAACAAATTTGCGACACCCGTGCAGAAAATTGTCGCCCTCGCCGTCGAGGGTTCGATTATCTTCTTCGCCGGATTCGTCATGATCTATGGCGGGCTGGCCGTGGCAGCGAACGCCTGGACCCAGAACATCTCCACCATGCCGGTCAGCGTCGGTCAGGTCTATTTGATCCTGCCGGTTGTCGGCGCGCTGATTATCTTCTTCGCCCTGTGCCACATCGTGGGGATGTTTGCGGGCACCGAGAAGCCCGTGCCGGAAATCGACGAAAACAACCAAGGCATCTGAGGTCATTATGGAACCCGTTATTCTTGCCTCAATTGTCCTCATAGGTGGCTTTATCCTGGCACTCGCTCTCGGTGCTCCGGTGGCTGTTGCGATGGGCGTCCCATCAGCCCTGGCCATCGTTGTCCTGCTTGGTTGGGATTCAGGCGCCCTAACATCCGCCCAACGCCTATTCACAGCGAGCAACTCGTTTGCACTGCTTGCGATTCCCTTCTTCATCCTTGCCGGCGGCTTGATGAACACCGGAGGAATTGCGCAACGCCTCATCGATCTGGCGCAGGTAATAGCAGGGCGTGTGCCCGCTTCCCTGGCGCAGACAACCGTTGTATCCAACGCCATGTTCGGCGCGGTATCCGGGGCGTCGGTTGCATCGGCCGCCGCCGTGGGCTCTGTGCTCTCGCCTCCGATGAAGAAGGCCGGCTACGACCCTGCCTTCTCAGCTGCAGTCAACGCGGCAGCTTCTCCTGCAGGAATGCTGATTCCGCCGAGCAACACCTTTATCGTCTACTCGCTCGTTTCGAGCACCTCGGTTGCGGCCCTGTTCATGGCCGGGATCGGCCCAGGTCTGTTATGGGCGCTGGTATGCATGGCCATGGTTGCGCTCTATGCACGCAAGCGCCCAGAGCTTCGCGGAGGGCAACACGTTACTTTGCGCCAAGCCGGCATTGTGCTGGTGCGCGCCGTTCCCGCTCTGCTGATGATCGTCATAGTTATCGGCGGCATCCTTAGCGGGATCTTCACCGCTACGGAGTCATCGGTCATCGCAGTACTGTACTCCCTGGTCCTGGGCCTGATACAGAAGACATTGCCTGTGCGCGCGTTGCCCTCCATTACCCTCGAGGCGGCGAAGACAACGGCCATCGTCATGCTGCTCATCGGTGTATCAGGCATTCTCGCCTGGGTGATGTCTTTCGCCCGGGTGCCTGTACTCGTGGCTGACGCGCTCCTGGGGTTGACCGACAATACCGTTGTCATCCTCATCCTGATCATGATTATTCTGCTCCTGGTGGGCACCGTGATGGACCCGACCCCGGCAATCCTGATCTTCACGCCGATTTTCCTGCCGATCGTTGTTCAACTCGGAGTCGATCCCATCCACTTCGGCGCAATGATGGTGTTCAACATGTGCCTGGGGAACATCTCTCCTCCGGTCGGTAACAACCTCTTCGTAGCCGCCCGAGTAGCAGGTGTGCGCATTGAACCAATGATCAGCCGCATCATGCCCTTTTTCTGGGCCCTGACCGCCGCGCTCTTCATTGTCGCCTTCGTCCCCCAGCTATCCATGTGGCTACCGACGATCATGGGACTGACAACGCCGTAACGGGCACGTCAGTCAACACGGCGTACGAGCGCCGGAGAGTGTGCACGTTCGTGGGGACATCCCCACGATCCTGCAGCTCTCCGGCGCTTTTGCGCGTCCGGACACCCCTCTGCTCTCTGCAACTTTCGGCAACAGGAGCAACTTGTGGCAACTCCTGCCGCAACCGAGAGGCGACCGGTGAGAGTTGAAGCGGCGCCCCGCACCTGTCCCTGTCTGTGTCCGGGGCGCCGATCATCATTCCCACACTCGATGGAGAGCACGAGATGACCCGTTTATTCCGACGAATGTCTGCGCGCCGGCGCCTTGCCGCGGCGGTCGCACTACCCCTGACCCTTACGCTGGGGGTGACCGCCGGAGCTCTGCCGCTTCAGGCGAAGTCCCCGGAAAGGACGCCAGCAGCTGTGAACAAGAACGAAGGCAACCACGGCAAGCCGCCGGTGCTCGATGCGCGCGTCAAGAACACCATCAAGGTCAAGGGCCGCACCTTCAAGGACCTCAACGCCAACGGCACCCTTGACCCGTATGAGGACTGGCGCCTGTCCGCCGGGGAGCGCACCGCGAACCTCGTATCACTGATGACGCTCGAGGAGAAGGCCGGCCTCATGCTGATCGACACCCTCAATGCAGCGTGCGACGTCGACACCCAGACCCGCGGCACGCTGGACCCCGCGGCAACCGACTACATCAACAACCAGCAGATGCACCGGTTCATCTTCCGCAACACAGTGACCAGCGAGGACAAGGCCGTCTGCGGCGGTCCCGGCGGCGGCTTCGCAGCCAGCACGTCACTGACGCCGCAGGAAGCCGCGACCTACATGAACACCATCCAGGAGCTGGGCGAGGCAACCCGACTGGGCATCCCGATGCTGTACAAGTCCAACGCCCGCAACCACATCGACCCGAATGCGCGCGCCGGGATCAACGAATCCGCCGGCGCCTTCACCTCCTTCCCGAAGGAAGCGGGCATTGCCGCGGCAGCCCTCGGCGAGGAAGCTAAGCGGACCGGCGAGGATCCCACCACCGGTGACATGTCCGTCGTCGACGATTTCGCCACCGTCATGGGCGAGGAATGGAAGTCCATCGGGCTGCGCGGGATGTACGGCTACATGGCGGATCTTTCCACGGAGCCGCGCTGGTACCGCGCGCATGAAACGTTCACCGAGGACGCTGACCTCAACTCGAACATCATGACCCAGCTGGTGGAAACCCTGCAGGGCCCGGTCGACGACGACGGCAACTCCCTCAGTCCCGATACCTCCGTAGCGCTGACGATGAAGCACTTCCCGGGCGGTGGTCCGCAGGAGCTCGGCCTCGACGCGCACTACTCCTTCGGCAAGACCCAGGTGTACCCGGGCGGCGGCTTCGGCTACCACCTGCAACCCTTCGAGGCAGCCATCAACGCGGGCGTCTCGTCGATCATGCCGTACTACGGTGCGCCGGTGAACGTCACGCATGACGGCGTCACCTACGACCAGACTGGCATGGCGTTCTCCAACCAGATCGTCAATGACCTGCTCCGCGGCAAGCTGGGCTTCAAGGGTTACGTCAACTCTGACACCGGCATCATCAACGACCGCGCTTGGGGACTTGAGGACAAGACAGTCCCCGAGCGTGTGGCAGCGGCGATTAACGGCGGAACCGACACCCTCTCGGGCTTCCACGACGTCAAGACCATCACCGACCTCGTGGACAGCGGACTCGTCAGCGAGGAGCGCGTCACCCTGGCCGCGAGCCGGCTGCTCGAGCCGATGTTCAGCATGGGGCTGTTCGAGAACCCGTACGTTGACGCGGAGGCGGCGGGCGCCGTCGTCGGGAGTGCGGAGCACCGCGAGGTGGGGCTGGATCTGCAGCGCAAGTCGGCAGTGCTGCTTCAGAACAGGGAGACAGACAACGGCAAGACTCTGCCGCTCAAGGCCGGGTCGGACGTCTACATCCTCGGTGACTTCACTCAGAAGACCGTCGAGAGTTACGGCTACAACGTCACCAACGGCAACGTGGAGAACCCCGCAGACCGTCCCAGCGCTGCCGACAGTGACTACGCGTTGATCTCGGTGACCGTGAACAACGCGAACACGTCCTCCTACGTCAGCAACAGCCCGACGTCGGGCATGAACCCCGAGCACATCAACCCGGTGACGCTGGAAGGCGTGGAGGGTCTCGACGGGAAGAGCCCCTACGGTGCGGCGGATGCGTGCGTTACCCAGGACGCGGCGTCGTGCACGGACAACGGGCTGCGCTTCGGTGGCTCACTGCCATGGGAGTCCAGCATCCTGGACTTCACGTCCATGGCTGAGTCCGAATCCTGGAAGATCACACCGTCACTGGACACGATCAAGCAGGTCATGAGCGAGATCGAGGATCCTTCGAAGGTGGTGCTGCACGTGTACTTCCGCCAGCCCTTCGTTCTGGATGAGGCCAGCGGGCTCCGCGATGCCGGTGCCATTGTTGCCGGGTTCGGCATGAGCGACACGGCTCTTCTGGACGTCCTCTCGGGCAAGGTTGCACCTCAGGGCCGGATGCCGTTTGCGCTCGCCGGTACCGCTGAGGCGATCCGCGAGCAGTACAGCGACTTGCCGGGCTATAAGGAGACCACTGACGGCGAGCTGTTCCCCTTCGGGTTCGGCCTGACGTACTAGTTACTCCTGCAGGATCGGAACGTGCGCACCCCGCGTTGATTTGGCAGGACACACCCCTTATGCGCGCGGCAAAGTCATATGGTCGAAGCAACGCTCTGATTGATGGAGCGTTTGATGGTCAAGTTGTTTCCTGTGAATGC
>NZ_CANLXP010000016.1 GCF_947495145.1 uncultured Arthrobacter sp.
CGCCATGCCCGCACACCGCACAACCCGCCGAAACCGCAACCGGGCTACCCGCCACACCCAGCCGGTGGATTCAGGCTAAAACACCCCGCCCTTAGTGCGTGAAAAACACACTAAACGCAGACATCACCGCAGGTCACAGCCACACACCTCAGAAAAGCCGCAACCCGTGAGCCAAGTCAGGTCGGAGTCGGCACATCCATCAGACTCGTCCCGCTCACCTGGTGGATCCCAATATCGGGGGGCATCATGCTGGTGCACGGACTCGGTGGTTCCTATTGAGTCCTATAGCAGTCCCAGCGGGTCGACGAGGGAACCGTTGAGTTGGGTTTCGAAATGCAGGTGGCAGCCGCTTGAGTTGCCGGAGGTGCCTACGTAGGCGATGAGCTGCCCGGCTTTGACCTGCTGGCCGGGGGAGACCGCGAAACTTTCCAGGTGGTAGTAGTTGGTGACCAGGGCGTTTCCCTGAACGACCCCGTGGTTCAACACCACGCGCACTCCTGCACCGCTGAGGACACCGGAATCGGCGAACCAGACCTCGCCTGCGGCGGGTGCGTAGATCGGAGTCCCGCAGCCGACACCATAATCGATTCCTGTATGCGCATAACCTCCGGTGCCACTCCAGTCGATGGTCCCAGCCGGTGTGGGGCGGTAACCAAATATTGAGGTGATGGGGCCGTTGAGGGGCGGATTCAACCCGAATGTCGACGGGCTCCCGACGGCTGGTGGTGACGGCGGCGGGACGGGTACCGGCACTGGAGCAGGACGGTTCGCGGCGGCGGCCTCTGCGGCCCGCCGCTCGTTTTCGATCCGTGCGCGTTCTTCGGCTTCTGCCTTCAGCCGTGCTTGCTCACGCTTGCGGGCCTCCTCCAGCAGCCTGCGCTGCCGCTCAGCGATGTCCGCGACCACCTGTCGCTGCTCCGCTTCGATCTTGGCCAACCGGGTTTCGATGACCGGTTTCTGCGCCTGGAGTTCTTCAGAGAGGGCGGTGGTCTCAGCAATCAGGTCATCGACCTTCGCCTTCTCGACCTCAGCCTCATCGCGCGCCCTCTGTTCAGCGGCAAGGGCATCTTCGGCCTGGTACTTGAGATCACGGATTTCCTCCTCAACCGATATGAGCCGCGCCTCCGAGTTGACGTTGATGGCGTTCTGTTGGGACAGCTGCTCTATGGCGGCGTTCTGACTGCGCAGCGCCTGATTCACCATGTCCATGGAGTAAGTGAGGCTTTCGGGGCTTTCAGCACCCAGCAATAACGAAATACCGGAAGGTATACCACCGCTTTTATAAGCCTGACTGGCGATCTGGCCGATCACCACACGGTTCGCCGCCATCTCCTCCCGGTCCCGCTCAAGCTGCTCGGTGAGAGTGTTCTTTGTGTCCTGCGCAAGGTCCACCCGCTGAGCCAGGACGGCCACTTCATTGGCGGCGACCGCAACTCGGCCCTGCGCATCAACCAGAGACTGCTGCGCTGCCGGAAGCTCATCCTGGTAGACCCGCAGCTGAGCCACCGTTTCGATGATGTCGGCATCCAGAAAGTCCATCGATTGCTGCACTTCGGCGATCTGGCTTTCAAGGGCGTTCTTGCGCTCGTCCAGCTCGTCGGCGAAAACCGGTCCACTGCTACCCAGGACCAGCGCCATGACAAGCACCATCGAAGTACCTGTAACGGTCCTGGCCTCAACTGAGATCCTGCCCGCTGCCCGCAGCCGGGAAACAACGTCCACAGGTTCTCCATTCGTTGCTAATTAATAACCCGGAAGCCAAGGAACATCGAAGAAGAGAAACCGGCGAAGTTCTTCGTGCTCCTGGTCAAGGTCGGGCAGTGTATCGGTTCTGTCCAGAACCGTCGCGGCGGACGCCCACCGCGTGGAACTTTTGATCACTGCAGCAAGTTGACACAGTAAGCACTCACCGTGTGTTGCTATGAGACCCATGGATAACCATAATCGGACCTTTGCGGCCTACCCCGGACGCTGATGCCGACGCCGTCCGCGTGTCCCGTGCAGGGCCCACGAGAGGTTCGGAACTCATCCACATGTGTGACCCGCTGTGGCTGCGACAAAGCATGAACCCGGGCACATCAGCCCGAACGGACTCAGATCACCCTAAGGGGGCAGCGACGACGATGACGACCACGCTGCTGCCGGCACCATCTAGACCTGCACAGCGTCCGGCTCAGCAGCCCCGCACTCCACACGATCAACGGCACTTCGTGCTTTCGCTCGTCTCTATGGCAGCCGTGATTCTCGCATCACTGAGCCTCCACGGCGTTATCCAGGGCTGGCTCTGGCTGCCCTCCGTCGCTCTCACGGTCGGAAGCGTGTTCACCGGCATGGCCATCGCGCGAAGACTGCACTTCCCTGACCCGCTGATCTTTGTGACCGGCCTGCTCGTCCTGGTCGGCACCGTAAATTGGCAATACTTTTCCGACCAGAGCATCCTGGGCGCCATTCCCGGACCGGAGTTCCCTGAACGCCTGACATTTTTGCTCAAGGATGCAGAAGACACCGTGGTCTCCCAGCTGGCACCAGTCCTACCCGGTGCGGGGATTCTCCTCATCATCAGTGCCACAACGGGGCTGATGGCGGTATTGATGGATACTTTGGCCATCACGCTCAGGATGCCGGCTGTCAGCGGAATCATTCTCCTGGTGATCCTCATACCTCCAGCGATCACCAAACCCTACGGCGTGGGTATACCCGCGTTCGTCGCTGCTGCGACCGGTTACCTGCTTCTTCTCGCCGCTGGGCAATGGCGGGAGAAGCCCAGAAAGACGGCCAGCACCGGCAGGACCTCCGACGGGTTCTTCGCTCGCGCAGTTTCCATAGGCGCGGTAGCACTCACCACCGCCCTTGTCCTGCCCTTGATGATCCCGGGATTCAATTCAGGCGCGTTTCCACAGGGGTCCCGCCTGAATCCCTGGGGCACTGCAACCGGATTGAACCCGAGCGTGACACTGGGCAATGACCTGCGCAATCCGACCAGTTTCGGGCGCATCACCTATGCCACCAACGCGGACGAGCCGCTGTATCTACGGTCGTCAACTTTGGAAGATTTCTCCGGCCAACGGTGGGAGCCGGACCAGCGGCTGGATTCCCGACGCACGGGAATCAGGGCAATGGAGGAAATAATCGCACTGGCAGCCCCATAGTGACCACGATTACCACAGGGAGCTTCACCAGCCCATGGCTGCTGGCGCCGTACGCGCCGACAAGCATCACGAATGTGGAGGGTATGTGGACGTGGGACCCGCAGAACTTCACCATCCTGGCCTCTGACGGCGGATCAACAGCGCAGCAAACGTATCAGGTGCGAAGTTCAACCCCTGAACTCACGAGGGAACTTCTTGCAGGCATAGGACCCGTTCCGGACGGCGAAGTTTCCCCGGACTTTATGACACTGCCCGACGACATTCCAGCTGCCGTTGAGACAACAGCGCGTGCCCTGACGGCTGAAACGGTCAACCCTTTCTACAAGGCCATGGCGATCCAGAATTATCTGAGGGGGGAGGAGTTCACGTACTCCCTGGAAGCCCCGGTGGAGGGCGGTTATGACGGCAACAGTATGGGCGTGATCGAGCGTTTCCTGGACGTCAAGGCCGGGTATTGCGTGCAGTTCGCTGGCACCATGGCCGTGATGGCGAGACTGGTCGGGATCCCAAGCCGGGTCGCGGTCGGCTATGTCCCGGGCACTCCCACCGGAAACACAATTCGCGGGCCCCATGGGGAGGAGCTCACGGAGTTCGCCGTCGATTCACGGGACGCTCACGCATGGCCCGAACTCTACTTCAGGGACGTCGGCTGGTGAAGTTCGAACCCACCCCAGGCCGGGGTGTGGTCCCTGACTATGCGCAAACCCAACCGCTCCCGTCCGAGGTGCTTGCCGAGGATAACCTCACACCGCAGGATTCGCCGCTGCCTGGCGCTCAACCTCCGTCCACACCGGACACCGCACCGGTTCCATCAGATGGTCAGACTGACCGCTCCCGTTTAGGGCAGATAGGGGTTTTGACGGCCGGAACGCTACTGCTGCTCGCCCTGATTACCGTTACACCATTCCTCAGACGTGAAGCACGGTCCTCCCGCCGCCGTCGGTTGCTTACCTCGGGTACCCATAATCCGGCCAAGATGGCCTGGGCCGAAACAACCGAAATAGCAAGTGATTATGGTTATCCAATGGTTCCAGCGGACACCCCCCGTACATTCGCTGAGCGGCTCAGATCCAAGGCCGCACTTGAGGGGCAGGCAGCCGTTTCGCTTTCAAGGCTGCAGCATGCTTACGAGATCGAGGAATTCGCTCAAACATCCGGATCTCCGCTCCAAGCTGCCGGCACCCTTCGCACCTGGGAGGACGTGCAAACGGTCATCAGCGCCCTGCGTCGCACCGCTAAACCCACCACACGGCTTAAGGCACAGCTCCTGCCCTACTCCCTCCGTCACCCATTCCAGTCAGATAGGACTCTCGGTTGTAGAAGGCCAGCAGCTGGGTTCAAGGAAGCACTCACGGGCGGTCAACCCGAGCCCAAGTCAGGGGGCTGAGATAGCATTGCGAGCAAGCTGTGTAGCGTCAATTCACGCTACTGGTGCTGGGTTGCTGGAACGGCGTGCGAAGCCTGATGTCCGCAAAGTATTTGAGGGTGAGAACCGAGCATGTTGTTAGGAGTCAGGCACAAGAGGGAAATCCTGTTGCGTCATCTACTGGCCGGGGGAATTTCCACACTACTTGTGTACTTCGGCTGGCAGTTGCACTCGGGGTGGGACCCGGAGATGCGCTTGTGGAAATCATTTGGTGTTGCCGGCGCCTTCCTCATTTGGCTCGTTGCGCTCATCGGTCCGGCCATAAGATTATGGGCGCCGCTGGTGCGAATCATTTCTTGGCGCCGAGAGTCCGGCATCTGGTTCACGGTAGTGACGCTCGTACACTTCTATCTCGTCTGGGACGGCTGGGCACGCTGGGACGTCCGGGAACTCCTGGGGTATCAATACGTGCCGGAGCTCGACGCGTATCTGCGATTCGAGCCGGGATTCGGTTTGGCGAATCTCATGGGCCTCATGGCCCTCCTCTTCGCTCTCATCCTCGCGGCAACCTCCTTCGACAGAGCAGTCAGCTTCCTCGGCCCTTCGTCGTGGAAGTGGTTACACAGCTTCACCTACGTAATCTTCTACGTCGTGGCGCTGCACTCGCTCTACTTCGCGTTTATGCACTACACACCGGCCCCGCACCGGGTCCTCATGGGCCTACCGACCGAGTATCCAGAAAATGTTCTCCGGTTCGTCTATCTGGCCATGCTGCTGTCAGTCTTCATGGCACAGATCGCCGCTTTCGTGAAGACGGTTCACCAGCGACGAAGTATGGCCCGGTAGACCTGGTGCGAGGGCGCGGAGTGTTCAAGACGACCTTGCTCGAACGAAGGCAGGTAGCGGAAGGAACCCTGGAGCTAGCATTCAAACGGCCGGAGAAGTTCGCGTTTCACGCCGGTCAATACCTTCAGCTCCGGCTGCCCAAACTTCTCTATCGTGACCGGAGAGGCGCTTCACGTGTGTTTTCCATCGCCTCCTCCCCTGCGGACAAGGAGAGGATCATCGTTGCCTACCGTGACACAGGTAGCGGGTTCAAACAGACACTTCGCGAGTCACGGATCGGCTCTGAGGTCATAATCGAGGGGCCGCACGGCTTTCATCTCTTGCCTCGGCAACCGGCCCGCCCGGTCGTCCTTATCGCCGGAGGAATCGGCATCACCTCCTTCATGAGCATGCTGCGGCTTAACGCCGAGCGCGACGAGGTGGCTCGTCCCCACATCACTCTCCTGTACGTCAACCGGAGCCAGCGGAGTGCGGCCTACCTTGATGAGCTCAAACACTTCGAGAAGAAATCTGCGCGCCTGACCGTCAAAACGAATTTCGGCATCATCGATGAAAAGTTCATCTCCACGAGCGTAAAGAACAAGGACCAGTGTCTCTGGTACATCGCCGGCCCGCCCTTTATGGTCGAGTCCGCCCAGGGCGCGCTAGAGGCCATGGGCGTTGATTCCGGCCGCATATATTGTGAAGAGTTTCCTGGATACTAACGGCGGCGCAGATGCCGGCGGGTTCTCCCACCATTCGGTTACGTCTGTGTACGTCGGCACGGCACCGCCTGATGAGACTCACTCATCTGGCTCCTCCGCAGCGCGAAGGAGCCAGATCAGGCAAGCGGAACTTTCATGGGGATGGGAGCGTTCGGTTGTAGGGGTCGGCGTCCTTGGCGGAGGGCGATGATCCCGAGGTTCTACCCTCAGGGTTGTCCCCGCAGTCCACGCCGCCAGCATTATTTGAAGCCCCGATCATGAAGACGAGCCCATCAGTGGATCTTTACATTCCCTCCCCGACCGTCAGTGCCCTGCAGGTGGGACCTCTGTCGATTGCTTTCTATGCAGTCTGCATCCTTGCGGGCATTGTGGTGGCGACCTGGCTGACTGACCGGCGCCTCGTTGCGCGGGGAGGTGAACCGGGGCAACCACTGGACGTCATTGTGTGGGCGGTGCCGTTTGGATTAGTGGGTGGACGTCTTTACCACGTGATCACTGATAACCAGCTGTACTTCGCCCCTGGGATGAATCCGTGGAACGCGCTCCGGATCTGGGACGGCGGATTGGGGATCTGGGGAGCAATAGCCCTCGGGGCGGTAGGTGCCTACATCGGGTGCCGCCGCCACAAAGTGAACTTCGCAGCTTTCGCTGACTCCGCTGCACCGGGAATACTCATCGCGCAGGGGCTGGGCCGCTGGGGAAATTGGTTCAACAACGAACTCTACGGTGGCCCGACAGACCTGCCGTGGAAACTTCAAGTCCATGAGATGGACCTTTCCGCCGGGCGGGCAATGCTGGACGCATCCGGAAACCCAGTCGTCCTGGGCTACTTCCACCCCACCTTCCTCTACGAATCCATCTGGTGCCTGCTCGGCGCCGCAGTGCTGCTCCTGATCGACAGAAGAATACGTCTGGGTGCCGGCGCGGTCTTCGCCGCGTATGTTGTCATCTACACGGCAGGCAGGTTCTTCTTCGAACTCATGCGCTCTGACTACGCCAACCTCATTCTGGGGCTACGAGTGAATACCTGGGTCTCAGCGATCATGTTCCTGGCCGCTGCAGCGGTGTTTGCGCGGCTCCGTTCACGCCAACCATCCCGAACAGGGACATCGGAACCTACACCGGAGCAGGCCGCCCAAAACTGAGATACGCCGGGTTTTGAGAGTGCGGTGCGTTAGCCGATGGATAATTACACACCCAGTTTTCGTCTGGTTCTCGGTGATCCTCCTGCTTCTACTCATCTCCCTGACCCACTGCGTGACCCCCCTCGGGGACGGGGCAAACGGTGATCCCACCCGCCAACCAACCGTAGAACCGCTGGGAGCGAACCAAGAACAAGCGAAACGGACAAGAAAACCGTGATCGCCGGAGTCGGCTTTAGGCCCTCCAGGCACAGCAGAAGGCAGCGAAACGGCGCAAGAACGTTACGGTGTACGGCACAGTGCTCCTGCTCGCTGCTGCGGTCGCAGCGGCCGTCTCGTTCGTCATCGTCGACGAAATGCGGCAGAACGCCGCGTTGACCGCGGCCGCGGAGGCACCCATCGAGGGAGTTCAGACCTTCGAGGATCTCTCGCGTAATCACATCGAATCACCGGTCGACTACCCGCAGACACCTGGAGCCGGTGGTGACCACGCACCGGTGTGGATTAACTAGGGCGTCTACACAGAGCCAGTGAACGAAACCCTCGCCGTTCATGCCCTCGAACACGGCGCCGTGTGGATCAGTTACGGCTCAGACCTGGACCCGGAAGCAGTCCAATCGTTGACTGAGCTGGTCGGAGACCCAAGTCATGTGCTGCTCAGCCCACAGGATGGCCAGGAGAATGCGGTGACAGCCACCGCGTGGGGAACCCAGCTGACCGTCGAAGATGCCGAAGATCCGCGCCTGGAGCGATAGTTCTTCCGAGCGAGGCAGAAACGACGCCCGGTTCCACGAGCTAATAGAAGCGGGGGACCTGATTGTACCCAGCGAGCCCGCGGCGTGCCCATCCTCCTACTATCTTTGCTGCGACGCATGCGCGCCCATAAGGGACGCAGAACCCGCACGCTAAGCACAACCCGCCTGAAGATCTGAGCAAGCAGCGGGCGACTGAGAAATGATTACTGCCAGCCCGACACGTTACAAAGGAAACTCGTCATGAGCATCACCGCCGAAAACTTCATTAGCCCACTGGACGACGTCACTCCCGTCGACCACGGGTACACGCCGGAGAAGGAGGCATACCTCCGCCGGCTCAAGCGCATTGAGGGCCAAGTCGACGGCATCGCCCGCATGGTGGAAAAGGATAAGTACTGCATCGACATCCGCACCCAGGTTTCAGCAATGCAAAGCCGCGCACGTCGATCCTGGAACAGAGACCATGCGGTCACGCTACAGTAACCACACTTCGCCGGATTCTTCCGCCGCATCCCACCAGGTCCTACCACTGACATTCCGCCACAAAGCGTGGACAGATACGCTGTTATCTGCTGGTCGCAAGCCATGCCCCTTCACCAGACTGTTACCTCTTCGAGTCCTTGATGGCCAAGATTTGAGGGTGCTTCCGTAGGCCGACAGCATGATTGACAGCACCGCATAAAGAGGCTGCGAGTCCTCCCAGAGCCGCGAGGGTGTTCTGCCCCACCATTCAAGAATTTTTAGCCTCTTTTGTTTATAGGTCGCTGAGCCCGAGGCGCTGATTATCCAAGCAGCGGGGCCAATTTCCCGTGGGGGTTCCGATGGATCTGCGGCAGGTGCACTGCGGGCCCTTGGCAGCGGGCAGGGTCAGCCAAATGAACCGCTGAAGATCGTTGTACTCAGCAAAATCCAGCACGGTTCCGTGAATTTTCGGGGCAAGGTCGATGCTGACACTGAGGTTGATAGCCGAGAAAAGGTGTTGCTGGTGGTCAGCACCACCAGTCGGGTGTCGCTGTCCATCTGCCTCGACCTGACCCATGGGGGACAGGGTGCTGAAGACCGGTTCGAGCGGCAGGGTGAGGGAAAAGTACAGGCCCTGCGAACGGCAGCCCCCGGACTTTGGTAACAGTGCAGGGTGCCACCGAAAACGCCTATCATTTCCAGCGCATCCGTGGTGACGCCGAACGTGTACCCGCGCGGAAGAGCCGCCTGCGCGGCCGACAATGGGCGCGGTATCTGAACCTCCTGTGTTAGCGATGTGACTCCGCTGTTCGGGGGGATTCAGGACGTCGGTGCTGATGCGTCTTCCTCGTGGGCGGCCCAGACAGGGATAGTCAGCACCGAACCGACGGTAGGGATGCCGGCCCGTAACGTCGCTTCCACAGCCCGACCTTATTCCTGCACCGCGTCCACCGATCACGACGTGGCAGGGAAGGGCGCTTCGACGTGGAGTTTATGGCCCATCCAACGCATACGCACCGTAGTCCCTGGCGCACACGGCTGAAGGGCCTGCTCTGCCTGGTCCACCAGTGCAGGATCAACCCCGCCCATCAGGCGGCGTCCGACGTCCCGGGCTGTTCCGAACAGCAGCACTCCGATCGCAGCAGAAATGAGCAGGCCGATGATCGGGTCCGCCAATGGGAAGCCAAGCCAGACGCCAGCAAGCCGCGTCACCAACCTCACGGGACAATACACCTAGACCGCGAAGGATGGCCGCGGCTCTTCCCAGGGAAGACTGATCCTCAGCTCGGCGAAATCATCGCCCTGGAAGCTGTGTGAACCGGCGCGCAGGTGGGTACTCCTCTGGCACAACGCATTTGCTGCCAGATAAAAAGGAGCGCAATGACAAGCGAGCCCGAGACGATGATCCGCGGCAGCGCCGCCGGGCAGGAGCCCGTGTTGACCATTCATGATCCGCGCGATGGTAGTGAGGTCGGTGCCGTCGAGTCTGCCGGGCGGGAGCAGGTTGCGCTCGCCGTCCAGCTCGCCCGATCCGTGCAGCCGGAGTGGGCTGCTGTGACTCCCGCTGACCGGGCAGGAATGGTTCGCGCCGCTGCCGGTGCCCTGCGAAAGGGGGCGGACCGCCTCGCCGAGTTGAACAGCCGGGAGACCGGACGGCCGCGCGAGGAGGCACTCGCCGGGATTGAGGCGGGAGCTTCGACGCTCGAACAGTACGCCGAGCTTGGCCCCCTGCATCGTGGTCACAGCCTGCGCGGCTCAGCGCTCGCCTCTGATTACACAGTTGCCGAGCCCCGCGGTGTGGCGGTGCTCCTGACGCCGTGGAATGACCCGGTTGCGGTCGCAGCCGGGCTGATAGGGGCAGCTTTAGTCACCGGCAACACCGTTCTGCACAAGCCCAGCGAACGTTGCCCGCACCTGGGTCAACTGCTCGGTGAACTCTTGTCGCCCTGTTTCCCTGTGGGTGTGCTGACCACTCTGACCGGCGGGTGGGACGTCGGGACCATGCTCACCGCGGAAGAGGGCGTAGACGTCTACGCGCACGTGGGATCCAGCGCGACCGGTGCCCGCATTGCCCGTGCGGCGGTTCTGACCGGCGCCCATGTGCTTCGCGAGAACGGCGGCAACGACCCGCTGTTGATTGACGACGACGTGGACCCGGTCTGGGCAGCAGAGCAAGCCGCGATCGGCGCCTTCAGCAACAGCGGGCAGATCTGTACGGCGGTCGAGCGCATTTACGTTGTAGACGCCGTGGCAGACGAGTTTTGCGCGGCGCTTGTCACCGAAGCCCGCCGCCGCAACTCGTCGGGAACGTTTGCGCCGCTGGTTGACCGCCGCCTGCGGGACGCCGTACACCAGCAGGTCCAGGCAGCGGTGGAGTCAGGGGCCGAGGCGGCCGAAGGCGGCACCATCCCGGAAGGCCCCGGCGCGCACTACCCTGCGACCGTCCTGCTCAACTGCACTGACCGGATGGATGTCATGACGGAGGAAACGTTCGGCCCCGTGGCTCCCATTGTGCGTGTGGGCAGCTTTGACGAGGGGCTTGGGCTCGCATCGGCCGGCCGGTACGGACTGGCTGCGAACGTCCTGACCGGGAGCATCACGAACGCGCAGAAGGCGGTGGCGGCGTTCAAGGCGGGGACAGTCAAGGTCAACGCCGTCTTTGGTGGTGCGCCGGGAGGTTCCGCACAGCCACGCGGTGAGAGCGGTCAGGGTTTCGGCTACGGACCGGAACTGCTGGACGAGTTCTGCACCGTCAAGGTGGTGCACATCGAGGCGCCCGGAAAGCCGGCCCGGTCATGACGGCGCTCTCGGAAACCCGCGGCCTCACCGAGTGGGTGCCCGTCGAACTGGCGCGCGTGGCGCCGGTGGTGACGGTGGTGGGCGACGTGATTCTGGACGGCTGGTGGACTGGGACTATTGAACGGTTCTGCCGCGAGGCTCCCGCACCCGTAGTCGACGTGCAGCGCAGGGAGTATGCTCCGGGCGGCGCCGCAAACACGGCGATGAATCTTGCTGCGCTCGGCGCACGTGTGCGCCTGGTCGGTCTTGTGGGAAACGACGACGCCGGAGCTCGCCTCCGCGCGCTGCTGGACGACGCCGGCGTGGACACTACCGGACTCCTGGCCGGGCCGGGCGTCCGGACAACCACCAAGAACCGGATCATCGGCGGCGACCAGGTGATGCTGCGCCTTGATGATCAGGACGGGGAACCACCGGAGGAATCGGTGGCCGCCCTGGCAGCGGCAGTTCCGGCTGCGCTCGCGGGAAGTGCCGCCGTCGTTGTCTGTGACTACGGCACCGGAGCCCTTGGCCCAGCCGTCCGGGAGGCGCTGCGGACGCACGCTCACGGCGCGCTGACCGTGGTCGATGCGCATGATCCGCGTGCCTGGGCGGAACTGAAGCCCGCCATCGTCACGCCGAATGCGCAGGAGGCGGCGAGGCTGCTGGGCACGAACTTCCCGCCCGCTGCTGCCGAGGACCGGGTCGCGCTGGTGACTGACCGCAGCGAAGAGCTCTTCGCTGCGACGGGCGCGGGCGCCGTCGTCGTCACGCTAGACCGGGACGGCACAGTGCTGCTGTCGGCGGAGGGTCAGGCCCATCGGACCTGGGCGCGGCCGGCGTCGGAGAAGCAGGCGTCCGGGGCGGGTGACACCTTTGTTGCCTGCCTGACTGCAGCGCGGACGGCGGGCATGCCGATGACCGCCGCACTTGACCTGGCGCAGGCGGCGGCGGATGTCGTGGTTGGCAGGGCCGGCACGTCGGTGTGCTCCACCGTGGATCTGGCCGCGTACCTCGGTGGTCTGTCATCCGCGGTCCTGCCCCTTGATGAGCTGTTGCACCGGGTGGCGGAGGAGCGGGAGCAGGGCCGGCGGATCGTGCTGACCAACGGCTGCTTCGATGTGTTGCACCGAGGCCATACCCGGTATCTGACGCAGGCCAAGCAGTTGGGTGACGTGCTGGTGGTGGCCCTGAACGGTGACGAATCGGCGCGGCGCCTGAAGGGACCTGACCGGCCGATCAATTCCCTGGCCGACCGCGCCGGCGTCATCGCGGCACTGAGCTGTGTGGACTACGTGGCTGCCTTCGATACCGATACCCCTGTGCCCCTGATCGAGGCCTTGCGGCCGGACATCTACGCGAAGGGCGGAGACTACTCGTCGCAGATGCTCGAGGAGGCGCCCGTGGTTGAGCGCTGTGGAGGTGTAGTGCGCATCCTTGACTATGTGGCTGAGCAGTCGACGACGGCGATGGTCCGGAAAATCCGGGCCGCCCCGACCGCTGCGCCATGAGCCGGCGACCGTCGGGAGAGTGGGGACGGCCGGCTCCTGCCCAGAAGCCCGTGCTGGACGTGCTGATTCCCTCCTATGGCCGGGCGTCCGAGTTGGCGGTTACGCTTGCCGGACTGGCGGGGCAGGACGGCCCCGCGTTCTCGGTGATCCTGAGCGACCAGAGCGACGGCGAACCCGTGTGGACCGAACCTGCCGTGAACGCAATGGTCCGGGTGCTTCGCGTGCAGGGGCGGACAGTGCAGCTTCTGCGAAACCTGCCGCAGCGCGGGGTGGCGCAGCAGCGGCACTTTCTGCTTCAGCTCTCAACGGCGCGGGAAGTCCTGTTTCTCGATAACGATGTCTGGCTTGAACCCGGGATGATTGCCCGCATGCACGCCGCGCTGGAAGAAGCGGGCTGCGGCTTTGTCGGTGCGGCGGTGCAGGGGCTGTCCTTCCTCGATGACTATCGGGAACACGAACGCGAACCGTTCGAACTGTGGGAACGCGGCCGAGTCAGACCGGAACGGGTCCGTCGGGATGCCGGGTCCTTCGACCGGTGGTCGCTGCACAACGCCGCCAATCTCACCCACGCTGCCACGGAGCTGAACCTCGGACCTGAGGAATGGCGGCTGTACAAGGTGGCGTGGATAGGCGGGTGCGTCCTCTTCAACAGGGAGGCTCTGATGGACTGCGGCGGGTTCGAGTTTTGGGATCAGCTGCCGGCCAGTCACGCCGGTGAGGATGTTGCCGCGCAATGGCGGGTCATGGAACGGTACGGAGGTGCAGGCATCGTGCCGACGGGCGCCGTTCATCTGGAGTCGCCGACGACAGTTCCCGACCGCAAAACCGATGCAGCCGACGTCGTGCTAGGAGACGTCGTTCATGCTCCGTCGCCCGCCGGCTCAGCAAGTCCGGGCGCCGGCTACGCGACGGAGACGCCGAACACCAGTCCCAGCAGGTAGGTTGCCGCAGCCGCACCCAATCCGATGGCGAGCTGGCGCAGCGCCCGCTTGAGCGGTGATGCACCGGAAAGCAGGCCGACGACGGCGCCGGTTGCCAGCAGCGCCAATCCCACGAGAGCGCAGGCGACGACCACAGCAGCGATTCCGGTCAGTCCGAAAATGTAGGGCAGGACGGGAATCACTGCTCCGGAGGCGAAGAAGCAGAAACTGGCCGCGGCGGCGCCCATGGCCGTGCCGACGCTCTCGTGATCGTCTTTCGGCTCCTGCCGTTCTGGTTGCAGGGAGAAGCTCGGATCGCAGTCGCAGGTGAACTGCCCCATCCGCTCCGCAGCGCGGTGTTCCGCTGCCTCCGGCGACATGCCGCGCGCACGGTAGACCAGCACCAGTTCATTGGCGTCGATGTCGAGTTCCTTTGCCGCGGTCAGGGTGACCTGCGTCGGGCGCGACGCCGTCAGCAGTTCACGCTGGGACCGCACCGAAACGTACTCGCCTGCCCCCATCGAGAGTGCGCCGGCGAGCAGGCCGGCGAGGCCGCTGAATAGGACGAACGCACTGGAAACCCCGGTCGCGCCGATGCCCATCACGAGCGCGAGATTGCTCACCAGCCCGTCATTGGCGCCGAAGACCGCTGCCCGGAAATTGCCCGAGAGCCGGTTGCGTCCGCGGGTTGCGAGGCCGCGCACAACCTCTTCGTGGATTTGCTCGTCGGCGGCCATCGCGCTGGTCGCGGACGGGTCTGACGCATAGGGGGAGCGGCCCTCTGCACGCTGGGCGAGCGCAAGCACAAAGACAGAGCCGAACCGGCGTGCGAGGAAGTCAAGCACCCGGTTCCGCAGCGACGGGCGTTGGGGTCTGCCGGCGTCGTCGCCCAGCAGGGTGAGCCAGTGCTGTTCGTGCCGCCCTTCCGCCTGGGCCAGCGCGAGGAGGATTTCTTTTTCCTCGCCGCCGCGCTTGCGCGCAAGGTAGCGGTAGGTGGCGGCTTCGGCGCGCTCGTCGGCCAGGTACTGCCGCCAGCGCTTGATCTCGGCGGGTGTTCGGGCTACCTCGGGGCTCACAGCCGGCTCCTGATTATCCTCGGCCAGGGCTGTTGGGGCTCCGGCCATTAACGAGTGCATGGCCGAAGGTCTCGTTCGCCGCTACTACGGTGGACTGCCGGGCATCATCACTGAGTGCCAGTATGTCGACAGGCCGCGGAGCGCAAGCACTCCGGAACTACTCCCCTTCGCAAACGTCCATTCTACCCGGTCCGGTGGTCCTGCTGCCCACTGGCTACGATGAAGCGGTGGATACCGGCGGGGAGTGCAACAACGACGACGGCGCCCGGCGCGGTCTCGCTCGCCGCCTCCTGCGCGGCGGTGCTGAGCCGGACCCGCGGTTCACACTCGCGAATGAACGTACGTTCCTTGCCTGGATCCGCACTTCGCTGGCCTTAATGGCCGGCGGCATAGCCGTTGAAGCCTTTACAACCGATATTTTCATGCCTCAGCTGCGCACCACACTGGCCGTCCTGCTGTTGCTGCTCGCGATGATCATTTCGTCAGTGGCATGCTTCCGCTGGCTCAATGTCGAACGCGCGATGCGCCATGGCGCGCCCTTGCCGCTTCCATTCCTGGCACCGCTGCTGGCGTTGGGAGGGTCGGTGATTGCCGCCGTCGTCGTCGTGTTTGTGCTGGTTCGGGGCAGCTGAAGTGACCGCGCCGGGTCGCGATCCGGGCCTGCAGCCGGAGCGCACATCCCTGGCCTGGGGCAGAACCATGACCGCGCTGGTGGGCTCAAGCCTGCTGTTCCTGCGCTGGGTGCCGGCCCACGGCTGGTTCGCGGGCGCACTGGTGGTTGCGTCATTGGCGGCGGCGCTGGGAATCTACGTAAGCCAGCGGCGAAGGTATGCCGTCCGCGTTGCGGGAGTTTCGCGGGGCAGGGTGGATGCGGATGTCGCTGCGGTGCTGTGTACGTCGTCGGCGGTGTTCGTTCTGGGCGGGCTCGGAATCTACACCGTGCTGTTCCTGCCGCTGTAAGGGGCTGCACGTAGGGTAGTAGCGAACCTGCCTGCTTTCGGCACGCCCTCACACACAAGGAAGAAGCGCCCGTGGAGTACAGACGCGACACCAGTGCAGCACGAAATCAGCCGAGCCCGTGGCGGGACGGCCTCGGGAGAGTGAGCATCCGCAGCGCTCAGCTCCTGCTGCTCGTCACAACGGTGGTGGTGTCTATCTACGGACTGATCCAGATCCGCCTGGTGGTCATCCCGCTGCTGTTGGCTCTCATCCTCGCCGCTGCGATCAGCCCCCTGGTCAATATGCTGCGGCGGCGCGGCTGGCCGAGCGCGCTTGCAACCGCCTCTTCATTCCTGTTGCTGCTGGTGGTGCTCGGCGGCGTGGTCACGGGCATCGTGTTCGCCGTGCGCAGCCAGCTGGATGAACTGATCCAGCAGGCCAACGAGGGTTTCCAGCAGGTCTACGACTTCATCCAGACCGGTCCCATCCCGATTGACCAGGAACAGATCGAAAGCGCCAGGCAATCGGTCATCGACTTCGCCACGAGCTCGACCGTCGGGAGCACCGCGCTGACCGGGCTGACGGCCGCCGGGGAATTCCTGACCGGCGCGTTGCTGATGCTGGTGATCCTCTTCTTCTTCCTTAAGGACGGCGACAAGATCTGGGCGTTCATGCTCCGGCCCTTCCGCGGGGAACGGTTGCAGCGCGCGCAGCGGGTCGGTCACAGCAGCCTGGACGTACTGGGCAGCTACGTGCGCGGTACGGCCATCATTGCCACGGTGGACTCGGTGTTCATCGGCATCGCCCTGCTGATTCTGGGGGTGCCGCTGGCGGTGCCGCTGGCTGTGATCGTCTTCATCGGCTCATTCGTTCCGCTTGTCGGCGCCACTGTGGCCGGCGTGCTCGCCGCCCTCGTTGCACTGGTGGCCAACGGACCGTTCGTTGCGCTGATGGTGATTCTCGCCGTCATCGTGGTGAATCAGCTGGAGGGCAACTTCCTCCAACCGGTGGTCATGGGGCGCTCGCTGAACATTCACGCGCTCGTGATCCTGCTGGCGCTGACGGCAGGCACCATCCTTGCGGGAATCATCGGTGCAATCCTCGCCGTGCCGGTTGCGGCGGTCACCTGGGCGGCAATCAAGGCCTGGACTGAAGATGATGAGCCGGAGCCGGTGACAGCGCCCGCAACGTCCGATCCGGAGCCGGACAGTGTCGGGGGTTCGGAGCCCGCACAGGAACCCTAAGCCATAAATTGCCCGCAGGTGCACGCCTGCCGGTTCGTAGCGGCAGCCCTGCACCTGCGGGCAGTTCTTGAAATCAGCCGTCCCGGAAGGAACCACATTGAAGGCTCTCCCAGTTGAACCAAGCAATGCCCCCGTGGCGATTGGTTCACGCATCCGCTCAGCGCGGCAGGCGCAGCGGATGACGATCGAGCAGGTCGCCGGTTCAACGGGTCTGACCAAGGGCTTCCTCAGCAGGGTGGAGCGGGACCTGACGTCTCCGTCGGTTGCTTCACTGGTTACGCTGTGCCAGGTCCTGTCCATCTCGATCGGCGATCTCTTCACCGTTCCGGAGACCCACCTCACGAGGCTCAGCGAAGCACCGAGAATCAGCCTCGGCGGTGAGGGGATCAACGAGCGGCTCATGACGGCGCGCTCCGAGCGGCGGCTCCAGATGATCCGTGCTGTGATAGCGCCGCATGGGAAAGGGGAGTCGGACCTCTACTCGGTGGACTGCGAGGTGGAAACCCTGCACATTGTGGCCGGCCGCTTCGAACTGATCTTCTCCAACGACCGCTACGAGATGGAAGCCGGCGACACGCTGACCTTCCCGGGGCGTGAGCCGCACACCTGGCTCAACCCCTCGGACGAAGAAGCGGTGGTGCTCTGGACCCTGGTTCCGGCGGCTTCCCGGAGCTGACACCGCAGGCGATCCCACCTCGTCCCAATCGTTACCGGGATACCAAGCGGGCTTATGGAATACTGATCGAACGGCGCCGGTCTAGACAGACCGGTGCCTGTTGTGGTCACGAATTGCGGCCAGTCGGCGCGTGCCTGCTGATTGCCTCGATACCTCGACGATCCGCCCGCGCCAGCGCTGGCGCGTTAGCTTGTGAAGGGACTGGAGCAATGAAGACTTCTCGATCAGCAAGATTCGCGGTGGTGACGGCCATCGCCCTGACGGCCACCGCTTGTGGTGGCGGAGGCGGCGGAACCGCCGATACCGGGGAAGCGGTGGATTATGGGGCGGATCTTTCGGGCACCATGTCGGCCGGCGGCTTCACCCTGGGCGACGAGGTGGCAACCTCCCGTGCAGAACTCGCTACCGCCGCCTTGGAAGAGGACGGCGTCACAGTTGAAATCAACGAGAGCAACTTCGACCCGCAGCGTTTCGCTGCGCAAGCGGCGAGCGGAACGTTGCCCGATCTTGTGGTGATGGATCGGCAGTATGTGGCGACGTATGCGGCCAAGGGTCTGATCGAACCGGTTGACGAGTGCTTCACCACTCACGACGTCAACGCCGAGGAGCACTACTACCCGGCGGTGCTGCAGGACGTGACCTATAACGACCAGGTGTACGGCATTCCGCAGTTCTGGCAGCCGTGGGCAATTATCACCAACACCCGCGTCATGGAGGAAGCCGGCGTCACCGCTGACGATCTGGACACCTCCAACCCGGATGCTGTCCTCGCCGCTGCGGAGGCAATGTACGAGTCCGACGGCGAGAACCCGACGCGTCTTGGTTTTGACCCCCAGATGCCGTCCCAGGCCCCCATCTGGTTCACAGCTTTCGGCGGACAAATCATGGACGAGACCGGTAAGCCGACCCTCGATGACCCGGCCAACGTCGAAGCCCTGACCTGGCTGAAGGAGATTTACGACGCGCAGGGTGGCTATGAAACGGCCTACAGCTTCGGCCAGACCTGGGACTTCTTCGGTGAGAATAACCAGTTCGTCGCCGATCAGGTAGGCGCAGGTCTGTACGCCCAGTGGTACCCGAACGTTCTGTCAGACTTCGCGGATCAGCTTGAGGTTTCCGGTGTGCCCCTGCGGAACCAGGACGGTGAAGCGATCGCGGTGGCCGGCGGGCAGTCCTACGTCATTCCGGCAGGCGCGAAGAACAAGGCGGCCGCCTGCAAGTGGGCCGTCACCAACACCTCCGACGACGCCTGGATGGCTGCAGCTGAGGCCCGGGTGTCAGGCATGGAAGAAGGCGGAATGTTCACCGGCATCTTCACCGGTTCACAGACCGCGGATCAGCTGATCAAGGAGGAGTACCTTGAGCCGACCGGTAACGAGGGCTTCGACCAGCTGATCGATTCCTACTACCAGGCGCTCGAAAACGGCGTACCCCTCGGGTCCTCGCCAGCGGGCCTCGAGATCCAGACCGAACTGCAGAATGCCATGGCTCCTGCGATGTCCGGCGACAAGACCATCGAGGAAGCGCTCGGAGACGCCCAGGCCGCCGCGATGCTGGTGTACGAGCAGGCGACCGCCGGCGCGCAGTAGGCGCCGTCGTCGTTCTCTGTTCATAGAGCGAGGGTGGGAGTCAGCCGTACAGGCTGGCTCCCACCCTCCTCCACTTCCCCGTTGATTTGGCAGGACACGCCCCGAATAAGCCTCCAAAAGGGGTGTGTCCTGCCAAACCAACGAGTGGACTTCGCGGAATGGGCAGTTAGCCCTTCCGGCCCTGGCCCGCCAATCCCTCGATGAAGTACCGCTGGCCGAACGCGAACAGGACCAGCATGGGCAGCGTCACCAGCAGGGCCGCCGTCATCACGTACTGATAGTCGGCTTCGCCGCCCGAGGTGGGACTGAACAGGGACATCGCGTAGGAAATACCCAGCGGCACCGTGTACTGGTCCGGGCTGCCGAAGTTCAGGTAGATCAGCGGCGCCTGCAGGTTGTTCCAGCTCGCCTGGAACTCGAAGATGAACACGATGATGAAGGACGGGATGGAGAGCGGCATCGCTATTCGCCAGAACAATCCGAAGTAGCTGCACCCGTCGATGCGGGCCGCTTCGAAGATGTCGCGCGGCAGCCCCAGGAAGAACTGGCGCTGCAGGAAGATATAGAACGCAGACCCGAAGAGGTTGGCGCCCCACAGTGGCACGGTGGTGGTGAGAAAGCCGAGTTCCTTCCAGATCAAGTAGGTCGGGATCATCGTCACGGCACCGGGCAGCATCATGGTTCCCAGCACGAGGCCGAAGAGCAGGTTGCGGAACGGGAACCGGAAGTAGGCGAAGCCGAAGGCCACCAAGGAGCTGGAGATGGTGACGAGCCCCGCGGCCAACAGCGCGATGATGACGCTATTGGAGATCCAGGACAGCAGCGGCAACTGCTGCCACACCTCCACGTAGTTGGTGAAGACCCAGGTTTCAGGAATGAGCCGGTTGTCGAACACGTCCTGGCGCGGTTTGAACGTTGCGGCCAGCAGCCAGACAAACGGGTACATGAAGAGGACCGAGAACCCGAGGAGCAGTGCCCACAGGACTATCCGTCCAACGATGCTGCGCGGCTTGTACCAGGGGAAGTGCTTGCTGGGGGCTGCAGTGGACTTGTCCCGCGGGTCCGATTCAGCCGCTGCCTGCGGTTGTGATTTCAGAACTGATGCCACGGCTACCGGCCCCCTTCGTAGTAGACGAATTTGTTCCCGAACCGGACCTGGAAGATCGTGATCACGAGGATGATGGCGAACAGCAGCCAGGCGATCGCGGCGGCGAAGCCCATATTGAACTGCTGGAAGGCCTGCTGGAACAGGTAGACGCCAACAAAGAGGGCGGCATCCGGCGACCCGCTTGCCGTATCCCGGTAGAACAGCAGGAACGCCTGGTCGAACACCTGGAGCGCGGCGATCGTCAGCACGATGGTGCAGAAGAACAGGGCGTTGGAGATCATCGGCAGGGTGACGGAGAAGAACTGCCGGATTGCCCCGGCGCCGTCGAGTGCTGCTGCCTCATACAGATCCTGCGGGACGTTCTTCAGTGCCGCGAGAAGAATCAGCATGGTTCCGCTGACACTCCACAGGCCGATGATGATGATCGACGGTTTCATCCAGTTAGGGTCGATGAGCCACTGCGGCCCGTCGATACCGAAAATGCCGAGGAACCCGTTGATTGCTCCGGAGTTGCCGTTGAGCAGCAGGAGGAAGATCGACGCTGCGGCGACTGACGGCGTCATTTTCGGCAGGTAGTAGATGATGCGGAAGACGCCGGCACCGCGGTCCGGGATGCGGTGCAGCAGGTACGCCAGGAAGAGTGCGAAGCAGATCTCGAGCGGTACCGACAGTACTGCGTAGTACAGCGTGTTGCCGAGCGAGGTCAGAACCTTCGGGTCTTTGAGCAGCAACTCGTAGTTACTTAAGCCGACGGGCGTGGCCGTGTCGGTGGAGAGATCATAGTTGGTGAAGGAGATGACCAGGCTGTAAATCATGGCGCCGAGGGTGAACACCAGGAACCCGATGACCCAGGGGAGGATGAACAGGTAGCCTGCCCTCGCCTCGCTGTTGAAGGGTTCCTTGATCCAGCGGGGACGCCGAAGCCGTCTCTTCCGATGGGAGTCAACCGCTGTGGCCATGCTGCACCTCCTTGCTGTCGGCAGAGTCGCTTCTGATTAGAGTAAGCCATCAGCATGCTTTGTTTACGGCGCAAAATCTTCCCATTTGAGAAGCGATGGGCTATACGCCGAGAAGGCGGTCGGATAGCGTGAGCGCCACCCCTTCATGGTCAGGAGTAGTCGATGGACTGGACGCTGGAAGTTGTTGTTGTGCCGGTGAGCGACATCGCGCGCTCGGTCGCGTTCTACCGCGACAAGGTCGGTTTCGCGCAGGATTTCGAGACGGATGCGGGCGGTATGCACTTCACCCAAATGACCCCGCCGGGTTCAGGCTGCTCCATCGTCTTCGGCAACGGGCCGGGCATGAACGCCATGCAGCCGGGCACTCTGAAGGGCCTTCAACTGGTGGTTTCGGACATCAATGCGGCGCGCGAGGAGCTGCTGGCCCGTGGCGTCGACGTCGGTGACATCACTGTCTTTGACGAGCGCGACGGCGGCACCTTCTTTGGCTTTGATGATCCCGATGGCAATTCGTGGGCAGTGCAGCAAATCAAAGCCCGTGCCGACAAGCCGCTGATCCCGCGCTCCTAGCCGGCGGCCCTCGATCCCTTGCAGGCAGCAATCTTGACTGAGACGCGTGCCACAATTAGCCTTTTGGGAAACAGTTGATGCCTATGAGGAAACCTGCGCCCGCCTGCGTTGCAAGGCAGACTGCAGGGAAGAGGAGATGCATTGGAAGAGCTGCGCGTCACGGCAGGTGGCCACCTGGGGCCGATCGATTCGGCACGTATCCCCCGTTATGCCGGAGCGGCCACTTTCGCACGGCTCCCGCGGATCGACCAGGTCGAAAAAACCGATATCGCCGTGGTCGGCGTGCCGTTCGACTCCGGTGTGTCCTACCGGCCGGGTGCGCGGTTCGGTGCCAACCATGTCCGCGAGGCGTCGCGGCTGCTGCGGCCCTACAACCCGGCGATGGACATCTCGCCCTTCGAGCGGGTGCAGGTGGCTGACGCCGGTGACATGGCGGTAAACCCCTTCAACATCAACGAGGCTATCGAGACCATCCAGCAGAACGCGCTGGATCTCACGCACGACGGCGCCCACCTGGTCACGCTCGGTGGCGACCACACCATCGCGCTGCCGTTGCTACGTGCCGCCTCCGAACGCGCCGGTGAGCCGGTTGCGCTGCTGCACTTCGATGCCCACCTCGACACCTGGGACACCTACTTCGGCGCCGAGTACACGCACGGCACTCCGTTCCGCCGCGCTGTGGAGGAAGGGATCCTGGACACCGAGGCCATCTCGCACGTCGGCACCCGCGGGCCGCTGTACGGTGTGAAGGACCTTGAGGATGACCGGCGCTTCGGTTTCGGCATCGTCACCTCCTCCGATGTCTTTCGCCAGGGTGTCGATGAGACCGTGGCCAAGCTCCGCGACCGCATCGGGAACCGACCCCTTTACGTCTCCATCGACATCGACGTGCTCGATCCGGCACATGCGCCGGGCACAGGCACCCCCGAAGCCGGCGGTATCACCAGCCGCGAGCTGCTGGAAATCCTGCGTGGCCTGCGCGGGATGAACCTGGTGGGCGCCGACGTCGTCGAAGTCGCCCCCGCCTACGATCATGCCGAGATCACCGGTGTGGCGGCTTCGCACGTGGCCTACGATCTGGTGAGTCTGATGGCTGACGAAATCTCCACGCGAAAGGACGGCTGATGCAGTCCGTTGAAAGTGACGCAACAGTTCCCCCGCAGCCGGTCACGAGCCAGCGCAATGGTGGTGACCTGGTTGTCGAGACGCTGAGTGCTCTCGGTGCGACGACGGTGTTCGGCATTCCAGGGCAGCATGCGCTGGGCCTGTTTGATGCGCTGTCGCGCTCGGATCTGCAGTTCGTCTCGTCGCGGGTGGAGAATAACTCGGCTTTCGCGGCCGATGGTTTTTCGCGGGCAACCGGTGAGGTGGGCGTCCTCTTCCTCTCCACCGGCCCGGGCGCGCTGACTTCGCTCGCCGGACTGCAGGAGGCCTACGCGACCGGTGTTCCGATGGTTGTCGTCGCGAGCCAGATTCCCCTTGAGGGTCTGGGCGCCCGCCGAAAGGGCATGCTGCACCAGCTCGACGACCAGAAGGCCTCAGCCGCCAACGTCACCAAGAGCCAGCGGCTGATCCAGCACGCGTCGGGTATCCCCTCCGCCATTCAGGACGCGTGGACCGAGGCCGTCTCCTCGCCGCAGGGGCCCGTCTGGGTGGAGGTTCCGCAGAATGTGCTGCTCGACGCCGTCGTCGTACCGCAGGTCGAGGATGCGCTGGCGGAACCGTTCGACAATCCGCCCCGGGTGGAGCTGGTCCGCGAAGCGGTCAAGTGGCTCTCCGAAGCAAAGCGGCCGGCGATCGTAGCCGGCGGCGGAACCCGCCGCGGCAAGGCCGAGAAAGAGCTGCTTTCGCTCGCGGAGAAGCTGGACGCGCCGGTGTTGTGCTCGCCCGGCGGAAGCGGCGCGTTCCCCTGGAACCACGAGCTATCGCTGCAGTCCTGGGTGGAGGACCGCTACGTCACCGAGGTGCTTGAGGACGCGGATGTGCTCCTGGTGATCGGATCTTCCCTGGGCGAGGTGACCTCCAACTACTTCACCCTTGAGCCGCGCGGCCGCATCATTCAGATTGACGCCGAACCGCGGGTCCTCGAATCCAACCGCCCCGCGCTCGGCATTCGCGCCGACGCTGGTCAGGCGCTTGCAGCGCTGGACGAAGCGCTGGCCCCTGCTGAGCGCCGCACCGGTGACTACGATCCGCGCGCCCTCGTGGCCGAGACCCTCGCCAAGGTGCAGGCGCGTCTCGATGAACAGGATCTCGGCAAGGAGCGGACCTTCATGGCCGACATCCGCGCGGCCGCCGGGGACGACATGCAAACCTTTTGGGACATGACCATCGCGGCGTACTGGGCCTGGAGCTGCTGGGATTCGAGGGCCGGCGAGTTCCACTCAGCGCAGGGCGCCGGGGGCCTGGGCTTCGGCTTCCCCGGGGCGATCGGCGGCGCTGTCGGCCTGGCGTCGAAGGACCTGCCCGCACGCGTGCTTGCCGTCTCCGGTGACGGTTCGGCCATGTACTCGATTGCTGAGCTTGCCACCGCCCGTCAGCACAATCTGCCGGTCACCTGGCTCATTGTCGACGACGGCGGTTACGGCATCCTGCGCGAATACATGGAGGGCGCTTTCGGCAAGGCCACGGCGACCGAGCTCACCCGGCCGGACTTCGTGAAACTCGCTGAATCCTTCGGCGTGCCCGCGGTCCGCGTGGCGCCGGAAAACGTGCGGGAGGCGCTTGAGGCGAGCTTTGCCGCGGAGGGTCCCAACGTCGTCGTTGTCGAGACCCTGCTGCGGCTCTTCGCTCCTACACACCTGTAGGACTCCCAGGCACCTGTAGGTAGGTTGGAGGGATGTTCGACCTCCGCGACCTTGCCCTGCCCATCATCGGTGCGCCCATGGCCGGGGGCCCTACGACGCCGGAGCTCGCCGCCGCTGTAAGCAACGCCGGCGGTCTGGGTTTCCTTGCCGCGGGCTACCGCGCGCCGGAGGACCTCGAGGAGCAGCTGCGCAGCGTTTCCACGCTGACCGGTGGCCCAGTTGGCGTGAACCTGTTTGTGCCGGATTCGTTTCAGCCGGACGCGGCGCTCCTCGACGCTTACGCGCAGTCCTTGCGCGCGGAGGCTGCCTCGCTGGAAGTGGAAGTGGGCGAGCCGCGGAACGACGACGACGGCTGGGACGCCAAGCTGGCGATTGTCCTGGCTGCGAAGCCTGCAGCGGTGTCATTCACCTTCGGTTGCCCGGACGCTGCGGTTCTCGGGCGGATGGCCGGGGCCGGAATCCTTCCGATGGTCACCGTGACAACCCCTGCTGAGGCAGCGTTCGCCGTAGCGGCCGGGGCTCGTGCGCTCGCGGTTCAGGGGCCGAATGCGGGCGGGCACCGTGGGAACTTCGACCAGCGCGAAGCACCGACGGGTCAGCTGCTCGAGGAGACGCTGGCGGGCATCCGGGCCAGCACGGACGTGCCGCTGGCAGCAGGCGGGGGAGTGTCCGGGCCCGGTGACGTCGTACGGTTGCGCGATAGCGGCGCCGAGGCCGTTCAGGTGGGCACGGCCCTGCTGCTTTCGGATGAAGCAGGCACCAACGCGCTGCACCGTTCGGCGCTCAGCGAGGGTCGGTTTCCCCGGACGTCACTCACTCGGGCCTATACGGGACGGTATGCGCGCGGGCTGACCAACCGCTTCATCCTCGAGCATCAGGACGCTCCCGCAGGCTACCCGCACCTGCACTACATGACAGCGCCATTGCGGAAGGCGGCCGTGGCTCAGGGGAATGCCGACGTGGCGCACCTTTGGGCCGGGACCGGTTTCGCGTCAGCGCGGCAGGGGCCTGCGGCGGAGATTATCGAATCGCTGCTATAGGCACCCTCAGGCGGCCGTCGACTCCCGCGCCATCACCTGGAACTGCGTCAGGATCTCTCGCGGCGCCGGGCCGGCCGGATTCTTGATGCGCTCCATGAGGACCCTGATCGCGGTCTCGGCGATTTCCTCGCGGCCGGGATTGACACTGCTGAGCGTGGGGATGGAGTAGCGGGTTTCGTCGAGGTCATCGAAGCCGATCACGGCGACATCGGACGGAATGCGCCGCCCGGCTTCCTGCAGCACACGCATGGCTCCCTGCGCCAGCGTGTCGTTGAAGCCGAACACCGCATCGAACTCGACGCCGCGGTCGAGCAGATCGTGCATCGCTTCGGCACCGTTTGCACGGTGCCAGGTACCGACGTAGGCAACGAGGCCGTCGTCGTACGCTATGCCGCGCGCTTCCAGCGCTTCACGATAGCCCTTGAGCCGGAGTCCAGCGGAGCCGATAACCTCTCCCTCGTGGGCACCGACGACGGCGATGCGTCGCCTCCCGGTGTCCAGGAGGTGTTCGGTGGCGGCGCGGGCGCCCTCGACGTTCTGCATGGTGACGTGGTCACAGTTGCCGGAGAAAATCCGCTCGCCGAGGAGCACCATCGGAACCTCCGCGCTGACCAGTGACGCGTCCTCCTCCCCGAGTCCAAGCGGGCTGAAGAGCAACCCGTCCGACATCCGCAGGCGCGGGCTCCGAAGTACCTCAAGTTCGCGATCGCGCTCGCCGCTGGTCTGCTCGATGAGAACCACCAAGCCGCGGGCTTCCGCTGCACTGATGACGGCGTCGGCCAGTTCTGCGAAATAGGGCAGGCGTAATTGGGGAACTGCGAGCGTTATGGCGCCGGTATGCCCTGAGCGGAGGCTGCGGGCAGTGAGATTGGGACGGTAGCCCAGCTGCGCGATGGCTTTGTTCACGCGCTCCCGTGTTGCCGGCCGAACGTTTGGATGGTCGTTGATGACGTTGGACACCGTCTTGAACGACACCCCGGCCACCTGAGCCACATCATGCAGGGTCGCCGCCATCTGGACTGTCCTTTTTCGAGTTGAAACCGGTGGGACACGCATGTGTCCCACCGGCAGAATATCGCGTTACCGGGCTTCGGAACGCCGAGGGGTGTTGCTGGGAACTAGCGCCGGCCTGCGCGCGGCGTCCGCACATCGACCGTCACCGGTTCGGTGGCTGTGGATCCGTGTGCGTTGGCGAACACGGCCCGCACCAGCAGCCCGTCCTGCGCTGCCGTCAGGTTTTTCAGCGTCAGCTGTGACCGACGCAGGTTGTCCCCGGCGTTGATGGTGCGGGGCTGGTCCCCCACCTGCTGCCAGGTGGCGCCGTCGTCCGCGGACGTCTCCCACTGCGCCACCGGGGCCGGTGTGCCCGTCGCCTCGGCGCGGAAGGTCGCCTTACCGCCGACGACGGCGGCGTCATCTTTTGGAGCCTGTGTCACCTTTGGCGGTTCAACGGTCAGGTTGAACTCGGGCCAGCCGTCGACCCAGTCGATCTTCTGGAGGCCGAGGGTGGGGAAGTAGGGGATGTCCTTGTTGGCGCCGTCGTAATAGTGGAAGGCGAGATAGTCGCCGAAGACAGACTGACCGCCCGGCCCGGTGATGGCGCCGTGGGCGTCGAGCACCACCGTACCGCCGCCGCCGAACATGTCCCGGCCGTCCTTGTCGAGGTACGGTCCCTTGACCGACTTCGACCGGCCAACCGCGATCTTGTAGGTGGAGTCGCCGCCGCGGCAGCAGGAGTCGAAGGAGACGAAGAGGTAATAGTAGTCGCCGTTCTTCGTGATGTACGGGGCCTCGATGGGGTTGCCCGGCATGAACCGGTCGGCAATGTTTACGGTCTGGGACTGCCAGTTCTCAACGGGTTTTCCGCTGGGCCACTCGATCGGGACCAGGAAGATGCCGTACCAGAAGGAGCCGATCGCCATGTATGGTTTGCCGTCCTCGCCCTCGACAATGCCGGCGTCGATTGCGTTGAACGTTTTGCCCGGGTTGTTCGGATCTAGGCCGGTTGCGGGCGAGGAGACCACCAGGCCCTGGTCGACCCATTCATAGTCGGGATCCTCGGGATCGAGGGTGGTGTTGGTGGCGAGTGCGGTCAGGGAATTGTTTCCGCCGAACCGGGAGGCGGAGTAGTACAGGTAAAACGTGCCGTCGTTCTCGTAGATCTCGGGTGCCCAGAGGTTGCCGGGAAGCTCTCCGTCGGAGAAGTGCTTATCGATCCAGGCGGGAATCCGGTCCCAGACCGTGCCGGTGTACTCCCACGTGGTGCCTTCGTCAGAAGAGGACCAGATCTGGATGGTTCCGCCGTTTTCCCTGTTGACCAGGCCGGTGGAGTAGACGTACCAGGTACCGTCGTCGTCGATGATGAGGGCGGGGTCGTGGATGGGGGAGGTCTGGCCCACCACGGTCTTGCCGCCGGGAAGGTCTTCCGTGAACGGTCTGCCCTGGCCGGTCCACGTTTGGGAAGAGTTCTGGCTGTTGTCGGCCGCCACTGCCGGAGCAGTGGCGGTGCCGGTGAAGATCAGCCCGACGCTTATGCCGATGGCTGCTGTTGCTTTGGTGAAAACTGCTGTTGCTTTGGTAAGGCGCTGGCTTTGCGGTGATCGTGACGCCATTATCACGGTCCTTTCGTTCAGGGATGCGCTGCAAAATTACAACGTTGCAAATATTGCAGAGGTTCTCTGTAGCGTCAAGGGTGGATGCGTTCTGATAGCGGTTCGGCCGGGCGTTAGCGGTTAAACGGTGTCATTAGGCATGAGTGCTATCACCCAGCGGAAACGTATCGCGGTCCCGGTCGCGCGGGGCCTCCGGCATCCCCAGTCGGAAACTTTCGCGGAGACTGTTGACGGTTGGATGTGATCTATGCCATTCTCGTTTTCAACGTTGTAATCAACGTTGTAACTCCGGCCTCGCTACCAGGATGAACTGGTGTGCCGCCCCACCCTCTAACCGGAAGGACCACGTGATGATGAAGTCACGTACCATCACCAAGACCATCGCCGCAGCAGCGGCGGCAAGCTTCCTGCTCAGCGGATGTGCCGCCGCTGCCGGCGGAGGCGAAGACGGCGACAATACCCTCACCTTCATGTACCGCGGCGGGCCTGATGACAAGAAGGCCTACGAACAGGCAGTCGCGCAGTTCGAGGAGGACAACGGGGTCGAGGTCGAAATGATCCAGACCACCGCAGACCAGTACAGCACCAAGCTCAAGGCGGCCATCTCCGGCCGGCAGATTCCCGACGTGTTCTACATCAGCCCCGGCGAGGTCCAGGCCTATGTGCAGAACGGCATCATCAAGGACATCACCGAGTACGTTGAGGGCTCCGAGAACATCGACCTGGACAACATCTGGGACTACGGCGTAGACAGCTACCGCTTCGACGGAGAGCTCAGCGGCCAAGGCGCAATTTATGCGCTCCCCAAGGACGTTGGGCCGTTCTCCTTCGGCTACAACAAGACGATGTTCGAGGAAGCTGGGGTGCCGCTGCCGGATCCTGAGAAGCCATACACCCTCGAAGAATTCGTCGACGTAGCGAAGCAGCTGACCAAGGATAACAACGGTGACGGAAAGCTCGACCAATGGGGCACCGGCCTCAACGTCACCTGGAACCTTCCGGCTTTTGTCTGGTCCAACGGGGGGTCGTGGCTCAACGAAGACCGCACCCAGGTAACCATCGATACACCGGAATTCACTGAGGCGCTGCAGTGGTTCGCCGACCTGCAGAACGAACACAAAGTCACGCCATCTGCCGGCGAAGCACAGACTTTGGACACGTATCAGCGATGGATGAAGGGCGAGATCGGCTTCTTCCCAGTCGGGCCCTGGGATCTGGCCACCTATGAGGACCTGCCGTTCGAATATGACCTGATTCCCTACCCCGTCGGTGCTACCGGCGAGACCGCAACCTATACCGGCACGCTGGGGATTGCCGTCTCCAACTCCTCGGCACTCCCGGAGGAAGCGGCGAAGCTCGCAACCTATTTCTCCGCCAATGAGGAAGCACAGCAGACCCTCACTGACGCCGGAGTCCAGATCCCGAACCTCGAGGACATGGCTGAGGAATGGGCAAGTGACGATAGCACCAAGCCCGCCAACAAGGGGGAGTTCCTCCAGATTGTCCGCGACTACGGCCGCCCGCTGCCAAGCGAGCTCACGTACAACGCCGAGTGGTATGACGAATTCTTCACCAACATCCAGCCGGTGCTGGACGGCGAGAAGACTGCGGCCGAATACGTGAAGGAAGCGCAGCCCAAGATGCAGCAGTTCCTTGACTCGGCGAACCAGCAGGCAGGCATCGGCGGCTAGGTGCCGCGCGTTCAAGGCTAATCCGATCCGGGTGCTGCGGCCGCGCCAAGGCCGGCCGCAGCACCTCTCCAGCCAGGCTCCTGCCGGGCAGACCCATACGTTCTTGAATCAACGAGGATTTCAGATGTCCACCACCGCGCGCCGATCCCGGCTCCACCGGCAGGAACACCTGACTGCGCTGGCGTTCGTTGCCCTGCCGGTCATCGGGTTCCTGCTGTTCACCCTCTATCCGATGCTGTTCTCCGTCTACGCCTCGTTCACTAACTGGAACGGGTTGACCGCCCCTGTCTTCAGCGGCTTCGACAACTACATCGCCATGGTGCAGGACCCGTACTTCCTGGAGTCCATGTACAACACGTTCTTCCTGATGCTCGGGATTCCGATCGGGCTGGTGATCTCCCTGGCTCTGGCGTTGGCCATGAACCGGAAGATGCGCGGCTCTACCTTCTTCCGCACCATCTACTACGTCCCCGTGATCTCCTCGATCGCGGCGGTGGCCATCCTGTGGCAGTGGGCCTTCAACGGCGACTTCGGTCTCATTAACCAGATCCTGGCGCTCGTCGGCATCGACGGCCCCAACTGGCTGCAGGACACCGCAACCGTGAAACCGGCCTTGATCATCATGGCGATCTGGAAGGGCCTCGGCTTCTCGATGCTGCTCTACCTGGCCGCTCTGCAGTCAGTGCCGCGCCACCTCTATGAGGCAGCGGCCCTTGACGGCGCCGGAGCCTGGAAGCAGTTCCGCCACATCACCGTCCCAATGGTCCGCCCCGTCACCTTCTTCCTCGTGGTCACGAGCGTCATCGGCGGGTCACAGGTCTTCGTGGAAATCAACATCATGACCCCGACCGGCGGTCCCGAGTTCTCCTCCGCCACCATCGTTTGGTACATCTGGCAAAAGGCCTTCGACAACCTGCAGATGGGTTACGCATCCGCCATGTCGATCGTGCTCGGCCTCATGGTGTTCCTTATTACCTTCATCCAGTTCCGGCTCAACCGCCGCAACCAGTTCTCGATTGACTGAGGCAGGTCACCATGTCCTCCCAACGCGTCCTTCCATCTCCGCCGCCGCTCAAGCCCGAGCGGAATCTCCCGGACCGGACATCATCCCGCGCAGCTTCACACACCAAGACACGCACCAGGCCGTCAAACTCTGAGCGGAAGCACCGCCTCGGCAACCTCATCGTGACCATCGTGCTCTCGCTGGGAGCCGTCGTGATGGTTGCTCCGCTGCTCTGGACGTTCTCGACATCGCTGAAGACCCGTGAAGGGGTCTTCGCCCTTCCGCCCCAGTGGATCCCCGACCCGTTTGTCTGGGAGAACTATCTCCGGATCTGGTCCGCCGGACCGCTGCTCACGGGCATTCAGAACAGCCTCATCGTCGCGTGCACCGTCACGATCGTCGGGACGCTTTTCTCCGCCCTGGCAGCCTTTGCCTTCGCGAAGATGCGGATGCCGTTCAAGAACGTGGTCTTCCTGAGCCTGCTCGCAGCGCTCATGGTGCCGTTCCCCACCCTGATGATTCCGCAATTCACCATGTTCGCCTCGATCGGCTGGGTGGACACCCTGCTTCCGCTGATCGTGCCGTTCATCTTCGGCAACATCATCATGATTTTCTTCCTTCGCCAGTACCTCAATTCAGTGCCGGATTCGATCATCGAAGCGGCCCGGATCGATGGTGCCTCGTTCCTGCAGATCTTCTTCCGTCTGATCTTCCCGATCATCAAGCCGGCGATTGCCGCGCAGTTCATCCTGTGGTTCATGGCCGTCTGGAATGACTATCTGGCGCCGATCATCTACCTGAATTCGCCGGAGGTGCAGACACTGCAGCTGGTCATCGCGAACTTCAACGCCCAGTACGCGATTCAGACCGACTACCCGCTCATCATGGCGGCGTCATTTGTCGCGCTGCTGCCGGTGCTGATCGTGTTCATCGTGTTCCAGCGGCAGATCATCGAATCCATCGCCCTGACCGGTTCGAAGGGCTGACCAGTGGCGCTCGTGAACAGCCTGCAACCGGTTCCGACCGGCCGACCGGAAGCCTGGGGCGCCCGCCACGCGCACGATCCGACGGTGGTAAGGGACGACGACGGCACCTACTACATGTTCTCGACCGACGCGGTAGCCAACTCAAGGGAGGTTCCCGCGGGAGTGCATGTGCGCACGTCCGCCGACCTGGTCGAGTGGACCTACGTGGGCACTGCGCTGGACGGCGTGCCTGCTGAAGCCCGCGAATGGAGCGGTGCCCGTGGCCTCTGGGCGCCGGAGGTGGTCCGCTGGCCTGCGTCTGCGGGGGAGACCCGATGGCACATGTATTATTCGGCGTCCACCTTCGGCTCCAGCACGTCGGCCATTGGCCTTGCGGTGGCGGGCAGCCCCGCCGGCCCGTGGGAGGATCGCGGGATCGTGGTCCGGACGCTCGCAGGCAGGGATACGCAGAACGCCATCGACGCGGCCGTCACCTTTGACCGGCACGGTGATCCCTGGCTCACCTATGGCTCCTTCTTCGCAGGCATCCATACGCTGCGACTGAATACGGAGACCGGCAAAGCGCTGACCGACGGAGACCTCGGCACCTGCATTGCCCGCCGGCATCCGGACGTCGACCGCGCCATTGAGGGTGCTTTCATCCACTACCGCGCGGAGGATGACCGCTACGTCCTCTTCGTTTCGTATGACTCGCTGTTCAGCACCTACAACGTGCGCGTTGCGGTCGCCGAGGAGATCACCGGCCCCTTCAAGGACGTGAACGGCGCCGAAATGACGGACGTCGACACCGAGCCGCACAGCGTGGGCACCAAGATCCTGGGCAGCTATCGGTTCGACGGCGACACCGCCTGGCTGGCGCCGGGCCACAACTCAATCCTCACTGTGCCGTCCGGCGAGAGAAACGTGGAGGAGCAGTTCATGGTGCACCACGTCCGCTTCGCCGAAGACCCTACCCAGCACCTGGTTCAGCTTCGGCGGGTCTTCACCACGGCGAATGGCTGGCCGATCGTCTCGCCGCAGCCTTACGCCGGACCGGACCGTGAAACGCTTCCCGCACCTGAAGGGATCAGCGGTCCGTGGCGCGTACTGCGCTTTGCTCCGGAATCCACCGATCTGGTCGAAGCCCAGTCCGTGACCGTGCACGACGACGGCGGCGTCACCTCTGCCGGTGAACCACGCCGGGTCCGGCTCGCCGTCGCCGGATCCGATGAAGATGCGGGGCTCGATGCTGTGTTGGATGCTGTGGTGTTCGGCTCCTGGGACGCCTCACGCAACCGCGCTGCGCTGTCTTTCAGCGGCATCGACGAGCACGGCGTGGTCTATTCCGGGACCCAGGGGGCATGAAATGAGCACCGACACCCCGGGCTGGGCGGGCCGTCTCATGGACTGGCTGCGCTTTGTCATGCAGCTGGTGCTCCTGAATCTCCTGTTCCTCGCCGGGACGTTGGCCGGACTCGGCATCTTCGGGATCTTCCCGAGCGCGGTGGCTACCACTGTGCTGCTAGCACGCCTCCGCGCCGGCGACTCCGGCGACCGGCTGATTCAGGACTTCGTCACCGCCTACCGTGCCCAGTTCATCCACGCGAACAAAGTCGGCAGCCTGTTCGCCCTTGCCGGTCTGCTGGCGGTCCTCAACCTTGCAGCAATCCCGGGCGCCGCGCCGGGTCCGCAACTGGCACTCAGTGCGCTCGCCGTCGTCGTCTCGGTGGGGCTGGCAGTGTCGGCGGGTGCCGCCGTCGTAATTTGCTCCCGCCACCGGGATTCAGTGCTGGGCACCTGGCGATACGCACTGGTGCTTCCGCTCGCCTCGCCGGCAATGGCTCTCGCCTGGCTGGTATCGGTCGCAGGTATTGCGGTGCTCCTCAGCGGTGTCAACGCCCTGCTGCCGCTGGTCGGAGCTTCGCTGCCGTTGCTCGTATCCGGACTCGTCATCGGTCATCGGTTGGATCACCTTTCGCAGGACCGAATCCAGAATGACGACGACGGTGCCCGGCGACATTCCCATTCCGGGAGGCCGCGCCAGCTCACCGCCTGACCTCGCCCCACAAACCTGTACTTGCTACATCCGGACTTCGAACAGACCACACCATAGATAAGGAACCCACCGTGACCACCACCACGCCCGACTCGACGGCGGCCACGACACCCGCCGAAGGCAGCGACCTTCCCGTGCAAGCCCCGACAACCATCCGTGTTGATCGGTCCGCAGTTGTCGCGCCGGTCAGCCGCCGGATCTTCGGCTCCTTCGTTGAGCACCTGGGCCGCTGTGTCTACGACGGCATCTACGAGCCCGGACACCCGACTGCGAACGAGGACGGCTTCCGCATGGACGTCGTCGAACTGGTCCGCGAGCTCGGCTCGACGACCATCCGCTATCCCGGGGGCAACTTCGTGTCCGGCTACCGCTGGGAAGACGGTGTCGGCCCCCGCGATGAGCGTCCCGTGCGCCGTGACCTGGCTTGGCACTCCATCGAGACCAACCAGGTTGGCCTTGAGGAATTTGCCCGCTGGTGCAAGCTCACCGACTCCGAGCTGATGATGGCCGTCAACCTCGGCACCCGCGGTATCGAGGCGGCGCTGGACCTGCTCGAGTACGCGAACCACCCGTCCGGCACGGCGCTGAGTGATCAGCGCATCGCGAACGGCGCGAAGGACCCCTACAACATCCGCATGTGGTGCCTTGGCAACGAGATGGACGGACCCTGGCAGATCGGCCACATGTCCGCTGAGGACTACGGCAAGATCGCCGCCCGCACAGCTTCCGCGATGAAGACGGCGGACAAGGACCTTGAGCTGGTTGTCTGCGGCTCCTCCGGCTCCTCCATGCCGACCTTCGGTGAGTGGGAGCGGGTGGTCCTCGAGCAGAGCTACGACTACGTCGATTACATCTCCTGCCACGCCTACTACCAGGAACGCAACGGCGATCTCGGCTCCTACCTCGCTTCCTCGCTGGACATGCAGTACTTCATTGAGACCGTGGTGGCCACGGCGGACCACGTCAAGCACAAGCTCAAGAAGCAGAAGACCATCAAGCTTTCCTTTGACGAGTGGAACATCTGGTACCTGGACGAGCACCAGGCATCGGACGAGGTCAATGATGAGTGGCGGGCAGCGCCCCGCCAGCTCGAGGACACCTACTCCATGGCTGACGCAGTGGTCTTCGGCAACCTGCTGATCACCCTGCTGAAGAACCATGATCGCGTCGCCTCCGCTTCGCTGGCACAGCTGGTGAACGTGATCGCCCCGATCATGACCGAGCCCGGTGGCGACACCTGGCGCCAGACCACCTTCTTCCCTTTCTCCGTGACTTCCCGGCTGGCGAAGGGAGAGGTCCTGCGCCCGCAGATCAACGCCGGCACCTACTCCACGAAGGTCTACGGCGACGCGCCATTGGTCGACGCGGTTGCCACGGTCGACGCCGGCAAGGCGGCACTGTTCCTCGTCAACCGCAGCCAGACCGACGCAATCGACGTGTCGATCGATGTGAAGGATCTGGCCGCGAGCGTGATCACGGAAGCGGTCACGCTGCATGATGAGGACGTCTACGCCAAGAACACCCTCGAGAACCAGAACCGGGTGGGCCTCAAGGACCTGCAGGGCGCCGTCCTCGACGACGGCATCCTCACCGTCACTCTGCCGCCGGTTTCCTGGTCAGCGATTGCGCTCGGCTAATGTACCGTCGCGCAACAGCCTGGTCCGCCGTCCTGGTCACCCTGGTGATCGCGACGGCGGGCTGTGCCGCGATTCCGGCAGGGGAGCGGGAGTTGAGCGGCGACTACTTCACCCATGACCCGGCGCTAGTCTCAGGTTCCGCGGGTGAGGACTGGTTCGTCTACTCCACCGGCGACGGGCAGGTTGCGGACGGCAACATCCAGGTCCGCCGCTCCGACGACGGCGAGCACTGGGAGTACGCGGGCGAGGTATGGCAGGAGAAACCGGACTGGCTTGCGGAGGCTGTTCCCGGCGTCGACAATCTGTGGGCTCCGGAGCTCTATGAGCATGCAGGCACCTGGTACCTCTACTACTCGGCATCGACTTTCGGGAGCAACGAGTCGGTGATCGGGCTCGCGACGAACACCACCCTCGACCCTGAGGATCCTGACTATCAGTGGGTGGACCAGGGTGAAGTGATCTCCTCGGCGGGGGAAAACTTCAATGCGATTGACCCCGGCATTGTGGAAGATGCGGACGGCACACCGTGGATGAGCTTCGGCTCGTTTTGGGGAGGCCTGCAACTGGTCGAACTCCAGTGGCCCTCGGGGCTGCCCGCGGACCCGGCAGCCGAGCCTGTAACCATCGCCGACCGGGGTACGCCGCCGAACGCTATCGAGGCGCCGTACCTGATTGAGCGCGACGGCTACTTCTACCTTTTTGTCTCGAAGGACTTCTGCTGCCAGGGCCTGGACAGCACCTACAACATAGCCGTAGGTCGGTCGGAGAATATCGAAGGCCCCTATGTGGACCGTGACGGCGTTCCCATGCTCGACGACGGCGGCACACCCTTGCTGGCGAGCGATGGCCCTCGTGTGGGGCCGGGCGGGCAGTCCGTATCCAAGGACATACTGGCCTTTCACTACTACGATGAAACACTCGACGGCGCGTTCCGGCTCGGTCTGGTTCCCCTCAACTGGAACGACGGCTGGCCCACAGCGCGCTGGGATTAGGAAGCACTCATGGAATCCCGAACCGCCACCGTTACGCCCGCAGCACCGCGTTCCCCGGAACGCCTGACGCTGAAGCCCCTGGGCTTCGACGCTGTAACTTTCAATCCTGCCGGGATGCTCGGTGGCTGGCAGGAGATCAACCGCAACGCGAGCCTGCGCCACTGCATCGAGCAGTTGGAGGTATCCGGTGCGCTGCCGAATATGCGGGCCGCTGCGGAGCCAAAGGAGGCAGCGTCGTCGTACACCTTTGCTGGCTTCCACTTTGCCGATTCCGACATCTACAAAGTGCTGGAGGCCCTCGGTTGGGAAGCCGGCCGCAGCGATGTCTCGGAGTTTTTGCCGTTTGTGGACGGGACAGTGGATTTGCTTGCCCGCGCGCAGCAGGAGAGCGGCTACCTCAACTCCTTCTACGCCGCAGCGCCGGACCGGCAGTTCGCCGATTTGCGGTGGGGGCACGAGCTGTACTGTCTCGGTCATTTACTGCAGGCCGGCATCGCCTGGGCCCGAACGAGCGGCCGGACCGACCTGCTGGACATCGGCATCCGCTTCGCCGAACTGGTGGAGCGCACCTTCCCGCCCGGCGGCCGTCCGCCGGTCTGCGGACACCCGGAGATCGAGACCGCCCTCGTGGAGCTGTACCGGCACACCGGCGAGACCCGCTGGCTGGAGCTCGCGCGGCGCATGGTCGATGCCCGCGGTCACCGGAGCGTCGGCGAAGATCGGTTCGGCTACCAGTACTTCCAGGACCATCTGCCGGTGCGCGACGTCCCCGGGGCTACCGGGCATGTGGTGCGTCAGCTGTACCTGACGGCCGGGGTCGCGGATCTGTACACCGAGGACGGCGACGAGGACCTGCTCGAAGCTTTGAAGCGCATCTGGTCCGACGTGCACTCCCGCAAGATGTACATCACCGGTGGCCTCGGTTCCCGGCATCGCGACGAAGCGTTTGGAGACCCTTTCGAGCTGCCGCCGGACCGCGCCTACTCGGAAACCTGCGCGGCAATCTCCAGCCTCCAGTTCAACTGGCGGATGCTGCTGATCACCGGTGAGGCGAAGTACGCGGACGAGCTCGAGCGCGCCCTGTACAACGCCGTTGCGGGGTCCACCTCACCGGCGGGAACTGAATACTTCTACTCCAACCCGCTGCAGGTCCGCACCGAGCGCGACGGCGAACACGAGCAGGCGCCCGCCCGGCGCGCACCCTGGTACGACTGTGCCTGCTGTCCGCCGAACCTTGCCCGCCTGCTTTCGTCGCTTCACTCCTATGCCGCGACCACCGACGACGACGGCGGCCTTCACCTGCATCTCTATGAGCCCGGCGACATCCGGCTTCCGCAGGCGTCCGTGACCGTAGCGACGGGATACCCGTTCGACGGCCGGATCAAGCTCGAGGTTGCGGGCGATCTGCCGTGGTTGTCGCTGCGGGTTCCCGGATGGGCAAGCTCTTACGAGCTATCCGTGAACGGTGTGGAAGAGCAGGTGGAGCCTGTGGACGGCTACCTGCGACTTGCCGACGTTGGCCCCGGGACGATTGAGCTGGTGCTGGACATGCCCGCACGGCTTCGGGCGCCGCACCCGCATATCGACGCCGTCCGAGGCTGTCTCGCGGTGACGAGAGGGCCGATCGTGTACGCGCTGGAACAGACCGACTTGCCCGCCGACGTCGTAATCGAGGATGTGCTGCTCGATCCATTAAGCCAGCCCGTCGTGACTGCTTCGGAACCGCTAGTTTCGGGCGACATCAGTGTTCCGAAGGTGAGCATCTCTGCGGCGGTCAGGCCGCCGTCGTCGTCGGAGCCTTATCCCCTTGCGGGAGAGCCGGCGGCGGGCGGGGGAAGCACTTTCACCGTGGACCTCGTTCCGTACTTCCGCTGGGGCAACCGCGGCTCAGGCGGCATGCGCGTCTGGATTCCGACGATCCCTCAAGGGGTGGTGCGCACCCGCTCCGGATGGCAGGCTGGGGCAATGTCATTCAGCAAGGGAACCAAGGTCACCTGGAACACGTCGCAGGGCAAGACGCACGGCAAGGTCGTGGAGAAGAAGGACAAGGAGTTCACCTTCGACGGCCAGAAGTTCAACGCGTCGAAGGATGAGCCCTACTACATCGTCGAGAGCGAGAAGTCGGGCAAGCAGGCGGCGCACAAGGAAAGCGCGCTCGACGAACAGTAGCGGGAATGTTTCCCGGTCTTCGCCGGTTCAACTAGATGCAAACGCATTTAGAAACGTAGCAACTGGAGGACCGGCAATGGAAACACGCCGAGTAGTAGTGGTGTCGGGCGGAATGGGATCGCCGTCGTCGAGTCGGATGCTGGCCGATCAACTGGGCGAGGCAGCACGGCGCGAGCTGGAGCGTGCCGAGGTTCACGCCGACATCACCACCATCGAATTGCGTGAACTTGCCGTGGACATCGCCAACAATATGGTTGCGGGCTTCGCTCCGCCTGCGCTGGCGGACGCCCTGAAGTCCGTCGCCGACGCCGATGCGCTGATCGTCGTGAGCCCCGTCTTTTCCGGTTCCTACAGCGGTCTGCTGAAGTCTTTCTTCGACGTCCTCGACAACACCGCGCTCGACGGAATGCCCGTGCTCATCGCTGCCACCGGCGGCAGTGTCCGGCACTCACTCATGCTCGATCACGCCATGCGCCCGCTCTTCACCTATCTCCGCGCCCGCGTTGTCTCGACCGGCGTGTATGCCGGTCCGGAAGACTGGGGAACCGGATCCGACGGCGCGCCCGCCCTGGACCAGCGCGTCACCCGCGCGGCCAGCGAACTCGCCGGAATGGTTGCGGGAACGACGACGGCGCGCCGCCCCAATGGGCTGCAGGCCTCCCTGCCGTTCGAGCAGCTTCTCGCGCAGGTGCAGGGCCGCTGATCCGCCACCCGGGACATCCCACCCAATCGCGGATTTCAGTGGGAATGTCTAGACATTCCCACTGAACGCGTCCGTTCACTGGGATATCCGGAGTTGGTCAGGGCTGCGCCGGCATGCTCAAGCATGTTTTGCTGGACCCATGACTCGGATTGCAGTGGTGGGTGCAGGAATCGTCGGACTGGCTACAGCCCATGCCCTCGTGAAGGAGGGCGCGGATGTCACCATCTACGAGTCCGGAACACCCGGCGGCGGACAGTCTGCCGGCGACGGCCGGATCTTCCGGCACGCCCACGACGACGTCCGGCTGGCCGGGTTCGTCAGCCACAGCCGCACCCTCTGGCGGCAGTGGGAGGCCGAGTTCGGCGTGGAACTGGTGTCCGATGCCGGAGCCGTGGCGATCGGCGACAGTGTCGAGGACAAACTGCGCGTTCTCAGCGACCTTCCACACATCCTTCTTGCGCTGCTGGCACCGGGACAACTCGCATCAGCGCTGCCGATCCTCGCGGACTTCGAGGGTAAGGCCATGCTCGATCTGGACGGCGGCACTATCCGTACTCTCGCCGCTTTCCGGGCCCTGACCGCGAGCCTTTCCGCCGCTCTGGTGGCGGACCACGTGCTGACCGTCCAGCACACCGTCGAGGGGAAGGTCGAAATCCGTACCGGGACCCGCGTTGACCGGTTTGACCATGCCGTCCTGTGCGCCGGCCGCGGCACGGCTCCGCTGGCGCGGGATGCAGGGCTCGAAATTCCTGTTGAACTCGCAGCCCATGCCCGGGTGACGTTCCGGGTACGGGGAGACGCTGACACGCCGTTGCCGACCTTCCAGGACGGCAGCGGAACTTTCGGGGAAACCGGGATCTACGCGGCGCCGTCGGCCGATAACCGTTCCTACTCGGTGGGCCTCAGCGAAACAACCGGGGTACGGCAGGACGGAAGCCTCTCGGACCCCACCGCACTCACGTTACTTGCCGCCCGTGCAGCGACCTATGTCCGCCATGCTTTGCCGGGCCTGGACCCAGAGCCGTCCGGCTACGTGCACTGCTGGGTGACCCGTCTGCCCTGGGGCGAGGACGGCGTCGGCGTCTGGTCTACCGGCAAAATCAGCGCCATTGCCGGCCATAACCTCTTCAAACAGGCACCGGCACTGGGGGAGGCGCTGGCAGAAACCGCACTGTCCGGCGTCGTACCGGCTGTCCTTCGCCCGGAAGCGCAGCTCGGAAAGGCCTGATCGCGCACAGGGTCAGTGCATCGTGAAGGTGCGGGCTACGGCGTCGTGCACTCGCGGCACTCCGGCCATCCTGCCCATCACCCGGTTGCGCGCGGCCAGCATGCCCGGCGGGAGCGGACGCCCGAGGATCATATTGATGTGCGCCTGGCGCGAGGCCGCCAGTGCCGCCCGGCGCCGCTCATCGTTGAAGCGCCGAAGGCCAAGCCCGACGTCGGTGCCCGCCAGCGACGCAACAACCAGCGGCACCAGCTGTACGGCGTCGAGCCACCCCAGGTTCATGCCCTGTCCGCCGATGGGCGACACCTCATGTGCGGCATCGCCGATCAGCGTGATACGCCCCTGCACAAACCGGTCGGCGATGCGCCGTCGGACCGCGAAGGAGCTCAGCATCGTGTTGTTCCGGGTGTCGACGCCCACGCCGGTGCGGCTCGCCACCAATCCCGCGACCGCTTCGGCCGTGGGGTCTTCCATCAGCGACGGCATCCGCACCACCCAACGACGGACGGAGCCGGGCAGCGGGAATGACTCAACAATTCCGCCGGCCTCCAGGTACAGGGCGGCGGTGCTTCCGTCCCCGGTGGTGTCCGGGAAGTCCCCCATGACGTAGGCATCGGGATACGGTCGGATGCTGGCGCCGATACCCGCTGCGTCGCGCACCGTGCTCCGGGACCCGTCTGCGCCGATGAGCAACGCGGACCGGTGAGTGCCGCGGCCGGTGACGGTGAGCACCTCGCCCCCGACGTCGTGAACGGCCTCGACGGTTTCGCCCCTGCGCAGCGCGTCCGGCGCGAGTTCAGCGAGCCGCTCCGAGAGGATGCGCTCAGTATGTTCCTGTGGAATCGCCAGCACGTAGCGGCGCTTGCCGGGTAGGGATGAGAAGGACAGTTCAGCGACTGTCCGCCCGCCGCTCCGCGCAACACCCCCGGGAATCTGCACCCCTGCGGCAACCAGGTCATCGGCGACTCCGGCCTGCTCGAGTGCGGCAAGCGCCGGCGGGTGGATACCGATCGCACGGGAGTGCGAACTGCGCTCGGTGCGGCGTTCCAGGACCTCCACCTCAACACCCGACTGCGCCAGCAGGATCGCGGCGAACAATCCCACCGGGCCGCCACCGACTATCAGGACATCAGGCACGGCGTACCAGCAGATTACGGAACGGCACCTGCCGCTCCACGCGCCAGCCGGTTGGTACGACGGCGCGCAGTTCCTTCGCCAGGTAGCTTCGCCGGATCGACGTCAGCCCGTCCACGCGGATGTAGGACCCGCGCATCGGCAGCGTTACCAGCGAAAACAGGGGATATCCGACGCGTGTTCGCCGGATGTCGCTGTGCAGGACGAGCCGGGTGCTCAGCTTCTCCGAGTCGCTGAGCAGCCCGCTCAGTTCGTCCGCCGAGAGGTGATGGAGCACGTGGTTGGAGGTGACGACGTCGAACTGGGCACCTTCGGCGACCAGCTCCGAAGTGAACGCACGCCGGTAGGTGAGCCCCGGCGTCGTCGGCTGGCTGCTTGCGAAGGCATTGGCGCGTTCGTCAGGGTCAATCGCGGTGATCTCCAGTTCGAAGCCGTCGCGGGCAGCCCAGCGGGCAAACGCACGCGGCACATCACCGCCGCCGGAACCGACGTCGAGCAGGGTGTTGGTACGCGACGCCGACAGGACGGGCCGGATGTAGCGCGCCCAGGTGCGGTGCCAGCCGGTGACCGTGCGGTTGACGAGCGGGAACTGTGCGTAGGTGCGGTCGAGCATCTCCGGATCGCAGTCGGGCTTGTCCATTTCCTCGATCGCGGTGAGGTTCCGGTGCGTGAGGAACGCCATTCAGGCGGAGGTCTTGGTCAGGAGCGCGGTCTCCACCGTCAGCCCCGGACCGAAGGCCATGGAGCAGATGCGCTCATTCGCGTCCAAGCCGGGCTGGTCGAGGATGTGCTTGAGGACAAACAGCACCGTTGCGCTGCTCATGTTCCCGTAGTTCCGTAGGGTTTCCCGGGCAGGGACCAGCTGGTCATCGCTGAGCTTCAGCTTGGCCTGGACCTTGTCCAGGATGCTCCGGCCGCCCGGGTGGATGGCCCAGTGCTCGATGTCCCGGTACTCGAGACCGATCAGGGACTCATCGCGTTCCAGCAGGGGAGCGAGGGCACCGACGATGTGCTCGTCGATGATGTGCGGCACGTAGGTTCCCAGCACCATTTCGAACCCCTCGTCGCCGATGTTCCAGGCCATCGATTCCTCACCGACCGGCGTGAGGGTGGTTTCGAAGAAGTCGAGGGACAGGGCAGGGCCCGACGGCGGCGCCAGGTCGGGGCGGGCGGAAATGACCGCGGCAGCTGCGCCGTCGGCGAAGAGGGACGTACCCACAATGGTGTCCGGGTTGTTGGAAGACCTCACATGCAACGAGCAGAGCTCGGCGCTGACCACGAGGACCACAGCCTTTGGATCCGCCTCACAGAACGACTTTGCCGCCCGCAGGGCGGGGAATGCCGCGTAGCAGCCCATGAAGCCGAGGTGGTAGCGCTGTGCGGACGGGTTCAGACCCAGTGCGCGGACGATCTTGTAATCCGGTCCCGGGTTGAAAAAACCGGTGCAGGACACCGTTACCACGTGGGTGATGTCTGCCGCTTCAATGCCCTCAGCCGCATCAAGCGCTTTTTGCGCGGCTTCTACGAAGAGCTTGGTTCCAGCCTCGGCATACACCTCGTTGCGTGCCTTTGTGCCGGGGCTGAGGATGGTCATGGTCTCCGAATCGAAGAACACCGGGGTCTCGCTGTGGCGTTCGAGGGTGAGCTCCTCCACAGCCGTGTAACGGGTGTCGATGCCGGAGGAATCGAACGCGGCGGTCACCAGCCGCTGCCCCAGCCGGTTCAGTTTAGGCTGCGCGGCGAACACATCGCGCACCTGAGGCTGCACCATGACGGTGGTCGGTACGGCGGTTTCGAGGGACCTCATCAGCACTGTCATAGGTTCATTGTTAGGCGACCGAGTAACTGAACACAATACGAAGCAGGCTGACGATGCGTTCGTTGCCTGCGCGCTGTGCCTGCCCGGACTCGCTTCCTATGGCGGTAGCGTGAAGTTATGGCACTGAACCGGAACGTACGACGACGTCGCAGCCGCATCCCTGAGGAAGCCCGGCGCACGCTGCGCTTCGGCTCGGTGTGGGCGGTATCGGTCGCGTTGCTGGCCGGGTGCAGTGCCCCCGCTCCGGAGGGTGCCCCGGCGTCGTCCGGTTCGCCGGAACAGTCGTCCGGTTCGCCCGAAGCGACCGTGCCGGCGTCTGCACCGGCGTCTTCCAGCCCCACACCCACACCGACTCCCACACCCGAGACCCTTGAGCTACCCCGCGGCGGCGTTGAGCTGTTTCCGGAGTACCGGCTCGTCGGGTTCAGCGGGCACCCCTACTCGGCGGGACTCGGCCGGCTCGGGATTGGCGCGATCGATGAGCGGGTGGCAGAAATCAAGACCCTTGGAACGGAACTGGCGGGCGACAGGAAGCCTATGCCGGTGCTGGAACTGATTGCCGTCGTCGTGCAGGCAGCCCCGGGCGACGACGGTGCCTACCGGACCCGGACGTCCGACGAGATCATCGCCGAGTACCTCGAGGCCGCCCGCAGGCATGACGGAATGCTGCTCCTGAACGTCCAGCCCGGCCGTGCCAGCATGGCGGAGGAAGTGCGCGCACTCGAGAAATGGCTGGTAGAGCCCGACGTCGGTGTGGCCATCGATCCTGAATGGGACATTACCGCCGAGCAGCTTCCGGGACAGTCCTACGGACACACCGCGGGGGAGGAAATCAACGAAATCGCGGCATACCTCGATGCCCTGGTGGAGGAAAAGAACCTCCCGCAGAAGGCCCTGGTCTTCCATCAGGTGGCTCCCGGCGTCGTCAGCAATGTGGCTGCCATCCAGGAGTATCCCGGCGTCGAGGTAATTCGGAGTGTCGACGGAATCGGGTCTGCGGGGATGAAGATCGAAACCTACAACCTGCTGATGGAGGACCTGCCACCGACCGTTCATCCCGGCTTCAAGCTCTTTTTCGAGGAGGACGTGGTGCTGGGGCCGCTCATGACGCCGGCCGAAGTTCTCGCGCTCACGCCGCAGCCGGAATACGTCCTTTACGAGTGAACCCATCCAGGAGCTCTGTGTCGCCGAACACAGGTAAAGGCTTCTCTGGAGGATGGTGGATATGGCGGTTCGATCGGCAGCACGGGTTGGCGGCGTAATGCTCGCCGCGCTCCTTACCAGCGGCTGCATGGCTGTCGAGGCCAACCCGCTCGATGTGAATTCTCCGCGCTCGCAGGGAAACGTCAGTGCCGTTCAGCAGACGGTGGCGAACTTCGGTGATGATCCGCTGAACCTCGCGGAGAACGGCGCCACTCTCTGCTACACCCAGCCGGACATCGGCTTTCAGGAGTTCACGGTCCTTGTGCACAACGAGGCGCTGGAAACCTTTACGCTCGACGACGTCACGCTGCAGGATCCCGAAAACCTCACCCTGGTGAGCGCCGAAGTATCACCGGCCAACCGGGACGGCCATCACAAGGCCCCCGCAGACGACGACGGCGGCGCTCACGGCACGCACAGCGCGGAACCTGCGCCTGCAGCTCCTTCCGAGAGCGCTGAGCCTGCCGGTCCGGTTGAGCCGGTGTCCGCTGAGGGGTACAACATCACCACCCACGAATACGTCAACCTCGTGGTCGCGGTGTCGATCGCGGAGGGCGCGGACGCCGGCACAGCGCAAGGCATCACCGTTGCGTACTCCACCGGCGGCTCCGAATTCACGGGCACCCACCCGCTGGTGGTCGAGCTGGACCGCGAGGGCTGCGTCTAGCGTCCTGACCTTAGGGAATAAGCGTGTGCCTGTGATGGGTAGATTCAATGGCTTCCCCATCCTCAGCGCCTATCGGCAATGCCTTGGCCGCACATGGCAGGATGGCGGTATGGGGAAGCCGAAAGCTGTCGTCATCGCCTCTGTGCCGGCCACGCTGCCGTCGTCGGATCGGTCCGGCCAGGAATGACATTGCTCGAAATAGTCGCACTCGTAGCTGTAGTGCTGCTGATCGCCTTTGCCGTCCGTCGCCTTAGGGAGAAGAACGTAAAGCTTCCCCGTGAGGATGAAGGGCAACGGCATCACCGCGGCCGTGGTGGCGGCGGACTGATGTGAAGGCCTACAGGGTAGTCCGCCGGGTACCCTCTTCGCCTCGCTCTTACTCCTCGCGCTCTCTTTGTGGCCGTGGCACCGAAGGTCATAGCGTTTACTCACCGTGACACGGCCCGAAGATTACCGCCGATGCAATGGCTCAGCAGCAGGCGATCGGTGATCGCCTGGCACGTGCGCTCGACTATGGCAATTGCTGGGAACTCCTGTGGCAGAGTTACTGGATGCGCTTGCTTGTGATTTTTGGTCCGCCCGCTGTCGGAAAGATGACCGTCGGACGCGAGATCGCTGAGCGGAGCCAGTTCCGCCTGTTCCATAACCACGCACTCATCGAGCCTCTACTTGAGGTGTTCGACTACGGGACACCACCGTTCAATCGACTACTTGGCGAGTGGCGCACCCGGGTCGTCGAGGAAGCGGCCACGTCGGGAATAGATCTGTTGTTCACGTTCGTCTGGGGCCTTGAGCTGCAGGATGACGCCGAGGAGCTGGCGAGATACATCCGCCCTTATGTCGAGAAGGGTGCAGACGTGGCGTTCGTGGAACTGTCGGCGGATCTGAATGAGCGCCTGCGACGGAATCGGACCGAGTTGCGGCTTGCCGAGAAGCGATCGAAACGGGACGTGGAGTGGTCCGACGCGAATGTTCGCGAGATGGAGCGTTTTGTTATGAATACTGACTCCTACGCCGATGTCGTCCCAGCTTTGCCAGGGGCCGCACTCCTGACTGAGCACCGGCACATGCGGCTCGACAACGGCGACCTCACACCACAGGAGGCGGGAGCTCGAATTCTCGCCTGGTTAGACAAATCACCAACGGGATGTGCGAGGGCCTGACGGACCCGCGAAATCAGCCGTTGAGGAACCCGTCATGTTGAACAGCACGTCTCTTGACGGGGGCTGTTAGCCTCCTTGCATGGGGGATGATACGGCGAAGTTTGTCAGTGATTTCGGTGCGATGGTCAGGCTTGCGCAGTCGACTCAACCCACCTCTGACCGTGGTCGGGAATTGGTCGATACGATGGCTGCACACCTTGGCGCTCAGCCATCGTCTCTTCCGCTGGTTGTTGAGGAAGTGCCTGTTCACCGGTTGGTGGACGCCGACATCGTCCTCGCCTCGCTCGTGGGTTGAGGGCAGCAGGCTGACCGGCATCGGCGGCGGTGATCAGCGGCACCACATGTCTTTGAGCGATATGGTCCAGCAATCCGACATGTATCCCAATTTCCCGCTTTCGCAGCCGGACTACGCGAATCTTCCAATTGGTCCTGATGAACAGCGACAGACGGTGGCGCTCGGACTTCGACTCTTTCATCACAACGGCGAACCGATCGCACTCCTGCAGCGCAAAGCGGAACCTCGATACGGCCGGCAGTCCGCTTCCATGGAGGTTCTCTGCGCGGATGCTGCTGTCACGGCGGACTTCCTCGCCGTATTTCGACGTCGCATGCAGAGCGAAAGCATCCTGAAAGGACAAATTCTGTCCTTCACCGTCGAGCAGTTTGGTCCTAGTAGCGCGGGCGTGACATTCCACCGGCGGCCGGATCTGACGAGGAACCAGATCGTGTTACCTGACGGTCTCCTCGCCAGGATCAGCGAGCATGCCCTTGGAATCGCCGTTCATAAGAACGAACTTGTCGCAGCCGGACAACATCTCAAGCGGGGAATTCTCTTGTACGGCCTACCGGGCACGGGCAAGACGCACACCGTGCGTTACCTGTTGAGCGCAAGCGAGAAGACTACGGCCATCATCTTGTCCGGAAACACGCTGGCGCATGTGAGCGAGGCAGCCCGGATGGCACGAGCCCTCCAACCGTCCATCGTGGTGCTTGAAGACTGTGACCTCATCGCGGAAGACCGCAGCTTCGGCCATGGTCCGCAACCCCTGCTCTTTGAAGTGCTGGATGCGATGGACGGCCTTGCCGACGATGCAGACGTTACATTCGTGCTCACGACCAACCGTGTGGACATGCTCGAACGCGCCCTCGCGCAGCGTCCCGGCCGTGTGGACCTCGCCGTCGAGATTCCCCTCCCCGATGATGGTGAACGCGCTGCCCTGTTGCAGCTTTACGCGCCCGGGGAAGTATTCAGTCCGGAAGCTATTCACGCGGCAGCGAAAGCAACTGAGGGAACGACTGCGTCCTTCACAAAGGAACTTGTTCGCCGCGCCGTGCTTGCTGCAGCGTCCGAATCGACCCGCTTGAGAGACGAACACCTGCTTACTGCAGTGAATGAGTTGATGGCGGATGGTGCCGCCCTCACACGGAGCCTACTCGGTAGCAACACCCAGCCGGCGGAAGAGAGCTACGGGATGCGGTCCTGAGCTCTGACCCTTCCGATCACGCCTACCGGGTTGTAGTGTGATGGCGTGATCGTCCCCGATGTTGCACAGAACGCTGAGGCGGTCGCCGATCATTACGACGAGCTCGATTCGGTTTATCGTCGGTTCTGGGGCGATCATGTCCATCACGGGCTATGGATTACGGGTCAGGAGACTCCCGCCGAGGCCGTTGAAATGCTGGTTGACACAGTGGGCGACCGGTTGCGCCTTCAGTCCGGTGAGGCGTGCGTTGACATCGGTTGCGGCTATGGTTCCACCGCGAGGCGGCTTGCGCTCACCCGCCGCGTCCGCGTTACCGGCTTAACGATTTCCGCTGAGCAGGCCAACTACGCCGCCGCGCATCCCACGCCTGATGTGGACATCCAAGTCTGCGACTGGCTCTCCAACGGCCTGACCGATTCCTCGGCCGACGCCGCATGGGCGATCGAGTCAAGCGAACACATGGTCGATAAGCCCGGCTTCTTCGCTGAGGCGCATCGAGTGCTGTCACCCGGCGGACGCCTTGTCGTCTGCGCCTGGCTCGCCGACACCGATGCCAGGGGTTGGAAAGTCCGCCACCTGCTCGAGCCGATCTGTCGCGAAGGACGCCTGCCGTCGATGGGCACGCGGGAGGAGTATGAGGCGATGGCAGCGGCGGCGGGCTTTGCGATCGTGGGCTATGAGGATGTCAGCAGCCGAGTCGCGCGCACATGGACGATCTGCGCACATCGACTTCTGAAGGCCCTGCTCCTCGACCGCGAAACCCGTCGCCTCGCAGTTCGCGCACGCAATCGCGTCTTCATTCTGAGTCTGCCCCGTCTGATCCTCGCCTACCGCACCGGCGCCATGCGGTACGGAATATTCACCCTGACGAAGGTGGGGAAGGACGAAGGGCCACGCTAACCCGGCACCTCAACGCAGCAGAAGACACTGGCCGCGAAGACCAGAGTCATTTGGGCCCGCCGCCGCCCTCAATGTCACAATGGCAGGCGTGAGCGCACCAAACATCACCCGTCCCACCATTTTCGAGCAACTCGCTGAGGAACTCGGCGTCCAGCAGTGGCAGATCAAGGCAGCCGTAGAACTTCTCGACGGCGGATCGACGGTCCCCTTCATCGCCCGGTACCGCAAGGAAGTCACCGGAACACTGGACGACGCCCAGCTGCGTGAGCTGGAAGAGCGGCTGCGCTATCTGCGGGAACTCGAGGACCGGCGCGCGGCTGTGCTTGAGGCGATCGAAGCGCAGGGCAAGCTTACCAATGAACTCCGTGCCGCCGTCGTCGGTGCGATCACCAAAGCGCGGCTGGAAGATATCTACCTGCCCTTCAAAACGAAGCGGCGCACCAAAGCGCAGATCGCGCGTGAAGCCGGGCTGGAACCGCTCGCAGATGGCCTGCTCGGCAACCCCTCCCTCGATCCCGCGGTTGAGGCCGGCCGCTACCTGAACGACGCCGTTCCCACAGCCGAAGACGCCCTGGCAGGTGCCCGTGCATTGCTCGTGGAGCGGGCGGGTCAGGACGCTGACCTGCTCGCCGACCTGCGGGAACGGTTCTGGAAACAGGGACGGTTGCGCTCGCAGGTGATTGCCGGCAAGGAAGCCGAGGGCCAGAAGTTCTCCGATTACTTCGACTTTGTGCAGGCGCCGTCGGCCATGCCGTCGCACCGCGTGCTGGCGCTGCTGCGCGGTGAGAAGGAGGGAGTGCTGCAGCTGACGCTCACGGAGGCTGACACAGCTGACGCCGAAGCCGCCTTGCGCGCCCGGAGACGTTTCGAGAACTCCGTGGCCGCGTTCCTCGGCGTCGCGGAACAGGGTCGGCCGGCGGACGCGTGGCTCATGGCCAGCGTCCAGCAGGCGTGGCGCAGGCTGCTCGCGAAGCTCTCGATCGATCTGCGTGTGCGGCTCTTCGTGGAGGCGGAAACCGAGGCGGTGCGGGTCTTCGCTGCCAATCTGCGTGATGTGCTGCTCGCGGCGCCTGCGGGCAGCCGCACCACCATCGGTCTGGACCCGGGGCTGCGGACCGGCGTGAAGGTTGCCGTGGTTGATGGAACCGGGAAGGTACTCGAAACGGCGACCATCTATCCGCACGCACCGGCGAAGAAGTGGGATGACGCGCTCACAACGCTATCGCGCATGGTGGCCAGTCACGACGTCGAACTCATCGCGATCGGCAACGGCACTGCGTCGCGGGAGACTGACAAGCTTGCGTCCGAGCTGATCACGCTGATGTCCGGGCACGCCCTGCAGAAGCTGGTCGTTTCCGAAGCCGGTGCCTCGGTGTATTCGGCGTCGGCGCTGGCGTCAGCTGAACTGCCGGAGCTTGATGTGTCGCTGCGCGGTGCGGTGTCCATTGCCCGGCGCCTTCAGGATCCGTTGGCGGAGCTGGTGAAGATTGACCCGAAGTCGATCGGCGTGGGCCAGTACCAGCACGACGTGAGCCCGGCGAAGCTCGAACGGTCGCTGGACGCCGTGATCGAGGACTGCGTGAATGCGGTGGGTGTCGACGTGAATACCGCGTCGCCGTCGCTGCTGACCCGGGTGGCCGGCGTTGGTTCGCTGCTGAGCGGGAACATTGTTGCGCACCGGGATGCGAATGGTCCCTTTGCCCGCCGGAGTGACCTGCTGAAGGTGCCGAGGCTCGGCGCGAAGGCCTTCGAGCAGTGTGCAGGCTTCCTGCGGATTCCCGGCGGACCTGAGCCGCTGGACGCTTCCAGCGTGCACCCGGAGGCGTATTCCGTGGCGCGGCGAATGGTGAACGACGCCGGCGGCTCACTTCGGTCGCTGAGCCTAACTGAGTATGTTGACGAGACCTTCGGTTTGCCTACCCTGCAGGACATACTCGCAGAACTCGAGAAGCCGGGGCGTGATCCGCGTCCGGCCTTTGTGACCGCCGCGTTTGCCGACGTCGAGAAGATCTCTGATCTGCGTCCCGGCATGGTTATTGACGGCGTAGTGACCAACGTTGCTGCTTTTGGCGCCTTCGTAGACGTTGGGGTGCATCAGGACGGACTGGTTCACGTCTCAGCCATGGCAGACCGCTTCGTGAGCGATCCGCACGAGATTGTGAAATCCGGCCAGGTCGTCAAGGTCAGGGTGCTGGAGGCTGATCCGGACCGGAAGCGGATTTCGCTCACCCTGCGATTGAACGACGACGCAGTATCACGTGGCGGGAAGTCCGCGCGTGAGGCGCGGGGCGGGGGAGGGGAGGACCACCGTCGTCGTCCGTCCGGTGGGCAGGGTAACAACCCAGCGAAGGGTGGCGGTTCAAAGCCGGGGTCCAACTCCAAGCCGGGGCCCAGCTCCAGGTCGGGCGCGGGAAAGCAGGGCGGCAAGCCAGCTCAGGCTCCGGCCAACAGCGCCATGGCAGAGGCGCTTCGCGCTGCGGGGTTGGCGCCAAAGGATTAACTGTGGCCGGACACAAAAAGAACCCCGCAACGCATAACGTTGCGGGGTTCTTTGCGCTTGTGGCTGTTGCCTTATTAGGCAGGCAGCTGCAGAACGTCGCCGGTGAAGATGAGGTCGGCGTGGATGAGGGTGTCGGCGTTGGCCTGGTAAAGGGCCTGCCATCCACCTTCGACGCCCAGCTTCTCAGCAATGATGCTGAGGGTGTCGCCGGACTGGATGGTGTAGGTCTCACCGGACAGCTGAACGGCAGGAGCCGCGGGAGCTGCAGGGGCCTCAACAACGGGAGCCTGAACAACCGGAGCCTGAGCGACAGGTGCCTGGACAACAGGTGCCTGGACAACAGGTGCCTGAACCTGAACCTGCTGCGACTGGACCTGAACCGGAGCCGGTGCGGGAGCAGCGGGGATCGGCGTCGGGTTGGCGCCGGCGGTCAGGCCGAGCTTGGCCGAGCATGCGGGCCATGCGCCCCAGCCCTGTCCGTCGAGTACGCGCTCAGCAACTGCGATCTGCTCTGCGCGGCTGGCGTCCTGAGGGGCACCCTGGCCGCCGAAGCCGGCCCAGGTGGACGGGGTGAACTGCAGGCCGCCGGAGAAGCCGTTGCCGGTGTTGATGCCCCAGTTGCCGCCGCTTTCGCACTGTGCGAGGGCGTCCCAGGTGCTGGCAGGAGCAGCGTTGGCTGCGCCGGCAGAAGCGGTGATTCCGACACCGACGATGGCTGCTGCTGCAAATCCGCGGCGCGCGTTAAGGGTAAGTTTCTGGTTCTTCATGTGGGTACGATGCTCCAAAAGGCCACCTGCACTCGTTCCGTCCCCGGACGTCTTTGCGACGTTGCTCACCCTTGACTGATCATTGGTCTTGTCTGTGGTGTCTGCCGGACGAGCAACGTACGGTGGAGGGGCAGCACCAGGGCATTATGTGGCAAACGCGAATAGCGCCGTCTGCTTTGTGATTACCCGGAAGTGGGTTCCTGTCTACCGTAGAGGGTTTTCTAATCGTTGCCAAATCGAGACGTGGCGGTTATTGACGAAAGACGCCTCGAAGGCTGCTACTCAACAGTAGTGAAATCCCTGTAGATCACTGTAAAACATAGGGATGGACGTACACCGAACTATTACCTGTGAAATTGCTCTGAGATGGTCAGACATGGACGCTTATGGTCACATCAACAACGTCCAGGTAGTGAGGCTGCTTGAGGAGGCCCGAATTCATGCGTTCGGTCCTCCCGGAGGAACCGGCGCGTTCGGACAGGAGCCACCGGTGCCCCTCTTCTCCTCGGTAGCCACGGGGGTGCAGGCGTTGGTGGTCGAGCATCGCATCAGGTACACGGCCACCCTGGATTACCGGAACCTTCCGCTGAACGTGGAGGTCTGGATCACCGATCTGAAGGCGGCAAGTCTCGACGTCGCATACCGGATCCACGATCCTGTGGACGCTCGTGTCTGCGTAAAGGCGCAAACCACGCTGGCATTCGTAAATGGTGAGGGCGGAGCGCTGCTTCGGATCACGCCCGAGCAGAAGCGGCAATTGGCACCCTACGTGGGCCCGGCACTCTTCAGATGACCCGTGTGGGACGAGACCCGTGAGTTGGCAGGACACGCCCCTTTCGCGTGCTCATAAGGGGCGAGTCCTGCCAAATCAACGAGGGGTTAGGCGGCGATGTAACCGTTCGGGTTCAGCACATACTTGGTGGCCGCACCCTTATCGAATTCCTCGTAGCCGCGCGGCGCATCTTCGAGGGGAATCGCCTTCGCGTTGACTGCCTTCGCGATCTGCACCTTGTCATGCAGGATCGCCATCATCAGGCCGCGGTTGTATTTCATGACCGGGCACTGTCCGGTGGTGAAGGACAGCGATTTCGCCCACCCGGTACCGAGGGAAATGGACAACGATCCAACCTTCGCGGCCTCGTCGATTCCACCCGGGTCCCCCGTGACGTAGAGTCCGGGGATTCCGAGCGCCCCACCGGCGGCCGTGACATCCATCAGTGAGTTCAGCACGGTAGCCGGGGCCTCATGCGAGGAGTCGCTCCCATGACCGCGCGCCTCGAAGCCGACCGCATCAACGCCGCAATCGACTTCCGGTACACCGAGGATCTGCTCGATCTGGTCCTTTGGATCTCCCTTGAAGACGTCAACGGTCTCGCAACCGAAGCTCCGTGCCTGCGCCAACCGCTCTTCATTCAAGTCGCCGACAATGACGACGGCGGCACCGAGCAGTTGCGCCGATACTGCAGCAGCGAGGCCCACGGGTCCGGCTCCCGCCACATAGACTGTCGATCCGACTCCGACGCCGGCCGTGAACGCGCCGTGGAAACCGGTCGGGAAGATGTCGGAGAGCATGGTCAGGTCCAGGATCTTCTCCAGTGCCTGGTCCCGGTCCGGGAACTTCAGCAGGTTCCAGTCAGCATATGGAACCAGTACGTACTCTGCCTGCCCGCCGACCCAGCCGCCCATGTCCACGTAACCGTAAGCGCTGCCCGGGCGGTCGGGGTTGACGTTGAGGCAGATGCCGGTCTTGCGTTCCTTGCAGTTCCGGCAGCGGCCGCAGGAGATGTTGAACGGAACTGAACAGATATCACCCTTCTTGATGAACTCGACACCGCTTCCGACCTCGATCACTTCACCGGTGATCTCGTGCCCCAGCACCAGATCGGTGGGCGCTGTGGTTCGTCCGCGGACCATGTGCTGGTCTGACCCGCAGATGTTGGTGGCGACCGTCTTGAGAATGACTCCGTGGTCCACCTTGCGCCCGATGTTGGCCGGATTGATTCCCGGCGCGTCCTTCAGATCAAAAGTGGGGTAGTTGGTATCGATGACTTCGACCTTGCCTGGGCCCTTGTAGGCCACAGCCCTGTTTCCTGACATGGTGATCCTTCCGAGTTGGTGGGAGTTCGTCGTCGAACGCCCGTTCAAGGCCGTAACCGACCCCAGTCGTCGTAGGTGGCCTCGCGGTCAGTCTAGGTCTCGGACCCCTAAGGAAGCATCAGTTTTGGTAAACATTCCAGTCGTACAAGAACACGCCCCGCCGGGCTTCCGGGCGGGGCGTGGGTTCCGGACTCAAGCCGTCAGATGGCGCGGGTTCCCCGGTGCCGCATGGCGTAAGCGGCGCCCAACCCTACAGCGATGACGCCGAGGATCAGGTTGAGCCAGTTGGTGGATGCGTTCGTGGACAGAATGTTGGCCGCGGAGGTGCCGACAATCAAGCCGTAGAGCCACATGACCAGCAGAACTGCACCGCTTCCCATGAGGAAGTTCCGGGCCGAAAGAACCCCGCGGCTCGTCCAGACTCCGGCAGCCCCCATGGCCAGATACACCAGATTGAGCAGCACAGAGACCTGGAACGCGCCCAGGAGCAGTGCTTCGGAACCGGATGCAAAAGCCATGGAACTGTATTGGGTGGTGATGCCCGGGAACAGCCCGAGGACCCCCACCAGCAGGAAAACTACTCCCATCCCCATAGAGGCGCTGCGAACGTGATCGCGCGTCACATGGAAATCATGCGCATGGTGTGATGCGGTAGTCATCTCCCCTCCTATTGTATGAATATGACTCTTCGCCGTGCCGCGAGACGTCTGGAGAGGCGCACCGCTTGCACCGCTGTTGGAGGAGCGCAAACCGCGCCCAACCAGCGCTTTTATTTTACTGCTGAAACACCCACCTGATAAGGCAAAACAATGGATGACCGGGCAATGATCACGGGCGCGACAGCGGGGCTCGGCGCCGAGTTCGCAGAGCAGCTCGCCGCGCTGGGAAACAGCCTCATCCTGGTCGCAAGGGATGCCGCCAGGCTGGAGGAAAAAGCTGCTGGGCTTCGCTCCCGCTTTGGTGTGAGTGTTGAGGTGCTGGTCGCGGACCTGCACGACGACGACGGCGTCCGTCGCGTTCTCGACAGGCTGCGGGACAGCGGGGAGCCGGTTTCGATCCTGGTGAATAATGCGGGCTATGGCCTCCCCAAATCCTTCGAAGCGAATCCGCTTGGGGATGAGCTGAACCACGCAGCGATCCATCTCACCGTTCCGCTGGCGCTCAGCCATGCAGCGCTGGAGGGCATGCTGGCCCGCGGCTCCGGGAGGATCGTGAACGTGGCAAGTGTCGCCGGGTTTACGCCGCGGGGAACCTACGGCGCCCTGAAAGCGGCCATGATCAATTTCAGTACGTGGGCGAATTTCGCGTACCGCCGGCGCGGCGTCACCGTAATGGCCCTCTGTCCCGGCTTCGTGCACACTGAGTTCCACCAGCGGATGGGCATGGACAAGGGTGCCGTCCCGCGTTGGATGTGGCTCAACGCCGCGGAGGTGGTCCGCGACGCGTTGAAGGACCTTTCCGCCGGCAAGGCGGTTTCCATTCCCAGCCTGCGCTACAAGGTGCTTGCTTTCATCGCCAGGAATGCGCCGTCGTCGCTGGTGGCCTCCCTGGCCGCGCGCGGGAGGTGAGCGGCCGTGTGGGTGGGATTCGTTGAGTTCGACCTCCTGCTGGGAGACGTGCATTCGCTGAAGGGGAAGCGCTCACTGGTGCGGCCGTTGGTTGCCGAGGTACGGCGGCGGTTTGAGGTTTCCGTGGCCGAAGTCGGCTCGCAGGACCTGCACCGCCGCGCAACCGTCGGGGTGGGGTTGGTGTCAGGTGACCGCAGGCACGTTGTCGAGGTCCTCGACGCGGTTGAGCGGTTCGTTGCCGGACGGCCGGAGCTTGAACTGTTGAGTACCCGTCGCCGAATTGTGACCGGCGATGACTAACAGGATCGCAAGCGCGCTTACTACCATGGGAATGTTGAGGCGTACTTACGAGGAGGTAAGAGCGTGGCTGGATACTTCAAGCTGGTTGACGCCCATGATCATGGGTACCGGCTGAAACTCATGTCGGGTGACGGCACTTTGGTTGCCGTTTCTGCATACTTCCCCACCAAGCAGGCAGCTATCGAGGGCATCGACGTAATCCGTGAGATTGCCGGAACCGGGCCGGTCATGGATCACACCCGCAAAGACCAGTCCCGCAGGGAGCATGTCCGCGAGGAGCACTCCGCCCACGCGGCAGTGAAGGGACGCCTGTCGGCCTGAGCCGGACACGGAGGCAGGCAGCGAGCACCGTCATCACGTGACAGTGCGGCCGAGACGCTCCTGTTTCCGTGCCTCGTTCACGTAACACCATCGCCACAATGCGCTTTGCAGCCCACACGTGTACGCTGTTCCAGCACATCTACAAGGAGGATCAGCACCACATGGCTACCGACTATGACGCTCCGCGCGTCCGCGAAGAAGATCAGCCAGCGAACGAGTCACTCGAAGCGCTGAAGGCTGAGCGGAGCTCCGCAGCGAAGACAGCAGTGAATGATGTCGACGAAGCCGATACTGCAGAAGGCTTTGACCTTCCGGGAGCAATGCTGGAGGAGGAACTTCAGATTCACGTTGTTCCCGCTCAAGCAGACGAGTTCACCTGCATGTCGTGCTTCCTGGTGCGGCACCGAAGCCAGTTGGCCCGGGAGCAGGGCGACGCGAAGTTCTGCGCCGACTGCGAGGGCTGACGTTTCCCGGATTGTTGAACGGTACCCGCATGTCTTCCCGTCTACTTCACGGCGCAGGACAGATTGGCGTCGTCATAGGACGCACTTTGGCCTACATCCTGGTCTGGGCAGGGCTTGCGCTGCTTATCGCCGCCGTCGTCATTCGTGTCTACTGGGGCAAGATTTCTGTGGGGCAAATGCTCCTGAATCTCGTCTCCGTGGAAACCGACGGCGGGGGCGGAGCTATCGTCTGGACCAGCATCCTGGGCATCGGCGTCGTGCCCCTGGTGATCACGATAGGGATTGCGCTGCGGCAGTACTTCCGGCGCCGCAAGCGCCGCCGCTTCGGCGGCGACAAGCGTTCACGGCGCTCGCAGTGGATTATGCACGCCGTTTCGACGGCTCTCGTGATCGCGGTGGCGGTCAGCGGTACCACGGCCTTCGCCACCACGGTGGATCTGGCGGAATACATCCGGGCAGCGAACTCCAAGTACGACATCGGCGATTACTACGTGGAGCCGACCGTCACCAGCGACAAGGACAAGCGCAACCTTGTGGTGATTTACCTCGAGTCCGGCGAGGCTACCCTCGGGGACGACAAGCTCTTCGAGAAAGACCCGTTCACTACCCTGAAGGACGCCACCAAGGCAGCAGACGGCTGGCAGAGCGTGGACGATCTTCGGCAGTACGAGGGCGGAGGCTGGACCATGGCCGGGCTCACCGCCACGCAATGCGGCGTCCCGCTGAAGGGCATGGGATCGATAACGAGCACCGGCGCACTCAACCAGCTCGGCGGCGAAGTCGACACCTATCTGGGCGGCGTTACCTGCCTGGGCGATGTTCTGGATCAACACGGCTATAACAGCGTCTTTCTCGGCGGTGCGAACGCTTCCTTTGCCGCGAAGGACGTCTTCCTGAAGGGTCACGGCTACTCAACGATCAAGGACCTCTCCGACTGGCGCGCCGCCGGTGAACCGGAAAACAACTTCCGCAGTGATTGGGGCCTCAGCGACGAACGCCTCATGGCTTACGCCAAGGAGGAGATCGACGAGCTGCATGCCGAAGCGGAGAAGACCGGACAGCCGTTCAACCTCTCCATCCTGACGTTGGACACCCATGATCCGGTGCACATCTTCGACTACTGCAATGTGGATACGCAGAACGCGTCCATTTCCGTGTTCGCCTGCTCCGCCACCCAGGTGGCCGGCTTCGTGAACCATATGAAGGAAAAGGGCTACCTTGACGACACCGCCGTGGTCATCATGGGCGATCATGTCAAACAGCTCAACGCCGGCGACCCAAGCCGTGAGCAGCTGGACGGTTACAGTAACAGGTCTATCTTCAATCGGATCTGGGTGCCGGGCGGGGACAAGAACAGCGAGCTGCGCTCCGGCTTGGACCAGTTGAACCTATACCCCACGATCCTGGAAGCCGCCGGCTTGGCCCTGCAGGATCATGAGGCCGGTCTGGGCGTTTCCGCCTTCGTCTCCGAAGTCCCTGACGGTTCGGCCCAGGCCATGGACCCGAGCGCCTATGCGGAGCTGCTGACATCCCGGTCAGCGCGTTTCTACGCGGAGGCCTGGGCCGGCGAAGACGCGCCCGACGACGCCCCGCAGTAACGCCTCCCGCCAGTAATTCCCGCTCCTACCCGGCGAGCAACTCCTTGATGTCGTCCGCCGTCAGCGCTGAACTGAAGACGGCGTCATCATCCATGACGGAGCTGAACAGCTTGGCTTTCTGCTCCTTCAGTTTCATGACCTTCTCTTCGATGGTGTCCGTCGAGACCATCCGGTAGACCATGACGTTCTTCGTCTGGCCGATTCGGTGGGTCCGGTCCACCGCCTGCGCTTCGCTGGCGGGGTTCCACCACGGGTCCAGCAGGAAGCAGTAGTCGGCCTCCGTGAGGTTAAGCCCGAAGCCGCCGGCCTTCAGGCTGATAAGGAACACCGGAGCCGTGCCGTTCTTGAAGGAATCGATCACCTCTCCGCGCTTGCGGGTGGAGCCGTCAAGGTATGCGAACTCGACACCCTGGGCTTCCAGCCGGGCGGCCGCGAGTTTGAGGTAGGAGGTGAACTGGCTGAACACCAGGGCGCGGTGGCCCTCCGCGAGGACGTCCTCCAGTTGCTCGAACAGGACGTCCAGCTTCGCTGACGGTACGCCCTCATACTCGGGCTCAACCAGCGAGGCATCGAGGCTGAGCATCCGCAACAGGGTGAGCGAGCGGAACACAATCATGCGGTTCCGGTCCAGGTCCTCGATCAGGCCGAGCAGCTTTTGCCGCTCCCGCTGGAGGTGCGTCTGGTAGATCTTGCGGTGACGAGGATGCAGTTCCACCGCCAGCACCTGCTCCTGCTTCGGCGGCAGATCTGAAGCAACCGCCTCCTTGGTGCGCCGCATCATCAGCGGGCGGATGCGGCGCCGAAGCCGCTGCAGGCGCTCGGTGCTGCCCTGTTTCTCGATGGGCGTCCGGTACTCCTCGGTGAAAGCACGCGATGACGGAAACAACCCGGGCGCGGTGATGTTGAACATGGCCCACAGCTCCATCAGGTTGTTCTCCATCGGGGTACCCGTAATGGCGAGCTTGAACGGCGCATTCAGTTCCTTGGCGCACCGGTGCACCTTGGCAGCGTGGTTCTTTACGAACTGCGCCTCATCCAGAATGAGCCCCGCCCACTCCTGCTTCCCGTAGGCGTCATTGTCCAGCCGGAAGAGCGCATAGGACGTGATAACGACGTCGGCGCCCTCCACCTGCTCAGCCACGGGAGTGCCGCTCTTGGCCTGGGTGTCGGTGATTCCCCGCACTGCGAGGCTGGGCGCAAAGCGCTGTGCCTCAGCAATCCAGTTCGGCACGACGGAAGTGGGTGCCACAACCAGGAAGGGCCGCTGCTCGCCCTGATCCTTCGCATGGACCAGTAACGCGAGCGTCTGCAGGGTCTTGCCGAGACCCATGTCATCGGCGAGCACACCCCCGAGTCCGTGTGCCCAGAGGAACGCGAGCCAGTTGAAGCCGTCCACCTGGTAGGGGCGCAGCGTTGCATGAAGGCCTTCCGGCAGCGGCGTCTGCTCTACTTCGGTGAGCTCGAGGAGACCGTTGACCGCCGCCCGCCACGACTGCGCCTGCTCCGTCTCCTCAGCCAGGTCCTCGAATTCAGCCCACAGTCCGGCCTGATAGCGGCTGATCCGCAGGCCGGCCTCCCACTCGTTGAGCATCCGCGCCTCATCGATGAGCTCGCGGAGCTGGTCGAAGATGGGCTGGTTCAGCGACATGTAGCTGTTGTCCACCAGCTTGATCCGGTTGCTGCCCTTGGCCAGGGCGGTGAAGATATGATCAAACGGGATTTTCCGGCCCTGCACGGTGACCAGCACCCCCAGGTCAAACCAGTCGCGGTCTTCCGTGTCCACGGTGGTGATCAGGAGTTGCGGCGTTTCCGTAAGCTCCTCAAACGTCGGCTTGCTTCCGAGAATGTCCACGCGCACTGCGTCGAGCCGTTCCAGCCGGGGGAGGACGGTCTCGGTGAAGTCAACCACCTCCATTCCCGTGAACACGCGGTCCTTCACCATGCGCCCACCGAGTGCTTCCCTTGCCGTCTGCAGGGCGGCCGCTTCGGCAGCAGCGTCACGGTAGCCGCCGTCGTCGTCCTTGCTTTTGAGGGGTTTGCGGGTTTCAGAGTCCCCGCTCTGGTACGCCCAGTCCCAGGAAAGCTGCACCTCATCCTCACCGAAGGCGGCGGTAAGAACGAGGACCGGCGGGATGATTTCCGGGAAGATAACGGAGCCGTCGCTGCTCACCACATCGATCGACTGGATGAGCCGCGGGTAGAAGCCGGCTAGGAACTCCTGCTTTTCAGTCTCCGGGATGCGGACGGGCTTGGTGCGCTCAAGGAGCTCCCGGTTGTGGTCGGTGAGCTTGCGCGTGGTGGGCGCCAGGGTGATGACGCCGTTCTCCGATGCTGTGTAGACCCCGTGGTCGGCAATGACGTGTGCGGACTCCGGCGGGTGATTTTCGCCGTCGATGTTGATCGCCGGGCAGAGCTGGATGGCGCCGTCAGCTGTGGTGGCGTCAAGGAGCAGCACGGCCTGGGACGCCAACTGCACCGTGACACTCTTCTTTGAGCCCACAAACGGAATGCCGAGCCGCTGCGCCTCCTGCAGCAGTTGCCACAGGAGAGGGTTGCTGAAGTCATCCAGGTACAGCCAGGAGTCATTGTTGCCGAAGTAGGTGACGCCGGTCCCGCGATGCAGGGCTGGGAACTGCGCGAACCAGCGGTGCTGATCCGAATTCAGCTTCAGGCCATACGTCTGGTAGCTGATGTTTCCCCACGCCAGGTTGTTCTTCACCCAGTTGCCCTTGGCGTTCTGGATTACCGGGCGGACGCCGAGCTTGAAACCGCGGTAGGCGCGACGCTTCTCCCACTTGGATACCGTAGTGGGGCGCAGTTCGAACTGCAGGCCCATGGTGGTGAGCTGGACGGCGGCCAGCGCGCCGTCGTCGTGCTGGTGGGTTGAGAGTAGACCCGAGAGGGATTCCTGCCACCCGGCCGGGCGGGCGGACGACGCCGGTGCCGTCAGCTCCTGATTGGCGCGAAGGTTCTCCATGTTGGAACGAAGCGCGACGGCGGCAACATGCTTGCAGTCCAACCCCACCGGACAGGAACACACACTGTCGCGGAGGTGATACCGGCCGTCGCCTTTCTGCGCCAGATATAGCTGGGTACGGTACGGCGCCGGGGAGCTTCCCATCACCCGCGCGTGCACTACTTTGGACTCGGCTTCGAAGGTTAGCCCCTGCACCAGGGCTTCCTTGGCATAGCCCTGACCGCGCTGGAACGCGGCACCGCCGACCATGCGGATGATGTCGGCGACATCGATCATGGGATACGGGGTAACAGGCATGAATTTATGCTCTCACGCGGTCCTGACAGACTGGATCCATGCGGCTACTCACTGTGGGGCACGGAACAGCGGACCGGGAACAGTTCAGCGCGCTGCTTCGGGAGGCAAAGGTGCAGACCCTCGCCGATGTGCGGCGCTTCCCGGGGAGCCGCCGCAACCTCGATACGCGCAAGGAAGCGCTCGAGGAGTGGTTGCCGTGCGAAGGGATCGATTACCGGTGGTTCGAGGATCTCGGCGGGCGCCGTCGTCGTTCTGCGGGGGAGCCGGAAACGGACAGCTGGTGGCGGGTGGCGCAGTTCCGTGCGTACGCCGGGTACACCCGGACCGATGAATTCGCGGCAGCGCTCGCGGAGCTACGGACCGTTGCGGGGCAGGGCTCCACCGCGATCATGTGCAGTGAGAGCGTCTGGTGGCGCTGCCACCGCCGCATTGTTGCGGACGTGCTGGTGCTGCTGCACGGTTTCGAGGTTCACCACCTCATGCATGATGGCAGGCTGACACTGCATGAGCCGTCTGACGGTGCCCGCGTGTCCGACGGCGCGGTGTATTGGGACGTGCAGGACTAACCTGCCAGCCCGGTTCCGAACTTCTTCAGCAGGTCGGCAAGGGTGCGGCGCTCACTGGCTGAAAGGCCTGCGAGCAGTTCTTCCTCGGCAGCCAGATGGGTGGGGAGGGTTGCGTCGACGATGTCCCGTCCCTCCTGGGTGAGCGTTACTGTCGTTCCCCGGCCATCGACGCTGCTCTTCGCGCGGGTGATGAGTCCGCGCTCCTCCAGCCGGTTCAGGCGCTGTGCGACGGCGCTTGAGGTGATCATCGCGCTCCCGGCAAGGTCTTTGGGGCTGAGCGTGTAGGCAGACCCGTTCCGCCGCAGCGTCGCGAGTACGTCGAAGGAACCGGAATCCAGGCCGTGCCGAGCGAAATTCTCCTCCAGCCGGCGCTCCACCTGCTGGGCTACGCGCGAAAGCCGCCCCAGAACGTGCATGGGGGCGACGTCCAGATCCGGCCGCTCGCTATGCCACTGCTGCACAATTCCGTCCACGTGGTCACTCATGCAACCACTCTAGACAATTTGCTAAGTGCTTAGCTACTATTGCTAAGTGCTTAGCAAAACCGGATGGACCCTTCTTGTCACCGCCCTCGCGCCGATGGTCTGGGGCAGCACTTACCTGGTGACTGTCGCCCTGCTGCCGCCGGGGCTTCCCTTGACCGCCGCGGTGCTTCGGGCGCTTCCGGCGGGTCTGTTGCTTCTGCTGGTTGTGCGGCGGCTTCCGCGCGGATCGTGGTGGTGGAAGGCACTGGTGCTTGGCGGCCTCAACATCGGGGTCTTCTTTGCGTTGCTCTTCGTCGCGGCGTACCGGCTGCCCGGGGGAGTGGCGGCGACTGTGGGTGCCGTTCAGCCGCTTATCGTGGCAGGACTGGCTACGTGGGTCCTCAAGGACCGGCTGTCGCTCAAAGTGGTGCTGGCCGGGATTGCCGGAGCTGCCGGCGTCGCGCTCCTGGTTCTTTCCTCACAGGCACGGCTGGACACGGTGGGTGTACTGGCCGCGCTTGGCGGCGCAGTGTCCATGGCCGCCGGCGTCGTGCTTGCCAAAAAGTGGGGCAAGGCGGAAAAGCCGCTGATCATGACGGCCTGGCAGCTGGTGGCCGGTGGGCTCCTGCTGGTTCCGCTGATGTTCGTCGTCGAAGGGCCGCCGCCGGAACTGTCGGCAGCTAACCTCAGCGGCTACCTGTACCTCTCGGTGATTGGGACGGCCGTAGCGTACGTGTTGTGGTTCCGTGGCATTCAGCGGCTGCCCGTCACGGCTCCCTCCTTCCTCGGTTTGCTCAGCCCGGTGGTGGCAGCATTCCTTGGGTGGCTGGTGATGGGCGAGCAGCTCTCGCTCCTGCAGGGAGCCGGCGGGCTGCTGGTTCTCGGCTCAATCCTGGCGGTCAACGTGCGTCGGCGGAGGCCCTCCCGTCCGCGGTCGGCGAGCATCGTCCGACCGGCCGAAATCTGCATCCCGACGCCGCTGCGTTAGATTTGAAGGACCGCACCCGTTCACCAGGAGACACCCATGACCCCTCGTACCCTCTTTCGCAGCGTCGCCGTCGCGGAGGCGATCACGTGGGCCCTGCTTTTGACGGGGATGTACCTGAAATACATTGCGGAATCCACCGAGGTGCTGGTTTCGATCGGTGGCGCGCTGCACGGATTCATTTTCCTCACGTATCTGGTGAGCACTACCTTCGTGTGGGTCAACCAGCGGTGGAACGCAGGTACCGGGGTTCTCGGACTTCTCGCCGGTGTAATTCCGTTTGCAACGGTTCTTTTCGACTGGCAGCTTGAGCGCCGCGGAAAGCTCGACGGCGGCTGGAGGCTCGCGACCGGAAAAGACCAGCCGGCCGGTGCGGTTGAGAACGTACAGGCCTGGGTGCTGCGCAACCCGCTTACCGCCGCGCTGGTGGCGATCATTGGCGTCAGCGTGGTCTTCGCGGCACTTTTGATCGTCGGTCCGCCCGTGCAGGTGGGCTGACCGGGCGCTCGATCGGGCCGGCCGGCTCTGACCACAACGCCCTCGCAGCCTTACTCAGCGCTACGTGTCGGTCCTACTTGGCCAAGGAGCACGCATCAATCAGCTTCCGCTGGTCGACAGGATCCAGTCCGCTTGCTTGAAGGGCGCGGACCACCCGTTCTGTTTGCTCCCGGATCGCCGGTGCATGTTTGCCGGAAGGGTCGTTACTGCGCACGTCGCTGAGCAGTTGCACTAGACGGACGGCAACGCGGGGATCATCCATCCCGTACGTGCAGATCTGCGAGACCACGAGTTCCAGGAGCATGGCGAAGGTTCGACGCTGCGCGATAACCCGGGTGCATCCCTGATCGTCAGTCATTGCGCTGGTGCCGGGATCGGTGCGCGCGACCGTTGACAGTGCTGCGGCAAGGTGCCCCAGCGCGTGCACGCACGTCGTGGGATCGTTGACGCTGGGCGAAATGGCACGAACGGCGACATCAAGGATCTGCTGGACCGGAAACCCGATGTCTTGGACCGACGTGCGTTCGAATCCGATGGTGATGGCGTCGTCGACCGTCTGCGCCAGCTCTTTCTCCTCCGCATCCGTCCACGAGCCACCATCGAGTTTCCAGGTCTGAGCGTATAGAACCCCTTCGACAAGGAAGTCTCCGGGGGGCCGCTGCAGGGCGATGACCGCACCGAACCGCTGGGCCGCGTGGAGCAATGCCTGCTCGTTGGCCTGAACGAGGAAGCCGGATGACCGGGAGGTAAGGTCGACTGCGTCTGCCGGAACGTTCAGGTCGAGGTGCGAGGCCGAGGCGTGTTCGCTCACATCCTCGACGGTCGCCGCGAAATCGTCGCGGACATCCGCCAGGATGCGTTCCACCCGTAGCTGGCGGGACAGGTGACCCAGGAACAGCACCAATCCGATAACCGTTGCCAGCGCTAGAAGAAAGGACATCGTAACGGCGATCTCCGGAACGAAACCGGTGGATTCGTCGTCGTTGTCCCGGATGGTGCGCAGCACCGTCAGTGCGAAAGCGAAGGTCGCAAGGAAGAGGGCCAGGGTGTTGTGAACAAACCTGTCGCTCGTGAAGGTCCGCAGCAGGCGCGGTGAGTACTGGCTGCTGGCCAGTTGCAGTGTGACCACCGTGAGCGAGAACGTCAGTGACGTGACCGTGATCGTTGATGCGGCTATTGCTTCCATCAGGGAACGAGCCGCTGCTGCGCCTCCACCGAACAGCAGGGCAGACAAGGCGGGCGGCATATCGTCGTCGAGCTGGTGATCCAGCCACGTGACGAACTGGGCGAGCACGACGGACACGATCACCGCGGCCAACGGCACCGGCCAGAGCTGTGTTCTCACATAGTCGCGGGCGACCCGGGGGTTTGGATGCATTCCGCTGCGTGCCATGATCGAACACTAACAAGGACGATGCCCGCCGTGTCGGTTTGCAACGAGATAGCAAGCATGCTTACCATCTTCGGGTGCTTCAAACTTCAACGAACCCTCGCCCCGCCGATCTCAACCATGGTCAGCTGGGTATCGCCGACGAATTGAGGGAGTCGGCCCGTCGGATCCGTGATCTGGAGCGGGTGCGCATCCAGCTCGCGCGGACGCTGCTGGATGTTCAGCAGGCCTGCGAGACCTCAAGGGATCCGGACCATGCGCAGCGTCTGATTTCTGCCGCCGTCCGGGATCTGGAGGAGTTGGACACCAGACTGTTTGACGCCCGCACATTCCATTCGGCGACCGAGGGCTGTGGTGGCCTGCTCGCAGGGTGACGGCTAGCCCGCAGTGAGGTCCCGTGCGGAGGGTGCATCCTCCGGGTGACCCCCGGCGACCACCCGCAGGTTTCGCTGCTCCGCCGCGTGCGGAAAGCCGCCCAGATCCCGGATGTGAGCGATCAACTCTTCACGCAGAACGGCGTCCGACCGATCTGTCGCCTGTTCTTCCTCGTCCTCCATCGCTCGCGCCCGCTGCAGCATCGCAACACCCGCCGGGGTGAGGTTGGCAATGAAAACGCGGCGGTCGTCGTCGATCCTTGTCCTGACGATCAGGCCCCGTGCTTCCAACCGCTCGAGCAGTTTGCCGGTGGTCTGCGCCTGAACACGCAATTCCCGGGCAAGTTCCACCTGGGTGATCGAATTGGTTCTGCCAAGAACACGCAGTGTCAGAAGCCCTGCGTGCGTTGTCCCAAGCCTGCGCAGCCGTTCATTCTCACGGTTGGAGCTGAGTCTGGCGGCGGTGTTCAGAAGCCGGTTCGTGGGCCACTGGGCGATATCCATGGTTTTGTGTCTCTTCCGGTTGCTGTACTTCGAATCCTTGCGGTGAGTGGTTTCGTGCTGTGGTCGCGGCGGGACGGGGCGATCGAACTTGGCGCCGTTATGGGTGGTGCGGGGTGTCCTGTTGTTCCACCGCCCACGTCATGCGCTGGAGGAATCGGGTGACGTGTAATGCCTCTTCGGGGCTCAGCGATTCGGCAACTTCGCGCATCCGCTTGTGCATGTCGCCCAACGTCTCGCGGACCTCAGTGTCGGCACTGTCGGTTGGGACGATCTCGACGGAACGCCGGTCCGTCGGATGCGGCCGCCGAGCGAGGTGTCCGCTGGCAACAAGGCGGTCAACCAGGCCGGTGGTGGACGCGGTCGAAATCTTCAGCATGCGCGAGAGGTCTTTCGGGCTGATGCAGTGCCCGGCTTTGTGAGCGCGCATCGCATACCGGATCGCGAGAAGGTCTGTTTCGTTCATCTTCATGGAATCGCGTGTCCGACGGCGCATCTCGCCTTCCGCCGCACGGTAGCTCCGCAACGCATTCAGCACGTCCACACTGCCGGGAGTGTCCTGGTCGCCGTACCAGTAGCCTGCGCCCTCGAGACCTGTAGCTGTTTCCATAGGGCTATTTTATCGCCAACCTACTTGCTAGGCCACCTAGTAAAAATCAAGCGAACAACAGGTTTCTTGAGGCAGTCTCAAGATTGTCCGAAATTTACTGGCTTCCCCTCCCTGTCGACTCAAGCTAAGGTCAGTAGTAACTAGCCAACCTAGTTACTACACAGACTATTGATATGGATATTGTCGATGACTACAGTTGCTCAAAATCCGCCCGTGGCGCTCGCCCCGGTTGCCGCTGCTAATGCTGTTGACCTTATCGATGAGCTGTGGTCCTCCGAGCGCACCGGTAGTGCAGTGCTTGACGACGGCGTACCCGACACCGAGCGGATCATTGCGGCCGCCGGCGCCGTCGAATCTCTCGAGTGGGAACTGGACAGGGCTCGAAGTGGGCTTGCATCGGTGATTGAGCGGGCAGTGTCCAATGGCTGTGCAATCGAGAAGGTTGCTGAGTCAGCGGAAATGACGAGGGAAGACATCGCCACGCTGCTTTGGGCAGCCCGAGCAGAGAAAATAGCGGGCGTGCCGCGTCTCTAGAGCGACTCAGCCCTGGTAGCTATTTCTGCGAGGTCTTTAGCCAATGCTTTGCGGGTGGCGTTCACGCCCAGTTTTCCGAAGAGCGCCATCGCCAGCTTGTTCATCCGGGAGGGATTGAGCATCTCGGCTGCGAAGGTCATGGTCAGGTCCGTGCCGCCGTCGTTCTCCTCGAGCGTCATCCGGGAGGTGTAGTCAGCACCGTTCTGCAGTGCTTTCACCGTCGTGATGCGCGGCGGATTGGCCTCGGATACCCACATTTCCACGGTCTCCGACCTGCCCATCATGGTGCGGGTTTCCTTCCAGCGGGTACCCTCGCCGTAGGGGCCGTCGCTGAGCATCTCTATTGACTTGATGCTTGAAAGGGTTGTTGCTGATCCCGGGATGTCGGAAATGACGGCCCATACTTTGTCTGCGGAGGCGTTGACATGCTGGGTCAGACTGATCTCATTGTTCATGGCGTCGAGCCTAGTCCCGCTACGTCTGGCACACGACCAACATCACCCACCGCGCAGCCGGGATATGGCGAAGTAATACGGTGATCATCCTCAGAACGCGTAGCGGATCCTGCAGTATGGCGCGATCTCCTCGATGAGTTCAGTCAGTTGCCGGACGTAGCGACCCTTTGCGCCGGTGCGGTAACGGACGTTGGTGAAGCCGTTTGAGGAGACCTTCGTTTCCTGCAGGTCCGGCCGCCACAGAACGTCCTCTGCCTGCGGATGCCACCCCAGGTTCACCTCGTGGAGCCGCTCGTTGTGGGTCAGGAGGATGACCTCGGCAGCGAGCTGGGCCTTGGCGGCGGGGGTGAGGGTGTCATCGAGTTGGCGGAGGAGCGCCGCCCAGTCGCTCAACCACGTGTCGGTGACGATGACGGGTGAGAAGTTCACGTGAACTTCGTAGCCGGCGTCGACGAAGTCGTTGATCGCGGCCATGCGTTCGGCGACAGGCGAGGTGCGCACGTCGATCGATTTCGCGAGGTCTGCGGGCATCAGGGAAAACCGGATTCGGGTATGCCCGCCGTGATCCCATCCCAGCATTGCCGGGTTGACGTATTTCGTGGCGAAGGACAGCTTTGCGGTAGGCAGGTCCCGGAAGAGCGTGACCAGATCCTCGACGTTGTCGCTGATCAGGGCGTCCACGGAGCAGTCGCTGTTTTCGCCGATGTCGTAGACCCAGAGTTCCGGATCGCACTGGTTCGGCTCCAGTTTCATGCCCTGGCGGGTGGCGTGCCGCTCGAGTGTTCCGGCGATCTGGTCGATGTTCGCGAAGACCGTCACCGGGTTGCTGTACCCCTTATGTCGGGGGACATAGCAGTAGGCGCAGGCCATCGCGCAGCCGTTGGCGGTAGAGGGGGCAATGAAGTCTGCGGATCTGCCGTTCGGCTTGACGGTCAGTGCCTTCTTGACGCCGAGCACCAGCGCCTCGGTCTTGATCCGTGACCAGCGCGGCACGTTGGTCTCATCACCGTGCACCTCCGGGATGTTCCAGTGATTTTCCACCAGCACGACGTCGGCGTCCGGCCACCGCTCCACAATCTCCTTGCCGCGGGGTAACTCCAGGGCAGCAGGCTGCGCGTAGATGCGTTTGATCTGCAGCAGCCGGTTGAACTCCATGCTTCAATTCTCCCAAGGCGGGCCGAAAGCCGCGGCCGGTCAAGCCGACGGCGTCGCTTTCTCCCCGCGCCGAGTCGGCAGGACACACCCCTTTTGAGGAGTCATTACGGGCGTGTCCTGCCAACTCAACGCGGTGCTTCAGAGGATCGGGCGCCCGCCCGTGACGGCAATCCGGGCACCGGACATGTAGCTACCGTCGTCGGACGCCAGCAGAACGTACGCCGGAGCCAGTTCGGCGGGCTGGCCGGCGCGGCCGAGGGGAGTGTCATCGCCGAACTGCTTCACCTTTTCCTCCGGCATGGTCGATGGAATCAGTGGGGTCCAGATCGGTCCAGGCGCCACGCTGTTGACGCGGATTCCCTTCTCGCCGAGCATTTGCGCGAGGCTTGCGGAGAAGTTGGCGATGGCCGCCTTGGTTGCTGCGTAGGGAGCAAGAGCTGGGCTCGGCATGTCCGAGTTAACCGACGAACTGCCGATGATCGAGGAGCCCGGCGCCATATGGGGCAGGGCGGCTTTGACCAAGTGGAACATCGCCGACACGTTCACCTTGAAGGTGTATTCCCACTCCTCTTCGCTGATTTCATCGAGAGTCTGGTGGCTCATCTGGTAGGCGGCGTTGCTGACCAGGACGTCCACCTTGCCGAACTCCTGCACGGCCAGCTCAATAATGTCCCGGCAGTGCTGCGCATCCGAGAGGTCGCCACGAACAGTGACTGCCCTTCGGCCGGCTTCCTCGATGTAACGAGCCGTTTCTTCTGCATCGTCATCCTCGTTGAGGTATGAAATCAGGACGTCGGCGCCCTCACGTGCAAAAGCGATGGCGACGGCGCGGCCGATTCCGCTGTCACCGCCGGTGATGACCGCGGCCTTGCCGGTGAGCTTTCCGCTGCCACGGTAGCTCTCTTCACCGCAGTCCGGTGTTGGATCCATCGCTGACTGAACGCCGGGTACATCCTGTTGCTGTGCTGGCTGGCCCATCATTTCCTCCATCATTCGCTGAACACATCTCGGGCATTAACCGAAGAGGCCCGCCGTTTGGGGGAAACGACGGGCCCGGCTTCACGGTGCTTAGCGGTCGAAAATGCCGCTGAACACGTTCTTGGGACGCTGCTGCTCACCCTGGTTGGCGCCGAGCACAATCACTGCGCCGCTGAGGGCGGGCAGGATCCACTGAAGGGTCTTCAGCTGCGACTGTGCCTTCGCGAGTTCCTCGGGTGCGCCGGGCTTGGGCTCAGTTGCGCCGGCGGCGCCGTGTTGGCTCAGCTCACCGACCTTCTTGCCGAGCATGCCCGAGTAGAGGGATGCTGCCATGCCGACCACGGTGATTGCTGACTTGACCACGGTGTTGGCAACAGCGCCGGGCTGACCGGCAAGCCGTCCCTTGTTCGCTGCAATGAGGCCGATGCCGCCGACTGCGTGTGCGCCGAAAGCTGCAATCTGCACGGGAGTCCAGCGTGCCCAGCCGACCGTGGAAAGACGGGTGCGCTCAGTCGGATCCTTGGCTTCGGCCGCAGCGCCGTTCAGGCCGACGGCGCCCATGAGCGATCCGCCGAACCAGGCCGCAGCGCTGAGATCGTGAAGGGACCGTACAAGCGTGTTTCCTGCCATGATGCTCTCCTTAGACTTGGGGTGTGCCGTAGACCGATGAGGATGGTTGGAAAACGGCTCCCTTAATGTTTATCAGCATGCTTAGCATTTTGCGAGTGATCGGGTGGAAAATTTCACCCGGCAGTACGATCGACGGGTGCTACCGTTCCTTCTCCTGGCTACCCGTGCTGAAGATGCCGCTGCCGAGGGCGAGTACCGCAGCTTTCTCCGCTTTACTGGTCTGGCGCCGTCGAACCTGCAACGAATCCGGGTGGAGCAGGAGCCGCTGCCCGTCCTCCGTCTTGATGACTATTCCGGCATTTTTCTCGGCGGAAGCCCGTTCAATTCGTCGGATCCGGAGGAGGTCAAGTCACCAACCCAGCACCGTGTCGAGCATGAGCTCGCTGAGCTGCTTGATCGCGTTGTTGACGCCGACTTCCCGTTTTTTGGCGCCTGCTACGGCGTGGGCACGTTGGGACGGCACCAGGGTGCGGTGATTGACCGTACCTTCGCGGAGCCGATCGGTCCGGTGGAAATCGCAGTGCACGACGACGGCGCAGCGGACCCGCTGCTGGCCGGCCTACCGTCGCGCTTCGATGCGTTCGTGGGGCACAAGGAGGCCTGCTCTTCGTTGCCCTCTGGCGCGGTGCTGCTGGCGTCGTCGTCGTCCTGTCCGGTCCAGATGTTCCGGGTACAAGAGAACCTTTATGCAACGCAGTTTCATCCTGAACTTGACGTTGAGGGCCTGACTGAGCGCATCCGGATCTACCGTCACGCTGGCTACTTTCCGCCCGATCAGGCTGAGACCGTCATTGAGCGTGCGCAGAGCGCGTCGGTGACCTGGCCGCCGAAGATCCTCAACAACTTCGTGCGGCGTTACGCCCGCGACTAACCCGTTGAATTGGCAGGACACGCCGCTTCAGAGCGTGCATTCGGGGTGTGTCCTGACGACTCAACGCGGGGGTTGGATGTGCTTTCACCCGCAGTTCATTCCGTGTTGACCGGGCGGACTTCGGCACCATGAAGCATCGGGCGAGGGGACCACCCGCACTCATCCGAAAGGGACTGAACCTTATGGCTTATCGCCTGACCAGGATTATGGCCACCACTGCTGCCGGGCTGATGCTCGCGACCGCGCCCGCCGCCGTCGCACATGCTATACCCGCAAAGAAGGCGAGCGACGCTCCCATTCTCATCGGGCACCGCGGAGCTGCCGGTACCGCACCCGAGAACACCGTTGTGGCCTTCAAGGACGGCCGTGCTTCCGGTGCCGATTTCTTTGAGATCGACGTTCAGCTCAGCGCAGACGGCGTTCCGTTTCTCTTCCACGACAACACTCCCGCTCGCACCACCAACGTTGCAGAGGTGTTTCCGGGCCGCGAAAACGACCCCCTCACGTCCTTCACCTGGGCCGAACTTCAGCAGCTCGACGCCGGCTCCTACTTCAGTGATCGGTACGAGGGAGAGCGCATCCCGCACCTCGATGACGCTGCCGACGTCGCAACCGTGAAGACCGGGGTGTACATCGAGATCAAGGCTCCCGTGAACTCGCCCGGTATTGAACAGGTAGTCGCTGACGAACTGCGCAACGATCCGAAGTGGACCCCGCTGGTTGCGGCGGACAAGATCCAGGTCATCGGCTTCGATGAGGCTTCGAACCGCCGCTTTGCAGCCATCGCGCCGGAGATCGAGCTGCAGCAGCTCACCGGCGCGGTGCCCGGGCGTGCGGTCGTGGAGCCTTGGGCAACGTTCGCGGATTCGGTGGGCGCCAACTACCGCAGGCTGACGCCGCAGAACGTTGCCGACGTCAAGCTGCCGATCTGGTTCTCGGCGTCTACACGGTGAACTCGCCCGAGGCGGTGCAGTATTCGCTGGATCTGGGTGTCGATGCGGTGACCACTGACTTCCCGATCCAGAACCACCGCTTCCTCAAGGGCCAGCCCGTGTTCCCGGGTGCCGGCGTCGAAATCGTGGACTCCGTGAACAACCCAGCCGGCGACGACGTTCAGCCGGAGAACGGCGAACACGTGGTGCTCCGCAACACCTCGACAGCGAGCGTCGATGTGAGTGGCGCGATTATCCGCGACGCAGCGAACAACATTCTCACGGTCGGTGCTGGCTACATTCTGGCTCCGGGAGCCGAACTGCGTGTCTACACGGGCCCGGGCACCGACTCGGCTGAAGCTTATTACAACGGCGGCGGTGCGTCTGTGCTGAACAACGGCGGTGACTCGGTTGCCCTGTGGACCGGGCCCCGCCTGCAGGACGTCTTCGCGAACTAACGCTTCCCGGACCAAGTTCCTTGTCGATTTTGCGCCCGTCTGCCGGCTTTCCCGCGGCGGACTGGCGCAGTGGCGTTACTTCAGTGTTCTGGGGGCTGTCGCACGCGAATATCTCCTGACAGGGTGGCAGCATGACCGATCAGCTCCGAACTATCGTTTTCGACGTCAACGAAACCCTGTCCGACATGAGTCCTCTCGCGAACGCCTTCGACGCTGAAGGACTGCCAGCGCTGGCAGCGCGGGTCTGGTTTGCGGGAATCCTTCGCGATGGTTTTGCGCTGACCGTGACCGGCGACAATCCAGCGTTTTCCGGCATCGCCGAGGACAGCCTCCAGCGTTTGTGCGCTGACTCCCTGGGGCAGGGAGCCCACACGGCCACAGTAGACAACATCATGGGCACGCTGACGTCGTTGCCAGTGCACGACGACGTCGTCCCCGGTGTTGAAGCGCTCGCAGGCCTTGCTGAGTTGGTGACCTTGAGCAATGGTGCAGCGTCGGTGGCCGAGGGGCTTCTGCAGCGAGCAGGAATCCGCCGCCACTTCGCGAGGCTCCTCAGTGTTGCGGACGCGCCGGGATGGAAACCTCGCGAGAGCGCGTACGAGTACGCTGCTGCGGAACTGGGCCGGCAGCCGGGGGAGATGCTCTTGGTCGCTGTGCATCCGTGGGACATCCACGGAGCGCACCGTGCAGGGCTGAAAACCGCATGGATCAACCGGGCCGGTGCCGCCTATCCCACTTATTTCGACGCACCTGACCTCGAAGCCGGCAGCCTTCCTGAGCTCGCCGGGAAGCTGCAGGCGGCATAGCCGGTCATGGAAGTGTTGCCTATCCCAACGACCACAGTGCTGACACCGAACGGAAGCTGATCGCCTGTGAAAGGGCCGCAACGTCGGAGCGAACGCCTAGCATGGTGCAGGAGATCCTCAAGCGGAAGGCACCGGCATGATTTTTATCGTCGTCAAGTTCAACGTGAAGCCCGACTGGAGTGATCGCTGGCTGGACCTGACCCGGGAATTCACCGAATCCACGCGAGCAGAACCGGGCAACCTCTGGTTCGACTGGTCACGCAGTGTCGACAATCCCAATGAGTTCGTTCTGGTCGAGGCGTTTGGAGAAGATGCCGCCGGTGACCATGTAACGAGCGACCACTTTCAGCAGGCCATGCAGGATATGCCGCAGGCGCTCGCAGAAACCCCGCACATCATCAGCGAACAGATTTCAGCCACAGGCTGGAACCGCATGGGTGAGCTCACGATTGACAGCGGCGACCATGTCTGAGGGCAGCGGAATCCCGCAACGCAACGGACGTACACACCACCCCGTGCTGATCATCGGCGGTGGGAACGCCGGGATCTCCCTCGCCGCACGCCTCAAGCGCTACAAAGTGAAGGGGATTGCCGTCGTCGACCCCTCTGAACAGCACCTCTACCAGCCGTTCTTTTCCCACATTGCCGGCGGCACGGCCAAGGCCGAAACGGCTGTCCGGTCGCAGGAATCGGTGATGCCGAAGGGGATCACCTGGCATCGGGATTCCGCAACGGCAATAGATCCGACAGCGAAGACGGTGACCCTGGCGTCCGGGACAATCCTCACCTACGAGCACCTTGTGGTCTGCCCCGGAATTCAGAAGAACTGGGACGGAATTCCCGGGCTGCAGGCCGCCTATGATTCCCCTTTCGGGGCCACGAACTACAGCCTCGATCTCGCTGTGAAGGCCTGGCGCCTGCTGAGCGACCTACGTTCCGGGACCGCCGTCTTCACCATGCCCGACGGGCCCATCACCTGCGGCGGCGCGGCCCAGAAACCCATGTATCTGGCGTGTGACTACTGGCGCTCACAGGGCGTCCTCGGCAACATCCGCGTGATCCTCGCTGTGCCCACGAAGACTGTGTACGGCGTCGACGTGGTGGACGAGGAACTGAACCGCAAGATCGCGGAGTACGGAATCGAGCTGCGCTGTACTACTGAGCTCGTCCGAGTAAACGCAGACAATCGCCGGGCGACCCTCCGCGACACCACGCGCGGGGCTGAGGAGGAAATCCAGTACGACGTCCTTCACGCCGCACCGCCGCAGTCGGCCCCGGACTGGATCCGGACCACGGGCCTGGCTGACGACGACGGTTTTGTTGCGGTCGACAAGAAGACCCTCCGCCATCTCGCCTACCCAACCGTCTGGTCACTCGGTGACGCTGCAGGAACGCCGAACTCGAAATCGGGCGCCGCGCTCCGCCAGCAGACCAACGTACTCGCGAAGAATTTGAGGGCAGTGCTCAAGGGCAGCCAGCCAAGCCAGAAGTACAACGGTTACGGTGCCTGTCCTTTCACCGTGAGTCGCTCTACAGTGGTGCTTGCCGAGTTCGATGACACCCGCACACCCAAGCCTTCGGTTCCCGGCTGGAAGGGCCTTGCAAAGGAGAAGCGCCTGACCTGGCTGGTGGAGCGGTACGGATTCATCAGGCTCTACTGGTACGCCATTTTGAAGGGCCGCGCCTAGAAGGAAGTCAGTTCACGACGCGCACTTCACGCTGAGAGGATCCGTATGTCCAACCAGATCACCGTCACCCGCACTTTCGCTGCTCCCAGGGAGCGCGTCTTCGCCGCGTGGACTGACCCCAAGGATTTCTCCGTGTGGTTCGGCAGTTCCCAGGTCAACGTGCCGCTTGACTCCCTCGTGCTCGATGTCCGTCCAGGCGGCAACTGGAGCGCAGTGATGGAACTGCCCGACGGCGGCACCATCAACTGGGAGGGCCGGTACACCGAAGTGACGCCGCCGGAAAGGCTGGCTCTCACCATCACCGACCAGCCCGGTACTGATCCCGGCGCTCCCATCACCGTCACGTTCACCGAGCTCGAGGGCAGCACCCAGATGACGCTCGTCCAGGAAGCCCTGGATTTCTCTGAGGACCAGCGTGAACAGACCGCCGTAGGTTACCAATCGTTCTTCGACGACATGGAGGCGCTGGTCGCTTCCTAAGAGCGGGCTGGTCTTGACGGTGGGTGGTGCCTTCTTAGCCGCCGGCTGGTCTTGACGGTGGGTGGTCTCGATAGCAGGCGGTGCCGTCGCGGCTGTCGGAAGTCTCTATCACCTGAGCCGTCGCCCCCGATAGACCGCGTCCGCGACAGCCAACGTGGCGCCGTCGGGGCCGCTGGCTTCCCTCGGACGAGCCTCGACGACCTGGTGCTCCCAACCGTCGTCGAGCATGTCCGCGATGTTCCGGGCCGTGAAATACAGGTCAGGAAGGTCGGGCCGCGAAGCGCCGCTCCGCAGATCTGACAGGTCATGCCCGACGATCAGTAGCGTTCCGCCCGGTGCCACAGCGCGTGCCAGGGCAAGGAATAGCGGCTCCCGTTGTGCCGTGGGAAGGTGCATGTATTGCGCGGTTACCAGGTCGAAAGTTGCGGCTGGCGGCTCCCAGACGGTGAGATCGTGATGCTCCCAGTGCACTGGATGTATGCCGACCGCACTGCCGGAAGCGGTGCCCCCGTCGCCACTGGATGAAGTGGGTTGGGAACCGGCCTTGCCGCTCAGCTCCTTCTCGTGCGCTGCGGCCCGTTCCAGCGCAACGGTTGAGATGTCGACGCCGGTGACCTCCCAACCGCGCGCAGCGAGCCAGAGTGCGTCAGCGCCTTCACCGCAGCCGACATCGAGCGCAGTCCCGACCGGCAGTCCGTCGGCCTCCGCGACCAGCTGCGGATTCGGGCGACCACTCCAGATCCGCTTTTTCTCGCCGTAGCGCGCGTTCCAGAAAGCTTCATCGAACTCGGGCTGCCCGTGGTCGTGGTGTTCGTGCTGTGTGTGCATCAGGAAACCTCCGCTCCTATCCTGCTCTGCCGGCGTGCGGCAGCGGAAGAGGAAGCAGCGGCGGAAGACGCCCGGTGGGCAGCCAGATCCTGCTGAAGTTCTTCGGCCATCAGGTGATTGTTGATCGCCATGGCGGCCATCGACCCCGAAGCCGCCGACGGCAGTACCTGCAGCATGAGGTTCGCAACGTTTCCGGCGGCCCATACGCCGTCGACTCCGGTGGCTCCCATCTCATCCACGGCAAGGTGCTCACCGACGCCCATGGGGTGCTGGACCGGAGTAATGCCGAGGCCCGTGAAGATTCCGGTGTTTGCCACGAATTTCGGCGCAACAACGAGCGCTTCCAACGGAGTCACCCGACCGCCGGTGAGTTCCACGCCGCTCAGAGTTCCGCCGTCGTTCTGGTTCAGGACACGTTCGACCGCGCCGTCCACCACGGTGACGCCGCGAGCGGCAAGATGTTCCCACTCCTCCTCATTCGGCTCGACTGTGTCATTGAGGAAGAGGGAAATGTTGCTGCTCCACTGCCGGAACAACAGTGCCTGGTGCACCGACATGGCACTGGTGCCGAGAATTCCGATGTGCTGGTCACGCACCTCCCAGCCGTGGCAGAAGGGGCAGTGCAGCACTTCCTTACCCCACCGCTCGCGAAGCCCGGGAATATCCGGCAGCACATCGGTCAGGCCGGTGGTCAGCAGGAGGCGGCGCGAGTGGAGCACTGTCCCGTCCTCCAGCGTGGTGCGGAACCGGAAATGCGGATCATCGGTGGGGGCCGCGTGAACTGCGGTGCCGGGGACGATGACGCCGCCGTAGCTTTGCACATCAGCCCGGCCGGCAGTGATGAGGTCCAGCGGGTTCATGCCCTCACGGGTGAGGAAACCATGCACGCCGCTGGCGGGGGAGTTGCGGGGGTGCCCCGCGTCGACAACGGCGACACTGCGGCGGGTGCGCCCCAGCATCAGGGCCGCGCTGAGTCCGGCGGCTCCGCCACCGATGACGACGACGTCGTATGAATTCAGTTCAGGTGTCATGTTTCAATGGTGAAACCGGAAGGGAAAACTAGCAAGCAACCTTGCTGAAGTGGCAAACTGGTGTTTATGACAGATGAGATTGGCGAGGCTCTGGCAGCAGTCGGACCGCGACTGAGGGCACTACGGGTAAAGCGGGACGTAACGCTTCAGTCGCTCTCGGAATCGACCGGGATCTCGGTGAGTACGCTTTCCCGGCTGGAGTCCGGCCAACGGAAGCCCAACCTTGAGTTGCTGCTTCCGCTGGCCCAGGCACACCAGGTTCCGCTGGATGAGCTTGTGGGTGCGCCCACAACGGGTGACCCACGTGTGCACCTGCGCCCGATCGACATGGGCCGCGGGACGGTTGTTCCGCTCACCCGGAGGCCGGGCGGCATTCAGGCCTACAAGCATGTGTTGCACGCCGAAATGCCGTTGGAGGAGCCGGATGTGAAGATCCATGAGGGGTACGAGTGGCTTTATGTGCTGAACGGAAACCTTCGGATGGTTCTCGGTGAACTCGATCTTGTGCTTCCAGCCGGAGAAGCGGTTGAATTCGACACCCGGGTGCCGCACTGGTTCGGCAAAGCGGACCGTCATGCCGTGGAGTTTCTCAGCCTCTTTGGGCGCCAGGGAGAGCGGCTGCACCTGCGGGCGAAGACTACCTGACTTGAAGGCATCCAGGGCATCCAGGTGTTCAGGCATCCAGGGCGTCCAGGTGTTCAGGCATCCAGTGCGGTGCGGGGCTCCTCGGCGTTCGAGGCGTCGCGGGACCCAGGCGCCTGGGTAGCAGGATCACTCCGTGCGGGTGAGTTGTTGGTGTATGGCTTCTTCGACGTGCCAGTAGCGGTTGCGTTTGGGTGTTTGGTTTGGGTCGAGGTA
>NZ_CANLXP010000017.1 GCF_947495145.1 uncultured Arthrobacter sp.
TCCGAGAACCACAACTTCTAACCCTCAACAACCTCGAAAACCCACAGACCGGCTACACCACTCCACGGGACTTGACCGAAAGGATCTCCTCACTCATCATGGCTACCTCGAAATTCCCCCAAGAGCTCCGCGAACGCGCAACGCGGTTGGCCGTTGAGGCTCGTCGTGATCCCGCGACTCGCTCCGGCGCGATCGCCCGGATCGCCGGTCAGACAGGCCTCGGCGAAGAGACGCTGCGTAACTGGGTACGCAAGGCAGAAGACGCCGACCTCCCCGTTGAGTCGGTGGACGCCGCCGTTCAAATCCGGCAGCTCCAGGCCGAGAACCGCGAGCTGCGCCGATCGAACGAGATCCTGCGCTCAGCGACAGCTTTTTTCGCCAAGGCGGAGTTCGACCGCCCACAGAAGTGATCGTCGCCTTCATCGACGAGCACAAGCACCGCTGGGGAATCGAACCGATCTGCCGTGTCCTGACCGAGGACTACGGGCTCAAGATCGCCCCGGGGACCTACTACGCCTTCAAGAATCGACCCATCAGCGCCCGCGCGCGGCGTGACGCCTGCCTCAAGGAGCACATCATGAGCATTCACACCCACCCCAGGATGCGGGTATACGGGATCAGGAAGATCCACGCCGAACTCAATCGGAGGAACATCCCCGGTCGCCCGCTGCACCGTCGCATAGGTGCCGGTGAACAATTTCCCGGTTCCGCCATGGCGCAGGACACCCATATCGTCAATGCAGTCCGCGCCGGCGACCATCCCGGCAACCAGCGCCGTAACCTTCAGCCCGGCATTCGCCCCGTAATACTCCGGCACCCTCACATGCTCATCGACCAGCCCGCCCAGCCCAGTATCCGCCGCCAAGGCCATGACCGGGACCAGTCCCGCCGAGGACACGAGATTCGGATCATCGAAGGCGCTGGAAACCGCCCCACGGGCATGGAAAACTTGCATCTACGGGATGCCCCTCTGATAGCTGAAATAATTGTTCTCGACAAACACTATTTTTCCTGATCAGACGGGCATTTCCCGTTTAAAACGCCGAGTGGCGCTCAACCCCACCGGTGGATTCAGGCTAAGCACTATTCCATCCAATAGCTGCGGATGTGGCGTTAGACCCATAAGCGGGGTTGACCTCCACTCGAGAGTAAAGAGTCGCTACGATCCAGTTCGAACTACTAACTTAGTTAGTACCCTGCTACTATCGGACCTAGTAGTTAACTTCACGATGAAAGGAAGCGTTTCATGCGGTTAGGAAAATGGATAACAGTGGCAGCGGGCACAGGCCTGCTGTCCATGGCAGCAGCCATGCCGGCAGCAGCATCTGCGGGCACCGCGCCCACCCCAGGCGGCGGGTCGGACTCTCAGAACCACCGGGATGCCGTCATGGGCGACCACCATCCGGGGATGGCTCAAATGCAGGAACTGATGAAGGACGGCAACCCGGGCATGATGCGGATGCACGAAAACATGATGGGTCCTGCCGCAGGAATGCCGACTCAGGGCGTTGCGGGAAGTGTTGAAGGCGAACTGCGATGAGCGAAGCACTGTACGCATTCGCGTTGCTGGCCTGCCCCGTCGGCATGGGTCTGATGATGTGGTTCATGATGCGGGGTAGCAAAAGTTCTCCGCCCCAGGCAAAGCCTACTGAAGAGGCGGAACTGGTGAAGTTGCGCGCAGAGGTCGATCAGCTCCGCGCTGGCCAGAGGAATTCAGGTGGTGAGCCTTCCGCTTCTCAATCCAGAGCGACGCTCTGATGAGCGAATTGATTCTGCCGGTAGTGGTCCTGCTGGCGTCGCTGGTGTTCACATACTTTTTTTGCCTCCGGCCCATGCGGCGTGGACAGTGCACCCTGGGCCGACAAGCGCGGCAGGCCGGAGAGCAGACGCCGTCCGCGCAAGCGGAAGAGCTTACAAGACTGCGCGAACAGGTAGAGGCACTCAAAACCGGCCAGCACCAATCCTCCCGCCTGTGAGACTGCCAAAGGCACTTTGTACACCCATGAGCGGGTCGAAAGGGTAAGGCGTGGAGGAAACACTCCTATTCACCACCATATTGGCGTCATTCTTGGGGGCATGATCGCGCTGTTCGCCCCGTGTGCGTGTTGGTCATGCTGCCTGCGTTCTTCGCCACCACGTTCAGCCGGAAAAACGAGATTCTGGGCATGGCTCTGGTTTCACGACGGCGGCCACAGGCGTCTACTATGCGCGGTAGGATTGTCTATTGAACGCGGGCTGCAAGTACGACAGAAGGGATCTGGCATGCACCGTCTTGGCCAGCTCGAATCGGCGATCATGGAGCGGATGTGGTCTCGCTCCGGACCGGTGGCCGTACGCGACATCCTCGAGGACATCCAGCGGAACCGCGACATCGCGTACATGACCGTCAAGACCGTGATGGACACGCTTCACCGCAAAGGCCTGCTTGACCGTGAACCCGACGGGCGTGCATTCCGCTACCGGCCGACGCAAACCCGGGAACAGCACGCCGCGGCGCACATGCAAGAGGTGCTCGCCAGCGGAAGCGACCGCACTGCGACCCTTCTGCACTTCCTTGAGCAAATACCCGCTGACGAGGTCGCACAGCTAAGGGCGGTTTTGGACCGCGCCGAGCAGGACAAAAGCCAGGCCGGTAAGTGACGGCGGCACTCCTACTCATCACCTATGCCGTGGCGGCAGCGGGAGCCGCACCGTTCCTACGCAAGGGCACGTGGGCCGAACGCTCACCCAAGGTCGGCATCATCGTGTGGCAGTCGCTATCCGTCACTGTCATCGCGAGTGTCGTGCTCGCAGGTGTGATGTTAGCGGTTCCTGCCATGCCGTTCACCATGACTTTGGCGGACTTCCTGCGTGCTTGCGTCACGGTCCTTCAGGAGCAGTACTCCACACCAGGAGGAGCAGCGGTCACCACCGCCGGCGCGCTCATAGCAGCAGCCGTTACGGCCCGCACCGGGTACTGCCTCTTCTCGGAATTCACCTCTGCACGAACGGCCCGTCGGAGCCAGCTGCGCTCCCTGGCTCTGCTGGGACGCAGGGATCCCAGTGGTCATTTCCTCGTTGTGGACCATCAAACGGCGGCCGCCTACTGCCTCCCAGGGCGAAACAACGAGATCGTGCTGACATCTGCAGCACTCGCCGCACTGGATGAAGGTCAACGAGCTGCTGTCATCGCCCACGAAAAGGCGCACTTACGGGCGCGGCACCACGTCGTCGTGGCGGCGGCGAAAGCAATCGAGCGCGCCTTTCCCCGAGTGCCGGCGTTCAGCATCGCACACAGCGAACTAGTACGCCTGATCGAGATGGACGCCGACGACCGGGCTGCCCGCAGCAACGCCAGACTTACGGTGGCAACAGCTATGGTGCGCTTGGCCGAAGCAGGACCCGCTCCTTCTGCTGCGTTGGGTGCAGGAGGCACCAGCGCACTCGCCAGAGTTCGCCGACTGGCCTGGCCCTCAGCGCCGCTCGGCAGGCTGCACGCGCTAGTAGCTGTTTCCGCAGCAGCCGCAATGCTCATCTTGCCCCCTGCCGTTGCTCTTACGCCAGCAGTATCAACGGCCTACGCTCAGACCTGCCCGACCGGATTTCCCGCTTCCATCTAATGATCCCGGCGGGGACGTCTTCAGCGGACCTATCGTCAAGCAAGCCGTTGGAAGTACCAGTGCTTGGCGAAACCCTACTACTAAAATCCTTAGTAGTAGGGTTTGAGCATTTGAAGTACGAAACGGAAAGGACGGGAACATGGGCGGAATGATGGGCGGCGGAATGATGGGGTGGGCTGTGATCTGGTCTGTTGTGGTGTTTTTACTCCTGGCAGCCGCGGCGACAGCACTGATCGTTCTCGCGGTGAAATCTGCACGCAACACCCAAACCAAGGGTGGAGGATCCGGTTCTGGTGAGGCGCACGAGATCCTGCGGGCCCGATTCGCCAGAGGAGAAATCGACGACGAGGAATACCGGCGCCGTTCAGTCATGCTGGACCAGCAGTAACCCATCCTCGACGGAAGGAACCGCAGATGCTTGCTCCCGGCACTCTAGCCTTCCCGGTACAATCCTCAGGGACCGCGCGCACCTCTTTCGAAGGAGAGCCGACGGGATTCCCGGGGTCGTCTATCCGCCTGATTTCGGTACGTTTGGGCTACCGTAGCCGAGTCACCTCGGGGTAGAACTGAGATCGTTCGATGCTGTACCGGTGACGAAAGGGTCGGACGGGCGGAACAGGCTGAACTGAGCTGAGTGAGAAACGATTGAACCAGCAGCTCCGCCTAGGAACATGAGATTGCAGAGGAACCACCCAGGGAGGGAACATGAGCTCCACCTATCTCAGTGTGTTCATGATGCTTCTGGTTGCAGCGGCCTTCGTCGGAGGTATTTATCTGCTCAACAGGGCTACCTCGGTCGAGGCGAAACCCATAGAGAACCTGCCGTTTCTGTCCGGATGGACGCCGGAAGAGCACGCGCTTTCCCGCTATCACGCCCGCTTTTACCCACTGACGATGATCTTTCTGGCCTTCGACGTCGAGATGCTTTTCATGTATCCATGGGCCGTTGTCGCGGCCGACAGCGGAATTGAAGCTGTGATGGAGATGTTCATCTTTCTTGGTGTACTGATGGCCGGTGTCGTCTGGGCTTGGCGTGAAGGAGCGCTCCGTTGGGTTTAGCAGGGGCGCTGAGCCGTGCGGCCGTGAACCGTCTGCATGTCCTCATCGTCGAAATCCCCGGGTGGGACCGGACCAGGATGCGCGTGGAAACCGAAGTGCGTTCCCGAGGATGGGCGGTCTCCGAATCGCCCGCTGACGCGGACGTCCTGCTCGTCTGCGGAGTACCTGGAGCGGACCTCGCCTCCGTATGTGACCGGGTATGGGAACAGTTGCCTGGGCCTCGGGCCCGAGTAGAGGCCCTGGACGAAGAGGCTACTTCTGCAGCGCTTGATGAAGCGGTCATCACGATCCTTGACGGCGCCGTGCAACGCCGCGACGCCGTCTCACGGAAACAGAAGGCGTCCGAAGGCGACGGAGAAAGGACCGCGGACCCCTCCTCCGGCCGTATGGACCACACGGTTAGTGCCAGCGCCGCCGATACTCCCTCGGACACGAACGAAGGTTCACAGCACCATGATGAGAATCCTTCCTCCGCCGGCCATGAGCATGACGGCACCGACGGGTGTGAACCCATCGAGCCTCATGCCGAAGCCGGGGGGCATGCGGATATGGACCATTCAGCCATGAACCACGACGACATGGATCACGGCGACATGGAGATGATGATGCCCGGAGGGATCGGATCAGCTGAGGGGGGCCCTGACCGGGATGGGCTGAACCTGGATGTTCTGAATGTTCCTCTGGGTCCTGTACTACCGCATTGGCCAGCCGGTCTGGTGATTCGGTGTGCCCTCCAGGGAGACGTCATCACTAAAGCAGCGGTCGAGATCCTGCCAGCAGGTGGTTCTCCTCCCGAGTCCGCAGTAACCGGCGACGGTGATGACGCCGCTCGGCGCAATGGGATTCTTCGACGCTGTGATGGGATTGGCCGGCTACTCGCGGTTGCTGGGTGGTCTCGAGCAGCGACCATGGCGTTCGGCGTCCGTGACAGGTTGCTGGACGGCGCGTCGGTGCAGGAGACGGCCGGCCAGTTGTTTCGGCTTCACCGGAGCGTACGCCGGTCTCGGGTCTTGAGGTGGTCCTTGAAGGAACCAGACGGGGTGCTTGAGGCTTTGTACCGCAGCCTCGACGAAGTCTGCCGGGCAGCAGAGGCTGAAGAGCAGGGCGGATATGCGGCGGGTGGGACCCTGCGTGAGCAGGTACAGGTACACGCCCACGATTTGGTGGGGCGGCTAGTCGGGCTCGATGTTGCTGCTGCCCGACTGGTTGTTGCCGCGTCCGTTCTCAACGCCGCACCTGTCCTTGTGGAAAGAACCGATCATGGTTGAAAGTCTGGTTGAGGTAGCGCCGGGATGGGTAGTGGTTGCTGCCGTTCTGCTTGGGTTGATGGCCCTGGTAGGAGCCTGTGTCGACGGTGCCCTGGCCGCGCATTCCGATAGGCGGTCCATGCTCGCCGGAGTTGGGAAGCCGATCTGGGAAACGGCGCGTCTTCTGCGCCAACGGCGGCGGGTGCTCGTTGCTTCGGACCCATTACTCTGGCGGGTCGGCGGGGCGGGGCTGCTCGTGGTGGCGCTGCTGATGGTTGTGGTGGTGCCCTTTGGCCGGTGGACGGTCGCTGACCTTTCCGTCGGCGTGGCCTGGTTCAATGCCATGGACGTCATGGTGTGGGCGCTGGTGTGGCTAACCGGGTGGGGCGCGAACAGCGCGCACGGGCTGGTGGGTGGGCACCGGTTCCTTGCCCAGGCGCTGTCCTACGAGCTTCCGTTGATGTTTGCACTGACAGCACCGGCGGTCGCTGCAGGAAGCCTACGGGTCAGTGATGTCGTTGTGGCCCAACAGGGGCTGTGGTTCGCGGTATGGATGCCGGTGGCGTTCCTGGTTTTCTGTGCCTCCGTACTCGCGTTTTCTGTCTGGGGTCCCTTTTCACCCGCGGCTGGCGGCGACATCGCCGGCGGTGTCCTCACCGAGCTCTCCAGCGTCGACAGATTCCTGGTCCTGGCTGGCAGGTACGCACTTTTGGCTGCGGGCGCGGCTTTTGCGGTTCCGATGTTCCTTGGTGGGGGGTCAGGGCCGTTCGGCCCGGAGTGGGTATGGACCTTCCTGAAAACCGCGGTCCTCCTGGCAGCATTTATCTATATACGCCGGCTGCTCCCAGCAGTGCGCCCTGACCGTCTAGTGGAGGCGGCGTGGGTCATTGGGCTTCCGGTGGTGTTGTTGCAGGTGCTCTTCGTTAGTCTCGTCTCACTCGGAGGTGGCCTGTGATCAGCGCTGTGCTCTTCTGGTTCCTGGCCGTTGTCGCGACCGCCGCAGGGATTGCTGTGTTTCGGGTTGATTCGATGGCCAGGGCCACTTATGCGCTGGCGGTTTCCTTCGTGGCCGTCGGTGTCATGCTTTTGCTGTTCAACCTCGAATACATCGGTGTGATCACTATCTTGATGATGGTGATGGAAATGGCGATCATGGGCATTTTCATGATCATGTTCATGGGGATGAACCCGGCGCTGATGCCGATGAGCATGGTGCACAACAAACGGGGTTCCGCCATTCTGGCCAGCGGGGTATTCGTGGGATTCGCTACCGCGGTCCTGCTGGTGCCGTGGCCTGAGCGCAGGGGCACCCCGGCGGTTGATCTCACCCAGTCACTGGGTGAAACCATCATGGGTTCCAAGATGCTGGTCATGCTCACTGTGAGCCCCGTACTGTTCGCCACTCTCGTAGCGGCGATCGTCCTTGCTAATCCCCGGGGCCGGTACGACCGCTTCGGCGATGACTTGCGTCGCAGACCGCCGACCGGGCCAGGGGAAGGCGGTCCGCGATGACGTTGGAGGCTGTGTTGATTGCCTCGGCCGCGTTATTCTGCGTCGGCCTTTATGGGGCGCTGTCACAGCAGGTCGTGGTCATGGTGATGATGGGCCTGGAGTTGATGCTCAACGGCGTCATCCTTGCGGCAGCCGGGCTGTGGTGGTTCCTCGCTCCTGCCCCTGATGGTCAGGTGCTCCTGCTCGTGGTGATCACGGCGATGACGGTGGAAATGGCGATGGGATTCGCTGTAGCCACACTTCTGCACCGCTCACGGGAATCCGATATGACCGACATGGCCACGGACCTATCAGGATGAGCGGAATCGTCCTGTGGTTCCTGATCGGCCTGCCAGCCTTTAGCGGCACTGTGTTGTGTATGGGTGGACGGCGGCTGGACAGGGCGGCCATACCTGTCTCACTGGGAGTCTCAACCGTTGTGGCGGCGCTGGCCATCGGTGCGGCTTTCAGTAGGCCGACGGCGACGATGCCTTTCGTTCAGGGTGCGGCTTTCGGGCTCACCGTCGATGCGCTCTCCGCTGTGGTGTTACCGGCCGTGGCATCGGTGGCGCTGGTGGTGCTCGTCTTCGCATCCGCGGAAGGAGCTGCGAGGGAAATTTCTCCACCGGCCCGATTTCATGGTTTCATGCTGCTGTTCACCGCAGCCGTGCTCATAACTGTTACCGCCACCACCCTGGTGACGCTGCTGTTCGCCTGGGAACTTATGGGTGCCATGTCCTACGCCCTCATCGGATTCCGCTGGTCCGAGCAGCAACGGGTCAGCGGCGGACTGACGGCGTTCCTGGTCACGCGCAGCGCCGACCTCGGCCTGTATGCGGCGGCGGGCGCCGCCCTGGCAGCCGGTACGGGCATGGAACTGACGGCTCTTCCCGATGCACCGCCCGGGTGGCGGGACCTCATTGCCGCAGGAATCCTGATCGCCGCTTTAGGTAAGGCGGCACAGCTGCCGTTCAGTTTCTGGCTCTCACGTGCCATGGAGGGCCCCAGCCCGGTCAGCGCACTGTTGCATTCGGCGGCGATGGTGGCTATGGGCGGGTATTTGCTGCTGCGCACCGAACAGCTACTGGAGGTAACCGGCGGGGCTGCCCACGCGGCGGCCTGGACCGGCGCACTGACTGCCCTGGTGCTGGGCGCTGTCGCCCTCGCCCAGCGGGACCTCAAACAGCTCCTGGCCGCCTCAACCGCCGCCCAACTCGGATTCGTTGTGCTCGCTGCCGGGGTCGGTGCGATCGCAGGCGGAACCGCGCACCTGGTGGCGCATGCGGCGACGAAAGCGGCGTTGTTCCTTGCTGCCGGGGCGTGGCTTACCGCATTGGGGACCAAGCAACTGGGTGCGCTTCGTGGGGCTGGACGGCGGTGGCCTCTGGTCGGCGTGACCTTCGCGGTGGCCGCCTTGAGCCTGGCCGGAGTGGCCCCGCTGTCGCTGTGGGCGACCAAAGACGCGGTCCTCGTGGTTGCTTTGGAAGAGTCGCTCGCCCTGTATGGAGTCGGGCTTGCCGCCGCGCTAGTTTCGGCTGCGTACGCAGGAAAGATACTGATCATGGTGTGGCGGCCTATGGCAGCAGGCGCCGAGGACCAGTACGACACCGAGGAGCACGGAACCCGGCACATAGGAAGGTGGGAGAAGGCACCGCTGGTCGTCCTGGCAATGGCAGCGGCGGTCCTCGGAGCACTGGCCCTGCCACCGGTGGGTGATCTATTACGCAGTGCTCTGAACCGGGAACCGGTGCCGGAATCGGGATGGATAGAACTGGCGGTGTCCACGGTCCTGGCCGCGGTCGTCATTGTTCTCGTGGCCCGGTTCAGGACTCCCGAGCCCCGCTGGGCGTCGGACTGGCTCGGACTCGAACGTGCCGCCCACCTCCTGATGGTGCGTCCCGTCGTCGGGTTGGCCGGCCTCCTGGCACGATTCGATGACCATATCCTCGACCGGGGAGTGTGGGCTTCAGCCAAGCTCACTCAAGCGGCCGCGAAGCGTACTGCCCGCGTCGACGACGCGGTTCTCGACACCGCGGTGGATCGTATTTCCACCGCGGGTTTGCGTGCTGCGGACGTTAGCGCCCGTGCTGACGCTGGAGGGGTTGATGCCGCAGTGGAGGCCACGGCGAGGGCGGCGCGGCGCTTCGGTTCTCTCGCCCGTCGTCCGCAAACAGGGCAGCTCCACCACTACTACGCCCAGGCTGTGGTGGTACTTACCGCGGCCGTTGTCCTATTACTTCTCGTGAGGTGACCGTGCTCAGTCTCGTTGTTTTCCTGCCCCTCTTCGCAGCCGTCGTGCTGGCAGCATTCCCGAAGATTCCCGACAGGACCGCACGGTGGGCGTGGGTGCTGATTACTGCTATCGACGCTGCCCTGGTCGGGGTGATGTGGCTTGGGTACCGGACACCAGCGGCCGGGCAGCTGGGATACGAGGAGCAAGTCAAGTGGATACCGAACGTGGGTAGTAGCTACCACGTGGGCGTGGACGGGCTATCCCTGCCTCTCCTGGCACTGACAGTCGTCGTCTTCCTTGCCTGCGCGGTGTATGCGTTGAAAGAAGATCAACGCCCCCGGATCCAGGCAGCCCTGTTCCTGTTCCTGCAAACCTCCTGCCTGGGCTTGTTCGCCGCCCAGGACCTTATCCTGTTCTTCCTGTTCTTCGACTTGTCCATCGTGGGCATGTACTTCGTCATCGCCGGATGGGGACACGGAAACGCCGCACGGTCAGCGCTGAAGTTCTTCCTCTACACCTTCCTCGGGTCGTTGGCGCTGCTGCTCGGATTTATCGGCCTCTATCTTTACGCCGAGCCTCATACCTTCGACATGGTCGAACTTGCTGCCAGCGCGCCTCTTGATGGCAACCCGATGGCCGGCGGATGGGTGCTTGGAGCGATTCTGCTCGGTCTGGCCATCAAAACCCCAACGTTCCCCTTCCATACGTGGTTGCCGCCAGCCCACACCGACGCCCCGGCAATCGGGTCTGCTGTGCTCGCCGGGATCCTGCTGAAGATGGGAACCTACGGTTTCGTGCGCATTGCCATGCCGATGCTCCCCGAAGCGTGGCGGGCCTGGTCCTGGCTCATCATCGCAATAGGAATAATTTCGGTGCTGTACGGAGCGTTAGTGGCCCTCGCCCAAACCGATCTGAAACGGATGATCGCCTACACTTCGGTGAACCACATGGGATACGTCGTCCTAGCAGTCGGCGCAGTCGGCGTCGCCGGCAGCGGCCCCGCCCGCGAAGTCGCTGTCACAGGAGCCCTCACGCAGATGGTCAGCCACGGGTTGATTACTGCAGCGCTCTTCTTGCTCGCCGGTGTGCTGCACGAGCGCGCCGGCACATACGACATGGGCTCCTACGGAGGCTTGGCCGGGCAGGCACCGAAGTTCGCCGCCCTTTTCGCCGTGGGCGCGTTCGCCTCGCTGGGCCTACCTGGATTCAGCGGCTTCATCGCCGAATTCCAAATCTTCGCTGGCAGCATTGGAACCGTCCCTCTCACTGCGCTGGCCCTGCCTGGAATTCTCATCACCGCTGCCCTGTTCTTGCTCGCCCTCCAGCGCCTGCTCACCGGAAGCGCAGGAAAGAAAACGCATGCAGTCACCGACCTCACGACCCGTGAACTGTTCTCTGTCGGCCCGTTATTGCTGCTGGCCCTCCTGATAGGGGTGTTCCCGCGTCCGCTGCTGGATCTCATCGAACCCGCAGCCAGCACCGTCGTCGTTCTTCTCGGGCGGTAATCCATGGAGATGGATAACGGGGCGGGCATGGAATTCCTGGCCGTCGCCCCGGAGATGATCGTGCTCGTCGGCGCAATCGCGGCCATCTTGAGTGGCTCGTTCCTGCGCCGCGACCGACAGTGGATCAGTCGTGTCATCGCGATCGCCGCCCTCCTATCCAGCGCTGCACTAGCAGGGTTAGCCTTCGCCCAGCCTGTGCGGACAGTGTTCGAGGGTAGCTTCGCCGTTGACGTTGGAACCAATGCGGCGCGCCTGATCATCTGCCTTGCCACGGTACTGGTCATCGTCCTTGGCGTGGAGGAACTCACCGCTGGACCGCAAGAGAGTGAAACCTATGCCCTGATGCTGCTATCAGCCCTGGGTGCCATGGTGATGTCGGGCACCAGCGACTTACTGATCCTGGCTGTCGGATTCCTTCTGGCCAGTATCCCGCTGTACGCCCTGATCGGCATGAACAGGTCCGCCACTGGGGCCGAAGCAGCAATGAAAACCTATCTGTTAGGAGCCTTTTCCGGCATTGCGTTGCTGCTCGGGGTAACCCTCCTCTACGCACTGGCAGGTGGAACAGCATACGCAACGCTTCAAGCCGAGCTGGCTGACATGCCTGCCGGCGTGATCGCGCTGGGTTTGGTGGGCGTCCTGACCGGTCTGGTATTCAAGGCAGGGGCTGTTCCAGCCCATTTCTGGGTTCCTGACGCTGCTCAAGGATCGACCGTGAGCGCCGCTGCGTTCCTCACGACCGTGCCCAAGATCGGTGCACTCGTGGCGATCTACCGGCTCCTGCTGGTAATCCCACCATCGGTGAACTGGCCGCTCCTGATTGGGCTGCTGGCGGCAGCGAGCATGACGCTCGGAAACTTCGCTGCGTTCACCCAATCGGACGCGCGGCGCCTGCTGGGATGGTCAACCGTCAGCCAGGCAGGCTACCTGCTGCTGCCCGTCGCCGTCGCAGGACTGGCTGACCTCGCGCTGCCGTCACTGCTCCTATATCTGGCAGGCTACGCGGTCACAAACCTGGGTGCATTCGCCGTCATTGCGGCAACAGGGCGGACCCCTCTTGAGAAGTACAGGGGGCTGGCCCGAGAAAATCCCTGGCTATCAGTCGCCCTGGTCGTGAGCCTCTTGAGCTTGGTCGGCACTCCCCCGACGGCGGTCTTCTTTGGGAAACTCACGACATTCACGGCCGCCTGGGATGGAGGTCTGGCCTGGCTGGTTGCCATAGCCGCGATCAACACGGTTGCGAGTCTGTTCTACTACCTGCGGTGGATCGTGCCTGCGTTCCAGCGCACATCTGCACCAGCGGCAGGGCAAGCGATCAGCCCTCAGCCACGCCGCTGGGCTACTCAATCAGCATATGCAGCGGCGGTAGTCGTCATCGTCATGGGAACTCTCTCCGGGCTGTTGCTACCCCTTTTCGAGGGACCCCTCATCCGATGAACTTATGTGATTGTCAGACGGGTGTAAGGAAGGTCCCGGAAAGATTCTGTAGCTGATAAATCCACACCGTCCAGATCCCCGAAACCATGAGAACACCTACAGCGACTAACAGTGAGCCGCCCACAATATTGAAGACGCGAATGTGTCGGCGAACGAAGTGTAGGGTCCTGGAAACCCAGCCGTACCCGAGGGCAACCAAAACAAATGGGATCCCGAGTCCGAGACAGTAGACAAACCCGAGCAGCGCCCCGCGCCAGGCGGTTCCGGTAGTGGTACTCAGGGCCAGCACTGCGCTGAGGGTCGGACCCATACAGGGTGTCCAACCCAAGCCGAAGACGATGCCAAGTAGCGGAGCACCGGCGATACCACCCCGGGGTTTCCAAGAGAGCTTCAGGGTTCGTTGTAGGAGGGATATCCGACCCACCAAGACCAAACCCATCGCGATCACGAACACGCCGAGGAGGCGGATCAGCAGATCCTGCCACCGGAGCATCCAGCCGCCGATGAGACCGAACGCTGCACCGTAAAAAGTGAAGACCAGCGCGAAACCCAGAATGAATAGACCGACACCGGTGAGCACTTTGCGGCGGTTGGCGGCCGCAGTAGGGTCAGTCAAGCCGGAGACATATCCGAGGTACCCAGGCACCAGTGGGAGGATACACGGAGAGATGAAGGAGACTATCCCCGCAACCAACGCCAAGGGAATAGCCACTAAGAGAGCGCCGGACTGCACCGACTCTGCGAAGAACTCCCCGATGGTCATGCGAAGTGAGGGTAGTTTGTGAAATGCGGCCTGCGGGAGGCTAGACGTCGGCGCCGAAGGTCATACAAAGGACTATTGGCCTGCACGCACGGTCGTGGTGAAGGAAGCGCCACCGTCCTCGGAGTATTCAATGCCCTTCTCCGTCGAAACCCAAACGCGAAGACCGTTCTCACCTTCAGTGGTGGCGGCGAGAGCCGCAGGTGCCGCTGTTGTCCCGCCGGCTTCTTCCCAGGTTTGTCCAGCATCCTGACTGGTGTAAATGACACCATCTGGACTGACACCGGCAACAGTGGCCTCATCCGCGAAAGTAGTCAGCAGCAGCACCGGAGAGTCGGCGGACAACTCCCACGTCAGCCCGCCGTCGGTGGATCGTTGGACGCCCTCCTCTGTGGTCGCCAGAACAGCAGGGGAATCAACGTAAGCCGAAAGGTTCGCGGGTTGGAAGGGTGCCTCGACTTCAGTCCATTCTTCCCCGTCGCCCGTCAAGCGTAGTGTCCCATCGAAGCCGAAGATTCCTTCGCTCGAAACAGTCATGGTGTGGAAGTCTGACTCACCCTGACGAGACAGCTCCTGCCATGTTTCCCCCCCGTCGGTGGACTTAACCAGCCCGAGCGGATTCGGCAGCTCGCTTCCTGGTCCCGGGTGCCCGGAAGCGTAATAGAGGTCTGCACTAGCTTCGGCGAATCCCATCAAATCAAGAGTTGGACTTACCTTTTCAATCGACTCATCGGTGACATCAAAAAGGCCCTCGTGTGTAGCCAGGAGCAACTGTTGGCTACTCTCCACGAAACTCAAACCGTGAACATGCCCGAAAGGGTTGCCAGCGCTAGTCTCGATGCCGACGGTTTCTTCCCCTGCTTGTTGCCCGCAAGCCGTAACAGCCAGAACCGTAACCGCCAGCCAGCCGACGGTTATCTTCTTTTTAATGTGCACGGTGGACCCTTCGGATTGAACGGTGACGCCCTCAGTTTCCCAAGGACTTACGGATCAACGCCCGCTGTTTATACTAAGAAGAGTAGTATTCCATCTGGGTCTGATCCAAATGCCACCGTCACATCCCAGCGCAACCAGCGCAAGGGGATGGCGCCTGTGACGGCGACGACGTGAGTGAGATTGAATATGGGATATCAGCCGGTGTGCAGGTAATCCAGTACTCCCGTGCACGAGGTTCAAGCGGGCGGATGCGCCAGCCGGAGGAACTGTCCTCTGGACAAGAGGAACACCTGAATTACCCACTGGAGTTTATGTCCGTGACATGACGTGGCGTCTACTGCTCAGGGTGCGCGCTGTCCCGCTACCGTCGCTGTCTCGCGGCTCTGAACATGGTGACGCTGATCCCTGTGAGCCCGCGCGGTTTGTAGATTGAAAGCCCTAAAGCGACGAGGAGAACAATCAGAGCAGCTGCGGAATGTAGGACCGGAGAGAAGCTTGGAAGGAGATCCGGGACCGTTCCGTCTGATGTTGATCGTGCCGCGGCGCCGGCGAGGACGGAGAGAGTCTCCATGTACAGCAGGAGGATTGCCGTGGCCACGACGGTGATGAGCAGTTTGATGAGCACCCAGTAGTGCCTGATGAGGCCCCACGATGTTCCCAGTGCCTGGATGATCCCGGTGAGCAGTGTCAGAGCGCTCAAGGGGACCAGTGCGCCCCAGCCAATGATTTCCATGGTCGTGTAGGCGGCGCGCATGGCCCATGCGTCCGCGGTGGTGTACCCGGTGATGGCCAGGGCAAGGAATACCACCACGGCACCCAGCCACCCGACGGAGGAAGCGACGTGGGCCACCAGCGCAGCCTTGCGCAGCCGCGGCGGCATGATCACGACGGGATGTTCTCGGCGTACAGGGCGATGGCGTGCTGTGGATCCCCGGAGATCGCAGAGTGCATGCCGGGGCCGTGTTCTCCGCCGAGGAGCATCACGACCACGAGAACCACTACCACCGCGAGGGCGATGAGGGTGAAGATTGCCACCCATCGGGGCACCCCTGGGCGATTCTGCATGGGCGGGGTGTGGCTTTCCTGCTCGCGATCCGCATGAGTATCCATGGTTGGAACCCCTTCCTGCAACAACGCGTATCTATACGGAGTGTATAGCAAAGTCTGTCGGGTCGCGGCGGGCAGTACATTGGTGGTATGCCGAAGCTCTGGACCGACACGGTGGAGGGTCACCGACACGCAGTCCGGGCGGCCGTCCTGGATGCTGTGGCAGTCCTTATCGCAGAGGCAGGTTTTTCCGGTGTGTCGATGACCCGGGTCGCCGATCACGCGGGGGTCACCCGGGCAACACTGTATAAGTACTTCCCTGACGTTGAGACGCTGCTGGCTGCCTGGCACGAACGTCAGGTCGGTGAGCACCTGGCCGGGCTCGATAAGATCCGAAGTGAAGCAGCGGGGACGGGACGGCCGTTGCAGGCCGTTTTGGAGGCCTACGCGCTGATCGTCTATGACAGGCCGAGCCACGACGCGTCTGCCCCGGCCCTGCATCGGGCCACTCATATCGATCATGCGCATCAGCACCTTGAGGCCTTCATCGCGGACCTTATCCGTGCGGACGCTCAGGAGAGTGCCGCGGACTTGGCGATGGACCCGGCGGACCTTGCCAGGTATTGCATCGAGGCCCTGAGCTCCGCCCGATCGCTCTCCTCCCGGGACGCAGTTCCGTGCCTTGTTGCGGTCACGGTACGAGGAATCTATACCTGAGATCCCTTGGGTGGGTTTCATTCCAGGTGGGCTCGTTTTGATCCCGGTGAAGGTTAGGCCGGTTCGTGCTGGACATTTGAACGCCGGCGGAGTACTTCCACGTCGTGGGCAAAAGAAAGAGCAGCAAGCACCCCCGTTCTAAGGTGCCTGCTGCTCTTCCAGATTAGGGAAACGGCCTAGAGATTAGCCGTTGACTCGTACGTAGGACGAGCCTGCGAGGTCGGACAGTGGGTGCTTGATGGTGAGGTTTGCACCGTTCATTCCACTGCTGATTACTTCGCCGTTGCCGACGTAGATTCCTATGTGACCGGGCCGGATGACCAGATCACCGGGGGCTGGGGTCCCGACGACGGTGCCGTACTGGTAGAACTGGGTTGGCCCAAGATCGCCTACGTTGAGGCCGATGGAGCGCAGCGCAACCTCAACAAGGATGGTGCAGTCCTGGATGGAACCAAGCTGGCCGTACGCCGAGGCAACCAGAGCGGCACCGACACCACTTGAGGAAGCAGCCGGAGCTGACTGCTGGGCCGGAGTGATGCTGCTTGAGGCCAGGGAGATACGGGCTTCCTGCTGGCTGCCCACTGTGTAGGAAACCTGGTTCGCCGGTGCCGCTTCCGGGATGGCGGCAGGGGCTGCGGCTACCGGGGCTGCCGTTACCGGAGCATCGGTCGACGCGGCTGCTGCGCCCGACACTGTGACCTGCTGTCCGGGGTAGATGATCGACGCGTAGGACAGGTTGTTCTGGGCAAGCAGGGTGTTGAGTTCGACGCCGTAGCGGGCTGCGATGCCCCCCATGGTGTCACCGGAAACCACGGTGTGAACCGAAGCCGAGGATGCAGCCGAAACTTCGGCGGCTGGGGCGGAGACCGGCGCCTGGGTGGCTGTGGTAGTTGCTTCCTGGGCGTAGGTTCCCGCTTGCGCAGGCGCCCCCACGCCGGCGACGAGACCACCGGTTGCTGCGACAATAATGGCCGGCCTACCCAGTGCGACGGCACCGGCTTTGGTCGAGTGGGACAGTCCCTCAAGGACGATCGAGTGGTTGACGGTGGCGCGGTGGCGCGCCGGAATATTGCGTGACATGCGTGATTGCCTCTCCCATGCCTGCGGGGTGAGCTGTCGGGTTCGGATGGGAGTCACCCGGTCGTTTCTCGTATTCCGGGACGGAAGCAGAAACGTCTTAACCCCAAGGGCCATGTGATGGCCCGTCGATCTGTGGGTCCCCCGTTCCTGCCGAACGGAATTACGGACGGATCCCGGGCAGCGGCAGGACTCGGCATTCTGCACAGGAATATTCTCGACTGGTGCCGGGAATACCTCACGAGAATACCCCCCTTAGGTATGAAATGTCACGTTCAGGTAACGAATCCGCTGTTCGCTCCCCTGTGCGCTGACCCTCTAGCTGCAGTGTGGTGCAGGTTCCTCCTCCAGCGTTTTTCAGCCGACTTGCGGATTTCCAGACGACGTGGGTCTGCAACTACGGGCCCTGGGGCGCGCGTTTCGCGGGCATCGCCTTTCGGCTAATCCGACGAGTAGGGACCGGCACTGGTCACCATGCTTAGTATTTATTAGGGTGGTGGGACAGCTAGAGGAGTCGTTCGGGAGGGCACACCATTTCGCAGCGAGCACGCGTTCGCCTACATGGCACCGTTCGAACGGTGCTGCAGGTGATGCTGGTCTTCTCGCTGTTGGTGGCGTTTTCCACCTCGGCTGCTGCGGCTTTGTGCCTGCAGATGAGCGACGGGCCCGGAGGAACAATGGGCATGGTGGTGGACACGGCGCCTGTCGCGGTAGCTGGCGAAGCATTCCCTGTGGAGGCATCTGATGGTTCCGTAGGGTCTCCGGCCACGGTGCCCTGTTGCCAACAACGTGCAGATACTTCCGAAGCGGCCGCTCCTTCGCACCGCGCTGTCCTCGGCGACGATCCTGCGAACTTCAGCGCTCCCGCTAGTCAGCTCCCTTTTGCTGCTCTGATGCCTCCTGCCCAGCCTGGTCCAACGCTGGAAAAGCTGGAGCACTTGACCCCGTCCTTGACCGCGCTATCCATCAGTCGCACATAGGCCGAAGGGTCCCTCCACGCCCCCGGTTCAAGCATCGGGCAGGCGGTAGTTCAATACTTTCTTTTCGCCGACATGTCGGCTGGACGCGGGCTCACACCTTCCCCGCGACAACACTTCACCAACAGGGCTGTATCTGTCAGCCTTCACCGATAATGGGAGAAACCCAATGACACATCATGTGACGTCCATGCTCGATACCTACCCGAAGGATCTGGGAGAAGTGGACAAGGAAAAACTCGCTGCGTGCATCGAAGCCTGCTTCGAATGCGCCCAGACCTGCACCGCCTGCGCAGATGCCTGCTTGAGCGAGGACATGGTCGCCGAGCTGACCAAGTGCATTCGCACCAACCTGGACTGCGCGGATATCTGCGCCACGACCGGGAACGTGCTGTCCCGGCACACCGGCTACGACGCAAACCTGACTAGGGCGATCGTGGAAGCATGCCGCACCGCGTGCAAGGCCTGCGCGGATGAATGCGGGCAGCACGCCGACATGCATGATCACTGCCGGATCTGTGCTGAAGCGTGCCGCCGATGTGAGAAGGCCTGTGAGGAACTGCTCGCGACCCTCAGCTAGTTCTGTGAAACCGTAGCGGAAGGAGGAACCGGTGAGCAGTTCGCCGCAGAAATCGCCACGCGGGCAGGATGGACCCGAGAAAGAGTCAGACCCGCAGGGGAACCGGCACGACACCGGCCACGAAGGGCACGGAATGGGCAGGATGTACGTCAAATTCGGCGTGATCCTGCTCGTCAGCCTGGGCTTGATGTGGGTGTTGTCAATGTCGATGGTCCGATCGATCGACCACTTCTATTTCAACCTGAGCAACTTCTGGATGGCCCTTGTCATGGTGTCCGCGATGGCGGTGGTCATGGTGGTGGGCATGTGGTCGATGTTCAAGAGCACCAAGGTGAACATCGCACTGCTCGCCGGTTTCGTCCTGTTGTTCGGGAGCACGTTGGCCCTTGGGCGGACCGAGACGTTCGTCGGAAACGAGCAGTTCCTGAAGTCAATGATCCCGCACCACTCGAGGGCCATCCTCGTATGCCAGGAATCAAACATCACTGACCCGGAGATCGTGGAACTTTGCGATGCCATCGTCCAGACCCAGCAGGAGGAGATTAGTCAGATGCAATCAATCCTCGACCGGTACGCAGCTGACTGATCCGCCCCCATCCTCAAGGAGTGTAAAAGCCTATGAAGAACATCAACAAGCGGAACGTTTCAGCCGTAGCAGCGGCAACTGCCCTGACCGCCGGGGCGTTCACTGGTACTGGCCTGGCAGTGGCCTCGCCAGCTCTGGCTGATGCGCCGGCCCAGAGTGAGCAGGTCGCCAGTTACGAAGTGGATTTCCTGAAGAACATGATCGATCACCACACCATGGCGATCATGATGGGCCAGACCTGCCTGGAGAAAGCAACCCACGATGAGTTGGTGCAGCTGTGCAGTTCGATCATCGCCTCCCAGTCAGCTCAGGTCGAGATGATGCAGGGATGGTTGCAGGACTGGTACGGCATCTCCTACACCCCTCAGCTGAGCACCGGTGACATGCAGTCGATGCAGCGGATGGAGAACTTCACCGGCGCACAGTACGAGATCCGTTTCATGCAATCGATGATCCGGCACCACTGGGCCGCGGTCCGTGAGAGCGGGACCTGCCTGGAGAACGCCGGCCACCCCGAGCTGCTCTCCCTCTGCGGAACCATCCGCCAGACCCAGTTGGAGGAGATTGGGCAGATGCAGTCCTGGCTGGAGGAATGGTACGACCGGCAGGGCGGCCGTCCCTCCGGTACGGTCTAAAGCACCATACCACCAGGAAACAGGCATAACGCGAGGGACCGGGACTTCCCCGGCCCCTCGTGCTTGGCCGCGAATTAGAACCAGGTGCCGGGGTCGACGAGCGCGTCGTTGATCATGACTTCGAAGTGTAGATGGCAGCCGGTGGAGTTGCCGGTAGTTCCAACTCCGCCCACAACGGCTCCCCGGGCAACTGTTTGGCCTACGCTGACGGCAATGGTGGCGAGGTGGTTGTAGGTGGTCTGGAGCCCGTCCCCGTGGTCAATGACGATGCGGTTGCCGCCACCGTAGGGGCTCCATCCGGCTTCGGTGATGACTCCGCTGGCAGCGGCCATGACGGGAGTGGAACATGAGCCGGTCAGGTCGATGCCGGTGTGCATCTCCCCTGGGACCCCGGTCAGTGGGTTGGTGCGATATCCGAAGGTCGAGACGGTGGTCATTTGGGCCAGCGGCGCGCCGAGTCCGGACTGTTCAGCAGGTTCGGCAGCAGCTTCATCCTCCACTTCATCGCCGGGGGGCGTCTCGATGAGACCATCGGCTAGAAAGTGGGATGAATTCACCGGCTCGGACGCCGGCTCAGTGGAGGCAGCACCGGGCACTGCGGCGCGGCTGAAATCGACTCTGGCCTTCGGGTCTGCCTCAACGCTGTGCGGGTAGATAAAAAGCTTTGGGGCGGTTCGCGGTCGCCCTGTTGGCCCTTTCCTGCCCGGCTTGTGGGGTTGTTAGCCGTTGACCCGGACGAAGGATGATGATCCGGGGAGATCGCTCAGTGGGTGCAGGAGGGTGTCGTTGACACCGTTCATGCCGCTGCTGATGACCTGGCCGTTACCTACGTAGATAGCGATGTGGCCGGGCCGGATGACCAAGTCACCCGGGGCTGGTGAGCCGACAACGGTCCCGTACTGGCAAAACTGCTCGGGCCCGAGGTCGCCGACAGACTTGCCGATGGATCGCAGTGCGACCTCGACGAGGATGGTGCAGTCCTGGGTACGGCCGATCTGTGCGTAGGCCGAAGCTACGAGCGCGGCACCAACACTGCTGCTGGCTGCAGGCGCAGGAGCCGGCTTCGGCTCGGGCGCAGGCGCAGGAGCCGGAGCCGAAGCGGCGGGAGGCGCAGCGGCGGCCTGCAGTGCCACTTCCTGCACGGCGGGGGACTGCTGTACCGTGGCGGGTTTCACCGTCTGTACAGCTGCCAGTGACGCCTCGGTTTCGGGGGCCGGGTGCTGGACAACAGGAGCCGGCTCAGCGACCACGGGAGCGGGGGAAGCGGTGACGGCTTCGCGTTCGAAGGAGATAGCGGCCGATGTGTCCGCGGACACCGGCTCGGTTTCCACGGTGGCGACCAGTGAACTGGTGCTCACCTGACGCTGCGGTGCATCCAACGCCTGGGCCGGCAGGCCAGCGCTGAGAATGAGACCGGAAGCTGCGGTGATCACTGCAGCCTGGCGGCCTGCAGAGCCCATATTGGAGGAGACAGCCTTGGAGATGACAGCCAACGTGTTGGTCTGGGCGGGGACTGCGCGATGGCGCGCGGGGGCATGCCAAGTGGACATGAATCGAGTACCTTCTCCCAACGCCTGCGGGGTTAGCTGTAGGGTTCGGATGGGAGTCACCCGGCCGTGAAATCGTCTCCAAACACACCCCTCAGCCCCACGTTGATGAAAACTCCGGGCTAGCTAGCCCTTTCCTTTGTGCCCGCGCTACCGGTGACCGGCTCGGACCGGAGGCTGCCCGGATCTGCAACCGGCCGGACCTGTACCCTGCCCTCCAGTACGCGTACCTCGAACCCCCGCTGCGGCCTGGTTGCCGGGCCTCGGTCGATCTGTCCGTCCGACAGCCGGAAGCGGCTGCCGTGCCAGGGGCATTCAACGCAGCCGTCCACGATAGTTCCTTCATGCAGGGGTCCGCCGCGGTGGGTGCAGCGGTCTGACATGGCCCGCAGTTCTCCGTCATGGCGGACAAGCAGCACCGCTACGCGGCCGGCGTCCACGCACATCGGCTTGTCAGTAACCTCGTCGAGCGCTGCCACATCGGTCCAGTCAGTCGGTGCCACCTCGAACGCAGTGGTATCGGTTCCGACGCCGCGCGCGTACGCCAGATGCCCGCCGAGCCAACCGGAGGCTGAGACCAGGCCCATGCCAAGTGCCGCCGTCAGGACCCCTACTTTGCGGGCCCCGGTTGCACGTGCGGCTGCGCTGGCAGTGAAGATCCCGAGTGCAGTGACGTTGAGCGCTGCGTGGACGAAGCCCACCCTCCGTTCAGCTCCCTGTGTGTCGGCCCAGTCGCTGAGGCCGGTCAGTGCTGTTGGCAGGGCGCTGAGGTTTCCGATCACGATCAGCCGGCGCGCCGCCGTCGCAGTGCCGTCGTCCTTTCCGCCCACAAAATCGAGGAAAAAGGCCGATGCCCACGAACCCAAGGGAAGCAGGATCAGGATGGGATGCGCCGGATGCCCCGTTCCGGTGCCGCTGAGGAGATTCTTGACGGGACCGGGCTTCAGCCAGGTGCCCACGAGGTTTGCCAACGCATCGGCCGGGCGGTCAAGGAACTCAGCCCGTTCCACGCGCCCGATGACGTTATCCAGCGAATCATTAATGGTGGCCATGTCCATGACAACCACTCCTTCCGGACTGTGAGCAGCAGATGCTTCGACGCTAGCCCAGCGCCTGGGGAAGGGGAAGCAGCAAGCACGCTTATTTTGTTGGACTGACGGCCGTTGTGTTTCGAGCCTTCGCCAGGTCATCCTCGATCAGCTTCGCGTTCACCGCCACCGCCACCCGGTAAGAGTCGCCGGCAGCAACGATGACCTGAGCAGCCGGATCCGCCGCGTTCCCGGTCGCCCACACTCCCTCCACGCTGGTGCGTCCGATCCCGTCTGTGCTGACGCAGCCGTTCTCCGACATCCGGCAGTTCGGGGTCTTCACGATGGAAGTGTCGACAGTTGCGCCCGGCTCGTAGAACAGGGCTTCGCACGCCGCAAGCTCCCCGTTCTCCAGCCGGACGCCGGTGAGCGATTCCGGGCCCGCAACCAGGGCACGTACCCGTCCGCGCACAACCTTGACGCCGCAGGATGCAAGGTCAGCGGCAGTTTGAGGGTCCGGGTCTGCCATCTCGTGGATGAACAGCGTTACGTCGCTGGAGAACTGCCGGACCAGCTGTGCCTGCTGGACCGAAGACGCACCAGTACCGAGTACAGCAAGCGCCCGCCCCTGGTACTCCCATCCGTGGCAGTACGGGCACTGGAACAGGCCCCTGCCCCACTGGGCGTGGGCGCCCTCCAAGTCCGGCAGCACATCCCGCAAACCGGAAGCGAGGATGATCTGCCGGGCAGCCAGGATCCGGCCGCCATCCAGGCACACCCTGCGATCGGGGTAGACCTCCTCCGCTGTGGCATCGATGAGCTCGACGCCGTAGCTTCGAACCTCCTCGCGGGCCAGCTCGAGGAACTTCGCGGGCGGAATACCGTCGCGCGTGAGATACCCGTGGATGTGCTCCGCCCGGAGGTTGCGCGGCTTCCCCGCGTCGACGACGGCGACCCGCCGCCGGGACCGTCCCAACAGCAGGGCGGCACTGAGGCCGGCAGCGCCGCCACCGATGATCACGACGTCATAGGTGTCCGCGCCGTTCACGCAGGCCGCTGCATTCGGAGGCGGGTCCGGCGCCGGGCGCTAGGTGGAGACATCATTCTCGATGTCCTCGGCCAGGTCATCGACCTTCTCGGGGCGCAGGTGCACTCCGGCTTCGTCGAGCCTTTCCTCAAGGACATGCGTGACGTCGTCCTCTACGTGACCCAATCGGATCTCGGAACGCACGTCCTCCGCGATTTCCTCGACCGTTTCTTCCTGCGTCTCGGCAGGATCGGCACTGGTCGGCTCAGGATGAGCGTCTGTGGTCATGGGTATCACTCCGAAGGTTCAGTAGCTACATCCGAGGGCTGCTCGTCACCGTCCGCGCCGTCCTCGAGATCGTCGTCAATACCGTTGTTGTCGTCGAACTCGGTCTCTTCGACCTCTTCGGGTGAGTCTCCTCCACCCGGATCATCACACCCGGACAGCAGTACGGCGCTGATTCCTGCCGCGGCTGCCATTGCCCATAGCTTGTGCTTTGCCATGATCAGTCTCCTTCTGCTCGAGCCTCGGAGCAGATCGCCCCTCATCAATACACAGTATGCTTACTATCTTCGTCTTGTCGATGATCGCCGGCCGCCATTTTGGTAAGCACACTGATAATCTACGATAAGCACAAACCAGACACCGCACGACGAAGGAGTCCCCCAGATGGCGGGCAAGTTTGTACTCTATTTCGACGACAGCAGGAATTACCGCTTCCGCCTGACCGGCGACGACGGCGCAACCCTGATGACCAGCGAGCCTTACGACAACAAGGCAACAGCCGTCTCGGGCATCAACGGAATCCGCGACTGCGCATCAACCGCGTTGATCAGTGATCAGACCGACGGCGACCAGACCGAGTAACTACCTTCCGATCCCGAGGTGACAATGCCCAACAGCCTGGCCGCCAACCCGCAGTCCGCAGCAATGGGAACGGGCGTCGGCCCGCTTCTAGAGAAGTTCCCGGACGTTGAGCGCATCGCTGTCCTGCGGGGCGGAGGCCTCGGCGACCTGATGTTCGCCTACCCCGCCCTGAGCGCCCTGGCCACTGCGTACCCCGAAGCCTCGGTCACCCTGCTGGGCATTCCGCTGCACGCAGAGCTCCTGCGAAACAGGCCCGGCCCGGTTTCCGAGGTTGAAATTCTCCCGTATGCCTCCGGGGTACGCCCCGGTCCGGAAGACGGAAAAGCCACGGCTGACTTCTTCGCCTCAATGCGCTCCCGCCAGTTCGACCTTGCCGTCCAGATTCACGGCGGCGGCCGCAACTCGAACCCGTTCCTCCTCAAGCTCGGCGCGAGGCACACTGTCGGCACCAAAACCCCCGACGCGGTCGGGTTGGAGCGCACCGCGCCCTACATCTACCACCAGAACGAGTTCCTGCGGTCACTCGAAGTGGTGGGACTCGCGGGAGCTGCCCCGGTCTCGCTCGAACCGCAGCTGACGGTCACGGACCAGGAAAAGGCTGCAGGCCTGCAGCTCATCGGCACGGGAACCCGGCCCATCGTCGTGATTCATCCGGGCGCTACCGATCCGCGCAGGCGTTGGCCGACCCAGTCGTTTGCGACTGTTGCCGCGCGGGCGGCCAGTGACGGCAGCGATGTGATCCTGGTGGGCGACGACGGCGATGCACCGCTGGCGGCCGAAATCGTCCGGCAGGCGCTGCCAGAGACAGGGACGCATAGTGCGAGCATCCGCTCGCTCGCCGGCAAGCTGTCCCTCAGCGAACTGACCGGCGTACTGTCGGCGGCGACCGTCGTCGTCGGTAATGACAGCGGGCCACGGCACCTGGCGCAGGCGGTGGGCACTCCCACCGTCGGAATCTACTGGATCGGCAATATCATCAACGCGGGAGCCATGGGTCGCGTTCTGCACCGCGTGCACCTGGCCTGGACCACACAGTGCGCGGTGTGCGGTATCGACGTCACACAGGTGGGCTGGACCGCTGAACGGTGCGAGCACGATTACTCGTTCGTCCAGCAGATCCAGCCCGATGCGGTCTACGACGACGTTTGCGACCTTACGGCCACGACCCCTCTTCTTCGTGGCAGATAAGCATCTGCCGGACCTCGCAGCCGCGCGGCTGTGACAGTGCGAAAAGAATCGCGTCAGCCACCCGCGCGGGGTCATTGAGCCGCGAGTTGTCCTGCGGCTTGTACTTCTCATCCCGGTCGTCGAAGAACTTGGTCTCCATACCGCCGGGAATCATGGTGGTCACTCCCACCTCACCCGCCATCTCCGCCGCCAGCGCATGGCTGAAACCGACGACTCCGAACTTCGAGGCGCAATACGCGGTGGCATCCGCAACTGCCCGGATGCCCAGGGTCGAGGCAATGGTGACCACCCGTCCGTGCGTCGTCTTCAGGTACGGCAGCGCGGCGCGCACAGTGGACACGGTTCCGGTGAGGTTTACGGCGAGCACCTTCTCCCACTCCCCTGCCGCCACATCCTCAAGCCGGCCGCAGCGGTCGATCCCAGCAGCGGTGACGACGGCGTCCAGGCCGCCGAGCATGTCCGCCGCCTGCTGCACGGCCTCAGTCACTGCTTCGCGGTCCGCGACGTCGACCTCCAGAGCCTTCACGCCGGAGACGCTGCTGATGTCCCGGTCCAGCACAACCGGGGTACCGCCGGCGTCGAGCACGCGGGCAACGATCGCGGCTCCCAGACCGGACGCGCCGCCGGTGACCAGCACTCGGCCGGGGTTGAAGGTGCTCTTGTCAGATACAGACATGTTGTCCTTTCAGTTGGTTACCCGACCTCGGCGAGCGCCGAGGCCAGGGACGTGGTTGATCGGGCCGGTATATAAGGCACGGTGACGGTTTGCCCGCCCCAGCTGCGCAGGAGCGCGGCTTCGGGAAGCTCAGTGGCGGAGTAGTCGCCGCCTTTGACCCAGATGTCGGGCCGCAGGGCGGCCAGCGCCTCTTCCGGGGTGTCTTCGCCGAAGACGAAGACTGCGTCCACGCACTCGAGGGCGCCCAGCAGTTCGGCCCGGTCGTCCTCGGTCATGATCGGCCGCTGCGGCCCCTTGAGCCGGCGGACCGACTCATCCGAGTTCAGGCAGACGATCAGGCAGTCCCCCAGGCGGCGCGCCGCAGACAGTGTGCGGGCATGTCCGGCATGCAGCAGGTCAAAGCAGCCACCGGTCGCCACCACGGTGCCCCCGGCTTCCCGGGTTTCGCGCGCCACCCGCAGCGCGTCCACCGCCGGACCGTGAAGCTGGGTCGGCTCCGGATCCGCCCCAAGAGCTGACACACCCCCGCGGCTGAGGAAGTCTGCGGCCCGCTGGACCGCAGTCTGCGTTGCCTCTTCCAGTGCCGCGCCTGCGCCGAGTTCCAGGGCAAGGGCTGAACAGAAGCGGTCGCCGGCACCGCAGGGGTCCGTCGCGCCGATCGCGGGTGCCGGAACCAGATGCGGCAGCTCTGCACTTCCTCCCCGACGGTGAATGAGCGCACCGCACTCCCCCAGCGTCACAATGACCGCAGCACTCTTCCACCGTTGCTCCAGCACCGCAGCGGCGTCGGCTGCTGCACGCACGACCTCGCCCCCGCCGCCCGGTGCTGACCCGGACGCCTTGAGCGCCTCGCTGAGGTTGGGGGTGACGGCTGCAACGCCCGGAACCGGGCCCGGCCCGGAGGGATGGGGATCCCACACGACCGGCGTGCGGGCTGCGACCCGCTCCAGCAACTCCCGCAGCTGAACGTTGGCGGCGAGACCGCGCCCATAGTCGGAGACCAGGACGACGTCGGCAGTTTCCACGGCGCGCAGCATCTCATCCGTTACGGCCGGCACCGGCGCTTCGCCGCAGCCTTCATCGAAGCGCACAACCGCCTGGCTGCCGGCCCGAATTCGTGTCTTCACCGGCGTCGGCGCTCCCGAAGGTCCGGTGATCAGCGAAATGCCGGCGAGCTGCGCGCGCAGAGTGGAGGCGGCGTCGTCGTCGGACAGGACGGTGACGAGCTCAAGAGCGGTTCCCTGCCTGCCGTTCTGCACATCCTGGTGCAGCATGCGCGCCACCAGTCCTGCGCCGCCGGCCCGCCGCCTGGCGGCAGCGACGTCGACCACGGGAACCGGCGCGTCGGGGCTCAAGCGGCTGGCCTCCCCGGCAAGGTCCACATCAAGGAGTACATCGCCCACTACGACGATCTTCACGATCCAGCCTCCCCCGCCCGGCGCCGTGCTACTTCGGAATCGAATGCCCTGCAGATGGCGTGCAGCGCAATGAGGTGGCCCTCCTGCGCATTGGCCGAGCGGGCGTCCACAGCCACATGGTCATCGCACACGGCTGTCAGCGGGTTGGGGCCGGGGCCGGTGAGAGCCCAGCTCGTGACGCCGATTTTCCGCGCAGCATCAGCCGCGCGAAGGAGGTTGGGGCTGTTTCCGCTGGTACTCAGGAGCAGGAGGACATCGCCCTGGCGTCCGTGCCCCTGCACTTGGCGGGCAAACATGTTCTCGTAGCCGTAATCATTGGCGATCGCGGTAACCGAGGAGGTCTCCGCGTGGAGGGAGATCGCGGAGAACGCCTCGCGGTCGCCGTCGAACCGGCCCACCAGCTCCGCGGTGAGGTGCTGCGCTTCGGCGGCCGAACCACCGTTGCCGGCGGCGAGCAGCCGCTGCCCGGCCATGAGCCGGTCGGCGAGATCCACGCCCCACTCGGCAAGGTGTGCCGCGGAAGCCATGAGGGATTCCACGGCGGGCAGCACCTGCTGCAGGTGCCCCAGGACGGCGTCGAGCGCTCCGGACGCGGGGGCGGGCGCGGGATCGGGACGCGGCGGAACCGCAATCAGCGGCTGCCTGCGTCCGTGCCGGACGGTGGCAAGGTATTCGGCGCTCATTGTGCGCTCCTTCCGGTGCTTTGGAGATGGGAAGCTTGTGGAATTCTTGCGGCCTGCCCGGACCGTGCACTCCTGCGACGGGGCTGCCGGTGTCCGCTCGCCTCATTGAGGGTGAGCTGGTAGGCCTTCTCGGTGTCGGCGGCAATGCGGTCCCAGGAGTAGCGCGCATGGACGCGGGCAAGGCCGGCCCTTCCGAGCTCTTTCGCGGCCTGCGGATTCTCGATGACCTGGCGGACTGCATCGGCGAGCGCATCCACGTCCCGTGGCGGCACGTGCAAGCCGGTCTGGCCGTCGACGACGGTGTCGATCAGCCCTCCTACAGCGGTGGCAATGACCGGAACGCCGCAGGCCATCGCCTCAAGGGGAACAATGCCGAAAGGTTCATACCAGGGGGCACAGATTACGGCGTCTGCGCTGCGCAGCAGTTCCGGCATTGCTTCGCGCGGCACCTGGCCTGCCAGGAGCACGCGGTCCGCGACGCCCAGCTCCGCGGCCAACGCCAGCAGGCGCCGCGCTTCCGGGTCTTCCTCGAGTCGCTTGGCGTCGCCTCCGCCGCCGGCGATGACCAGTTCGACGTCGTCCGCTCCGCTGTCCGCGAGCATCCGCAGCGCGCGGATCACCAGGTCGACGCCCTTGCGGGGAACCAGGCGCCCGACGCTCATGATTCGGTGCGCCCGGCGGCGCGGGGCTGCGGGGCCTTCCGCTCCGAACAGCGTCAGGTCCACACCGCACGGCGCCACTGAAACGCGGGTGCCGTCCACTCCCATCGCCTTCAACTCGAACACCTCGTCGGAGCAGGTCGCAATGACGCGGTCCACCTGCCTGCCCACCGAAGGCTCCAGCCAGGCGCGTTCCAGCGGACTCGTGTCTTCCGCGCCCTGGTGGCGCCGCTTGACGGTCCCGAGTGCGTGGAAGGTCTGAACTACGGGGACGGCATAGCCCACGTCCTCGCGGCGGGCAGCGTCCAATGCCGCCAGCCCTGACATCCAGAAGTGACCGTGCACCAGATCCGGCGGGCAGGCGCCCCAGTCTGCGGCGATGCCGTCGGCGAGCCCTCCCATATAGGGAAGCAGCTCGTCCTTGGAAATGGCAGCGGGCGGACCGGCGTCGATGTGCACTACTTCGAGGCCGGGCCCCGCCTGCACCCGCTCGGGCAGGTCGGTGCTGTCCCTCCGGGTATAGACGGTGATGCTGTGCCCGCGCCGGGCGAGCGCCTGGGACAGGGCGGCAACGTGCACATTCTGCCCTCCGGCGTCCACTCCACCGAGCGCTGCGAGCGGACTCGCGTGCTCCGACACCATGGAAATCCTCATTGTGGTCTCCTTTCAACAACTGCCAGAATCCGCGTTCGCTCGGTGATCCTTCCCAGCACCTCATCCCAGGCCTGAAGGAACGCCGGCAGGCCGTAGCGCTCCAGCGCAACCTCCCGCGCCACCCGTCCGCGGGCACGCGCTTCCGCCGGATCCTCCATCAGCAGCCGCGCCACCGCGCACAGCTCGTCGACGTCGGTGGAGATAGCGCCCGCCTCCGGAGGAACTGCGCGGGACGCCTCGGTGGTGGCCAGCGCAAGCACGGGCATGCCCAGATGCATGGCCTCCAGCAGCGCCAGTCCGAGGGAGGTCCACCGCAGCGGGTGGAGGTACAGCCGGCGACGGGCAAGCTCCGCGTGAAGGGTCGCCGTCGGCAGGTCACCGCAGCTGGTGAACGCGTCGGCTCCCAGCCCGAGGGCATTGCGCAGCTCAGCTGTGCCCATGCCGAAGACGTCGAGGGGCGCAGCGCGCGCGAACTGCGGAAGGAGGTCGGTACCGGTCACCCGTCCGCGCCGTACCGGCTCGTTGACCACCACCGCTGCGCGCGCAAGTTCCCCGGTGTAGAGCATTCCGGGATCGACGATGCCGTGCTCGATCACCATGGTGGGCGCCATGCCGTTATCCCAGAAGATCCGGTTGAAGTGAGTGACGTGGACGATCGGAATCTCGCTCTGCCCGGCGAGCGGGTGCAGCGTCGTCGGGATGTCGCCCTTGGGGGTATTGTGCTCGAGGAAGACCGCGGGAATGTCGCGTCCGGGCCGGCGGCCGAGCAGCCGCTCAACCTCTTCGAGCTCTTCGAGCCGCTGCAGGACGACGACGTCGGGCTCCGCCTCGCGCAGGTCCTGCGGCGCCACTTCACGGACGGAGCCGGGCCAGTCCCGACCGGCGCGTCCGAGGCCCCATGGCCCGCCTTCAGGGAAGGTGGGGAGCAGGTACTCGTGCGGACCGCGCACAAATGCATCAGTCCACCCGCCGTGTACATGCCAGAGCAGTATCCTCATGCGCTCCTCGTTTCTCTTCTACTGGCCAGGGACGGGACACCGGAAATCAGCCGCTCCACGGCGGCAAAGGTTTCCTCCGGGCTGACATCGGCAAGACAGGGGTGCCCGGGCACCGGGCACTCACGGGCCCTCGTGAGTTTGCACGGCGCATTCTGGTTCCCCAGAAGCTCTACCGGCACCCGGTACGGTGCCCACCGGACCGCCGGCACTACCGGCGAAAACAGGCTGACCACCGGCGTGCCCACCGCGGCGGCCAGGTGCGCCGGGCCGGTATTTCCGACGACGACGGCGTCAGCGGCGGCGAGCACGCCCGCCATGGTGCGCAGGTCCGTTTGCCCGCCAAGGTCGATCCCATCGGGGCCGGCAACGGTGGCCGTCAGTTCGCGCTCGCTGCTCCCTCCGGTAACCACCACGCGGTAGCCGGCGCCGATCAGGAGCTCGGCGAGCGCAGCATGGTGCAGCGGCGGCCAGGCCCGGGCAGGGACGGCAGCACCAGGGTGGAGAACCACGTACGGTTCGTCGCCCACCAGGTGCGCCACGTCGGGAACGTCACGCAAACGGAGGCTGCCGTCGTCGCCGTCGGGCAGGTGATGGCCGGCGGCAGCGGCAATCTGCAGCGCCCGTTCAGCCTCCGGCTGGTCCTCGGGAAAGTCTTCCCCCGGTTTGAGCCGAACGTCCAGGAGGCTGCCCGCGTAGTCAACGGAGGCGCCGGCGATCCGCCGGACACCGGCAACGCGCAGCAGCAGCGCCAGCGGCAGGGGCGACTGGTGGAAGGAGGTCAGGACGACGGCTTCGGTGATGCCCGCCTGCTTCACCGCATCCTGGAGAGTGTCCAGATGTGCAGCAGTGACCTGCGGTGCCGGCGCTGTAATCCAGGGACTTTCCCAGACGATCACGCCGCTGATCCCGGGAAGCAGTTCCGCTCCCGGCGCCCCCTGCGGACCGCACAGCATCACGACGCCGTCAGGGTAGCTGGCCGCCACCGCGCGGACCGCTGGCCCGGACAGGAGCACGTCACCCACGCTGTCCAGCCGCGCAACCAGAACACGGCCGGTCATGCGGCGCCTTGCAGGAGAGCTACCGCGTCGGCGAGAGTGGCTGCCACCAGCGGTGCGGCGTCGATCTCCTCCTGCCGGGTTACAGGCGTGGGAACGAGGACGCCGATGGCTCCGGCGGCGGCGGCAGCCTCGACGTCAGGACCGATGTCACCGATGAAGGCAACGTCCTGCGGGTTCAGCCCCAGTTTCTTGCAGGCCCGCAGGATCATGCCTGGCGCTGGCTTGCGGCAGTTGCAGCCGTCGCTTGGCCCGTGGGGGCAGATCTCCCAGACATCGAACGGGCCCAGCACGTTCTCGACCCGCTTATTGACCGCTTCCACCTGATCATGGGTGAGCAGCCCGCGGGCTATGCCGGACTGGTTGGTGAGCACGCCCAGCGGCATTCCTGCGGCGCGAAGCGCGTCGAGCGTCTTTCGCGCTCCCGGCATGGCGACAACCTGCTCCGGGTCGCCGTTGTAGGGCACGTCGACCACGATGGTGCCGTCCCTGTCGAGGAAGACGGCTTTGGGCTCGCTTCTCATACAGGCACAGTTCCCTCCGAACGGGGAACCTAAACACTTCTCGGTGGAGAACTTCTTCCCGACTGTGATCACCGCCGCGTGCGCGCTGCTTCTGGCAGGATAATTTCATGTTGCCTGACACCGTCGTGGAAGCACTCGAGCCGGATGGACGCCCCGAGGTCCTGGCGCTGCGTGCCTTGAAACTGGGAGATCTACTGGTGGCGGTGCCGGCGCTGCGCGGGTTGCGCCGCGCCTTTCCGGACCACCGCATCCTGTACGCTGCGCAGTCCTGGCTTGAGCCGATCGTCGGGCTGACCGGTGCAGTGGACGCGCTCCTGCCCACCCACGGGCTGGATGAGCCGCTGGCGCTGCGTGCGGGCAGGGTGGACGTTGCGGTGAACCTGCACGGAAACGGGGTTGAAAGCCGTGGCAGGCTCGAGGCGCTGGAGGCCAGCCGTCGGATCGGGCACCGGGCGCCGGGCTGGTCGGGGCCCCAGTGGGAGGACGGGGTCCACGAAAGGTACCGGTGGGCGCGGCTGGTCAGTGCACACGGCATTGAGGCTGATCCGGCGGATTGCCGCCTGCTTCCTCCGCCGGTCGAAAGCCCGGCACGCGGCGCCGTCGTGATCCATGTCGGCGCGGCCTACGGAAGCAGGCTGTGGCCGGTCAAGCGGTTTGCCGACGTCGCCCGCTCCCTCTCGGCAGCGGGGCATCAGGTGCTGCTGACGGGCAGTGCAGGTGAGCGGCCCCGGGCCGAAGCAGTGGCGCAGACGGCCGGGCTTCCAGCGGAGTGCGTCGTGGCGGGGCAGCTCGGGTTGCTTGAGTTTGCAGCCCTGGTTTCCTCGGCTGCGCTCGTGATCTCGGCGGATACGGGGGCCGCGCACCTCGCATCGGCATATGCCCGACCGTCGGTAGTCCTGTTCGGGCCCGCTCCGGTGGCGGAATGGGGGCCGCCTCCCGGCCCGCACATTGTCCTCACCGACGAATCAAGGCGCCGCGGTGAAACGTTCGCCACCGAGCCCGACCCGGCCATCCTCGCAGTCACGCCCGGGGACGTCCTGCGAGCCGCGGCGGAGCTGGGGATCTGGAACTGAACCGGTTCACGCGATGCCGGCCGCTGCTCCCGCTTCCCTTCTCCGAAGTGTCGGCGCCGTATCCGTGCGGTGGACACCGGCGTCGTCGAGGAGCCTTTTCTGCAGCTTCACGAGCGTCCGGGAAAGAAGCCGCGAGACCTGCATTTGCGTCATTCCCAGCCGACGGGCAATGCGGTCCTGGGTTTCCTCGTGGAAGTACCGCCGGTACAGCAGTTCCTTCTCATCCGCGGAAAGCTCATGCACCGCGGTGCGCAGCGCCAGCACATCGTCGCTGCGGGCAAACTGATCGTCTTCAGCCGGCAGGATCTCCGCCCACCGCACTCCGTCCGCGGACTCGTCCAGCGATTCAGGGCGCTGGCTTCCGCCGCAGGTCAGGGCTTCCGCGACGGTCTCCGGGTCCTTCTCAAGATGTGAGGACAGCTCCGCAAGGGAGGGCTTCCGGCCCAGGCGCTGGGCGAGTTCGGAGTCCGCCTTCAGAGCGGCGGATTTCAGGTCCTGCAGTTCCCGGGGCGGCCTGATCATCCAGCAGCAGTCCCGTAGGTACCGCTTGACCTCGCCGCGTATGGTCGGCACCGCATAGGCAACGAAGTCCGTGCCGAGCTCCGGGTCGAAGCGCCGCGCCGCCTTCATCAGGCCCAGGTAGGCAACTTGCCGGACATCCGCGGCGTCCTTGGCGAACGGGGAAAATCCCCTGGCGATGGCTTCGGCGATATGAAGGTGCTCGAGTGCGATTTCCTCCTGCATTGCGGCCTGCAGCCTGCCGGTTCGTCGCTGGCATGGCGGGACGTCACGGGCGCTGACACTACGGTTTTTGACGGCTGGACGCATGTTTTCACCTCTGGTTCGAAGACACGGGGCGGTTCTTCCTCAGAAGAACATAAGCATGCTGAGTAAAGCAACGTATTTATCAAATCGTTATCTGAAAAATCTTCTCATCGTTTCTCGGCTGGGGTATTGACTACTTCTCCTCCAAGCTCTAGGGGTTGCGCTGCCCGACGACGTATGATTCGAGGTTCTCAAGAGTCCGCTCAATGGCTGCAGGGTGCTTCCTGGTGAATCCGAGCAGTTTCAGTACAGGCTTGGCGGGCACCGCCCGGGCATCCCATTCCTCCGTCACCAGAGTGCCGCCGTCGTGCTCGCGGAGGGTGTACCGCCAGATATGGCGGGAGAAATGACGCCAGGCAATCTGCTTGCCCTCCTCAAATTCGACGACTATGTTGAGGATTTTGTAGGGTGCGCCGATTTTCATGTCCATGCCGAAACGGGCACCGGCGGAGAGCCGCTGCGGACCGTTGGGCTGCTCGCCGGTGACTGTGCCGGAGCCGTCGATCACGCTGTGCAGCGCGGGTGTGGCGAGGACGTCGAAGATAGCGGAGGCCGGAGCGGGGATGAACCGTTCACGACTGATGAGGTAAGGGTTAGCCATGCGTTCATTCTCCATCACCGGGTGAGCGGCTCCGCCGGCTCGGGAGGAATGCCCGCCTCGCGCTCCATCCTGGTATCCCGCTCAATGACGGTGGAGAGTGCCTTCTCGTGGACGAACGCGAGGAGGATCGCAGCGAGCACGCCCAGCGGAGCCATGTAGAGGAACAGCGGGGTGAGGGCGTCGTTATACGACTGGATGATGGGTGACTGCAGAGCCTCCGGCAGTGCGCTGACCAGTTCCGGCGTAAGCGAGTTGGCGCCGCCGTCCAGGGCCGTCCCGCCCGCAGGTAGCCGCTCCAGCAGCAACTCCGATACCCGCGCAGTGAAGAGGCTGCCCACAACTGCCGAGCCCAGGGTTGCCCCGATCTGGCGGAAGTAGTTGTTCGAGGCGGTCGCGGTGCCGACCACGCGGTTGGGGAACGTGTTCTGCACGATCAGCACCAGGATCTGCATGCTGAGGCCCAGCCCGGCGCCCATGATGGCAATGTAGACGCAGATCATCCACACCGGCGTCGTCGGGGTGATGGTGGAGAGCAGCAGCAGCGCAATGGTGACTCCGATCGAACCTACAATCGGCATCCACTTGTAGCGGCCGGTCTTGCTGACCAGGATGCCTGACCCGGTGGAAGTCAGGATAAGTGCACCCATCATCGGGATCATGAGCAGCCCGGCGTTCGTGGCGCTCGCTCCGGTGACCATCTGCAGGTAGGTGGGAAGGTAGCCGATCGCGCCGAACATGGTGACGCCGATGAGCAGCCCGCCCGAGGTTGTGAGGACGAAGTTCCGCTCACGGAACAGGCTCATCGGCAGGATCGGCTCCTTCGCCCGGCGCTCGACGCCGACGAACAGCACCGCCGTGACCACGGCCAGGGTGAACAGGCCGAGGATCGGCGCCGACACCCACTCATACTCGGTACCGCCCCACGTGCCGACCAGAACGAGCGACGTCGTCGCAATAGCGAGCAGCACCATACCGGCCACGTCGACGTGGGGATGCACCCGCTCACGCGCCGGCAGGTGAAGGAAGAAGAGCACCACAACGATGGCCAGTACACCCAGCGGCATGTTGATCCAGAACATCCAGCGCCAGCCGGGCCCCTCGGTGAACCAGCCGCCCAGCAGCGGGCCGGCGACTGAGGCAAAGGCGAACACACCGCCCATGGCGCCCATGTATTTTCCGCGCTCACGGGCGGGAACGACGTCGGCAATGATCGCCTGGGAGAGGATCATCAGCCCACCACCGCCGAGACCCTGGACAGCGCGGCCGGCGATGAGCCACTCCATGTTCGGCGCGAGGCCTCCGACGATGGATCCGGCCATGAAGATGGCAACGGCGAACAGCAGCAGGTTCTTGCGCCCGATCAGGTCGCCCAGCTTGCCGTAGATCGGCATGACGATGGTGGCCGCGAGGATGTAGGCGGTGATCACCCAGAGCATCTGGTCGACGCCGTTGAGCTCGCCGACGATCGTGGGCAGCGCAGTGCTGAGGATCATCTGGTTCAGGGCGGCCAGGAGCATGGAAAGCATCAGGCCGACAAAGAGCAGGAGCAGGCCTGACTCCTTGCGGGGGGCGGTACTGGTCATCGAATTTCCTCAAGAACTTCCCGAAGCAGCGCGGTGGCGCCGTCGAGTGCGTGGATCTGGTTTTCTATCGTGGGTGAATCAGCTGACTGCTGCATTGCATAGCGCATAGGGGCGCCCGCAACAAGGACGATCATGCGTGCCACGTCCTGTGCGGAGTTTCGGCTGAGCGCGGCCTGCCAGCGTCCGGAATCGGTGAGCGCGGCAGCGACGACGTCCCTGACGAGCTGCTCCACGCGCACAAAGTAGGCATAGCGGCGCTGGCGCAGGAAGGGATATGCCGTCAGCACCTCAACGCGGCGGCTCGCCTCCCGTTCACCGCCCTCAGTGGAATGCACGACGGCGATCAGTAGCCGGGATACCTGCTCCAGCAAGTCACGCTCGGGAGAGAAATTCTCGAGCAGCCGGTCGCTGATGCTCGGTTCCTGCAGCCCGAGAATGGCGTCTTCCTTGGTGCTGAAGTAATTGAAGAACGTCCGGGGTGAGACGTTGGCGCTGGCGGCGATCTGCTCGACCGTGACAGCTTCCGGCCCTTTCTCGAGCGTAAGCCGGGTGGCGGCGTCATGCAGTGCAGCCCAGGTTTCGGTGCGCTTGCGTTCCCGCAGCGAAAGTAGTTGACTCACCGAACTATTGTGGCATGACGCGGATTTTTGCACAACTGCAAGCTTGCAGTCCTGCAACCCCTTCCATCGCTGGTGCGCGGATAACCAGGGCATGGAGCTTCCGGAAGGTTGATCTCACTCCACAACGAGGCGTTAAACGACGACGACGGCCGCCGCCTTCCGGAAGGAAGGCGACGACCGCCGTCGTACGGCTACGAGGTGAGGCCCCTAGAGCGCCTCGTACACCTCACGCAGCAGGCGGGCAGTCTCGGACGGGGTCTTCCCGACCTTGACGCCGGCGGCCTCGAGGGCCTCCTTCTTCGCCTGGGCAGTGCCTGCCGAACCTGACACGATTGCACCGGCGTGGCCCATGGTTTTGCCCTCGGGCGCGGTGAAGCCGGCAACGTAGCCGACAACCGGCTTGGTCACGTTGGCCTTGATGAACTCGGCCGCGCGCTCTTCGGCGTCACCGCCGATTTCGCCGATCATGACAATCGCCTTGGTCTCGGGATCCGCTTCGAATGCCTCGAGTGCGTCGATGTGCGTGGTGCCGATGACCGGGTCGCCGCCGATGCCGATGGCGGTGGAGAAACCGAGGTCACGCAGCTCGTACATCATCTGGTAGGTCAGCGTGCCGGACTTGGAGACCAGACCAACACCGCCCTTGCCGGTGATGTTCGCCGGGGTGATGCCGACCAGCGCTTCGCCGGGCGTGATGATGCCCGGGCAGTTGGGCCCGATGATGCGGGTGATCTGCTTGCCGTTCTCATCCACGCGGGACTTCGCCAGCGCCCAGAACTCCGCGGAGTCCTGAACGGGGACGCCCTCGGTGATGATGACAACGAGGCCGATTCCGGCGTCGATCGCTTCGACGACGGCGTCCTTGGTGAACGCCGGCGGGACGAAGATGATGGAGACGTCAGCGCCGGTCTCGGCGATGGCTTCCTTCACCGTGCCAAAAACAGGCAGCGTGGTTTCGCCGTGTGTGACGGTGGTGCCGGCCTTGCGGGCGTTGACGCCGCCAACAACCTGCGTTCCCGCCTTCAGCATGAGTGCGGTGTGCTTGGTGCCCTCGCCGCCGGTGATGCCCTGGACGATCACCTTGGAGTCTTTATTCAGAAAGATAGACATGTGTGTTCCTTAGTCCTGGAGTCTCGACCGGTCAGCGAGCGGCGTGTGCGAGCTCGGCAGCCTTGTCGGCGCCTTCGTCCATGGTGTCGGCGAGGGTGACCATTGGATGGTTGGCCTCGGCGAGGATGCGGCGGCCCTCTTCGACGTTGTTGCCGTCAAGGCGCACCACGAGTGGCTTGTTCTCCTTGTCACCGAGGATCTCCAGCGCCTTGACGATGCCGTTCGCTACGGCGTCGCAGGCGGTGATTCCGCCGAAGACGTTCACGAAGACGCTCTTGACCTGGCTGTCATTCAGGATGACGTCCAGCCCGGCAGCCATGACCGCAGCAGAGGCTCCACCGCCGATGTCCAGGAAGTTGGCGGGCTTCACATTGCCATGCGCTTCGCCGGCGTAAGCAACGACGTCGAGCGTGGACATGACCAGGCCTGCACCGTTACCGATGATGCCCACTTCGCCGTCGAGCTTGACGTAGTTGAGGTCATTTTCCTTGGCCTTGGCCTCCAGCGGATCCGTGGAGTCCTTGTCCTCGAGTTCGGCGTGGCCCTTCTGGCGGAAGTCAGCGTTCTCGTCGAGCGTGACCTTGCCGTCAAGGGCGAGGATGTCCCCCGAACCGGTCTTGACCAGCGGGTTCACCTCGACCAGGGTGGCGTCTTCCTTGGTGAAGACGTCCCACAGCTTGAGGATGGTGTTCGCCACGCCTTCGCGGAGTTCAGGTGCAAAACCGGCGGCGTCGATGATCTCGTCAGCCTTGGCGCGGTCAATGCCTGTTGCCGGGTCAACGGCAATCCGGGCCAGGGCTTCGGGCCGCTCAACGGCGAGCTGCTCGATTTCCATGCCGCCCTCAACCGAGCACATGGCAAGGTAATTGCGGTTTGCCCGGTCCAGCAGTACGGAGAAGTAGTACTCCTCAGCGATGTCTGCGCCCTGGGCGATCATCACCTTGTGGACTGTGTGGCCCTTGATATCCATGCCGAGAATTGCGGATGCGTGCTCGTAAGCCTCATCCGGGGTCTTGGCTACCTTGACGCCGCCGGCTTTGCCGCGGCCGCCAACCTTGACCTGAGCCTTGACGACAACAACGCCGCCAATCTTCTCGGCTGCTGCTTTTGCTTCTTCCGGGGTCTGCGCCACGATGCCGGCCAGCACGGGAACGCCGTGAGCCTCAAATAGATCGCGCGCCTGATATTCAAACAGGTCCACTTATCTAGTGTCCTTCTACGTCGAAGTAGGTTTACACAGGGAACTCTAGTCCCTTGGCTCGGAGCGCCTTTTACAGACTAGCGGTTTCGTGAGTAAGCACACAGTTCTATGAGTTGTAGAAAAGTAACCCGGTCAGTTACCGTTCACCGCCCTATCCCGGAGCGACGGTTTCGAACGTATCCGCCGACGCCACGAACCCCTGGCCGGTCTCGGACTCAACACAGATGAGACCGCGATCCGCGCTGCCGCAACGGAACCCGTTCAGTTCAACGGCCACCCCGTCCTCGAGAACAGGCAGCCGGGTGAGCGCGCCTTCGCTGCTTGCGGCACCGGGGCCCAGTTCGGCTTCCATCAGGGTCATTCCGATGCGGCACCCTCCGTAGGAGACGCCGTCCGTGCTGAGCAGCACCGTGCCGCCCTTGAACCCGAGATCGGTTCCGTGACAGTTGTTCGTAGCTTCCGCCGGTTCCGGATAGCGCGCCAGCTCGCAGTAAACGGCCGGCACCTCCAGCACCGTGTCATCCCGCTGCCCGCCCGAAAGCAGCGGGTCCACCGGTGAGTTGATGATTCCGCCCTGCTCCGTGGTGATGGCGCAATAGGTGTTCCGGTTTTCGGTGAGGAAGGCAATAACGTCCGCGCTTCCAGTTTGCAGTTCAGATACCGGCAGTTCCGGCATGGCCGCGAGTTCCTGTGCGGACGCCAGATCCGGGGCAACGCTCGGCGCCGAATTGTTCACCGGCACCTGCACGCATCCTGTCGCAACAGCACTGCAAAGGACCGCAAAGCCGACGACGGCGGCACGTCTCCGGACGCGCCGCGGCACACCCGATCCGGCGGGCAACACCCCTGCCCTACCCGACCTTGGTCAACGGCGCGTACCGGAGGAGCAGTCGCTTCTCCCCGATGTCGAATCGCACCTTGGCTACCATTTTGTCCCCACCGCCCTCGACCGCGAGGACGGTGCCGTTACCGAACGTCGTGTGGTTGACCTTGTCTCCCGCGGAGACGGCGACGACTTCCTTCTGCGGTTGCACCCTGCCGGCTGCCTTGCCGGGAAGCCCCCGACCGGCGTCGTTGCCCGAAGAGGCCGCACCGGCACCCCAGTAGGAGCCGCTGAACCGGGGTCCGCTGATGCTCTGCCCGCTGCTCCATGCGGGCTTGGCTGCGCCCTCGCGCTTCCAATGGATCAGCTCTTCCGGAACCTCACCGACGAATTGGCTGGCCGGGTTGTACTGACTCTGCCCCCATAGGCTGCGCACCTCTGAGCGGGTGATGTACAACCGCTTCCGTGCCCGGGTCAGGCCCACATAGGCCAATCGGCGTTCCTCTGCGAGTTCCTTGGGGTCCGTCGCTGAACGCTGGTGCGGGAAGATTCCCTGTTCCATGCCGGTCAGGAAGACTACCGGGAACTCGAGGCCCTTGGCCGTATGCAGAGTCATGAGCGTGACGACGCCCTGCCTCCGCGCTTCCTCGACTGCCTTCTCAACATCCTCTCCAGCGCCGGCCGGAGCATCGGGGATCTGATCCGCGTCAGCCACCAGCGACACCTGCTCGAGGAAGTCACCCAGCGTGCCCTCGGGGTTCTCGATCTCGTATTCACGAACCACCGCGACCAGCTCCGCAAGGTTCTCGACCCGGGATTCATCCTGTGGATCGGTGCTGGTCCGCAGCTGTGCGAGGTACCCCGTCTGCTCGAGGACCGCTTCGAGGGCTGCCGAGGCACCCGATCCTGCCGCTACCTCTGCGAGATCATCAATAAGCTTCACGAACGACGCAACCGCGTTGACCGAACGTGTGGCCATGCCCGGCGCCTCGTCGGCCCGGCGAAGGGCTTCCATGAAGCTGACCCGGTCCCGTTCGGCGAGCGCGGCAATGGCGTACTCGGCCCGATCTCCGATGCCGCGCTTGGGTTCGTTGAGAATGCGGCGGAGGTTGACGACGTCGTCCTGGTTGACCAGCACGCGGAGGTAGGCAAGCGCGTCCTTGATTTCCTTGCGTTCATAGAAGCGCGTGCCGCCGACCACCTTGTAGGGCAGGCCGACGCGCATCAGGATTTCCTCGATGGAGCGTGATTGTGCGTTGGTCCGGTAGAACACGGCGACGTCACCGGGGCGCAGGTTCTCCTCGTCCTGCAGCCGGTCAATCTCGTCAGCGATGAAGCGTGCTTCCTCATGTTCGTTCTCACCGACGTAGCCGATGATCTTCTCACCGTTGCCCTCGGCCGTCCACAGCCGCTTCTCCGGCCGGTTGGGGTTGCGGGAGATCACGGCGTTGGCGGCGTTCAGGATGTTCTGCGTGGAGCGGTAGTTCTGCTCAAGCAGAATGGTGCGCGCGTTCGGGTAATCCTTCTCGAATTCCACGATGTTCCGGACGTCCGCACCGCGGAACGCATAGATGGACTGGTCGGAATCGCCCACCACCGTCAGCTCGGCCGGCTCCTCGACGTTCTCCCCCGCAACACCGACGATCTCGCGGACCAGCGCATACTGCGCGTGGTTGGTGTCCTGGTACTCATCAACGAGCACATGCCGGAACCGCCGACGGTAGTAATCAGCCACACCGGGAAATGCGCGGAACATGAAGACCGTCTGCGCTATGAGGTCATCGAAATCCATGGCATTGGCCTGGCGAAGGCGCTGCGCGTACCCCTTGTAGACCTCCGCGACAGCTTGCTCGAACGGATCGGAGTAATTGGCAGTGGAGGCGTACTCTTCCTCGTCAATCAACTCGTTCTTCAGCGCCGAGATCTTGTGCTGGATGGCCTTCGGCGCAAAGCGCTTGGGATCGAGGTCCAGCCCCTTTGCGACGAGCGTGACCAGTCGAAGGGTGTCTGCCGAATCGTAGATTGAGAAGTTCGAATTCAGGCCGATCGACGCCGCCTCACGGCGCAGGATGCGCACGCAGGACGAGTGGAAGGTGGAGATCCACATGCGCTTCGCGACGTCACCCACCAGTGCCCCGATGCGCTCACGCATCTCCGCGGCAGCCTTGTTGGTGAAGGTGATGGCCAGGATCTGGCCGGGATGGGACCGTCCCGTTGCCAACAGGAAAGCAATCCGGTGGCTGAGCACCCTGGTCTTTCCCGAGCCGGCTCCGGCGACGATGAGCAGGGGCGAGCCGCTGTGCTTGACCGCCTCTTCCTGCTGCGGATTCATTCCGGCGAGCAATTCCCGGGCGCGTGCTTCATCAGCGTGGCCGCCGCGCCGCGGATGCTCCGCTACATCAGGCGAGGACGACGACGGCGCGCCGCGCCTTCCTGCGGTGGGTGTGCTGAGGTGCGGGTGAAAAAGCAAGTCCATGGTGCCTTCAAGTCTAGGCGCTGGCACCGACAGAACCGGTCCGCGTCCATCGTGGTGGCTCTGAGCATGGCAGTGCCCGCCGGGTCGAGGACCCGGCGGGCACTATCTCGAATGGACAGGAGGGTTACTTCGCGGCAGCTTCCCGGTCCTCAGGCTCAATGCCGAGGTCCAGCAGCTTGCCGCTCTTGCGGTCAGCGAGGTAAGCCTTCATCTCCCGCTTGATCACCGGCAGGAGCATGTAAACGCCCAGCAGGTTGACGAATGCGCAGACGAAGAGTGCAGAGTCCGCGAAGCTGAGGACCTGGCCGAAGGTCAGGACGCAACCGGTCACAGTGAAGAACAGGAAGATGACCTTGTACACAATCTCGGAGGTCTTGCCGCGGCCGAAGAGGTACTCCCAGGCCTTGAGTCCGTAGTAGGACCAGGTGATCAGAGTCGAGAACGCGAACAGCGCCACCGCGATGGCAAGGACGATCGGGAACCATTCGATCACCGTGGCGAAGGCATCCGAGGTGAGGATGACGCCGTCAGGTGCGACGCCGGTCTCCTGTACCTGGTCGATACCGGCCTGGAGGCTTGGCGCACCGGCGATGATGATCGTCAGTGCGGTCATGGTGCAGATCAGGACTGTGTCGACAAGCGGCTCGAACAGTGCCACGAAGCCTTCACTGACGGGGCGGCGGGTCTTGACTGCCGAGTGGGCAATGGCCGCGGATCCGAGGCCTGCCTCGTTGGAGAACGCTGCACGCTGGAAGCCCACGATCATGACACCGACAATGCCGCCGGCGAGGCCCTGCGGGTTGAAGGCGCCTTCGATGATGGAGGCAAATGCGGCGGGAACCTGCCCGATGTTCACGATGATGACGAACAGGCAGGCCGTGACGTAGATGATCGCCATGGCGGGTACAAGCTTGCTGGTCGTGGCGCCGATGGACTTAATCCCACCAAGAATCACTGCGCCCACCAGACCGGCGAGGATCAAACCGAAGATCAGCGCCGCGCCGGCGTTTCCGAGGAAGCCGTCAGTGCCGCCGGTTACTTCCTGAACCTGAGCGAACGTCTGGTTGGCCTGGAACATGTTGCCGCCGGCAACACCGAAGATCAGGATTGCGACGGCGAAAATGCCGGTCAGGATCTTGGCCGGCCACTTGCCGAACTTCTTGAAAGCCACCGGCAGGTATTTGAAGGGCCCACCGGAGACAGTGCCGTCCTCGTGCACCTCCCGGTACTTCACGCCGAGCGTGCACTCCGCAAACTTGGTGCACATCCCGAGGAGGCCGGCCAGGATCATCCAGAACGTTGCACCGGGCCCGCCCAGCGCCATTGCTGCGCCGACACCGGCGATATTGCCAAGCCCGACCGTCCCGGACAATGCCGAGGTCAGGGCCTGGAAGTGTGGAACTTCTCCCGGGTCATCCTTGGACGAGTAACGCCCGCGAATCACCTCGTAGGCAACCTTCAGTCCGCGGAACTGGATGAAGCCGAAGTAGATAGTGAAGATGACAGCCGCAGCGATGAGCCACGCGACCACCACCGGAAAGCTCACATCGCCGATGGTGATCGGGACGAAGACAATCGCGGCGAACCAGGTGGCGACAGGTTCGAAGACGGCGTCAATGGCGTCTTCGATGGCTGCGAGCCATCCCACCTGATCCGCGACCGTAGACATGGGTAGTACTTGGTTTATAGCCATCCGTTAAACAAACCCTAATTTCCGCTGTGATTGCAATCACAGACTGGTTTCGAAACTTATCTTTATCAAAACGAGATCGAAATCAGGCTGGTTTTTCAGGACCTGGTGCTGCATGGTAACGGTCTAGCATTGAAGCCATGGGCAAAACGAAGGCACAGATCGCACGCAAGCACGGACCTGCGGCGGCTGGGGTGCCGCTATCGCCGGCTGACCGCCCTGCACCGCCCCGCCATAACGGCAACCTGATCCTCATTCCGGCAGTCGCCGCGGCTCTCTTCCTGTTCTGGTACTTCCATCTGCTCACGCTGTCCCAGATGACCCAGCTCTCCGGCGGGCTGAGCATGCCGGACATGCTCTTCGGCGGGTACAACGCCGCCTACGTCGACCAGCTGCGCGCCGCCATGGACACGGCGGCCCTGGGCCAGTTGAGCTACGTGCACAAGACAGCGGGCACGCTCTTCCCGCTGCTCTTCGGACTGGCCTGGCTCCTGCTGGTTCAACTCAACGTTTCCCGGCGCTGGCTGCGCTGGCTGCTGTGGAGCCCGGTGCTCCTCTTTGTGGTGGTGGATCTGTGGGAAAACGTTGCCATCGACTCAGTTCTTTCCGGGCCGGACGCCGGTTCAGTCGCCCTTGCCTCCGCACTCACCGTCGCCCGCTGGGTGCTGTTCGCACTGAGTTGCGCGGCGGGCCTGATTGCGGTGCTGCTGCCCCGTAGCGCGCGGTCCGGGAGCATGCGCCCCCGAGCTTGAGAAGAATGTAAGCTGGTACCGCTTGCGGCGCTGATGGTGCCCGCAGCACCCGCCTCTGTAGCTCAGTAGGATAGAGCGTCCCTCTCCTAAAGGGAAGGTCGTCGGTTCGATTCCGGCCAGGGGCACAACCGTTGTCCACATGGGTATACCTCCCCATGGCACTGCTCCCCAAGCTGCATTAGCTTGACAGAATGGGGATTCTTTCAACCGTGCCATCTTCAAGTGTGCCACCGCCGTCTCACGTCATCCGGGTTTCACCGGCCGCCTGGGCGCTCGCACTCAGCTCTGTTTCGGGTATCCAGCCGGGCCATACCGATGAGCTGGACGGACCGGTACGCGAAGCTGCCTGGGCCGAGCTGAACCGTTTGGGCGTTGCAGCCGGTACTGAATTGACGCCGCGATGGTGTGAGCCCCTGCGGGAGGTCCTCTCGCCGGTCACCCTCCTCCGCCTGTCCGCCGCCTACAACGGGGTAGGTGCAAACACCGACTTCACAATCACGGGAAACCGCGGAGTGTGCGTACACCGCCGCAGCACCATAGAAACGGACGACGACGGCGGCATCCGGACCACCGGCCATGAGCCGTCCCTTGAGGTGGCTCTCTTCGACACCGAACATATCTGGGGTGCCGTCAGCCGCGTGCTTCCACCGCTCGCTGAGCTGCGGGCTGACGCTGTTCTCGCACGCACGGATGCCGGCGACAACGTTGTGCACATGCCGCTTACGCCTTCGGAGGCAGCCGCCGTCGTTCCGGAAGAGGCGATTCTGAGCGCAGCGATGACCACCCGTTCCGGGGAGAGCCGGCAGGTCTGGGCCGGTCGCTGGTCAGTCAGCCAGGGCACGCTCTATTCAGTACGCACCACTGACGGCGCCCTACTCCTGACACCGCAGCGCGCGGGCCATGTGGCTAGGGAAATAGTCTTCGCCCTTGCCGGTTCCTATGAGTTTCTTGCGGGAGCAGCCGCGAGCGCATGAACCAGCTCCTCGGGATGGACCCGCATCAGGTCCGTCAGCTTGCCCGCTCCCTTGAGTCTGCGGCCGGGGAGCTGGAGCTACTCGGTCTGCAGGTTGCCGGACAGATTTCAGTTCTTCCCTGGCAGGGCAATGACGCCGACTCGTTTCGCTCGGATTGGACGGGCAGGCACCGCGTCACGCTGCTGCGCATCGCCGGGCAGTTGCGGCAGGCAGCCCTGGTTGCGGCGGACAACGCCGATGCCCAGGAGGGAACCAGCGCAACCGACACCGCTGGCGCCGCCGCTCCTTCCCCAGCCCAAACTCCTCCCCCGGTCAAACCAGCGGACGGACACGACGACGGCTGGCTTGCCGACGGCCTGGACTGGGTAGCCGGCGGCGCTGATTGGGTCACCGACTCGACGGGGAACTGGGCCGGGTGGATCGGCGAGCGGGCAGAACTGGGGTACGGCAACATCACCCGGTCTTTCAGCGAGGTCTCAGCCGGCTCCGGGCATCTCGCCGCGCTACTGGATGGCTGGGTTGGCGGGAACCCGCCCTCGTTGATGGAACTGGCAGCATCTTCCTCTCTCCTTTGGGCGGGAACAGTGGATCTCAGTCTCACTGCCAGTTCCCTTGGACAGCTGGCGCCCCGGCTCCTCGACGATGGGACTCCGTGGGCTGGAGACCCGATTCCGGTCGGCGTCTCCCGCGACGGCATGGTACCGGAAGTCAGCGGCCACCGTCCCACCGTGCTGCCCACCGATCTGGGCGCGATCGCACTCAATACGGCACAGGCCTACGACGACGGCGGCAGCTCATCGACACCGGACGGAGCGGTCCGCGTCACGCGCGTAATGAACGACGACGGCCCCGCCTACATTGTCGACATCCCGGGAACCCAATCGTGGAGTCCCTTGACCTCCGGCACTGCGGCAGATCTGACCGGAAACCTGGTGACGGCATCGGGTCAGCTCTCGACCGCGACGGCGTCGGTCGCGCTCGCAATGGAACGGGCTGGGATCGAGCCGGGTGCGCCGGTGATGCTCTCCGGCCATTCGCAGGGCGGCATGACCGCCGCTGCCCTGACAACCGACTCCGCTTTCACGGAGCAGTACAACGTCACCAACGTGATGACTTTCGGCTCTCCCATTGATGCAACGGCGCTCCCGACGGAGATCGGTGTCATCGCCTTCCAGCACCAGGACGACGTTCCCGTGGAGAGGAGGCACCCATGAAACCGGCCCTGATACTTTCTTCGGTCCTGCTGTCCGCCACACTGTCCGCTTGCGGGTCCTCCTCCCCCGTTGGCAAGTACGAGCAGGCAATCTCATCCATCGATGGAGTCGCAGAGGTCAGCGTCGACTACGCCAGCCACGGCGGCGTCGGTGATTCCGCCGACATCGAGATTGTCGCCGACACCAATGACAGCACCGAGCTGCAACGTGTTCTGGACGATTCCCTCCGGGCGTTCATCGAAAGCACCGTCACCGGTGATGAAACGTCGTTGAACTACGTGGTGTATTCGCAGGACCGTTCAACCTTCCTCACGCCCGGTGACCTCGGAACAGTCCTGCGGACACTGGGCGATATCCGGCGGCACTACGGGCTCAGCTAGATCCCTACGGACGTAATCGCTGCCGGCTGCGGACCATGCGTAGCCGATACTGGGAACATGTCCCTTCTCCTTCTGCGGCGCATTGTGCAGCTTCTCGTCGGCCTCTTTCTCTACGGGTTTTCGATCGGCATGATGATCCGCGCGGGCATCGGCGTTTCTCCGTGGGATGTTCTGGGTCAGGGAGTGTCGCTGCAGAGCGGGATCCCCTTCGGCCTGACCACCAACCTCATTGGGCTTGCCGTACTGCTCCTCTGGATTCCGATCCGCCAAAAGCCGGGAGTTGGAACGGTGCTCAACGTTCTCCTGGTTGGGCCGAGCGCCGAGGTGGGCCTTGCGGTCATTCCGCAGCAGACCGTGCTTTGGGTCCAGATTCTCCTCTTCACCGGCGGGCTGCTTCTTCTCGCTGTGGCCACCGGTCTCTATATCGGTGCGCGCATGGGTCCGGGACCGCGTGACGGGCTCATGACCGGGATCCACCGCCGCTGGGGCTTACCCATCTGGGCAGTGCGCACGGGTATCGAACTGTCGGTCCTCGGCATCGGCTGGATTCTGGGCGGAACAGTGGGCGTGGGAACTGTAGCTTTTGCCCTCTTCGTGGGGCCGCTGGTCAACTTGACGCTGCCGCGGCTCCACATCCCGGAGAAGCCGGACGAACCCCGGCTGGACGGCCAGGCCGCACCATCGGGACTGGCTCAGTAACTGCTCGCAGACCCCTACCGATCCCCGCTGCCACTGCGAATCAGGCTCCGGTCCCTGACCCCGTGAGGGCTTCTGCCGGCTCATCCGGTGCAACGGACTTCTGAACCGCGAACTGCGTACGGTGCAGTTCGTCATACCGCCCGCCCGCCGCAAGGAGTTCCTCATGCGTGCCACGCTCGGCGATGCGACCGTCCTCGACGACCAGGATCTGGTCCGCGCTCCGGATGGTGGACAACCGGTGGGCGATAACCAGCGCCGTTCGCCCCTGCAGCGCCTCGGTGAGCGCCGCCTGAACGGCAGCTTCGGACGTGGAATCAAGGGCAGCGGTAGCCTCATCAAGAATCACGACGCGGGGCTGTGCGAGGAGGAGCCGCGCGATGGTCATGCGCTGCCTTTCCCCTCCGGAAAGCCGGTAACCGCGTTCACCCACCATGGTGTCCAGCTGGTCAGGAAGCGACTGGATCAGTGTCTCCAGCCGCGCTCGCCGAACCGCGTCCCAGAGCTCTCCGTCGGTTGCCCCTGGGCGCGCCAGCCTGAGGTTGGAGGCGATTGTCTCGTGGAACAGGTGGCCGTCCTGGGTCACCATGCCAAGGGTGTGCCGCAGCGACTCGAAGGTTGTATCGCGAACGTCCTTTCCGCCGATGCGGACAGCACCGGAATCCACGTCATACAGCCTGGCGAGCAACTGGGCAATGGTGGATTTGCCTGCACCCGAGGTCCCCACCAGCGCGACGGTCTGCCCGGGCTCAATCCGGAAGCTGACGCCGTGCAGAACCTCCTCACCGCCACGGGTGTCCAGTGTTGAGACCTCCTCCAGGGAAGCCAAAGAGACCTTGTCCGCAGAGGGATAGGCGAAGCGGACGTCGTCGAACTCCACGGCAACCGGTCCGCCCGGGATGTCCTCGGCGTCCGGCTTTTCCTTGATGAGCGGGTCGAGGTCGAGCACCTCGAAGACGCGCTCGAAGCTCACCAGAGCGCTCATGATCTCCACCCGCGCGTTGGCGAGGGAGGTCAGGGGCGCGTAAAGGCGGGTCAGCAGCAGCGCCAGCGTCACCACTTCACCGGTGTCCAGCGCGCCGCCGAGCGCCAGGCTGCCGCCAAGACCGTAAACGAGGGCGAGGGCGAGTGCGGAGACGAGCATCAGCGCGGAGAAGAACACGAACTGCAGCATGGCCGTACGGACACCGATATCCCGCACCCGGGCAGCACGGACACGGAACTCCTCCGATTCTTCATCGGGGCGTCCGAACAGCTTCACCAGGGTGGCGCCCGGAGCGGAGAACCGCTCGGTCATCTGGGTGCTCATGGTGGAGTTGTAGTCCGCGGCCTCCCGCCGCAGCGACGCGAGCCTGCTGCCCATCCGGCGCGCCGGCAGCAGGAAGATGGGCAGCATGATGATTGCGAGCACGGTGACCAGCACCGACGTGCTCAGCATGACGATCAGGGTAAGAATCAGCGCCACGAGATTGCTCACCACGCCGGACAGGGTGCCGCTGAAGGCCTGCTGGGCGCCGATCACGTCATTGTTCAGCCTGCTCACCAGAGCGCCGGTGCGGGTTCGTGTGAAGAACGCGATGGGCATTTTCTGGACATGGTCGAAGACTGCCGTCCGCAGATCCAGGATCACGCCCTCGCCGATCCGCGCGGAGTACCAGCGCGTCAGCAGTCCCACACCGGTGTCAGCTACAGCCACGATCGCGATGACGACGGCGAGCCACACGATGGTCTGCACCGCCGCTTCAGCGATGATGGCGTTGACAACCTGCCCGGCCAGAACCGGCGTGGCGACTGCAAGGAACGCGGACACGACCGACAGCGCAATGAAGAGCACCAGTTTCACCCGGTAAGGCACAGCGAAGGACAGGATCCGCTTCAGCGTTTCCTTTGAGAATTTGTTGCTGCCGTTCTTGGCGGAGGAGATCCGGTACAGGGAACTCCAGGCCGCGCCTTCCATGCTCATGAATGCCTCCAGCTAGTGGACTTCAAGCTTAGGACCCGCCGCGGACAGTTTCGGTCCGCAGGTCCGGGTCCCGGTTGGGCTGTACACCGAGGGCGTCCTGAACGAGCGGCAGCACCTGCGTACCCAACAGTTCAATCGACTCCAGGACCCGGGCCTGAGGCACCGATGAGAAGTCGAGTTGCAGGATGTGCCGGCCATGACCCATGGCGGCATGCGTAAGCACAATCTTCTCCGCCACTTCCTCGGCCGTTCCGACATAGAGGGCGCCGGTCCGCGCAGCCTGCATGTTGTAGGTGACTCCGCTGGGCTTGGGGAACCCGCGCTCCGCCGAGATACGCGTCATGCTGTCCAGCCAGTGTGGACGGAACGCTTCCCTTGCCCCGTTACGCAGGATCAGCCCTACCCCGCTCACACCCACCCGCGGTGCTGCTCCCCCGTCCGTGTTGAACTGTTCACGGTACAGGGCAGCGTGCTGGGCGAAATTGTCGACGGCGCCACCCAGGAGCGCATAGATGACCGGCCTTCCGAGGCGCGCAGCACGAACGGACGATGTGGGTGTGCCACCGGTCGCGATCCAGATATCGAGTTGCCCGCGGGCCGGCCGGGGCAGAATGAGCGCGTCCTGAAGCGGTGGGCGGAAGCGCCCGGACCACGTCAGGCGCTCCTCGGCATCAAGGCGTAGGAGGAGGTCGATCTTTTCCTCGTAAAGTGCGTCATAGTCCTCGAGGGCAGCGCCGAACAGCGGGTAGGACTCGATGAAGGAGCCCCTGCCTGCGGTCAGTTCCGCGCGGCCGCCGGAAAGCAGGTCGAGGGTGGCGAACTGCTGAAAGACGCGGACGGGGTCTTCGGTGCTGAGCACCGTTACCGCTGAGCCAACGTGGATTTTGCTCGTCTGCGCAGCAGCTGCTGCGAGAACCGGCACCACAGAGGACACGGCATAGTCCGGCCGGTGGTGCTCTCCGATACCGAAATAGTGCAGGCCCACCTCGTCGGCGAGGCGCGCACGCTCCAGCAGGTCGGCCATTCGCTGTTCGGGCGAGACCCGCTCGCCAGTGACGGGGTTCGGGTGGATGTCGCCGAAGCTGAAGATGCCGAGTTCCATACTGCTGTGCAACTCCGGCCCGGGTGTCCCTATTCCGTGTTTGTTCCGTACGTTCCGGCGTCAATCCGCTGCGGATGCGTGTAGCAGTTCAGTGTCTGCCCGCGGCTGAACCCGACAAGCGTGAGCCCGGATTCCTCCGCCAGATCGGCAGCGAGCGACGACGGCGCACTCACCGCTGCAAGCATCGGTATCCCCGCGAGGTGCGCCTTTTGGACGAGTTCAAACGAAGCACGGCCGGACACCTGCAGGATCATCCCCCGCAGCGGCAGCAGTCCCGAGCGCAGTGCCCAGCCGACCACCTTGTCCACAGCGTTGTGCCTGCCCACGTCCTCACGCAGGCACAGCAGCTCGCCGTCCCGGGAGAACAGTCCCGCAGCGTGCACACCCCCGGTACGGTCGAACAGCTTCTGGCTCTTGCGCAGCTGCTCCGGCAGGGAGGCAAGGACTGCGAGTCCCACCGTGCCGTCGTCGTCGTGCACGTCAAAGCGGGCCGATTTACGGACCGCATCGATCGAGGCCGTTCCGCAGATACCGCACGAACTGGACGTGTAGACATGACGCTCCATGGAGGTGTCAGGCAACGCGACATCCGGCCGGAGCTGGGCCTCGACCACATTGAAGGTCTGGCGCCCCTCGTCATCGACGCCGGCGCAATAGCGCAGCGCCAGGATCTCGCCGGGTTCAGCAACCACCCCTTCAGAAACGAGGAAGCCTGCAACCAGGTCGAAGTCATCCCCGGGCGTGCGCATGGTCACGCTGAAAGCGCGGCCGCCCAGACGGATTTCCAGCGGCTCCTCACCGGCAAGGCGGTCCTCCCGGCGGGTGACGGGGCCGTCAAGCCGGTAGCGCGTGATACGGCGCCGATTCAATACTCGCGACATCCACGTGCCTCCCGATAAGTTCTTGATTGAGCCTAATGGACGCTCAAACCTCCAGCTAACGGCAGCCTATGTTGCCTAAAGACACCGATCCTGAGCGACAATGGGTCTGGTAGCACCACTCAGCGCTGAGAAGCGGCCAAGAAAGGATGCGCGATGACTCGCTCCAACCCTCCCGTCGAGGAAGCTGACGAGAACGATCTGGATGTCGGAAAGCCCAAGGAATGGGCGGCCGGATTGCCCGGCGTATATCACTCGATGCAGCCGGCGCTGAAGCATATGGGTGTCGAACGGAGCGCACGCACGCTGCTGAGGATGAACCAGAAGCAGGGTTTCGACTGCATGAGCTGTGCGTGGCCTGATCCGTCTGACCACCGCAGCACGTTCGAGTACTGCGAGAACGGTGCCAAGGCAGTCACCTGGGAAGCCACGCCGGTCATCGTGTCGAAAGAGTTCTGGGCGGAGCACCCAATCAGTGAACTCCGTGGACGCTCCGAATACTGGCTGGGGATGCAGGGCCGGCTCATTGAACCCGTCTATAAGGCCGCCGGCGAAGACCACTACCGGCCGGTCAGCTGGGACAAGGCGATCAGCATTGTCTCCGGGAAGCTGAAGAGTCTGGCCTCGCCCAACGAGGCGGCGTTCTACACCAGCGGGCGTGCGTCCAATGAGGCAGCGTTCATCTACCAGCTGTTCATCCGCGGGCTCGGCACCAACAACATGCCGGACTGCTCGAACATGTGCCACGAGTCCTCCGGCGTGGCGATGGGCGAGACCATCGGGATCGGCAAGGCCACGGTCGCCTACAACGACTACCTCAACTCCGAACTGATGATTGTGATCGGCCAGAACCCGGGTACCAACCACCCCCGCATGCTGAGCGCAATGGAAAAGCAGAAGGAGAACGGCGGCCAGATCGTCGCCATCAATCCGCTGCCCGAGGCGGGACTGCGCCGCTTCAAGAATCCGCAGAAGCCCAAGGGAGTCGTCGGCCGCGGCACCGATCTCGCCGACCAGTTCCTGCAGATCCGTTCCGGCGGGGACATGGCGCTCCTTCAGGCTGTGTCGAAGCGAGTGCTCGAAGCCGAAGACAGGAACCCCGGCACAGTTCTGGATCATGAGTTCATCGCCCAGTACTGCGAGGGACTGGACGAGCTGCGAGCGCATCTGGCGGGTCTGGACGAGCAGACGGTGCTGGAGGCCACAGGCTTGCGTTCGGAAGAGATTGACGAGCTTGCCGACCGGTACATCAGGTCCAAGAAGACCATCATCACCTGGGCGATGGGAGTCACGCAGCAGAAGAACGGCGTCGGCACCATCAAAGAGATGATCAACCTGCTCCTGTTGCGCGGGAACATTGGCCGGCCGGGCGCCGGTGCGTCCCCGATCCGGGGGCACTCGAACGTGCAGGGCGACCGCACCATGGGCATTTGGGAGCAGATGCCGGACTCGTTCCTGGATGCGCTCGGCAAGGAATTTCGGTTCGAACCTCCGCGCGAGCATGGCGTCGATTCGGTGGCTGCGGTCAGGGGAATGCGCGACGGCGACATCAAGTTCTTCCTCGCGCTGGGCGGAAACTTCGTTGCCGCGATGTCGGACACGGCGGCAACCGAGGCGGCCATGCAGAACCTCGAGATGAATGCGCAGATCTCCACCAAGCTCAACCGCTCCCACACCGTTGTCAGCCTGGAAGCCGAAGCGCTCATCCTGCCGACGCTGGGCCGCACCGAGGTCGATATGCAGGCGACCGGGCCGCAGTTCGTTTCGGTGGAGGACACAGTGAGTGCAGTGCATTCATCCGAGGGCAGGGTCGAACCGGTCGCACCGGGACTGCTGTCGGAGGTCGCCATTGTCAGCAGGTTGGCGAAGGCCACCATCGGTGACCGCATCGACGCCGACTGGCAGGGATTCGAGGACGACTACGACCGCATCCGCGACCACATAGCCCATGTGGTCCCCGGGTGCGAGAACTACAACCGGCGCATCCGGGAGAAGGACGGTTTCCTGCTGGCCAACGGACCACGAGATTCCCGAAAGTTCAACACCCCCGGCGGCAAAGCGCGGATGACCGTGAATGAGCTGGACCCGATGGAATGCCCTCCCGGGCGCCTGATCCTGCAGACCATGCGCTCGCACGACCAGTTCAACACCACGATCTACGGTTACAACGACCGGTACCGCGGCATCAAGAAGGGCCGCCACGTGATCTTCGTCAACCCGGAGGACCTTGCGGAACTGGGCTTCAAGGACGGCGATCTGCTGGACGTGCACGGCGAGTACGCGGATGGCAAGGACCGGGTGCTCAACAAGTTCCGTGCGGTTTCCTACCCCACCGCCCGTGGCTGTGCGGCGGTGTACTACCCGGAAGGCAACGTCCTGGTGCCGCTCGATGACACGGTCAAGGGCAGCAATACTCCCGTCTCGAAGGGCGTCATCGTCCGGCTGGAGCCGGCAGGGGACGGTCCTGCCGGCGGCAGCAGCGAGGAAAACGCACAGGAGAACATGCCCGCAACCGTCTGAGTCGTCTCTCCAGCCGCCATCCAGTCAGTCGTGGTTCAGCCAGTTTCAGTTGATTCCTTTTTCTAGCTGAACCACGGCAGGGGCAGCGCAACTACTTTCTCGTCCGGCTCGCAGCCCTGCTCAGGCACAACGAGCACGCCGTCGGCGTCGGCCAGTCCGCGCAGCATCCCGGACCGGTGGTGGACTGTGGGCATCGCGCGGCCGTTCTCCTGCCGGTAGGGCACCAGGCGGGTACGTCCGGGAAGTTCCTTGAATGACTCACCGGCCAGCACTGAGCGGGATTCCGGGAACGCTGCGCCCCGCAAGCCGGCCAGGAGGGGCGCACCCACCGTGAACAGCGCCATCATGGCAGCCAGGGGATTGCCGGGCAAACCAACGAAGAAGCGACCGTCCGGCAGCCTCGCCAGCAGGGTCGGGTGTCCGGGCCGCATGGCGATGCCGTCGATGATGAGCTCTGCTTCGAGCACTGCGAGAGCCCGGCGGATGTGGTCGGCGTCGGACGCCCCTGTGCCGCCGGTGCTGATCAGGACGTCTCCTGATGCACGCGCCAGGGAGATTTCGTCCACGGCTTCAGCACTGATCGCGGCGACGACGTCGTCGAGATCGTCACGCGCACGGGCCACTGTATCCACGTGCCCGCCGAGCATGGCCACGAGACCCGGGAGCTGCGGGCCGAAAGTGTCACGGACCTGTCCCGGCTCGGGTAAGCCGGCCTCGATCACCTCGTCACCCGTGAGCAGCAGGGAGATGCGGGGCGCACGGAGAACCGGAAGGGTGTCATAGCCACAGACCGCCGCGAGCGCGATCTGGGCCGGATTGAGCACAGAACCCGGAGCGATGGTCTGGGTTCCCTCGGCTGCCTCCTCGCCGGCCGGCCGGATGTGCTCGTTGGCGGCCGGTTCGCCAGCGCGGGCGCGCTGGTTGCGTGTCAGGACACCGTCACGGATAGCACCGTGCTCGGTCCGCAGAATTCCGGTAGCTCCAGGCGGGACCACGCCGCCTGTGAGGATGAACGTCGCCTGGCCCGGCTCGAGCGTGGCGTATCCCGACTTCTTGTGCTCGTGGGCGCGGTGCCAGGGACTCTCGTCCTCCTGCACCGGCGCAACCAGGGTCCACGGGGGTTCACCGTTGAGGGCCCAGCCGTCCATCGCGGACGAGGCATAGTGCGGAATGGGCTGCAACGCCACCACGGGCTCGGCGAGGGTCTGGCCGAGGGCGTCGGCAAGGTTGACGGTCTGTACCGGTTTGGCGGCAGCCGATTCGTAGGCCAATTGCCGTGCTTCCTGCCAGGTGACCTCGCGCCCGGAGCCGCTCATCGGCGGCCCTCCGGCTCGGTAACGGGCGGGCAGGCCGACTGCGCTGCCTGCAGCGCCGACCGCATGGCCGTGGCGCTGTCCGCCTGTCCTATTCCTACCGCCATGCCTGCCGCGTAACCGGCAATGAAGGTCGTGAGCGGCGCTGCGGGGCGGACCACCGAGTACGCCGCCTGACCCGCGAGCGCAAGGACCGCGTCGACGTCGACTTCCGTGTCCTCAAGTTCGAACATCTCCACCAGCTTCTCGCTCCACTGCCTGAGCAGCCGATCCCGATCCTCCATGGTGAACCTCCCGCTATTTGCCCGCGTCTGGCTCCTCCACTCCGAACCGGCGGGCATCAGCCCAGGTATCGATGTCGGTGGTGGAGCCCGCGGGAACTTCGACTGGACTCCATGTCACCCTAGCAAGGAGGGCGCGCATCGATAGATTCCTTACCTCCTGGCGACCGCTCGCCGCCGCAAGGTCAGCCCAGCGGTACAGCGCGGCGAGCGGTTGGTCCCTGCCGCCGTCGTGCGCCAGAACGGACGCGCCGGTTGCGTGGGCGCCCGCTATCAGTGCGGGCAGCGCGTTGTCGATGCGTGGCATGTCGCAGGCAAGCACCAGCACCCAGGGGGCAGGTTCGGCCTCCAGATGCACGACGGCGGCGCTCACCGCCGCTGCCGGCCCGCTAAACGGTGGGTCTTCCCGGATCAGCTCCGCCCGCGGCGGCAGCTCGTGAAAGGGAGTGCCGACGACGACGAGGCGTCGGGCTTCGCCGACCGCGCCGCAGGTGCGTGCAAGCAGGGATGACCCACCGAACAGCAGGGATGATTTCGGAACCCCGCCAAGTCTGGAGGACCGCCCGCCGCTCAATACGACGGCGTCGTACACCAACCGTCCCACAGTGCTGGAGGGAGGACCTGTCCCGCTCACGCCGCGTTATCTGCCGGCAGGAACTCGCTCCACTGCGGTAACGGCTCCTCCAGTTCCCGGATCTGCCAGGAACTGCCACGGGGCGGCCGGGGCACCACGCGCAAGGACCATCCCAGGGAGGCCAGGGTCTTGTCGCCTTTGGCGTTGTTGCAGCGCAGGCAGCAGGCCACCAGATTCTCCCAGCTGTCCTCTCCCCCGCGGGAGCGCGGAACCACGTGGTCAATGGTGGAGGCGGCCTTGCCGCAGTACGCGCACAAATGATTGTCCCGACGGAGCACTCCGCGCCGCGTAGCCACCGAGGAATTACGGTACGGGATTTTCACGTACCTGTTGAGGAGGATGACTGAGGGCCGGGACAGCACCTCATTGGGGCCGACTACCGGATCCTCGCCTTCCGCGACCACGCTGGCCTTTCCAGTGAGAACAAGCACGAGTGCCCGGCGGAAGGTGACCACCGCCAGTGGTTCATATCCAGCATTCAGAACGAGAGTGCGCATGCACATTCCTCTTTGCCGTCCATAGCCTCCAGGGACTGAAGGAGAATCTCGACGTTCCTGTAGCTACAGCGAAGGTACTTCGGATTGACAGTGCAAGAGTAAGCCGTTGCTACAAGGATTCGTCAATCGCCACACGGGGATTTGAGGTGGCTGCACACGACAAAGCCCTTCGCCGGAAGGCGAAGGGCTTAGTCGATTTGCAGAGGTGAATCAGCCGCCGACGCGGATGTATACGCCGCCGGAGCCGAGCTCGGCCGGTGCGATGACGGTCTGGTTACCGTTGAATCCACCGTGGACAGCCTGGCCTCCACCGCGGGTGTTCGAGGTCACTTGTGGGTGCTCGAGGTTTCTGGTCTTAGCTAACGCGAACGAAGCTAGAACCAGCGAGATCAGACAAGGGGTGCAGGATAGTTGCGTTGACCCCGTTCATGCCACTGCTGATTACCTGGCCGTTGCCGACGTATATCGCCACGTGCCCTGGACGAATCACCAAATCACCCGGCTGAGGTGTGGCAACCACGTCGCCGTAGGCGTAGAACTGCTCGGGCCCAAGATCGCCTACAGACTTGCCGATCGAACGGAGCGCGACCTCCACAAGGACTGTGCAGTCCTGGACCGCACCAATCTGCGAGTAAGCCGAGCCGACGAGTGCTGCACCGATTCCGCTCGAGGCGGGCTTCTCAACCGGGGCGGGAGCTTCGACGGCTTCAACCGCAACCTCGGCTTGCGATGCTGCTGCAACCTCGGCTTGCGATGCTGCTGCAACCTCGGCCGCAGGCTCGGCGACGGCTGCCGGAGCAGCCGGAGCAGCTGCGGGAGCAACCGGTGCAGCCTGCACTGCCTCAGCCTGCTCTGTAACGGCGGGAGTTGCCGGGGCGGCTTCGACAACCGGAGCGGCTACGGTCTCGACAGCTGCACGCTCGAAGGTGACAGCTGCGTCAGCAGAAGCGCTGACGGTGGTCGGCTGGGCGGCTACTGCGCTTAGGGTTTTGACTGCCTGAGCGGAACGCTGGGCTTCGGATGCTCCGTGGGCAGGAAGGCCGGCGGTGAGGACAAGCCCGGAAGCTGCGACGATGACCGCTGCCTGACGTCCCACTGAGCCTGCGTTTGAAGATACAGCCCTGGAAATGGCTGAAAGCGAGTTTGTATGAGCCGGAACCGCACGGTGGCGTCCCAGCGCAGAGCTGTTTGACACGTTAAATTGCCTCTCCCTACGCCTGCGAGGTGAGCTGTCGGATTCGGATGGGAGTCACCCGGCCGCGGATCGTCTCAGATCCAGCGACTTAACCCCAAGGACTTCGTGAAAGAAGCCCAGAATTTGGTTCCCCCGCCCCTGCCATGCGATGTGTTGCGAACGGACCCCGTGCAGTGGCAGAGCTAGGCGATCTGCGCGGGAGTGCCAAACCCCCTGCGATTTGGCACGAGTTGTACGCTACCCCAGATTTTAAGCTATGTCACATTCCGATCACGGAACGGTGTGTTCCCGGTTACGACGCGGCGAAACCGGGTCAGAGCCAACCCATCGGATCGACGTTTTTGCCGTCGACGAGTACCTCAAAATGCAGGTGGCAGCCCGTCGAAGCGCCGGTTGAGCCCACCCGTGCGATAGCTTCGCCCCGCTCGACTTCCTGCCCCACGGTCACGTCCATTGCCGACAGGTGGTTGTAGGTGGTTTCCAGCCCGTTGGCATGCTTGACCACCACGCGGTTGCCGCCGCCGTAGGCGTGCCACCCCGCAAAGGTCACTGTGCCGGCCGCAGCCGCCTTGACGGCCGAGCCGCAGGCTTCACTCATGTCCTGTCCCGTGTGGAGCTCCCCGGCGCCCGTGATAGGACTGACCCGGGTTCCGAAGGGCGAGCTCAGAACTGCACTGTCCAGCGGCGCCGACAGGGACCCCCTGGACTCGGCAGTCACAATGTCCCCGCCGGATGCCGACACGATTTCGGCAAGCTTGGCATCCGGATCGAAGGTGCCGTGCAGCGCCGCGCGATCGAATGAGACGTCCGCACCTGCTGCAGCCTGGACCGGCTGGGGTTGTTCCTGCTCTGCCGGAGCAGCGAGCGTCTGCACCTCGGAGGGCACGACCGCTGCGGTGGTGGGCAAGGCAACCGTGAGCACCATGCCGGAAGCAGCGGCAGCGATGGCAACCTTCTGGCTTAGCCCGGCGAAGGAAATGTCGCGGCGCGCGGTGACTGCCCGGCGTCGTCGTTCTGTTCGCTGGGCGTCACGGGGGCGCATCCCGGCAGGCGACACCGGAGCGGCCGGTAATGGGACCGCCGATGCGGCTACCTGAACCGCTGCCTGGCTTGCAATTCGTTCGGCACGCTCTCGCCTGTGGGCGTCGCGTGGCCGCGATTCAGCGACCGGGGTGCACGCACGGCGGCGCCCCGAAGCAGTATTCGACAAAGAGACCCTCTCTCATTTTTCGCCTGCGAAGTTAGCTGTCGGATTCGAGTATGAGAAAACTCGGTTCGGATTCATGCGTTTGGCATCATCCGAACTTCACCCCAAGGCCATGGCAAGCCATGACCGGTTGTGGGTCCTCCGCCCCTGTCCATCTGTTTAACACTGCGTCCGCCGACAGGGTTAGGCACGCGAACCAGGTAACGCTGAAGTATCAGCGCCAGGGATCAACTATAACGGGATCGAGACGAAAGTAATCATTTCGTAACCATGCTGTGGATATCCTTCGGCAATCCAGCGCATCGCGTTCAGAGTCGCTCGAGGCCCCTCAGAGCGTCGGCGAGACCGCAACGAAAACGTGCGAAGCGACTTCCGGCGGCAGTTCCAGTGCGCCCTCTACACCGGGCACCCGAACGGACACGTAGTCTCCCACGGCCTGCAAGGTCATCTGCGCTCCGGGCCGCAGGCCGCCCTCATCCAACTGCGTCAACAGTTCCGGATCCACCTGGATAGGTTCGGCCAGCCTTACGAGGGTCACACTCGACCCCGGCGCATAGCTCGCCATGGCTTCCGTGAGAGTGCTCACGCCGAGGGTGAACGTTTCGGACGGGGTGCCACCGATCGCTTCAAGGCCCGGAATGGGGTTGCCGTAGGGCGACTGGGTCGGTTGCCCGAGCAGTTCGTACAGGCGGCGCTCAACGCGCTCGCTCATCACATGTTCCCACCGGCAGGCTTCATCATGAACGTAGGCCCAGTCGAGGCCGATCACGTCGGAGAGCAACCGTTCCGCCAGCCGGTGCTTGCGCATCACCTCGGTGGCCCTTCGGCGCCCCAGCTCGGTCAGCTCCAGGTGACGGTCGCCGGTCACGACCACCAGTCCGTCGCGCTCCATCCGTCCGACCGTCTGCGAAACCGTGGGGCCGGAGTGACGGAGTCGCTCGGCGATCCGCGCACGCAGCGCAACGATGTTCTCTTCCTCAAGCTCAAGGATGGTCCGCAGGTACATCTCGGTGGTGTCGATGAGGTCCGTCATGCGGGGTTCAGCTCCTTGGCACTGGTGCAGATTGAGCGTTGATGCAGCGGCTGCCCGGTCTGTGGAAGTTCGGCCGCCGTCGTCATCCCTACGCCCCACAAGGTTAACCCATTTGGGTTGGCTTCCCTGGCGGCTGTGCTGCGCTCCGAAGTCCCGCAGCTTTCACCGGTCACAATGCGTCCGCGCTGTGCGCGCTGGGGCAGAATGGTTCCGACCCCACACCGTAAGCAAACGTTCTGGAGCAACCATGAGCACTTCGGCCGACATCCGCATCCCCTCCGAGCTGCTGCCGCAGGATGGACGGTTCGGCGCCGGTCCCTCGAAAATCCGTGCCGAGCAGGTGGAAGCGCTGAACCGCGCGGGTAGCGCTCTGCTCGGAACCTCCCACCGCCAGGCGCCGGTCCGGAACCTGGTCGGTTCGGTACGGTCGGGGCTGATGGAGTTCTTCAGCGCTCCTGCAGGCTACGAGGTGGTTTTGGGCGTCGGCGGGTCCACCGCCTTCTGGGATGTTGCCTCGTTCGGTCTCGTTGAAGCGCGCGCCCAGCACCTCTCCTTCGGCGAGTTCGGTTCCAAGTTCGCAGCGGCCACCTCGAAGGCACCCTTCCTGGGGGATTCGACCGTCATCACCTCCGAGCCGGGCTCGCGCCCGTCGCCCACCGCCGAATCCGGCGTCGACTTCTACGCCTGGCCGCAGAACGAAACCTCCACCGGTGTCGCCGCGCCCGTCGAGCGGGTAGTGGGAGCGGACGACGGCGCGCTCATCGCCATCGATGCAACCTCCGCTGCCGGCGGTCTGGCTGTGGACGTTGCCCAGGCGGATGTGTATTACTTCGCTCCCCAGAAGAACTTTGCGTCCGACGGCGGACTGTGGCTTGGCCTGTTTTCTCCCGCCGCGCTGGAGCGGGCGGCCTCGATCAAGGCGTCGAAGCGGTGGATCCCCGACTTCCTCGACCTTCAGACGGCGATCGACAACTCCCTGCTGAACCAGACCTACAACACCCCGGCTCTTGCCACCCTCGTGACGCTGAACGCGCAGGTCGAGTGGCTCAACGGCAACGGGGGCCTTGAGTTTGCCGCCCGGCGCACCGCGGATTCCGCCGGCCGGGTCTACAGCTGGGCAGACGCCTCCACCGTCGCCTCGCCTTTTGTGCAGAACCCGGACCACCGTTCCAACGTCATCGCCACGATCGACTTCGACGAGTCCGTTGACGCCGCGGCTGTGGCGAAGACCCTGCGGGCGAACGGGATTGTGGACGTTGAGCCGTACCGGAAGCTGGGCCGCAACCAATTGCGCATCGCAACCTTTGTAGCGATCGAACCCGCCGATGTGTCAGCACTGCTGGCGTGCATCGACTTCATAGTGGAACGTTCCTAACCGTTCCGCTCGGTCGTGTTCCGCGCTGTGGCGGCCAGGGTCAGCCTGAGCCGCCGTGGCGAGGGATGAACGAGCCGGACACTGACGTGGTGTGACCGCCATACCCACGCGAGCCCGGCAACGGCGGCGACAAGGCCGGACGCAGCGGCAACGACGAGCCCCCACCGGGGACCGTAGGCATTGGTGACCCAACCGACGATGGGCGCACCGATCGGGGTCCCGCCGAGGAAGATCGCGAAGTACAGCGCCATGACCCGGCCGCGCATCTCCTGCACGGTGGTCGTTTGGACGTACGCATTCGCGCTGGTCATCAGGGTCAGCGCGAAGAGTCCTACGGGAACCAGCGTGATGCCGAAGATCCAGACCGTGGGAGCCAGCGCCGCCAGGATGCAGGCCAGGCCGAATGCGCCCGCCGCACCGAAGACGAACCTGAGCCGCGGCCGGTCACGCCGCGCGGAAAGCAGCGCACCGGCCACCGAACCGACAGCCATGATCGAGGACAACGTCCCGAAGATACCCGCACCGGTATTGAACTCCGTGCGGGCCATAGCCGCGATGTAGACCGCGAAGTTGAGGCCGAACGTTCCGACGACGAAGATCGCGAACATCACCATCATGAGGTCGGGGCGCTGACGCACGTAGCGGAACCCGGCACGGATCCTTCCGCCTCCGGCCGCTGAGCGGGTAAGGACGCGCAGTTCGCTTCGCCGGATCCTGGCAAGGACAAAGATCATTGCCCCGAAGGTGACTGCGTTGATCAGGAAAACCCAGCCCGGCCCCACCGCCACAGTCAGCAAACCGGCTACGGCAGGCCCAAACATCCGGGCCCCGTTGAAGGATGCGCTGTTGAGGGCCACAGCGTTGGGCAGGTATTCGTCGCGCACCAGCTCCGAGACAAAAGCCTGACGGGCGGGTGCGTCAATCGCGGAGACGACGCCCAGAGCCAGCGCAAAAGCGTATACATGCCATAGGTCGGCCAGGCCGAACACCACGAGGACACCGAGACCGACGCCCAGGGCCGCCATTGCGGCCTGGGTTCCCATCAGCAGCTTGCGGCGATCGACGGAGTCGGCGATCAATCCCGCCCAGGGCGCGATGAAGAGCTGCGGGCCCAGCTGCAGGGCCATGACAATGCCCATTGCCGCCGCATCCTGATCGGTGAGGATGTCGTAGACGAGCCAGTCCTGGGCCGTTCGCTGCATCCAGGTGCCCACGTTCGAAATGAGCGCACCGATAAACCAGAGCCGATAGTTGTGGATGTGCAGGGAGCGGAACATGCCCATCAGGCCACCTTCCTTCCTGCCTCTTTCCACACCCTAGTCAACTGGGGATTCGTCTCCAGGGGTAGTCCCGGCGTCGGCTTCTGTACTGTCAGCAGCGTCGGCTTCTGTACTGTCAGCGCCGTCGGCGTCAGCGGCGTCCGCTTCCGCCTGAGGTGCGTCCCCAGGCGTAACCCCCGCAGCGCTTTCCTCCTCAGCGGTGTCCTCCGGACGCACGCGCTCGGACCAGGGCACCCAGTCCGGTGCAAGGAGCGCATCTTCCGAGGGCAGCAGCCCGACCTCGGAAACCGTCGCGTCCTTGCCCCGGGGAATCCTTGCGAGCGTGGCGAACCAGTGCCACCCTCCGTAGCCGGGGACATTAGCGGCGAAACGGTGGGTCACCAGCCGCTCCGCCTCGGGGAATGCACCGAGGTGTTCCCCGACCTCGGTGTCGCCGGCAACCTCCAGCACGCCGTTGCGCGCGGTGTCCACCGCAGCAGCAAGAACGGCATCCGGCTTGGACGGCTTTCGGGCGGCCCGGCGCCTGGCGACCGGAACGGCGGCTTCCGGCAGCGCCGGTTCGACCGGCTGCACCCCGGCTGCCTCAGCTGAGTCAGTCGTTTCGGCGCCGGACCCAGCGGGATCTGCTGACCCAGCCTTGGCTGCGTCAACCGACCCATCGTCCAGTGATTCCGTGTCCGTCGATGCCGGAGATTCAGTCATGGAACTTATACGTCCAGATCATCCGCGACGGCGCGCAGCACTGCAGCGACCTTCGCGGAATGTAACTTGTCCGGGTACCGGCCGCGCCGCAGCCCGTTGGAAACGTCATCCAGCAACCGGATCAGATCCTCGGTGATGACCGCCATGTCCTCCGCGTTCTTGCGCGTTGCCTTTGCAACCGAGGGCGGCGTGTCGAGAATGCGCGCCGAAAGCGCCTGAAGACCTTTGCGGCCGTCAGCGACGCCGAACTCAAGCCGCGTTCCAACCTTGACCTCAGTCACTCCAGCCGGGAGCGCCGAGGCGTGCAGGAACACTTCCTTGCCGTCATCAGTCGCCAGGAAGCCGAAGCCCTTCTCAGTGTCGAACCACTTGACCTTGCCGATAGGCACGTAATTACCTCGTTCTCGAACTGCTTGCGCGCAGGCCGGCCACGCTTCACCAACGGTTTGGAACCTCCACCGGAGGGTTGGATCAGACAGGGCCCGCGCAGGAAAAAAGTCTGCGTTAATAGGATACCCGGCACCGGAGCGCGGAATGGCGGTGGCCGCCCTTGTACGCTAGAAGCATCATGCCCCGAAACCCTTCCCCTCCCCCTTCAGCGAACGACGACGGCGGTCCCCTCCGCGACCGAAAGCGCGATGCGCGGCTCATCCTCCTCATCGCCGCCGTCGCCCTCGCCGGGTTCGGCCTGCTCTCCCTCGTGGCAGTGCTCCTGTCCGCGTGGGCCGGCGCTGATCCCTGGCCGGGCTTCATGACCGCTGCCTACTTTTTCCTGCCGCTCGGCTTCCTGCTGATGATCGTCAGCCTGATCGTCAGCGTCATCTCCCGCGGCCGCGGCTGACATCCCGTCAGCCATTCGGGCACCGCTCGCACACGCGCTGACCTCCATCAACGTCCCCGCCCGGCCACACGGTGCGAGTAACGTTAATGCGGTGTCCGCCATCCGTGCCCTCGCCGAGGATCTAGCCTCCCGCAGTGACGCCGAACTGCGGACGCTGATGGCTGCCCGCCCAGATATCGTGCTCCCGCCGGTGCCCGATTTTGCCGCCCTCGCGGCGCGCGCCTCAACGCGGGTAAGCGTGCAACGGGCGCTCGAGGCCCTGAACACCCCGCAGCTGATGGTCCTTGAAGCAATGGTGCTGACAACGGACCTCGATGCGGTAACCGGCAGCACGGCCGCAAGTCTCAAGACATCGATCGCTTCGCCTGCCAAAACGCTCGAGCCGTATCTCGCACACCTGCACGATGTGGCGCTCCTTCGAACCGGTCCCGTGCTGAAGAGCCGTCGCTCCTACTTCCCGCTTGAAACCCTTCACGATGCCCTCGGCCCCTATCCTGCAGGCCTGGGCCGCCCACTGTCAGCCCTGACCCAGCAGTACCCCCACTACGGCGAGCGCATCCTGACCGGGCTCGAACTTCTCGCGGCTGCGGGAATCTCTGAGGCCGCGAGCGCAGGAGAAGCCGGCGCCGACCCAGCAACGGCCCTCGCAGTGCTGGTCGCGGAATCGTGGGACGCGGTCCTGGAGTCCGCTCCCGGAAAAACCGCAGACCTGCTGCAGAAACTCGCCGCCTCGCCGGTGGGCTCGGCGAAATCAGGCGCAGCTGCCACCCCTCTGGAGTGGCTTCTTGACCACGGGCTGCTCATCCGCCTCGACGCAAACCATGTCGAGCTGCCGAGAGAAGTGGGCATCGCGGCACGGGGTGGCGTGATCTTCCCGAACCTGCCCGTGTCACCGCCTGTCCCGCACCTCGCCACAGTTCGCATCAGCCTTCGGGACAACGCCGCCTTCGGGGCAATCGCTGAAACACTCCGGCTCATTACCGAACTCCTCACGAGCGTGCAGGCGGAGCCGATTGCAACGCTTCGCACCGGTGGGGTGGGCGTCCGCGAGATCCGGCGGCTCGCTGACACGCTCCGGGTGGAGCGGGAACAGATAGCCTGGCTGCTTGAACTGGCCGCGCTGGCCCGGCTTCTCACACTCGATCCGGACAGTTCCCGATGGATGGGCGCGGCCGACGGCTCCTGGCACCTCGCCGAGCGTTCCGAACAGTGGCTGCGTCTGGTCCGCGCGTGGCTCGACGCAGAGCGCGCTCCGTCCCTGGTGGGTGGGCAGCTGCCCACCGGCAGTTCGGTGAACGTGCTGTCCTCGGAGGCGACGCGCACGGATGCGCCGGCCGTCCGCCGTCGTACATTGTCAGCCGCCGTGGCGCTCTCAAAGGAAGCAGAGCACGACGACGGCCGCGCCTGCGTCCTCGACGCACCTTCCCTGATCGCCCGTCTCACCTGGCAGCAGCCGCGGTTGCGCCGGCGCTTCACCCGGCTTGTTCCAGGCATGGTGGAGGAGCTGGGCCATCTCGGCCTGCTTGGCTCAGGAGCGCTCACCGACCTGGGCGCAGCCATCGCGCAAGATCAGTATGACGACGCCGTGTCCACCCTGCGGGATGCGCTGCCCGAGCCGCTCACGCACTTCGTGCTGCAGGCGGACCTGACCGCGGTGGCGCCGGGCTACCTTGAACCGCAGGTCGCCCGCGAACTGGCCCTGCTCGCTTCCGCGGAGGGCCAGGGTCCCGCAACCGTGTACCGGTTCTCCGCCCAATCCGTCCGCCGGGCGCTCGACGACGGACAGGACGCCGCAGCCATCCTCGCCTTCCTCGAAAAGCACTCCGCTACGGACGTCCCGCAGCCCTTGCGCTACCTCGTGGAAGACACCGCGTCCCGCTACGGCTCCCTGCGCGTCGGCCACGCCTACAGTTACGTGCGCAGCGACGACGACGCCGCCCTCACCGCTCTCCTCGCTGATCCCGCCGCCGCGGCGTTGGGCCTTGTCCGCCTTGCCCCAACCGTCGTGACCGCGCAGGCAACGCCGGTTGAGCTCGCATCCGCACTGCGCGAGCTCGGCTACTCCCCCGCGCTGGAGGGTGGCGCAGCACCGCGGCCGCCGTCCCGCACGGCCGGCTCCGCGCCGTCGTCGTCCGCGGTACGAACCAATCCGTGGGTCCTGACGGAAGAGGACGCGGCAGCACAGATGAAGGTACTGCGGGGCAGTGCCCGGCCTGGTTCAGCGGCGGGAGCCGAGGGTGAAGCGATGATCGGTCTGGAAACATTGCGCACGGCGATCCGGACCAAGCAGGCGGTGCGGTTGGGGTTCGCGGACGGCGCCGGGAATTCCACCCGCCAAGTGTTTGTTCCACTGTCGGTTCAGGCCGGGCGCGTGCGTGTCTTCGACCCGGAGAAGGAAACCGAGCGCGTGATCTCCGTGCATCGGATCATGGATGTGGAAACTGTGGAAGGGGCTTCAACGGATGCCTGACGGCCCGCTTATTGTCCAGAGCGACAAGACCATCCTGCTTGAGGTTGACCACGAGCAGGCCACGGAAGCGCGGCATGCCATTGCCGCTTTCGCTGAGCTGGAGCGCGCGCCGGAGCACGTGCACAGCTACCGCCTCACGCCGCTGGGACTGTGGAACGCACGTGCCGCGGGCCTCGACGCCGAGCAGGTTCTGGACACGCTGTTGAAGTATTCGCGCTTCCCGGTGCCGCATGCGCTCCTCGTCGACATCGAAGAAACGATGTCCCGGTACGGGCGGCTTCGGCTGGAGAAGGACGCCCAGCACGGCCTCGTACTGCGCACCAATGACTACCCAGTCCTTGAGGAAGTGCTGCACGCGAAGAAGATCGAGCCTCTTCTAGGCCCGCGTATCGACGGCGAAACAGTGGTGGTGCACTCCTCGCAGCGTGGACAGTTGAAACAGCTGCTGCTCAAACTCGGCTGGCCGGCTGAAGACCTCGCCGGGTACGTTGACGGCACCCCTCACCCAATTCTGCTGAAGGAAGACGGCTGGGCGCTGCGGCCCTACCAGAAGCTGGCGACGGAGAACTTCTGGGCGGGTGGATCCGGCGTCGTTGTGCTTCCGTGCGGGGCGGGCAAGACGTTGGTGGGCGCCGCGGCCATGGCGACCAGCTCCACCACCACGCTCATCCTCGTGACCAACACGGTTTCGGCCCGGCAGTGGAAGGACGAACTGCTCAAACGGACCTCGCTGACCGAGGACGAGATCGGCGAGTACTCCGGATCGGTCAAGGAAGTCCGGCCCGTCACCATCGCCACCTACCAGGTGCTGACACTGCGCCGCGGCGGTCTCTACCCCCACCTCGAGTTGCTCGATGCGAACGACTGGGGCCTCATCGTGTATGACGAGGTGCACCTGCTTCCCGCACCGATCTTCCGCATGACCGCCGACCTGCAGGCCCGGCGGCGTCTTGGGCTTACCGCCACCCTGGTGCGCGAGGACGGCCGCGAGGGCGAGGTGTTCTCGCTCATCGGGCCCAAGCGCTACGACGCACCGTGGAAGGACATCGAGGCGCAGGGGTACATTGCGCCGGCGGACTGCGTTGAGGTCCGGGTGGACCTCCCCCGCGATGAGCGTGTTGCCTACGCCATGGCCGACGACGGCGACAAATACCGGCTGTGCGCAACCTCCGAAACAAAGACAACAGTCGTGGAGGAGCTGGTCGCCTCCCACAAGGGAGAGCAGCTGCTGGTCATCGGGCAGTACATCGACCAACTTGATGAATTGGGCGAACGGCTGGACGCCCCAATCATCAAGGGCGAAACGTCGGTGAAGGAACGGCAGCGGCTGTTCAATGCCTTCCGTTCCGGGGAGCTGCACACCCTGGTGGTGTCGAAGGTGGCCAACTTCTCCATCGACCTGCCGGAGGCATCAGTGGCCATTCAGGTGTCAGGGTCGTTCGGCTCCCGCCAGGAGGAGGCCCAGCGGTTGGGCAGGCTGCTGCGCCCCAAGGCCGACGGCCGGGCAGCGCGGTTCTATACCGTCGTCGCGCGTGACACCCTCGACCAGGATTTCGCTGCCAAGCGGCAGCGGTTCCTTGCAGAGCAGGGCTACGCGTACACCATCCTCGATGCGGCAGACATCCCGAAACCCTGATCCGCTTGCCCTGCACGCTTTCAGCGGACATCCAGAAAACACTCAGCTACTGGGAGCAAACTGGGAATCGTGAATAAAACAGGACCTGAAGCCAAACTGCTTGTAGTCGACGACGAGCCGAACATCCGGGAACTGCTCTCCACCTCGTTGCGCTTTGCGGGATTCGATGTGGTCGCCGCCGCCAACGGGCGCGACGCGCTCGCTGCCGCTGAGACCCACAACCCGGACCTCGCAGTCCTCGATGTCATGCTCCCGGACATGGACGGTTTCACGGTCACCCGCCGGCTGCGTGCTGCAGGCCGCCATTTCCCCGTCGTCTTCCTGACCGCGCGCGATGACACCGATGACAAGGTCACCGGCCTCACCGTGGGCGGCGACGACTACGTCACCAAGCCCTTCAGCCTCGACGAGGTGGTTGCCCGCATCCGCGCCGTGCTGCGCCGCACCCAGCCACACGACGACGACGGCGCGGTGATCCGCGTCGATGATCTCGAGCTGGACGACGACGCCCATGAGGTACGCCGTGGCGCCGAAGTCATCGACCTCTCTCCCACCGAGTTCAAGCTCCTCCGCTACCTGATGATGAACCCGAACCGCGTACTCTCCAAGGCGCAGATTCTCGACCACGTCTGGGAGTACGACTTCAACGGAGACGCCTCCATTGTGGAGTCTTATATCTCCTACCTGCGGCGCAAGATCGACAAGAACCCCGATGCCCCGGCGCTCATTCAAACCAAACGCGGAGTCGGTTACCTGCTGCGCACCGCTGACAAGCGGTAACAAGCATCTCCGAACCCGCTGTGATACGTCGCTGGAAGTCTGCCTCCCTCCGCACGCAACTCATCGCCATCATGACACTGCTCATGGTGTTCACCGTGGCCATCACGGGAATCGTCACTATTTCCCTGCTCCGGAACAGTCTCATCACGCAGATGGATCAGGACATCCGGTCCAACGCCCAGGCTGTATCCAACAGCGTCGGCGCGATCGGCAGCAACACCGGTGACAACCTGTTTCGCTTCTATGGTGCCTGGCTGAACGAACAGGGAGTGCCGATTCGCGCGATACCGTCCGCCGGGTCTTCGGATGTGCCAGTCATCCCGCGGCTCACGATCGACGAAGTGCGCGCTCTGGACGGGAAGGCCTTCAACGTCCGCGGCTCCGATCCCGCCAGTGAAGGATGGCGTGCAGTTGCATACACGCTGACGGACGAGAATACGTCCGTGGTCGTGGCAACCCGCATGGCTCCCGTAAATGAGGCAGTATCCGAGGCCGGACGCATCATCTTCGTCGTCGGGCTCTTCTCGATTGCTGTCGCCTCGATCATCGCCTACCTTGCGGTCACCCGGCAGTTCCGTCCGTTGAGCCGGGTTGAGCGGACCGCTGCCGCGATTGCCGCCGGCGATCTTTCACGACGCGTCGAGGTCGAGCGCCCTGCCACGGAAGTGGGCAGGCTCTCACGCTCCCTCAACGCGATGCTCGCCCATATCGAGTCCGCATTCGCAGCCCGGATGGACTCTGAACGGAAGATGCGCCGCTTCGTCGCGGATGCCTCCCACGAACTGCGCACACCCCTCGTGACTATCCGCGGGTTCTCCGAGCTCTACCGTCACGGCGCTCTCCAGAACGACGACGACGTCAAGGCCGCTATGGGACGCATCGAGAGTGAGGCCAAGCGCATGGGCCAACTGGTCGAGGACCTGCTGACCCTGGCGCGCATCGACGAGCAGCGGCCGCTCGAAGCCCAACCCCTTGACCTGCTGGTGCTGGGAAACGACGCCGCAATGGATGCCCGTGCTATCGCACCCGAACGGACCATCCGGGTGATCGGGCTCGACGGCGGACCTGCGCGGCATGCTCCGGCCGTCGGCGACGAGGCGAGGCTCCGTCAGGTCGTCGCCAACCTGATGACCAATGCCCTCCGGTACACGCCCGAGGGGTCTCCAATCGAGGTGGCGGTCGGCGTCGCCCCGGTCATTCACGGCAGGAGCGACTCGGTCATTGAGGTGCGGGACCATGGTCCGGGCATTTCCGAGGAAGACGCCGCAAGGGTGTTCGAGCGCTTCTACCGGGCCGATTCGTCACGCTACCGGGAAACCGGCGGCACTGGTTTGGGACTCGCTATCGTCGCGGCGCTGGTCGCTCAGCATGACGGGAGTGTACGGCTGGAAGAGACTCCTGGCGGCGGCGCGACGCTTTCCATCAGGCTGCCGCATGACGCCGACAGCACCCCACCGGCTGAGGACTGACGACCAGTAGCGTCATCGTCCTTTCCTCCACAGGGGTGTGGATGCGCTCAAATTACCCACATTCCCATGGGCGGGGCACTGCCTGCTCCTGGGAACCTCTAGCGTCGAAGACGCGGGCCCCCGCAGGAAAACCCAGGAGGAGCAATGACCTATTTCAACGTCAATACCGACTCGTTGGCGGCCAAGAGCGCCGACGTGCAGAACACCATCGCGCGGCTTCAGGCAGAGGTGAACGCGATGCAATCCGGGCTGAGGTCGCTCGAATCCGAGTGGCAGGGCCAGGCGTCGCAAAACTTCCAGCAGCTGGTAACCGACTGGCGCGCCACCCAACTGAAGGTTGAAGAGTCACTGACCAGTATCAATCAGGCACTCGGAGTGGCCACGGAGCAGTACACCCAGGCTGAGCTCAGCAACGCCCGCATGTTCATGCACTAGCCGCGCCGAATTTTGTGCAGCTATGGCGGCTTCCAGGCCGGAGATTCCACCATAGCTGCACAAATATTCCGGCTCGCACAGCCAAAAGGCCGGCCCCAGTGAGGGACCGGCCTTTGGTGTGACTCTTCGCAGGTGATCCTGCTGGTGAGGCTGGGGGCTAGAAGCCGCCCATACCGCCCATGCCGCCCATCTCGTCGCCGCCGCCTGCGGGAGCAGCCTTCTCAGGCTTGTCCGCGACAACAGCTTCGGTGGTGAGGAACAGGCCCGCAATGGAGGCAGCGTTCTGCAGAGCAGAACGGGTCACCTTCACGGGGTCGTTCACACCGGCAGCCAGGAGGTCCTCGTAGTCGCCGGTTGCGGCGTTGAGGCCGTGGCCTGCGGGCAGTCCGCGAACCTTCTCGATGACAACACCGGGCTCAAGGCCGGCGTTGAAAGCGATCTGCTTGAGCGGGGCGTCGATGGCGATGCGAACGATGTTTGCACCGGTTGCCTCGTCGCCCTCAAGGGTGAGGTTGGCGAATGCCTTGGCGCCGGCCTGGATGAGGGCCACGCCGCCACCGGCAACGATGCCCTCTTCAACAGCAGCCTTCGCGTTGCGGACAGCGTCCTCGATGCGGTGCTTGCGCTCCTTGAGCTCAACCTCGGTTGCGGCTCCGGCCTTGATGACTGCAACGCCGCCGGCCAGCTTGGCGAGGCGTTCCTGCAGCTTCTCGCGGTCGTAGTCGGAGTCCGAGTTCTCGATCTCGGCGCGGATCTGTGCAACCCGTCCGGCGATTTCCTCGGCGTTGCCTGCACCCTCAACGATGGTGGTCTCGTCCTTGGTGACGACAACCTTGCGTGCCTGGCCCAGGAGGTCCAGGGTAGCGTTCTCCAGCTTGAGGCCGACTTCCTCGGCGATAACCTGGCCACCGGTGAGGATGGCGATGTCAGCCAGCTGGGCCTTGCGGCGGTCGCCGAAGCCCGGAGCCTTGACGGCAACGGACTTGAAGGTGCCACGGATCTTGTTGACCACGAGGGTAGCGAGAGCTTCGCCCTCGATGTCTTCGGCGATGATCAGCAGCGGCTTGCCGGACTGCATGACCTTCTCGAGAACCGCGACGAGATCCTTGACGTTGGAGATCTTCGAGTTGACGATCAGGATGTACGGATCCTCGAGGACCGTCTCCTGGCGCTCTGCATCGGTGACGAAGTAACCGGAGATGTAACCCTTGTCGAAGCGCATACCCTCGGTGAGCTCAAGCTCAAGGCCGAAGGTGTTGGACTCCTCGACGGTGATGACGCCTTCCTTGCCCACCTTGTCGAGGGCTTCGGCGATGAGGTCACCGATCTGCTGGTCACCGGCAGAGATCGAAGCCGTGGCTGCGATCTCTTCCTTGGTCTCGATCTCCTTGGCGGAAGCGAGGAGCTCTGCGGTAACTGCGTCAACGGCCTTCTCGATGCCGCGCTTGAGGCTCAGCGGATCAGCACCGGCGGCTACGTTGCGCAGGCCTTCCTTGACGAGTGCCTGGGCGAGAACGGTGGCGGTGGTGGTTCCGTCACCGGCGACGTCGTCGGTCTTCTTCGCAACTTCCTTGACCAGCTCGGCGCCGATCTTCTCGAACGGATCGTCGAGTTCGATCTCCTTGGCGATGGAAACGCCATCATTGGTGATCGTGGGAGCGCCCCACTTCTTCTCAAGGACAACGTTGCGACCGCGGGGGCCGAGCGTTACCTTGACTGCGTCAGCGAGGATGTTCAACCCGCGCTCGAGGCCGCGGCGTGCCTCTTCATCAAAAGAAATGATCTTGGCCATAACGGCGTAGGTCCTTTCGGGACGGTCATGCGTATGCTGCTACCGGCCTGTGATGCCCGCGACGGACGGGCTGATCGGGGAGGATCTCTGTACCTCCCCAACCAGCCCTCACCACAGAGGTTGCCTGGTTCACTCCGGTGTGGCGTCTTAGCAGTCGTCACACGTGAGTGCTAAGTCAATAATTAGCACTCACGCACTGCGAGTGCAAGCTGTTTCGCCTTGGGGAAAACAACGACGACGGCGCGCCGCCCCTGACAGGGGAAACGCGCCGCCGCTGCTTGAAGAGTGTGCCGGCTCAGGACGCCAGGCGCACAGCCTCGGCCTGCGGCCCTTTCTGGCCTTCTCCGATTTCGAACTGGACCCGTTGGCCCTCATCGAGCGCCCGGTAGCCCTCCATGTCGATCGCGGACCAGTGCACGAAGACGTCCGCCCCACCCTCATCGACAGTGATGAAGCCGTAGCCCTTTTCAGCGTTGAACCATTTCACGGTTCCCTGCGCCATGTTGTTCTCCCACTATGTAGATCCCCTGCCTGACTGTTGATGGCAGGGCTGGGATCCATCTAATCCCACAACCTCTGGGGCGTGACGCGGAACACAGTGAATGTTATTGATCCTTAACCGGATTGATCAGTTCCCGGAGCTTGCCGGGCGGACGTTCACTGGAAGCCCGGCCCCACCACCACGGTGATGTTGCCGAAGCCGGCGTCACCCTGAACCGCGCTTATCCCGAGAGCAGCAGCGAGCGCCTCAGCTGTAGGGCGCTGCTCTTCTCCGTTGTAGAGAACGACCGAACCCTGCAGCTGCTGACCGGACCAGTTGCCGATCTGGATCACATTCCAGCCGTCGACCTGCAGGCGGCCTGCCGCTGTACTTGCCAGGCCGCTGACCGTCGTTGCGTTCAGTACGGCAACCGGTTGCCCGCGGTCGACGACGGCCGAGGGCTCGGTCGCCCCGGGCGTCGGCTCCTCGTCAGGCGTGGGCGCGGCACTGGGCGATTCGGTTTCGGCAGGCGTTGAAGAAGCGCTCGGCTCAGTGCTCGGCTCGTCAGCCGCGTCTTCAGCAGCCGTGCTTTCAGCAGTCTCGTCCTCAGCGACGGCACCATCGGCCGTGATGGACGGCATCGGCGCGGCACTGCTGGTTTCGGGGGTGACCTCGCTGGCCTGCCCCAGGCCCAGGCGTGGAAAGAGGAAGTAGGCGGCGAGGCCAACCGCAAGAACGAGGATCCCCGCAACCACTTTCAGGACCAAACCGCTCGACTGCGGAGGAACCAGCCGCTCCCGGTGAACGCCCTGCCGTGCGGCGGATTCGGGAACCTGGTCGAATTCGTCGCGGGGATACTGGGTCATGTGGCGGGCAATCCTTGGCTTGAGTGGGCGTAGCTTCTAGACGTCGACGCCGAGACGGCGCGCGGATCGCGCGCGTTGGCGGGTCGTACGTAGTCTACGCAATCTCTTTACGAGCATCGGATCGTGCGCAAGCGCAGCTTCGGTATCAATGAGCGCATTGAGGATCTGGTAGTAGTGCGTGGCCGAGAGATCGAACATCTCACGGATGGCCTGCTCCTTCGCGCCCGAGTACTTCCACCACTGCCTCTCGAGCTCAAGCATCCGCTGTTCGCGCTCACCCAGCGCTTCACGCCGCGTTCCCGCGGAGCCGTCGCGGCCAGTCTGTGCTGCCGAACTTTGCATGCTCACGACACCCCGTCCAATCCATCGTTTCCGCGCGATCTACTTCGTCCATGGTAGTTACGAATCACACCGATGTCATTCACCCGACGAGACTCATCTAAAGTGCCCGCGAAACACCCTCGGTGCCTCAAATGAGAATGCCCGCGAAACGGTGACCCTC
>NZ_CANLXP010000018.1 GCF_947495145.1 uncultured Arthrobacter sp.
CAGGCTAACCCATTCGCGGGCATTCCTACCTGAGGCACCGATCAACTTTCACGGGCATATTGACTTGAGGCACTACGAGAACGAAAACCATACTGAACGATTTACTGCTCCCGCGGCGCCTCATCGGAAGGCGGTTGCGGTTTTGCTATTGCATTGTCACGGTTGCTTCGTTCTGCGGACTCAGCTTCACGCTCGGCGCGGTCGGCGTTGAAGATCGACTTCATAACGAAGTAGAAGATAAGCCCCACCGCAACGGAGGGCAGAAGAACGGCCAGATACTCCATGAATTAACCAAGCTCCGGCTTCAGCAGCGGAAATAGGATCGTTTCCCTGATTCCGGCGGAGGTGAAAAGCATCACCAGGCGGTCGATACCCAGACCGATTCCTCCCATCGGCGGTGCACCGTATTCAAGTGCCCGCAGGAAGTCCTCGTCCAGCTGCATCGCTTCCTCGTCTCCGGCAGCCGCTTTCTGTGACTGCTCAGTAAGGCGTTCACGCTGAATCACCGGATCAATCAGTTCGGAGAAGGCGGTCCCCCGCTCCATGCCGCCGATGATGAGGTCCCAGGCCTCAATCAGCTGCGGTTGATCGCGGTGCTGGCGGGCCAGGGGCTGTGCCGACGGCGGATAGTCATAGACGAAGGTGGGCTGCAACAAAGTGGGCTCGACGATTTCCCCGAAAAGCTCCAGGACAAGCTTTTCCGCGTCCCACCCGGGATCCACCGAGATATCCCGTTCTTCGGCGATTGCCAGCAGGATTTCCCTGTCAGTATCCGGAGTGATTTCACGGCCGACGGCTTCCGAGAGTCCGGGATAAACTCCGAGCCAACGCCATTCGCCGTCAAGGTCGATGGTCCCCGCCTCGGTTTCAATCTGTCGTGAGCCGAGGAGATCAGCACAATTGAGGATGATCTCCTTCATTCGCTCGGCCATCACGAACTGGTCGGCATAAGCCTCGTAGCACTCAAGCATGGTGAATTCAGGACTGTGGGTTGAATCCACACCCTCGTTGCGGAAAATACGCCCGATTTCATAGACCCGGTCGATTCCACCCACAACTGCGCGCTTCAGATAGAGCTCCAACGCGATCCGGAGTGTCATTTTCTGGTCAAACGCATTGACGTGGGTTTCGAATGGACGCGCCGCGGCACCGCCGTGGACAAGCTGGAGAATAGGTGTTTCCACCTCGATGTAATCGCGGGCGTGGAGCGTCTCGCGGATGCTGCGGGTAATCATCGCCCGGGTTCGGACCATCTGCCGCGCTTCCTCACGCACGAGCAGGTCAACGTAGCGCTGGCGGACCCGGGTCTCCTCATTCACGCCTGCATGCAGCGTGGGCAAGGGACGCAGCGCTTTCGACGCCATCGACCACCCCGAGGCCATGACGGAAAGCTCGCCGCGGCGCGAGCTGATAACCTCGCCCGCAATCTGCACGTGGTCACCGAGGTCGACTGTCGCCTTCCACTCCGCCAGCGACTCCTCGCCCACGGCGGCCAGGCTCAGCATGGCCTGCAGACGCGTCCCGTCACCCTCCTGCAGGGTGGCGAAGCACAGTTTGCCGGTGTTCCGGAGGAAAACCACCCGGCCGACAACGCTGACGTTTTCGCCGGTTGAGCCACCCGCTTCCAGATCCGGGAAGCGTTCGCGGATCGCGGCCAGGGACGAGGTGCGCTCCGGCTTGACCGGGTAGGGTTCCTCACCGCGCTCCAGCAGGCGTGCGCGCTTTTCCATGCGGATGCGCATCTGCTCGTTGAATTCTTCAGTGGAGAGGGCTGGCTCAGTGGTCACGATATCCAAGGTTACCGGTTCAACCTTGCGGGCCGGCCGGGTCCGCTTTCAGCGGTTGATTGTCAATGAGCCTCACGCTGCCGACCCGCGCGGCAATGAGCGCCAACCCTTCCCCGCTGAATGGAGTCTCACGGCAGTTGAAGCCGAGCGGCTCCAGGGTCTCATGATCGACCACCTCGAAGTACTCCAGCTCTACAAGCGGCTGGCTTTTGACCAGCGCGACGGCGGAGTCCAGGTCGAGCGGTTCGCAGCGGGAAGCCTGCCCCGCCAGAAGGCGCAGTGCGCGGGACAGGACGAGGGCAGCCTCCGATTCCTCCTCATTCAGAAACCGGTTCCGGCTCGAAAGGGCAAGCCCTTCGGGCGAGCGGACCGTGGGCACTGCGCGGATTTCGGCTGCAAAGCTGAGGTCGCTGACCATCCGGCGGATCAGTGCCAGCTGCTGCACGTCCTTCTGCCCGAAGTAAGCCCGGTACGAGGCATCGGTTGCGGGCCAGGCGAGGTGCAGCAGTTTGGCTACGACGGTGAGCATGCCGTCGAAGTGGCCGGGCCGGAACTCACCCTCAAACTTCTCGCCGAGGCGGCCGGCGGAGAGCCGGATCAGCGGTTCGCCGCCTGGATAGACCTCGTCCCGGGACGGAGCAAACACCAGGTCGACGCCGCACTGCCCCAGCATTTCCACGTCCGCTTCCAGCGTCCGCGGATAACGTTCGAGGTCCGTCGGGTCGCCGAACTGCAGCGGATTCACAAAGATGGTGGCAACAACGACGTCGTTCTCTCCCCTGGCTGCGCGGGCGAGCGCAGCGTGGCCCTCATGCAGGGCACCCATGGTGGGGACCAGCCCAAGACTTGCCCGGCCGGAGTCCAGCGCGCCCAGCAGTTCAGTGGTTGCCGCACGGAGTTCGGCGGCGGTGGTGACAACCCGGGGGCTCATTCGCTTCCTTCCTGCTCGGACGCCGTGAGTGCGTCGAGAATGGCGCGTGCCTGTTCGGGGGTGAGCACTCCGCGCTGCACAGCGCGGCGTGCGGTCACACCTGCGAGCCGGGTGTAGGCATCATGGATATCCTCCGGGGCGTCAGCAAGCGCCCCCGCGTGCGCTGCGACCGTTCCCGCATCGCCGCGGGCAACGGGTCCGGTGAGGGCGCCCTCGCCGGCGGCAAGCGCGTTCTCGAGCGAGGCACGCATCAGTGGCCCCAACAACCGGTCGGGCCGCTCCACGCCGATGCTCCCGAGCAGCTGGGTGGACTGCGCTGCCAGCGTCACCAGATGGTTCGAGGCATGCGCCAGCGCCGCGTGGTACAGCACCCGGTCCTCCTCCTCGATGACGACCGGCTCGGCGCCCATCTCGACCACCAGCGCCTGTGCCACGGGCAGGACGGCGGGGGGCGCAGTGACACCGAACATGCTGTCCGGCAGGCGCGTCAGGTCCAGACTCATGCCGGTAAAGGTCATCGCGGGATGGAGCGCGAGCGGGATGGCTCCGAGCTTCCGCGCAGGTTCGAGCACAGTCGTTCCGAACCGGCCGGAGGTGTGCGCGACAAGCTGCCCGGGCTGCCAGGCACCCACGGTCGCGAGGCCGGACACCAGGTCCGGGAGGGCGTCGTCGGGCACTGCCAGCAGCACCAGCTCCGCGCGCTCCACGATCTGCGGGATTTCAAGCACCGGCACTCCGGGCAGGAGGTTCTCGGCGCGTTCCCTGCTGGCTTCGGAGACAGCCGAAACTCCGACAACGGCGTGTTCAGCAGCGCGCAGCGCAGCTCCGAGCACAGCACCGACCCTGCCTGCGCCGATCACACCGACCCCCAGCCTGCCGGGCTTCCTGCGCGAACTTTCAGTCCGCGGGCGCGCCGGGAACTCAGGAACGCTCATGAGCGGGCCCTTCCAGGTAGGACGGCGGTGCGGGCATCACGGCGTTCTCGGGCAATGCACCCGGTTCTTCAGCCGCCCCCTCGACCGGTACGGGACGCATCCACTGCTCGGGGCCGCTGCGTCGTCGGGCGTCGGCGGCCCGTTCGGCCTGCTCGGAGAAGAGCCGCCAGGCGTCCTGCTCCGGGATCTGGCGTACACGGGGCGACACCGGCCCGGGAGTTGTGTGGAAGATAAGGTCGGCCACTCCGAACCTTTTCGCCAATGGCCCCTCGTGCAGCGCCAGTGACTGGGTCCGCTCGTGGGGTACGACGGCGAGCTGGCGCCACCATGCACCGGAGCGGGCCAACAGGGCGGTGCCGGTTACGGCCACCCCGTTACGACGCCAGGCCATTGGGGCAATCAACCGAGCGCGGCGCGGGGTGGTGATGAAACCGGCGTCGGAATCGCGCCCGGCAAGGCCCGCGGAGAACACCTCGAGCGGCTTATCCGTTCCGGGATCAGGCAGTACCAGTGCGATCACCTTGAGAACCTCATCGAGCGTTCCGACCGGGAGGAGCGTTGCGCGGGCCTGTGCCTCACCGCTCGCGGAGGCGCCGTAGCCGGCGACATTCACGGTGACCTTGTACCAGCCCTTCAGCCGCCAGAGCGGCGACTGGATGACACCGACCGCCTGCACCCGGCCCGGCGGTACCGTCTGGGTCCGCGTGTCCAGGAGGCCGTAGCGGATCCGAATCCCGTCGGGGGAAATGGCTGCTCGGAAGTTGAATCCCGTGTTGAGAACGTTCCAGTAACCGCTGACCACGCCGATCAGGATGGGCACGAAAGCGGCAAGCAGCGCGCCCGTGTCCAGGACGAAGGCGAAGACGACAACGCCGATGGAACCAAGTACGACGGCCACGGTGTTGCCGGACAGCGCTGCCGCACCGATAACGCGGGCGGGGGCGAGGGCCAGGACTTCGCGCTCGGGCGCCTCGGGAATGTCCTGGGGGTGCTCGGGGTCGACAGCGACGCCGGCAGCACGGGCGAGGATTGTTGCACGCAGCTTTTGCGCCTCCCCGAGTTTCAGGAAGGAGAGCCGCACCGCTGATTCGCCGGCGTCAGCCACGTCGAACTTCAGTTCCGCAAGCTCGAACACCCGCGCGAGGAAGGGCTGCACAACGTCGATGGCCTGCACGCGGTCCAGCCGTGCCTGCCGGTGCTGCCGGAAGATCACCCCTGAGTTGACCCGGACGTGCTCCTCGGTGACCTGGTAGCGCGTGTAGTACCAGGAAAGAAAGAACCCGCCCGCGATGAGCAGCACGACGCCGACGATGATTGCGATGGCGATCGGCAGATTGCTCACTGCTTCCCCACGGAAGCCGCCGGGGTTTCCGGTCAGGAGCCCCTCGAACCAGTCGCGGCCGCCGAAGAAGATCAGCGCCGCAATGGCAATCCAGCCGCGGACCAGCGGTGAGATGATGTGGACGCGCTTCCACTCGCCGGGGGAGGCGGACAGCAGCGCCGGGTCAGGTGCGGATTCGGTCACAGCCCCGCCAGCTTCGCTTCACCGCGTGCCGAGAGCTGTTCACGCAGACGCGCTCCCTCGCTGGAAGGAAGTCCGGGGATTTCAGCGTTGGTGCCCGGCGAGGCCGTGTGCAGCTTGAGGGTGCATAGGCCTAGGGCGCGCTCAATGGGCCCTACCGCCACGTCGACATACTGCATCCGGCCGTACGGCACCACCATGGTGCGCTGGAAGAAGATGCCGTGACGGACCAGCAGGTCTTCGTTGCGTTCGGCATAGCCGATTGCCCGCACCTGGCGGGGAAGCAGGAGTCCGCGCCACCCCGCGAAAACAACGACGACGGCGGGCAGCAGCCACGCGAGCAGCGACGGGAAGCGCGGCAGGACACCGGTCAGCAGCAGCACGAGCGGCACCGAGAAGATGATGAGGAAGATCAGACTGCCGATCGCCCAGCCCGCCAGGCGGACCTTGAGATACTTCGGTGACACGCGGGTCCATTCGATACCCGCCGGATCTATCGGTTCCCTACGCATACTCCCCCTCGCCGCTCTCCCGCGGCCTGTCAGCGCCGCCCTCGTCATCCGGTGGAAGCTTGCAGAAACTCTCCACGATCAATCCGGTTGCAATCATGACTATGCCACCAGCTATCACCGCCAGCGAACCCCAGATCGGGCCAAGGTTGCTGCGCACTCCGAGCAGGGTTAACTGATCCGCGAGAATCCCCACGTGCCAGCCCGTTGTCAACGCACCGGCATAGGCGGTGGCCTGCGCCAGAACGACCGTTCGTGCCGCGAGGATGGGGTCCAGAACCCGCTTGCGGCTGCCGGCGCGCCAGCGTTTCACCCGGAGCCCGAAAACAAGCGTCACGGCGACGACGGCGACGATGGTCAGCAGCGAGCTGAGCGGCAAGGCAGGAGTGGGATAGCCGTTACGCGTAACCCACCAGTTGATCAGCCACCCGGCGGCGCCGAACACCAGCCCGATGAGAACGAGCCAGCTTATCCGGATGGTTCCCACGGGCCTGCTAGACCCCCTCGAACGGTACGAGCCCGGGGAGGTCTTCTGCCTGTTGGACAAGTTCGGCGACCGGTCTGCCGGCCAGGGTGGCAGAGCCGTCCATCCAGGCCCACGGCTGCAGGACAAATGCGCGCGTTGCGGCACGGGGGTGCGGCAACGTCAGCTTCTCGTCGTCCGAAACGAGGTCGCCGTACGTGATGATGTCGACGTCGAGGGTGCGTGGTCCCCACCGCACCTCGCGCACCCGGTGATGCTTGTTCTCCACACCCTGGCAGTGTTCGAGCAGCTCATACGGGCCGAGGTCCGTGTCGATCTCGATCACCATGTTCAGGTAGTCCGGCTGTTCCGGTCCGCCAACGGCTTTCGTCTGAACAATCGGCGAGACTTCCCGCAGCCTGACATTCGGCGAATCGACCAGGTCCGCCACTGCCAGGGACAGGGTGTCGCGGCTCTCGCCGAGGTTGCTGCCCAGTGCGAGGACGACGCGCACAGTACCGCTCATGTGCGCTCCCGGAAGATCGACACCGCAACGTCGCCAAACGGAACCCCGATGGGCGCCTTCGGCTTGTGCACGGTTACCTCTACGGCCGTCACAGCGAAGGAGGAAAGGATTGAGGAGGCTATCCGCTCAGCGAGTGCCTCGATCAGGTTCAGCGGTTCGCCTGCAATGAGTTCCGCGACCTGTTCGGCGAGTTCCCCGTAGTGCGCGGTTTGGGTGAGGTCATCGCTTCTGCCTGCCGGCCGCAGGTCAAGGTGCAGCACCACGTCGACGATGAATGGCTGGCCATCGCGCCGCTCGTGTTCGAAAACGCCATGGTGGCCGACGGCGGTGATCCCCGTGAGGGTGATCGTGTCCTGCCGCGCCGGGAGACTGGAGCCCATGATCTGCCTACGTCGTCTTCCAGGCTGCGGCAACCTTGACCGCATCCAGGTTGGAAGCGACATCGTGTACCCGCACGCACCAGACGCCGCTGGCAGCAGCGAGGGCGGAGACGGCGACGCTGGCGTCACTGCGTTCGGCGGGAGCTGCTGCTTTGCCCGCGGTACTGAGCAGCGTTCCCAGGAACCGCTTGCGGGAGGCGCCGATCAGAACGCGGTTACCAAGATCGTTGAAGCGCTCCAGTGAACGCAGCAGGGCCCAGTTGTGGGCTTCCGTCTTGGCGAATCCGATGCCGGGGTCGAGGATGATCTGTTCCGGAGCTACCCCGGCCGCGCAAAACGTGTCCCGGATGCCGGTGAGTTCGGAGATCACGTCTTCAACGACGTCGTCGTAGTCCGCAAGAGAATCCATTGTCTGCGGATTGCCGCGCTGGTGCATCAGGACGTAGTGGACGCCGCGTTCGGCGATCAGCGCCGGCATGGCGGGATCGAAGTCCAGTCCGGAAACGTCGTTGACGATCGCGGCGCCTGCATCGATCGCTTTGGCGGCCGTGGAGGCGTGCATGGTGTCGACGCTGACCAGCGCACCGGCCTTCACCAGGGTCTCCACAACGGGGATGATTCGCTTTTGCTCCTCCTCCACCGAAATGCGGTCGGCGTTGGGACGGGTGGATTCACCGCCCACGTCGACAATGTCCGCTCCCGCGTAGTGCATCCGGAGCCCCTCGGCGATGGCGTCATCCGCTGTGGCGAACCTGCCGCCGTCGCTGAAGGAATCAGGGGTAACGTTCAGGATTCCCATCACCAGCGCCCGGTCGGTGGGCAGGTCTGAGAAGGACTTGCGCACCCGGGTTGGCCGCAGGACGGGAATGGGAGAGGTCGCCGGTCCGGTTCCTGGGGCTGCCGCGAGTGAATCCATAAAAGTTGCTGTGTCCTATCTTCCGAGTATCAGGCTCATGGCCTCGGCGCGCGTGGCGGCGTCCCGCACCTGTCCGCGTACCGCCGAGGTGACCGTTTTTGCTCCTGGTTTGCGGATGCCGCGCATCGACATGCACATGTGCTCACATTCGATGACCACAATGGCTCCCTTTGGCTGCAGATGTTCCATCATCGCATCGACGATCTGCGTGGTCAGGCGTTCCTGTACCTGCGGGCGCCGGGCGAAGATCTCCACCAGCCGCGCGAGTTTGCTCAGGCCGGTGATCTTCCCGTCGTCAGAGGGAATGTACCCGATATGCGCTGATCCGTGAAACGGTACGAGGTGGTGCTCGCACGTTGAGTAGAACGGGATGTCCTTGACCAGCACCAGCTCTTCGTGGTCCAGGTCAAAGGTGGTCGAGAGGACATCCTTCGGGTCCTGGTGGAGGCCGGCGAAGAATTCCGCGTACGCCCTGGCCACGCGCTTGGGGGTCTCCAGCAGGCCGTCCCTGTCCGGATCCTCGCCGATGGCGGCAAGAATCTCGCGGACTGCCCGCTCGATTCTCGGCTGGTCCACCGTTGAACCGCTGGCCGCCAGGGCCGCATCAACCATCTGATCGTCAAAATCGGTCACGCCAAGAATCCTATCCCGGCCCCTGTGGCCGCCCTGCTGGTCGTTACGACCTAGTCGTTACGACGCCGGCCATGCCCGTCCTGGTCATTGCTTCCGGATGTTCCGGTTGTTCCGCCCTTGTCATCAGGCTCGGTTTCCGGCTCCGGCAGGCTGTCACCCTTCACATCGAAGTCACTCGGCAGGTTGGCATCAGCGATCTGATCCTGTGGCGAGACCTCGTCCGGGTCCGGTTGTCCTGCTGCTCCGGCCTCTTGACGTTCCTTGTCCGTGACCACGGGCGGCAGCGAATGCACTGGCCTGCTGTCCTTTGAAAGCCAGATGCTGCGCGCATCGCGCTTTCGGATGTCGGTGAAAACCTCAGCGATCTCGGCCTGGTTCAGCGTCTCGCGCTCAAGCAGTTCGAGAGCCAGCCGGTCCAGCACGTTCCGGTTCTCCGTAAGAATCGCGTATGCCTCATCATGGGCGTTGTCGACGAGCCGCCGAACTTCCTCATCGACGATGTAGGCAATGTGGTCGGAGTAGTTGCGCTCATGTCCCATGTCGCGTCCGAGGAACGGTTCACCGCCCCCCTGGCCAAGCTTCACAGCGCCGATCCGCTCGCTCATGCCGTACTGCGTCACCATCTTCCGGGCGGTCGCCGTCGCCTTCTCGATGTCGTTGGACGCTCCGGTGGAGGGATCGTGGAAGACGATTTCCTCCGCCACACGGCCGCCCATGGCGTACGCCAACTGGTCGAGCAACTCATTGCGCGTGATGGAGTACTTGTCATCAGCGGGCAGCACCATGGTGTATCCCAGGGCCCGCCCACGCGGAAGGATGGTGACCTTGGTGACCGGGTCGGTGTTGCGCAGCGCAGCGGCAACCAGGGCGTGACCACCCTCGTGGTAGGCGGTGATTTTCCGCTCCAGCTCCTTCATGACCCGGCTGCGTTTCTGCGGTCCGGCAATGACGCGATCAATCGCCTCATCCAGTGCGCGGTCATCAATGAGCTGGGCGTTGGAGCGCGCGGTGAGCAGCGCCGCCTCGTTCAGGACGTTCGCGAGGTCAGCACCGGTGAATCCCGGGGTCTTCTTGGCGACCGACTCGAGGTCCACACCGGGAGCCATCGGCTTGCCCTTCGAGTGAACCTGCAGGATGCGGTTGCGGCCGCCCATGTCCGGTGCCTCGACGCCGATCTGGCGGTCGAAGCGGCCGGGACGCAGCAGTGCCGGGTCAAGGACGTCGGGACGGTTGGTCGCAGCGATGAGGATGACGTTGGTGTTCGCGTCGAACCCGTCCATCTCCACCAGGAGCTGGTTGAGGGTCTGCTCGCGCTCGTCATTGCCGCCGCCCACGCCAGCGCCGCGGTGGCGGCCTACGGCGTCGATCTCGTCAACGAAGATGATTGCGGGAGCGTTGGACTTGGCCTGCTCGAACAGGTCACGGACACGGGAGGCGCCGACGCCGACGAACATCTCGACGAAGTCGGAGCCGGAGATCGAATAGAACGGCACACCGGCCTCACCGGCCACGGCACGGGCGAGGAGGGTCTTACCGGTTCCGGGAGGGCCGTAGAGGAGGACACCCTTCGGGATTTTGGCGCCGAGTGCCTGAAATTTGGCCGGCTCCTGCAGGAATTCCTTGATTTCGTGGAGTTCCTCCACGGCTTCGTCAGCACCGGCGACGTCGTTGAACGTCACCTGGGGCATGTCCTTGTTGATGAGCTTGGCCTTGGACTTGCCGAACTGCATCACCTTTGAGCCGCCGCCCTGCATGCGGCTGAGCAGGAACCAGAAGATCACGCCGAGGATCAGGATGGGCAGGATCAGGCCGAGGATACTGGTGAACCAGTTGTTCTCGACCGGCTGGTCTGTGAAGCCATCGACGTCCGAGCTGTTGATGGCATCGACGACGCCCTCGGCACGCGCGGCGCTGAAGAAGAATGAGACGCTGCGGCCGAGGTCTTCATAGTCCTCGCGCAGCGTGAGATCAACGCGTTGTTCGCCGTCGTAGATCTTTGCCTGCTCTACCTGGTTGTCCGCAAGGAGCTCCAGGCCGATGTTCGTGTCCACGCGGGCACCGCTGGTGTTGAACACGGAGGGCAGAATGACCAGAAGTGCGGCTACCGCCAGCACGATCCAGAAAATGGGCCCTCTGAAAATGCTCTTCAATTTCATTCAACTCAGGGCTGAATGCCCTGTCCCTCCTGATTAACTGCCAATTGGCCCTGGTCCACATAACTGCGGAATGCCCGATGCGCCCCAACCTGCTACCAGCTTTACATTCCCTGCAGAATCCACGCACACGCTCGGCCGAAAGTTCCCTCTGGGCGTACAGGTGAGCAGGCAGGGCGGGCTGACCAACCTGCGGCGGTTACTCGTAGACGTGCGGAGCCAGCGTTCCGATGAAGTCGAGGTTGCGGTACTTCTCCGCGAAGTCCAGGCCGTAACCGACAACGAACTCGTTGGGAATGTCATAGCCGACGTACTTCACGTCGATGGCGACCTTCGCGGCGTCAGGCTTGCGCAGCAGCGTGCAGATTTCAACCGATGCCGGTCCACGGGAGAGGAGATTGGCCTTGAGCCAGGACAGGGTGAGCCCTGAGTCGATGATGTCTTCGACAATGAGGACGTGCTTGCCCATGAGGTCCGTTTCGAGGTCCTTCAGGATCCGCACTACACCCGACGACTGCGTACCCGAGCCGTAGGAGGAGACGGCCATCCAGTCCATGGTGACGTGCGAGTGCATTGCTCGGGCAAGGTCTGCCATGACCATGACGGCACCCTTGAGCACGCCCACAATCAGCACGTCCCGGTCAGCATAGTCGCGGTCGATTTCCGCGGCCAGTTCCTGCACCCGTTGCTGGATCTCTTCCTTGGTGTAGAGAACGTGCTTGAGGTCGGACTGGACGTCGTGTGAATCCACCTATTACTCCCGGATTTAGAGGTTCTTTCCAAGGACAAGACTGCCATAGCTTGGGTCGCCTTGGGGAACCCGGGCACCCCTTACCTGCCGGTAGGCGCTCACGTTGCCGCCGAGCTGCACAGGACCGGCTGATCCGGTGCGTCGAAGCAGGTTCTCGGCGGCGAGCAGCCGCTCGAAGCTGGGCTGCACCCCTCCCAGTTCGACGACGGCGAGTGCCAGGACCCGTTGCCGAAGAGCAGGCGGCAGGGCACGCAGGGCATCCTCGGACAGGAGGATGCGCGCAACGCCGTCGTGCCTTCCGCTGCCCGGCTGCCCGCTGTTGTCTGCCTCGATATTGTCCGCCTCTGTGCTGCCGACCGGCTGTCTCAACCTGCCGTACTCCGCGGAGGCGAGCTCCTCGAGGTACGCCGCATCCTGCGCGAGGATGCGCGAGGTCCGGTGAAGGGACTCCGCGATACCGGGGCCCAGTGCGTCCTCGAGGTACGGCAGCACCTGGGTGCGCACGCGGGAGCGGGTGAGCGAAGGATCGGCGTTTGTCGGATCATGCCATGCGTCGAGGCCGCTGAACCGGCAGATCTCTTCGGTCTCCGCCCGTCGCAGTGCAAGGAAGGGCCGCAGGTAGATCCCCCGGCGGGACGGCATGCCGCTCAGTGATCGGGTGCCGGAACCGCGGGCGAGACCAAGAAGGACCTGTTCGGCCTGGTCATCGAGGGTGTGGCCGAGCAGGACTGCGCCGGCGGCGTGGCCGTGAACGGCGGCATCGATCGCTTCGTATCGGGCAGTCCGGGCGGCGGCCTCGGGACCCATTCCGGAAGCCGCGACCTCGACCCGGCGTACGTCCACCGGCTCGAGGCCCAGCTTCACCAGCTTGGAACGCGCCGCCTCCGCTACGTCTGCGCTCTCCGGCTGCAGGCCATGGTCGACGACGACGGCTCCGACCCTGTACTGCCCGCTCTGTGCGAAGTAGGCGGCGGTCGCCGCGAGGGCGAGTGAGTCGGTTCCGCCGCTGCAGGCGACCAGGATGAGCGACCCCTGCGGCAGGCCCGCTTCATCGAGTGAAGCCCGGATCAGGTTTCTCGCCGTGCCGACCGTTGGGCTGAGCCGTGGCCGCCGGCTCACAGCCCCATCCGGCTGATCCACTCCTCGGGCGCGTGGATCTCCTTCTCCGTCGGCAGGTTCTCCGCCCGCTCCCACACCCGGTTGAAGCCCTCCATCCCGACGGCGTCAACGACCGCACGGACGAAGCGTGCTCCGTCGCTGTACTGGCGCATCTTGGCATCGAGACCCATGAGCCTGCGGATGAATTTCTCGACCGGTCCGCGGGACTTGCCGCGCGCGTTGAACCGGCGGCGGATGGTCTTCACGGTGGGGACGATACTGGAATCAACGGCGTCCATCACCACATTCGCATGCCCTTCGAGCAGGCTCATGACGGCGGTGAGATGGGAGAGCCGGGCCTTGTCTTCCGGCTCCTGGAGAAGCGAGAGGATACCGCCGTCGCTCGGGGGTACACCGTCGTCGTTCTGTTCCCTGCTGCCGCCAGCCCCATCGGTGGACTGCTGGCCTCGCGTGGGCAGCGATTTCAGCGCGTTGGTGAGACGCTCCGCGAGCGTGTCCGCCTTATCAGCGAGCCCGACGGTGAGCTGTGAGATGTGCTCCATCATGTGGTCCTTGAGCCACGGCGCCGCCGCGAACTGCACCCGGTGCGTCTGTTCGTGCAGGCATACCCACAACCGGAAATCGGCCGGCTCGACGTTGAGTTCCCGCTCGACCGACACAATGTTGGGCGCCACAAGCATGAGGCGCCCGCCCGGTCCGCGGCTGGAGGCGACGAAGGGATCATACTGGCCGAGCACTTTGCTGGAGAGGAAGGCCAGGATTGCACCCATCTGGGCGCCGGTGACCGAGCCGCCCAGTGCGGCGTTGGCTGCCTTCAGCTGCTCGGCCTTCGTCTCCATCAGGTGCTCGATGGCTGGCGCCATCAGCATCTTGAAACTCTGTGTGTTCGCTTTGGCCCACGATGCGCGGTCCACGATGATCAGTTCCGAATCCCGCAGGTCGCGGGCCGCATCGAGGCCGGTGATCCGGTGAACGTGCTCGACAGAGAGATCCGCCAGTTCACGGAGATTGCCGACGACGTCCCGAACCTCCGCGGCAGTCAGTTTGGGGCCGGGAGGCGTGAGTTTTGCCGCGCTGCTGGCGGCGAGATCCCAGTTGACGAGCTGAAGGGGGGCGTTGCTGTCCATGATGGCCATTCGACCACATTAGTCTGGGAGGCCGCTCGGCAACGCCCGTCCACAGGGACCGAGGCGAGCAAGGTGTGCCGACGCCCGGTTCAGCGGCACCCGCATGTCGCCAGGACTGCCGCTGCCGAATCGACGGCGGCGCGCGCCGGCTCGGTGGTGCCCTCGAGCCCGCTCGCGATGAACGAGAACACGAGCAGCCGACCGTCCGTCGACACCACATGGCCGGTGAGGGCGGTGACGGCGTTGAGGGTTCCGGTCTTGGCCCGGACCACGCCGGCGCCGGAGAAGGTGGGTGCGTCGCCGTCGTTATAGCGCTCAGCCAGCGTCCCTGAGAGGCCGGCCACCGGCAGTCCGTGGAGCACATGCCGCAGGGCGCGGCTGTCGGAACGGAGCAGCGTACGCACCACGTCGGTGAGCTGACGGGGAGTGACCCGGTTGCGCGGGGAAAGGCCGGAAGCGTCGCCGAGCACCATGCCCTCCGTCGGCACCCCCAGTTCCGTGATCACCTCGGCAATGGTTTCCAGGCCCCCTCCGAACGACGCCGGCCGGCCGCTGGCTTCCGCCGCCAGCCGGGCGAGGACTTCGGCAAGGTAGTTGTCCGACGTCAGGAGCATGTGCTCCACCTGCGCTTCGACGGTGGCCGATTCCACGGTCGCCAGCACCACCGCGTCCTCGCCGGCCGGCTGTCGCTCAATCCCCTCCTGCACCTGAACGCCTGCCGCTATCAGTGCCTCCCGGAAGGCAGCGGCGGTCACGAGTGCTGCGTCTGCCGCCCTGGCACCGGACCGCTTCGACTCGTCCAGCCAGGACGAGTTGATGGCGAGGGGATAGATCGGCGCAACCTCCCCCGCCTCCACGTCACCGGGCTGCCAGCTGGGATTCAGCACATCGCCGACGAAGAAGGTGTCATCGAGGACGAGGCGGTAGGAACCGCCGTCGTCGAGCTTGGCAGCTGTCTGCTCTGCGAGCGTAGCGAGGCCGGCGTGCCCGACGACGGCGTCTGGGTTCGACTGACCTGTTCCGAGCAGTACATCCCCTTCCCCCCGCAGCACCAGAACGCCGTCTGCGCCGACCCCGCCGGTAAGCACGGACGTGCTCAGGCGCTGGTCGGGGTCGAGCTTCGCCAGCGCCGCCGTGGCGGTGAGGATCTTGATGTTCGACGCCGGAAGCTGCAGTTCGCCGCCTCCCCGCTCGAAAAGCACCTCGCCGGTCAGTGCATCAAGAACGACGCCGGTCACCGGAGTTTCGCCCGGGACTTCCAGTGCAGCAGCGAGCAGCGGAGCAAGGACATCCGGTGTGGGCGTCGGCGCCTGAGCGCTCAGCTGGCTGACAAGCGTCGGTGGGGCAACGTCGTCGGGAGGTTGCTGGATCGGTGGAATTTCCGGCTCGGCTTCGTCCGGTGGAGCAGTGACCAGTTCAGCGATCTGCGGCCCGTAGTGAAGACCGAAGGGAATCGCCAGCGCTGCAAGCATCAGGGCAAGCAGCAGGGCAGTCAACACCCTGGCGCTGCGCTTCATGGTTTCCTCTTGCTGGGACTCATTGGAACTGGCTCGGTCGCCTCCGGTCAGAAATCGGTGATGACGGTCGGCGGCCTATATCTTTAACAGTAGATCGGGGCCGTGGGTGGTTCAGTCATGTCAATTGAGTCATGTCATTCCAACCTCTCCGCTGCCCACCAGGAAGTTTCACCCGCTTTCCAACCAGCTGACCGCAGGAGTTCCACATGGCCATGAAGCTCGACGTCACCATCGAGATCCCCAAGGGATCACGCGTCAAGTACGAGATCGATCACGAGACCCACCGCCTCCGCCTGGACCGAGTGCTTTTCACCTCAATGCAGTACCCCACGCACTACGGCTACTTCGAGAACACCCTTGGCGAGGACGGCGATCCGCTGGACGCGCTGGTGCTGCTGCAGGATTTCGACCTCATTCCGGGCGTTCTGGTGGAATCGCGCCCGATCGGCGTTTTCAACATGGTGGACGACGGCGGCGGCGACGCCAAGGTGCTGTGCGTTCCGGTTGACGCACGTTTCGATCACATCCAGGACCTCGGGGATGTCTCCAAGTTCCTACTGGACGAGATTGAGCACTTTTTCCGCAAGTACAAGGACCTTGAGCCCGGCAAATGGGTTGAGGCGGCTGACTGGGAGGGCCGTGAGGCTGCCGAGGCGGAGGTTGAGGCGTCACTGAAGCGCTTCGAGGCTCTGGGCGAGGCCAGTGAAGAGGACGAGCCGCAGGGCCGCTCCGTCGACGCCGACACCGACAACGCAGACATCACCCCTCAGGGCCGCTAGGCACTGAGCAGGCGCTGCCGCTAGGTACTGGGTAAACACAGCCGCCGAATCAACGTAAATCGGTTGATTCGGCGGCTCCCTCCGTCATACTGAGGTCATGCTGTTCGTGGTGACCATCAATCAGCGCGACTCCCGCGATGTGGGTGATCTGGTGCCTGAGTTACTGCGTGAGTTCCGGTTCGTCGACACCGTCATACCCTTCCAGCGATCCGTCGGAGACGAACTGCAGGGCGTCGTCGGGAGCGCGCGAGTCGCCGTTGACGTGGCGCTCAAGGCCATTCGGTTTCGCCGCTGGCACGTGGGAATCGGTGTGGGCGAAGTTCATTCGCCGATGCCGGAGCGCATCACGGACGCGGAGGGATACGGGCTGGTGTACTCACGCAGGGCGGTGAACCGGGCCCAGAAGACAGGCGAGCGCATACCGCTGGCTGTCGAGGGCCCGGACGCGGAGGTCGCCGCCGAGGCGGAAGCGGTACTGCGCCTGCTTGGGCAGATCGTATATACCCGCACCGACGCAGAGTGGAATGTGCTGGACCTGATGACGCCCGGCGCGCGCGGGCAACAGAAACTGATCGCCCAGGAGTTGGGAATCACCACGCAGGCGGTGAGCAAGGCTGTGATCCGCTCGCATTGGGTGGAAGAGTGGGCCACCCGCCCCGCAGCCGCACGGCTCCTTGACCTCGTCTACGGGCCGGTGGCCCTGCCGCCTGCAGCGCTGGCTTACTAGCGCTCCTCCTGGCCCGCGCGGGTAAGGGAACGAAGGATCTTGGCAGCGCCGTCGTCGTATACCGACGCCGTCACCTCCGAAGCAGCCGCAAGCACCTCATCCGGTGCCTGACCCATCGCAACCCCCCGTGCGGCCCAGGAGAGCATTTCGATGTCATTGCGGCCGTCACCGATGGCGACTGTCTCGGAGGGGTCAACGTCCACTCTCCGGCGCACCAGTTCGAGGGCGCTGGCCTTGGTGACGCCCGCCGCCGCAATATCCAGCCAGGCCGTCCAGCCGACCGAGTAGGTAACACCATGGAGGCCGATGGACTCGACGGCGTCGCCGAACTCCTCGGCTGTGCTGTCGGTGCTGAAGACCACCACGCGAACCGCGCGGGCACGCAGCATCCGCTCGAAATCGACGCTCTCCGCTTCAGAGCCGAAGCTCGCGTCCTGGAACCGTTCAGTGGAGAGGAAGCGGCCCTCGTCATCCTCAAGTGCGAATTTTGCCGTAGGGAGGCTCTTGCGAAGGGCGACCAGGGCCGGCTGCGGGTCAAACACGACTCGGTTGATTACCTCGTAGCCGTCCTCGAACTCGTCCACATCGATCCGGAGAGTTACGCCGCCGTTGGAGCACACGGCGTGCCCGCGGGTCAGCCCGATCTTTTCAATGATGGGCAGGGTAGCGCCGAGCGACCTGCCGGTGGCGATCACCACCTCGTGGCCGGAGTCTACGACGGCGGTAGCCGCCGCTCGGACCTCGTCCGACATTTGCCCCTCGTGATCCACCAGGGTTCCGTCAACGTCGAGTGCTATCAGTTTGCGTGTGGTCTGCTGCTGGTCATCGATGCCAGCGGGAAACGTAGTTGTCATCGTTAAAGTGAAACAGAAAACCCGGTAATCGCGGGTAGGTTTTTGATCACAACTGGGCCAACGCGCGGTTACGGAGAACAGAAATGCACGTAGACAAGCGAAGTATCGACGAAGCCATCACGGAGGGATTGTTCACCGGCGTCATCACAATCGATGTCGGAGACGTGCGCACCCTGGAGCGCTGCGAGGGCTTCATTCATCGCGCGCTGGGCGCCCCCATGACGGCCAGTACACGCATCGCGGTCGCGAGCGGCAGCAAAGCGTTCACCGCCCTCGCGGTCATGCGCCTGGTCGAGGACGGTCGTCTGCAGCTCGATCGGCGGGTACGCGCCCTGCTGGGTGACGACCTGCCGCTGATCGCCGACGACGTCACCGTAGAGCACCTGCTGTGCCACACGTCGGGCATCGGCGATTACCTGGACGAGGACGCCGGCTGGGAGGTGTCCGACCATGTGCTTACCCTGCCGGTTCATACGCTGACCACCTCGAAGGCTTTCCTGCCGATGCTCGACGGGCACCCGCAGAAGTTCCCTCCCGGCGATAGGTTCGAGTACTGTAACGGCGGCTACATGGTGCTTGCGCTGCTGCTGGAGCGGCTCACCGGACAGATCTTCCATGACGCCATCCAGCAGCTCGTGTTCCGACCGGCGGGCCTGGAGCGCACTGCCTTCCTGCCGCTGAATGACCTTCCGGCTGATGCCGCGCCCGGCTACGTCCTCGACGAGGGGAACCTCGTCAACACGTTGCACTTGCCGGTTCTCGGCAACGGCGACGGCGGGGCGTTCACGACGGCATCTGACCTGCACCGCTTCTGGCTTGCTTTCCTGGAAGGACGGATTGTCTCGCACGAAACGGCTGCGGAAATGGTCCGCCCTCGCCATGATGTACCGGCCGAGCAGATGCGGTACGGGATGGGATTCTGGGTCCACAGGGCGCACCCGGCTCTGATTCTCGAGGGGTACGACGCGGGCGCATCTTTCCGGTCAACGCACATCCCGGAGACTCAAACCACCGTCACCGTCCTCGGCAACAGCTCAGAGGGTGCGTGGCCGGTGATCTCGACGCTTGCACAGATGATCGATGCCGAGCTCGCTTGAGGCTGCGCCTATAGGACCGGCAGCACCTCGAGACCGCCCAGGTAGGGGCGCAGCGCGGCCGGCACGTTGACCGATCCGTCAGGGTTCTGGTGATGCTCAAGGATGGCGACGATCCACCTCGTTGTCGCGAGGGTGCCGTTCAGCGTGGCGACGGCGCGGGTGGACTTCGCTCCGGCAACCCTTTCGCGGATGTTGAGCCGCCGCGCCTGGAAGCTGGTGCAGTTCGAGGTGGACGTGAGCTCGCGGTATGCGTTCTGCGTGGGCACCCAGGCTTCACAGTCGAACTTGCGCGCGGCGGACATGCCGAGATCTCCCGCGGCGGTGTCGATGACGCGGTAGGGCAGCTCCACCTTAGCCAGCATCTCCTCTTCCCAGGCCAGCATCCGTTCGTGTTCCGCCAGGGATTCCTCGACGGTGGTGTAGGTGAACATCTCCACCTTGTTGAACTGGTGCACGCGGATGATTCCGCGGGTGTCCTTACCGTGCGATCCGGCCTCCCGGCGGTAGCACGATGACCAGCCCGCATACCGCAGCGGCCCTGCCGAAAGGTCCAGGATTTCATCCGAGTGATACCCTGCGAGCGCCACCTCGGAGGTTCCGGTGAGGTAGAGGTCGTCTTCGGGGAGCCGGTAGATTTCCGCGTCATGGGCGATGTCGAAACCTGTTCCCTGCATGGTCTCGGGCCGCACAAGCGTGGGGGTGATCATGGGGGTGAAACCGGAGGCGATCGCCTGGTCCATGGCCATGTTCAACAGCGCCAGCTCAAGCCGGGCACCGACGCCCTTCAGGAAGTAGAACCGCGATCCTGAGACCTTGGCGCCGCGCTCCATGTCGATAGCACCAATAAGCTCGCCGATTTCCAGGTGGTCGCGCGGCTCAAACTCGAACTGCCGCGGCTCCCCCACCGTCTTGACGACGACGAAGTCCTCCTCACCGCCTGCAGGCACGCCGTCCAGGATGGCGTTGGGCAACCGTCGCAGCAGGGACTCAGCCTCGGACTTCGCTTCCTCCGCCTGGGCTGCGGCAGCCTTCACAGACCCTGCCAGTTCCTTGACCTCCGCGAGGAGGGCCTGCTTCTCGTCGCCCTTTGCCTTGGCAACCCGCTTGCTGAAGGCATTCTGTTCCGCTCGCAGCGTCTCCGCGCTGGTAACCGCTTCGCGACGCCGGGAATCTGCTGCGATGATCGCATCGACCAGGGATTTATCCGCCTTCCGCGAGCGCTGTGAGAAGCGGAACTTTTCAGGATTTTCGCGGAGTTCGTTTACGTCGATCACCCCTCCAGACTACCGAACACGCACCCGGGTGCCCGCACGCTGACGCCGAAGGCTAGTCTGGGGAATCATGCCCCTCGAGTGGATTATCGTCGCCCTTGCGGTTGTCGCCGCAGCCGCGTCAGCGTTCAGCTGGTGGGGCGTACGAAAGTTGCGCCGGGAACGCTCCCTGCGATGGGAGGAGCCGCGCCCCGCGCTTCAGACTTCAGGTGAGCGCCAGCGGGTTGCATTGGTACTCAACCCGGTCAAGCTGCACGCGCCGATTGCGCGGGAGCAGGTTGAGCAGGCCTGTTCGGACGCGGGGTGGGATCCGCCCCTGGTACTTGAAACGACGGTGGCGGAGCCGGGCGGCGCCCAGGCAAGGCATGCCGTGGAAGAAGGTTACGACGTCGTGATTGCAGCGGGCGGCGACGGCACCGTCCGTGCCGTGGCAGCCGCACTGGTGCACAGTAACGCCGCACTGGGCCTGCTGCCGTTGGGCACAGGCAACCTGCTGGCCCGCAACCTCGGCATTGCCGTAAATGACGTGCCGCGCAGCGTCCGGCAGGCGCTTCACGGTGCCGGTCGCCGGATCGACATGGGCAGCGTTGAGCTCCGCAACGAACGGACCGGGGTCAGCGGAAATCACACCTTCCTGGTGATGGGCGGCGTCGGGCTTGATGCAGTGGTGGTCGCCGCTACAAAGGACGCGCTCAAGAAGAAGTTCGGCTGGCTCGCGTACAGCGAGGCGGGGGTGCGAAGCCTGCCCGGCAAGCGGCAGCGCATGTCGATCAGCATCGACGGCGGACCGGCGCAGACCCGCAAGGTCCACAGTGTTCTTTTCGCAAACTGCGCCCGGCTCCCAGGCGGCATCACGTTCGTTCCGGACGCCACGATCGACGACGGCTATCTGGACGTCGTCATCACCAGTCCGCGCAGTATCTTCGGCTGGCTCTGGGTCGCAGCGAAAATACTCTTCCGGCATCCCGGGCCAATCCCTGTCATTACCTATCACCGGGTGAAGCGGGTGGACGTCCGGGTTACCGAATCGACAGGCACACAGCTCGACGGCGACACCTCCGGCGATGTGACATCACTCAGTGTCGGCGTGGTGCCCGCTGCGCTGACGGTCCGGGTGCCTGGAAGGGCGACCGGACCATCAGCGGGGATGTTCAGCGACGCTCCCTGGAAGTAGCGGAGCTGCTAGCGGCGCGCGGTACCCTCCCCGTCATCGCCGCCCTCCTGAAGGGAAGGCACCGAGTCGGCATCGGTGTATCCTCCCTCAAGGTTCGAGTCCGCGTCCGTGGTCCCGTCCTTGTCCGTGTACTCACCCTCGTCAACCTGGTCCTGGCCTTCGGTGTATTCACCCACACCGTCTGCCCGCTGTGCGCCGGTGTAGCCACCCGTCACGCCGTCTGCGTCAGTGGCAGGCTCGGCGTTCTGTGACTGGCTGTTGATCAGCTGTTGCTCCTCCGCGAAGCGCAGGTCGTTTCCCTGGTCTCCGGCGTCGCCGTGCCAGTTTGGATCCGAAGTTGATCCGTCACCCTTGTTCGGGTTGACCTCGCTGTTGCCTGGCTGCTCGCTCATGGTGCCTGCCTTTCCTCAGAAGTCGCGCCACTGGCCGGGCGCTCATCATCAGCCTACTTAGCAACCGGGCTGGGGGAAAGGATTCCTAATCTTTAAGCAGCTCGCGAACAGCCTTTTCCGAAGCGGAGTAGCTCGCCACCGGGATAACCTCTCCGGACATGAACCGGTCCACTAGGCGCGGGTCGACATAGGAACTCCGGGCGATCGCCGGAGTGTTGCCCAGATGCTCGGCGACAGAGCGCATGGTCGCAGCAACCGCCTTCTGGCGTGCCGTGCGGCTCGTCGCCTTCAAATCCATTCGCGCGAGCTCCATGGACGCTGCGACGGTGGCCTGCCAGGTACGGAAGTCCTTCGCCGTGAAGCCTCCACCGGTGACCTGGCGGAGAAACTCATTGAGCTGGGAGGCATCGATTGAATGCCAGGACTCATCCGCGGCCCGGTACGCCAGCATGGTGTCCGCATTCTCCCTGCGCACCATCGGTCGCAGCGCCGCCGCCAGGTCCGAATCCTCGATGGTGGTGTCCCACTGCTGGCCGCTCTTGCCCGGAAAGCGCAGGGTGATGACCGGTCCACTGAGCGTGACGTGCTCAACCCGCAGCGTTGTGACCCCGAAGGAGTTGTTGTCCGCAGCGTACTGCGCCGAGCCGATCCGCAGCGCGCCGGAGTCCACAATGCGCAGCGCGGCGGCGAAGGCTCGTTCCTTGCCGCTGCCGTTACTGCGCAAGTGCTGGGTGATGACCCGCCGCGCACCGGGGAGCCGTTCGCCGAATTCCAGAGCGCGGTCGAACTTCTCACGGTCCTTCTTCTCGCGCCAGGCGGTGTGGTAAATGTACTGGCGGCGGCCGGCGTCGTCGGTTCCCACCGCCTGGATGTGCCCGTGGGGATAGGGACTGATCCAGACGTCCCGCCAGGCGGGCGGAATCACGAGTTCCTTGATCCGCTCGAGTTCATCCGGTTCCAGGGGTTCACCCTGCTGGTTGCGGTAGCTAAAGCCCTTTCCATGACGACGGCGCGTATAGCCGGGCTTGTTGCAGTCGCTGCGTCTCAATCGCGGCACGCCGCCTCCTCTGGTGTCCCTGGCAGGGAAGACCTAGCCTATGTCCTCCGGATCCGCCGTGGGGGACTGCCGCAACGAATCAACCCACTCCTGCGCTGCCTCGAACGCCTGGTCCGAGGTGTGCCGTGCCACTTCGTATTCACGTCGATCGGCACGAGCGTAGGAGCCGAGGAAACGCAGTCCTGGACTGATGCGGTGCAGGCCCTGGAGGGCGTCGGCAACACGGGCATCCGCGATGTGTCCGTCCGCGTCGATGCTGAAGAAGTAATCCCCGAGAAACAGGCCTGTAGGGCGGGATTCGATTCTGCTGAGGTTGACGCCGCGGGCCGCGAACTGGTCCAGAATCTCCATCAGGGCACCCGGGTGGTCTTCCGGGAGGGGGATCACCAGAGTGGTCTTGTCAGCTCCGGTCCGCTCAGGAAGGACATCCGGCCGACTGACCAGGATGAACCTGGTGACCGCGTCGGCAACGTCACCGATGTGCTCAGCCAATATGCGCAGACCCAGCCGGTTCGCTATCAACGGCGAGCAGATCGCCGCATCGTGGCCGACGCCGTCGTCGAGCAGTGCGTGGGCTGCGGCTGCCGTGGATGAAGTCGGAACGTATTCCGCACCCGGTATATTCTGCTCCGTCCATCCCCGGCACTGGGCCCAGGCGTGTCCGTGCGTCGCTACAAAACGGATCTCGCCCAGTTCCATGCCGGGGCGGGCGACAAGAACGAAGGAAACTGGAACAAGCACCTCACGGATGATCCGTAGCGGCTCTCCGTTGGCAATGGCGTCCAGGGTGGCGGAGACACCGCCCTCCACGGAGTTTTCAATCGGCACCATCGCCGCTTTCACCCGTCCGCCACGCACGAGATCCAGAGCGGAACTCACCGTCGTGGCGGGCACCCGTTCCGCTGTCCCGGCACCGGGAACCTGAAGGAGCGCGGCTTCCGTGAAGGTTCCCTCGGGGCCGAGATATGCGTACGAGCTCATAGGACGCGCGGCTCCTTGCCGGTTTCGGAGACCATCGGCCTCGAGGCCTCAATCCAGGCGTCCATCCCGCCGCTGACGTTCACTGCCGAGTACCCGTTGCCCACCAGCCATTCGGCCACGCGGAAGGATCGGCCACCTGTCCGGCAGATGACATGCAGGTCCTCATCCGGATCAAGCTCGTCCAGGCGGGCCGGGATCTCATTCACGGGGATGTGCAGGGCACCCTCGATATGCCCGGCCTCCCACTCGTAGTCCTCGCGAACATCCAGTACGGCAGTGTCCTTCCGGATGGCCTCGATGGAGACGTTTTCGCTGTCGGTCATTGCCAGCCCCGTTTCTGTTTCTCGTCCGATTCCGCCAGTTGTTTCCAAGCCTATAGTGGGACCGGACCCAACCCACCCGTCAGGAAGGCGTTGCCATGAGCTCCCTCCATGAGCTGACCGCGCTCGAACAGCGGGACCTCCTTCAACGCGGTGAGCTCAGCTCCCGTGAACTCACGGCGCACTATCTGGAGCGGATCGAGGCGCGGAATCCGGCGTTGGGTGCGTTCGTCACCGTGACCGCGGATTCGGCGCTGGCGGAGGCAGCCGCCGCCGACCAGCGGCGGGTGAGCGGGGTTGACCTGCCGACCCTGCACGGGCTGCCGCTTGCGCACAAGGACCTGACCGACGTCGTCGGCGTTGTCACCACACATGGCAGCGCAGCGCTGGAGCACACCGTTGCGGCCGCTGATTCCCCGCTGGTGGCCATCCTTCGCCGCGCCGGCGCGATCAGCGTCGGGAAAACACAGGTGCCCGAGTTCGGGCTGAGCTGCTACAGCGAGAACCTGATCGCGCCGCCGTCACGCAATCCCCTCGATCCGACGCGGAGCTCAGGCGGTTCCTCCGGCGGCAGTGCAGCCGCGGTGGCGGCCGGTCTGATTTCGTTAGCCCCGGGCACCGACGGAGGTGGCTCGGTCCGGATTCCGGCTGCCGCCACCGGGCTTATCGGCCTCAAACCCAACCGCGGCCGGGTGCCCTCCGGCTCAGGCCAGAGCGATCTTGGCCAGTTCGTGGTTGCCGGTCCACTTGCGCGCACGACGGCGGACGCCGCCCTGCTGCTCGATGCCATGGCGGCCGAGCCGAACTTCCATGCAACCAGCGCGGCCGCCCACGGCCCCTTCCTCAACGCTGCGCTGCGTGCAGACGGTCGGTTCCGGATTGGCTTCAGCACCGTTTCGCCCTTCGCTGCGGCCTTTCCCATTGAGCTCGACGACGACGCGCGGACCAGTTTCGACGCCGGCTTGCGCGCGCTCGGCGCGGTGGGACACGACGTAGTGGAAGCGGACCTTCGCTACGATTCCCGGTACCACGAGGCCTTCCAGACCGTGTGGACAGCCGGTCTCGCGGTCGCGCGAATCCCAGCTGACCGGGAAGAAGACCTCACAACGCTTGCGCGTACCCTGCGCCGCCGCGCTCAAGGCAGGTCGGCAACCGACCTTGCCACCGCCGTCGACATCCTGCGCCAGTTCGAGCAGGACACGATTCAGCAGTATTCCGCCTTCGACATCATTGCCACGCCGGCACTGGGCATGACGCCGCGGCCGATCGGCTGGTACACCGACGCCGATGCCGACACAGACTACCTGCGCCAGTGCCAATACTCGCCGTACACGTCCATGGTGAACGTGTGCGGGCTGCCCGCTATCTCGGTGCCCATATTCACGACGGCCGACGGGCTGTCCATGAGTATCCAACTCATCGGCAGACCGAGCGCCGAGGCGGACCTGCTTACCGTGTCAGCTCAGCTTGAGGACTATTTCCGAACTAGCCAAAACCGATCAGCATAACTGTTTGGTCGCACTTTGGATATGACAGTCCAAAACGTGGCTGGCATCATGGAATGAATGAGCACAACTCACAATCAAACAGCCGCAACGGAGGGCAAGACGTTTCTAAGTCATCCCCGGATGCTTGCAAACCTGTTCAGCGTAGAACTCTGGGAGCGCTTCTCCTTCTACGGCATGCAGGGCATCCTCCTCTACTACATGTACTACTCCGTGGCCGATGGCGGCCTCGGCATCGACCAGGGAATCGCCACCGGCCTGGTGGGCGCGTACGGCGGCGGCGTCTACCTCTCCACCATCCTTGGTGCCTGGCTGGCTGACCGGGTCATGGGTTCCGAGAAGGTACTCTTCTATTCCGCCATCATGATCATGTTCGGCCACATCGCCCTGGCGCTGCTGCCCGGCGGAGTGGGTCTCGCCGTCGGCCTGGTGCTTGTCGGGGTGGGCTCCGGTGGCTTGAAGGCCAACGCGACCTCGCTGGTTGGAACCCTCTACGCCGAGGGTGACGAGCGGCGCGACGCCGGTTTCTCCATCTTCTACATGGGCATCAACATCGGCGCGCTCATCGGCCCGCTGCTCACCGGCCTTGCCTGGACTGAATTCGGCTTCCACTACGGCTTCGGCCTGGCCGCTGTCGGCATGGGGATCGGCCTGACGCAGTACGCGCTGACCCGCAAGAACCTACCGGCGACAGCCCACGCGGTGACGAACCCGCTTCCCTCCGGCCGCCTGGCGCGAATGGGCCTGATTGCTGCGGCTGCGGTCGTTGTCATCATCCTCGCCTTCACCACTGGCCTGGTTACCCCCGCGAACCTCGCCCAGACCATGGCTTACCTGGCCATCGCGGCGTCGATTGCCTACTTCGTGGTGATTCTGCGCAGCAAGCGGGTGAACGCCACCGAGCGCAAGCGGGTGTACTCGTTCATTCCGCTGTTCATCGCAAGCGCCGCGTTCTGGGCGCTGTTCCAGCAGCAGTTCACCGTCGTCGCTATCTATGCTGACCGCAGCCTTGACCGCAACCTGTTCGGCTGGATCATGCCGCCGAGCTTCGTGCAGTCGATCAACCCGATCTTCATCATCATCTTCGCTGCCGTGTTTGCTGCGCTGTGGACAAAGCTGGGCAGCCGGCAGCCGTCGTCGCCGCTGAAGTTCGCTTTGGGGCTCGTGTTCATGGGCGTGGCGTTCCTGCTGTTCATTCCGTTCTCCGGCGGCGGCCCTAACAGCACCCCGCTGATCGCGCTCGCGGTCATCCTGCTGTTCTTCACCTGGGCGGAACTGTTCCTGTCACCGATCGGGCTTTCAGTTGCAACGAAGCTTGCCCCGAGCGCCTTCCGGACCCAGATGGTGGCGCTGTTCTTCCTGTCGATCTCGCTGGGAACCACGCTCGCCGGCATCCTTGCGGGCTACTACAACCAGGACAATGAGGTGCCGTACTTCTCCTTTAGCGGCATCACAGCGATTGTGCTCGGCATCGCGCTTGCCCTGGCTACGCCCGCCATCAAGAAAATGATGAGCGGCGTCCGCTAACCCTGTCGAGCGAACGATGACGGCGCCCTCCTTTCGTGGGAGGGCGCCGTCGTCGTTTGTGCTTTAAGAGCCGTCTTCTTCGGAACCGGCCTTGCCGGTCTCGTTCTCCGGGCCCGGTCCGCCGTAGTCGCCGCCACTTTCGGTGTTGGCCTTGCCGGCAGCCTGCTCGGCGTCCTGCTCCAGCTTTTCGTCGTCAGTTTCGTCAATCTCGTCGCTGGTGGGGTTCTCGCTCATGACACAACCTTTCGTTGACGGGTGTTCTCAACGTACCGCCCGGGTAGGCCTGTGCACTAGGGCCGGCCGGTGCCACACTGGGCGCATGGGGAAGTACTTGCCGGGCGCCGTCGTCGTTATGTCATCGATACTGCTTGCGGGGTGTGCCGGGCCTGGCGGGCCGTCCGTCGCCTGCCCTGCGATCGGTTGGCTGAACAGCCTGACGGTCGAGGTGGAAGGTGACAGTCTGACGGTTGCGGAAGTGCAGGCGTGTGTTGACGGCGAGTGTCCGCCCCCGCCCCGACGCCGGTAAAACCGGACACCGCCCCCGCCTCGATCCTCCCGCCCGAAACGCCAGGCGGAACCGGCGGGCAATCGGGCAACGTGCAGCACCCGGTTCCCCCCACCCAGCGGACCATCATGCCCTTCAGCTCAACCCGCGTTGAGAGCGATCGCTGGAGAATCGACGTCGGAATGTCCGCACCTGAGCAAGTGACGCTACGGGCACTGGATGCGGACGGCGATGTCCTCGCGGAGGAGGATTTTCCGCTGGAATGGGTCCGGGTAGGCGGCTCAGAGCAATGTGGGGGACCAGGTGAAGCCGGTCCGGTGACGCTCTCCGTTCCGTAGGAGCCGTCGTCGTCGGCTTTCATCGCCTCCCCCCCAATCCCTCAATCGAGTGGGCGCTGGCGACCTTTCACTCGAGGAAAGCCGGTCATCAGCGCCCACTCGATGCACGGGCTGACGCAATCGCCGACCTTATTCGCGCAATCGATGCTCGCTCGTTATCAGGCTCGAGGTGTTTCTTCGTGAAGCGAAGCACCGTCCAGCCCATCGCCCGTAACCGATCGTCGCGGTTGATGTCGCTGTGCCACTGTTCAGCGTTCATCAGATGGTGCTCACCCTCATATTCGATAGCGATGCGCAGTTCTCTGTACATCAGGTCAGGTCTCGACACCCGGCGCGCGTTCTGGTCCAGGACCCATTGATTGACCTCAGGCTCGGGCAGCCCCGCCCGTGTAATGAACAGCCGCAAACGCGACTCGCGACCGGAATCAACCCCGCTCCTCAACAAGGGCAGCGCCTCCCGCGCACGCCGGATACCGCGGACGCCGCCGCGTCGATCGGCTGCTTCCGCAATCTGGGTCAGTGAAGCGAGAGGGTCCGGGACGTTCAGGTCGCAACGGCGTCGCGGAGCATCCTGCCTGCGCAAAAGTGAATCCCCGGCAGCCACCAACTCCTCCAGCGATAGCGACGGCGCCAGGTCCGTCCAGGTCCAAGCCGGGGAGGTAACGGTAGCACCATAGATTTCGACGACGTCCAGGGAGGTAAGGGGCGCACGGTGACCAACGATGCCTGGACGACGAACGCGGTTACTCCCCTTCCATCGGGTCAGGTGAAGCTCATGATCCTCCTCGAGTCGGAACGGGAGGATAATTCCCCACAGCCGGGCGGCTGTCGAATGGCTGACGGCGTCCGGGCAGCCGAGTCTTGTCAGCGGCGCCACCTCATCAAGGAGCGACGGACCGGAACCGTTCACAAGCCGGACGCCGCGGCTCGGGATGGTCAAATCCGAGCGTCGCAACCTGCTGTACGGCAGTCCATGTCCGAGCGCCTCCTGAATTGTGAAGGAGTACCGATGGGGCAGAGGGACGGATGAGGAGCTCACCCGTTCATGATGCCGTCGAGAGGGCGGCAGAATTCCGTTATCCACAGGGCGTATTTGTGGGTCTCCGTCCCTTCGGGAATCGAGTGGGCGCTAGCGACCATGCCCACGCCCACAACCCCGTCCTCAGCGCCCACTCGATGCAAGAGAGGAATGACGACAGCCCCTCTGACACGTATTAGCTAAACTGGCTGAACAGTTCCAACGAGGGGGATTCATGGCAGCACGCAAGGCAACCGCGCTCGATGTTGCGAAGGTGGCCGGTGTGTCACGCAGTGCCGTGTCCATGGTGCTCAACGGAAACATCAAGGGCAACGTTTCCAAAGACGCGCAGGAGCGAATCCGCGCTGCCGCCAAGGAACTCAACTACCTGCCCAACCCGGTCGCCGTGAGTCTGCGGAACCAGCGCACGGCGACGCTGGGCATCGTCACGGATGAGATTGTGACCAGCCCTTTCGCGGGCCGCCTGGTCAGCGGTGCCACTAATGCCGCTTTGGCTCGTGGGCACATGATTCTGGTGGTCGACACCGAGCACATACCGGGACGAGACGAAATCGCCATCGAGGCCTTGCGGCACCGCCGGGTGGACGGGTTGATCTATGCGACCGGAGGGCTGAAACCGTACAGTCCTCCCGAGCCATTCCGGGCACAGCCGGCTGCGCTGGCTAACTGTTTTGATCCGGAAGACAGGCTACCGGCAGTCGTCCCGGATGAAGTGACGGGAAGCCGCCGGGCAACGGAGCTGCTCCTGGGACTGGGCCACCGCCGCATCGCCCTCCTCGGCGGCGATGATGACAACGCCGCCCTGCTCCGTGAGCAGGGCTACCGGAAGGCAATGGACCGCGCCGGCCTGCCGGCCAGCGATCAGCAGGTCGTCGTCACGGGTTGGGACATCAACCAGGGATATTGCGCAGCGGAGTCGGTGCTTCACGACCCGAACCGTCCCACCGCAATCCTGGCCGCGAACGACCGCGTTGCCACCGGCATCCTGCTCTACGCGGCGGCCGCGGGGATCAAGGTGCCCCAGCAGTTGTCAGTGGTGGGATACGACGATCAGCAGAACGTTGCGGCGAACCTCGTACCTGCGCTAACCACCGTTGCACTCCCCCACGCGGAGATTGGCGCCATCGCAGTCAACCGGGTTCTCGACGAGCTGGAGGGCAGCAAGCGCCGCACCGAGCGGGTCCTGGTGCCGTGCCCCCTCATCACCAGGCAGTCCACAGCTCCGGTACCCTGATCACCTCCACGAAAGGGCATCGCTGCCATAGCGCCGGGGAGGGTGGGGGTATTCCACCTGACGGCCATCGACCACCAGCGGCGGCGGAACGAAGACGAGTTCGCCGTAGTCGCTTGCTGCCCGTCTCAACCGCACCTTCAGGTTTACCGGCCCTGCCTCCCCTGTCCGCGGCATCCGCAGCAGTTCCGCCGCCGTCTGCGCCAGGGAAAGGTGCGCGGAACCGCTCATTCCGTTCCTGCGCGCGGACACAAGCACGACGGCGGCAGCCGCCATTCCGAGGCCGGTCGCGTAGTCGAGCGCCTGGACCGGCAGCGCACCGGGCTTGAATTCCTGCCCTGAGCCCGTCCCGTAGAGGTGGGCGATGCCGGTAGCCGCCTGCACGATGCTGTCGAAGCCCCGGCGGCCGGCCCACGACCCGCTGTCTCCCCAGGCGTCGAGGGAAACAACGGCCAGCCCGGGGTAGTCAGCCCGCAGAGCCCCGACGTCCAGTCCATGCCGGGCCAGCGCGCCGCCGCGGTACGCACCGAGCACCACATCAGCCGCGGGAAGGAGGCTCCGCAGGCGGGCGAGTGCCTCAGGATCCCGAAGATCGGCCACGGCGCTCCGCTTCGCGAACCCGGTCTCCACATGCTGGTGTTCCAGCTCGGGCAGCGCAGGCGGGTCCACCCGCAGAACATCGGCACCCAGTGCGCCGAGGAGCCGGCTGGCCGAGGGACCGGCGATAACCCGCGTGAAATCAAGAACGCGCACGCCCTCCAGCAATCCCTTGCCGCCCCCGATGGTCCTTGTCCCGCGGCGGAAAGTGCCCGTCGACAGCCGCACCCATGGCTCGTCAGCGACTGCCTGCCCGGCCGGCGTTGCCGCCCAAGCCTCGGGCGTCCGGACGGCCGCGGCCAGCCCGCCCCGAGCGGTGACAGCCTCTTCGATGACAGCTGCCGGGCGTTCCAGCAACGCATCGTCGACGTCCTCGGCCGCGGACACGCCGAGCGCTTCCAGCAGCGCCCGCCCATGGTGCGGATAGTTCCCGTGAATGCGGACCCACCCGTCGGCGGCCTGGCGGAAACCCGATAAAGCCCCGAACGCCTGGATCGGGGACCCGTTGATGCGAAGGTGGGCGAACGAATCGAACCACGCGGCAACCCTGGAGGACGTGAACGTTACGGGGAGCCCGGGCGAGGAGGCGGCAAGAGCCGTGGCGACCGCCTGCACAGCCCCGAGCGCGAGTCCCTCAACGTCAAGGCGCCCTCCCCACCACCTTCGAGGCCCGGACCAGGACGCCCCCTCCGTCCCGTCCGGCAGCAGCGAAGCGAAATGACGCCACAGCTCAGGCACCGGATCATCGCTGGGCAGGGAGTAATCCATGAGTGCATTATGGATGCCGCCGGCCGGTGACGGCTACGGTAAACCGAGCTCCCAGGCCTCGACGACGGCGTTCCCGGTGACGGTCAGCTCCCACTTTTCGTCCCGCGAGGGATAGGCCCGAAACGTCACCGGAGTTGAACCCTCCCGGTACACCTCGACGATCGACGCATCCAGCAGCACCCGCACACCATGCTCGGTCTCCGCCGAATACACTTCACGGGATCCCGACGGCGAGACAAGGGTCAGCGAAACCCGCACGCCGCCGCGCGGCGAAACCACAGCTTCGGCAACCGCGGGCAATTCGGTGACGGCACCGGCAACCCGTGCACGACGGCGGTAGCCCACCAGTTCCCGCGCGGGCTTCACTACCAGCTCACCATCAATGACGCGCAACTCGCGAGGGAAGGTCAGCACCCCGGCCCAGCCGACTGCGTCTGCCTCCTCCTCGGCGCGCGATTCCCAGGACCAGCCCCACAGCATTACCCGATCGCCGCCCTGAACGGCCTGCGGCGCGTAGAAGTCGGGACCGCCGTCAGTCGCAGCACAGGTCTCCGGTTCGAAAACCGGCCGACCGCCGTCGTCGTCGTGCATTGATCCGATCAGGTGGGCCACACCGGAGAGATGATGCGCACCGTCCCGACGCTTCCACAGCGAGACGATCAGTATCCACCGACCGTCCACCTCGACCAGTTGCGGGCACTCCCAGATGTTCGCCTGTGCCCCGGAAGCGGCGGCGGGGTGCTCGGTAGTCAACCAGATCCCAAGGTATGTCCAGGCCGACAGGTCTGTGGCGTCGTAGAGCAGCAGGGCGCCGCGCCCGTCCTCCAGCCCCGCCCCCTGAATTGCGTAGCGCGTGCCGTGCCAGGTGAAGAGGAACGGATCGCGTACGTCGGTGACGGACGGGTCGCCCGGAATGCCCGCGGCTACCTCGCCGTCCTGCCGCCAGCTCCGCAGGTCCGCAGACCCCCGGGCAAGCGTCACCTGCGCGTGGCCGCTGGCGTCCTGCACGCCGCTGTAGACGGCGGTGGGGATGCCGTCGTCGTCGGCCATCACACCGGACCAGCAGCCCAGGGCATCCGGCCCACCGGACTGGGGTCGCAGGGCGACCGGCTCCTCCTCCCACCGGAGCAGATCCGGAGAGCTGACGTGCCCCCAGGCAATGGCGGCATGGCGGGCGGAATCGGGGTTGTGCTGGAAGAAGACGTGCCAGCGGCCGTCGCGGTAACAGATCCCGTTCGGGTCATTCAGCCAACCCTGCCGGGGCCGAGGGTGCAGGGTGGGAAAGGCGCGGTCGACGGCGACGGCGGGCGTTACGAGGGAGTTCATGTATTCCTTTGCGTGTGGTTAGGTCGGTTACTTGCTGGCGCCCGCGGTCAAGCTTTCACGGAGGGTCCGCTGGCCGAAGATGAAGACCACCAGGGCGGGGATCATCGACAGGATGACGCCGGCGAGGACCACGGAGATGCTTCCGGTGCCAAGGTTGCCCTGCAGCGTGACCAGGCCCAGCGGGAGTGTGTAGTTCTCCTGCGAGATGGTGAGGATCAGCGGCCGGAAGAACTCGTTCCAGTGGAAGTTGAAGGCGAGGATTCCCACGATCGCCATGCCGGGGACCGCCAGCGGCGCATAGACCGAGCGGAACGTGCGCCATGGGGAGGCGCCGTCGAGCGACGCCGCTTCCGCGAAGTCGTTCGGCAGGCCCAGGAAGTACTGGCGCATCAGGAAGGTACCGAATGCGGTGGGGATTGCGGGGAGGATCAGGGCGAGGAGCGTATCGGACAGGCCCATGCCGCGGATGAGCATGAAGACCGGGACGATCGTCACCTGCACCGGAACCATCATGGTGGCCAGCACCACTGAGAACAGTGCGTTCTTGCCCTTGAAGCTGAGCCGGGCGAAGGCGTAGCCGGCCAATGCCGCCGTCGCCATCTGGCCCACGGCGATCAGGAGGGTAACCAGTGCGCTGTTAACCACCAGGAGCACCATGTTGACCTGCTGGAACACCTGGACGTACGAGGAGAAGTCGGGGTTGAGCGGCAGGAACTGGGGCGGGAGGTTGAACGATTCCGACGGCGTACGAAGCGACGTCGACAGGGTCCACAGGACGGGACCGAGCGTCAGAGCCGCGGCCACCAGGAGGACCAGGATCCGTGCGGCTGTGCCGGGGCGCGGCATGCGGGTCTTGCGGGTTGCGGTAAGGGTGCTCATGGTCGGGTTCCTCACTGGTAGAAGACGAATCGGCGGCTGAGCCGGAACTGGAGGGCGGTGATGGCCATGATGAGCATCATGAGTACCAGCCCGATCGCAGAGGCTCGCCCGAACTCGAGGCGTTGGAAGGCCGATTCGAAGATGACCATTACCGCCGTCCGTGTGCTGTCCCCCGGTCCGCCACGCGTCAGGACGTAGGGTTGGTCGAAGACCTGCAGGGCACTGATGATCGCCATGACGGAAGCCACCAACACGGTGGGGCTCAACAGGGGCAGCGTGACATTGACGAACTGCCGCCAGCCGGTGGCGCCGTCCAGCGCGGAGGCCTCAAGGAGTTCCTTCGGGATGGAGGCCAGTCCACCGATGAAGAGCAGGAAGGAGAACCCGAAGTTCTGCCACACATACACCAACACGACGACGGCGGCAGCCCCGCCTGACGTGGTCAGCCACGGCACCGCTGGGATGCCGACCAGTGAGAGCAGCCAGTTCACGACGCCGAACTGCTCATTGAACAGGTACCCCATGAAGATTGAAACCGAGGCGGCCGACAGTATCAGCGGAAAGAAGAAGGCCGAGCGGAAGAATACGCGCAGCCAATTGGGCATCCGACCCTGGATTGCTACGGCGAGCGCCATCGAGATCCCGAGCTGCAGGGTTACCGCCACCACCACGAAGACGATGGTGTTGAGGAATGAGACCCGGACGGTGGGGTCGCTGACGATGTCCGCGAAGTTGCTGAACCCGACAAATTCCGGAGCGGAGATGATGTCCCACCGGAAGAAGGCCAGGAGGATCGACCCGAGAATGGGCACGATGGTGAAGATCGCCATGCCGATCACCGTGGGCGCGAGGAAAAGCGGCGCGATCAGGCGCTCCGCCATGGAGCGCTGCCGCCGGGCGGCGGGTCGGGAGAGGGCGGTGGGAGCCGCCGTCGTCGTTGGTGGGTTCTTGAGTGTTGGAGTGCTCATGGTGTGCTCCTGAGTGCCAGTTCGAGGTCACGCTGCAGGCTCCCCATGGCCGAGCGCACCTGGGCGGATGAGCCGCTGACGGCAACCGAGACGTTCTTCATGAGGGCGGTTTCCACGGCTGCCTGCTGTGGTGGGGCCGGGATGGGGCCCGAGGTCGGGAAGCGGTCAAGGGTGTCGTAGAAGACCTTCCAGTGCTCGGGTCCGGTGTCGGAGTAGAGCGACTGGTTCACCATGGAGCGCCGGGTGGGCGTGGTGTTCGGGGTTGGGAACGCCAGCTCCATGGCCGGTTTGGATGCGCAGAACTTCACCCATTCCCAGGCGGCGTCCTTGTCCTTGGCCGTGCGCATGATGGCATAGCCGGCGGCGCCGAACTGGTGGCGCTGGGTGCGCCAGCGGGGGAAGAACTGCACGTCGAAGTCGTCGGCGCCCATGCCTGCCTCATGCAGTCCCTGAACCCAGTAGCCGCCGGCAGGAGTTGCGCCGATGCGGCTGCTTGCAAAGAGGCCGACGAGGGCGTTGCCGCCGCCGCCCTCGGGTCGCACGCCGAGGCCTTCGGCAACGAGTTCGCGCAAATAGTCGAAGGTCTCGACGACGCGCGGAGCTTCGGCGTTGGGCGCTTCCCAGAGGTAGCCGCCGCTGCGTTGCGCCCGGGTCGGATCGCTTGCGTAGAACCGGTCCCAAAACCAGTCTCCGCCTGCGGCCTTCTCCTCCGTGAGGAAGCTTGTGTCATTGGCATAGAGCCACGGCACCACGCCGCCGAAGAGCCGGTTGGTCCAGTAGTACGGGGTGAAACTGCCGTCGGTGGTGGACTTCATGGCGCGCATGGTGGCGGTGAAATCCTCGTGGGTCCAGTCATCTGCCGGCCGGCTGAGCCCTGCACGTTCCAGCGCGCTCGTGTTCAGGTACATGTTGGCGGCGTTCCAGTCCAGCGGCAGCTGGTACAGGCTGCCGCGGTACATGAACGCTTCGATGAGGCTCGGGTGGACGTCCTGGAAGTACTCCTGAATGTCCGCGGCATCCCGCGTCAGGTACGCGTCCAGCGGCTCGGCGAGCTTCTCCGCGAACAGCTGGGCACCCTCGGTGGCGACGTAAACGACGTCTGGCGGATCGCCGGCAGCGACCATGGTGAGGATCTTGGAGAAGAAGTCGCGCCAGTCAGCTCCCTGAATCGCTTGAATGCGAACCGGGATATCCGGATGGAGGCTGGTGAATTCATCGACCAGTGCCTGACGTGCAGCCGCATCGGCGGCAGTACCGAGGATTGCCACATTGAGGGCGGTGCTGTTGCGCCCCGGGATATCGGTTCCTGTGAGCCGGGGCCAGGCACCGACAGTGGCTCCCACTGCGCCGATGCCGAGAGCACCAAGGAGGGTACGGCGGGATAGATCCCCGACTCTGGCGCGGAGTTCGTTGTCCTGACCGGGAAAGTACGTAGACCTCATCGTCGATTCCTTTCTAACACGTGTCAGGAAGCCTACTTTGCCAACCTGACACGTGTCAAGGGTCACACCCTACCGATTCGCGTGCTGGGTGAGAGGCCGGTCGAAACGTCCTCGCACGCTCACTTCCACTACGAAACGAGAACCCGAATATTGTTGGGTAGTGGCATGCTTGGTCCCATGGCTAACCGAGCAGGCACCGTTGCCCAACCCAGTGATCTTGTCGATGTGGGCGCCCTATTGGACGCGTACTTCGATTCCACTCCAGATCTCTCCGACCCCGCGCAGCGCGTAGCGTTCGGGACCTCCGGCCACCGCGGATCGTCGCTGAAGTCGTCCTTCAACGAAGGGCACATTGCCGCGATCACGCAGGCGATCGTCGAGTACCGGGCCGGTCAGGGCATTACCGGGCCGCTGTTCATGGGCAAGGACACGCACGCTCTCTCCGAGCCTGCCCAGAACACGGCGCTCGAGGTACTCGCCGCCAACAACGTGGCCGTGCGCATTGACGCCCGCGGCGCCTACACGCCCACGCCGGCGCTTTCACACGCCATCCTCGGCTACAACGGGTCACGGACAGACCGGTCGGACGGCATCGTGATCACGCCGTCCCACAACCCCCCGGCCGACGGCGGCTTCAAGTACAACCCGCCCCACGGTGGTCCCGCCGATTCCGACGCAACCAACTGGATCGCCGCGCGCGCCAATGAACTGCTGGAGAACGGGCTTCGCGACGTCAAGCGAATTGCCACCGCTCAGGCGCAGCAAGCCGATTCCGTCAGCACCTACGATTTCCTGCAGCACTACGTCGAAGACCTTCCGAACGTGCTGAACCTTGAGGCGATACGCAGCGCCGGCGTGCGCATCGGGGCGGACCCAATGGGCGGCGCCTCAGTGGACTACTGGGGTGCCATCGCCGAACGCCACAATCTCGACCTCACGGTCGTCAACCCAACCGTCGATCCTCAGTGGGCGTTCATGACCCTGGACTGGGACGAGAAGATCCGCATGGACTGCTCCTCCCCCTACGCCATGGCTTCCCTGATCAAGCGGGCTGGGGACTTTGACATCTCCACCGGGAACGACGCCGACGCCGACCGACACGGCATCGTCACCCCGGATTCCGGGCTGATGAATCCGAACCACTATCTTGCCGTGGCGATTGATTACCTCTACCGCAACCGCCCGCAGTGGCGCTCGGATGCCATGGTCGGCAAGACCCTCGTGTCGTCGTCGATTATTGACCGGGTGGCTGCAGACCTTGGGAGGGTACTGGAGGAGGTACCCGTGGGATTCAAATGGTTCGTGCCGGGGCTGCTCTCCGGTGAGGTGGCATTCGGCGGGGAGGAATCTGCCGGGGCATCCTTCCTTCGCCACGACGGATCAGCCTGGAGCACTGACAAGGACGGCATTCTCCTTGCGCTGCTCGCCTCCGAAATCACCGCGGTCTCAGGACGCACGCCGTCGCAGCACTACGACGGGCTTACCCAACGGTTTGGGGCACCGGTCTATGCGCGGATCGACGCCGCGGCGACGCGGGAGCAAAAGTCGGCGCTGAGCAAGCTGTCGCCGTCTGATGTCACCGCCACAACGCTGGCCGGAGAAGACATCACCGCACGCCTTACGGAGGCGCCCGGGAACGGTGCACCAATCGGCGGGCTGAAGGTCACCACCGAGAACGCGTGGTTTGCAGCCCGCCCCTCGGGTACTGAAGACGTCTACAAGATCTACGCCGAGTCCTTCCTCGGTGAAGACCACCTCAAGCGCGTGCAGGAGGAAGCGAAGGCCCTGGTGGACGGTGTGATCGCCTAACTTTCCCGGAGTCTTTGTCGCGTAGGATTTCCTCCAGATCCCCACCATCTCTGGAAGGCACAGCCATGAGCAGACTCGGAACGAACTGGACGCTGCACGGAGACGGGCGGAATGTGCAGCCGGGGCGGTTCGTGGCACCCGATGAGAGGCTGAGCTGGCCCCGGACCATCGGTATCGGTGCCCAGCACGTGGTCGCGATGTTCGGCGCCACCTTCCTGGTGCCGCTGCTGACCGGGTTCCCGCCGTCCACCACACTGCTCTTTTCCGGGCTCGGCACAATCCTCTTTCTCATCATCACCGCGGGGCGTGTACCCAGCTACCTGGGCTCGAGCTTCGCGTTCATCGCGCCGATTGCCGCAGCGCAGAGCCAGCACGGGCCTGCAGGGGCGCTGGGCGGCGTCGTTCTGGCCGGCGCGTTACTGGCACTGATCGGACTGGTAGTGCACTGGGCGGGTGCGCGCTGGATTCAGATCCTGATGCCACCGATCGTCACCGGTGCCATTGTTGCCCTGATCGGCCTGAATCTCGCGCCGACCGCCAAGTCAAGCTTCGAACAGGCGCCGATTACCGCGCTGGTCACGGTGGTCTCGATCCTGCTGGTCACGGTGCTTTTCAAGGGGATTCTCGGGCGCCTGTCCATCCTGATCGGTGTGCTTGTCGGGTACCTTGTCGCAGTGCTTCGCGGCGAGGTGGACTTCACGGCCATCAACGACGCCGCATGGTTCGGCCTGCCGCCCTTCATGGCTCCCGAGTTCCACCTTTCAGTCATCGGGCTGTTCGTCCCTGTGGTCCTCGTCCTGGTGGCCGAGAACATCGGCCACGTGAAATCCGTGGCCGCGATGACCGACCGCGACCTTGACCCCATCACGGGGCGGGCCCTCATGGCGGACGGGCTGGCCACCGTCCTGGCCGGTTCAGGTGGCGGCTCCGGCACCACGACGTACGCCGAGAACATCGGGGTCATGGCCGCCTCACGGGTGTACTCCACTGCCGCGTACTGGGTAGCAGGAGTCATCGCCGTGCTGCTGAGCCTCTTCCCCAAGTTCGGCGCTCTCATCGCAACGGTTCCGGCTGGAGTCCTGGGAGGTGCCGGCGTCGTTCTCTATGGCATGATCGGCATCCTTGGCGTGCGGATCTGGGTGCAGAACCGTGTCGATTTCTCGAATCCGATCAATCTCTCGACGGCGGGCGTGGCGCTCGTGGTAGGTATCGCGGACTTCACGTGGACGATCGGCGACCTGATCTTCGCGGGCATTGCCCTGGGCACGGCGGCTACCCTCATCATCTTCCATGGCATGAGCGGGATTGCCCGTATCCGCGGTAGCGAGCACGTTGCCGGGCCGGAGGAGCTCGAAGCGGAAGACCACGGCAGCCGCCCTTCCAAGCTGGGCTAGTCCCGCCCTCACGCCAAAGCGCGCCGACTGCCATGATGAGACCATGTTGCGTATCGGCCTGCTCGGCGGCATAAGCTGGGAAAGCACCGCCCAGTACTACCGCCTCCTCAACGAAATGGTGCGGGACCGTCAAGGCGGCCTCCACTCAGCGGACTGCCTCCTCAGATCCGTCGACTTCGCACCCATCGAAGAGCTCCAGGCCCAAGGTCTATGGGAGGAAGCCGGAACAGCGCTGGCTGCTGCCGCCGTCGAGCTCGAACGAGGCGGAGCCGAGCTTCTCGTTCTCTGCACCAACACCATGCACAAGGTGGCCCCGGCCATCGAGCGGGCCATCAGCATCCCTTTCATCAACGTCATCGACGAGACCGCACGCGCAGTAACGGCAACGGGCACCGCCACGGTAGGCCTGCTGGGGACGGCCTTCACGATGGAGCAGGATTTTTATCGCGACGGTCTTGCCGCGCATGGCCTGGAGGTGCTTACTCCCAATGCCGAAGACCGCGCGACTGTCCACCGGGTCATCTACGAGGAACTGTGCCTCGGGGTCGTCTCGGACGATTCCCGGAAGGAATACCAGCGCATCATCGCCGAGCTTGTGTCGCGCGGTGCGGAGGGAGTGATCCTCGGCTGCACCGAGATAGAGCTGCTGATCTCGCAGACAGATGCGGACATTGCCCTCTACCCGACGACGTCGATACACGCACAGGCGGCAGTGGACGCTGCCCTGGCCGGCTGAGGACCCGTAGCGTCGGGCGATCCCTTCACCCCTTAGATTTCAGGGGCTGGTCCACGGCCGTACAATTCAGGGAATCGTACTTGAATCTTGAACAAAAATGGGGGAACCGTGTTCACACCGGTTATCAGAAAGTGGTGCGCCCTTGGCGTCGCCATCGGTGCGCTGTCCGTAACAGCCTGCAGTCCTTCTGCTGATGCTACGACCGGCCAGGTAGTCCGCGTTGTTGACGGCGACACAGTGATTGTGAAAATTTCCGACGTCGACACGACAGTCCGTCTGCTCAACATCGATACGCCCGAGACGAAGCACCCGGACAAAGCGGTGGAATGCTTCGGTCCGGAAGCGACGGCCTTCCTTGCAGAAACGCTGCCGGCAGGCACTGAAGTGGGATTGGACTTCGACGTTGAGCGGGAAGATCAGTACGGAAGGACTCTTGCCGCACTATTCCTCGAGGATCGCACTCTCGTGAACGCCGAGATCGCGCGCCAGGGGCTTGGTTCAGCGGTCATTTTCGAACCAAATGAGAAGTACTACGACGCCGTCAAAGCCGCCCAGGAGGAAGCACAGCAAGCGGAGCTCGGGGTATTCAGCGTTGACGCAGAATGCACCCTTCCCTCAGAAGTCACTGCGGCTGTCGATTCACTGGCCGCTGTTCTGGAGCAGCCCGTCGCCTCCACATCCGGCGCGGCGGCAGCCGGTGCGGCCGCCGTGGCAGGTGCTCTGGCGACGGCCGAGGGACTCCGTGCGGCGCTCGAAGCGGGCGAGGACTCTATCCGCTGGGCTGCCCTGGGAACCGCAGGTACCGCCGCTCTGAGTGCCAGACTTGGAAATTCGATTGATTCGGGCCGAGGCGCGCTAGCCGAGCTGGAGCAGGAAGCCACCCTCCTCAAGGCAGCGGAGGACAAGGCAGCGAAAGAAGCAGCCGCGGCCGCGAAACGTGAGACTGAGCGAGTAGCAGCAGAAGCAGAAGCCCGACGCATCGCGGCCGAAGCAGAAGCAAGAGTCGCGGCGGAAGCGGAAGCCGCACGGCGTGCCGCCGAGGCAGCAGCGGCGGCCGAAGCAGAGAGGATCCGGAATCTTCCGGCGCCGGCTCCAGCTCCGTATGTACCTCCCGCTCCGGCACCCGCACCGTACGTTCCTCCCGCTCCGGCACCCGCACCATACGTTCCACCGGCACCAGCACCGGCACCACCGGCGGAGCAAAATCCGTACCCGGGCTATAACGGACCGCGCTGCTATGCGCCGGGAGGCAAAACCTGGAAGCCCTGCCCGTAAGGTGCCCGTGAAAATTGCTGCACTCTGCACCATGCGGCGGTGACAGAATAATCTGGTGACCTCCCCCGCATCCCACCCGATCGAGCGTTGGAAAAGTGCTGCCTGGCAATCCCAGGTGCAGTCATGGGTGGCGCAGGTCCTTGCCACCTTCAACATCGAGCAGACCGGTCCGCTGAGCGAACCCAGGATTCGCTTTTGGTCCGTGCTGCTCACTGTCCCCACGGATCACGGGAAACTGTGGTTCAAGGAGAACAATCCGGGCCAGTTCCAGGAGGCTTCGATTATCGCCGCACTGGCGGAAATTGCCCCGGAGCACGTCGTGACGCCGCTCGCGGTCGAACCGACCAAGGGCTGGATGATCTCCCCGGATCACGGCGCAACGCTCGCCAGCCTCAAGACAACGGACTATGCCCTGTGGGCACGGGTGGTCGCCGATTTCGCCGACCTGCAGCAGCAGGCAGCGCGGCACGGACAACGGTTGACGGATGCCGGCCTGGCGTCACTGGACCCAGGCATCGCCGGAAACTTCGTCAGCAACCAACTCCTCCTCCACACAGGCCTGCCCGAGGAGCACCCGCTGCACCTCAATGCCGAGCAGGCTGACCGCGTCTACGCCAGTGTTCCTGCCATCGAGGAGGCCGCGGCGCAGCTGAGCGTGCTCGGTGTGCCGCTATCCCTCGAGCACAACGACCTCCACCCCAACAGCGCCTTCATTCCGGGCTCAAGCACGGATCCACTGCGGTTCTTCGACTTCGGCGACTCCTACTGGGCGCACCCGTTCAGCTCGCTTTTCGTTCCTCTCGGCGTCATGCGGGAGAACTGGGAAGCCGGACCCGACGACGCCCGCATCAGGCGTGTTCTCACCGCGTACCTTGAGCGGTGGACGGCCTACGCGCCGCTCCCGGAGCTGCGTGCTGCGCTGGAACCCGCACTACAGCTGGGGCGGCTCAACAGATACGGTTCCTGGCTGCGCCTGCTTATCCACGCGGACGACGATTCCATGCGCCAGTACGGTCCGCACGCCCTGCAGTACCTGCAAACAATTACCGAACCGGTTCTTCTGTAGGAGTCAGGAGCCCTGCGTTGCCGCAATTACGTCCCGCATTACCCGGTTGAGGCTTTCCGCCTGCTTTCGGGAAAGACCGAGCTTCGCCATCATGGTGCCGGGAACGGACAGTGCGCGCTTGCGCAGTTCACGCCCCTCTGTGGTGAGGCCGACGGCGAGGGCCCGCTCATTGCCGGCCACCCGTTCCCGCGTCACAAGGCCGTTGGCCTCCAGGCGCTTCAGCATCGGTGACAGGGTAGCCGGCTCAATGGCCAGCGCATGGCCGATTCCGCGGACAGTGCGTGGGCTCTTCTCCCACAGCGCGAGCATCACCAGATACTGGGGATGGGTGAGGTTGAGCTCCTCCAGCACCGGCCGGTACGCACCGATGACGCTCCTCGAGGCAACCGACAGCGCGAAGCACAGCTGCCGCTCAAGCAACAGATCCTCATCCGGGGAGGATTGCGGCATGGACTGATGAAAGGCCGCATCGGTCATTTGCCGCCGCCCTCCCGCTTGACCAGATAAGTTGATCCGTCCGCGTTCCTGACCACGTCCCACTGCTGAAGCTCCTGCTGGCGCTGCTGGTGGGCCGCCCCGTCCTTGTATCTGACTGGGCCTTCCAGACCGCCCTGATCTGCGGGACCGAAAACCATCCGCAACTTGCCCGTAGCCCGCATGAACCGCTGCGACAACGGTTTCCTCTCCGCCATACTGGAAGCCTTTCTCATCAAGGCAAACACTGCCTATGAGAAGCTTAGGGCACTAACTATGAGTGCCCTAACTAAGCAGGCCAGTGTCCGCGCCCGCGCATCGCCTCAGCCAACAGGTCAGCCCGATCTGACACCAGGCCACCCACTCCCAACTCCAGAAGCGCCTCCATCTCCGACCGCTCATTGATGGTCCAGACGTGAACCGGTATGCCGGCGGCGGTGCAGCGCCGAACAAAACCACGAGTGACCACCCGAAGCCCGCGGTAACGCCGCGGAATCTGCAGGCAATCGACGCGGGCCAGCCGCGCGATCAACCGCGTCAGCCCCAGCGGAGACACCACCTTGATGAGGGCGTTCACCGCCATTCCGGCTGACGACGCCGTTGGCTGGCTCAGTCGCGTCAGAATCCGCAATCGGCGCCGGTCGGAGAAGGAGGCAACCAGAACGCGGTCATGAGCCATCGCCTGCTCAATAACATCCACGAAAGGCTGCACTGAGGCGTCGTCCTTGATGTCAACGTTCATCCGCACGTTCGGCCACCGCTCGAGCACCTCGGCAAGGGTGGGTATCGGTTCTTTCCCCCGAACCCGTATTGAGCTCAGCTCAGCATGGGAGTGATCCGTAAGCCGGCCCTTCCCGTCCGTCACGCGCTCCAGTCGCTCATCATGAAAAACCATGACGACGCCGTCGCGCGTGGTGCGCACGTCGATCTCCAGATAGCGGAAACCGAGATCCAGAGCCGCCTCCAAAGCGTTCAGCGTGTTCTCAAGGCCGTCCGGTGAAAAGCCGCGGTGCGAGAGTGCGATCGGCCCGTCGGCATCAAAGTACGGCTTGCCCACTGCAGCTCAGGCTGACTTCAGCGCGGCCAGCCGCTCCTCGAGAACCTGGGCCACGCCGTCGTCGTCGAACGCTGGTGCGCGGAGATTTGCAGCAGTGAGCGCATCGGGGTGACCGGACGCCATGGCGTAGCCGGAGCCGGCCCAGCCGAGCATCTGGATGTCATTGGGCATGTCGCCGAAGGCGATCACGTCTGCCTGCTCCACGCCCAGTTGCGCCGCGTACCTGGCAAGCGTGACCGACTTGTTGATCCCCGGAACGCTCATTTCCAGGAGCGGGACGCTCGGCGCCGAGTGAGTGGTCGCGACCAGGTGTTCGACTGCCGGGGCCACCCCGTGCAGAAATTCGTCCGGAGTGATGTCCCGCTCGCGTGCGAGGAACTTGATGACACCGGAGCCGCTGAGCGACTCACGCAGCGGCTGCGGCTCAGCGGCGCCAAGCAATTCAACCGATCCCTGGGGCGCGAAGCCCGGCTCGATCAGGAAGCTGTCCACGGTCTCAGCCGCGAAGGTTGCGGCAGGGTAGAGCTTCCGGATGATGTTCTGCGCCTCGAAGATGCTTTCACCATCAAGCAGATGCGAGGCGAGCACTTCCTCACGCCCAAGGTCGTAGGTCAGCGCGCCGTTGGAACAGATGACGGTCCCCTTGAAACCGAGGTCCCGTAACGGCTGAAGCCAACGCGGCGGGCGGCCGGTCACGAAGACCACCTCAATGCCGGCATCAAGGCAAGCCTCAAACGCGCGAACTGTCCGCTCCGAGATCCGGCCGTCATGTCCAACGATCGTTCCGTCCATGTCGCTGGCGACCAATCGCATGCGCAAACTCCTTGCCTGGGTGAGTATCCAGCCTACCCAAGAGCCGCAGCAGGATGAGCGGCGGGAGCTGTGTTACTGGTGGACTTCCGGCCAATTTCGCCCTCGGTCATTGGAGTTTCGCCTCAGGTGCGGAAGGGAACACCTCATGGCGTGGTCAACTTTTCGATCCGGGCACGCGCAAACCGGAAGTGGAAAGCTGGACGCTGCTGCTCTTCGGTGCGTAGGCTGGACTTGTTGCCCCAGACCTCGGCAGCGCAGTTTCGCGCTCGTTCCGAGGAGGCAAGCCATGACGCTCACTAATCACCCCACGTCTTCACCAACGCGGGTGGAGCGGCCCAAGATTCGGGCCAATGAAGTGGTCAACAGCTATTCAGCGCTACTGAAGTCTGTTCGTGCAGCTGGTTTGCTGCGGCGGCGGCGGGGTTACTACGTCGTCCTGCTGTGCATTCTCGGCTTGGCCGGAGCGGTCTTATGGACGTCTTTCTTCCTTATTGGGGATGCGTGGACGCAATTGCTGGTTGCCGCCGCGCTGGGCATCCTGTACACGCAGTTCGCCTTCGTAGGGCATGAAGCGGCACATCAACAGGTGTTCGCCTCCAGGGTGGCGAATGAGTGGACGGCCCGGTTGATAGCCACGTCCCTGGTAGGTATGAGCTACGCCTACTGGACGGACAAGCATGGTCGGCACCACGTCCGCCCCAATGGGGTCAACGAGGATCCGGACATCGCCCCGGGGGCGGTCATTTTCCACAACGAGGTTCCGGCGAATCGAGGATTCATCGGGCGGGCTTTCGGTACGCGGCAGGGCTACTTCCTGTTCCCGCTGCTGCTCTTTCTGGGTTATACCTTGTACGCGGATTCAGTGAAATACCTTTTCCGGGCCGCATCAGTAGCTCATCGGTGGCTTGAGGTCGCCCTCCTGGGCATGCGGTTCGGCGTGTACCTTTCCGTAGTCTTCCTGTTCCTCTCACCGGGGGTAGCTGTGGCGTTCGTCGCCGTGCAGACAGCGGTTTTCGGGCTGTACATGGGCGGATGCTTCGCACCGAACCACAAGGGGATGCCGGTTCTACCCGAGAGGAGCCGTGTCGACTTTTTTACCCGGCAGGTCCTGACCTCCCGCAATATCGGCGGCGGCCGGTTCATGACCGTATTCATGGGAGGCCTGAACCATCAGGTCGAACACCACCTGTTCCCGGACATGCCGCGCCCGCACCTGCGAAAGGTGCGCCGACTCGTCAAAACACACTGTGCCACTGCAGGAGTGCCGTACACGGAAACGGGACTGATCCGCTCCTACGTCATTGTCATCCGCTACCTGAACCGGGTGGGCATGAAAGCGGCCGACCCCTTCACCTGCCCTATCACCGATCGTTACCGCCCATCGTGAATATCGGTCCGGGTGTGGGCGGTGGCTCGACTCAGGCGCCCGCGCCGATGGCAACCCGGAACGCCATCTCTCACATCCAGCCGACGTGACAACCGAATACAACCGAATACAACCGAAAGGAGCAGCCATGAACTACTGCAGCAAAATCCACCCCGGAGACCCATTTCCCGAGGACCTCACAACACTCGACGAGACGGCCATAGAAGTGCTCAACAGCCGCGTCCACCGCGCGCTTGACGCCGAATACCTGAGCCTGGACGGACCGAACCCTGAAACCACGTTCCGCCAGGAAGAAGTAACGATCGAACTGGACCGAAGAGACAAAGCCATGCAGACCGGCGCCCGGAAACTACTCCGGTTGCGGCCCGCATAATCTGTCGGCAGCGGTTCGATTGGTTGAGCTTACAGGGCGAGTCGTGCAAAGATCACCAGCCTTCTGGCTAGCTGGTCTCATAGCTAGATGGTGACTTCGCGCCTGACGACGCGCTCGGCGACGTCGTGAAGATTCTGGTGAGTGGACCGTGCATGGGTTCTCAGCAGCGAGAAAGCTTCACTCATATCCACATTCTTCGTTTGGGCGATCACGCCTTTGGCCTGCTCGATGAGAACGCGACTGGCCAGGGCACGCTGCAACTGTTCATTGATCACCGTGCTTTCCCTGACGGCGCGTTCCTGCAGCAGGCTGATCGTAGCCACATCCGCCATAGCCTGGGCGATGGCGGCGTCTTCCTCGCTCAGGGCACCGGTACTCGTCCCGAGCAGGCCCATCGCCCCGATCACTTTGGCATGGACGCGCAGCGGGACGGCGTGCACCGACTTGAATCCCATCGAGAGCGCCGACCGCTGAAACTCCGGCCACCTATCGCCCAGGCCACTGATGTCGTCGACGGTGATCACCGAGCCCGTGTGATAGCACTCCACGCAGGGTCCCTCGCCGGCCTCGAGCTGCAGTATCTCCACTAGTTGGCTCTGCTCACTCGTTGAAGCCAACACTTGGAGGTTGCCTTCAGGATCGGCCAGCAGAAGACCAGCATGGGCCGCATCGAGTAAATTCACTGACTCCTCGACCAGCGTATGGAGCAGGTCAAGCACGTCGTAGTCAGCGACGAGGGTGTCGGTGAGTTTCACAAACGCGGCACTGAGCCGCTCGGGCCTGCTCTTGGTCACCATGACAGCATTTTACTGTAGCCCGTCTACACCGGGGGCGGCGGCTGGGGTGAAATCCAGCTGGCGGCCGACCACGTCGGCGGCGGTCTCGCGCAGAGTACGCCCGCTGGTGAAAGCGTGCCCCCGCAACAACAGCAGCGCCTCTGCGGCTGTACTACCGGTTTGCACCAACACCATCCCCGTCGCTTGATGAATTTCGCGGCGGGCCAGCGGGACTTCAATAGATCCGCCCTCGCCCTCGTTCATGAGTCGGCGCAGCAGTGTCCATGCTGTCCTGCTGGCCAGGTAGGTTGTGAGGCTGATCTGGGCGTCAGTTAGCTCGCGGGGCGAGGAGCAGTACATCTCCACTATTCCCACGGACAGCCCGCCGGCGAGCAGTGGGAAAACGAAGAGAGATGCCGCATCTATGTCGGTGGCGGCTTTCGAGAACGCCGGCCAGGAATGGTCTCCTGTTTCCTGGAGATCGGGGACCAGGACCGGTGTTTGGGTGCGAATCACTTCCCAGCGCGGGCCGTCGCCGAGGTCGTACTGAATCTCATCGAGCCGCACCGATGTCTCGTCGCTGGCGCACACGAGCGTCTCTGCAAGGGAACCGCCGAAAACGGACACCGCAGCGCCACTAATCGGCAGGGCTTCCAGATACGCTGCGCAGAGGCCCTTCAGCGCCTCGTCAGCACTAGGCTGGGTTGCGTCAAACATTGATCACCGGCGCTCTGCCTCGCGGTTCCTTGGTTGAACGAAGTTCACTAAGCACAACGAGCCTCGGTTCCTCACTACCTCCACTGATTCGTCAGCTTCTTACTCAACCATAGTCCTGTTGTTCGATCCGGTTACGGCGCTTCTGCCCTGCGGCAGCTTAAGACACTGGTCAGCCGATAATCGGCAGGACGCGCATGACGCTTTCGATGGTGATCGCCGTTCCGGCTTCCACGGATTTTCACTTCGCCGTCAGTTGGTACGGGATGGGGCCAGACAATGCTAGACCCACAGGTCAACTCACTGAAATGTCTGCGCACCGGCCTGTAGACCGGACCGGTTCTGAGGACCACGAGGTGCGGTGAAGGAGTGTGGTGATTGCGGTGGTCACGAGATCGGGGGCGCTGTGATGCGCTGCGTGCGGGACACCGTGGATGGTGTCCGCTTCGCCCTGCAGGGAGGTACTGGCAAGACGCTCAGACCAGGCGGCGCCGGCGACTGCATCGCGTGAACCGCGCAGCACAAGGACAGGTTGTTGGGCTAGGGGCAACCGATCTTCGAGCGGGTAGCTCATCGCTTGCTTCAGTTGAGCCAGGTACCAGCGCGGTCCACACCGCAGGACGTCAAGGGATTGCACGAAGTTCAGCAGCGGTTTTTCAAGGAAGGAGTTTGCCCCCAGGGTCAAAACTTGCTGATGGACAGTGCGGCGCTTCACGTCAACGGCCGCGCCGATCAGAACGAGGTGGGACACCAGGTCAGGACGTTGTATAGCGAGTTCCGTGGCGCTTTGGACTCCCATTGAATGGCCGATGACCACGCAGGAAGACACTCCAGCTTCCTCGAGGAGGGCACCAAGGAGCTCTGCAGTTGCCTCGTTGGTTGTTTCCTGCGCAGGTCTCTTGGTCCACCCGTACCCTGGTAGGTCGATGAGGTGGACATCGCCGTAGGCAGATAGCAGGGCGCCGAGGCGGCGAAAGTATCGGTGGGACATTCCAATGCCGTGAACGAGCACGAAGACCGGAGCCGGGATTCCGTTCGCCGGGTTGATCCGGCGAGAGGCCCCGCCGTGACCGATGAAGTATGAGCGGCATTGCCGATCCTGGACCGTGATGCTGAGCAGCTCAAGGACCTTCATCGCGGAGCGTGGCCCTGAAGTGGATTTGCCCGAGCGATCCGAGTAGGTGGGCGTAGAAGTCGGCGATAGCGACTCGAACCCATCCGTGACGGTAGGTATCAGGGGTGCGCTTGGATGCTTGCGCAGGAGTTGGAGGACTGCTTCCGCGATGGGGGCAGCACCTCCCCGGTGGGCGGCGTGCGGCTGACCCGGTATTTCAGTGAGGTGGCCGTTTTGGGCGTTGTGGCTGAGCTTCTCGCACCAGTCATGGCCAGCGATGATGTCCCGGGTTCCCCTAATGACCAGTACCGGGCAGCCGACCAGGGGCAGCCGGTAGTCAAGGCGATAGCCCAGCATGACTGGCAGTTCCTGCAGATACCAGGGGATCCCGCATTGCGCGTACGCGGTGGCGACCATCAGATTTGTTCGCGGTTGCTCGATGAGCGTGTCCGCGGCGAGCATGAGGGCGTGTCTGATCGAAGAGCGGTGCGCGGTGTCAGTGACAGGACCAATCAGCACCGCATGAGACACCAGATCAGGACGAATGATGGCAACCTCCGCCGCGAACTGCGCACCCATGGAATGACCGATGAGTACGCACTCCTGTACACCTTCGTCGTCCAACGTGCCCGCGATCAGCGCTGCATAGTCCTCGACGCTGAGTTGCCGCCCGGGTTTGGGTGTACCTCCAAAACCCGGCAGGTCCAGAATGAGAGTGTCCCCGTAGTCGATAAGCGTGCGCTGCAGCTTGTCGTAATAGCGGTGAGACATGCCGATCCCGTGCACCATCACAAAAACCGGTCTGACCGTCCCCGGCTTCGGGGCTCGCCAAGATCGGTGTACTCGACGGGAAAGACCATCCTTTGCAGCCTTCTCATCGATTGTGGGAAAGGGCGGCGAGATCTGTGCTTGGCTCATTGTGCCTTCAAGATTGACGGAAGCGGCTGGTCAGAAGGAGGTCGAGCGGTCGGCAGTTCAACCGGAAACGGTTTGCCCCAGACTGCTCCGGGGAGGACCTCAGTCAGGTCTGGGCTCTGGTCTGTCCGTGAGCGGGCCGACTGATCCGGTCGCCCGGCCGGAGGATGGAATTGGCTAGGCGAGCGCGTTCTTCTCGCTCTTCGACAGCTCGGCCGTAACGCCGCAGTACGCGCAGGTCCGCAGATAGCGGCGGCGGGTGGTGAAGAGCGGAATGAAGAACAGCGTGAACTTCGAGGAGCGCTCATCAACCCGCTGGGAAGCGCGCTGTCCGCAGTTGGGGCACACCGCCTGCCTGCGGAACAGCTCCTTCATCGCGGTCTTGAATCCGAACAGAATCAGCATGCCGGGCCCTCCTGTGAATCGTGTGCGAACCTACTGTTCGTAGGTGCCCACAATACGCGCGCGGCCGAGCGTGTGGGAGAAAAGGTTGAAACCGAGGTATGCGTTGGACGCGTCAGCGGGAATCTCCAACTGCTCCACATCCACGGCGTGCACCACCACGTGGTAATGGTGGACGCCGTGACCGGCGGGCGGTGCTGCGCCCACGAAACCGGGGAAACCGCCGTCGTTCTTCAACTGCACCGCACCCGCAGGCAGACCCGCGCCGTCCTCGGTACCGGCTCCGCCGGGCAGCGACGTGGTTCCCACGGGGATGTTGAATACCGCCCAGTGCCAGAATCCGCTGGCCGTAGGAGCGTCTGGGTCGTAGACCGTGACGGCGAAGCTCCTGGTCTCCTCGGGGAACCCGCTCCAGCTCAACTGTGGCGAAACGTCATGTCCGCCTGCTCCCATTCGACCCGACGCCTGCAACACGTCAAGCGGCTGGTTGTCGGCGATGTCGCTGCTGGACAGCGTAAACGACGGCACCTCGGGAAGATCTGCGTAAGGATCGCGGGTCATGCGTACACTCCTTGTGCTCTCAGTTCATCTCTGGTGGGCGGGTTGGCTCCGGCACGTGACACGGTTACTGCCGCAGCTGCTGCGGCGAAGGCCAGGACGCCTTGTGTTTGTTCAACGGACAGGGTGCGCAGCTCATTCCGCCGCTGCCCGCCGTCCAGTTCCCGGTCCACCAGGGCGCTGAGCAACGCCGCCATGAAGGAGTCCCCGGCGCCGACGGTGTCCACCACGGAGGTAGCCGGTGCAGGAACCTCACACTCCCCGCGCCCCACGACGGCCCACGGACCTTTTGAGCCACGCGTGACAACGACGACGGCCGGGCCCAGTTCCAGCCAGCGGCGCGCCGATTCGCGAGGGTCCAGGCCCGGATACAACCACTCGAGATCCTCATCAGATGCCTTGACCACATCTGCGAGCGCGACGAACTTTTCTGCCTGCTTCCGTGCGTAGTCGACGTCGTTGATGATGGTCGGCCGGCAGTTCGGGTCATAGCTGATGGTTGCAAACGGCCGGGCATGCTGAATTGCGGCGAGCACATTATGCGCGCCGGGAGCCAGCATCGAGGCGATGGATCCGGTGTGCACGAGGGTGGTTCCGTTGAACACTTCGTCGCGGGCGGAAAGGTCCGGCAGTTCCCAGGTGAGCTGGAAGGTGTAGCTTGCTCCGCCTGCCGGATCGAGTCTGGCTGAGGCGACGCTGGTCGGGTGGGAGTCCGCCGGCAAGGGCGCGAGCACCGAGTTGTCGGCAAGATGGTGGTGGATGCGCCGGCCGAATTCGTCATCCCCGAACCGGCCAAGAAATTGCGTTGAGTGCCCAAGCCGGGCCAGCCCTACCGCTACGTTCAGGGGGCTGCCGCCGACGTGGGCGCGCGGTGGTGCAGTATCGCTGAGAACTTCGTCGATGAGGGCTTCGCCAATGACCGTGAGCACCGTCTCAACCTAGCATTTGCCCAGGCCGGTTCGCGTATAGGGCTAGCGGAACCGGCGGATGCTGTAGATGAGCAGGGTGAGAGCGATGATCGCGGAGAGCACCAGGCTGAGCCCCGCGCCCCAGCCGCCGAACAGCCACCACTTTTCCTCCACCGGCCACCAGTCCGGCGCAGGCGGTTGAAGCATCCAGAGAATTCCCAGTGCCATGAAGCCGAAGGCGCAGAGCGCGCTGACCGCTATCCGGGGCCAGGTCTTTACACCAATACGTGCCGCCTGGTAAGCCCGTTTCTTGAGGGGGTGCAGCTTTCGCTCAGCCCATTCGTACTGCTGGGACAGGACGGCAAGGCCGCCAACCAGCATCAACAGGCCAGGCCCGGGCAGTACCAGGGCTGCGATTCCGAGCACAACGAGGGTCCAGCCGAGGATTTCCAGGCCGGTACGGTGGGCAGCCCGGTGGAACCGGGATCGCGCGCTCATTGGTGCAGGATTTCACACTTCCCTGAATTCCCCATTAACACAGTTATGTGAGACGCTCCACCGCAGCCACAACCTGCGTCCATGCAACCGTGCCCGGAGTGATCATCGCGAAGTGGTCGCCGGGGATCTGCACCAGTTCGGCTGTGGCGTCTGCCGCGCGGGCTGCATCGACATACGACGCGGACTGGCTGAGCGGAACCGTGGTGTCTTCCTCGCCGTGAAGCGCGAGCACCGGCACGGGAAGCGGGAGGGCTCTCATGGGATCCGCGAGCTGATACTTCGTACCGTTGGGTTCACCAAGGAAGTCCCGCACCGCTCCGTCACCCAGCCGCTCCTCATCGGCGAGTTGCAGGTTCAGCACACCGGACTGACTGACGACGCCGGTGATCGGCACGGCAGGCACCCCTCCTCCCGGCGCATCCGCCGGAAGAGACGATCGCCCGGCCGCCCACACAGCAAGGTGCCCGCCTGCGGAGTGGCCGAGCGCCGTCGTCGTGCTGGTGTCCAGGCCGTGCTCCTTCGATGCGGAGGAGAGCAGGTCGATGCCTGCGGCGATATCCTCGAAAGTCTGCGGCCAGCCGCCGCCGTTACCCACCCGTCGGTACTCGAGGTTCCAGCATGTGGATCCCCGGGAGGACAGATCTTCGGCGAGGGGGACGCCAAGCTCGAGCGTGTACCGGCTGCGCCAGAATCCGCCGTGAATGATGACGACGACGCCGGGACTTGCCTGCCCCGCCGGCAGATACAGGTCAGCGAACTGGCTGGGGTCCTTGCCGTAGGTGTAGCGCTGTCGGGGGATGCCGGTCATCTTCGACAGCGTAGCCGGTGTCGGCGCCGGGTGTTTAGATGGGTTGGTGAGTGCATGGGATGAGTTGGATGAGCGGTTGCGGCCTGCCGTCGAGGAAAGCGTTCGGGAGTATGAGCGCGTCCGGCCGGCGCTTGAGGCCGTGACGGTTGATTCCCGGCTGAGAATCGAGAACATCTTCATCGGCACGGAGGTTCGGCCGCTGTTCGTCACTGCCCGTACCAAGACCGTCGAGTCTTTCCGGGACAAGGCGTCCCGGGTGCTCGTGGGCGATGGACCGCCGAGCCTTGTTTTCCCGGATCCGTTGCGGAACCTGACTGACCTCGTTGGCGTGCGCGTGATCACCACGCTCCCCCACGAGGTGGATTACGCCGCCAACCTGATCAAACGCCAGCGGCACGAGTTCGACTGCCGCGGCGACCGTGAGAAAGACATCGGTTCGATCGAGTCGGGAACGTACGGCTATTCCAGCCGGCACCTGATCCTTCGGACTATCCAGAACGACGCCGTCCGCGCCTACCAGCAGCTGCTCGGTTCCGATTCGGGCAGCTACCTGTTCGAGACGCAGATCCGCACGGTCCTGGCGCACGCCTGGTCGGAGATTGAGCACGACATCCGGTTCAAGTCCTTCAATCCCAAGGCGTGGAGCCCCTACTTTGACCGGCAGTTCACCGCCACGGCAGCCATGCTGGAGAGCGTCGAATCCACGTTCGCGGATCTGCATACGAGGTACCAGAAGGTCACCGGATTCTGGGAGCCGGAGGGCGAGGGCAGCGTTGAACTCACCCCCGACCGTATCCGTGAGGTGTGGCAGACGCTGCTGCCGCACGTGGACCGCAAGTCGGACGATGACTGGCGCTGGGCCGCGGAGCTGCTCTCCGCCCACGGACTGACGACGACGACGGCCCTCGCCTCACTGCTGCAGGCCGACACCATCACCTCGGTTCGGCGCGCGCTCGATCACCGCTATTCGCCGGGGCCGGACCGCCTGCTGGACGACGTCCTGCTCTGGAACTACGGCGAACGGCATATCGAACTGACCGCTGATCCGTCGTCTGAATCCGGGGCATCCCGCCGCGACAGCCTGGTGCGCAGGTTCCGACAGATCCGCACATTCCGTGCGCGCGCGTAACCGCCGTCCGGCTTAGCGGGAGCTCACCCTGCCGAAGAGCCCCGCGATGGGTGCCAGCACAATGGGCCGCGCCGCGATCCAGGCCCCGATGACCAGCAGCAGCGACACGAAGAAGATCCAGAAACCTGCCCAGTTCACGGCGTCCTGGCCGCCATACATGTGGTTGAGGTTGCGGAGGGCGCCGGTTGCAAACACCAGGGCAACGTGGCCGATGATGAAGACCACGAAGTAGAGCATGACCGGGAAGTGGACGGCCCGCGCCCACTCGACCGGATACGCCCTGTTCAGCGCCTTGGCATCCTTGGGCCAGATTCCCGACATGCGTGCGCCGCTGATTGCTGCCAAGGGAGCGGCAATGAAAATGGTGACGAAGTATGCGAGCATCTGGAGGCTGTTGTAGTTCACCCAGCCGTTTTCGGTCGGCCAATCCAGGGAAACGTACTGGATCAGAGCCGATAGCGCGTTCGGGAACACTTCCCAGGTGGTGGGCACCAGACGCCCCCAATGGCCAGTGACGAAGATCAGCACCACGAAGACCAGCCCGTTCAGCAGCCACAGAATATCCAGGGCCTGGTGGAACCAGAGGTTGATGCTGATCTTTCCGTCGCCGCCCTTGGACCAGCTCGGCGTCCAGTATCCCGGCGGCCTTGTCTCCCTGCGGACCTGTAGCCCGGACCGGATGATCAGCACGATGAGGAAGAAGTTGAAGAAGTGCTGCCACTGCACCCACGCGGGGAAACCCGGCTCTGTGGCGGCCGGCAACGGGGTTTCACCCGGGTAGGTCCGCAGGAAGTCCTGCATGAAGCCGAGCGTGACGAGCCAGCGCGTGAAGAATACCGCGGCCAGCGCGAGCACAAGGAGTCCCAGCGCGCCGAGGAGCAGATCGGTTGTGCGGCTGCGTGGTTTGCTGGTCCTCGCTGCCTTCGCGGCCCTTGCTGGGTCTTCGCCGGCGGGAGGTTCGTTGACCGGCGGCGCCGGCGTTCGCGGTGTTGCGTCGGCCGGTGTCACGTCCGCTGGTGACGCGGCTTCTGCCGGCGCTGGTGTCCCCACCTTCGCCGGTTCAGCGAAGGTCTCCAGCTGTTCAGGTGCTGCAGGGGTCTTGACGGCGACGGCGGTCTCGGGAGGCCAGGGCTCGCCACCCGGCACGCGCGGCAGTCCGCGTCGAAGCAGTATGGATCCGGCAGCTACTGCCGCCACGGGGGCAGGATCGACCGTCTCGACTCGCGATTTCGGTTCGTCTGTTGCTGCTTCAACAGCTGTTTCCGCGGGCTGTCCGACAGGACCGACTGCCGAAGCGGGAGGCAGCTCGACCTTTGCCGGGTCGTGAGCGGCAGGCGCGGACGGAGCTGTCACAGGAAGGTCATCGGCGGGAGGCCAGGGCTCTCCTCCCGGCACCCGGGGAAGACCGCGGCGGACCGCGCGCGCTTCCGTTTGTACCGTCGTCGCCTTCGGAGGAACTGCCGATTCCACCGGTGGGGTCGGCTCCACAGGAGGTGGTGGCGCAGTTGTCACGTCCACACCGTCGCCGTTCGCGGGAGCAGGTTCGGGCGCAGGTTCGGCAGCAGCTTCGTCCAGGTCAGCGGGCACCGCGCCTGCCGGCGGCCAGGCTTCCCCTCCGCTTTGCCGGGGCAGTCCACGGCGGATCGTGCGACTGTACGTCGCCATGCCTTACTCCTTCCGCGCCGAAAGCGACGCGATCAGCTGCGGGACCACGTCAAAGAGGTCGCCAACCACTCCGAAGTCGGCGATCTCGAAGATCGGCGCGTCAGGGTCCTTGTTGATTGCGACAATCGTCTTGGCGGTCTGCATACCCGCCCGGTGCTGGATGGCACCCGAGACGCCCAGCGCCACATACAGCTGCGGCGAGACCGAGATTCCGGTCTGGCCAACCTGATAACTGTTCGGAACCCACCCGGCGTCGACTGCAGCACGGGACGCACCGACAGCAGCACCGAGGACATCCGCCAACTGGTCAACGAGGGCAAACTGCTCCTGGGAGGTGAGTCCGCGGCCACCCGCCACAACCTTGGCGGCTCCGCGCAGCTCAGGTCTGTTGGATACCACGGCTTGCGCCTCGAACGACTGGATTGACGCTGCGGGGACACCGGACGGCGGAACGTCGAGAGCTGTTGTTTCCGGACTTGCGGCTTCGGCACGATCATCTATGGATCCTTCGCGGACGGTGATCACCGGAGCACCGAAAGTGGGTGCGCAGTCGACGCTGTAGGCCCCGCCGTAGACGGAGTGATGGGCCACGATCCCCTCCTCGTCACGCGAAATACCGACAGCGTCGACGGCAAGCGCTGAGCGCGTACGGGCCGCGAACCGTCCGGCAACGTCGCGGCCGTTCACTGAATTGGACAGCAGAATGGCGTCCGGGTGCACCAGAGCCGCAGCGGCGGCGAGTGCATCAACAACCGGAACAGCCAACTGGGACGCTCCGCCCTCTGGGTCGGCGGTGAGAACATGCTTCGCCCCAATGGCACCGGCGGCCTCTGAGGCGGCAGCGGCTGTAGCCGATTCGCCCACAAGAAGAGCCACCGGCGTGCCGACCCGGGCGGCAGCACCCAGAAGTCCGGCTGCACTCCTGGCCAGCTCTCCCGACGGCGTGGTTTCGATGAGAACGAGAATGGAGTCTTTCGGGAACGTGGTCACGGTCATTCCTTAGGCCAGTCGGTTCTGAATCAGGAACTCGGCGAGCTTCTCGCCGGCGTCGCCCTCGTCCACAATCTTCGTTCCAGCCGCACGCGCGGGCCGCTCCGAGACTGCGAGCATGATGGACCGGGGAGTGTCCAACGCTTCCGGGTCGATGTCCAGGTCGGCAGCCGTCAGCGTCTCGACGGGCTTCTTTTTCGCCGCCATAATTCCCTTGAAGTTGGGGAACCGCCCAGCCGGGAAACGTTCGGTGATCGAGATGACCGCCGGCAATGCGGCGGCCACCGTCATGACCCCGCCGTCAGTTTCCCGTGTTCCGCTGATCCGATCGCCGGCAATGTCAACGGAGGCGAGGGCGCTGGCATACGGCACCCCGAGCAGTTCGGCAATCATGGCGGGAAGCACGCCGCCGTAACCGTCGGTGGACAGGTTTCCAGCGATGACGAGGTCAAACCCTGTGCGACGGATAGCAGCTGCAAGAACTTCAGCGGTAAGGCCGAGGTCCGCACCAACGAGATTCACATCTGCAATGTGGACCAGCCTGTCCGCGCCCATGGCGAGCGCCTTGCGCAGTGTGGTTGTTGCTGTCTCAGGCGCCATGGAAACAACGGTGATCTCTGCATTGTCGATTGACGCGGCCCGTGACAGCGCCAACTCAAGTGCCCGCTCACCGATCTCGTCGAGCACAGCATCGCTGGCACCCCGGTCGGCGAGCCCCGTCTCGAGGTTCAGCTTCCGTTCCCCGTAGGTGTCAGGCACCTCTTTCATGAGAACGACGATCTTCATTGATCCTCCTAGAGTTCCGGACGGCCTCCTGCAGCCCTCGAACAGTTGAGTGAGGGAGCGTTAACCGAAAGCCGTCTGCACCGAGGATACCGCGAGACGGACTACGGACGTGTTCCGTGTCCGTCGTCGCTCGCGCGAGCCACCCTGGCCGAAGGCTCAGGCGCCGATGGCGCTGCAGGTGCGGCCTTTGCACCGTCCCCGCCCCAATTGCGGAGCATTTCCACTGCGTCAAGGCCGGTGGTGTCCTTCAGCAGCTGGAAGGTCTGCTGAAGACCGCCACTGACATTCCTGCTGAGCTGGTTCGCGCCATCGGTCGAAATAACGGTCATGTTGTCGATCGAGGACATGGGAGCAGCGATCTCGCGCGCCACGAGCGGAAGCATTTCCATGACCTTGTTCAGGACCGCCGCCTCGTTGAACTGCTCGTAGGCCCGGGCCTGCGCCTCGATGCCCTGGGCTTCGGCGATGCCCTTCTGGCGAACCACATCGGCCTCAGCCTCACCGCGGATCTTGACGATCTCAGCCTCGGCGGCACCGTTGGCCCGGGTGACGGCCGCAGCCGCGTTACCGCGTGCAGTGCTGGCAGCGGCCTCTGCTTCGGCAGCCACCCTGTCACCCTCGGCGGTCAGGCGGCGCTTGGTGAGCGTCACTTCCGCTTCAACCTGGTCTGCTTCGGACTGGCGTTTGCGCTGCTCAAGCTTGGCTGCGGCTTCCTGCTCGACGCGGTACTTGTCAGCATCTGCCGGCTTGCGAATCTCGATATCCAGCTCACGTTCACGCAGTTCAGCCTGACGGGAGGTGACCTGCTGTTCCTTGAGCAGGATCGCTTCCTTCTGGTCAGCGGCCGCGAGTGGGCCGGCCGCATCGGCCTGGGCCTGCCGTGCGTCGGCGACCTCCTTCAGCTCGGCGCGACGAATGGCCAGGCGCTGCTCTGCGAGCGCGACCTGCTCGTCGGCAATTGCGGCGGCCTCCGCAGCTTCCTGTGCGGCGTTCGCTTCAGCGATCTTCGCAAGCTTTTCGGCCAGTGCCGCTTCGGGGCGGCCGAGGTTGGTGAGGTAGCTGGAGTTGTCATGGACCGACTGGATCTGGAAGGTATCGATGACGAGACCCTGGTTGTGCATGGAGTGCTCGGCTTCTTCCTTGACGCTCTTGGCGAAGGAAGCACGGTCCTTGATGATCGAGTCGACGGTAAGCGTGCCGACAATTGAGCGCAGGGATCCGGAAAGGGTTTCCTGCGTGTAGTGGTCAATCTGGTCCTGCTGGTCCAGGAAGCGTTGGGCTGCCCGGCGAACAGCTTCCTCGTCACCGCCGACCTTGATCTGAGCAACGCCCGTCAGCTGGAGAGAGATGCCGTTCTGGGAGATGCCCTCGATCTGCAAAGTCACCTGGCGGGAAGCGAGCGAAATTGAATACGCCCGCTGGGTGAAGGGGTTGATGAACGTGCGTCCGAACTCCACCCGCTGGCTTTCCTGATCGCCCTTGCCGGTGATGATGAGCGCTTCCGATGGGCTCGCGATCCGCAGAGCCATCCGCGCAATAATCGCAGCAATCAGACCCAGAACAATAACGATGCCGGCGATCACGCCAAGCGTGATCAACAGACCAATATCCACAACTTCCCCCATTGACGAGACTTATCCAGGCGCGCGGATTGGACGCGCCATCTTGGACGCTACACGAAAGATCGGCAGCTGCCATCAGCAATATGGATTATCCACAGTCAGGGGAAGTTCAGTGCGGCGCGCTCAGGCGCTACGCGTCGTCGTCGTCCTTGGAATTTGGCGCCGGCTCCCGGAAGGGAACGGTGGACGGGACGGTCGCGGCGCCGCGCACAGGACCGGACGCCCGCTGGCGCAGCGGGTCGCGACGAAGATCGACGTAGAGAGCGACGCAGAGCCCGATGATGATCAGAACGAAAGGTGTGGCAGCGAGAATGGTGAACGTCTGCAGCGCCTGCAGGCCGCCCACAAACAGCAGCACCGCGGCAACAGCGCCGGTAAGTACCGCCCACATGATCACCAGCGGCTTCCACGGCTCACTGCGCCCGTAGCTGGAGAGGGTTCCGAGAACCAGTGCGCCGGCGTCGGCGCCGCTGATGAAGAACACCGCCGTGAGCACCATGACAACCAGTGCCGCACCGATGAAGAACGGGTACTCCTGCAGTGCAGTGAAGAAACCGGCCGCCTCATTGCCGCTTCCCGCCACATCAACACCGCCGAGCTGCAGGTTCAGGCCGGCACCGCCGAAGACCGAGAACCAGATCACGCTGACGGCCGTAGGAACAAGAAGTACACCAAGCACAAATTCGCGCACCGTACGCCCGCGGGAGATTTTCGCTATGAAGGTTCCAACGAAGGGCGTCCAGGAAATCCACCATGCCCAGTAGAAGATGGTCCAGCTGGAGAGCCACTCGGTGCCGCCGAAGACCGCGGAGTGGAAGCTCATCGGCACAAGGTTCGAAAGGTAGGCGCCGATGGATGACGGGATGAGGTCGAGGATGAAAACTGTCGGGCCCACCACAAAAACGAAGACAAGCAGCACCGCGGCGAGAACCATGTTGGTGTTGCTCAGCCACTTGATGCCCTTCGAAATCCCGCTCGCGGCCGAGATGACAACTCCGACAGTGAGAACGCAGATGATCAGGATCGGCAGACTGGCTCCGGGATCCTCGGAGAACTCACCGGTGGTGAGAAGGGAGAGGCCGGCGGCGATCTGCAGGGCGCCCAGGCCCAGGGATGTTGCGGAGCCGAACTTCGTACAGATGATGGCGAGGATATCGATGGGTTTGCCCCAGCCCCTGCCCTCGATCCGTTCCTTGCCGAAGAGCGACTGGAACGGTGAGCTCATGAGGTTGCCGCGGCCCATGCGGTAGGTGGAGTAGGCGAGTGCCAAACCGACGACGGAGTAGATCGCCCACGGGTGCAGTCCCCAGTGGAAGAAGGTGTACGCCATGGCCTGGTTGGCAGCTTCGGGCGTTCCAGCGGCAGCGTCCACGAAGGGAGGCGGGGAAGCCAGGTGAGTCACCGGTTCATAGACGCCGAAGAACATGAGTCCGATTCCCATGCCGGCGCTGAACATCATGGCCACCCACGAGATGGTTGAGAACTCCGTTCCCTCCCCTTCCTGGGACAGCGGGATGTTCCCGTACTTCCCGAATGCCAGGACGAGGGAAAACACGACGAACCCGGTGGCGCCGAGGATGAACAGCCAGCCGAAGTTCCCCGTGATCCAGCCCAGCGCGGCACCGGTGGCTTCGCTGACCGCGTCGGTGAACAGCACACCCAGCACACACACCACCACGATGATGCTGAAGGAGACGGCAAAAACGGTCTTGTCGACTGTGGCCCATCCCCGGGCCGGAGCTGCGCTGTCAGTACCGCCGATCCGATCTTCCAGGGAATCACCGGGCGAATCCGTAGCCATGCCATCTCCTCAATCGCGGAACGCAAAACCGACGCTAAGTATACTGACCGAATGGTTCAGGAAGCGAAAGACAACTACGCCGACGGCCCCTTCTACACCCGTGAGGGAGACACCGGCTGGACGGTGTTCGGTTGCCACGGCAACTGCTCCAAGAACGACAGTCGGGTGGTCGCCCATGCCGAATGCGATGAGGCGAACGCCGCAGTAAGCGTTGCAATCGCGGCGGGAGGACTCCCCACCGACGTCTCCGCCACCCTGGTGAGCGTGCAGAACGATCTGTTCGACATAGCAACGGATCTCGCCGCTCCGATGAATGCCGCTGAGCAGCCGGAAGCGCGCATGGTCCCGGCGCATGTCGAGCGGCTTGAGCGCGCCATCGACCATTTCGCCCAGGAAGCCGGCGACCTCAGCGGAATGATCCTCCCCGGCGGCACCCTGTCCGCGGCGCTCCTGTATACGGCCCGCGGCGTCGTCCGCCGTGCCGAGCGTGCTGTCTGGGCGGCAGTGGAGGAGTATCCCGACGCCATGAACCGGGCGAACGGCCAGTATCTCAACCGGCTCTCTGCACTCCTCTTTGTCCTTGCGCGGAACGCGAACCTTGAGCATGGTGACATCACCTGGGTTCCGGAGGCATCCGTTCGGGTGCCGTCGGGAGACGAGGAGACCGCTTCCGAGTGACCGCCCGCGCGCGGGTCTTACGTGGCGTCGTCGGGCGATGCCTCCTCCAGCAGCCAGCCGGTCACGGCACTGATGTCCTTGCCGGCGTCGCGCGTGTACTGCCACGCCCGCTGCCGCTCGTCCTGAAGGTGCTGCCGCAGCCCCGCCTGCGTTGATCGAAGCGACGGCACCCGGTCGATGACGTCCATCGCAAGCTGGTACCGGTCGATCTGGTTCAGCATCGCCATGTCGAACGGCGTGGTGGTGGTTCCCTCCTCCTTATAGCCGCGCACGTGAATGTTGTCGTGATTGGTGCGCCGGTAGGTCAGCCGATGGATGAGCCACGGATAGCCGTGGTAGGCGAAAATGACCGGCCGGTCACGCGTGAAGACGGTGTCGAACTCCCGGGCCGGCAACCCATGCGGGTGCTCGGCCTCGTCCTGGAGCCGCATCAGGTCCACCACGTTCACCACCCGCACTTTCAGCTCAGGCAGCGCGTCCTTGAGCAGCTTTGCCGCCGCCACCACCTCGACCGTCGGCACATCTCCTGCACACCCCAGTACGACGTCGGGGTCCTCCCCGCCGTGCGCATCCTCGCTTCCAGCGAAGTTCCAGACCCCGATGCCGCGCTCGACGTGAAGCCGTGCATCCTCCGGGCCGAGCCAGGCCATGGTGGGCTGCTTCCCCGTGACGATCACGTTCACCCGGTCCCTGGTCTGCAGGCAGTGCTCAGTGACGGCGAGCATGGTGTTGGCGTCCGGCGGAAGGTAGACGCGGATGACGTCCGCCTTCTTATTGACCACGTGGTCGATAAACCCGGGGTCCTGGTGTGAGAACCCGTTGTGGTCCTGCTGCCAGACGTGGCTGGACAGCATGTAGGTCAGCGAAGCGATCGGCTGCCGCCATGGCAGGTCCTGATGCACCTTCAGCCACTTGGCGTGCTGGTTGAACATCGAGTCGACGATGTGCACAAACGCTTCGTAGCAGTTGAATACCCCGTGGCGGCCTGTCAGCAGGTACCCTTCAAGCCAGCCCTGGCACAGGTGCTCGCTGAGGACCTCAAGAACGCGGCCTGAGCGCGCAAGGTGCTCGTCGACGTCGTCAATCCGTTGCTGCCATGCCTTGTCGGTGACTTCGTAAACGTCCTGCAGGCGGTTCGAGGCGGTTTCATCCGGTCCGAAGAGGCGGAAGTTCTCCGGGTTCAGCCGGATAATCTCCCGCAGATAGCCACCTGCGGTGAGCATGGGGCTCACCTTTTCCTGACCCGGTTTATCGACGACGACGGCGTGGTCCCCATACGCCGGCAGCTTGAGGTCCTGCAGGAGCCGGCCCCCGTTGGCATACGGCGTTGCGCTCATCCGCAGATCTCCCGAGGGCGCTTGAGCGGCAACTTCGTCCCTGAGGGTTCCGTCTTCGGCGAAGAGGTCATCCGGCCGGTAGGAGCGCATCCATTCCTCGAGCTGGGCCAGGTGCGCGTCGTCGTCGTGCACTCCCGACAGCGGGACCTGATGGGCACGCCAGGTGCCCTCGACCTGCTTGCCGTCCACCGTTTCGGGTCCCGTCCATCCCTTCGGCGAGCGCAGCACGATCATGGGCCACGGCGCGTACTCGGCGCCGGCGCGCGGTTCCTGGCGCGCTACCGCCTGCAGCTCGGAGATCCGCTCAAGGCAGGTCTCGAGGGTGGCGGCGAAATCCCGGTGCGCCTGCTCAGTGGCGTGCGGGTCGGTAACGGTGACGAAGTGCGGGTCATAGCCATAGCCGCGCATCAACTGCTCCAGCTGCGCCTCGGGCATCCGGGACAGGATGGTGGGGTTGGCGATCTTGTAGCCGTTCAGGTGCAGGATCGGCAGCACCGCGCCGTCATGCCGGGCGTCCAGGAAGCTGTTCGAGTGCCAGCTTGCGGCCAGCGGTCCGGTTTCGGCCTCGCCGTCGCCGATCACGCAGGCTGCAATCAGGTTCGGGTTGTCGAAGACCGCGCCGTAGGCGTGGGCGAGTGAGTAGCCAAGCTCGCCGCCCTCGTTGATGGAGCCTGGCGTTTCTGGGGCGGCGTGGGACGGAATCCCGCCGGGGTAGCTGAACTGTTTGAACAGCTCCTTCAGGCCCGCCTCGTCCTTCCCTACGTGGCTGTAGGTTTCGGTGTAGGTCCCCTCAAGCCAGGCGTTGGCGACGTTCGCGGGACCGCCGTGGCCGGGGCCGGTGATGAAGAGCATCTCCTGCCGGCGCTCGGTGATGACCCGGTTCAGGTGGGCATAGATGAAGTTGAGGCCGGGCGTGGTCCCCCAGTGTCCGAGCAGGCGCTCCTTCACGTCCTCACGGCGCAGCGGCCGGCGCAGGAGCGGGTTGTCCCGCAGGTAGATCTGACCGACGGACAGGTAGTTCGCCGCCCGCCACCAGGCGTCGAGCGCTTCGAGCTGCATAGTTCCCTCTTTCCTTGATCGCATCGACCGGGACTCCGAAACAGGTTCAGATTTCGACGACGACATCGGACGGCTTCTTGTCCGGCCGCCACCCCCGCCACACGGGGTGGCGCAACTTGCCGCCCGAGGTGCGTTCGCTGAACTGGACCTCGCCGACCAGTGCCGGGCGGACCCAGCGTGCATCGGACGCATCGGGGGCCGGAACATCGTCCAACGGCGCGGTCTTGCGGCCCATCTTCTTGAGCCGCGACCCGATCTCCGCCAGCTCACGCTCCGTCAGGCCCGAGCCCACCCGTCCGATGTACTTCAGGTCCACTCCGTCGGGAATAGCCACAAGCAGTGAACCGACCTTGTGCGCCCGGCTCCCCTTGCCCGGCCGCCAACCAACGACGACGACCTCCTGGGTCAGCGAATGCTTGATCTTCACCCAGGATTCCGAGCGCCGGCCCGGCGAGTAGGTGCTGTTCACCCGCTTTGCCATGATCCCTTCGAGGCCGAGTTCCTTGCTGGCGTCAATGGCCTCGTCGAGCGTTGCATCCAGGGCGGGCGGCACCTGGATGTGGCCGTCGTCGGGGGGATCCACGGCCTGCTCAAGTACCTCGCGGCGCTGGGCGTACCCGAGCTCCAGCAGGGAGTTGCCGTCCAGATGCAGCAGGTCGAACAGCAGGAAATGAACGGGCGTCCGTCTCCGGGCCGCTTCGATCTCCGAATGTTTGGTCAGGTTCATCCGCCCCTGGAGCAGTCCGAAATCGGGCCGGCCGGCCTTGTTGAGAGCCACGATCTCACCGTCGAGCACCGCCTGCTCGCCGTTGACGTAGCTGCCGAGGTCCCCCAGTTCCGGGTACGCCTTGGTCAGGTCATTGCCGTTGCGGCTCAGCAGGCGGGTTCCCTCCGGCGTCACCGTTGCGAGGGCACGGATACCGTCCCACTTCATCTCGAACGCCCAGTCCTCCTCCGAACGCAGCAGTCCCGGGGATCCTGTGGCTGCCAGCATTGGCTTGAGCGTGGGCAGCTCTTCGACGGGCCGCGGCGCGAAGGCCGGCGGGGACGGTTGCCCGGGCTGTTCCTTCATCAGGTGAATGAGCCAGTTCTTCTCGGCCGAGTCGGTGGCGCCGCCGGTGTGAATAAGGGCAAACCTGCGCACAGCGTTGCCGCCCCTGGCCAGCCCACCATTCTCGCGGCCCCGCAGGGTGCAGATGACTTCCTTGCCGGGCCGCCACTTCTCCGCCTCGTACGTGCCCGAGTCCCAGATGTAGACCTCGCCTCCCCCGTACTCGCCCTTGGGGATGGTGCCTTCGAAGGAGCCGTAGTCCAGCGGGTGGTCCTCGGTCTGGACGGCGAGGTGGTTCTCGCCCGTGGATGTCGGCGGTCCCTTCGGGATGGCCCAGGAAACCAGGACGCCGTCGCGCTCCAGCCGGAAATCGTAGTGCAGCCGCCGTGCGTGGTGCTCCTGGATGACGAAGCTGTTGCCGCCGGGCTCGCCTACCGTTTCCGGGACGGGCTCGGGTGTCTTCGAGGCGTCGCGCATGGACCGGTAGGTGTGCAGGCGGTCCCGACCGCCGTCGTCGTGCTGTTTGTTTGAAGCGACAGCCGCGGTGTCAGCGGTTCCTTTGTCCATGTCCGCCAGCAGGTCGCCGTGCTCGTGAATGCGCTCAACCACCTGCTCGAAGTCGAGGTGGGCCAGATTGGGATCGTCGAGCTCCTCCCAGGTCCGCGGTGCCGCCACCATCGGGCGGGCCTTCCCGCGGAGGGAGTAGGGCGTGATGGTGGTCTTGTTCCGGTGGTTCTGGCTCCAGTCCAGGAGCACCTTTCCGCCGCGCAGCGACTTCTTCATGTCGCTGACCACCAGGTCCGGATGGTCAGCTTCGAGGATTCTTGCCAGTTCCTTCGCGACGGCGGATACCTGGTCCGAGGTCTGCTTGCCGTCGAGCGCCGCATACAGGTGAATCCCCTTGGATCCGCTCGTCACCGGCCGCGGATCGAGGCCCATGTCGTTCAGTATCTCCCGAGCGAGCCGCGCCACCTCGACGCATTCCGGAAGCGAAGCACCGGGGCCCGGGTCAAGGTCCAGCACCATGCGGTCCGGGTTGTTGAGCTCCCCGCCCGGCCCGAACTGCCACTGCGGAACGTGGATCTCTAGGGCGGAGATCTGCCCCAGCCACGTCAGCGTCGCGAGGTCATTGAGCATCGGGTACACGTTGGTATGGTCGCTGTGCTCGATCCCGTGGCGCTCAATCCACGACGGCGCCGACTTGTCCAGGTTCTTCTGGAAGAAGACTTCACCCGGCTTGTCTTCGGTTCCGACGCCGTTGACCCACCTTTTCCGGGTGACCGGGCGGTTGCGTGCATGCGGGATGAGGCAATCGGCCACTGCGGCGTAGTAGGCAAGCACGTCGGCCTTCGTGGTGCCCGTCTCCGGATACATCACGCGGTCCAGGCTCGTGAGCTTCAGGCGCCGCCCATCGACGGTAACCGTCTGCTGCGCGCTGCCTGGAGCCATTTGCCCAGTCTTGTAGGGATGCGGCGATTACGCCAGTGGCGGCTAGCCGCCCAGCTGCTCCTCGTACCGCGCCACGTACTGGTCCCAGAGCGCCGGATCCTGTCCGAGAGACCGTTCGTTGAGGTAATCGTCAAGGCCCATGAGGGTCAGATGCCAGCCGGCCGCTGAGCGGGCGATGTCCTGGCCCTCTTGGACGGTGTTCGTGAGCGTGAGGAGACTGCCGCCGTCGTCGTCGTCCTCGATTTCCCAGCGGAGCACTTCCTCATCCCAGGTATAGGCGAGCAGCCGGGGTTTCTCCGCCTCGAGAACAGTGCCCTCCATGGCCTTCTGGCCGGGGAACTTGAAGGTGACAACGGCACCCTTGCGCGGCAGGATGTCCAGCTGGCACGGGAACCAATACTTGAGCTTCTCGGGGTCGGTGAGGTGCTTCCACAGGACCCGGGCCGGCGCGTTGAAACGCATCTCGAACCAGAGGGCGGGTTCCCCATCGGCAAGCGTCTTGGTAACCATCGGTTCGGAGTTCACCTAAGCAATCGTAGACCGGCACGGGCAACACTGGTTCACTAGGAACATGAGAGCGATCTGGAAAGGCGCAGTAGCGTTTGGGCTGGTCAACGTGCCCGTGAAGGTTTACAGCGCCACCGAAGACCACGACATCAGCCTTCATCAGGTCCACGACAAGGACGGCGGGCGCATCCGCTACCAGCGGCGCTGTGAGATCTGCGGCGAGATCGTCGAGTACAAGAACATCGACAAGGCGTACGACGACGGCGAACGCACCGTTGTGCTCACGAGCGAAGACCTCGCTTCTCTTCCGGTGGAAAAGAGCCGGGAGATCGAGGTGGTCGAGTTCGTTCCCAGCGACCAGATCGATCCGATCATGCTCGACCGCGCCTACTACCTTGAGCCGGATTCGAAGTCCACGAAAGCCTACGTGCTGCTGCGGCGCACGCTCGAGGAGACGGACCGGACGGCAATCGTGCAGTTCTCGCTGCGGCAGAAGTCCCGGCTCGCTGCACTGCGCGTGCGCGGGGATGTGCTGATGATCCAGACGCTCCTGTGGCAGGACGAGGTGCGCGAGGCCAGTTTCCCGTCCCTCGATGAGAAGGTGCGCATCTCCGCCAAGGAAAAGGAGATGTCGGCGGCGTTAGTCGAGTCGTTCTCCTCGGACTTCGATCCCGAAAACTTCAAGGACGACTACCAGGAGCAGCTCCGCATCCTCATCGAGGCGAAGCTCGAGAAGGGCGAGGCCCTCGACACCGATGAGACGTTTGGGGAGACGGGTGAGGAAGAGGGCGGAAATGTCCTCGACCTCATGGAGGCCCTCCGCCGCAGCGTCGAGAAGAACCGCGAGAAGAAAGACGCGGCGGGCACCAAGAAGTCGAAGTCAGCATCCAAGAAAGGCGCGTAATGGGATTCATCAGGAACGACCTCGGGCAGCAGACCATAGCCAAGCGGCCAAATGCACCGATAGTGGGATGGGCGCTGCTGGGTGCCGCATCGATGATGGCGCTCGACGAGAAGAACCGGCGGGCGCTATCTGCTGCGAGCAAGGCCTGTCTAATGGTGTGGGCAGCCCTGGAGCTGGCCGAAGGCGACAGCGGCTTCCGCCGGACCACGGGCACCCTGACCCTGGGATGGCTGGCCCGGCGCAACTAACCATCGCCGAGTTGGCAGGACACACCCCTTTTGCCCACTCTTTTACGGCGTGTCCTGCCAATTCAACTCGTCTTTTCCCGTTCGCGCTCCACGAGCTTTCGGTCCCGGACGAGCCTGAGGGCCGTGACCAGCAGGATCCCACCGATGATGTTGAATACGACGGTGTAGCTGAACCACGCCAGCCAGGCCAGATAGCTGATGTCCGCGCCGGCGAGGATCGCGCCGAAGACCAGCAGCGAGTCAAGGATCGAGTGGAACAGCTGCAGCCCGGAAAGCACAAAACCACCGACGACGGCGGCCATCAGCTTCCCGCTCATTTCCTCGGTTCCGTGCTGCATCCGGGTCATCAGCGTAATGGTGCTGCCGCCTAGCAGGGCAAGGCAGATGGTTTGCCAGCTCAGCCCGGCGTCGACGTAGTGTTCGGCGGAAGTGGTCACCGTCTCTGCCCATTGCGGGAAGGCGTTCATCGCGATCAGCATGAATATCCAGCCGCCTGCGAGGTTCGCCAGGAGAGTGCCGCCCCACAGTTTGCCTAACTGGGCAAGGCTCGCCTGCTTGGCGGTCACAGCCGCGATGGGAACGAGAAACCCCTCGGTAAAGAGCTCGCTCTTGGCGAGAAGCAGCGCAATGAGGCCCGCACTGAAGGCCAGCCCGGCCAGCAGGTGGTTATCCGTCTCATGGAGCACCGCAAGATACGCGATCACGCCGACACCGATTTCGAACCCACCGAAGAGGCCGGTGATCAGAACATCCGGAAAGGTGCGGTTCAGACGCTGTGCGCCCTCGTCAACCGTGCGGTCGAACGATTCCTCAATCTCCTCTTCAACGGGACCGGCGTTGTCGCCGAGTTCCCGCCGGCGTTCTTCGTCGTCGTTCTTGTGATCGTTTTTGTCATCGTTCAAGCGACTCGCCTATTTCTTTTGAAGTACCCGTGAGTTGGCAGGACACCCCCCGTTGGGACCCGGCAAAGTCATATGGTCGAAGCAACGCTCTGATTGATGGAGCGTTTGATGGTCAAGTTGTTTCCTGTGAATGCGCG
>NZ_CANLXP010000019.1 GCF_947495145.1 uncultured Arthrobacter sp.
GCACACGGTGACCGCGCCCCGTTGCGGGGCGGTGCCGGGTCACCGGCGGGCGTTACACCACTCTAAGGGGCACTACTGTCCGGCACCCGTCAAGGGTGGAGAAGGGCTTCTAACCGGGCAACCTTATAGCCCGAATTACAAGCTGAGGTTTCACGTGAAACCGTCATAAGCACTCTCCATCGAAACGAAGTTCTAATCGAGAACGGACACCCCAACGCCGCACCAACCTCCGGATAAGAGGAAATTCGCCCTCAGCAGCTCGGGGCGCCGCGCGGGCTTGCTTCCTTCAAGCGATAGTGGCACGGCACTGATACTGGGTCGACTCTTGAGAAGGCCTTCAACCAGGCGGTTGCTCCTGATAGCTCGCGTTCGTTCACAAACCTTATTGTCCTGACTGGACACCAGGGCGATGCCGACGGCAGCTAAACGTAGCATCGACATCACCAGATGGTTAAACCACGCACGGGTAGCGCAATGTCATCTAAGCCAGGAGCGTGAACGTCCGATCGCGCACAACTCCTGTCGGATCTGTCCCTCGATAGCCGATCTTGACCCCTCCAGGCCGACCACGGCAAGCGTTTCACGTGAAACAGCACCCGCGGCGGCGCTGGTCACTGACGTTAGGACGGACCAACACACGGGCGTCCGACCGGCCAGCTTGCGATGGTTGGTTCGCGTCGCTGCTGGGGAGACGCTGCTACTAGCGGGGAGCAAAGCCAATAGTTGCTCCCAGACCCCGCTAAGGACACGAGCAGCTCGAGCCCACGAATGAACTGGCAGCTTCGCCCTGCAGAAGTGCGGGGGGCGCGGCGAGTACCACGCGGTCATGCTCGTGCCGGATAGTCGTTGTCGGCGGCGGCCCTTTCGTCGCTCGGACGAGTTCGCAGACGAATGTGGGCCGCGTCCGTCACGTGCCCTTCGCCCCTGACCGAACACAGGTCGTCATAATGTGCTCCAGACGCTAGCCGCCAAATAGGGCGCGCACGAACACTGTGTTTCACGTGAAACACCCTTACCCGTAGGGGTCGATGTTTGGTCAATCAAGAGATGCGCTGACCACGCACGGGCGCAACAAGTAAGAGATTACTCGCGTCGGTTCTCGCGTAGTAACCACTTAGCGTGCAGAACAGGCACACCAGTTCGCGCGCGATTAGGAAAGCCGAAGTCGACGTAGCCGGCTTTCCTGGAAGCCGAGGTACCCGACTCTCCTGGGATTGCGGATCTCCCGTCGCGTGAGCCGGCGGGGGTATAACTGAGATCCACCACTTGTGCCGAAGGGCGTTTGACCGTGTCGTAAATTGAGAAGTGCGCGGTGCAGCGGGACCCACCAGTGGGCGACATTCTCGCGGCCACAAGCCAATCGACCGTCCGATCAGCTCATTACCCCTCGCCTCTCCCAAGCCTTGCACTATGCGATCCACCGAACGTTCCTCGACACGCTGCCTCGGGGACCCCAACCAACGGCCGGTCGCTGTCTGAGCGCGTCCCGGCACACCGCCACTCGATACTGTTTCACGTGAAACGGGCCGGATCCTCCGGATTCCCTCCCGCGGGCGCATCAGGCTCGATCACGATCGACCAACGTGAATGAACCCCGGTCAGTACGGCAGCGAGAGTCAGCCGCCGCGAATGGGAACGAGCGAAGATCTATCACCTACATGAGCTTTAGAGAGCGCACTCTGAGTGACGAGCGCGCTGACAATCACTACAACGCCGTCTCATCTGGATATGTCAGGCGCATACCCTCCTCCAAGACCACCGTCACGCCTTAGCAGGCCCAATTCCCGGGTGGCCTCGATGGTTGTGACTTCGACGCGTTGCAGGGAGATCCGACCTGGTCTACTGACACAGCCCACAGAAGAGGCGCCGTTTCACGTGAAACGGCGCCGACTCCTTAAGTGTTCGGACCTACGGGGTGGGAGAAAGAACGCCCATGATTCGATTGAGATCATCGACGCTAGCGAACTCGATGCTGACCCGACCCTTTTTGGCACCCAAAGTTATCTTTACGTTGGTGTCCAGACGATCCGAGAGCGACGTGGCGAGGTAATCGAGTCTCTCGTGACGCGCACCGGCGCGAGGAGTGCTGGGCTTACTTGGTCGACGCAATCCGTCGCTCATCGCGACGGCTTCTTCTGTCGAACGAACTGAAAGACCCTCTGCAACCACCCTCTGCGCGAGCTTCTCCATTTCAGCCGGATCAGACAAGCCCAGGAGCGCCCGTGCGTGGCCAGCGCTGAGTACCCCTGCTGCCAGCCGTCGCTGCACAAGCGGCGGTAGCTTCATCAACCTCAGAGTATTTGAGATCTGCGGACGAGAACGACCGATCCGCGTGGCGAGCTCCTCCTGAGAACAACCGAAATCTTCCAGGAGCTGCTGGTATGCAGCGGCTTCCTCAAGCGGATTCAGTTGACTACGATGCAAGTTCTCGAGGAGTGCGTCGCGGAGTAGATCATCATCGGTGGTGTCGCGAATGATCGCCGGAACGGAATCAAGCCCGGCTTCCTTTGATGCGCGCCACCGCCGTTCCCCCATAACCAGCTCATAGCTATGTTCTCCGCCCTCCGGCGAAATGCGAACCACTACAGGCTGCAGCACTCCGATCTCACGGACTGAGTGCACCAGTTCAGCCATCTCGTCCTCATCGAAGACCGTACGTGGCTGCTTTCGATTTGGGTGGATGGAGTCAATGGCCAGCTCGGCAAACCGGGCCCCGGGTACCTCCCGCAGCGTTTCACGTGAAACGTCTTCCGCGCCCTCGCCACTGGTTTCTCGAGAACCCGAAGCTACCTCCGGATCATTCTCCTCAGCGCCACCGGATTCTGCCTCAGCGTCCGCCGACGGCGAGACATGATCTTCCACCGCGGGATCAACGTCGGGCTCGGTCGCAGCCGCCTCCTCAGCAATCGGGTCGGTGACAGTCAAATCCTTGATGACCGGCTCGAGGACAGCTGACTTCTCGAGTGCCGGCTCAACAATAGTCTGCTCTATGGCCACTGACTCATCGACGATCGGTTCTCGATCTGCCGCCTCAACAGGCTGTGCGGCGACCTTAGCCCCGGGCGTCCCATCCACGGGCTTCTTAGCTTTCGTCGTCGAGGGCCTTTTCGAAGCCGTCTGGCCCCGTCCATTGGTCCTCTTGGACGGCGCCGTGAGCGCTTCCTTGTTGATCGACGACCTGCCGGTCGAGCGCGAAGAACGTTCCTCTTCGCCGCCGCCAGCTCCCTGATCGGCGACACTCTTGGACCCAGCGGAGGGGAAGAAGAGGTCCACCGGGCGGCCTCGCTCAGCCACCCTCGTGCTCGTGTTGCCGGCGGTATCGCCCTGCTGCTCTGCGCTACTCGGAATGAGCGCGCCGAGTCCTCGACCTAGACCCCTACGCTTCTCGGGCATGAAACGGTTCCTCTCGAAGGAGAGCAGACAAACTGCAGCGATTGATAACGCGTTCAGTCTACTGCGGGGGACACCGCCACGCAGGAAGGCGCTCTCTAGGAGCGTTCAGCTATTTCTGCTGCAGCCTCAAGATAGGACAGCGCGCCACTCGAGGAGGGATCGTAGGTGAGCACCGTCTGCTGGTAGCTCGGAGCCTCGGATATTCGTACTGACCGAGGTACTACAGCTTTCAACACCTGGTCAGGAAAGTGTTCGCGAACCTCTGCGGCAACTTGGGCAGCGAGATTGGTGCGCCCGTCGTACATCGTCAGCAGGATAGTAGAGACAACCAGCTCAGCGTTGAGATGCTTCTGAATCATCTCAATGTTCTTGAGAAGCTGGCTCAACCCTTCAAGGGCGTAATACTCGCACTGGATCGGGATAAGTACTTCCCGCGCCGCGACGAACGCGTTCACGGTCAGTAGGCCGAGGCTGGGCGGGCAATCAATGAAGATGTAGTCCAGTCGCTCCTCCCCATTCTCCGCGCGCTCCTTCGCATAGAGATCGATCGCACGACGAAGGCGCTGCTCGCGAGCGACAAGGGACACCAGCTCGATTTCAGCGCCGGCCAAATGAATTGTCGCCGGCGCACAGATCAAATTAGGGACGTCAGGGCAGGGTGCAACAACGCCGGATAACGGCAGGTCATCGATGAGCACGTCATAGATACTGTCTACTTCCGCGTGGTGCTCGATGCCCAGCGCGGTGGAGGCGTTCCCTTGCGGGTCAATGTCGATGACGAGCACGTTCAAACCCGCCGATGCGAGGCCAGCGGCCAGATTGACCGTGGTGGTTGTCTTACCCACACCGCCCTTTTGGTTACTTACCGTGAGAACACGCGTCTCGGCTGGCCGGCGAAGCTTCCGTCCCAACAACTTCTCGCGGCGTCGGGTCTCGGACGCCAGCTCGCGCGCTAGAGGGGTGCTGTCGTCCAGAACGTCCATCACGTTCTTGGCATTTCCATTCGATTTCACTCTTGTGGCCTGACTCGAATCGATTACCCCGTGCACTGCCACTGTTTCACGTGAAACAATGCCTGTGTTTATGGGGTTTGAAAACACTTCCGGTTGAATATCGGCGATAGTGATAGCCAGAGAAGAAGTCATCGTCGACGTAGGCTGCTCACGTCGCGTGGCAGAATTCTTCGTCACAAGCGCCTCGCTCACTTTCTGGTACCGGATGGGTCCACTCTAGGTTATCCGGTGTGATCGAAATACTCGGGCAGACTATCCGACGAGTGCGGAACTTCCCTCTCAATCGGAAGTCAGCGCACGACGACGATGCGGACTACCGTCGTCGGCTCCTCAAGAAGCGAGCCCCCGACCGTCTCAACGCTGGTGCTCTTGCCGCCCAGGCGACGAATGATCTTGGCCGCCTTTTCCACTTCCTCATGTGCGCTGCGACCCTTGATGGCCAGGACCTCACCAGACCCCTTCAGAAGGGGAATGGTTAGTGAGGCAAGGCCGGAAAGCGCTGAAACAGCACGCGCAGTCACAACATTCACCGAGAACTTACCCACCGCTTGCTCGGCCCGTCCGCGAAAGATCTCAACGTTGGTCAAACCAAGATCGTCGGTCACTTCGCGTAACCAGTTCACTCTTCTCTCAAGAGGCTCTATCAGGTAGAACGTTGCATCCGGGCGCGCTATGGCAAGAGCCAATCCGGGAAGGCCGGCGCCACTGCCAACATCGGCTACACGGGCGTCTGCGGGTATCAACTCACCTACCACGGCGCAGTTCAGCACATGTCTGTCCCACAAGCGGGGTACCTCACGTGGTCCGAGCAGGCCACGCTCAATTCCGGAAGTTGCAAGGTGCTCCACGAATCGCTCGGCAAGTGTCAGGCGCTCACCGAAGATGCTGCGCGCAGCCTCAAGCTCCTTGGTGCCAATCTCAATCGTCAAGGCAATCCCTCCTCCGGCAAAGACAGGCAGACGTCAGGACTCCGCCGACACAACGATGTGGCGCCGCGAACCCTCGCCCTCGGATTCACTGACCATGCCGAGATCAGCCACGATGTCGTGAACGATCTTGCGTTCATAGGCAGACATCGGCGCCAGCGCTACTGCGTCGCCAGCCGACTTCACCTTGGCAACTGCCTGCTCTGCAATCTCGCGCAGTTCCTTGTTACGGGAATCGCGGAAGCCGTCGATATCCAGAACCAGGCGCGAGCGGTGCTCAGTCGACGTGAGCACGGAAAGACGTGTCAGTTCCTGCAGGGCTTCCAGTACCTCACCGTCCCGACCGACGAGAGCCTGCAGCCCCTGTGCATCGTTATCTTCCGACACTATGGAGATGTAGGTACGCCCGTTCCGCACCTCAATGTCGATGTCGCCGTCTATGTCGGCAATGTCGAGGAGTTCCTCGAGATAGTCCGCTGCTACGTCGCCTTCGTCCTCGGCTGGACCTCCTCCGTCCTTGCCAACCGTGTCCTCGTTCTCCGTCTCGAGCGTCTCTTCCTGCATGTTGTCAGTACTCATTTGCGTTTCCTGTTCTTGCGCTGAGGCTGTACTCGTTGAGCTCGGGGTGGTGTCACTGCTTCAACCGCCGGCTCACTCTTTTTCTCACCAAGCAAAGGGACCATGGGGAGGCCCTTCTTTGCCCGGCGCTCAGCCAGGGCCTTAGCGGCGGGAGATCCAGGCGTGGGCATCCGCCTGATGACGTAGAACTGCTGCACCATAGTCCACAGGTTGGTGGTGGTCCAGTAGATCAGCACACCAATGGGGAAGTTGATACCACCAACGCCGAAGACCAGCGGCAGGATGTACAGCATGATCTTCTGCTGACGCATGAAGGGACTCTGCATCGCCTCTTCGGACATGTTCTTCGCCATGATCTGCTTCTGCGTGATGAACTGCGAGGCAGTCATTGCCAGAATCATGATGATGGAGAGGATGGCCACAGAACCATGCCCAGGGGTACCCCAACCGTGAAGGAGGGATGAGGAGAGCGGAGCCCCGAAAATCTCGGCGGCATCGAACTGACGGACGTCCTCTACCGTGAGTGCGCCGATTCCTTCGCCATCCCGGCTTGCAGACGATACGCCATTTAGAACTGTGAACAGGGCGAAGAAGAACGGCATCTGGATCAGGATCGGCAGACAGGCAGCAAACGGGTTTGTTCCGTGCTTCTTGTATAGGGCCATCTGCTCCTGCGTCATTGCCTGGCGCGAGAGCTGATCCGTCTTGCCCTTGTACTTCTGCTGCAGCTTCCTAAGGTCTGGCTGCAGGGCCTGCATTCCGCGCTGCGCCTTGATCTGCTTGACGAAGACCGGGATCAACGCGGCACGGATCACCACCACGAGGCCAACAATGGACAGTGTCCAGGTCCAGCCCGAGGCCGCTTCCATTCCGAGGAAGGTGAATCCTTCGTGGAAGGCCCACATAACCCAGGACACCAGCCAGCGGAAGGGCAGGAGAATCGTCTCGAAGAAATCCATAATCTGTTGCTCCTCAGGCCGCTGGGCGGCTTTCCTCATCTGCAGGAATCACCGGGTGATTCAGCACTACAATCTGTGGTTCTTCACCGGATGCAAAACGTCGTCCCCCGGAAGGCACATGGTCTACTCCGCCGTCGTTCCAGGGGTGACAGCGACATAGCCGCCTGGCAGCGAACCAGGAACCCTTCAGCGCACCGTGCACCACCACTGCCTCGAGCGCGTACGCCGAGCAGGAAGGGAAAAAGCGGCATACCGGCCCGTACAGAGGTGAGATCACGCGGCGGTATCCCACCAGAAGCCCGATGAGGACGGCGCGGGGCAGCGAAGCAAGCCGAGACAAGTTCGACGGCGAATGATCCGCTGTCATTTGCCGTCTTCCTTTCTGCCGCCGCTCTTACTGAACCGCTTTACACTCGATGCCAGACACCGCTCAAAATCGGAGCTGAGGTCAAACCAACTCGCAGACGCCGCCGGGGGCAACGCCCGAACTACAACATCGAGTCCGACCGGTCGCTGAGCGAGCGCTGACGCTGCTGCTTCTCTCAGTCTCCTCTTAACGAGGTTCCGTGTGACAGCGTTCCCCACACTCTTTGAGACGATGAAGCCGAACCGTGAAGGCGTACCCGTTCCGGTTCCTACCGCATATAACACCAAGTTCCGGCACCCTGACCGGGCACCGGAACGTACGGTGTGAGAGAAATCTGTTGCCGTCCGAACTCGGTGGGCGGTAGACAGCACCTGGAGCTCCGTGACGGTCAGGGCGCCGTTGGTTGGCCAGCGCCGGCGGACGGATTAACTGAGGTTAAGCCGAAAGCTCGGTGCGTCCCTTGCCGCGGCGCGCGGACAGAATGGCACGACCGGCACGGGTCCGCATGCGAAGACGGAAACCGTGCTTCTTGGCACGACGGCGGTTATTCGGCTGAAAGGTCCGCTTGCTCACTGTGATACTCCAGAACGTTCTTGGCATGCGCTGCCGTTGCAACAAGGGGGAAGAACGGGCTGGCGCAATGAAGTTGTAGTACGTCCACCTTGGCTTACCCCGGCATACTGTTCAGCACGTGGCTGACGGTACGGAGGCATGCGAAATGCAGACATAAAGGACTACATAACGTTAGGGCACCGGGTGCACGACGGTCAAACCGGAGGCAGGTCTGCCTGAAGCGCAGGTCTGCGGAAACTCTGTGGACAACTGGCGAGCCGCACGCTGCAGAAAGCAGCTCGCAGGGACCTTGTTGTGATCATTATCCACAGGTGGGGTTCCAGCTGTCCTGTGGACTTTTCATCGTCTACTGTTGCCGGATGACGCATTTATCCACGTGCTGTGTATAACTCTGTGGATGAGTGCCCCAACACGGCCTGGACACCTGTTTTGAACTTCAATTGAGGACGCGAGTGAGTACCGACGAGATCAACGATGTAGGCAGCTCCTGGCGCAAGGTGATTCGCACGCTTGAACAGGACGAACGGATATCTCCACGCCAGCGCGGTTTCGTTGTACTCGCCCAGGCACAGGGACTGATCGGCACCACCCTCCTTGTAGCGGTTCCCAACGAACTGACCCGCGAGGTTCTTCAAAGCCAGCTGAAAAGCCCGTTGAATGATGCCCTTCGGGACGTGTTCCGGGAAGAGATCCAATGCGCATTCGTTATCGATTCGGACCTTACTCCGGTCATCGAAGAGGAGCCCGAGGAGGTCCCGGACGAAAGTACCCAGCGGGAGCAGGCGCCGTCGCCTACCCCTCCGAGCAACTCCCATGAGTTCGGGCGCCTGAACCCGAAGTACGTTTTCGATACGTTCGTCATCGGTTCGTCGAACCGATTCGCACATGCAGCAGCTGTAGCTGTAGCGGAAGCACCGGCAAAGGCGTACAATCCCCTGTTCATCTACGGGGATTCAGGATTGGGAAAAACCCACCTGCTCCACGCCATCGGACACTATGCCCGCCATCTCTATACAGGCATCCGCGTCCGATACGTCAACTCCGAGGAATTCACCAACGACTTCATCAACTCGATCCGTGACGATGAAGGAACGAGCTTTAAACAGACCTATCGCAACGTTGACATCCTCCTGATCGATGACATCCAGTTCCTGAGCGGCAAGGACCGCACGCAGGAGGAGTTTTTCCATACTTTCAACGCGCTGCACAACCACAACAAGCAGGTGGTCATCACCTCGGATCTGCCTCCCAAGCAGATGTCGGGCTTCGAGGAACGGATGCGTTCACGGTTCGAGTGGGGACTGCTCACCGACATCCAGCCGCCGGAACTCGAGACCCGGATTGCGATTCTCCGCAAAAAGGCAATCAGCGAAGGAATGAGCGCACCTGACGAAGTGCTCGAGTACATCGCGTCGAAGATTTCAACGAACATCCGTGAACTGGAGGGTGCCCTGATCCGGGTTACCGCATTCGCGAGCCTGAACCGCCAGGCGGTCGATGAGAATCTCGCTGAGATAGTCCTCAAAGACCTCATCACCGACGACGGCGCGCAAGAGATCACTTCGTCGCTGATCATGGCCCAGACGGCCGAGTACTTCAACATCACGCTCGATGACCTGTGCAGCAAGTCCCGGACGCGCACGCTCGTCACCGCTCGACAGATAGCTATGTATCTGTGCCGGGAACTGACGGATATGTCGCTGCCCAAGATCGGTCACGAGCTGGGCGGACGGGATCACACCACGGTCATCCATGCCGATCGCAAGATCCGTGAACTGATGGCCGAGCGCCGCGCGATCTACAACCAGGTCACTGAGCTGACCAACCGCATCAAGCACCACCGCAAGGAATCGTAGCCTCCAGGCGGAAGGCTCTTCGCCGAACTGAAATTAACAGCTGTGGAAAGAATTGTGGATAACAAGGCGATTCCCGTGGACGTTAATGAGGACAAGCTCCCACAGGGGTGTGGACCGCTGGAAACAAAGATGTTTCATACACAACGAAGCATCTGCCCCAGTCGACTGAGTTCACATCCTGTCAACAGGCAACACTGCCTGAAACACACGGGTCATCCCGGTTATCCACAGTATCCACAGGAGTTATTAACACTACTGATCCTTAGTCCATCGATCCTTTCCAAATAACATTTCCCCTCCCGACCACCCGGCAAGACTGCCCACTGTGTCGCGCTAAGCTGTCACTCAGTAGAGTTGACCTTTGCCCACGCGTCCTCCTTTGTCGAAAGGCGAGGATGAGTGGCTTCCCATGTACCTCGCGAAAGGCGGCACCCTTCAGTGAAATTCCGAGTCGAGCGCGATGTCCTGGCTGAGGCCGTAACGTGGACAGCGCGTTCCCTGTCGCCGCGGCCTCCAGTGCCGGTGCTCTCTGGCTTGCTGATCAAGGCGGGCGCCGGCAGTCTGAGCCTCGCCAGCTTCGACTACGAGATCTCAGCGCGCTTGGAGATACCCGCGGACGTAGCCGAAGAAGGAACAATCCTGGTTTCCGGTCGGTTGCTCGCTGATATTTGCCGCAGTCTTCCGTCTGCACCGGTCGAAGTCGCGACGGACGGCTCGAAAGTAACCCTCACCTGCCGTAACAGCCGGTTCAATCTCGCCACCATGCCGGAAGCCGAGTACCCGGAGCTTCCTGCCCTCCCCGACGTCAGCGGCGTCGTCGACGGCGATGCATTCGCTGAAGCCGTTTCCCAGGTCATCATCGCTGCCAGCCGCGACGACACTCTGCCGATTCTCACCGGTGTGCGCATGGAAATCGAGGAAGACCTCATCACGTTCCTGGCGACGGACCGTTATCGGCTCGCGCTGCGTGAACTCTCCTGGAAGCCCACCAATCCCGGAATCTCCACCAGCGCCCTGGTAAAGGCCAAGACCCTTAGCGAAGTAGCGAAAACGCTTGGTGGATCCGGCGACCTCAAGATTGCGTTGTCCGACAACAGCGAACTGATCGGATTCGAAAGCGGTGGCAGGCGCACAACGTCACTACTGGTCGACGGGGATTACCCGAAGATTCGCTCACTCTTTCCTGACAACACACCAATCCACGCAACGGTGGAAACCAGCCAGCTGGTCGAAGCAGTACGCCGCGTGGCACTGGTTGCGGAGCGGAACACCCCCGTGCGTCTCGCGTTCAGCGCCGGCCAGGTGGTCCTCGACGCCGGAACCGGTGAGGACGCCCAGGCATCTGAAGCGATCGAGGCAACTCTCGACGGCGACGACATCACAGTCGCATTCAACCCGCACTACCTGAGCGAAGGACTGGGAGCATTCAGCAGCCGTTTCGTGCGATTCTCCTTCACCACGCCGCCCAAGCCTGCCGTCATTTCCGCACAGGAAGAAGCCACCGGCGAGGACCGTGAAGACTACAGATACCTGCTGATGCCCGTGAGGCTGCCGAACCAGTAGGAACGCATCACCCACCGCACCGAACCCCATGGAGGACAGTATGCACATCGGCCTGATCGGACTCGGGAAAATGGGACACAACATGCGGGAACGGTTGCGTGCCCGCGGTATTGAGGTCACCGGCTACGACCGGAATCCCGAAGTATCCGACGTTGCAACGCTCGATGAGCTTGTCGCTGCACTGCCCGCGCCGAGGGTCGTGTGGGTGATGGTGCCGGCTGGAAAGGTCACCGACCAGGTAATCACCGAGCTGGGCGCAAAACTCGCTGAAGGTGATTTGGTGATCGATGGCGGGAATACCAAGTTCAGCACAGATCAGGAGCACAGCGCGGAGCTCGCCCAAAGGGGTATTTCCTTCGTTGACTGTGGAGTATCGGGTGGTGTTTGGGGCCTGGAGAACGGCTATGGCCTGATGGTCGGAGGATCAGAGGCCGACGTCGAGCGCGTGATGCCGGTCTTTGACGCGTTGCGGCCCGAAGGCGATCGCGAGGAAAGCTTCGTTCACGTGGGTGAGACGGGTGCCGGCCACTACGCGAAGATGGTGCATAACGGCATCGAATATGGTCTGATGCAGGCGTACGCCGAAGGATACGAACTTCTTGAAGCGAAAGACATCATCAAGGATGTTCACGGCACCTTCCGCGCTTGGCAGAAGGGAACGGTTGTTCGTTCCTGGCTGCTGGATCTGCTGATCAAGGCGTTGGAGGAAGATCCGAAACTCAGCAACGTCGGTGCGTACGTTGAGGATTCCGGCGAGGGTCGCTGGACTGTGGAACAGGCGATCGCCAACGAAGTGGCAGCGCCCGCTATCACTGCGGCGCTCTTCGCCCGCTTCAGTTCACGTCAGGAGGACGCGCCATCGCTGAAGATGGTAGCTGCGCTGCGCAACCAGTTCGGCGGCCACGCCGTGCGCGCACCCCGCAATTGAAGCATGAGTGATAAGTGGTGTATGTCCAGCATCTTTCCCTGACCGATTTCCGCAGCTATTCGCAGCTTGAGGTCCCGCTCGAGCCAGGTGTGACGGTATTCGTCGGACCGAACGGTGTAGGAAAAACCAATATCGTTGAAGCGATCGGCTACCTGGGGTCTCTATCCTCACACCGGGTCAGTACAGACAAACCTCTCATCGCTTTCGACGCAGAGCGGGCACTGGTGCGCGGACGGCTCGTGCGCGGAACACAGGCTACGAGCGTGGAGCTTGAGATCAACGGCGAGCGCGCCAACCGTGCACGCATCAACCGCGCAAATCCTGTGCGCGCCCGGGTCGCTGCGGGGATACTGCGAACGGTTCTGTTTGCGCCGGAAGACCTCGCACTGGTGAAGGGCGACCCCTCCAACAGACGCCGGTTCCTCGACGAATTGATGGTGCAGCTGGTGCCACACCATGCTGGTGTGCGAGCGGATTATGAACGGGTCCTGAAACAGCGCAATGCCCTGCTCAAGTCGATTCGGGGGCGAAGGCTGACTGACGCTCACGAGACCACCCTCGAAGTGTGGGACCAGCATCTTGCTGCTGTCGGGTCGAAGCTGCTCCATGCCCGCCTTGCGGTACTGACCAGGCTCCTGCCACACATGCAGCAGGCCTATCGTGAGCTGACGGACGGTTCCAAAATCGCTGCGGCCGTGTATCGCTCGTCTCTGGTCAGTGCGGTTTCAGATGACGATGCTGACTCCACCGCCACCGGCGAAGACCTCAGCGCCCTCTCTGTCGAAGCAATCAACGAACGGTTTCTGACCGCGATTGCTGAGCAGCGCCGGCGCGAAACCGAGCGCGGGATCTCCCTCGTGGGACCGCACCGCGACGAAGTGGAGCTCATGCTCGGGCGTGCCCTGGTCAAGGGGTATGCCTCCCATGGGGAGACCTGGTCCATGGCCCTGGCGCTGCGCCTTGGATCCTATTACCTTCTTACCGACGATGACCGGACTCCTGGATCGACGCCCGTTCTGATCCTTGATGATGTATTCGCTGAGCTGGACGCAGACCGGCGGGAACGACTGGCCTCGGTCGTCGTCGGCGCGGAGCAGGTCCTTGTGACTGCAGCAGTCGGTGACGATGTCCCGGCCGCACTGGACGGCCGGCAGTTCGAGGTGGTGCCGGGAGGTTTCAGTGAAGTTCCGGCCTGAGGATAAGGCAAAGCGGTCAGAGGCGAAAACGGTACCCACCAACGACGACGACGGCGCCCCCGTTCCTGCCGACGCCGGCGAAACCCCGGTGCAGGATGCACCGCGGCTTCTGTTGAACCGCCTTCGTGACGCGTCTATAGCGCGCGGTGATCTTCGGGCGCCGGCGGCCCGTCGTCGTCGTACTGGTTCCGGTGCTGCTCGCCCGAGGGGACAGGAGTCCTACACCGGAAGGGATCCTCAGGGTGTCGGCGCGGTCTTCGGGCGGCTTCTGAGCGAGCGGGGCTGGAATTCTCCGGTAGCTGTCGGCTCAGTCATGGCGCGATGGGCAGAATTGGTGGGCCCGGAGATTGCTGCCCACTGCACGCCTGAAAGTTTCCATGAAACAACAGTTCTTGTCCGGTGCGATTCGACCGCCTGGGCAACGCAGCTCAGGCTGATCAGCCCGGACCTGCTCCGGCGGTTCGAGCACGAGCTGGGTACCGGCGTAGTGACGGCCATGAAGATCGTTGGCCCATCCGCTCCATCCTGGCGAAAGGGCGGCCGATCGGTTCGAGGTCGCGGACCTCGGGATACCTACGGGTAGCCGGCAGCGGAACAATCGGAAGCCCATTGTTGGACGGCGTGCAGCGTCGAGCGGACCCCAGCGGACGTATACGCCCCCACGCGACCCCCTGCCGTGAGCTTAAATCACGGTTTATTCGGTGCTAGAGGGCATTTGAGGCACCGTTGTGGCGGCGTGCACGGTAGAATGGAACGTGCAGGCATTCCTTTTCGGGATGCCTTCATTCTGAGACTGGGCAACACTAGGACAACGAGGAGTCGACAGCGTCCGTGGCTAACGACAACGAAGTGGAATCTGCCGGATCGCCGGAGACCGGCGCCGGCGCACCCAAGGGTTACGGCGCAAGCGACATCACGGTCCTTGAAGGACTCGAAGCAGTCCGCAAACGGCCCGGTATGTATATCGGGTCCACTGGGCCGCGCGGCCTGCACCACCTGGTTTACGAAGTTGTGGATAACTCTGTGGATGAGGCGCTCGCCGGGTACTGCGATCACATCAGGGTGACCCTAATGGCAGACGGTGGCGTGCGGGTTATCGACAATGGCCGCGGTATCCCGGTCGACATGCACCCAACCGAAGGCAAACCCACCGTCGAGGTGGTCATGACCATCCTGCACGCGGGCGGCAAATTCGGCGGTGGCGGGTACGCCGTTTCGGGCGGCCTCCATGGAGTTGGCATCTCGGTTGTGAATGCGCTTTCCTCCCGCGTGGACACGGAAATCAAGCGTCAAGGCCACGTTTGGAGACAGTCCTTCGAGGACGGCGGTAAGCCGGTCGGGCAGCTCGAAAAGGGCGGGGAAACCACCGAGACCGGAACCACGCAGACCTTCTACCCCGATGCTTCCATCTTTGAATCGGTTGAGTTTGATTTTGAGACCCTGCGGGCGCGGTTCCAGCAGATGGCCTTTCTCAACAAGGGCCTGCGTATCACCCTTGTGGATGAGCGCGTTCCCGAGGTGGAGACCGAAGAGATTACGGACGCCGCTCATGCTGAGGCAGAAAAGGCCGAAGAGAACAAACACCGGCATGTGGAGTACTTGTACGAGAACGGCTTGCTGGACTACGTCAAGCACCTGAATTCGTCGAAGCGCGTGGACGTCATCCATGAAGATGTGATCGCGTTCGAGACCGAAGATTCCGACCGGTCCATCGCCGTCGAAGTGGCAATGCAGTGGACCACGGCGTATTCCGAGAGTGTTCATACCTACGCCAATACGATCAACACCCACGAGGGTGGGACCCACGAAGAGGGTTTCCGCGCAGCGATGACGTCGTTGATCAACCGCTATGCGCGCGAGAAGAACATCATCAAGGAAAAGGATGACAACCTTACGGGTGACGACATCCGTGAAGGTCTGACCGCCGTCATCTCCGTGAAGCTGTCAGAACCGCAGTTCGAGGGACAGACCAAGACGAAGCTGGGCAACTCGGAAGCCAAGGGCTTCGTACAGCGAGTGGTCACCGATCAGCTCGGTGATTGGCTGGAGCGCAATCCCGGCCCGGCCCGCGACGTCATCCGCAAATCCATCCAGGCAGCCCAGGCCCGCCTTGCCGCGCGCAAGGCCCGCGAATCCACGCGGCGCAAGGGCCTGTTGGAGTCCGGTGGGATGCCCGGCAAACTCAAGGACTGCCAATCCAAGGATCCCTCGAAGTCCGAGATCTACATTGTGGAGGGCGACTCCGCGGGCGGTTCGGCGGTGCGCGGCCGCAACCCCGAAACTCAGGCCATCCTGCCATTGCGCGGGAAGATCCTGAACGTCGAGCGTGCCCGGCTTGACCGCGCCCTGAGCAACACTGAAGTCCAGGCAATGATCACCGCTTTCGGAGCCGGAATCGGTGAGGATTTCGACGTTGAGAAGGCCCGGTACCACAAGATCGTGCTGATGGCGGACGCCGACGTCGATGGCCAGCACATCACCACGCTGCTGCTAACGCTTCTCTTCCGCTATATGCGCCCGCTGATCGAGAACGGCTATGTGTACCTGGCACAGCCGCCCCTCTATCGCATCAAGTGGTCCAATGCTGCGCACTCCTATGTGTACAGCGACCGTGAGCGTGACGAAACGATCAAGATGGGCCTTGCCAACAACCAGCGTCTTCCCAAGGACAACGGGATCCAGCGCTACAAGGGCCTTGGCGAGATGGACTACACGGAGCTGTGGGAAACCACCATGGATCCCGACAACCGCACTCTCCTGCAGGTCACCATGGACGATGCCGCGGCAGCCGACCAGATCTTCTCTGTCCTGATGGGTGAGGATGTCGAGTCACGCCGCAACTTCATCCAGCAGAACGCCAAGGACGTACGGTTCCTCGACATCTGACCGAGGTCGCGCAGACCCGGCCGGGCACGCAGCTATCTTGTCACCGGATTTTGACACGCACTTACGAATGGAACGAACTAGATGAGTGACGAAGTAACGCCTGAGGTTCCGAGCGACGGCACGCCTCTTGAAGGTGCCGTGCTGACGGACCGCATCGAGCAGGTGGACCTGCAGACAGAGATGCAGCGGTCCTACCTGGACTATGCCATGGCGGTCATTGTCGGTCGCGCGCTGCCTGACGTGCGTGACGGTCTGAAGCCGGTCCACCGGCGCGTCCTGTATGCAATGTTCGACGGCGGCTACCGCCCTGACCGCTCGTTCAACAAGTGTGCGCGTGTTGTCGGCGAGGTCATGGGCCAGTACCACCCGCACGGTGACAGTGCTATCTACGATGCACTCGTTCGCCTGATCCAGGACTGGACCATGCGGTATCCACTGGCCCTTGGCCAGGGGAACTTCGGATCGCCGGGCAATGACGGCGCTGCCGCTCCCCGGTACACCGAGACCAAGATGGCTCCCCTTGCCATGGAGATGGTCCGTGACATCGACGAAGAGACAGTCGATTTCCAGGACAACTACGACGGAAAAAACCAGGAACCAACTATCCTGCCGTCACGCTTTCCCAACCTGCTGGTCAATGGATCCTCGGGCATCGCGGTGGGCATGGCCACCAACATCCCGCCGCACAATCTGCGCGAGGTTGCGGACGGTGTGCAGTGGTACCTGCAGAACCCGACGGCGAGTAAGGAAGATCTGCTTGAGGCGCTCATCCAGCGCATCAAGGGCCCGGATTTCCCCACCGGTGCGCAGATCCTCGGCCACAAGGGAATCGAGGACGCATATCGGACCGGCCGCGGTTCAATCACCATGCGTGCCGTGGTCAACGTCGAGGAGATTCAGGGCCGTACCTGCCTGGTCGTGACCGAGTTGCCCTACCAGGCCAACCCCGACAACCTCGCTATCAAGATCGCCGATCTCGTCAAGGACGGGAAGGTTTCGGGAATCGCTGACCTCAGGGATGAAACTTCAGGGCGCACAGGTCAACGCCTCGTCATCGTCCTGAAGCGCGATGCCGTAGCCAAGGTGGTCCTGAACAATCTCTACAAGCACACTCAGCTGCAGGACAATTTCAGCGCGAACATGCTTGCGATTGTGGATGAGGTGCCGCGGACACTCAGCCTTGACGCGTTCATCCGTCACTGGGTTACGCACCAGCTCGAGGTCATTGTCCGCAGGACCCAGTACCGTCTGCGTAAAGCCGAAGAAGCCGCGCATATCCTGCGCGGACTGCTGAAGGCACTTGATGCGCTCGATGAGGTCATCGCCCTTATCCGCAGGTCTTCGACCGTGGAGGATGCGCGCAACGGCCTGATGGGCCTTCTGGAGATCGACGAGATCCAGGCACAGGCAATTCTGGACATGCAGCTGCGCCGGCTCGCCGCCCTGGAGAGGCAAAAGATCCAGGACCAGCATGCCAAGCTTGAATCAGAGATCACCGAGTACAAGAAGATTCTCGCCTCCGAGGTGCAGCAGCGTGAGATTGTCTCGACCGAGCTGCAGGAGATTGTCGACAAGCATGGTGATGACCGCCGCACCGAGATCCTCATGGGTTACGACGGCGACATGAGCATGGAAGACCTCATCCCTGAAGAGGAGATGGTGGTCACTATCACCCGCGGCGGTTACGTCAAGCGGACCCGAAGCGACAACTATCGCCAGCAGGCACGTGGCGGTAAGGGAATCCGTGGCGCCCAGCTGCGGGGCGACGATGTCGTCGAGCATTTCTTCGTGACCACGACGCACCACTGGCTGTTGTTCTTCACCAACCTTGGCCGCGTCTACCGCGCGAAAGCCTATGAGCTTGTGGAAGCGGCGCGTGACGCCAAGGGCCAGCATGTCGCGAACCTGCTGGCGTTCCAGCCTGAGGAGAAGATTGCCCAGGTTCTGGACCTGCGGGACTATCAGCAGTCGCCGTATCTGGTGCTCGCGACCAAGCGCGGCCTGGTCAAGAAGACAAGGCTCGAGGATTACGACACCAACCGTTCAGCGGGTGTCATTGCCATCAATCTGCGCGACGGCGACGAGCTGGTCTCTGCCCAGCTGGTGTCGGAGAACGATGACATGATGCTTGTCTCCCGAAAGGGTCAATCCCTTCGCTTCAGTGCCACCGATGACGCGCTTCGTCCGATGGGCAGGGCCACTTCGGGAGTTACCGGTATGAAGTTCAGGGCGGATGATGAGCTGCTTGCAGCCAATGTCGTCAGTGATGATTCCTATGTCTTCATCGTGACGGAGGGGGGCTTTGCCAAGCGGACCAAAGTGGATGAGTACCGGGTACAGGGCCGTGGCGGCCTGGGCATCAAGGTTGCCAAACTCGCCGAGGTCCGTGGAGATCTCGTCGGTGCCCTCATCGTTCAGGAAGAGGATGAGGTCCTCGTGGTCATGGGCGGCGGAAAGGTTGTCCGCTCCGCTGTTTCGGGTGTTCCTGCAAAGGGCCGGGACACCATGGGCGTCATCTTCGCGAAGCCGGACAAGTCCGACAGGATTATCGCCGTCGCCCGCAATACCGAACGCGGTCTCACGGTTGATGACGAGATTCCAGTGATCGGCGTGGAAGACGTTGTATCTGCACCGGACGCTGGAGATGAAGTACCGTTGTCGTCAGAAGAAACGGCTGAGCCTGATGCTGAGTCAAGCGATATTGGAGGTTCCGAGTGAGTTCTGCCAACTCAAATCCGCGCGCGGCAGCGGGAAGTGCTGTCCGGTCGTCGGGTGGAGGACCTCGGGTGAACCCACCTGCACGCCCAACCCAGCGGCCAGCCTCGTCGGCCGCGCGGCCTGCCGGCAATCGACCTGGGCTGGTGAAACCAGCTCCAAAGGCGAAGGCGCGCAAGGCCAGACTCCTGGTCAGCAAGATCGATCCGTGGTCGGTGCTGAAGATGTCCTTCCTGCTCTCCGTAGCGCTGGGGATTGTCACGGTTGTTGCGGCGATTGTGATCTGGACAGTTCTCGACCTCACGGGAATCTTCGACCGGGTTAACCAGCTACTCGGAGAGATTGCCGGGTCGGAGGGTGCAGGATTCGATCTTCGCCAGTTCGCATCCCTCGGTCAGGTCGTCTCCTTCGCCACCATCATCGCCGTCGTGAATGTTGTCCTACTGACCGCTCTCGCAATGCTTGCAGCGGTCCTGTACAACATCTCATCCACACTTGTGGGCGGCATTGGTGTCACCCTCACGGACGACTGACCCGCTGTAATCGGGGCTAGGCTCTCAATTTGTAGATCGCTGAGGGCCTACTGTAAAGTCGTATCTCGGCCCGATGAGGTACGGGGGCGTATAGCTCAGGCGGTTAGAGCGCTTCGCTGATAACGAAGAGGTCCCAGGTTCAAGTCCTGGTACGCCCACGGATCCTGAAACCGGCAGGAAACTGCAAGGAGGAGCACTGTGAAGAAGTTGCTGGTAGCTGCAGCTGCGGTCGCAGGTGTCTTTGCCTACAAGCGGTGGCAGGAATCCGAGAAGGACAAGGAAGTGTGGAGCAACGCGACCGATTCGGTCGAGTAAAACTTCACTCCCTGATCGGGGTATACTGATCAGGTTCCGTTTTACGGGGGCATGGCGCAATTGGTAGCGCACCTGCTTTGCAAGCAGGGGGTTCGGGGTTCGAGTCCCCGTGCCTCCACCGAAAGACGAAGGGTTCCAGCCGGAAGGCTGGAGCCCTTCGTTGGTTAACGCTCCTGGCGCTGAGGTGTTGTGGTTCTGGCCGTGCGAGCAGTATGTACGGCGCGAAGGACCTTCGCCGGATAGTAGATCGACATGAAAATCAGCATGGGAATCTTGAGAACCGTCTTGTCGATCTCGTGCGCACGGTACGTGCGGTCAAACCTCGTGACGTAGTAGCGGTAGTCCTTGGGCGAATTCTCAAGACGCCTGGCCGACATGCCGCTGACCATGGCTGGAATATAGCGGATGACCAGGTCCTGTTCCGCGAGATGCAGGGATATGTCGATATCCTCGTGCATCTGGTCCTGCTCGTCGAGGCAGGTTCTGTCCCGGATCTGTTCCCACGCCGTCCTGCGAAGGGCCATATTCGAGCCAAACAGGAAGTGGTACTGGTTGCGCGCGAGCTTGAGAACGAGCTGGCGCATCTTGTCGTCAGCTTTGAGGCCCCATCGACGCATCGGCATGTCGTAGTACACGACAGGACCCGTAGCAGCGGCCACCTCGGGATCGGTGAAGCCAGCCTGGACGGTTTCCACCCAATCGGGTTCCAGAACGGAGTCTGCGTCAATCCGGCCCAGCACGTCGCCCGTGGCGTGGTTCAGACCGAAGTTCCGGGTAGGGATGAGGCCCTGCACTTCATTCTGCTCGAGCAGATAGATAGGGCTCTCCGGGTACTCGAGCTGCATCTGGCGGACCACGTCGGCTGTATGGTCGGTCGAACGGTTATTGACGACCAGAATTTCGTGCGCCGGCATGGACTGGTAGATGGCAGCGATGAGGCATTGGCGAATAACGCCTTCCTCGTTGTAGGCCGGGATCACGATCGACACGGACGGCTTCTCGGGGTGCACGGCGGTAAATCTATCACCAGCCGGTGATGCTCAGGGGGGCAGACATGAAAAAAGCGGGAAAGATCCGCCCTTCGGTGGATCCTTCCCGCTTTCGGGCGGTGCAGGGACTAGATGGCAGAACCCTTCGGTGCGCCGTCGTCGTCGTTCGACTTCTCAGCCGCGCGATCCGCTGCTTCCTTGATGTCATTGACGGCCTTCTTGGCTTCGTCATTGTGCTCAATGTCGGCAACCGGCTTGGGCTCAACTGGAGCGGGGGTTTTCCACGGATCCTCAACTGGCTGGGATGCACGCCAGACGGCTACGCCTGCGGTGATGGCCGCGGCGATGATACCGACGATAAGCCAGCCCTTGCCGCCCTTGCTGCTCTTGCTCTGCTGGCTTCGCTTGAGATCCTTCGCAGCCTTCTGAGCCGCCACAACGGCAGCCTTCTGATACTTCTTCACAGCCTTCTTGTCACCGGTCACCCTGGTGACAACACCAGCAACACCGGCTGGGATGGTGGCAGCGGCCAGCGTGCGCGACGCAGAGTCCGCTGCATCCCCGAGCCGGTATGAAACGGCCGGAATGTACTCGGTGACGACGCGATCACGTGCCTGGTTGATGGCTGGAGTTGCGCGGTCCAGGGTTCCCTGGATGCGCGGTGCGGTACCGTCGACGAACTGCGAAATGCGCGGCCCCACCCGGTCCAGGCTCCCCTGAATGCGAGGGGTGACCACGGCGATGCCGTCCGACAAACCCTGGGTTGCACGATTCACACCCTGCTGGATCCTCGGTGACGCCGTTTCGATGCCTCGTTCAATACGCGGAGCGACCCACACCTTTGCGGCGTCCACCCGCGGCACGGCCCAATCACGTGCCGTGCCGACGCCCATCAGAACGTTGTTCTCGATGGTGCGGACAACGCTTTCGGATTTCTTCACAACTACCTCCCGGGGATAGTGACTGTTGTTAGTCAGCCTACGTGCTATCCCGAGGTCCGTGCTATCCGCACACTTTTTTCACAGCTTTTTCACTGTGCGCGGAACCCGGTACTTCAGGGGATAACAACGCACCCGCGTGGAAGAATGGAGCGCATGACAGCTATCGCTACTGCACACGCAACCATCCACACCAGCCTCGGTGACATCAAGGTAGAGCTCTACGGCAACCACGCTCCCAAGACGGTCAAGAACTTCACCGGCCTCGCCACGGGCGAGATCGCGTGGACCCACCCGGGCACCGGCGAAGAAACGAACGCACCGCTTTACGACGGCACCATCTTCCACCGCGTTATCAAGGACTTCATGATCCAGGGCGGGGATCCCCTCGGCAAGGGGATCGGCGGGCCAGGCTACAAGTTCGACGACGAGATCAACCCGGATCTCGACTTCGCCACCCCCTACAAGCTGGCAATGGCGAACGCCGGTCTGCAGAACGGCCGCGGAACCAACGGATCCCAGTTCTTCATCACCTCGGTTCCCACCACCTGGCTGCAGGGCAAGCACACCATCTTCGGCGAGGTGAAAGACGAGGATTCCCGTGCCATCGTTGATCAGCTCAATGCCATTCCCACGGATGGACGCGATCGTCCGCTCGAAGACGTCGTCATCAGCAGCATCACCATCGAGCAGGCATAACGCCTCATGACCTATGGAATCCCGGCGGGTCAGCCGGGCCAGGACGTTCCCGTGTGCCCGCGCCACCTCGACAGGGTGAGCTATGTGCGGTGTCAACGATGCGGCAGGCCTGCCTGCCCGGAATGCCAGCGTCCGGCGGCCGTCGGGATCCAGTGCGTTGACTGCGTGCAAGAGGCTCAGCACAACGCTCCTGCAACCAGAACTATCTTCGGTGCAACAGTGCGGCAGGGACGCCCGCTTGTCACCTTCACCCTCATTGGTGCCTGCGTGGCTCTTTTCCTCGCCCAACTCGTGATCCCCGGAGTTACTGACGCCTTGGCGTACGCGGGTATCTACACCTCTGACATCGTCGCTCCGGAACCGTGGCGCATGATCACTGCGGCGTTCCTGCATTCGACCGGGTTCCTGCTCCATATCGGTTTCAACATGTATGCGCTATGGATCATCGGGCAGGCCCTCGAACCGCTGCTTGGGAGGGCGAGGTTCCTTGCCCTCTACCTGATCGCCGCGTTCGGCGGCTCGGTTGCTGTCCTCCTGCTGACCAATCCCCTGCAGGGAGTCGTCGGAGCGTCCGGAGCGGTCTTCGGGCTCTTTGGCGCCATGCTCATTGTGCAGCGGCGACGCGGCGGGGACGTGCGTCAACTGGTGGTGTTGATCGCCATCAATACCGTGCTGGGGTTTGTGGTTTCAGGAATCTCCTGGCAGGCACACCTCGGCGGTCTTCTAGCGGGAAGCGCGGCCGCAGCAATTATTGCCTATACGCCGCGCAGTCCCAAGCGCTCACTGATCCAGTGGTCCGGGATGGCTGCGCTGACGATTCTACTGGTGGTGCTGACCTTCGTGGGCGCCAACCTGGTCATGCTGCCGTTCTAGTTTTCCACAGGGTTTATCAACAACGGGGATAACTTACACACATGTAATTCCACAGCTGTGGATAAGCATATCCCCGTGTTTTCGGGGTCGAACGTGGAAGAACAACTCAAGTTACACACAGCTGTGGATAACTCGGTGCACAACGTGTGTATGACGCAATCAGGACCTTCTCTCCTAGGTGATCGCGTCCCGTACTTCCGCGAGCAGGCTGCGCATCGCCGTTTCCGCTGCGGTGGCATCGGCTTCGGCAATTGCAGCCGCAACGGCTTCATGGCTGGCAAGGGCATGTTCCCGCGGCGTGCGGGGCATCAGTCCCTGATTGGTCCTGCCGCGCAGCACCTCCGTGACGACGTCGTCAAGAGCTGAGAACATTTCGTTGCCGCTGGCTAGCAGAAGCAGCGCGTGAAATTCGATGTCCACGCTGAGAAACTCTTCAAGCCGGCCTGCCTCGCCCAGGGTGCGCAGCCGGCCGGCGAGGTCGACGACGGCGGCACGCTGTTCCTCGGTCGCGTTGCGGGCTGCTCCTGCCGCGGCAAGCGGCTCGACCGCACAGCGCAGTTCGGTCAGGCTCTTGAACTGGCGCGCACGGGAGGCGCCCTCCAGCCGCCAACGGATGATCCGGGCGTCGTAGACGTTCCACTGGCGCGGTGATTGCACCACGATTCCCACCCGGCGCTTGCTGAAGACCAGGTTCATGGATTCCAGGATGCGCATGCAGTCCCGGATCACGGTTCGCGAAACACCGAACCGCTGCTGCAGCGATTCAATCGTCAGCCGTTCGCCCGCTGCCAGCTCGCCGCTGACGATGCTTTTTCCAAGCTCCTCAATGATGCTGCTGTACAGCACCGCTGCCGCCGGTGCAGGATCTTGCGAGGACAGCGCCACTGTTTAGACCTTTCCGAGGGGAGGATGAGATCAGGATAGGCGGGGACGACAATAAACTAAAGGTGCTATCTTTCGGACGCGTAAAGATGCTACCTTTGTCCTCGAGCAAACGAGCGGTGCGTCACATGGCGCGGGCGACGAGGGAGTCGAGGAGACGACATGGAACCACGCATGCATCTGGTGATCATGGGTGTGTCGGGATCGGGCAAGACAACGATCGCGACCGCTTTGGCCGAACGCCTCGGCTGGATCTACGCCGAAGCTGATGAGTTTCATTCCAGAGAGAACATCTCCAGGATGACTCAGGGCATTGCCCTGACTGACGAGGACCGAAAGCCCTGGCTCGATGCAATCGCGCAGTGGATCAGTCTCAAGAGCCGGAACGGTGAGTCGACCATCGTGACCTGTTCGGCGCTCAAAAGGAGTTACCGTGACGTACTCGCGGCTGCTGACGGGGACGTCCGGTTTGTCCATCTGCGCGGGGACGTGGAACTCATTCGCTCCCGCATGAAGACCCGTACCGGGCATTTCATGCCCGAGTCCCTGCTGGCCTCACAGGTCAGCACGCTGGAACCGCTTCAGGAGGGTGAGCACGGGCTCACCGTTGACAATGTCGACACCCTGGAAAACGTGATCGACGACATCATGGCCCGTCTGGGCCTGGCCGCCTGAGAACCTACGAAAAGATCTGACGGAGAAACAACCCATGCAAATTGAAGGCTGGACCCAGACGCTCGGCGCCGGTCCCCTCCTGCTCATCGCGGCCGGCGCAATCGCAGTGCTCCTGGTACTCATCATCAAGCTACGGGTCCATGCATTCGTTGCACTGATCCTCGTCAGCCTGCTGACCGCGTTCGCTACCGGAATCCCGGCCAACCAGGTAGTGCCCGTACTGACCAGCGGGTTCGGCTCGACGCTCGCGACAGTGGCGTTGCTCGTGGGTCTGGGTGCAATGCTGGGGCGCCTGGTGGAGACAAGCGGCGGTGCGAAAGTGCTCGCCGACTATCTCATCGGCAAGTTCGGTGAGAAGAGGGCGCCGCTCGCTCTCGGCGTCGCGTCACTGATTTTCGGCTTCCCGATCTTCTTTGACGCAGGCCTCGTGGTTATGCTGCCGGTGGTGTTCTCAGTGGCCCGGCGACTGGGCGGCGGCGTACTGATCTATGGCCTGCCCGCTGCGGGCGCCTTCTCGGTGATGCACATCTTCGTACCGCCCCATCCCGGCCCGGTTGCCGCCTCTGAGTTCTTCGGAGCAAATATCGGTCTCGTTGTGCTCGTGGGACTCATTGCGGCCATTCCCACCTGGTACGTTACGTGCTACCTCTACGGGCTGTGGACGGGCAAGCGTATTGTCCTGCCGGTTCCGGCGCTCCTCGGCCAGGCGGATGAAGAACACGAGAACAATCCGCCCTCTTTCGGTACCGTCGTGGCAATCCTGCTGCTTCCGCTGGTTCTCATTTTCCTGAACACCGGTTTGAACGCGCTCAACGTCGGCGGTGCACTTCCGGAAGGCGCTGCCGACCAGGGGTGGTTCCAGGTGCTGCGGACCGTGGGCGAGACGCCGGTCGCCCTCCTGATCGCCCTGCTCGTCGCTGCCTATGTACTTGGACGACGACGCGGTGTTGAGAAGACCGCGCTCGAGAAGGTCCTCGAATCCTCGTTGGGGCCCGTCTGCTCGGTCATCCTCATCACCGGCGCCGGCGGTATGTTCGGCGGCGTGCTGCGGTCCTCCGGAATCGGAGCAGCGCTTGAGAGCGCACTCGGCAACCTCGGCATTCCCGTCATCCTTGCGGGGTTCCTCATCGCCGCAATTCTTCGAATCGCGCAGGGTTCCGCCACCGTTGCACTGACTACAGCGGCCGGCCTGATCAGTCCTGCAATCGCATCGGCAGACTACGGTGGTCTCCAGCTGGCAGCCCTCGTGATCGCGGTTGCTGCCGGCTCCGTTGTGGTCAGCCACGTCAACGACTCAGGATTCTGGCTGGTGGGCCGGTTCTTCGACATGGATGTGAAAACGACCTTCAAGACCTGGACCGTGATGGAGACAGCCATTGGCGTGATGGGCTTCGGGATCGCCGCCGCCGTCTTTGGGCTTGCCTCCCTCGGATAAGAACTGCAACGCCCGGACGTAAAGCCGCCGGACGTGAAAAGAGGCGCCTTCCGCTCGGAAGGCGCCTCTTTCATGTTCGGGCTTAGGCGAAAGCTGCTACCGCCAGCGGGTTGTCATCAGGAATCCGACAATGGCAATTCCGAAGCCGATGAGGATGTTCCAGGAGTCGATTCCCGGAATGGGAAGGCGTCCTTCCGAGATGTAGTACACGAGGATCCACAGCAGCCCGAGCACCATCAAACCGAACATCACCGGCTTGTACCAGACCGGGTTGGGCTTCGGCTCCGCAGCGGCGCGCGTCTTCGACTCGACCTGCTTCTTGCGGGACTTCGACTCGGGCACGGATCCTCCTGGACGCGGCTGGGCTTCCAGCCGCTGTGTTTGCGGTCATACGGGCACCGAACGCGGGCACGACACCAGTTATCCTGAGAACAGGACTATTGTCATCGGCGCGGTTCTAGCTGCCCATTCTAGCTAATGAACCGGCGCTATGAAGCCGAACAACCATTCGGTAGGCAGGGAGAAGGTTTGAGCAACCTCGGCGGCGGCATCGCGGTGACCCGCCGTGATCGATCCCAACGCCCGTCCGCTCGTCGCCGTCGTCGCAGTTTCCTGCAGATAGCTGCCCAGGTATTCGGTGAACTGCTCATCACGGCCGGTGTGATCCTCCTGTTGTTCGTCGCCTGGCAGCTCTGGTGGACAAACGTCGAATCGAACGCCAAACAGGACCAGGCGGTGGAGGAGTTTTTCGCGGACCTCGGCGAGAATCCCGTCACCCAGGAACCCGAAGAAGACATCCAAACCTCCGGCGGCGATCAGATCCCCGTGCTGGAGACGATGGCACCGGGTGAGACGTTTGCTGTCATCTACATCCCGCGGTTCGGAGATAACTACACCCGCCCGGTCACAAGTGGGGTTACAACGGCGGTACTCGATAATCTGGGTCTCGGCCACTATCCGGAGACGGGCATGCCGGGCGCCGTAGGCAACTTCGCGCTGGCCGGCCACCGGCAGACCAACGGGGCTGTCCTCGACGACATCCACACGCTGGTGCCCGGCGACCGCATCTATGTGCAGACCCAGGACGGGTTCTATAGCTACGTGTACCGCAATACCCAGATTGTGCTGCCCGACCGCGTTGATGTACTCGCGCCGGTTCCCACACGGCCGGGCGTGGAACCGGAGGAACGGATGCTCACCCTGACAAGCTGCAACCCCCGCTTCGGCGCACAGGAACGAATCATCGCCTACGCCGTGATGGAATCTTTCCAGCCGCTGGCCGACGGGCCGCCGGACGAGATTGCCGCCCAGGTGGCGGACGTCGCTGCTGGATCCGCCTGATGTACGCATTCATTTTCCGTCACCTGCCGGGGCCGCTCTGGCTGCGCATCATTTGGGTGATTCTGCTGGTCGCCGCAGCGCTGGTAGTTCTTGTGACCTGGGTCTTCCCCTGGCTCTCCCAGTTCAGCCCTCTGACCGATTCAACGATTGGCACTTAAGCATGAGTAATCCCACCCGCATTCTGGTTGTCGATAACTACGACAGCTTTGTGTACACCCTGGTCGGTTACCTTCAGGAACTCGGCGCAGAGACCACTGTCGTCCGGAACGACGACGTGACGCTCACCGAAGCGGTTGCGCTTGCCGAAGCGCGGGACGGGGTCCTTATCTCTCCCGGTCCGGGTGCCCCTGCCGAGGCTGGCGTCTGCATCGACCTCATCAAGTGGTGCGGCGTGAATGGCAAGCCGATGCTGGGCGTGTGCCTTGGCCACCAGGCACTCGCCGAGGCTTACGGAGGATCGGTTACCCACGCCCCTGAACTGATGCACGGCAAGACATCCCTGGTGGAGCACGACTCCACCAACGTGTTCGAGGGACTGGACTCGCCCCTGACGGCTACCCGTTACCACTCGCTGGCAGCGGTCGGCGAAGTTCCCGCGGAGCTCCGTGTCACGGCTCGAACGGCGAGTGGCGTCATCATGGGCCTGGAGCACCGTTCGGCCCCGCTGTGCAGCGTGCAGTTCCATCCGGAATCGGTGCTCACCGAGGGCGGATACCGGATGCTGGGAAACTGGCTGGAGACAGTCGGCCTGAATGGTGCGGCTGACCGCTCAGCCAAGCTCAGCCCGCTGATTCACCAGCAGTCAGGGTCTTAGGCCCTCAAGAGCGTCGCTGATCAGCCGCCGTTTCCGTTCCCCTGACCGCCTCCGTTCCCCTGGCCGTTTCCGTTCCCCTGGCCACGTCCGCTTCCCTGGTTGCCTCCGTTCCCCTGGCCACGTCCGCTTCCCTGGTTGCCGGGATCTTCCTCGGCAGGAGCACTGGACGTGGGGGCGGGACTCGCCGGCGCGGAGGGTTCTTCTTCGGGTGGCTCTGTGGCGACGTAGAGCACCACTTCAGTGCCCGGCGCGACGTTGGAATCAGGACCTGGCTCGTGCCGCACTACAAGCCCGGGTTCGACGACGGCGTTCACCTCCTCCTCGATCCGCGGCACCAGCGCACGGACCGGGTCTTCGAGAAGAGCTACGGCTTCCTCGCTGGGCAGACCGATAAGCCGTGGAACCGTCACCAAGCCGGTGGAAAGCACCAGGTTCACTTCTGTTTCCGCAGGCACTGACGAACCGAGCGCCGGTTCAGTTGCAATGACCCTCCCGGCGGGGACGGTGGCGCTGTTCGCCTCACTTACGCTGCCGCCGCGCAGACCGATCGATTCGAGTGCGTCCCGCGCGGACGATTCGGTCATCTGGAAAAGGTCATCAGGGATAGTGCGGTTGGCGGGACCATCGGAAATCAGCAGAGTCACCAATGAGTCCGGCTCAACCTCACTGCCGGTCTCGGGCTCCGTGCCGATCGCAAGTCCGGACTCCACCTCATCATGGAAGGTATGTTCCACCTGGGGTCGGAGGCCGACGGCGGTAAGCGCGTTGCTGGCCTCGGTTGAAGTCATTGATTCGACAGACGGTACCGAAGTGAGCACAGGCTCCTCCGGCTGCGAGTTGAGAATCCCGAACAGTGCGATGGCACCGGCTGTCAGCAGTAGGGCCAGCAGCACAAGCAGCACCGCGATCCAGCCGCGCCGCCGGGAACGACGCCGGTCATCGGCGTCGCGCCCGCTCTGTTCCGCATGCGCTGCCGTCAGCGGACCGGTCTCCTCATCCTCCATCAGTGGACTGCCAGCAATGCTGCCGCCGGCCAGGACCTTGGCCATGGCTCTCGTCTGCGGGGCGTCGTCGTCAGCCCGGGTTGGAACCGCAGCGAGCGCCTCGGTCGGATCACCGGGTGCACCGGGCGGTATGCCCTTCCGGGCGTCAAGGAGCGCGGTCCGGAAATCTGCGGCGGTCTGGAAGCGCCGGGCGCGGTCCTTCTCAAGAGCGATGTGCAGCACTGACTCGATCTCCGCCGGAATGCTGCCGTCGAGTTCGCGTGCGGGTGTGGGAGCCTCACGGACATGCTGGTAAGCAACGGAGACCGGGCTGTCACCGATGAATGGCGGCCGCCCGGTCAGCAGTTCGTACAGTAGGCACCCGGCCGAGTACAGGTCGCTGCGCGCATCGACAGTCTCCCCGCGCGCTTGCTCAGGCGATAAGTACTGCGCGGTGCCGATCACCGCCTGCGTCTGGGTCATGGTTGCTGCGGAGTCAGCGATTGCGCGGGCAATACCGAAATCCATCACCTTTACCTGGCCCTCAGGAGTGATCATGACGTTGGCCGGTTTGATGTCCCGGTGAACGATTCCGGCACGGTGGCTGTACTCCAGTGCTGAGAGAACCCCCAGGAGGTAGTTCACGGACGTCTCCGGGGTGAGCTCCCCGGCCTTCAGCAGGTCACGCAGAGTGCGCCCGGCGACGTATTCCATTACGATGAACGGAACCCGGACCTCGTCATGGTGCTGGCCCTCAATTTCTTCCTCACCGGTGTCGTACACGGAGACAATCGTTGGGTGGTTCAGCCCGGCCACAGCCTGGGCTTCCCGGCGGAAACGGGACTGGAACAGCGGGTCCCGGGCCAGATCCTGGCGCAGCACCTTGATGGCCACGGTCCGGCCAAGCCGGACATCGCGACCAAGGTGGACGTCGGCCATTCCGCCACGGCCGATCAGTTCACCCATTTCATAGCGTCCGTTGAGGACTCTCTCGCTGCTCACCTGGTGCCCCTTCACATGCTTCCTAGGGCTGGTCCTGGCCAGGCGGGGTCTGGCCGGGTCCGATCGCCGGCGGCGCTTCGGTCTCGGGGCCCGAAGAGACGACGTAGCGGACCGTGCTGCCCGGTTCCAACTCGGTTCCTTCTGCCGGATCCACTGAAAGTACGGTGCCAGCTTCTTCCTCGGATGTCTCAGTGCCGGAACGGACGGCACTGAGCCCCAGATCGGCAAGGGTCTGCTGCAACTCTTCCTCGGTGGCGCCTTCGAGGCCCTCCGGCAGTGTCACTGTCTCGGGTGCCTCCGCGAAGGTGACCGTGATCTGAGAGCCGGGCGCGAGGGGACCCACCGGATTCAGTGTCAGTACCGTACCGGGGGCGAAGTCATCCGTAACCTCCGGCTGCTGGTCCACCGAAAATCCAAGTGCATTGAGCTCAGTCACGACGTCTTCAATCGGCCGCCCCTGATAGGTCAGCGCGTCCACCACGATCGCTTCCGGCGTTGTGGGCGCCGGGGTTGCGGGCTCGGGAGTTGTCTCTTCCGGCGTCGGACTTTCGGTTGCAGGCTCAGTTTCCGTTTCCGACGGAGACGGAGACGCCGAGGAGGTGCTTGGCGCCGGGGCGGGGTCGTCGTCGCCTCCCGCCAGAAGGGGAGCCAGCAGGAAACCGGCAACCGCAAGCGCCGCCAGCACGAGCAGGACGATCAAAGCGATGAGCCAGGGGCTGCGCCCGCGTGACTCCTCCTCGCGCGGGGCTGCGTCATCAATGTCTTCCTCGCTCCATTCACGGGATGCTGCCACCGCCCCCGCATCGGCGCCGACACCCGCAACGGTCGGCAGGGCCGAGGTCGTCGGGGCGGGAACAGCTCGGGTGGCGCTGGTGGGCGCAGGCACGGGAGTGGTGAGTGGCCCGGTGGGGTCCGTGAAGAGAAGCATGCCGGGAACGGCGGCCTCGGCCGCGCGGACATCGTTGCGGCGGATCGCTGCAACAGCCTCGGCTAGAGCTTCAGCGTTCGGCGGGCGGTCCGCCGGGTCCTTCGCCAGCATGCTGGCAATGAGCGCACGAACCGCGTGGGGAATGTTTTCCGGGAGGTCAGGCGGAGCATCGTTGACCTGGGCGAGTGCAATGGCGATCTGCGACTCGCCCGAGAACGGGCGACGGCCGGCGAGCAGCTCATAGCCGATCACCCCTAGTGCATAAATATCGCTGGAACCGGTTGCCTGCTGGCCGGTGGCCTGCTCAGGCGCCAAGTACTGGGCGGTGCCCATTACCTGGCCAGTGGCAGTCAGGGGAACCTGATCCGCCAGGCGTGCGATTCCGAAGTCGGTGATCTTCACGCGGCCGTCCGGCATGATCAGCAGGTTTCCCGGCTTCACGTCGCGGTGCACGAGTCCCTGACGGTGGGCAACGCTGAGGGCTGTTGCGGTCTGGCCGATGATGGAGAGCGCCCGGTCCGGGGACAGGATCTGCTCACGCTCGATGATGGTGGACAGCGGCTGACCAGGAACGAGTTCCATCACGAGGTAGGCGGAGCCTCCCTCTTCCCCATAATCAAAGACGTTTGCGATGCCCTCATGGTTCAGCAGTGCAGTGTGGCGGGCCTCGGCGCGGAACCGATTGAGGAACCCGGGGTCGCCCGTGTATTCCTCTTTCAGGATTTTGATGGCCACGATGCGGCCAAGAACCTGATCCCGTGCCTTCCAGACCTCACCCATACCCCCGATGGCGATGCGATCAGTGAGCTGGAACCTGCCGCCTAATGTGATACCTGAAGTAGGTCTCACCTATTCAACACCGCCTCTATGAGTTGCTTAGCGTTTGGACTTGTCAGCTGGGCGCCCGTCGCGATGTCGACGTCCTGCATAACGATGGAAACCACTACTTCCGGATTGTCCGCCGGAGCGAAGCCCGTGAACCAGGCGTTGTCTCCCTGCTCGGGAACTTCCGCCGTGCCGGTCTTCCCGGCCACGTCCACGCCGGGGACCGCAGCGTTCTGCGCGGTACCGTTCTCCACCACGTTGACCATCCAGTCAGTGATCTGGTTGGCGTTATCAGCGTTGAGCGACTCCCGGAAAACCTCCGGCTCAGGTTCATCGATGATGGAGAGATCAGGCGCGCGGACGGCTTTCACCAGATTCGGCTTCATCAGCACACCGTCGTTGGCGATGGCCGCGCTCACCATCGCCATCTGCAGCGGTGTCACCGCGACGCTGAACTGCCCGATGGCTGACTGCGCGAGCTGCGCTTCACCGAGCTCGTTGGGGAACTGGCTGGCCGTGACGTCGACCGGGATATTGAAGTTCTCCCCGAAGCCGAAGTCCTGCGCCTGCTCCAATACTGCCTGCTCACCGAGCTCCCAGGCGATCTGCGCGAACGGCGTATTGCAGGACTGCTCCAGGGCGAATTCGAGGTCTGCGGTGTCCCGAGCAGCGCATCCGCCTGTGGTGAAGTTAGGGAGCCCCACGTCTGTACCGGGCAGGTCAAGCACCGGCGGGTTGGGAATGGTGGATTCCGCGTCGAACTGGCCTGTTTCTAGGGCTGCTGCCGCCACCACGAGCTTGAACACTGAGCCCGGAGCAACCAGGGCCTGCGTGGCCGGATTGAAGTAGATGGACAACCCCGGAACTCGGGACAGCTGCTCAATGTTCTCCACAACCACCGAGGTGTCGTGTGCGGCCAGCAGATTGGGGTCGTAGGACGGCTTGGACGCCATCGCCAGGATGTTTCCGGTGGCCGGCTCCATCACCACGATCGATCCCGTCTGGCCCTCGGGGATCATGTCCCAGGCCATCTGCTGCAGCTGCGGGTCAATGGTCAGCTCGACGGACGCACCCTGGGCCTGGGCGCCGGAGAACAGGCGCACCATCTGGTCGATGAAGAGGTCGTCACTACTGCCCGAGAGCTCTTCGTTCATGACGTTCTCAAGCTGGGTGGACCCGTTCACCAGCGAGAAGAAGCCGGTGAGGTGCGCATACATTTCCGGCTGGTTGTAGACGCGCTGATAGTTGAACTGGTCGTCGGAGGGAACCGATTCGGCAACGGGACGACCGTCGACCAGAATTGCGCCGCGGTTCTTGCCGTAATCCTGCAGTATCTGGCGCGTATTCCAGTCGTTGTTCTCGAGGGCGTCGGCTTCGAAGAACTGGACGTAGGTGAGCGATCCCAGGACCAGCGCGAACATGCTGATGGCTACGATCCACGAGCGTCGGATGGCCTGGTTCATGCGCTGACCTCCCTGGTGCTGCCCGTTGCCGGGGTGTTGCGGTTCTGCTTTCCGTCAGTGAATGTTTCACGCACGGGACCCTTGACTGCCGGCCGCCGGGCCGTCTCGGAGATGAGGAGGAGGAGGGCGACGATGATCCAGTTCGCCAAGAGGGAGGAACCGCCGGCGGACATGAAGGGCGTGGTGAGACCCGTGAGCGGGATCAACCGGGTCACACCGCCGATGACCACGAAGCACTGTAGGGCGATGGTGAACGACAGGCCGCAGGCCAGCAGTTTGCCGAAACCGTCGCGGGTACCAAGTGCTGCCCTGAATCCGCGCGAGATGAGCAGGATATAGAGCAGCACGATGGCAAAGAGTCCGATAAGGCCGAGCTCCTCGCCGAGCGCAGTGATGATCATGTCGCTATTGGCATAGGTCACCAGGTCCGGTCTGCCTTGACCGAGTCCGGTGCCGACGAGCCCGCCGTTGGCGAGCCCGAAGAGCCCCTGGACCACCTGGCCGCTTCCACCAGGATTGCGGTTGAAGACTTCCGGCTCGAACGCGTTGATCCAGCTGTCGATGCGCAGGGCGACGTGGCTGAAAAGCTGAAGGGCGACATAGCCGCCGACGGCAATCATCGCCAGACCGATCAAGACCCAGCTGACGCGTGAGGTGGCGACGTAAATCATTGCCATGAACAGGCCGAAGAACAGAATGGAGGAGCCAAGGTCGCGTTGGAAGATCAACACGCCGATACTGACCAGCCAGGCAGCGACCATGGGAGCAAGGTCACGGAAACGTGGAAGCTGCAGCGGTCCGAGCTTCTTGCCGGCCAGCAGGATTAGATCCCGGTTCGTCGAGAGATACCCAGCAAAGAATATAGCCAGCGTTATTTTCGCGACTTCACCGGGTTGGAATGTGCCTACACCGACATTGATCCAGATACGCGCTCCGTTGATCTCTACTCCGAGCGGGGTGAGCGGCAGCATCAGCAGAACTGCGCTGACAATCAGGGAGATATAAGTGAAACGTCGCAGTATGCGGTGGTCACGGATGACCAGAAGTGTTGCGATGGACGCGGCCATGGCGACCGTCGTCCAGAGGAACTGGCTCGGAGCTACGGGTTGCGCTTCGGCGGGAAGCGCGAGGTCCAGCCGGTAGATCATAGCCAGGCCGATTCCGTTCAGAGCGATGACGATCGGAAGTATTACCGGGTCAGCATACTTAGCGCGGAAGCGAAGCAGAAGGTGGAAAATCAGTGCCAGGGCCGCCAGGGTGCCGCCCTGCAGCCAGAAGGCTGAATCGAAGGGATTATCCTTGTCCAGGCCGACCAGCCAGTTGGCGCCGATCGCTACGGTCAGCGCGACGAGCAGCAGAAGCGCCTCGGCATTGCGCCGGGACTTGGGGACAGTGAAAACCTCACTCATTGGACTCTCCCTCCACACAGGGCGGGTTCGCCCGGATCGGCATCGGCGCTCGCGGATGCACCCACACTCGGTTCAGCAGTGGCGCTGGCACTCGGCTCCCGCGTTGCGTCGGCAGATGCCGACGGCTCTGGCGTCGTCGTCTCAGGTGAAGCTGAGCTTGTAGGCGAGGGGCTCGCCGACGGGCTGGGATCACTTGCGGGCGGACAGGGCAGCGCGCGAAGCGACTGGCGTAGGTCCTCGACGATGGTTTGGGCATGTTCAAGGTCCCTTGCCGCAAGGGTGTTTTCCAGGCGGTTCCGCTGAAACTCCGGAAGGCTCGAAACCGGGATATCAGTTGTCTGGTCGACGTGACTCAGTGGAATCGGCCCCAGAGTCTGTGCAACGCCGTTATAGATGGCCACGCTGTTCTCGAAGGTCGCAACGTAATAGCGGGTCTGGGTCCACACGTAGCCGAGCGAGAGGACTGCTGCGAGAATGAGGGCCATGAGAGCCAGGGCGGCGGGCATCAGCCAGCGCCGGCGGCGGGAATCAGACGCACCCTCGGTGTCGTCGTCGTCGTTCTCAGTACCGGCAGGCGGCGCCTTGTGCGTCAACATCATGGCCGCGCGGCGCTCGGTGGACCTTTGGGTGACAATCGGAATCTGGCCGGTTTCGGTAGCCAGCGCGGCGGAGCCCACGAGAGTATGAGGCCTGGACGTCAGATCCTCACGGATGACGTCCGCTCTGATGGCGACGCCCGGAGTCTCCACATCGGGCGAAGCTGCACCGCCGTCTTTTTCCCCGGCGGCTTCACGGGCGGGCGGGAGAGCGGTCAGCGCCGCTGTGCGCAGATCCTCGGGCGTGGCGGTATCCACGTCAACCACCACGATGGTGACGTTGTCGGGTGAACCGCCGGCCAGCGTCAGGTCAACGAGCGTGTTGACGCAGGCTGACAGATCGTGCGTCTCGCGAATAACCCGCTCGACTGTGCCGTCATCGAGCACCGCGTTCAATCCGTCGGAGCAGAGCAGCCACCGCTCGCCCGGCGCCGCATCTAGGGTGGTCAGGTCGAGTTCCGGGCTGGCATCAACGTCACCGAGAACACGCATCAGCACGTTCTTGTGAGGATGGATTTCAGCTTCTTCCGGCTTCAGCCTGCCCTCGTCGATGAGCCGCTGCACGAAGGTGTGGTCGACGCTGATCTGTTCGAAAACGTCGTCTTTGAGCCGGTAGGCGCGGGAATCACCGATATGGGCAAAGGAGATTTTCTCGCCGTTGAGGAGCAACGCGGTGACTGTGGTGCCCATGCCGGCCAGTTGCGGGTTGGTGCTGACCAATTCGGACAGGAGGGAATTGGCGGTCTGGATTTCGTCAGCAAGGTGGGTGCCGGCGTCGCCGTCGTAGTCCTTGCGGTCAAGATGCACCAGATCCAGGACGGTCGATGCTGAGGCGATGTTGCCGCCCGCGTGACCACCCATGCCGTCAGCTACGACCGCGAGATAGCGCCCGGCATAAGCGGAATCATCGTTCTTGGCGCGGACTTTTCCCACATCAGAGCGGGCCGCGAAGCGGAAAACCAAGGCCATGTACTACTGCCTCAATTCGATGACCGTCTTACCGATCCGAACTGGTACTCCAGGCTCCACTGGTTGGGCACGGGTCAGCTGGTTGCCGCTGAGATAGGTTCCGTTGGTTGAACCGAGATCTTCGATGAACCATCGGCTCCCCTGGGGGAAAAGCCGGGCGTGGCGGCCGGAGGCATAGTCGTCTTCGAGGACGAGGGTAGCTTCCTGCGCGCGGCCCAGCAGGATAGGGCTGGATGCAAGGTCAAGGGCCGTGCCCTTGAGCGGACCCTCCGTGACAACGAGGCGCCGGGCCTGTGCCTTGGCGGGCGGCTCCTCAACCAGCTCTGGATGCTTGCGGGCCTCGCGGGCTGTTGGGGCGCCGGTACGGTTGCGGCGCCCAACCACGAGGTCGCGTCGGAGAGCGCTGACAACACTGAGCACGAGGATCCAGATCAGGAGAAGAAACCCGTACCTCAGCAGCGTCACGGTCAGATCACTCATGCTTGGCGGCCACCGTTCTGCACAGGTACAAGTCGGAAAGTCATACGGGTGTGGCCCATCGTGATCACTGAGCCGTCTGTCAGTTCAGCCTCTCCCCGTACGCGCTGCCCATTGACGTAGCTGCCGTTCGTTGAGCCGAGGTCCACCGCGCGTGACTGGCCCTGGCCGGTGTGGATTTCGAGGTGCCGCCGGGATACTCCGGTGTCATCGATGAGGATGTCGGCTTCGGAGGAGCGGCCCAACAGGACGGAGCCGGCATTGAGCGAGAAGCGCTGGCCGTCGAGTTCGAGAACGGGCTGGTAGCGGGTGGGCTGGCGGTTTGGGGCGCTGGGGGCGGAACGTCGTTGCGCCGGCTGCTTTTCGGTGGCGGAGTCAATCTCAAAGGTGCCGGGCTTGAGGTCGGAATCGCGTGTGAAGGAGACCCGCACCGGCCCCTGGAGCGTGTAGTTCTGGCTGTTGACGTGCTTGATGACGACATCACACAGCTCCTCTGCGAGGGGTGCCCCCCACTCCTGTGCCAGCGCGAAGTCGGGATCCGATAACCGGGCTGTGAAAACGTTCGGAGCGAGCGTGCGTCCCTGTGCCAACGTCAACGATTTGTTGTCGAGCTCGCGGCGGAGCGCACTGGCTATTTCGACGGGTTGCACCTGGGAACGCGAACCAGTGGAGAAGGCGCCACGGACCATCTTCTCGAGACCGCGTTCGACGTTATCCAATATGCCCATGTTCTGCCTCCTCACCTGCGTCTTTGGCTGCCCGAACGTGCCCGCACGAAAGCGCGCGGAGGCATGCCGGGTCGCTGCTGTCTTGTGTCGATACTACTGGGGCGTCCCCTAAATGGCCTTAACCGGGCATGTTGCCCCGTCGATTACCTTCAACGTCTGCACCCGTCGCAAAGTTGCGGTGCGTGCGGCAGTTCACCCGTTTAGGTGTTTTCGACGCCGCTCCGTTATGCTTATTTCTGCTGTTCTAGAGATTGTTTTGACAGTCTTTCCCAGTTCTTCTCATTTGCGCGAGTGGCGGAACGGCAGACGCGCTGGCTTCAGGTGCCAGTATCCGAAAGGGTGTGGGGGTTCAAATCCCCCCTCGCGCACCAAAGAAAATGCCCCGACCTCAGGTCGGGGCATTTTGCTGTGCGGCCCGTTTTGCCTGAACAGCGTTGGGTGCCTGAACAGCCGCGCCCCGCTCATCGGAAGTCGCGGGACTTTGTGGCGGCTTTGAGCCTGAGGACCTCGAACTTGTCTGCAACCAGGTTCACTACCCCTTCATTGGATCGCTCCAGCACCCCCCGGACCAGGACGCTGCTGGCCTCCCTCGCTATCCGCCGGTACCGCTGCCACACTCCCACTGAGCAGATGACATTCACCAGTCCGGTCTCGTCTTCGAGGTTCATGAACGTGATGCCGCTGGCCGTGGCTGGGCGCTGCCGGTGAGTGACCACTCCGCCAATCTCAATACGCCGGCCGGATTCGGCTGTTAGGAGGTCTGCGGCCGTCAGTGCGCCCCGGCGTCGTAATGTGTGCCGGATGTGGCGCACCGGATGGTCATCCGGAGTGATTCCGGTGGACCAGAGGTCGGCTGCCACGCGGTCGACGTCGGTAAGGTCGGGAAACAGGGGCGGCTGAATGTACACAGTGGTCCCCTTGAGCTGGCCCTCGCGCTCGGTGGAGGCTGGACCGGCATGCCAGAGAGCTTCCCGTTGGGAAATTCCCATGGAGTCAAACGCTCCAGCTGCAGCCAGTGCTTCAAGTTGATTGGAATTCAGCTTGGTTCGGCGCGCAAGATCCCCCATGGTTTCAAACGGACCGTTGGCCTCGCGCTCCTCGACAATGGTTTGTGCCAGCTTCTTTCCGATGGACTGAACACTGTCCAGCCCCAACCGGACCGCATAGTTGCCGTCCCGCCTGTGAACGGTGGAATCAAAGGGGACTGAACGGTCAAATTTTCCGACCGGCGGCTGATGAAACGCCAGGCAGCCATCCGCACCCGTAGGTCCGGTGCCGCTTTCAGGGCCGGCGTTGCTGCCGAGCTCCAGATCCGCATGGGTTCCGGAAAGCAGGATGTCCGGACGCAGCACCATGACACCATGCCGACGGGCATCGGCCACCAGGGTCTGCGGCGAATAGAAGCCCATTGGCTGGGCGCGCAGGAGCGAGGCCAGGAAAGCCCCGGGATAGTGGAGCCGGAGCCAGGCGCTGGCGTACACCAGTAGGGCGAAGCTGATCGAGTGGCTTTCAGCGAACCCGAAGTTCGCGAACGCCTGGATTTTTCGGTACACGGAGTCGGCGACTTCACCGGTGATTCCGTTGGACTGCATGCCCTCGTACAGCTTCTCCCTGAGCGTGTCGATCCGCTCGAGTCCGCGTTTGGATCCCATTGCACGGCGCAGTTGGTCGGCGTCGGCACCTGAACAGTTGCCGACCACCATGGCCATCTGCATGAGCTGTTCCTGGAAGAGCGGCACCCCGAGCGTGCGCTTGAGAACTGGTACGAGTTTGGGGTGAAGGTAGCTTTCTTCTTCTTCGCCCAGTTTTCGTTTGATGTAGGGGTGAACCGCACCGCCCTGAATGGGGCCGGGACGGACCAGGGCAACCTCTATGACCAGATCGTAGAACCGCCGGGGCTGCAACCGCGGCAGCATTCCCATCTGGGCACGGCTTTCCACCTGGAACACCCCGATGGAATCCGCGAAGCACAGTTGGTCATAGACACCCTGCTCTTCCCGGGGCAAAGTGTGCAGCGTCCATTCCTCACCGAAGTGCTTTTTGACCAGATCAAAGTTGTACTGGATGGCCGCCATGATGCCGAGCCCCAACAGGTCGAACTTCACCAGTCCCATCCAGGCGCAGTCATCCTTGTCCCACTGCAGGACGGTGCGCCCGTCCATGCGGCCGTGTTCGATGGGACACACTTCCCCGATCGGCCGGTCCGTAAGCACCATGCCGCCGGAGTGGATTCCCATGTGGCGCGGAAACTTCAGCACTCCCTGCGCGAGTTCCACCACCGGTTCGGGGATGTCGTGATCATCGCTGGACACCAGTGCCCCCCAGCGTTCCACCTGTTTTGACCAGGCGTCCTGCTGGCCCGGACTGTGTCCCAGCGCCTTGGCCATGTCACGGACCGCAAACTTGGGCCGGTAGGTGATGACGTTGGCAACCTGCGCGGCGTTGAACCGTCCGTACTTGTTGTACACGTACTGGATGACCTCCTCGCGGCGGTCGGAATCGAAGTCAACGTCGATATCCGGTTCCTCATCCCGCAGGCTGGAGAGAAAACGTTCAAAGGGGAGGTCGTACAGAATGGAATCGACGGCGGTAATCTCCAGCAGGTAACAGACCGCGGAATTCGCCGCTGATCCCCGGCCCTGGCAGAGGATTCCCCTGCTGCGGGCGAACTGGACCAGGTCATGGACAATCAGGAAGTAGCCGGGAAAATCCTTTTCTTCGATAACCCGTAGTTCCTTCTCAATGCGCTCGTACACATCGTCGCGGCCGGCGTAATACTTCGCTGCGCCTTCCCAGACCAGCTTCCTCAGCCAACTCATTTGCGTGTGGCCGTCGGGCAGGTTCAATCTGGGCAGGCCGGGTTTGACGCTGCTGAGCCGGAACGCCAGATCATCGGCCAGTTCCACCGTCCGGTCAACCGCACCGGGATAGGCGGCAAAACGGGCGGCCATCTCCGCGCCGCTGCGCAGGTGGGCGGAGCCCGACGCCGGCAGCCACCCGTCCATGTCATCCAGTGACCTTCGCGCCCGGACGGCAGCCACGGCGGTAGCAAGCCGGTGCTGCGCAGGTACGGCGTAGTGCACATTATTTGTTGCAACAACGGGTAGTTTCAGCCGTGTTGCGATGTCCCAAAGGGCATCATTGTGCGCACTGTCCAGGGGATTGCCGTGGTCATAAAGTTCGACGGCGACATTGTCCGCACCGAACAGGTCCATCAGGTGCCGCGTTTCCTGTTCCGCATCCTGGTCACGGCCGTTGAGGAGCGCATGGCGAACGGACCCTTTACGGCACCCGGTCAGTATCATCCAGCCGTTGCCTGCCCTCCCGGCAAGCTCGTCAAGGTTGTACCGTGGTTTGCCCTTCTCGGCATCCGGTTTCAGTTGGGCTTCGGTGATTGCCGCTGCCAGCCGATGGTAACCCTCAGTTCCGCGGGCCAGGACAAGCAGATGTCTGCCTTCCGGATCCGGTTCGCCGTTTTGAGGTTTGTTCAGCTCCAGGGACAGTTCAGTGCCGTAGACGGTGGACAGCCCTGGATGTTTCTCCGCCGCTTCAGCAAGGTGGACAACACCGTAGAGACCATCGTGGTCGGTCAGGGCCAATCCGTGGAGACGGAGACGGTGGGCTTCCTCCACAAGCTGCTCGGGACTGGCTGCACCGTCAAGGAAACTAAAGTTCGAGTGCACATGAAGTTCCGCGTAAGGCACCACCGGACCGGCAGGGGCCGGTACCGGCTCTTCCGGCGGAGAATACGGATGCCGCTTCAGGGACCAGGCCGGACTGTCGCCGCCGTCAGCGCCCAACGGAGGTGAACCGGGACGGCGCCGGTCGGAAAGGGTTCGCTCAAACTCTGACCAGGGAACCGGGGGATTGTTGAAACCCATGTCAGGGCAACCCGTCCCTGTACGCAACTTCGCATGCGGAAGGCCTAGTCATAGCTGGCCTCCGCCCACCAGCGGTGATCAACAAGCAGCAGCAGCCAGGCCGTTCCGGATTCATCCACGATCTGGAACCGGTTGAGCGACCGGCCGTTCGAATCCCACCAGCGCTCAACAATGGGCCACGGCCCGGCCCAGGACGAAATGGCGGATTGCCGCGGAGGTGCGGCGACAAGTGTGACCGGAACCGCTGTCAGCAGTCCGCGTTCATCAATATCCACGGTGCTTCCTGTGCTGTCCAGCACCTGGACAGCACGGGGCTCGTCGAAAACGGTTGCCGGAGCGGGGCCGGGAAGCTGGCCAGGCCACGGAAGATTCCGGCTCTTGGCTGCAGCTTCCGACGGCGGATCTCCCCAGGGAATGAAAACCCGGCGGTCGGTAAGCATCCTTCCTCCGGCCACCATGGCCGTCAGTACCGCACCATGCCCCAACATGCTTTGGACCCGGGCAAGGCCGTGGTGAATATTTTCGTCCGGCCCGGTTCCCCACAGGCCGTCCGCGTGGTCGCTGAGATCCTCCACCGTCTCCGGTAAAAGCTGGACCCGGCTGATTCCGGAACTTAGCCCATGCTCAACATCCCCGCTGCCCTGCAGTTGCCAGCGGACGCGGTCCAGTACGTCATCGGCGTCGAACCAGCGGGGATGCCGCCAGAGCCGAACTGATTCCTCGCCTGACTCTGATTGCAGCTGCACCACCAGGACCGTGCATACCAGCCCTGCTTCGCGCAGCCGGTCCACAAATTTTTCCGCGGACAGGCGCAGGCTGAACGTAAGTTCATCAATGCGTGCCAGCGGTGGTTCACAGTGCACGACGACGTCGAGTTCAGCGGGCGGTTTTCTCTCCACCACGCTGTGATGGTCAAGTCCGCTCGCCTTGAGATGGGCCAGCGCGCCTTCCGCGCCGAACCGGTTGCGCACGTCAGCACGGGTAAGGGCAGCGAAATCACCCAGAGTACGGATGCCAAGCCGGCGCAGGACTACCGCGAGCGTTGGTTCCTCCAGAACTTCCAGGGGAAAGCTGCTGAGGAAAGAGGCAGTCTCCCCGGGCGGAATGATCCAGATGGAATCGGTACCCGGATCATCTCCGAATTCAGTTGCCCGGGCGGCATGTTCAGCAGCAAAAGGGCTGTCTGCGATTCCCACCCGGGCGGCAGTGAGACCGATGGCGGCGAGGGCCTTCAGAAGGGCAGCGGCCGCGCGCTCTTCGCTGCCGTAATACCTGGCTGGGCCTTTGGCGTGAAGGGCGCACAATCCAGGGCGAACCAATTGCACCCCGGGCATAATTTTTTCCACCATAGCTATGACGGGTTCAAAGGATCTTGCATCCAGTGCAGGGTCATAGGGAAGAACAGTAAGGCTGGTGCACCGCGTCTGGGCTTCCCGCAGGCGCAGGCCACGTTTGACTCCCTGTTCCCGGGCGGAGGGAGAGCAGGTAAAAACCTCGCCTTTCTCGATCAGCGCCACGGGATGTTCTGCCGACAGGAGGTGTTCCCTCAGCGCTGCAGTAATGGGCCAGTCGGGACACCAGAGAACCATGGTGCGGGTAGTGGTGGGGGAAGCCGGAGCGCCCTGGCCGGAACGGGTGGGCTTCATGATGCACGGGCTGACCGGGCAAAGAATCCCTGCTGCCCTGATTCCGCGTCCGCAGTGGATGTGGATGCGGGGTCAGATATGGAGGTTGACCAGGGCCCGTGCTGAAGCTCGGGAAGCCACAGGTCTGCAGTGCGGGAACGCCCGGTGGAGGCACGCGCCGTGATTCTCATTCTGCGGCTTCGAAGGTGCCCGGTTCCTGAACCCAGGCCCTGCCAGTTGCTCCCGGTTACGCTGAGCGTGGCCTCGCTGTGTGGCCAGGGGCCCATGGTTACCAACGCCGCACCCCGCTGGCGCAGGCGGGCCATGAGGCGGGACGCATCCGACGGAGCTATGTGCTGTGGGGCGCAGGTCAGGACAATGGACACCACGTCCAGCATTGCTGCGGTAACTGTGAGCCATTGATCCCCGGGATGGGGTACCAGAACCAGCCTGTCCAGTGCTATGCCGAAACTTGCAGCGGCTTCCACGCTGAAGGTTGGCATGCCGATGACGCTGCACCAGGCTCCGGCGCCTGAGGGCCCTGCCAGTAAAGCCATGGCGAGAGTGGTGGAGTTGGCCACCGAGTACGCTGCGCCCGCCTGCAGGCCGCCACCCGGGAGGATTCCGGCAAGGACCGGGACAGTTGGCAACCGCCGGGAGGAGGGCCGGCTGTTCTGCATTCCATTGATTTTGGATTGCAGTTCCGCTTTGAGCCGGGCCTTGTCACCAGCATGATCCACAGCCGACAGAGCCCGGCGGGCACCCTGCGGGGTAGAACCCGCGGGCGCCGCCTGAAACACGGCTGCAGATGATGAACTCACACTTAATGTTCGAACGCGTGTTCGATTAAGTCAATTGGCCCGGCAGCCTGTGGAGGACTTCGTGGACAACCCGTACTCAAGTACCCTGTCTCCATGTGTGGACGCTTTGTAGTGGCAGGCTCGAACAAGGATCTGGTGGACCTTTTCGACGTCGACACCGTGGGCGATAACCTGCCCGAACCCTCCTGGAACATCAGCCCAACCGACCCCATTCGCGTTGTGATGGAATCCCTCAAGGAGGACCAAATCACCCGGCGCATGGAAGCAGCGCGATGGTGGCTGACGCCGTCGTTCTCCAAGGAACTGAAAACGAAGGCACCAACCTTCAACGCCAGATCGGAAACGGTGGGCAGCAAGCCCACCTTCAAGCCGTCCCTCGAGAGCCGGCGCGCTCTCATCCCGGCCAGCGGCTACTACGAATGGCGAACCGAAGGAAAAACCAAGATCCCGTTCTACATCCATCTACCCGGCGAGCCGGTGGTGTTCGCGGGACTGTATGCATGGTGGCGAAACCGGGAGTTACCGGACGACCATCCCAACCGATGGGTCCTTTCCTCCACCATCCTGACCCGCGAAGCAGTGGGTCCGGTGGCTGAAATCCACGACCGCACGCCAGTCACGCTTCCCCGCGAGTTCTGGAACGAGTGGCTGAACCCCGCAACGAAGGGAACGCAGGAGCTGGCCGATGAAGCGGTTGCCGCCGCCACGCCCGTTGCTGAGCGGCTGCAGTTCCACGAGGTTGGCCCCGTCCGGGAAGACAGTCCCCTGTTGATCGAGCCGCTGAATCCCGCGTAAGGGCTAGCTTTTCGCGCGCCGCGCTTCCTTGGCCCGCTTTTCCTCGTCACGCACCCGCGCCATCGTTGAGCGCTCCGCAACCAGCCACTCAGGCGGTGACTGGAGCAGCGCGGTGATCTCCGCCGTCGTCAGTGGGTCTGTGATTCCACCGCGGGTCAGCCCGCTGATCGAGACACCGAGCTTCTGTGCCACCACCGGGCGCGGATGCGGACCGGTGCGGCGCAGCTCCGCCAGCCACTCGGGCGGATTCTCCTGGAGTTCGTTGAAGTCTCCGCGGCTGATGTCGGTGTCCTGGAATTCCTGCGGTGCTGCTGGCAGGTAGATGCCGAGTTTCTTTGCTGCTGTAGCCGGCTTCATGGTCTGCGGGGACTTCGCTGGGGTCATCCTCTAAGCGTACTGGCCGAGGGACCCGCGCCGAGCGACAGTGAGGTGTGGGAGGACAGGAGCGCGTAGCGCGGACTGGGTTAGTGTGAGGACGTGCCCGAGCCCCTACCTTCCGCCCCGAGTATCGGTTTTGTGCCCGGGGTGACACCCGGCAAGTGGGTCGGGCGTTGGCGGGAACGTAATCCCGACCTTCCCATCGAAGCAACAGAGTACGACGCCGGCGCGCTGGCTTCAGCGCTTCGGGACGGTTCTGTGGACATCGCCTTTGTACGGTTGCCTGTGGACAGGGACGCACTCAGCGTTATCCCGCTCTATGAGGAGCTGGCTGTGGTGGTTATGTCAAAGGAGAATGAGCTCTCCCTGCTCGACGAGGTGCCGCTTGCTGAACTGGGAACTGAGAATGTCCTCGACGTGGAGGAGTGCGGCGGAGCGCGGATGGCCATCGAGATTGCGGCGTCGGGTGCCGGCGTCGTGATGCTTCCCATGTCGGTTGCCCGGCACTACAACCGGCGTGATGTGGAGGTCCGGGTTGTGCCGGATTCGCCTTCGACCACCATCGCCGTCGCCTGGATTGCTGATAACACCACGGACGACATCGAAGAATTCATCGGCATAGTGCGGGGCAGGACCGCGCGCAGTTCACGGCAGCCGTCGGCCCAGAAGGAAGCACCCAGGCAAAAGGAAACCCGTAGCGAGCCGAAGAAGGCAGCGAAGTCTGCGAAGGGCAGGTCTGCCCCCGGCAGGACCAGGAACAAGCCGGGGACCTCTAAAGGTGCGCCGAACGCTCGCGGCCGCGGCCGCCGTCGTTAGTTGGTTTTCAGGACGCTTCGGTAGCCAACGGTGCCGCAGCGGGTCCAGCGCCGGCGTCTGCCGAACTGTGCTGAGCAATAATCTCGGCATACCGGTGGAAGGACGCCCGCGGAACTCGGTCCAATGTGGCGGGCTCCATACGGATCAGTCCGAATTTCTTGGTGTAGCCCTCCTGCCACTCCCAGTTGTCCACAAGGGTCCAGTGGAAGTAGCCGCGCACGTCGACGCCATCGGCAATCGCATCCCCGATCGCAGCCAGGTGCTTTTCGAGGAACTCAATCCGACGGGTGTCCTCCACATCTCCGCCGGGGCCGTCGTCGTAGGCACAGCCGTTTTCGGTGATGTAGATCGGCGGAATGTTGGGGTACTGCTCCTTGAGTTGTTTGAGGATGGTGGTCAGCCCGCTGGGGATGACCGGCCAGTCGAAGTCGGTTTTCGGCACGTCTGAATAATCACGAGGCATGAACGGAACCGGGAACAGCGGCGGAGCTGCGCCGACCTTCGTCGGGAAGTAGTAGTTGATCCCGTAGAAATCCAGGGGAGTTGAAATAATCTCCATGTCCCCGTCCTGGATGACCTCGAAGGACATGCCCTCGATTTCCGCAAGATCAGCCGGGTACTCACCGGTCAGTAGCGGCGCCGCGAACTGGCCGTTGTGGTAATGGTCGTAGAGAAGCGCGAGGTTGCGCTCCTTCTCGGAATCGCCGGCTGGCTCCACGGGGGAGTGGTTATTGACGACGCCGATGGGCGTGTCCAGCGTTTCACGCAATACCCGCACGGCGCGCCCGTGCGCAAGCAGCAGGTGGTGCGCAACAGAGAAGGCACTGCCCAGAAGCATGAGCCCCGGCGCCGCCCTCCCGATCGCATGCCCGACGCCGGTGTGCACCACCGGTTCATTGACCGTCATCCAGGCGGCAACCTTACTTCCGAACTCGTCGCGGAGGATTCGCGTGTAATCGGCGAAGGCATCGATCGTGTCCCGGTTCTGCCAGCCGCCGGCGTCCTGCAGCGCCAGCGGAAGATCCCAGTGATACAGCGTGACCCACGGTTCAATGCCGCGCTCCAGCAGGGAGTCGAGAAGCCGGTGGTAGAAAGCGATCCCTTCCGGATTGGCGGGCCCGCGGCCGGTGGGCTGGATGCGGGGCCAGGCGATGGACATGCGGTAGGCCTTGCCGCCCAACTGCCTGAGCAGATCGAAATCTTCCTCGTACCGGTTGTAGTGGTCGCACGCGATGGCCGGGCTCGATGCATCAAGAATGTTGCTGTGCTGGCTCGCGTATTCATCCCAGATGCTCGGTCCGCGGCCGCCTTCATTGACTGCACCCTCGATTTGCGCTGCGGCCGTCGAGGTCCCAAATACGAATCCCGCCGGCAATCCGAACTCGCTCATCCGCACTCCCTGATCTCGATGTCCCTTCACTAAAGAGCTCCCCACCCCCGCCCGTCAACTGCCCCGACCCGGTTTCTTCCCGGCATGGCCGGATAGGGTGCTTTCATGGCTCGATCCTTTCCTCCACCCGCAGTCCGGCCCACGCCGTTTCGCCTGGCCAACCCGAGCCAGCTGACTCCCGAGGGGCCCCTCGCCCCGCGTTGGGGCGCCGGTCTTGCGCTGGCAGGGCTGGTGCTTGTGGTGGCTCTGCCACTGCTGGGCACGCTTGCGCTCGTTGAAGTGCTCCCTTTCGGGCCGCCGTTGATATTTGCGTCCCTGCTGCTGACGTGGACGGCGATGTTCGGGGTAACCTTCTACGCTTCGCGACGCCACGGATTCCGCTCGCTTGCCCGCGACTTCGGTCTGCGGTTTCGGTGGATTGACCTTGCTGTGGGACTTGGCGTCGGAATCGCCGCACGCATTGTGCTGGCGGTAATCCTCGCGGTCCTGACCCTGCTGTGGCCCCTCGAGGACGGTGAAGTCATCCAGGGCAATGCGGAACTGTTTCTCACAGGCGATACCGTCTGGCTGCTCATCAACGGCGTTCTCGGTGGTGTGCTGATTGCACCATTCCTTGAGGAGCTGTTCAACCGCGGACTGGTGTTGCGCGGGATCCAGAATGCACTGTGGCTCCGACGGACGGGCAACCGCCACGACGCCGTGACACCTGCGGTGCAGCGGCGGTCCCTTGTGACCTCCACCGTTCTGGCCCTTCTGGTGAGCTCCCTTGCCTTCGGTCTGTTGCATACCGGTGCCGTGCCGGACCTCCGATCATCCATCTATCTGCTTCTCAGTACGTTCACGGTTGGGCTGATGTGCGGCGTGCTGACAGTGTTCACCGGACGGCTGGGTGCAGCGATAGTTACCCATATTGTGTTCAACGGCACCGGTGTTGCCCTGCTGCTCCTGATTCCGCCTGAGCTGCTGCCCTGATTATGGACTGTCCCCATCGACGAGGTCTCCCAGCGTGCCGTCCCCGAGGAAAGGCTGCGCGGCCAGGAACCGGATCTCCCATTGCTGCGGCAGATGATTGTCCGAACCCACCATCCAGTAGACCTGCAGCGCGCTGAAACCGTCCTGGCCGTAAAACTGAAACGCATCCCGGAGCCTGCGCAACGATGCCCGGCGCACACCCACAGCCCGCCCATCAAACTGCCCGTGGAAAAGCCGTGCTCCTGATTGCGTGAGCCGATGCAGCACGGGTTCCATCAACGACCACGCATGGCGCACGTGACCGAGACTCTGCCCATAGAGGATCAGTTCAGGAAGCCCCCGCTCGGTAAGCCCGACTGTGTAGGCACAGGGCAGTTCCCCGTTGACCTCGCTGAAGCGCAACAGGAACCCCTCCTGTGCAATCTGGGCCTCGACGCGTTCCCGGTCGAAAACGTCATCCCGCCGCAGGTTGGAGAACTCCAGCGAAGAGCAGTGTGGATGAAAGATGAGATCGGTCATGGTGTGCTCCTTCGATGTGCTGATCCAAAGGTGTCATCCCGCTCCGACATTTCTGATGCTTCGGTTATCAGGGGCGCAGTTTAGCCACCGGGTGGTCACCGGGTGGCTACGCTGGGGGCATGCAGTTTCCCGCCTACACCACGCTCCTTACAGACATCCGTGACAAGGTCCTGACTATTACGGTCAATCGACCGGACGCGCTGAACGCACTGTCCTCGAGGGTGATTGAAGATCTTGACCACTGCCTGGCAGCAGTATCGGAAGTCCTTACCAATGACGACGGCGCGTGGCCGGTCCGCGGCGTCATCATCACCGGTGCTGGAAAAGCCTTCGTCGCCGGAGCGGACATCCGTGAGATGACGGCGATGACACCGGAGGAAGCCCACGCATACAGCTCCCGCATGCACCAGGTCACGCTCACGATCGAACAACTGCCGGTCCCGGTCATCGCAGCGGTGAACGGATTCGCCCTGGGCGGTGGCTGCGAACTCGCGATGGCCTGCGACCTTGTGTATGCGGCGTCGACAGCGTCCTTCGGCCAACCGGAAGTAAGCCTTGGCCTCGTTCCCGGATTCGGCGGGTCCGTGCGGCTGCCGCAATACGTTGGACCGGGCCTGGCGCGCGAACTCCTCTTCACGGGGCGGCGGCTGGATGCAGGGGAAGCGAAAAGCGCTGGTCTCGTCACAGCACTCTTTGACACAGCACAAGATCTGCTCGACGGTGCTCACAGCACGCTGGCGCTGGTGGCACGCCAGTCTCCCGCCGCCGTCGCGCTCGTCAAAAAGACGCTGTCCGTTACCCAGGGGAAACCGACCGCTGAAGGTCTTGCCATTGAGGCTGAGGCATTCCGCGAGGCTTTCACAACAGAAGACAAGGCCGAGGGAACCCGCGCGTTCCTCGCAAAGGAACGCCCCAACTTTCCCGGACGCTGACCAAATGTGCCCCTGACCTGCGGAAAAGTTAGCGAAGGGGTATGTTGCTAAGCATGCTGAAGATTCGCGCGGCTGTGTCCGGACTTGCTCTCCTTCTCGGGCTGACGTCCTGTGGAATCACCATCCCGCAGGACCCGGAAGGAACCCTGAAGAAGGTGTCCGAAGGAGTCCTCAGGGTGGGCGTGAGCGAGAACGCGCAGTGGGTTCAGCTGCCACCGGCCGGAGAACCCGAAGGCATTGAACCGGGACTTGTCCGGGAGTTCGCGGACACGCTGGATGCCACGATCGAATGGGTGCCCGGTGCTGAACACGAACTCGCCGACGACCTCCGCCATGGAGAACTCGATCTGGCCATCGGCGGATTCGGTGCTGATACGCCCTGGATCGAGGAGGCCGGCATCACGCGCCCGTATACCGAGACGACAAACGAACGCGGAGAAACCGTCAAGCACGTCATGCTCGTCCCCCTCGGCGAGAACGCATTCCTGCTGGAACTGGACCAGTTCCTGCAGTCGCAGGAGGTTGCGCTGTGAGCGCCGCAGAGGAAGCCGTGAGCACCGCAAGGGAAAAGGGCACAAGGGAAAAGGGCACAGCACGCTTCGGTCACACCGAGTTGCCTGAGGAACAGCGGCGCGCCCTGCGCAAGGCGGTCAAGTGGGAATGGATCACCATAGTCTTCCTGGCCCTCTCCACCTTCCTGGTGTATCTGGTGCTGGGAAACTCGCAGGCTATGAAGGCTGCCTGGATCGAGGACCTGCTTTCCTTCCTCCCGCCGATCTCATTTCTGGTGGCGACGCGGGTTATCCGCCGTCGCCCCTCTGAAACGCACCCCTACGGCTACCACCGTGCAGTTGGCGTGGCGCATCTCGTTGCAGCAGTGGCACTGGTGGTGATGGGCGCGTACCTCATTGTCGACTCGGGGATCGGCCTGATAACAGCCGAGCATCCCACGATCGGCGCAGTTACCCTGCTGGGCAACACCTTCTGGCTGGGATGGCTGATGGTGCTCGCAATGCTGTTGACCGCTGGACCTCCGGTGGTGCTCGGGATCATCAAGATGAAGCTGGCCAAAACGCTCCATGACAAGGTGCTCTACGCCGACGCGGACATGAACAAGGCTGACTGGATGACGGCGCTCTCTGCGGCGGTGGGCGTTCTGGGAATCGGCGTGGGCCTGTGGTGGGCTGACTCCGTAGCTGCGCTACTTATCTCAACCAGCATCCTGCGCGACGGGATCAAGAATCTACGAGGAGCAGTGGGAGGCCTGACCGACACCCGTGCCCGGACCTATGACGACTCCAGACCGGACCCGGTGGGCGAGCGGATCGACTCCTATCTCCGGAGCCTGAGCTGGGTCCGGGAAGCCAGGTCGAGGGTGCGTGATGAGGGGCACGTGTTCCACGTCGAATCCTTCGTGGTACCACGGAAGTGGCCGAGGGCAACGCTGCGGCGGCTTGAGAAGGCCCGCGACGCGTGCGTGGAGATGGACTGGAAAGTCCAGGACATGGTGATTGTGCCGGTCGCTGAGCTGCCTGAAGAGTTTCTGCCTGGCCTGGCCACGAGCGGTTCAGAGATCCCTTAGGCCACTCGGAACGAGAATTCGGCCGTTTGCTGGCAGAACCCTAAGTAAACTTAGTAATTTATTGATCCGTGATGCCCGGTGGGTTAGCGTGGCGGTCAAGCGGTCGAACAAGGCCGCGACTTGTTCCACGTGAAGTTCCAGCAAAAGGAGGAACAGACAATGGCTACAGTTCAGGAATTCATCGACGTCTCAGTGCCGGTATCCACCGCGTACAACCAGTGGACGCAGTTCGAAACCTTTCCGGAGTTCATGGGCGGGGTTGAGTCGATTACCCAGATTTCCGACACCCATAACCACTGGGTGACCAAAATCGGTGGAGTCGAGCGGGAATTCGACACAGAGATCACTGAGCAGCATCCGGATGAGCGCGTCGCCTGGAAGAGCACCGACGGGAAGTCCCATGCCGGCGTCGTAACCTTCCACAGGCTGGATGACACCACCACGCGGGTAACTGTCCAGCTGGACTGGGATCCGGACAGTTTCACCGAGAAGGTCGGTGCTGCTGTCGGCGCTGATGATCGGCAGGTGAAGTCCGACCTTGCCCGTTTCAAGGAGTTCATCGAGAACACCGGAAACGCGACGGGCGCCTGGCGCGGTGATGTGAACGCCCCCGGCTCGGGTTCGGCTACAGCCAGCCAGACGGTTGATCCACTGGCAGGCGGCGCAGGTCTTGCCGATCCGTCACTGGATGATCCGGAGTCGGGCGGACCGCGGGCAGCCAACCCGGCATAAGCCGCCACCCGGCGCAAATACGAACACGGAGGGCACTTCCTGAGGGAGTGCCCTCCGTTGCGTGTGGGTGAATGCGTCAGCTCTCGACGCTGATTGTGCTGATCGCTTCCGTGGCCCGCTCGGACAGGCTTTCTGAGATTGGCGCGCTCCCGGCGGCCTCTGCCGCAGCCTGCTGGCCCTCTGCACTGACCACAAAGGAACCGAAGGTCTTGACCAGGTTCGCCGTTTCCTCGTCCTCGTAGGTGGAACAGAAGATGTGGTAGGAAACGAGCACCAGCGGGTAGGCGCCCGGCGCTGTTGTCCTTCGGTCGAGGTCCAGCGCGATGTCGAATTCTGCGCGTCCCTCCACCGGCTCAGCCACGTCGACGGCGGCCGCAGCCGCTTCCGGGCTGACCGCTACATACTCATCGCCCACCAGCAGTTTCGCCCTGCCGAGCGGAGGCCCGACGGCGGAATCATCCGCGTAGGTAACCGCACCTTCAGTGCTGGTAACCGTGCTGACGACGCCGGCATTGCCCTTGGCGTTCTCCCCGGCCAGACCGGACGGGAAGGTGCCGTCAGCCTCGTTGGTCCAGATCTCCGGCACCACTGCATGCAGGTAGTCGGTGAAGTTTTCAGTTGTTCCGGAGTCATCTGAGCGGCTTACCGGCGTGATCCGGGTGTCGGGAAGGTCGACGCCCTCGTTCTGGCTGGCGATCGCCTGGTCATCCCAACGGGTAATCTCGCCACGGAAGATGCGGGCGATCGTTTCGGCATCGAGGTTCAGTTCCTCGATGCCCGGCAGGTTGAAGGCGATGCTGATCGGTGCCACGTAGGCCGGGATGTTGAACGCGCCCTCGGGGCCGCATACTTCACGCGACTCCTCGAGTTCTTCTTCGCTGAGGTACGCGTCCGAGCCCGCGAAGTCGACGGCTCCTGCGAGGAGCGCCCCGCGTCCTGCCCCCGAACCATCAGGCGAATACTGCACCCGCACGTCCGGGTGCATGGTGGAAAACTCCGCCTGCCAGGCGTTCATCGCCGGCCCCTGGGCCGAAGATCCGGCGCCGGTGATGGTTCCGCTCAGGGTGGAGGTTGCGTTCTGCGCTGCCGCTTCCTGTTCCGGACCCAGCGGATAGTCCGAGCCGCAGGACGCGACCGTAAGGCCGGCGGCACAGCCAAGGGCGATGGTAAGAACGCGGCGAAAAATCACACGCCCACGATACAGGTGAATGCTGGATGAACCCACGTCGAACAAGTGGTGAACCGGCCCTACGGTGCCTGAAGGTTCCGGGTGGCCGGTCCCTCAAGCCGCACGCCGTCGTGCGTGAAGCGCGATCCGTGGAGCGGGCAGTCCCAGGACTGTTCGGCGTCGTTCCAGCTCAATACTCCTCCCAGATGGGGACATACCGCTGAGACGCGGTGGGTCACTCCGGCGATCTGGCACACTCCCACCGGCCGTGCGCCCTCCCGGACGATGACGCCCTGCCCCTCCAGTGGTTGGGCGTGGGAGGTCCGTGCCAGCCCGCCCAGCCAACCGGTCACCAGCTCACGGCCGACGCCGGCGTTGGTTTTCGCAGTGCTGAGCGCATCCTGCTTGCCCACTCTCGTCTTGTACAGTTCCCTCGCCCAGGGCATGTGTCCACCGAGGATTTCCGCGGACAGGGACAGGGCTGCAGCCACTCCATTGGTGAATCCCCACTTGTTGAATCCCGTTGCTGTATAGATGGATTGGCCGCCGATGGGCATCCTGCCGACGTAGGGAACCGACGACGCCGGCTGGTAGTCCTGTGCGGACCAGCTGAACGCTGCCTGCGCGGTGGGAAAGTGGTCCTGGGTCCAGCGGATGATGTCGTCAACGAGCGACTGGGTATGCGCCTCACGTCCAACCGCATGGCCGTTACCGCCGGTGATCAGGTACGGCCTGCCCTCCACGGTTGTATTGCGCAGGGTCCGGGAGGGCGAATCCACCGAGAGGTACATGCCGTCGGGAATCTCATCCTGCACCGTGAATGCCACCGCATAGGAACGGTGCGGTTTGAGGACGGAAAAGTGTCCGCCACGATCCAGGATCGGCGTGCCGGTGGCGATGACGACATTGGCCGCCGATACGTCACCTAGCGAAGTCTGGATGGTCGTCCGCTCGCCCTTGGTGGCCCCCGCTTTCACCCCGGTGACCCGGACCTCCTCAACCAGTTGCCCTGAGTGCTTCCGCAGGTCGTTGGCCAGCGCGGCCAGTACCTCCATGGGATGCACCTGCGCCTGACCGGCTACGCGCAAAGTGCGTGTCACAGCGAAGGGAAGTTCCGACGAGTCTTCCAACACGGCTGTGAGTCCGGAATTGGCGCAGGCGTCTCGTTCCTCGCTGAGGAGGCGCGCGCCGTCGTCGGTTATTGCGTAGTTGATGGCGTCCCTGACGTCATAGCTGACCCCGGACTCGTCACAGAACCGCAACAGCCAGCTTTGGCCTTCACGGTTCCCGGTGACGTAATGGCGGGCCAGCGCCGCGCCATGGTGCTTGATGATCGATGACAGTTGCGTGCCCTGCAGCAGGGAGACTTTCGCTGTGCTGTTTCCGGTGGTGACAGCACCGACCGTGCGCGCTTCCAGGACCGCCACCCGCTGGCCGGAACGGGCAAGCAGTGTTGCCGTGGTCAACCCGGTAATACCGGCCCCGACAACCACTGAATCGTACTGGGCGCCCTCCTGGAAGGTGTCGGCGGGAATGCGCGGTGAAGATTCAAGCCAAAGGGATTTCACGGTCAGTTCTCCTTCAGGAATGCGGTTGTTTACCAGTCCAGTTCGATGTTGGTGCTGTCGGGCAGGTCGCCGGGCGCAGTGCCGAGGTAAATCACCTCGCCGGTGTCCTCATCACGGAGGAACGTGTGAAAGGTGCCGGGGTCGAGGCTGCCGGCGATGGGCGGATAGCCCTGTTCGGCAGTAACCCTGTCCTTGAAATCAGGGGTGGGGAGGCCGTCGTCGGACACCGTGAACCAGTCCCACACTCCGCCTGTGGATAGATCGACGGCGAGAATAGCGCCGGACGGCCACCCGCGATCCGGATTCCGGTCCTCGCCTGGAATCTGACGGCCGGCCCTGCGGTCATAACCGGCAAGGAACTGTCCGTTATCGGCCTGGACGAGCCCCACGCGCAGCGGGAGTCCTGCGGTGCCCGGAGCGAAGGCCAGTGTGTCCCACCACCCGCTGTAAGCGGTCCGGAGCGGAAAGGCCGAGCCCGGCTCCACGGTGACCGGCAGCGGCTGGAAGTAGGGCGGCACCGGCGCGGCGGTGAGTTCCGAGCTGCAACCCGGAAGGATGACGACGGCGAGCAGCGCCGCTACGCCGGGCAGACGCGTTCGCACGGTTGATCACCTCCGTGGGACCAACCGTAGACCCCGTCCGGGTGGGCCTCAAGGGAAACTGGTAAGTATGCTGTCTAAGGACCCTGACATCCTGGAACGGAAAGAAAAACATGACGGCTGCGCTGTTGATTATCGACATGCAGAAGGCATTCTTCGAGGATGAGTCCCTGGGGAACCAGCAGGACGCTTTGGTAGAGGCATGCAACTCCGCTATTTCTGATGCGCGCACGGAAGGAGCTCCGGTCTATGTGATCCGTACGGAGCACCAGCGGGACAAGTCGACGTGGACCGTAAGCATGCTCGACGACGACCAGGGTTTCCTTTTCAGCGGCACGGAGCAGACCGAACCCGTTGACGGGCTGGACACGGCCGGGCTACCTGAACTGGTGAAGACGCGGGACAGTGCGTTTTTCGGGACGGATCTACTGCAACGTCTGCGCAATCTTGACGTGGAGACCGTGGTCCTTGCCGGCGTTTCCACACACAACTGCGTGGCGCAGACGGCCGCCGACGCCTATGCCAACAACCTGCGGGTGGTTTACGCGAAGGACGCAATTGCCTCGACCAACGATGAATACGCGCAGAATGTGCTGGGGGTCCTCATGGATGAATACCGCCAGGAGACCCTCGGCGCCGATGAAGTTAGGCGGCTGTTCTCGGAGCAGTCCGGCTGAGCACTCAGCTCCGTCACACCCCTATGCTGTAACCGTCTTCGCGATGAAAGAGGCGACGGCCTGCGCCGTCATCAGAGCGGACCCATACGACTGTGGCGTCATCAGCCCGGTCCTCAAGTACCCCGGTGAACTGGTTCCCGGAAGCGTGCCGGAGCGTAATCTGCTGGCCGCGCTTCAACGTCGAGAAGTCTGCGGGTGGGAAGTGCTCGGCAGTCATCAGGAGAGACCTTTCGTCAGTGTGATTGACGCCACACTATTGTCCGTTCCTGAATGTTTGGTGAATAGGGTCTGGGTAGCTCCTGACCATTCGGAGAATCCTTGTATGACTGTGACAGGTTTGAGTGGGCCCCGGTAGGACGGTCATTTCTGGCCCCACTTCGTGACTCGCCGGGCTTGTTGTGACGGTTATGTGTGGCCCCACCCTCACCGTTGGACTCATCAATTGATGAGCGCGACGGAGGGCTGGTTCGGATGGAGTCAAGGGTGGATTTATTCGCACGGATACGTAGGGATGCCAGAGTTGAGGGACTTTCTGTTCGTGCGCTGGCGGTCCGGCACGGAGTGCACCGGAGAACTGTCCGGCAGGCTTTGACCTCTGCTTCGCCGCCGGAACGTAAGCCTAGGCAGGGTGTGTCCCGGCGGCTGGAACCGTTTAAGGCCGTGATCGATGCGATGTTGGTGGAGGACACGACTGCTCCGCGGAAGCAACGCCATACCGCACGCAGGATCCTCGCCCGGCTCGTTGAGGAGCATGGTGCGGAAGAGCTGTCGTATTCGACCGTCCGCGACTATGTCCGAGTTCGACGCGCGCAGATCGATGTCGAGGCTGGCCGCCGGGTCGAGGTCTTCGTTCCGCAGGAGCACGCACCTGGGGCGGAGGCCGAGGTGGACTTCGGTGAGGTCTGGGTCGTGTTGAACGGGGTGAAGACGAAATGCCACATGTTTGTCTATCGGCTTTCCTATTCGGGCAAGGCTATTCACCGGGTCTACCCGACGCAGGCCCAGGAAGCTTTTCTTGAAGGTCATATCGAGGCCTTCACCGCCCTGGGCGGAATCCCGACGAGACATATCCGCTATGACAATCTGACCAGCGCGGTGACTGCGGTCGTGTTTGGGCAGGGTAGGCAGCGTCAGGAAAACGACCGGTGGGTGTTGTTCCGCTCCCACTACGGGTTCGACGCGTTCTACTGTCAACCGGGCATTGACGGTGCGCACGAGAAGGGTGGCGTTGAGGGCGAGGTGGGTTGGTTTCGCCGCAACCGTCTTTCTCCGATGCCTATCGTGGGTTCCCTGGATGAGCTCAACGGTCGTATAGGCGAATGGGAAGCTCAGGACGAAGCGCGGCGCATTAGTGATCGGATTCGCACGGTCGGCCAGGACTTTGATTTTGAGCGACCGCTGTTCGCGCCGCTATCAGCAGAGGCGTTCGACCCCGGGGTGGTGCTGACACCGAGGGTGGATAGATCTTCGATGATCACGGTGCGGATGGTGAAGTACTCGGTTCCGGCCCGGTTCATCGGCCAGCAGGTTCGGGTATCGCTCCGGGCGTCCGAGATTGTCGTGTTTGACGGGCGCACCATCTTGGCTCGGCATCATCGGATTACCGTCAAGCACGGGCAGTCCGTGCAGCTCGATCACTACCTTGAGGTTCTGCGTACTAAGCCTGGCGCCCTTCCTGGCTCCACCGCGTTGTCGAGGGCTCGCGACGCTGGGACGTTCACAAGCGCTCATGAAGCGTTCTGGGCTGCGTCACGTCGCGTCAATGGTGACTCAGACGGAACACGTGAGCTCATCGACGTTCTTCTCCTTCACAGGTCCATGTCCGCCGATGACATCCAGGCCGGTATCCGCGCCGCGCTCGAGGTGGGAGCGGTCAACGCTGATGTCGTCGCTGTCGAAGCCCGCCGGCACGTCGCGATGAGCGATGTTGTAAATGATGCGGCGGGTAGTCGGTCGCTGCCGGTGGGTGGGGCCATCTCGGGCCGCCCTTCGGGTGTTCATCGTGGTGCTCATGCTGATCAGCGCGAGCAACGAGTTGTCAGCCTGACCCAGCGTCGGTTGATGGATCCCGCTGCCGTCATCGCCGGACTGCCGGCGGATAACCGGCCGGCCCCGTCGGTCAACGCTTATGACGAGTTGTTGGCCATACGCATGCAACCCATCTCAGCTGGTTCCACTAACGCTGCGTCGAAGGAGAACATCTCGTGAGTCCTGCCGCACCAACCACCACAATCACGCCCACCCTCCGTAGGCGCCGCGGATTGACTGAGCAGGCTGCAGTGGCGGCCGTGGACCAAGCTTGTCGCCGGTTACGTCTGCCAACAGTGCGTGCGGTCCTCGATGAAGCCCTGTCCGTCGCCGGCAAGGAACAGCTGTCGTATCAGGGGTTCCTGGCCGAGCTGCTGTTGGCTGAGTGCGACGACAGGGACCGCCGATCCTCAACCCGACGGGTGAAAGCAGCGAACTTCCCGCGGGATAAATGGCTCGGAGACTTCGACTTCGACGCGAACCCCAACATCAACTCAGCGACCATTCACACTCTGGCCACCGGGGAGTGGATCCGCAAGGGGCAACCCCTCTGTCTCATTGGGGACTCCGGAACCGGAAAATCACACCTCCTCATCGGGCTGGGTACCGCTGCAGCGGAGAAGGGGTACCGGGTCAAATACACGCTTGCCACCCGGCTCGTGAACGAACTGGTCGAAGCAGCGGACGAGAAGATGCTGGCCAAGACCATCGCCCGCTATGGCCGGGTTGACTTGCTTTGCATCGACGAGCTCGGCTATACGGAACTCGACCGGCGCGGCGCTGAGCTTCTCTTCCAGGTTCTCACCGAACGCGAGGAGAAGAATTCCATCGCGATCGCCAGCAACGAGTCCTTTTCCGGCTGGACAAAAACTTTCACCGACCCCAGACTCTGTGCCGCGATCGTCGACCGGCTCACTTTCAACGGAGCGATTATCGAAACCGGTACTGACTCTTACCGCCTTGCCCATACCTTGGCTCACCAGGCCGCGAGGTGAATCGAGACGGAAACAAGGGTGAGACAGTGAGGACAAAGGGAACGACCCCGGCTGGAACCAGGGCCGTTCCCTTTGTCTCAGTACTCCGGAAGGACCGCGCTGGACAGCGGCTCTTCAAGGAAGCCGTCCGGGCCGATGAGCGTCGCTACCCGATCCTTGATGACAACCTCGGCCACTGACATGAAGTCGAAACTACCGGCTCTGCAGACCACCTTCTCGTCATCGATCAGCAACGTAGAATCACGAAGCTTGATGCCAGCTGTCCGCCGTTCAAAATCCTCAAGCACCGTTCTGAAGCCAGGCCCGAAACCTTTCGCCGGAACAAGTTGCTGGGAAAACGCCGTCACTAGGTGGTTGTTGAGAGATGTTTGGTTATCCACCCTCGATCGCGTGACATGACCGGCATGATAGGTCCGAATGGACGTCCGAACTTTCAGATCCTTACGTCTGGTATCGATATACGACACCTCTGCAATGTCCGTTGGATCTTCACTCGTGCCCTCCCAATTGACCCGATTCAGGACGAATCGGTCGGCGGATGACAAGCTGAGCAGCGGGATGCCGAACTGCTCGAATCTCGCCCTATACGCGCCCATGTAGTCATCTTCCAAGCGCACGATGCCCCCTTCAGGCTTAGTATCCGTACCAGCTATCGCTTGGACTCAGCGAAGAGCACACAAAGCCGGCTGCGGTGGTGACCCTACCGCCCGAGACGTACCCGGAATAAGGCAAGCCCTTGAACGAGATCCCGCGCTGGGCAGACCAAGCGCTTCCTCCAAACCAGCCATCCATGTTGAAAACTTCATAGCCGTACCCGGAAGAAACAACTACCCGCCAGGTGTGCCTCGCTGAAGGCCCCAGGTACCAGTGGATTGTGTAGCCGGTGGTGAATGATTTGCCACTACCAAGCAACGATGCGCTACCGCAATCACCCTCGACGAAGCCACCCGCCATCAAGCTGATCTCGGCCTTTGGCCCAGTCCCGGGTCCATAGACGGCCCCGGTCATGTCACCCTTCGGCACACTCGCAGGTATCGAGTACTCGATACCGTTGGCGTCCTTCCGGATGTCGTAGCCGTTCTCCTTGGCGACCTGCTTGTCGAAACCGACGAACTTGAGCGGCTGCTCCTTCTTGACTTCTCCAGGTGACTGAGACGTATCTGACTTCGCTTGCGCCCCCGTGACCCCCAGTCCCATCGCCAGGGCCAGACAGGCCGTTGCAGCGGTGAGCTTTCGCAAATGCATCATCATTGACTCCATTGCTTATGCCGTTACCCCCCATGGCTCCGGCTGATCGAAGCCTAGTAAGATCCGCGACCACCGACAATGCTCCGCCTCCTGCGGACGACCGTCGAGTCCAAATCGTGATAATTCGACGGCCAAAGCACCTGAGCAAGAATGACGAGTTGATCAAGCAACCCCGCAGGTAACCAAGTGGGGCCAGAAATGACCGTCCTACCGGGGCCACTTACGGTTGACACAGCCACTTGTACTCCCGCCATTAGCTCTCGGCCCGTCAAGTAAGGGTTATAAAACAGTAACTAAGCAAGCTTCCTATTCTTCCCGGGTTGTGGCACGCTGGCATTACAAATGGCGGGACATAGTGTCCATTCAACTCGCAAGACCACAACGTCGGTGCCCGCCACGGCGGCAAGTTCAGAGGGGATAGCGAAATGGCTTCAACACATTCATCAGGATCGGGTGTCGCCACCCGAACGAACATCCAAAAGGCCGCTCTGGCGGTCGGAGTTGTATTCCTGCTGGTTGGCATTCTGGGCTTCATTCCCGGCATCACCAGCAACTACGACACGCTTTCCATCGCCGGCAGCGACTCGGAGGCGCAGCTTCTGGGGATCTTCCAGGTTTCCATCCTGCACAACATCGTTCACCTCCTGTTTGGAGTGGCCGGCGTGGTGATGGCCAAGACGGCTACCGGAGCGTACAACTTCCTCCTGTGGGGCGGCGTCATTTACGCCGTGCTCTTCATCTACGGGCTCATCGTGCCGCAGGACTCGGCGGCTAACTTCGTACCCGTCAACGCGGCGGACAACATCCTGCACCTTGTCCTCGCCATCGGAATGATTGGCCTTGCGCTCGCGCTCAAGCCCAAGCACCGCACGGTTGAGGCTCGGTAATATACGGATAGGCAGAAAAGAACGACGACGGCGGGCCGCAACCCGCCGTCGTCGTTCTTTGTCTGCTGGGGCCTGGCCAGCTGAGGGTTAGGCTTCGACGGCCTTGTCGCCTCGAACCGGTTGGGCGTCTTCGCCGGAAACCACCTCAATCTTGCGGGGCCTGGCGCGCTCGCTGACTGGGATGGTGACACTGAGGACACCGTTCTCATACCGTGCAGAAATCGCGTCGATGTCGATGCCTTGACCAAGGTTCAGCTGCCGGAGGAAGGATCCGCTGTCCCGCTCCCGGGTGAGCCACTTGACTCCCTCGACGTTGCGCAGGGTGCGCTCCGCGCGGATGGTGAGCAGCTGGCCGTCGACGTCAATATCGACGGAGCCAGGATCAATGCCCGGAAGGTCGGCGTTGAGGATGTAGTGGTCGCCCTCGCGGTACAGGTCCATCGGCATCAGGCGCAGGCCCTGGCGGGTATCGAGAAGTGCGCCGGCCACACGGTCCAGTTCACGAAATGGGTCAAATTTCATAGCCATGATGGTTCACTCCCTATCAGATCTTGGGGGTTGAGTCACATCCGCTCAACCTGAAATTAGATTAGCACTCTGATTGGTAGAGTGCTAACAAGTTTTGTTCGCCCAGAACGAACGCGCGGCAGACGAAAAAAGCCCGCCCCGCGGGAGCGGGACGGGCCATCGAACAGTGCCTGCGCGGGGCCTCGATCCCCGGGCCTTCCGCGTGTGAAGCGGATGCTCTACCAGACTGAGCTACACAGGCGAATAGTTCCCAGTCAGTTTAGGGCATCGGCGCAGGGATCATGCAAACGCCGGAACCGGTGGATATCCGGGCTACTAGTAAGTAGCCTTACAAACCCGGGCTGTTGCAGACGAGGTACACACTTCTCGAAGTCAGCGAAGGAGATTGTCATGAACGATCAAGACATTATGGCGCGGATCCAGGCGCTCGTCGATGAAGAGCACACCCTGCGGGACACCTCTTCCACGGGGGGTGACCCGGGAGAAGGTGTTCCGGGCGGGGATGCGACGGAGGAAGACCGCCGGACCAGGCTGCGCCGGGTCGAGGAGCAGCTTGACCAGTGCTGGGACCTGCTCCGTCAGCGGCGCGCAAAGGAAGATGCGGGGGAGAGCCCGCAGGAAGCAGAGGCCAGGCCCATCGATCAGGTCGAGGGCTACCGCCAGTAATCACATCGATTTGGCAGGACACGCCCCGATACCCCGTTCATAAGGGGCGTGTCCTGCCAACTCAACGGAAGGAACTCGATGGAAAACCTCAAAGCATTTGCGCTCATCTGCACCCTCACACCCTCGCCCGACGCGTCGAGCAGTGAAGTCATGGCCAACCACATCCTCGGCAAGCTCAAGGAACAGGGTGTGGAGACGTCGTCGGCCCGCGTGGTTGACCACAATGTTGCCCCCGGCGTGCAGATCGACATGGGTAATGGAGACGAATGGCCGCAGCTTCGCCAGCAGATTCTCGACGCCGACATCTTCCTCCTATGCACACCAATCTGGGTGGGGCACATGTGCAGCCTGGGTCAGCGCGTCTTCGAACGGCTCGACGCTGACCTCTCCTCCACCGATGACGAGGGCCGGCCGATCATGTACAACAAGGTTGCTTTGACCGCTGTGGTCGGGAATGAGGACGGCGCCCACCACGTCACTGCCGAAATGCATCAGGGCCTGAATGACATCGGTTTCACAGTCGCCGCACAGGGCGGCGTCTATTGGGTGGGCGAAGCCATGCAGACCGTGGATTTCAAGGATCTGGAGCAGGTGCCGGACCCGGTTGCCGCGACCATTTCCGGCATGACTGCTAACGCTGTCCACCTGGCGAAGTCCCTCAAGGTCGCCCCCTACCCAGCGCCGTAGCGTCGAGTTGGCAGGACACGCCCCGAAAGAGGGGGCGAAGTCAAGTAGTGGGGGCAACGCTGGGGTTCATGCCGCTGTGAGCAGCTGGTTCAGCCGGGTGGCTGGGGT
>NZ_CANLXP010000020.1 GCF_947495145.1 uncultured Arthrobacter sp.
CGCGCATTCACAGGAAACAACTTGACCATCAAACGCTCCATCAATCAGAGCGTTGCTTCGACCATATGACTTTGCCCTCGGGATTAGGGGCGTGTCCTGCTCAATGAACGGTCAGGGGACGTTCGGCTTGCGCAGGCTCCAGAACGCCAATCCGGAAGCCGCCAGCATAAGCGCCGCCCCGATGCCTGATGTGATGACAACGCCGCTGTCGAATGCGTGGAATGCCGAGCCGAGCAGCAGCGAAGCACTTTCGGCAGGCAACTCCGATGCGACGTTGATGGCGCCGCCCAACGTTTCTGTCGCCGTCGTCCCCTGTTCAGGACTCAGCCCGGCAGGCAGCGCGAGGTGCTCCTGGTAGGACGCGAGCAGAATGCTCCCGAGGAGTGCCGTACCGAAGACGGAGCCTACCTCGTAGGCTGTCTCCGAAATTGCTGACGCGGCCCCGGCCTTCGCGGCGGGCACGCTGGACAGGATGAGGTCGTTCGAAACAGTCTCCGATGCGCCCACTCCCGCGCCCAGAAGGACGAACGCCGCCAGCAATGCTCCGATCGATCCGCCCTGACTCGTCAGTGCAACAAACGCATACGCGCCCGCCGAGAGCAGCAGGGCGGCCGGCACCACAACATGCGGCGCAACCTTCCGGATCAGCGGCACGACGGCGAGTCCGGCAACAATTGTCATAATCAGGCCGGGCACCAGAACGACGCCGGCCTCCAGCGGACTGAGCCCCAGCACCAGCTGCAGATGCTGGGACACGAAGTAGAGGAACCCGACCAGCGAGAAGATCGCGAGCAGGTTAACCAGCACTGCGCCGGTGAACGGCCGCACCGTGAAGAGCCGCACGTCGAGCATGGGATTCTGTCGCCCCAACTGGCGGCGGACAAACGCGGTACCCGCGGCAAGACCAACGACGACGGCGGCAGCAACCACTGCTGCCGACCCGCCTTTCGCTAAGGTCTTGATGGCGAAAACGATGGGCAGCATGGTGCCCACCGAGAGCACGATGCTCACGTAGTCGACGCGCCCGGGGCTCGGGTCCGCCGACTCCGGAACCAGCAGCGGAGTGACAGCGAGGAGAACCAGAAGCACGGGAACCGCCAGCAGGAAGACCGAGCCCCACCAGAAGTGCTCGAGAAGTGCGCCGCCCACCAGCGGGCCGAGCGCCGCACCGGCTGAGAAACCGGCTGCCCACACAGCGACGGCGAGGCGTCGCTGGTTACGGTCAAGGAAGATGTTCCGGATCAGCGACAGTGTGGACGGCATCAGCATGGCGCCGAACACCCCAAGGCCGACACGGGCGGCCACCAGGAGCTCCGCGGACGGCGCGAAGGCTGCGGCCACCGAGAAAACGGCAAAACCGGTGGCGCCGATCATGAGGAGCCGGCGCCGCCCGAAGCGGTCGCCGAAACTTCCCATCGCGACCAGCAAGCCGGCCAGAACCAGCGGATAGCTGTCGATGATCCAGAGCAGCGTTGTGCCGCTGGTGTTGAACGCCAGCGAGATCTCCGGCATCGCAAAACTCAGCACGGTATTGTCCACGGCTACCAGCAGCACCGGCAGCATCAGAGCCGCCAGTGCCCACCACTCGCGACGCCCGGCACGCGGAGGAACCGCGAGCGATCGGGTGGCAGCCGGGACAGAGGTGTAGTACTGGGTCATGATCTCAAAGCTATACCGTCCAGCCGGTACAGTAAAGCCTTCGAGCGTCAGTATGATTAAGGTCATGGCCAGCGCTCGCGAACGGATCCTCGACAGCTTCGAAAGCATCCTCATCAGCGATGGTGAGCGCAGTGCCACGATGGAAGCGGTGGCGGCGGCGGCTGACGTCTCCAAGGGCGGCTTGCTCTACCACTTCCCGTCCAAGGAAGCACTGGTTGATGGCCTGGCCGAACGTCTTGAGGGGCTCGTCGCCCGCGACCGGGAGGCAATGGCAGCGGATCCCGAAGGGTCGGCGCGCTACTACGTCCGCACTTCGATGTATGAAAACAGTCCGCTGGACCGCGCACTGGTGGCGATGGCGCGTCTGGCCCAGCAGGGTCACCCGACGGCGCAGTCCACCTTCGCCCTCATCCAGGAGCAATGGCTCGGCGCCCTTGAGGCCGAGCTCGGAAGCCGGGCCGTTGCCCGTGCGGTGAAACTTCTCGGTGACGGCCTGTATTACGACGCCGCCTTCTTTGCTGGAGCGGGTTCCGAGCGGCAGAGCGGAGAGGACCTTCAGGAGGTTCTCGCAATCGTGGATCTCATTGTCCGCGACGGTGCCCAAATCCAGCGGCGGGCATAGTCGCGGCCGCCGGGTTCCAATAGGCTTGCCGGCTCCCGAAAAGGGTGTGCCGGGTCTACGATGCTGCCATGACTCAGCGGCAGTGGTCCGGGCATGTGTTCATCGGGATGAGCGTCGACGGCATGATCGCGAGGGCCGATGACAGCCTCGACTGGCTCACAGGCGGCGCCGCGGGTGAAGCTGATGACCCGGGCGCCTCCGGCTTCACAGAATTCATGGCTTCGGTCGACCACCTGGTGATGGGAAGAAGCACCTACGACATCGTCCAGGCGATGGGCGAGTGGTTCTACGGCGAGACGCCCGTGTTCGTGCTGAGTACCACGCTTCAGACTGACGATTCCCGCATCCGGATCGTCCGCTCCCTGGATGAGGCCACCGCGCTTTTGGACGACGACGGCGCCCGCAACGTGTACGTCGACGGCGGCAGAACTGTGCGCACTTTCCTCGCGGCAGGTCTGATCAAGACGCTCACCCTCACCCGCGTTCCCGTCCTGATTGGGGAAGGAAAACCGCTGTTCGGTGCGTTACCGGCGGATGTCCGCCTGCAGCTCGACGAGGTGAAGGCCTTCAAGGGCGGCGCGGTGCAGACCCGGTACACCGTCCGCTGAATGAGGCAACGAAGACTATTGACGGCGGAGCCCAGGAGGAATAATCTACAACCAAATGGTTGTAGATCAGCTTTCGGAATCTGAAGTGGACCGGTTGTTCCACGCTCTCGCGGACAGGACGCGGCGCAGCATTGTGCTCCGTGCAATCAGCGAGGAGCACTCCGTTTCGGCCCTGGCTGCGCACTACGCCATGAGCTTCGCGGCGGTGCAGAAGCATGTATCAGTGCTGGAACAGGCGTCTCTGGTCACCAAGGAGAAGCGCGGAAGGGAGCAGATTGTGCGGGCTAACCGGGATGCAGTACGGAAGGCGCGGCACCTGCTTGACGAGTACGAGTTGATCTGGCGCCAACGGATCGATCGGATCACCGAAATCCTCGCCGAGGATGAGTAGTCAACATCAGGAAAGGTAAGCATCATGGCTGTCATCAGCACTGAAAAGGACCTCGAGGCGCTCAGCCTCACGATCGTCGCGGAGTTTGACGCCGCCGTCGAGCGAGTCTGGCAAATCTGGGAAGATCCGCGCCAGCTCGAGCGCTGGTGGGGCCCGCCGACCTACCCGGCCACGTTTGACAAGCATGAGTTCCGCGAGGGTGGTTCGTCGAGCTACTACATGACGGGACCGGAAGGGGACAAGAGCGGGGGCTGGTGGAAGTTCACGGCCATCGACTCACCCCGGCGGCTGGAGTTCGACGACGGCTTCGCGGATGAGTCCGGTGCCCCGATGGACGAGCTGGGGGAGACGCACGCCGTCGTCACACTTGAGGAAGTTGAAGCGGGCCGCACACGGATGACTGTGGCCTCCAGCTTCGAAAGCGCCGACCAACTCCAGCAGATGATCGAGATGGGGATGGAGGAAGGACTCAAGGAGGCAATGGGCCAGATCGACGGGATCCTGGCGGAGCGTGCCCGCGTCTGAACCGTTTCTCGCAGGTATGGAGAAGGCCCGCGGCGTGTCTGCTACGACATGCCGCGGGCCTCGTCTCGGATCTGGTCAAACCTGCACGGAACCGAACCGGATGGAACCGAAAACGGGCGTCAGGCTTTCACTGCAAGCACGTTGCAGGCCGCGCCCAGCAGGATCGACTGCGCCGTGGAGCCCATGATGAGCTTGCCCACCGGTGTGCGGTGGCGCAGCCCGATGACGATGAGCTCGGCAGCATGACGTTCAGCAGCGTCGAGCACGTCTTCCGCAGCGGTGTCCTTCGACGTGCCGTGATGGACGGTGAAGTCCACCCCGGATGTCCGCAGCGTGCCCTGCAGGCGCGACATGTCGTCGTCGTCGGCATAGGTCGGGTCCACTAGACGGTCCGCACGGGTGGTGTTGACCACCACGAGTGTCGCGCCGCGTTGACGGGCCTCGTGCACCGCGGCTTCCGCCGCAGCATCTCCCAGCGCATTCGGCACGTAGCCCAGCACAACCGAACTCATTTCCCGCCTTCTTTCAGGTCAACGGCTGCAGCCGGTGTCTCTTCCACGACCTCGGACTCCATGGCCCGCTGCCTCTTCCTCAGCCAGAAGGAGAGAACGAAGATCACGATGAGAACGACGTAGATGGTTGCGGCAATGGGTGTACTGACCAGTGCGGTCGGGTCGCCCTGCGAGATGGCAAGGGAACGCCGCAGCTGATCCTCGAAGATGGGGCCCAGGATCAGGCCCACCACCATCGGTGCAATCGGATAGCCGTAGCGGCGCATGAAGAACCCCAGCACGCCGATCACCAGCAGGACAAACACGTCCACCGGGGTGAAGTTCACGGAGAACGCGCCCATGGCGGCGAAGACGAGAATGCCGGAGTAGAGGTAGGGCCGCGGGATCTGCAGGATCTTCACCCAGATGCCGACCAGCGGCAGGTTCAGGACCAGCAGCATCAGGTTGCCCACGTACAGGCTCGCGATCAATGCCCATACCAGTGCGCCCTCAACCTCGAACAGCAGGGGCCCGGGCTGGATGTTGTAGCGCTGGAACGCGACCAGCATCATGGCGGCGGTTGCCGTCGTTGGAATGCCAAGCGTCAGCAGCGGGACCAGCACACCGGCCGCGGCTGCGTTGTTGGCAGACTCCGGGCCGGCAACGCCTTCGATAGCGCCCTTGCCGAACTGCTTCTTCCGCTCACCCTTCGCGAGTTTCCGCTCGGAGGCGTAGGACAGGAACGTTGCGACGTCGGCGCCACCCGCGGGAATGGTTCCCACCGGGAAGCCGATGAACGTTCCACGAAGCCAGGGCTTCCAGGACCGCTTCCAGTCCTCCTTGCGCATCCAGTTGGTCCAGCGTCCGGCCACCGGAATGACCTTGACGGGACCGTGGCGAAGCCGGGAGGCAACGTAGAGCGCCTCACCCACCGCGAAGAGCGCGACTGCAACCAGCACGACGTCGATACCGTCCGCCAGGAACGGGTTGCCGAAGGTGTACCGCTGCTGGGCGGTCAGCGCGTCCACGCCGATCAGGGCGATGAACAGGCCCAGCGCCAGGGACGCGAGCCCGCGAAGCACGGATGCTCCGAGCAGCGCACCGACGGTCAGGAACGCAACGATCATGAGCGCCACGTACTCGGTGGGCCCGATCTGCACGGCGAACTCGGCAACATAGGGTGCCACGAAGCTCAGCAGCACGGTGGCCACGGTTCCGGCAATGAACGAGCCGATTGCCGCCGTCGCGAGTGCCGCTGCGCCCCTGCCGGCCTTGGCCATCTTGTTGCCCTCGAGGGCAGTGACAATGGAGGCCGATTCGCCCGGGGTATTCAGCAGAATCGAGGTTGTGGAGCCGCCGTACATGCCGCCGTAGTAGATGCCCGCGAAGACGATGATCGCCGCCGTCGGGTCGAGACTGTAGGTGATCGGCATAAGCAGCGCCACTGTCATGGCGGGGCCAATACCGGGCAGAACGCCTACTGCGGTGCCTACCAGCACGCCGCCGAGCGCGTACAGCAGGTACATCGGCTGCATCGCAACGCTGAAACCCTCAAGCAATGCCATGAAATTATCCATTGAAGATTTCAACGCCTTCCAGGAGGAAGCCGGCCGGCAGCGAGACTCCGAGGAGGCCCGCGAACACGAACTGGAGGATCAGCGCCAGAACGACGGCGATGACCGCGTTACGCCACCACGGCTTTGCACCGAGGGACCAGGCAGCACCGAAGAACAGGATGGCGGCAGCTACCGGCCAGCCGAGGGGGACGATGAGCGCGATGTGAAGGGCGAGGAATCCGACGAGTTTGCCGACGGTCAGCCAGTCGGTTTTTACGTCGGGATCAACGTCCTCGCCCTCCTCGGCCGCGCCGGTGTGGCCGCGAAGGAGCTGGATGACCAGCCCGATGCCGATGGCCACCATGATGCCGGAGACAATGAACGGGAAGGCGCGGGGGCCAACAACGCCGGCGGACGGCGGGATGGGAATCTGCGCGCCGGCAACAAAACCGACGACGCCGACGCAGACGATCATTCCCGCGAAGATCAGTTCGCCGAGGGGACGGGCGGGCGCGGTATTGGTGCCGCTTCCGCCCGTCGCCCCGTTGATTGAAGAGCTCATCGCCGTTACAGCAGACCGATCTCGGTCAAGGTGGTCTTGACCGCTGCAATGTCTTCGGTCAGGAAGGCGTCGAACTCCTCGCCGGCGAGGAATGCGTCGTCCCAGGCGTTGGTCTCGAGCGTGGTCTGCCAGGCTTCGGTCTCGGACATTTCGGTGACCAGTTCGGTCAGCTCGGCAGCCTTGGCCTCGTCGATGGTTCCCGGGGCAACGACGCCGCGCCAGTTGGTCAGCACAAGGTCCACGCCCTCATCGGTCAGGGTGGGAACGTCCGGCAACTGAGCTGCGGGTTCCTCACCCGATACTGCCAGGGCACGCAGCTTTCCGGCCTTCACCTGTTCGGCGTATTCGCCGACGCCGGAGATACCGGCAGACACCTTGTTGCCGAGCAGCGCTGCGAGTGATTCACCGCCGCCGGAGTAGGGAATGTAGTTGAGGTTATCGGGGCTGATGCCTGCCTGCTTGAGCATCTGGCCGGCGAGGATATGGTCAGCGCCGCCTGCTGATCCACCGGTGATGGACACGCCCTGCCCGTCTTCCTCGACGGCGGAGAGCAGGTCTTCGATGGTCTGGAACGGTGAGTCGGCCGGTACGACGACGATCAGCGGCTCTTCCGTCAGCCGCGCGATGGGCGTGGTGTCTTCAATGCGGGTTTCTGCCGCGTTGGTCTCGACCGCGCCGACCATGACGTAGCCCATCACCATGAGCGTATTGGGGTCCTGCTCGGTGGCCAGCTGGGCCAGGCCGTTGGTGCCGCCGGCGCCGCCGACGTTCACCACTGACGCGTTGCCCACCAGGTCGTTTTCCTGCAGATCCTTCTGCATGGCACGGCCGGTCTGGTCCCAGCCGCCGCCCGGATCAGCGGGGACGATGATGTTGAGCCGGTCGATCCCGGCTTCGGTCTCTGTCCCGCCGGACGTGCTGCCGCAGGCGGACAGGGCAAGGACAGATGCGACGCCGATAGCGCCCACAGCCGACAAGCGCTTCATTGTGCTCTCGTGCTTCATTCGGGGGTTTTCCTTCCGTTGGTGTGATGCGCCTCACCACACGTTCCGGTCCAGCGTAGGAAGGTATCCGCCCGGCGGAAACCATACGGTCACAACGTGCGTAGTGGTCATTGTGGTCACAGTCACAGTCACAGTCACGCCTCCGGCCATCGATTTCGCCCCTCCAGCGAGACGGCTCATACACCCGATCATGCGAGAATGGAAGCATGGTCCGCTCAATGTCGCTTAGATCACAGCTGTTCTTCCTGCAGCTGCTGATCGTGCTGATCATTGTGCTCGTTGCCGGTACTGTTGCCGTGCGGATGCAGGAGCAGCAGATCCGCGACGCCTACCAGGGCCGCATGGTCGGGGTGGCGCAGTCCATCGCACAGCTGCCGTCGGTTGTGGACGCGTTCGACGACGAGGATCCCAGCGCGGTCATCCAGCCGATCGCTGAGCTCACCACGCAGGCCACCGGAGTCACGTATGTGGTGGTGACTGACGACGTCGGCATCCGGTACTCGCATCCGAACCCGGACATGATTGGCCAGATGGTGTCGACTGACCCGTCCGTCCCGCTATCCGGTGAGACCTTCGTTGGTACCCAGACCGGAACCCTCGGCGAGTCATGGCGTGTGAAGGTACCCATCTGGGGTGGAGACGGCACCGTGATCGGGACTGCCTCCGTGGGAACGCTTGAATCGACCCTTACCGCTGATCTGCAGGAAGACCTGCCGGTGCTGCTCGCCTGGTTGATTGTGGCCGCCCTGGCCGGCACCGCCGGATCGATCTGGATCTCGAGGCTCATCTGGCGCCGTATCTACCGGCTGGAACCCGAAGAGATCGCCGCGCTGCTCGAAACACGTGATGCCATGCTGCACGGCATCGGGGAAGGGGTTGTCGCGGTTGACGAGCGTGGGCGGCTTGCTGTGCTCAATGATGAGGCCAAGCGGCTGCTCGACCTCGGTGACGAGGTGAAGGGGCGCCAGGCAACTGCTGTACTGGAACCTTCCCTGGCAGGCATGTTCGGTTCAGCGGGCGACGCCGATGAAACGGTTCTGGTGGGCGAGCGGGTACTCCTCGCCCGCTCAAGTGATGCCGTCGTCGATGGTCGGCGGGTGGGAAGCGTCCTGGTTCTGCGCGACCGCACGGAATTGCACCAGCTGCTGCTGGACCTCGACGGCGCACGTGACGTCACCCAGGCCCTTCGAAGCCAGGCCCATGAGTTTGCGAACAAGATGCATGTCATTTCAGGTTTGCTTGAGCTGGGCCGGACGGACAAGGCGGTGGACTTCATCTCCCGGTCCGGACATGGCGGTTCGATAGTATCCGGAGACGTCTCGCCCGGTGTGAGCGACCCGGACACGGCCAGTCTCCTGATGGCCAAGACAACGATCTGCGCCGAGAAGGGCATCACCCTGATCGTCGATGAGACGTCGACGTTCGAAGCGGACGGCACCACAGACCCCGTGACAGTGCTCGGTAACCTGATCGACAACGCTGTGGACGCTGTCGGTTCCAACGGGATGATCCACGTCCAGCTGACCTCGGACGCGGCAGGCTGTTCCATCGCTGTATCCGACGACGGTCCGGGCATTCCCGAGCACCTTCGGTCGCAGGTATTTTCCTCTGGCTTCTCGACCAAGGACGCAGCAGGCAGCGGTTCACGCGGATTCGGGCTGGCACTCGTCCAGAGGGTCGCTGAGCGCCGCTCTGGCCAGGTGTCGGTCACAGAGTCGGTGCTGGGCGGCGCGCACATTGCGGTGACGCTGGGCCCTGCGCCGATTTTGCCGGAGCAGAATCACCGGCGCGCAATGGAACCGCGGGCCGCCGCGGACGCCGGGGCACTGACGTCGTGAATCTCATTCCAACGCTGGTCGTCGATGACGATCAGGAAGTGGCCGGCGTGCACTCAGGGTTCCTCCTCGCGCACGGCGGCTTCGACGTCGTCGGCGTAGCGAATTCCGGAGGTGAGGCGCTCGAAAAGGTGCGCCAGCTGAAGCCGGAGCTGATGCTGCTCGATATTCACCTGCCCGATATGTCTGGAATCGAGGTGCTGCGGGCAGCCCGCAACCTTCCCGGGGACCCGGTGGATATCATTGCCATTACCGCTGCCCGCGAGTTGGAAACGGTGCGCGCCGCAATGGCCGGCGGAGTGCTGCACTACCTCGTCAAGCCATTCAACTCGAAAGTCCTGATGCAGCGGCTGGACGACTACGTGCGGCACAGGGCAAGCATCGCGGAGCACAGTTCCGTCTCGGCCGGTCCACTGGACCAGGAGCGCATCGACAGGTTGCTCGCCGCGACGCCGGCCAAGGCGCCGCAGGTGGCCCCTCCGACGCTCACGGGCTCGTTACCGAAAGGCCTGTCCCAGCCCACCCTCGAGTCTGTGGTCGGTGCGCTTCGCTCCTCGGGCGCCGGTTTCTCTGCCTCGGAGGTTGCAGCGCAGCTTGGCCTCGCAAGGGTGAGCGCGCGCAGATACCTCGAGTACCTTGTTACCAGGGGCAGCGCACGCATCGTCCCGAAGTACGGTGCGGCGGGCCGGCCGGAGAAGTTCTACGTCTGGACAGGCAGTTAGACCCGTCAGACATGCCGCAGGTACCGCTGGGGCGCCTTCAGGAACTCCCGCCAGTTGTAAACCAGCTCCAGGTCTTCCCACTCCCGTTCCCGAAGGCCCCAATCGCCTACCTCAAGAATCCGTGCTCCGGGAAGAGCTGCCAGCAGCGGCGAGTGCGTCGACAGGAGTACCTGCGACTTGCCGCCGGCGAGCAGCTGCTTGAGCACTCCAGCCAGTGCAAGGCAGCCGGAAAAGGACAGCGCTGACTCGGGCTCGTCCAGCACCCACAGGCCCGCGCCGCGGAAGCGGTCAACAACCAGCTCCAGGAAAGACTCACCGTGGGACATGTCATGGAATGCGGCGTCCCCGCGGGTGCTCGGGTTCTTCTCGAGGTAGGTGAAGAAGCCGTGCATCGTTTCCGCGCGGAGGAAATAGCCCCGCCTCGTGGTCCCGGCGTTCCGGATCAGTTGCAGGTGTCTGCCCAGCCCGGATTCCGAAGCCCTTGTGGTGTGCTGCGCACCGGTTGATCCTCCCTCGACCGACAGACCATACGCTTCAGCGATCGCTTCGATCAGCGTGGACTTCCCGGAACCGTTCTCACCGACAAACACCGTGGCGGGCCCGAGGTCCAGCCCGTCCTGCAGCAGCTGGTGAACCGGCGGGAGCGTAGCAGGCCACACCTTCCGGGGCAGAGGATTCTCCCGGCTTTCCTCCAGCCGTCGGAGGGGGTGCCGGTCGAATGCCATGAATTCATTCTGACAGCAGCCCCTGACACTGGTACTACTGTGTGCACATGCATGCTCAGCTGATCTTTCCGCACCAGCTCTTCGAGGAGCACCTGCACGCTTCGGAGTCCCGGCACTACATCCTCGTGGAGGATGACCTGTTCTTCCGCCAGTACCGGTTCCACGTTCAGAAGCTGGTGCTGCACCGGGCGAGCATGCACGCGTTCGAGCGGCGTCTCCGCGAATCCGGGCGGGAAGTCACCTACGTGGAGACGAACCCTTCGACGCCCAGCCAGGAAGCGCTCGCTGAGGTGCTGAAGCGCATCGGAGCGACCTCCTGCACCTACTACGACGTCGTCGACGACTGGCTGGGCCAACGCCTCACCCAGACTCTCGGACAGCTCTCGATCGAGACGACGGTTGAGGAAACCCCCGCGTTCATCTGCACCACTGCTGACCTGGACCGGTACTTCTCCTCCAACGGCTGGAGGATGCAGAACTTCTACGAATGGCAGCGGAAGCGGTTGGGCATCCTCCTCGACGAGGACGGCTCGCCCTCAGGCGGCCGATGGAGCTTGGACACCGAGAACCGCAAGAAGCTGCCGAAGAAGGTCACTGTGCCCGCCCTGCCGAACTTCACCAGGGAGAACGACGACGTCGCTGCCGCCCGCGCGTGGGTCCGGCAGGCATTCCCGGACAACCCCGGCGAGGTGGAGGGGTTCAATTGGCCTACCACCCATCACGCCGCCGCTGATGCACTGGAGGTCTTCCTTGCCGAACGCTTCGAGCTGTTCGGCCCCTACGAGGACGCCATCACCGAAACTCACTCGTTCCTGTTCCATTCCGCCCTCAGTTCGAGCCTGAATACCGGGCTGCTGAAGCCGGCCGACGTCGTCGAAATCGCGTTGGACTACGCCAGAAGGCACGGCACGCCGATCGCCAGCGTAGAAGGTTTTGTACGCCAGATCATCGGGTGGCGGGAGTACATGCGTGCGTCCTATGTGCAGCATGGTCGACGCATGCGGAAGAGCAACCACCTCGGGATGTCCCGTAACCTGGATCAGTCCTGGTATGAAGCCACCACCGGAATAGAGCCGGTCGACACGGTCATCCGCCGCATCCTCGACACCGGTTATGCCCACCACATTGAGCGGTTAATGGTGCTGGGAAATGCCGCCGTCCTCCTTCGCATCCATCCGGACGACGTGTACGAGTGGTTCATGACCATGTTCATCGATGCCTACGACTGGGTAATGGTTCCCAACGTCTATGCCATGAGCCAGTTCGCGGTGGGCAACGCGATCACAACCAAGCCCTACATCAGCGGCAGCAACTACCTGCGCAAGATGAGTGACCTCCCCCAGGGCGACTGGCAGCACATTTGGGACGCACTGTACTGGCGGTTCGTCGCGGATTACAGGGAGTTGCTGGCCGGTAATCCGCGCTCAAGCATGAGCGTACGGCTGCTGGATCGGATGGACGCCGGGCGCCGGAAGGAGCTCGCTGCCGAGGCTGAGCGGTGGCTTGCATGACCTGCAGAGTTATCGGACAGCTTCCGGGGGGAGGGTTCACTTGTGGGCCGGCGCGGGTTAGGCTCAGACCTGTCAGGTCAGGCGGGTAGAGGGCGCCGGACAGAGTCGATCACGCGCTAGGAATTCGTCATGTCTGAAAATGCCTCTATCGATAACAACCGCAGCATCCGCGACTGGGCGGACCTCGCCGAGGAAATGTGGTCCTACCTCACCGGCAAAGGTGCTGCCGTCAACTACAGCTTCATCGACATGACTGTCGAGGTTCCGCGGGACATCGGACCGGACGCGCCCCGGGCAACCTGGAAGCTGAACGGAACAGTGCGCGTTACCACCAGCGATAACGACGCCGCGGGCTCCGACACTCACCGGAGCTGAACGGTGTCGCAGCAGGTACGCCTGGACATTGACCTGACCTTCTCGCGCTCCCAATACGACGATGACGGCACCCCGCAGGCGCTGAACGGCACCGTGAGTGCCGCGGGGTCAGAGGTCACCATCTACTTCGAGGATCCGGCAGCAGCGGGAGGCGGTGGAGGCTTTCCCTCCCTGGACAGCGTCCGCCAACTGGCGGCAAGCCTCGCCGACCAGGGTCTGACAGTGACCCTCGCCGGTCCCAACGGGAGGCTTGTCAGCATCGGGAAAGTGGAAACGTCGATGGCGCAGCGTCTCATGACCCGATCGCCGCACATCCGCGCGGGGTCTATTGCGGCGCTGGCGCCGCTCATCAGGGGAGCGAACTGGCAGGCGGGCTCGGGCACATCGCTGCTGCCGCCGTCCACCCCGTTCCCGCTGGTGCCAACCGTGAACCGGCGCATCCGGCGGCAGGTAACCACTACCCACCACACGCCGGGCAGCGGACGCCCGAGGCTGATCTTCGTCCAGAATTCCGAGACCTGGAATGGACAGATCCCACGTGAAGTGAACCTCGCCCGGGAGCAGCTGGTCATCGGCAGTTCGCCGGACGCCGACCTGGTGCTTGAGGGGCTGGAACCAACTCACGCGACAGTGGAGCACAACGCCGACGACGAGTACGTCCTGGTTCCGCACGGCCCGGTGCGTGGCAGTGTGCAGCCCGACGGCCCTTCCATCCTGCGGACCGGTGCCCGCGTGCAGCTCGGGGACTGGTGTCTCGCCTATTTCCGCGAGGAGTACGCCGACCATGGCCGCCCCTTCGGCGGACGCAGCGGCGGCGAACTGGCCCACCAACGGCCGCAGTATGACCCGCGGACGGGTGCCGTGGAGGAGGATGGATCTTTCGGGATCGGTGACAACCGGCAGAGCCCCCGCTAAGCGTGGATAGCGTGGAGCTCCTCCTTGATGTGGACGCGGAGCATTTCGTTCATCGGGACTGGAGCATTTTGAAGCAGGCGGGCCTTCCCTCCCAGGGCAGGCACAGCGCTGCGTCGAACCGCCCGCACATCACCCTGCTGGCTGCACCTCGGATCCCGGCCGAGTATGACGACGGTCTGGCGGCGCTCGCCGAAGTCCTGCCGCTGCCCATCCACACTGCCGGCCTGATTCTCTTCGAGACTGGTCGTGGGCAGGTGCTGGCGCGCCTCGGCGTCGTCAGCGGAGCCCTCCTTGAGCTTCATCGAGCGGTGCACAGCGCCCTTCAGGGGGTGCCCGGTATCGCCGCTAACTGTGTTCCGGACCGCTGGGTGCCGCACATTACGCTCGCACGGGCGATGAATCCCGCGCAGGTCGCTCAAGCGATCGACCTCCTGCCGGGCGCCCATGGCCAGCTTCCGCTCACCGCACTGCGGCGCTGGGACAGCCATGAAAAAACGACGACGACGTTCGGCTCAGGCTAGGAGCGCGGTCACCGGCCCGCGAGCTCGAACCTCCCCCGCAAAGTATCCGACAAAAATGACGGCACTCGCGATGGCGAAGCCGATCAACACGCCCGCCATCGCGGTTCCTCACCGTTGGTGCTCTGTCCAGACGGCTACCGGTTAGCGCAGGTGGTCTACGAGGCCGTCAGCAATGCCCGTGTAAGTTCCGGGCGTGAGCGCCAACAGCCGTTCCTCTGCCTCGGAAGAGAGACCAAGTTCAAGGACAAACTCGCGCATCCGCGCAGCATCCACGCGGTGTCCGCGGGTGAGGTCTTTCAACCGCTCGTACGGATCCTCCATACCCGGTGTCCCGGCAATCGCCTCCGCGCGCATCACCATCTGGATAGCCTCGCCGAGCACTTCCCAATTGGTGTCCAGATCCGCGGCAAGGACTGACTCCGCGACATCAAGGCGCTCCAGGCCCTTGGAGACGTTGGAGATCGCCAGGAGCGAATGCCCGAAGGCCACTCCGATATTGCGCTGGGAAGAGGAATCAGTCAGGTCGCGCTGCCACCGTGAAGTGACCAGGGTTGCGGCCAGAACGTCCAGCAGGGAGCAGGAGATCTCAAGATTCGCTTCCGCGTTCTCGAAGCGGATCGGGTTCACCTTGTGCGGCATGGTGGAGGAGCCGGTGGCTCCGGCCACGGGCACCTGTGCGAAGTAGCCGATCGAAATGTAACTCCACACGTCAGTGCAGAAGTTGTGCAGGATCCGGTTGAAGCGGGCGACGTCGGCGTACAACTCCGCCTGCCAGTCATGGGATTCGATCTGGGTGGTCAGGGGGTTCCAGGTGAGCCCGAGGCCCTCCACGAACTCCCGTGCAATAGCCTGCCAGTCTGCCCCCGGCACGGACGCGACATGGGCGGCGAAGGTGCCGGTTGCTCCGTTGATCTTCCCCAGGTATTCAGTACGGCGGATGCGCTGGAGCTGGCGGTCGAGGCGGTGCGCCACAACCGCGAGTTCCTTGCCAAGTGTGGTCGGCGTGGCGGGCTGGCCGTGTGTCCGTGAAAGCATCGGAACTGAGCGGGATTCCTCAGCCATCGTCTTCACTTGATCCACAAGCGACGACGCCGCGGGCAACCAGATCTCCTCCACCGCGCCTTTCACCCCGAGTGCGTAGGAAAGATTGTTGATGTCCTCGGAGGTGCAGCCGAAGTGAACGAGTGGCTTCAGGCGGCTGATGCCGATGTCCCCCAGCCGGCTTCCAATGAAGTACTCGACAGCCTTGACGTCGTGAACTGTGACTCGCTCGATCTCGGCGAGCTCGCTGACTGCGCTGCCGTCGAAGGCACTGATTATTTCCCGCAGCGCTGCTTCCTGCTCACCGGTAAGCGGACCTGCGCCCGGGAGGACGCTGTTGCGGGTCAGGTGAATCAGCCACTCCACCTCCACGTGTACGCGGTCCCGGTTCAGCGCGGCTTCGGAAAGATAATCAACCAGCGGAGCAACTGCCGGGCGGTACCTGCCATCGAGCGGTCCCAGCGCGATCGGAACCTGGCTGTCGCCCTGGTGGATTGAAACGGACGCAAGGCTGACCCGGGAGGAGGGAGTGTGTGGCATGTATCCAATCATTCCATGACCGGCGGAGTGCGACCCATGCGTGACGGCTACTCCACAGGTACGGGATCGAGGCGACATATCAACATAGCGCCGCACGGACCGACGCCTGCCCGCCCTCCGCGCCTAGCGTTTTGGACAGGACGTTTTGGACAGGATCACGTCGGATTGAGGAGGGTGCAGAGAATGTACAGCAGTACCACGCCGGCACTATCGAGCGAGCAGGAGCCTGACCGGACCGTTCAGGATCTTGCGAGAGCGCTACGGCTTGAAGCGGAGGCAACGGAATCCGTGCGTGAGCGGCTCCGCGGCGCCGAAAGCATCGGGTGGGAATCTCCCGCCGGAAGGAATTTCCGCGCCTACCTTGCCGAGCGCGCAACAACCGTAGCGGCAACGGCGGCGTACCTCCGGGAGGTCGCGCTTTCACTTGATGCCTACGGGGCGGCGCTGGCCGACGCCCGCCGGGACGGTGTACCTGGATGACCAATGCCGGTGGCCACCTGCCCGTGATTCCTCCTGCCGATGTAGACGGTATTGCACGGGTCATCGGCGGTGTCGGTGGTATCCGATTCCAGTGGGAGGAGTTGGACAGGGGTGCGCAGATCGTCAGGAATGCTGCAGAGGAGCTGCGACGGATATGGCTAAACCTTACCTGGATAGAGATGCGGTTTTTAGCTGCGCGGACAATGGGGAACGTGCTGGCAGCAGGCGTCCCCTCAGCAGCGGGAATGGCTGCTGCTGAGGGCATCCGTGCAGGCCTCCAACGGGTGTCAGAAGGTAGCTCGACTCTGGAAGAAACTGCGGACAAGATCGCAAGAAGCCGGATGGCCTACGAGTTTGCCGAGTTCGCTACGACAGACCATCTGAGCCTTGCGGTGGCCAACCTACTTCCTTCAGCCCCCTACGTATCCCGGCCGCTCCTGGTGGAGCGGACAAGAACCGACTCAATTCCTCTTGAAGGCACCATGGACGGTCTCCTGTCGCGGGTCTCACCTGCCAAAGGTGAGCCCGGGTCGTCTTTCGAGGTGCTGGAGGTTGCCGGTGAATCCGGGCCTACTTATGTGGTGGTGATCCCGGGAACCGAGGGAGCCGATCCGGCACTGCCTTTCAGTGCGGGTGGAATCGTGGAAGCCAAGTTCGAGGACAGTGAATACATCAATGACGCAGTAGCAAGCGCTCTAGTGGAAGTGGGCGCGGAGAATGATGCCGATGTCATGTTGGTGGGCTACAGCCAAGGCGGAATGCACGCGGTAAATCTGGCGAACAGTGGCAAGGTGAGTGAAAACTACTCCGTCAACCTGGTCCTCACCGCCGGATCACCGATTACTGAGGAAAAAGCTCCCGAGGGAACCACATTCCTCCACCTTGCGCATAAGGACGACCGCGTACCCACCTGGAACTTCGCCCCACCCGCAGACCGCCCCAACCAGGTCTCAGTAGTCCTCGACCACAACACGGGCAGGCCCGAGTGGGAAGACTCCGGCTTCGGGCCTCCCCATAACATCGACAGCTACCGCCACGGCGCGCAGGCCGTCGACGAGAGCTCGCATCCTTCAATAGCACCGATTACTGCTGCGCTGGGTGCTGCCGTCACCGGCGCAACGGCCAGGCGTCATGTTTTCCAGATCACCCGTCCGCCGCTCATCAATCCGCAGCTGCTCCCGGCCGCCCCTGCCCACCAACACCGCCAGGTCAAGGAAGGGTCAGCGCCTGGTGCCGGTGATCGCGCCCGCGACAAGTGAAACAAGGCTAATGATGATCGCGCCGAGGATCGCGGTCCAGATGAAATCGTCCACAACAAAATCGATCGGAGTGAAGGAGGTCAACCACGACGTCAGCATGAGCATGCCCGCATTGATAACGATTGTGAAGAGCCCGAGGGTAAGGATTGTCAGGGGCAGCGAGAGCAGAGACACTACCGGCCGCACCAACGCGTTCACAACGCCAAAGATCAGGCCCACGAAGAGATAGGAGAGTACGCTCCCGACGGTGTCGCTGGTGGCTACTTCAGTTGCGGCTTCCGAACCCACCTCGATACCGGGCAGCAACCATGCCGCCACCCACAGGGCGAGAGCATTGATAAGAACCCGCACAATGAATTTGAGCATGCACCAATGCTGTCACACCGGGGCTTTGTTTCCTCGGATGGAGCGGGAATTTCCGTTGCCTGCCGGAACTCGTCGGGCATGCCCTTCCCAGTACGCTTATGCACATGAGTGCACCCGAACACCACACCGATGCTGCTGCGGAAGAGGTCACCCGCATCCACCCGCGCAGCGTACTTGGCCGTCTACCCCGCTACGCTGCCGGAAAACCCCCGGTAGTCATTGAAGGGCTGGAAAGCTACAAGCTGTCGTCAAACGAGAACCCGCTGCCGCCGCTTCCGGCGGTGCTCGATGCGATCGCCCAAACCACAGCGGTCAACCGTTATCCGGACCCGATGACCACAGCCCTGCGGACCGAACTCGGCGCCTTCCTTGGAGTGCCGGCAGAGGACATTGTGACCGGTGCGGGAAGTCTCGGAGCACTCAACCAGATCCTCGCCGCGTTTGCCGGCCAGAACGATTTCGACGCACCGGATGAGGTCATCTACCCCTGGCGGTCCTTCGAGGCGTACCCCATCTGCGTCGGACTGGCAGGCGCCATGAGCGTGCAGGTCCCGCTGCTTCCGGACTTTGCCCACGACCTTGACGCCATGGCAGCGGCGATCACCGACCGCACCCGCGTCATCCTCCTGTGCACACCGAACAATCCCACCGGCCCAGCGCTCACGGAACAGGAAGTGCGCGGTTTCCTCGACCGGGTGCCGGCCAACGTCGTTGTTGTGCTGGACGAGGCATACATCGAGTTCGTCCGGAAATCCGGCGCAGTAGAGGGAATCCAGCTCTACCGCGACTACCCCAACGTCATCGTCCTGCGCACGTTCTCCAAAGCGCACGGACTCGCAGGGCTTCGGGTCGGGTACTCCATCTCCCAACCGGCCCTCACCCAACACCTCCGCGTCAGCGCCACACCCTTTGCCGTCTCCCAGATTGCGGAGCAGGCAGCCGTCACTTCACTGCGCCACATCGACGAGATCGGGGAAAGGGTTCAAACCATCGTCGACGAGCGCACGCGGGTGGTCGGCAGATTGGCAGAGCTCGGCTGGCGAATTCCGGAAGCAGAAGGAAACTTCATCTGGCTCGCTCTGGGAGAAAACACGCCGGAGTTTGCGGCGCTCGCAGACCAGCAGGCGCTCTCCGTCAGGGCTTTCGGCACGGAAGGAATACGGGTCAGCATCGGAGAGCCAGAGGCTAATTCGCGGTTCCTGGAGCTTTGTGCAAGCTATACAAAAGCCCCGGGCATCTCCTAGCACTTCACAAATAGGTGGTGAGCGCCGTCGTCGTTAGGCTAGTAGCTCTGCGCATGCACTCTAGTGCATGAACAGGCCAACATATACTTCCCACGGAATATTACTTGCGAGGAACCAGAGTATGGCAACACCCCGCCTGCCTGCGGCCGAGTTCGATGCTGAAGAGCAGCTCGACGCTCAACATCGCCCGGAGTTCCCGAGCGGCCCTGCCGGGATGGTGCAGATGCTATCTCCCGAGGGTGAGTTGTTGGGCTCGGAGTTCAAGGGCTATGGCCCGGCCGAAGAGGAACTGGCTGCGCTCTACCGGGATATGTACCTGATCCGGCGTTTCGATCAGGAAGCAACGGCACTGCAGCGGCAGGGTGAGCTCGCCCTGTGGGTGCCCATGCGCGGCCAGGAGGCAGCACAGATCGGCTCGGCTCGTGCCATGCTCGCGCAGGACTACGCGTTTCCTACCTACCGCGAGCACGGCGTAGCCGTCGCCCGCGGAGTTGCCCACGCGGATCTGCTCAAAATGTTCCGGGGAGTGACCAACGGCGGCTGGAACCCGAAGGACTCGAACGTCCACCTGTACACGCTGGTGCTCGCAGCGCAGTGCCTGCACGCCGTGGGGTATGCAATGGGCATGCAGCGGGACCAGCGCGCGGAGCAGTCCCTGCCGAAAGCCGCCACGGTTGCGTATTTCGGAGACGGCGCCAGCTCCGAGGGTGACGTTCATGAGTCCATGGTGTTTGCCGCATCCTTCAATGCGCCGGTGGTCTTCTTCTGCCAGAACAACCACTGGGCCATTTCGGTGCCCACCGAGGTGCAGTCCAGGGTGCCCCTGGCGCACCGTGCCCACGGGTATGGTTTCCCCGGTGTCCGGGTCGATGGGAACGATGTCCTTGCCGTGCAGGCGGTCACCCGGTGGGCGCTGGATCACGCACGCAACGGCGGAGGGCCTGTGCTTATCGAAGCTTTCACCTACCGGATGAGCGCCCACACCACGGCCGATGACCCCACGAAGTACCGCCTCGCCGCGGAGGAGGAACAGTGGGTCTCACGCGATCCCCTGACCCGCATTGAACTTCGTCTGCGCGCCACCGGTACAGGAGACGATTTCTTCGAGCAGCTGGAGGAAGAAGCCGTGGATCTCGCTGCAAAGCTGCGAGCCGCGGTGCTCTCGATGGAAGCGCCGGGGCTGGAGCACCGGTTCGCCACGACCTATGCGGAGGCACATCCGCTCATCCAGGAGGAACTGCAGGCCTGGAAAGACTATGAAGCCGGTTTCAATGTCGAAGGGGGCGCGCGCTGATGGCAGTGATGACCATAGCCAAGGCAATCAACGAGGGTCTCCGGGCCGCGCTGAATACCCACCCGACCGCACTCCTGATGGGGGAGGACATCGGCGATCTGGGCGGGGTGTATCGCGTGACGGAGGGGCTCAAGGCCCAGTTCGGAGCTGACCGGGTGGTGGATACGCCGCTTGCCGAGTCAGGCATTATCGGCACCGCCATCGGCCTGGCCTTGCGCGGTTACCGTCCCATCTGCGAGATTCAGTTCGACGGGTTCGTCTTCCCCGCGTTCAACCAGATCACCACGCAGCTGTCGAAGATTCACGCGCGCAGCGACGGAATGCTGACAGCGCCGGTGGTCATCCGAATCCCGTACGGCGGTGGGATCGGCAGTGTGGAGCACCACTCCGAATCACCTGAGGCGCTTTTCGCCCATACCGCCGGCCTCCGGATCATTACCCCGTCGAACCCGCATGACGCGTACTGGATGATCCAGCAGGCAGTTACCTGTGCTGACCCGGTGATCGTGCTGGAGCCGAAGCGCCGGTATTGGCTCAAGGGGGAAGTGGACGTGTCGGCCGTTCCGTCGAGCCCGTTCCAGGCCAAAGTGCTGCGCGAAGGCACCGACGCAACCATCGTGGCGTACGGCCCGCTGGTTCCGGTAGCTCTCGCCGCCGCAAACGCCGCTGAAGAGGACGGGACGAGCATCGAGGTTATCGACCTTCGATCCATCTCACCGATCGACTTCGATACGGTTACCGACTCCGTACTCAAGACCGGCCGCCTGCTGATCGCGCATGAAGCTCCCACCTTCGGCGGCATCGGTGGCGAAATCGCGGCCCGCATCACAGAGCGCGCGTTCCTGTCACTTGAAGCGCCGGTCACCCGGGTCGGCGGGTTCCACCTGCCGTACCCCACTGCACGAACCGAGGAACACTACCTGCCGGACCTCGACCGCATCCTGCACTCGCTTGACACGGTGCTCGCCTACTAGAAGGATTCCCATGACGCTGAACACCTTCAACCTCCCTGACGTGGGCGAGGGTCTCACGGAGGCCGAGATCGTCCGGTGGCAGGTTCAACCCGGCTCAACAGTCGCCGTGAACGACGTCATCGTGGAAATCGAAACAGCCAAGTCACTCGTTGAGCTGCCGTCTCCGTACGCGGGCGTGGTTGCCGAACTGCTCGTGCGGGAAGGCGAAACCGTCGAGGTCGGCACGCCGATCATCTCGGTATCGGACAGTCCACTTGAGCAGTCAGGCGCAACGGAGAATCCTCCGGCCGCCGCGCACGTTCCCGGCGAGTTGGTCACGCCGCCTGTGGCGGCAACACCGCCCTCAGCAACGCCGCGTACGGAAACCAATGCACCTCTGGTCGGAACCGGTCCCAAGGCTGATCCCTCCCGCCGCAGACCGCGCAGCAACCGTCCGGCCGGCACGCAGGCAACCCCAGCAACGACGACGGTGCCCGCGCCTGCAGCGGCACACGTCACCGACATACAGCCTTCCCGCACTCCGGCACCGACATCCGGCGCCGTTCGTCGCGCTCTCGCAAAGCCTCCCGTGCGCAAGGCCGCACGCGACCTGGGCATAGACCTGGCCAGCGTTCCCGCCACCGGGGGATCGGGAGAAGTTACCAAACAGGACCTGCTGAGCTACCAGGCGCAGCGCGACGCCGAGCAGGACCACGCGCCGTCGTTCTGGACCATGTCCACCCGTCCTCAGGACGAGCGGATTGAGCGCATCCCTGTGAAGGGTGTCCGCAAGGCGACTGCGCGGGCGATGGTGGAAAGCGCATTCTCAGCACCGCACGTGAGCATCTTCGTTGACGTCGACGCCTCACGGACCATGGAATTCGTGAAGCGGCTCAAAGCTTCACGCGACTTCGAGGGAATCAAGGTTTCCCCGCTGCTCATCCTTGCGAAGGCGGTCATTTGGGCTGCCGCACGCAACCCGTCGGTCAATGCAACCTGGACGGACCAGGAAATTCTGGTCAAGCACTTCATGAACCTCGGCATAGCGGCGGCGACTCCTCGCGGGCTCATGGTCCCGAACATCAAGGACGCCCAGAACCTGTCCCTGAAGGAGTTGGCGCTGGCGCTGAACGACCTTGCCGTCCGCGCGCGGGCCGGCAAGACTCAGCCGGCGGAGATGCAGGGCGGAACCCTGACCGTCACCAACATCGGTGCTCTCGGTATTGACACCGGAACGCCGATCATCAACCCGGGTGAAGTCGCGATCGTAGCCTTTGGAACTATCAAGCAGAAGCCGTGGGTGCTCGACGGCGAGGTCATACCCCGCTGGATCACCACGCTGGGCGGATCCTTCGATCACCGCGTGGTGGACGGGGACCTGAGTGCCAGGTTCATGGCTGATGTGGCGTCGATTCTCGAAGAGCCGGCGCTCCTGCTCGACTGATCCTTGCGGCGCAGGTGGGCGCCGGTGGCGGCGCCGACGGTTGCCGCCGTCGTCGTTCTAGGCGGGGGAGGAGACGTTCGCGATCGCGGTCTTCAGGATCGGCGCCAGGCGGCGAATGCCCTCTTCGATGTCCTCCGGCGATACCGCGCTGAATGCCAGGCGCAGTTTGTTTGACGGCTCGTCCGACGGCGTGAAGGCTGCGCCGGGGATGAAAACGACGCCTGCGTCAATGGCCTGGTAGAGCAGCGGATAGGTGTCAACGCCCTCGGGAAGCGTCACCCACACGAAGAAGCCGCCGTCCGGATCCGTCCACGTTGCGCCTTCCGGAAGATGCTCAGCCAGCGCCTTCAGCATGGTTGAACACCGATCGCTGTACAGGGAGCGGGTGTTTGAGAGGTGGCCTTGCCAGTCATAGTTGCTGAGGTACGCGGAGACAAGCATCTGCGTCAGTGGCGAGGGACAGAGCACCACGGCTTCACAGGCCAGGTAGAACCGGCGATACAGGTGCCGGGGGACAAGGGCCCAACCAAGCCGGACGCCGGGTGCGAAAATTTTCGAGAACGAGCCCAGGTAGATGACGTCGTCGGGATTGTCTGCCCGCAGCGGCGGTAACGGGTGCCCGTCGAAGCGCAGCATGCCGTACGGATTGTCCTCAAGGATCAGGATGTTGTTTTCCCGGCAGATATCTACGATGCGCTGGCGGCGGTCCGCGGCCATTGTGATGCCGCTGGGGTTGTTGAAGCTGGGGATTGTGTAGAGCAGCTTGATGCGGCGGCCTTCTGCGAGAAGATCCGCGATGCGCTGCTCGAGCATGTCCGGAACGAGACCCTGCGCGTCCATCTCGATGGCCTGCACGTCCACCTGATAGGCCTCAAAGGTGTTGAGCGCACCGACGTAAGTGGGGTCTTCGCAGAGGATAACGTCCCCGGGGTCGCAGAAGACTTTAGCGGCGACGTCCTGGGCGGACTGGGAGCCGGTTGTAACGACGATGTCAGCAGGATCCGCATCGGTGATCCCCTCGGCGGCCATCACCTCGCAAATTTGTTGCCGCAGCTTCTCCATGCCCTGACCGCCGCCGTATTGCAGTGCTTCCAGTCCGTGTTCGGAGATGATGCGTTCGGCTGTCTTGCCCAGGTCCTGCAGCGGCAGGGACTTCAGATACGGGCTTCCGCCGGCCAGCGAGACGAGTCCCGGCCGAATGGAGATGTCGAAGACGTCCCGGACGGCGGACTGCTTGATGTTCGCGGCCCGTACGGAAAACAGGTCCTCGTGTCGGTGGGCAGATTTCGCAGCGCGTTCGAGGGCCACCTCGGTTTCAGCGGGAAGCAGCGTCGAGTTCAGTTCATCCTGGGAAGTCACGCGACGAGTCTAAAGGACGGGTTAACTGTTAGGCAACGGAAGTTTCCTAAAGCCAGCCGGCTCGTTGGGCTTTGACCCCAGCCTGGAACCGACTTTCCGCGTTCAGGGCCTCAAGCATTCCGGCGATGTGGCGTCGGCAGGTCCTGACATTGATGTCCAGACGGCGCGCGATGACCTCGTCCGGGTAGCCCGCGGCAAGGCCCTTGAGGATGGCCTGTTGGGTGCTGCTGAGTGGTGAAGGGCTGGGCTCGTCGATGAGGAATGGTTCGCTGAGCTCCCAGGCAAACTCAAAGAGCTGGGTGAAGATGTGGATCAGGTGTGGATCGCGGACCACAAGCGCTGCCTTGTCGTCGTGCTTGAGCTGGCGGGCCACCAGGGCGAGTTTCCGGTCGAAGATCAGCATGCGGAGGGGGACGCGGGGGAGGGCGCCGAATTGCCCGCCGCCGGCGGTGATGGCTGCAACCGCCTTGCGGGTTGGGACGTGGTCGCGGGTGCTGATGTCGTACAGCGTCTTGCGCTCCACACCCTGGCTGAGGAGCTCCAGATCCTTGCGGACGTTCTCCTCCTGGACATCGGCGGTCGATCCCTGCCCGGGCTGGGCGATCAACACCTTCTCGGTGACATCCCTGCCGTAGTCGATGAGAACCCGGTGGATGAGGTGCGGGTCTTCCAGGGTCTCCACGGATGAGCTTGTGATGACACCTTTTCGGGCCTCAAGGTAAGTCGGCACGAGAGTGGAGAGCTCCCGTCGCCGGGTGGCGATCCGGGCCCGGAGGTCCTGCACGGCACGCTCATCCGCATCGACGAGATCGGCCAGTGCCACATCCGGAGAGACGGCAACGTAGGCGTGCGCGGAGGCGCCCTGCTCGCTGAGCAACCGGCGCTCCACAAGCACTTCCATCGCCGAGTCGATCTCCCGTAGGGTGTACCCAAGCGCCTCGGAGGCCTCGGTCTTGGTCCATCCCGGGTGGCCGACGGCATAGCGGTACAGCTCAATGGATATGCCGTTGAGCATCCCGGGTTCCCTTCCCACGGTCGGTGTTCCTGATGGGTAGCCTACAGACCCGCAGCCAGGGTCCGCCGTACCTGCACCGCGAACGACGGCGTTGAGGCCGGAAGATGACCATGTCAAAACATGACATGTCAGGTTAATGACAGGTTCCAACAAGACCCACCTTGCGCCCGATGAGACCGCCAAATCCGCGGGAATTCCGGGCATTAGTGCGGCGCACTGCACCCCCGCTGGTTCCTGCGTCTGGTGCGAATGTCCGCATCAGGTCATGTCCGCAATAGGGTGCCCTCTCAGCTGGACAAGCTCCACACACGGCACACATGCTGGATTCACCGGCTCGACGGCGAGCAGGATCGCGTCACACGCAACTGACGGAAGGGAACGTCCAGTGAAGAAGATCATCGGCGCAGCCGCAAGTCTCCTTGTCGCAGCAGCAGTTCTTGCGCCGGCAACCCCGGCAGTGGGAGCAGCAAGCTGGGATTGGCCGAAGACGGTAACAGCAAGCTGGGACTGGCCGAAATAAGACCAACTCCCTAGCGTTTCAGCGCTTCGGCAACGGAGCTGTGGAACACCAACAGACTCGCCCCAGCGGGGGTAACCATTAGCCCGAAGGAGGATGCCATGAGTCAGCTGACAGCAGTTCGAACCGCCTCACGAACAGCACTCAGCGCTCAATGGTGGCATCTTTCCACTCATGCAGGCGGCTTCGATGTAGCGGACGGCATCATTGGAGACCTGGTTACCCCGCTGGCGGCGCAGGCCCAAGTACTGCGGGCCGCACGATGGTTCTACACACGCAGTGTGGAGCCATCTTCTACTGTCCAGGTGCGGCTGCACATCCTGGCGCAGCCCGGCACCATTGAACGATTGCAAACCGTGCACCAGGTTCTGCTGAAGCGCAACAGCGGCGCGTTGGCCGCCCTGCCGGCCCGCCAATCAGTTTCGACTCCGGCCACCCACGGCTACTATCTTCGCGGCATCGAGGATGCCGATCCCCAGCTCGAGGCCGAGTTGTTCAAGTACGGCGGCGTTGACGGCCTGCAGCTGGCAGAGGAAGTTTTCGAACTTTCATCGGAGCTCGCGGCATGGGGAACACAGCGCTTCTCCAAAATGCACAGCCGGTCAGCGTTCGCCGCCCTTGTCCTCTTCGATTCCGCCCGAAGCATGATGAGGGGTTCGCGATCGGCAAGCTGGGCCGATCGCCGCCGAATCTCCTGGGAGTACTACTGGGACAGCCACCTGAAGACCTGCACACCGGATCTCGGTGCACGCGGGCCCGCTGTTCGCGAAGCCATGATGAACCAAATCAATGCCAAAGCTCCGGCGTTCCAGAGCCTCATGGCGGCAACGGCGGCTGAATCGGCCGTCCACAATTGGCGGCGCCGGTGGTTCCGCGCGCTGGACACCTACCTGTACCGCGCGGACAAGGCACGTGTAAGCCGCAGCGCTCAGCACCTGACGGTCCATCAGGCACACATGACTCTGAACCGCCTGGGTTTCAGCTCGCGTGAAGAAGCAGTGCTTGGCCTGTATGCCCGCACGTGGAGCGTTGATCGTGAACGAGCCCTGTTCAACCGAAACTGACTACGTCCTGCTCGATCGTTATCACCGAAGACGGGAAAGGAAAGTGCAGCATGGCACACAACAAGGATGTCATCCTCGCCGTAAACGCACACGACCTGAGCGAGGCACTTGGATGTTCGCCGGATACCGTGGAGGATCTCCGCGGGATGGGTGTGATCGCCTCCCAGGGAGAGCTGTGGGAAGTTGGCGCCGCCAGAGACTATCTTCGCGACGCCGCCTGGGCCGACAGCCTGTGGCACTAGGACATCAGCACCGCGACCAATTCTGATGCATGGATCAAAGCCCGAGCCCTGAGGGGTCCGGGCTTTCTTCATGCAGCGGCAGATGCGCTACTTCGGGTCCAGCACACCGCTGTCACGAAGCCGGCTGATCAGGGAGCTGAGCTCGATTCGGAGGGTAGTGCCCTTCTCCGTGAACAGAGCGTCCTCGAGAGCGCGAGCTTGCTCCAGGGCGCGGCTGCCGGCAGCCGTCAACGAATGCGTGTCGTCCTTGATCTCCACGAATCCCAGCTGCGTCAGCTCAGCGAGTGAACGTTCGGTAGCGGAATCCGGCAGCAGGCACTGGGTTGCGATCTCCGATGTGGCTGCGCCGGGCAGCTCGACGAGGCCGCTCAAAACGGAAAGATCGAGTGGAGTCAGTCCCAAATCAGCCAACTGGGAGTGAAGGTGCTCCTGTACAAAGTGCGCAGCTGTGGTGAGCATCAAGCGGGTGGAATGCGTTTCCACTGGAGTGCCGTCGTCGTTCAGGGCAGTTGTGCCGGAAAATGCAGTCGAGGATGTCAGGTCGGCGTCGGAGACAGGCGTGGTCTGAGTACTGGGGTCCGGAGCGGTGGCCATAGGGTCCCTTAGAGATGAGAAATTCCGTAGCCACTGCTTGACCGAAAAACGATCATAGTATGGCTTCGCGCAGTCGCAAACTTGTTCGGGCAGTTCATTCCTGTGCTGAACGGAACCCAGGGCCCTAGGGTTGGGCCATGGAGAAAATCAGGACGGCCCTCATCGGATTCGGGTTGGGGGGTCGGGTTTTTCATGCTCCCTTCGTCAGCGCCGGCAGCCGCTACTCGCTTGATGTGATCGTGACGTCCAATGAGGACCGTATTGCTCAGGTTGAGTCCCAGTACCCGGGCACCCGGATTGTCCGCACCGTCGAGGAGCTGTGGCAGCAGACGGATCAGCTGGACCTCGTCGTCGTGAGCACGCCTCCGGCCACCCACGCGCAGTTGGCGGAGCGGGCGCTGAAGGCGGGCGTCGCCGTCGTCGTCGATAAGCCGTTCGTGGTGAATTCTGCCGACGGTGAGCGGCTCATTGAAGTCGCAAGGGAAGAGAATCAACTGCTCACCGTGTTCCAGAACAGGCGCTGGGACGGTGACTTCCTGACCGTGCGGAAACTGCTCGAGGAGGGCAAGCTGGGCACCGTGCGGCGGTTCGAATCACGAATGGAAACCTACAAGCCGCTGGTCACCAAGCCGTGGAAAGCCAAGAGCGGAGCGGACGAGGGCGGCGGCATCCTCTTTGACCTGGGCCCGCACCTGATCGACCAGGCGCTGCAGCTGTTCGGGGACGCGGAACTCGTGCACGTGGAGCGGGCGGCTCACCGCGAAGCCGAAGGACCTGACGACGACGTCTTCCTGGCGTTGCGGCATTCCTCGGGCGTCATAAGCCACCTCTGGATGAACGCGCTCGCACCGCAGGCCGCACCGCGGTTCCGGGTCACCGGGTCGAAATCGGCCTACACCAAGTGGGGAACGGACGTGCAGGAGCTTGCCGTCGACGCCGGAATGTTGCCCAGCGACCCGGGCTACGGTGTGGAGGACAAGCTCGCGTGGGGGCTGCTCGGGTTTGACCAGGAGGCAACGCGGCAGCCCACCGAGAACGGGAACTACCCGGCGTTCTACGACCTCCTTGCGACGGCGCTGCAGAATGGCGGCCCCGTTCCCGTTGATCCGGCGGACAGCCTGCGCACCCACCGGATTATCGAGGCCGCACACGCGGTCTAGACGAGCTGGTGCCAGTCCTCGGTGAGTTTGAGGCCGTGTGCCTCCGACACGGAGGAGTGGGCAACGGCGCCGCCGGCGATGTTGAGCCCGTGCGCCAACGCGGGGATCGCCTCAAAGGCGCCGCGTACGCCCTTGTCTGCCAGCGCTACGGCGTAGCGGAGCGTCACGTTGGTCAGCGCGTAAGTGGAGGTGTTCGGCACGGCGCCAGGCATATTACCCACGCAGTAGAACAGCGACTGGTGAACGGTGAAGGTGGGATCCTCATGCGTGGTGACGTGCGAATCCTCGAAGCAGCCACCCTGGTCCACAGCGATATCGACGAGGACGCTGCCGGGCTTCATGCGGGAAACCATGTCGTTCGTGACCAGCTTCGGCGCCTTTGCCCCGGGAATGAGGACCGATCCGATCACCAGGTCGGCATCCAGCACCGCGCGTTCGATCTCGAAGGCGTTGGACACGATGGTTCGGATACGGCCGGCGTATTGGGCGTCCAACTCGCGCAGCCGTGCGATGTTGATGTCCAGAACGGTGACATCCGCACCGGTGCCGACGGCCATCGCGGTTGCGTTGGTTCCCGCAACACCCGCGCCAAGCACAACCACCTTCGCCGGGCGCACACCCGGCACACCGCCCAGCAGCAATCCCGGACCTCCCGACGGCGCGGTCATCACCTGCGCTCCCACCTGGACTGACAGCCGGCCCGCCACCTCGGACATGGGCGCCAGCAGGGGAAGGGCGCGCCCGTCCTGGACCGTCTCATAGGCAATGGCGGTCACGCCGGATTCCATCAGGGCATGGGTCAGCTTCGGTTCAGCCGCAAGGTGCAAATAGGTGAAGAGAACAAGGCCCTCCCGGAAGCGGTGGTACTCCTCCGCAATCGGCTCCTTGACCTTCAGTACCATGTCGGCACGTGCCCAGAGGTCATCAGCGTCGTCGACGATTTCCGCCCCTGCGGCCACGTACTCGTCATCGGTGATGTTGGACCCAACGCCGGCCGACCGCTCCACCAGGACCGTATGGCCGTGGGTGCGGAACTCGTGCACCCCGGAAGCCGTGATGGCTACGCGGAACTCGTTGTTTTTCACTTCTTTGGGGACGCCGATGATCACGGGATTCTCCGTCTGCGCTCGAGTGCTTGAAGTCGATCACGAAAGTGTTGATCAACAGGCTTGTGGCCCGTTGCCTCAAGGATACGAGCGCTTCTCTCGCGAGGACAGGGCGGAGGCCGCCCTTCCCGGCGGGTGGGGTCGGCGACGGAGCGCGCCGTCGTCGTCGTCGGTCTTGCTTTCCGCGCCCCGCCACGGATGCGCCCATGTTGTGACCGGTGTCACTAGCATGTTGCCCGTGCGCACTCCAGTCGACAATTGTCGAGTTGTGGGGCGCCAAGTGTCGTCGTCGCGGTCCTAGGATGATTCAGTGCAGACAACGCAGGTGGAGCTCGAGGTAGAGCGGATAGCCGTACGGCTGGGACGCGGGCTCTCCCTGGAGGACCTCGACGGCGTGCTCCTCGCGTACAGCAGCCACCAGTCCTCCGCCGACCGCGTGCGCGTCAACTTCCTGCTGAGCAAGAAGGTGCCCGAAGACGTCAGCGCGTGGCAGCTTCAGCACGGCATTACGACGGCAGTGCGCCCGGTTGCGGTCCCGGCCAACCCTGAGCTGGGGATGTTCGGGCGGGTGTGCGTCCCGCTGCTGGTGCGCGGTTTCCGGGTGGGTTACCTCTGGGTGCAGCAGGACGCCGCTGAAGATTCCGCCGCCCACATCCTCAAGCAGTTGCCCGGAGTGCGTGAGGACGTCGACCGGCTGGCTGCGCTGCTGCTGGAGGACAACACAGCAGGTTCCGAGCACCGCACCCGCCGGGAGAGGATTTTCCTCGCAGCTGCCGCCGGTGACGGCCAGGCGCTGGAAGAGTGCGCGGGGTGGCCGGAACTCGACGGCACCTCGCCGTGGCACCTTGAGGTTCTGCTGGACCGCCGGTCGGCGCCAGGGGAGGTGGGAGCCGATGACGGAACCCTGGCCCGGCGCACCGCCGCCCTGCAGGCGACAGTGGGAGCGGATGCCGTCGTCTTCAGCGCGGCCGAGGCAACGCACGCAGTCCTGCTGGTCCGCAGCGGCGCAGGCACAGCTGAGCTGGCGACGCTCCGGCGTCGTTATGCTGACCGGCTGGCGACCGTCGCGGGAGCACCGGGAGTACCCCTGATGAGTGGAGCAAGCGAACCTTTCGGCACTCCCGACGGGCTTGCGGGTGCGTATGTGCAGGCGCGCTCGGCGGTGCAGGCGGCCGCCGTCGACCCGTTGCTTGGGAATGCCGTGCACTACCGGTCGATCGGCGTGTATCAGTTCCTCGCGGGAGGCGGCTGGCAGGCTTCGTCGCCGCGTTCGGTCTACTTTGCCGAACTGGAGGACTACGACCGTAACGGCGAGCTTCTTCCCGTTCTGGAGCTCTTGTTCGACAAGAACGGATCGGTGCAGGACGTGGCGGCGCAGCTTCACCTGCATCGCAGCAGCGTTTACAACCGGTTGTCGCGGGTCCGTTCAGTAATCGGTGCTGATCCGCTGAGCGGGCCCGTCCGGCTCGAGCTGCACCTGGCGCTCAAGGCACGCCGCTGGTCAGGGCGCCCCCGCCTCTGACTTCTTCTGCGCGGCGAGCCAGGCGTCAATCGCATCGCGGCTGATGCGTCGATGGGTTCCGCGGTACTCCACCGGGATCACGCCCGCGTCGGTCAGGTTCCGAAGGTACGTGTGGGAGATCCCGGCGGCTTCGGCGGCCTGCGATGTAGTGAGCGTTTCCGCGACTGAGGAGACGGTCACGGAGTCTCCTGCCGCCAGACGTTGCAAGAGGTCGACGACGGCATCCTTCGCTTCATCCGGAAGCTTGATGGCGGTGCCGTCCACGAAGACGGTGACGTCGTCATTCTCCGCCAGTGTCCGCGCCAGTGACCGGCGCTGAAGGTCGGGTAGGGCGGGGGCAATGCGCGAGCGGGGTCGGATCATAAACCTATTCTGCCCATCCGTCTGGTCATCCACACGGGAAACTTCCCCAAAGAGCGTTCGAACGCTATCGTTATGGAACCTTAACTAAGCTAGCTTGGTGGTTGCTATCCGCATCCACCGCGGTTGAAGGGTGACAAACAATGACGATTATCAACCCGGACCCTCGAAGTACCACGCTGCCTTCGACGGGACAGTTGGCCGAGCGGGACAGCGCTTTGCCCTGGTGCGAACGGTGCGGAACCGACGAGTTCCTCATCTACGAAGAGTTCGTTCCCGCCCGTGTTTCCTCTGAAGGGCGGGATCTATTGGCTGCCAGCGTCAGCTACTCCTGCTCTGTTTGCGGTTCTTTCAATGGACACCAGGTCCCCCCGATGTGGAGTCCGCCGCACTGGTTCTGGTACAGCTGAACCCCCTTGAGTTCGATCCAAGCAAAGTTCGATCCACGAAACGCCTCCGTCTCCACGGGGGCGTTTCTGTTGGCCTCTCAGCTAGCCCCGTCCGATGAACGGCATCCCGCTGGCGGTCATCACCACCGTGCCGATGCTGGCCGACGCCGGTAGTTGCGCCATGTGCAGCACCGTCCGGGCCGCTTCCTCCACCGGGAACGTGGGTTCCACCCGCCGGGAGCCGTCCGCCTGCAACGCACCCTCGCCAACGCCGAGCGTGTCCATGAGGGACGTGGAGGTATTCCCGATGTCAATCTGGCCGCAGGTGATGCCGTGGGCGCGACCGTCGAGTTCGATCGACTTGGTCAGCCCCGTCATTGCATGCTTGGTTGCCGTGTACGCCACCGACCGCGGGCGCGGCGAGTGGGCGGCGATCGAGCCGTTGTTGATGATGCGGCCGCCCTGCGGATCCTGGTTCTTCATGGTGCGGAATGCCTCTGCCGCGCAGAGAAATGAGCCGGTGAGATTGGTGGACACGGTGGAGTTCCACTCATCGACGCTGATCTCGTCGACCGCACCCGCAGGACCATACGTGCCGGCGTTATTGAACAGCAGGTCAAGCCGGCCCCAGCGCTCGCGGACCTGCGCGAAGAGCCGTGCGACGTCGTCGGGCCGGCTGATGTCGGTGGGCACAGCAAGGGCGAGCCCCCGCCCTTGCGCGGTTTCTTCGAGCGGTTCCCGACGGCGCCCGGCCAGGGCGACTGCCCAGCCTGCGTCCAGAAGTGCGTGTGCCACCGCACGACCGATGCCGGACCCGGCGCCGGTAACGACGGCGACGGGCGGGTGTTGGAGCGACGGCTCGTTCATGTCGTTGAAGTCCACCTTCCCTGTTGGAGTTCCCATCTTTGCAGGCCCTCGCCCTATAGTAATGGAAATAAAGTTCCGTCTAGCGAAATAGGGTTTGGCATGGTTGCTGATCAGGGGATTGTGGGTTCGGGTACCGGTGGGGATTCGGATCCGGAGGAGACGGCTGAGTGGGTTGAGTCGTTTGATCAGCTGGTTGATGTGCGTGGATCCGAGCGTGCCCGTGAGGTTTTGGGGCGTCTGCTCGCGCGTGCCGGCGGCCGGTCGGTGGGTCTTCCCAGCGTTGTAACGACTGACTATGTGAACACCATTCCGGTTGACGAGGAGCCTGAGTTCCCCGGCGATGAGGAGATCGAGCGGAAGTACCGGGCGTGGATGCGGTGGAATGCTGCGGTCATGGTGCACCGTTCGCAGCGCCCGGAGATCGGCGTCGGCGGTCACATCTCCACCTACGCCGGTGCGGCGACGCTGTATGAGGTCGGGTTCAACCACTTCTTCAAGGGCAAGGACCACCCAAGCGGCGGGGATCAGATCTTCTTCCAGGGGCACGCGTCCCCGGGCATGTATGCGCGGGCGTTCCTGGAAGGCCGGCTCACCGAGGAGGATCTTGACGGGTTCCGGCAGGAGAAGTCCAAGGCCGGTCACGCGTTGTCCTCGTACCCGCACCCGCGGTTGATGCCGGAGTTCTGGGAGTTCCCCACGGTGTCGATGGGTATCGGGCCGATGAACGCCATCTATCAGGCCCAGTCCAACCGGTATCTGCAGAACCGTGGGTTGAAAGACACCAGCGAGCAGCAGGTGTGGGCGTTCCTCGGCGACGGGGAGATGGACGAACCCGAATCCCGCGGCTTGTTGCAGCTGGCAGCCAATGACGGGCTGGATAACCTGAATTTCGTGATCAACTGCAACCTACAGCGCCTGGACGGGCCGGTCAGGGGTAACGGGAAGATCATGCAGGAACTCGAGGCGTTCTTCCGGGGTGCGGGCTGGAACGTGATCAAGGTCGTCTGGGGCCGGGAGTGGGATGACCTGCTTGAGAAGGACACCAGCGGGGACCTGGTGAAGATCATGAACGAAACCGCTGACGGGGACTACCAGACCTACAAGGCTGAATCCGGTGGGTTCGTGCGCGATCACTTCTTCGGTAAGACCCCGGCCACGAAGGATCTCGTGGCGGACATGACCGATGACCAGGTGTGGGGCTTGAAGCGCGGCGGGCATGATTACCGCAAGGTCTACGCCGCATACAAGGCAGCCACGGAATTCAAGGGCAAGCCCACCGTCATCCTCGCGAAGACCGTGAAGGGCTACGGCCTCGGCCCCCACTTCGAAGGCCGCAACGCCACCCACCAAATGAAAAAACTCACTCTCCAGAACCTCAAAGACTTCCGCGACCTTCTCCGCATTCCCATTTCAGACGAGGCGCTGGAGGCTGATCCGTATGCACCGCCCTACTACAACCCGGGCCCTGAGGCGAGCGAGATTCAGTACCTGCTGGACCGGCGTCGTGCGCTGGGTGGGTTTGTTCCGGAACGCCGTACACGCGCGGCGTCCGTGGAGCTGCCGGGGGACAAGGCCTACGAAGCGGCCAACCGGGGTTCGGGAAAGCAGCAGGCCGCGACCACTATGGCGTTCGTGCGGCTTCTGAAGGACCTCATGCGGGACAAGGGTCTGGGGTCGAGGATCGTTCCGATTGTGCCGGACGAATCCCGAACCTTCGGAATGGACGCCTTCTTCCCGACCGCGAAGATCTACAACCCGCACGGCCAGAACTACCTTTCCGTTGACCGGGACCTGGTCCTCGCCTACAAGGAGTCGCCCGCCGGTGCAATCCTGCACCCTGGAATCAACGAGGCCGGTGCGGTGGCCGCCTTCACCGCTGCCGGCACCGCCTATGCGACGCACGGCGAGCCTCTGATCCCGATCTACGTCTTCTACTCCATGTTTGGATTCCAGCGGACCGGCGATTCCTTCTGGGCCGCGGGGGACCAGATGACCCGCGGGTTCATCATCGGCGCCACCGCAGGGCGAACCACCCTCACCGGTGAAGGCCTGCAGCACGCCGACGGACACTCCCCCATTCTGGCCTCCACCAACCCCGCCGTTCTCACCTACGACCCCGCCTACGGGTACGAGCTCGGAATCATCATGCGAGCCGGGCTTGAGCGAATGTATGGTGTGAACTCCCCAGACCGCAATGTCATGTATTACCTGACGGTGTACAACGAGCCGATCATCCAGCCGCCGCTGCCGGAGGGGCTGGATGCCGACACGGTGGTGCGCGGCATCTATCGGTTGAAATCAGGAAACGACGACGGCGGCCGGCCGAAGGCGCAAATTCTCGCCTCAGGTGTGGCCGTGCCGTGGGCGCTTGAGGCGCAGGAGCTTCTTGCGGACCACTGGGGCGTCTGCGCCGATGTCTGGTCCGTGACCTCATGGACTGAGCTGCGACGGGATGCCCTGGCCGCAGAGGAAGAGGCATTCCTCAATCCCGGCGCCGAAACCCGCGTCCCGTTCGTCACGCAGCAGCTCGGCGAAGCGCCGGGGCCGATCGTCGCCGTCACGGATTACATGAAGGCGGTCCCCGACCAGATCCGGCAATTCCTCCCACAGGACTTCGCCACCCTGGGCGCGGACGGCTTCGGCTTCTCCGATACCCGAGCCGCCGCCCGACGGTACTTCAAGATCGACTCGCACTCCGTCGTCGTACGCACCCTTGAACTCCTCGCCAAGCGAGGCGAGGTCGACTCGGACGCACCCCGCCAGGCAATCGAGAAGTACTCACTCCTCACCCTCCCCTGACATCGAGTTGGCAGGACACGCCCCTTATCCCGTGGCTAAAGGGGTGTGTCCTGCGAACTCAACGGGTGGATTACATGGAACGTCATGTTCGTGCCCGGGAAATGCCGGTGTGCCTACACTGGCCGAGGTCATGAGTGCCAGCGCCAAGCCCCGGCTTGCTGGCCAGCAACCCTCCAGCTGCGGTGGGGTGCTCCGGGTGAGGACCTGGCCGCCCGGCACCAGCCGGACGGCAAGCGCGGCCCGCGGTGCTCCCACCACGCCGGGCCCATGCCAAAGGAGCCTTGAATGTCCAACCAGTGGTCTTTCGAAACCCGCCAGATCCATGCCGGCCAGGAGCCGGACAGCGCCACGGGCGCCCGCGCCCTGCCGATCTACCAGACCACGTCATTTGTCTTCCCGAGCGCCGAGAGTGCGGCCAACCGATTCGCGCTTGCCGAGCTGGCTCCCATTTACACCAGGATCGGGAACCCCACCCAGGAAGCCGTTGAGCAGCGGATCGCCAGCCTGGAAGGCGGACTGGGTGCCCTGCTGCTCAGCTCCGGTCAGGCAGCGGAGACCTTCGCCATCCTCAACATTGCAGAGGCCGGCGATCACGTCGTCGCCAGTCCGAGCCTCTACGGCGGTACCTACAATCTGCTCGCCCACACCCTGAAGAAGTTCGGCATCTCCGTCACCTTCGTGGCGGACCCGGACAACCTCGATCAGTGGCGGGACGCTGTGCAGCCCAACACCAAGCTATTCTTTGCGGAGGTCGTGTCCAACCCACGCCAGGACGTGCTGGATATTGAGGGCGTGTCCCAGGCCGCGCACGACGCCGGCGTGCCCCTGATCGTAGACAACACCCTTGCCACCCCCTACCTCATCCGGCCCCTCGAGTGGGGTGCGGACATCGTTGTCCATTCGGCCACCAAATACCTGGGCGGCCACGGCGCCGCCATAGCCGGCGTGATTGTCGACTCAGGGAAGTTCGACTTCGGTGCGGACCCCAACCGTTTCCCCGGCTTCAATACGCCGGATCCGACCTACAACGGCCTGGTGTACGCCCGTGATCTCGGTGCCGATGGCGCGCTGGGAGCCAACCTGTCTTACATTCTGAAGGCCCGGGTCCAGCTGCTGCGGGACCTCGGCTCGGCGGTGTCACCTTTCAACGCGTTCCTGATTGCGCAGGGGCTGGAAACCCTGAGCCTGCGCATGGAGCGGCACGTTGCCAACGCGGCCGAAGTAGCCCAGTGGCTGGAAGCGCGCGAGGACGTCGAATCGGTCGCCTACGCCGGGCTGCCCTCCAGCCCCTGGTACGAGCGCGGACGCAAGTACGGTCCCCAAGGAATCGGGGCCATTGTGTCCTTCGACCTGGCCGGCGGCGCGGAGGCCGGCAAGCGCTTCGTGGATGCCCTTGAGCTGCACTCCCATGTGGCGAATCTCGGCGACGTGCGATCACTGGTGATTCACCCGGCGTCGACCACCCACAGCCAGCTCTCGCCTGAGCAGCAGGAAATCGCGGGGGTCAGGCCCGGTTTGGTGCGGTTGTCCGTGGGAATCGAGCACATCAATGACATCCTCGCGGACCTGGAGGCCGGGTTCAGGGCAGCCAAGGAGGCAGCAGACGCCTGAGGGGATCGTTCTCAGGAGCGCGCCCAGGCGAGCAGCTTGTCCAGCGGCCACGTTGTAATGATGCGGTCAGCGGGCACGCCGTTCGCTTCGGCGCGCTGTGCTCCGTATTGAAGGAAATCGAGCTGGCCGGGAGCGTGTGCGTCGCTGTCAATGCTGAAGAGGCAGCCGGCGTCGAGCGCGAGCTGGATCAGGTCATCCGGCGGGTCCTGCCGCTCCGGCCGCGAGTTGATCTCGACCGCCACGTCATTCTCGGCGCAGGCCGCAAAGACCTTCTCGGCATCGAACTCCGATTGCGGGCGCTGCCCCCGGGAGCCCTGGACCAGACGACCGGTGCAGTGGCCGAGGACGTTGGTGCGGGGGTCGCGGATGCCGCCCAGCATGCGCGCGGTCATGGTGCGCCGGTCTGCCCGCAGCTTGGAGTGGACACTCGCGACGACGATGTCCAGCCGGTCGAGCATCTCCCGCGACTGATCGAGTGTTCCGTCCTCAAGGATGTCCACCTCGATGCCCTTCAGAAGACGGAAGCCGTCGCCGTCGTCGTCGTTGATCCGGTCCACGAGGGAAAGCTGATCGGTCAGGCGCTCGGCGCTCAGGCCGTTCGCGATCTTCAGGTTGGGGGAGTGGTCGGTGAGCGCGAGGTATTCATGCTTGAGGGCGCGCGCGGCGTCCACCATGAGCGGGACCGGACTGCCGCCGTCGGACCAGTCGCTATGGCTGTGGAGGTCACCGCGAAGGAGTGCGCGTAGTTCTGATCCGCCGTCTGCAAGATCCTCCTTCGATCGCTCTCGGAGATCCAGGAGGTAGGCCGGAACCTCGCCGTTGAGGGCCTGGGAGATGACCTCGAAGGAGCGCGCTCCGATCCCTTTCATCCGTTTGAGCCGGCCGTCGCGGGCGCGTTGCGCGAGCTCGTCGGGCTCCAGATCGGCGATTGCCGCGGCGGCTTTGCGGAAGGCTTGCACCTTGAAGCTCGGAGCCAGTTCCCGTTCCAGCCAGAAAGCAATCTCGTTCAGTGCAGCGGTGGCATCCATGCGCCCATCTTCCCCCATGCATGCTGCTGTAGGCAGTTCTGCACAACCAGATCTATGATGTGATCCAGATAACGCTTGACAGGTCACATGTGATCGGGGCTACAATAAATTCGGAATAAAGATTCCACGATATAGAAACCGACAAGGTTCCTTGACTATCGCCGGAAACATCGAGTCAAATCGAATTCGTTCGAGGGTAAGGGTGTTCAGCGCTGGCGATAGCGCGTTAAAGAAAGCTGACACCCATGCGTCTTGAAACCCTCAACTCCTGTTCCCCTGCGGACGCCTCCGCGCAACTCACACCGTGCGTCGACATCCCCCGCTGGGTGAACGCCATCGTTGATGCCCGGCCGTTCTCCTCTGAGGCTGACCTGATTTCCTTCGCCGAGAAGGCAGCGCACCCGTGGACCGAAGCCGAGATTGACGGCGCACTGGCGCACCACCCCCGCATCGGTGAACGCGCCTCCGGAAGCACCACCGAAGCCACCATGTCGCGCGGCGAACAGGCCGGCGTAAGCACCGCCGTCGAAACCCAAACCGCGCTCCTCGAGGGCAACCGCGCCTACGAGGAGAAGTTCGGGCGGGTCTTCCTGATCCGAGCCGCCGGGCGCAGCGCCGACGACATCCTCGCTGCGCTCGACGAGCGCCTGCACCACACACCCGAGCAGGAGCTGGGCATCATCGCCGGGCAACTGCGCGAAATAGCCATCCTTCGACTCAAGGGGGTCCTTGCAGCATGAGCCGCAGCCACGTCACCACCCACGTGCTCGACACCGGAACGGGACGCCCCGCCGTCGGCATCGCTGCACGGCTGCACCGGCAGGCTCCTGACGACTGGGAGGAAGTGGCGCAGGGAACCACCGACGACGACGGCCGCATCACTTCCCTGGGCCCGACGGCTCTGGAGGCGGGCACCTACCGGATCGACTTCGAAACCGGCCCCTACTTCGCCGCCACCGGCACCGAGACGTTTTTCCCTTCCGTCTCCCTGATCTTTGAACTTACCGACCCGGCACAGCACTACCACGTGCCGCTTTTGATTAGTCCCTTCGCCTATTCCACCTATCGAGGAAGCTGACAATGACGACACCAACCATCGAAACAAACGCGACCACCAACAGCACACCGGGTAACAGCGGCCGCATCATCTTGGGCCGCAACCAGTACGGCAAGGCCGAGTGCCGGCTCGTGAAGATCACCCGCGACACTGCCCGCCACCAGATCGAGGACCTCAACGTCACCTCGCAGCTGCACGGCGACTTCGAAACCGCCCACACCGAGGGCGACAACGGACACGTTGTTGCCACTGACACGCAGAAGAACACGGTGTACGCCTTTGCCCGCGACGGCATCGGCTCCCCGGAGCAGTTCCTCCTGCGCCTCGGCAAGCACTTCACCGAAAGCTTCGACTGGGTCTCCGGCGGACGCTGGGAAGCGGAACAGTACTTCTGGGACCGCATCAGCGACCATGACCACGCGTTTTCCCGCAACAAGTCCGAGACCCGGACGGCCGTTCTGCTCATCGAGAACGGTGTGCGCCACATCGTTGCAGGCATCGAAGACCTTACGGTCCTGAAGTCGACCGGCTCCGAGTTCCACGGCTTCCCCCGCGACCGGTACACCACCCTGCAGGAAACGACCGACCGCATCCTGGCGACCGACGTGACTGCCCGCTGGCGCTATGCACCGGACACCACGGACATCGACTTCAGCGCGGTCTACGAAAGCGTCCGCGGGATCTTCCTCGACGCCTTCGCCCAGACCCATTCGCTGGCCCTGCAGCAGACCATGTTCGAAATGGGCAAGCAGGCGCTCGAAGCCCACCCGGAGATCGAGGAGATCAAACTTTCCCTGCCGAACAAACACCACTTCCTCGTGGATCTCCAGCCCTTCGGCCTGGACAACCCGGGCGAGGTCTTCTTCGCGGCCGACCGGCCGTACGGACTGATCGAGGCAACCGTCGAGCGCGAGCGCGCAGAAGGTTCAAAGAACGAAGCAGCAATCTGGGCCAACATCCCCGGCTTCTGCTGAGAACGGTTGGGACGGGCGCCTGCGCGGCAGGAACGCCGTCCTAACCGCGAACGGCCGGACACCTGCACGTGTCCGGCCGTTCAACCAACCACTCATGTGAGACAAGGAAGTCATACTCATGAAAGCAGTCAGTTCCATGAAACACCAGATCAAGTCCCAGCGTCCCGAGGATGAACGGCTGCCCCTCGGACGATCGTTCGCCTACGGGTTCCAGCACGTCCTCACCATGTACGGCGGAATCATCGCTGTACCCCTCATCGTCGGAACTGCCGCCGGCGTATCCCAGGACGACATCGCCGTCCTGATCGCCTCCTGCCTCTTCGTCGGTGGGGCTGCAACCATCCTGCAGAGCTACGGCGTGAAGTTCTTCGGCTCCCAGCTCCCACTGGTGCAGGGCGTCTCCTTCGCCGGCGTCGCCACCATGACAGCGATCATCAGCGGCGGTGGAGGTCTCCCGACCATCTTCGGCGCAGTCCTCGTAGCCTCGGTGATCGGCCTGGTCCTCGCACCGTTCTTCGCGAAGATCATCCGGTTCTTCCCGCCGGTGGTCACGGGCGTCATCATCACCACCATCGGTTTGACGCTCATGCCGGTTGCCGCCAACTGGGCGATGGGCGGAAACCGGACCGCTGACAACTACGGCAGCCTCACCAACATCGGACTGGCGGCCGGAACGCTGGCGCTGGTGCTTCTCCTCAGCAAGCTGGGCAACGCGGCCATCTCCCGCCTCTCGATCCTGCTCGCCATTGTGGGAGGCACGGTCATCGCCGCACTCCTGGGCCTGGCAGACTTCTCCAACGTAGGCAACGGCGCCATCTTCGCCTTCCCGCAGCCGTTCGCGTTCGGGTGGCCGGTGTTCGACATCGCAGCCATCATTTCGATGACCATCGTGATCCTTGTCTGCATGACGGAGACGACGGCGGACATCCTTGCCGTTGGCGAGATCGCCCGGACGAAGGTCGATTCCCGTCGCATTGCCGACGGCCTGCGTGCCGACATGCTCTCAAGCGCCCTCGCCCCGGTCTTCAACTCCTTCCCTCAGACCGCCTTCGCGCAGAACGTCGGCCTGGTGGCGATCACCGGCATCCGCAGCCGCTACGTTGTCGCCGCGGGCGGCCTGATCATGGTGGTCCTCGGGCTCCTGCCCATCCTGGGACGGCTGGTCGCCGCGGTTCCGACGCCGGTGCTCGGCGGTGCTGGAATCGTCCTGTTCGGCACAGTGGCAGCAAGCGGAATCCGCACCCTGGCGAAGGTGGACTACGAGGGCAACATGAACCTCGTGATCGTTGCAGTAGCGCTTGCCTTCGGCACGATCCCCGTGGTTGCTCCCACGTTCTACGACGCCTTCCCCACCTGGTTCGGAATCATCTTCCACTCGGGAATCAGCTCCGCGGCCATCATGGCAGTGCTGATGAACCTGCTCTTCAACCACCTGAAGGCTGGTAATCCCGAGCGTGCCTCCGTCTTTGTTGCCAGCCCGCCCCGGATGGTGCGCGAAGACGAACTCGCAGCCCTGCAGGACGGCGACAGCTTCCAGAGCGGCAAGCTCGTAGCGGCGGACGGTACGGAGATCCCCGTAGTGACCGCGGCGCAGTACCACGTGGTCAAGGAGAAGCTCGATAACGGCGAAATCACCTGTGTCGAGGACATCCGAAAGATTTGCGACGAGACTCCCGGCCACCAGCACTAGACAGTCACAGCACTGCAGTCACCCGCACCAGAGTTCCCTGCCTGTCTTTCCACGGAGGAGGCAGGCAGGGAACTCGACCTGGATCAGCAGACAGGACCACTGAGCTGACGGCACACCGCCGTCGCCGGTGGTCCTGTGCCGTTTCATCCCCAAGAAACCCCGAAAAACCCGAAATCGGGAAGAGCCGGAAGGAACCGCACATGTCTGCACGAATCTGGATCCGAGACCCCCTCGCCATCTTCACCGCCAACGATTCCGACGCCGGTGGCGGGCTGGTGATCGAGGGCACCACCATCGTGGAGTTGGTAGGGGCGGGGGCGACGCCGTCCGGACAGTATGATTCCGTCTTCGACGCCCGGAGCCACGTAGTACTTCCAGGGCTCATCAACACGCACCACCACTTCTACCAAACCCTCACCCGGGCCTGGGCGCCCGTGGTCAACGTGCCGCTGTTCCCCTGGTTGGTGAACCTCTACCCGGTCTGGGCGCGCCTCACGCCACGCGATCTTGAACTGGCGACGACGGCGGCGCTCGCCGAACTCCTGCTCTCCGGCTGCACCACGGCCGCGGACCACCACTATCTGTTTCCGGACGGCATGGAGGATTCGATCGATGTGCAGGTGTCGGTGGTTCGTAAGCTCGGCATGCGCGCCATGCTGACGCGGGGCTCCATGACACTCGGCGAGGACGACGGCGGCCTGCCGCCCCAGCAGACGGTGCAGGATGCCGAGGTGATCCTGGCGGACAGCGAGAGGCTGATCGGTGAATATCACGAACGCGGCTCAGGAGCGCAGGTCCAGATCGCGCTGGCGCCGTGCTCACCGTTTTCCGTGACGACGGAGATCATGAAAGCCAGTGCTGCATTGGCGGACCTGCATGATGTCCGGCTGCATACGCATCTTGCGGAAACGCTTGATGAGGAGGAGTTCTGCCGGGAACGCTTCGGTATGAGGACGGTTGAATACCTCGACAGCGTCGGATGGTTGGGACCGAGGACCTGGCTGGCGCACGGAATCCACTTCGACAGCTATGAAATTGCGGAACTTGGGGCCGCAGGAGTAGGCGTGGCGCACTGCCCCACCTCGAACATGCGGCTCGCCTCAGGCATTTGCAGGGCGATAGAGCTTGAGGAAGCCGGTGTCGCGGTAGGGCTGGGGGTGGACGGATCGGCATCGAATGACGCCTCCAACCTGATCCTCGAGGCCCGCCAGGCGCTCTATATCCAGCGACTGCGGTACGGGGCGGAGCGCGCTACGCCTGCCCAAGCATTGGGTTGGGCCACACGTGGGTCTGCCGCGGCTCTGGGACGCCGTGATATCGGGGAGTTGGCGGTCGGAAAGCAGGCAGACCTTGCGCTGTATCGCCTGGATGACCTTCGATTCTCGGGCAGCCATGATCCACTGTCTGCACTCCTGCTTTGCGGCGCTGACCGGGCTGACCGGGTGATGATTGCCGGTCAGTGGCGGGTGGAGGACGGCGCCGTCGTGGGGCTGGACCTCGAATCGTTGATTGCGGAACATACGGCAGCGGCACGGCGGCTGGTCGGCTAGTCCCCTTCCGACTCGCCGTTAGCACGTTTATCATCTGTTTCTCATGTGCGTTCCATAGGGTGGAAGAGGACGTTTCCCGCCTATCGGAAGGCCTTGTGGACGCGCAGCCCAGAATTGATGATGGTCCCGGTGCGGGGCGCCGCGCCCTGATTGTCAGCACCTCCCGCGACCGCGGCGCCCTCGCGGCAGCACGGTCGCTGCGTTCCCACGGATGGACGGTAGGCGTCGGCACGCCCGAGGGCAGGGGGATGCTTTGCACGTCGCGGGCAGTCTCTGCCTGCCACATCGTTCCCCGCCCCCGTGGTGATGGCCGGGCGTTCATCGAAGGTGTCCGTGCCGCTGTGGAGTCCGGCGGGTACGACGTCGTTTTCGGCGGCGGTGACGACTGGATGGCTGCGCTCGCAACCTACCGCGATGAGATTCCGACGACGATCGCCCACCCCTCGCCGGAGGCGGTTGAACGGGCGCTGGACAAGGTCCTGCTCGCGGAAAGCGCGGCTCGCGTGGGGCTGGCGGCGCCGCGCACGGTACCGGCCACGCCGGACGCCGTCGCAGACTGGGACGGTCCAGTGGTGGTGAAATCCCGGGCACACTGGTCGCCCGGACAAACGCGCGCCCACCGAATCGAGGCGCGGCTTTTCGAGAGTATGGCCGCCGCGAAGGAGCGCGTCTATCATATGGAAAAGTCCGGCGCTGACCCGCTCCTCCAGGAGCCCATCAGCGGTCGGCTGGGCGCGCTCATCGGGTTCTTCCGGGAGGGACGCCTCGAAGGCAGGGTCCAACAGGAGACCCCGCGGCTCTGGCCCACGCCGAACGGCGCCTCGGCGCGGGCGCGTACCGTGGCCGTCAATCAGGCGCTCGCGGAGAAGGTAGAGGCGCTGCTCACGGACATCGGCTGGTGGGGTCTGGTGGAGCTGCAGTTCCTTACCGACGACGACGGCGTTTCCCACCTCATCGATTTCAACGGCCGGTTCTTCGGGTCGATAGCCCTTACCAATGCTGCCCGCCCTGGACTGGCAGATGCGTGGGGAAGGCTGGCGCTCGGGGAGACGGTGCCGCACCTGACCGACGCACCGGCAGGGTTCCGGTACGCGTGGACGGCGGGGGACCTGCGCCGCGCGCGCATAGAGCGGCGCGGCGGGCTTGTTGCCGACGTCGTTGATACTCTCCGTTGGGCGAGCCTGGCCCAGCACAGTGTGTGGAGCCTTCGGGATCCAGCCCCAACGGTGCACCTGATCACTTCCAGGTTTCTGCGGGACAAACCGGTCACGCTCCGGCCTTCCGCCGCCTAGAGGCAGTGCATCAGCGGCGCCGTGCCGCCCGAAGCATATCGAGCGGCACCCGGCCCTCGGGAGCACGCAGCACAATCAGCCCGAGCGTGTAGGTGCCGCAGACGCCAAGCGCGACGACGGCGGCCGTCACCAGCGCCGGTCCGGCAACGAGGTTAAGCAGGAGAATACCGACAGCGCCCGCGACAACGGCCAACAGCGCCGCGCGCGCCAGGAGGACGAGAGCCGCACGCAAGTCGACGCCGTCGTGCCTGCTTTTGAGAAGCCACGCATTTGCGACTGCGGCAAGGACCAGCGAGGCGCTCGTCGCCAGCGCAATACCGGCAACTCCCATCACCGGTGCCAGCAGAATGTCGCCCACCACGTTGACCACCATGGCGAGAACCGAGATCACCACCGGTGCCTTCGCGTCACCGAGCGCGTACGCGGTGCTCACCACAACCTGCCGGCATCCCAGCGCCAGGAGCGCCGGTGCGTACCAGAGCACGGTGGTGGCGGTGGCTTCGATGTCCTCCCGCGAAAAGGCACCACGGCCGAAGGCCACTTCGACGAGCGGCTCAGCCGCGACCGCCAACACGATGCACAGCGGGACAAGGATGGTCACGGTAACGGAGAGCCCGCGGTTCACAAGCCGTTTGAGCTCCGGGAGGTTGCCCACGGAGGCACTGATTGCCGGGTAGAGCGGCACCAGCAGGGAGGCGATGAGCAGCTGTTCCGGAAGGTTCACCAGCCGCCAGCCGTAGGAAAGCGCCGTGATGGCGCCCTCCTCGAGCGTCGAGCCCACCGCACGGTCCACCAGAGTGTTCACATTCCCGACGGCGCTGCCCACCAGCATCGCCGGGACGAGCACGGCGATCTCGCGGAAGCCGGGATCCTTCAGCTGCAGGCGCGGGCGTACCCGGGTGCCGAGGCTGCGCAGCGGCGGGAGCTGCAGCAGGAGCCGCGCACCGGAACCGACGACGAATCCCACCGCGAGAGCGGTGATCCCATAGCGGGGACCGAAAAGACCGGCGGCCGCGATCATGATCAGGTTGAACGGCACGCCCTGCAGGGATGCCCAGGCGAAGCGGCCGTGTGACTGGGCCAGCGCTGCGAGGAGGTCGGTACCCGCAACCAGCACAGTAGCCACCAGCACAATGCGCGTGAGCGTGGCAGCGGTGGCTGTGGTGTCGGCGTCGAATCCTGGTGCGAGCAGGGAAGTGACCGGGCCGGCGAAGATCGCCATGATGACGCCGCCGATCCCCAGCACCACCATGGTGAGGGTGAAGGCGACGTCGAAGCCGGTATGACCCTTGCAGTTGCCGTCTTCAACCGCTGCTTCCCGGGAGACCACGGGTGTCGCGGAGCGGGCCATCGCGTAGGCAACAAGGCCCAGCACGATGTTCATCAGCCCCTGGGCCACGAGGTAGGCGTCCAGCTCCGCACCTGCCCCGAAGACTGCTGCAATGACGACGTCACGGAGGAACCCCAGGAGCGTGGAAACCGCAGTGAGCCCGGCGACAAGGACGGCAGCCCGGGAGATCGACTTACCCCCGGGTCTGGTCACGAAAACCCACGCAATCCTTCCTCAGCGGCACAGTGCTGTGCCTGCGGGCCAGCGTTGACAGGATACATGCCTCTTTCCAGCACCCACCGGTGCGCGGAAGACTGGTGCCGGTACGCGCCCAACCGACGGAGGTCTAATGAAACTGCAGCTCTCGGCCACAGTGCTCGATTCACCCGACGCGCGAGCGCTCGCCGACTTCTATCGGCGCCTCCTCGGGTGGGAGGCGAAGTTCGAAGACGACGACTGGGTCATGCTCAAAGCGCCCGACGGCGGAGCGGCGCTGTCTTTCCAGACCGAGCCGCAGTACGTCCGACCGGTATGGCCCGCGGGCAGTGGTGACCCGCAGATGTCGATGCACCTGGACATTCACGTGGACGACCTCGACGCCGCTGGTGCGCACGCGCTTGAGCAGGGCGCTGAACTGGCCTCGTTTCAGCCGCAGGAAGGCGTCCGGGTATTTCTCGACCCAGCTGGCCACCCGTTCTGCCTCTTCATTGATTGATCGTTTCCTGCTCCCGGAAAGTAGCTAGCGTGATTCCCCGACGCTGGTTCCATCCGGGCTCCTCTCCTGGATGGTGCGGACAAGATCGGCGTGGGCGTCGTCCGTCAGCGGATACCACTTCATCACAGCGACGGCGAGAAGCAGGACTATTGCTTGGGCAAGGCCGGCGGCAACCCGGATGCCGAGCTCCGCCGTCGCGCTTTGCTCTGTTGCCCCGGAGACGTAACCTCCCCAGGCGAGTGCGAAGGCGGCCAAACCACCGCCGAAAGCCATGCCGACCTTCCGCGTCGAGGCCAGCAGCGCATAGTTGGTTCCGTCGGTGCGGTGTCCTGTCTTCCATTCGCCGTATTCGACGGTGTCTGCAACCAGGGCCCACATCAGAATACTGACGGCAGCTGCTCCCGTCAGTGAGAGGAACATGCCCGCGATCGCGAGCCAAACGAGTTCCGCCGGCGCGGCGAACACGAGAACACTGCCCACCACGCCCAGGAGGCCGCCGGCAACGTAGATGCTCCGCTTCCCCCAGCGCTGGACAAGGCGCGGGGCCACCAGGGCGAGGACAAGCGTGATCACAACCTGGGCGCCGGCGACAAACGCGAACAGTTCCAGGCGGCCAAGCACGTCGCGAAGGTAGAACAGCTTCGCGGTGTTCGTGACCACATTGGCCGTCATGAAGAACAGGGAACTGGCGCACAGAATCTGTAGCGGTACGTTCCGGGTCAGTGTCGCTTGGGCCTGTCGCAGTGTGAGCTTCGGCGCCGAGGCTGGAAGCTGTTCCCGGGTTGCCAGCGCAGTGAACAGGTACAGGAAGGTTCCGACGACGGCGAACGCTGCGGTCAGGATGGTGAGGACGGTTTGGATGTCGGCACCGTTTTCAAACTCCGGTGCAATGAAAATTCCGAGGAAAGCTGTGGTGGCCAGTCCGCCCATCGTCCTGGCGCTCGCCAGCCGGGCGCGGTCGCGGGGGTTCCGGGTGAGTGTGCCAGCAAGTGCCCCGTAGGGAACGTTCACCATGCTATAGGCGAAGCAGAATGCGAAGTAGGAAACGTAGGCGAAAGTTAGGGTGGCGGCGCGGTCGAGAACGTGGATGTGGAACATCGCCATGCACAGGCACAGCGGCACGGCGCCGAGCAGGAGGAAGGGGCGGAACTTACCGAGCCTGCGATGGTTGTTCCGGTCGGCGATCCTTCCGGCGAAGACGTCCGTTCCAGCATTGAAGAGCCCGGCCAGCAGCAGGAGGGTGCCGGCTGCGGCTGCCGGAATGCCTGCGACATCCGTGTAGTAGACGAGCAGGAACATTCCCACGGTGGAGAAAGTCATGCTGTTGGCGATGTCTCCGGTGCCGTACGCCGCGACGCTGATGGACGGAAGCCGCGCAGGAACACTGTGGCCTGTGAGACGGTCGGTCATGATCCCCGCTTCTATGCTCCCTCGGGCTGATCCCGGGCAGCGCATTCGGAAAACGTTTTCTCATCAGCATAACGGTTGCGTGCGGCAACGGTTGAAAATCGACCGGGGATGGAAGGGCCCCAGACGGTGCTAAGGACCAACTGGTGCAGGTCAGCGGGGGTCGGGGAGGTTCAGGTGGCACCCTGCTCGGCATGGCGTGCCGCCGTCTCGATCCGTTCCCAGTGCTCAGCCCACTCCTCGGCGCTGCGCTGCGGCATGTTCGGATCGTCCGGTCCGCGCCCCGTGGCGCCGTCGAGCTGTTCGCGGAGGATGTCCGCGTGGCCGAGGTGCTGCGCGGTCTCCACGCACATGTGTACGAGTATCTGGTGCAGCGTCACCTGGCGGCGTTCCGGTGACCACCACGCCACCTCCCCGACGGCGTCGAGCGGCAGCGCCTCGATGGTGGCGTCAGTGTGCGCCGCGGAGAAGTGGTGGAGCTCGATGATCTCCTCCCGGGTCTCCTCCGCGGTGAGCCACAAATCGGCTTCCGGGGCGGCGTCGTCGTCGAACCAGGGCAGGTCCCGGCCGCTGGGCCGGTTGAAAACCTCGCCGAAGTATCCCAGTTGCACGCTGGCGACGTGCTTGACCAGGCCCAGCAGGTTGGTGCCCGTGGGAGTGAGCGGACGGCGCGCGTCATAGTCGCCAAGGCCTTCCACTTTGGCAAGCAGGTCGGCGCGGCGCAGGCGCAGGTAGCGGTGCAGAACCTCTTTGTCATTCATGGGTGGCACTCTACTGGCTGCCACCGACAGGAACTACGGCGCTCAGCCGGCTTCCAGGTCGCGGCGGCGGAACGAAAGCACCCCGGCAGTGGTCAGCAACAGTGCGATCAGCGCAGCCGCTGCAACGGGGACCGGATCCAGCTCTCCTGCGGGCGCCCTGGGCATCAGGCCGAACGGCTCAGCGTTGCTCACCGCCTCGGGCAGGTTCAGCAGAGGGCCGTACACCCCCACGATGATCGAAGCCAGAAGCACCACCCAGACCCACCAGCGACCTGCACTCAGCACGCCATAAGACACTGCGGCCAGACCGGCGAAGCTCATGACAAGGGGAAGGTAGACCAACCCTGCAAGGGCAAATTCCCATGCAAGGCCGGGATCTGCCACGGATATCCCTGCGCCCACGCCGAGGCCCAACCCGATGCCGAGGAGCATCACCGTTGAACCGAGGACTGTGACCGCCAGCGAACTGAGCAGCCAGCGGGTGCGGCTGACGGAGGTGGTAAGGATGGCACCGGTGCGGCCGTCGGCTTCCTCGCCCCGAAGCCGATTGACCGAGACCACTGCGTATACAGCCACCGCCATGGCGAAGTACGCGGTGAAGGAGGCGAGCGTTGCCCGTAGAACGTTACCTCCGGCCCCTTGGCCGAAGACCGCAGCCAGCTGGGGCTGCGCTTCGAAGCTCTCCACGATGCCCTGGCCCATGGAGCCGGTCAGCAGGGCGAAGATGGACAGTCCGATCAGCCATCCGATAATGCTCCCGCGTTCCATCCGCAGAAGAAGTCCCGCCGGATGGATCAGGGATTTGCTGGCATTGCCCCGCCCGCTTCGAGCAGGCACCAGACCGGCACCGAAGTCGCGGTGTGCGATTAGTAGCACTGCGATGACCAGCAGCACGGCGAAGAGCCCGACACACAGCAGGAGCGGCCACCACCGCAGGTCAGTGAACGCGCGCGTCTGCTGTGCCCAGGCGATGGGTGAAAACCAGGAAAGCGCGCTGCCTCCGAGGGCCTGGGCATCACCGACGCCGCGCAGGAGGAAAGCCAGTGCCAGCGCTGCACCCGCCATGCCTGATGCGGTGCGGGCATGTTCGCTGAGCTGTGCGGTGACTGCAGCTACGCCGCCGAATACGAGCCCCACCAGCGCCATCCCGGCAGACACGGCGAGAGTATCCGCGAGCACCAAATCGCTGCTAAGCAGGCCGGCGCCAAGAGCAGCACCGATGGCCGCGTTTGCCACCAGAAGGGTGAGGAGGGCCGCTGCCAACGGCGCACGGCGCCCGACCACGCCTGCCCGAACGAGTTCTGCGCGGCCGCTTTCCTCCTCCGCACGGGTATGCCGGATCACGAGGAAGATCGACATGAGGGCTGCGGCAATCGCGAGCATGCCGAGAAGCTCGTTGGTCACCATGGCACCGAAGGTGTAGTTGTTGATGCCGTACCCGGGGCCGGTAAGGAGTGCGCCGGATGGGTCCTGCATAATACTGGCGCGGGTCTGCAGTGCAGCCTGGTTCGGATAGGCAAGGGGAATCACAGTGCCGAAATAGGCGACCATTCCGCCTATACCCAGCGCCCACACGGGGATGCGGACCCGGTCCGTACGGAGTGCAAACCTGAACAGGTGGCCCGTGCCCGTCAGGCTTCCCGCAGAGCGCTGGGATGAACGATGGTTCCGCTGATGTGCGATGGCTGTCGCGTTCATTGCGCCCGCCGCCCACCGGTGACAACGGAGGTCGTGTAGCCGTCCCCATACTGGTGCAGGAAAAGCTCCTCGAGCGAGGGCGGCGTGCTGATGAGGCTGCGGATGCCCAGTGGAAGGAGGTGGGCCAAAGCAGCTGGCAGGGCGTCGTCGTCGGCTGTGAAATGAACTTTCTCCTCCTCGCTCCGAACGTCATGGACGCCCGGTATGGACGCCACCGTGGTCGCGTCGCCGTCGGATACGACCGCGACGGCGGTACGCCGAAGGTGCCGAAGCTCCGCCAGCGTCCCGCTTTGCACCGTTCGGCCCTGCCTGATGATGGTCACGCGGTCGCACAGGGCTTCCACCTCGGCGAGGATATGGCTGGAAAGCAGAACTGTGCGGCCGGCTGCCTTGACCTCCCGGATGCACGCCTGGAATTCGCGTTCCATCAGGGGGTCGAGGCCGGAGGTCGGCTCGTCGAGGATCAGGAGTTCGACGTCGCTGGCCAGCGCCGCGACGAGCGCCACTTTCTGGCGGTTTCCCTTGGAATAGGAGCGCGTCTTCTTTTTGGGATCAAGGTCGAAGCGTTCGAGCAGTTGGTTGCGTCGGGTGCGGTCTACTCCTCCCCGCAGTCCCGCGAGAAGGTCAATGGCCTCGCCGCCGGTGATCTTTGGCCAGAGGCTCACATCGCCCGGCACGTACGCAAGGCGGCTGTGAAGCTCGACGGCGTCCCATGGGTCGCGGCCGAAAATTCGTGCGGTGCCGGAATCCGCCCGGAGCAGTCCCAGGAGAATCCGGATGGTGGTGGACTTGCCGGAGCCGTTCGGTCCGAGGAACCCGTGAACCTCGCCGGGTTCGAGCGTGAGATCGAGTTGGTCGAGTGCGCGCACGGAGCCGAAGGACTTTTCCAGCTGACGCACTTCGATGGTTGCTGACATGAAAAACACCTTCTGGGAAGAGTGTTGAGTGTTGTGGGTTGAGCGGTGTTTGTGGGAGCGCGGGAGAGTCGGGAGGGTCAGGGCTGCGGTGGATCAACGACGTACAGGAGGTACGCGTCCAGCATCGAACGGTCGGCAAGAAGTCCCTGGGTGAAGAGCTCGGTGCTGGGAAGGCCCATTCGTGCGAGGTAGCCGCGCATGGCCCCGGCGATGTCGGAGGGGTCTTCCGGGGGGTTCAGCGTCAGGTCCAGCAGCAACGCACCGAATCCCTGAACCGTGAGGTAACGCGCCCGTGCCTTCTCATCCAGTGAAGGAAGAATGGTCCCGGCCTTGACCCCTTCAGCAATCCACTCTTCCGCGTCCGCGGCGAAATGATCGATGAATGACCGCGCAAGATCCCCTCCTGCCTGCAGGCTCTGCAAGGCGTAGCCCACCAGCGGTGCTGATTCGTCGACGGACGCCATGGCGAGCAGGAGTTCGTTGGCGGACGCGGGGCGGACGGCTCGTTCCTTGTATTCGCGGATTCTCTGAAGGACGTAGTCATCACAGGCTTCGCGGAGGCCCTGCTTTGAGCCGAAATGGTGGAGGATCAGCCCTGGGCTGACGCCGGCAGCGTCAGCGATAGTCCGCACGCTGACATTGAAGCCGGACCGGCCGAACAGCTCCACCGCCGCGTCACGCACTCTGGCGCGAGCGGTGAAATCGGAGCGGTCGGCGTCGGCCGCGTCCATCGCAACTGAACGCATGTTCAATATGCTAAACCTGTGTTCAGTCGAGGGCAATGGGCGTCCGTGAGCTAGGTCAGGTCGCGGCGCATGATCCAGCGGGTGCGGCCCGCACTGGTTGCCTTGGTTTCGGCGATGCGCTCGAAGCCGGCCTTCTCGAACAGCGCTGTGGTTCCGACGAAGGCGAGCGTCGTGTTGATCCGGGCGCCCTCGGCGTCCACCGGATACCCCTCAACGGCCGGCGCCCCGTGGGAAGCGGCGAACTCCACGGCTTCTTCCAGCAGTCGGGTAGCCACACCACGACGCCGGTGCCCCGTCTTCACGACGAAGCAGATGACACTCCAGACCGGCACGTCATCGACCTGCTGGATTGTGCGCGAACGCGTGAGCCTACCCATGCCGGCGCGAGGTCCGACTGCGCACCAGCCCACCGGCTCGCCCTCCAGATAGGCGAGCAGCCCGGGCGGCGGATCTTCACGGCACAACTCCCGCATCCGCCCCGGTCTACCCTCCGCTCCCAGGGCGCTGAGTTCGGACGCGGCCAGCCGAGGGGGCAGGCACCAGCAGGCGCCGGCACCCGGCGTTTTCGGCGCGAGAAGCGAGGCGACGTCGTCGAACCGGTCCGCTGTCGCGGGATGAACCGCAACCGTCATGGAGGGAATGATACGCCGACCGGGCGACCTTAGCTTGCGAGGTTGAGGTCCTCCGAAATCGCCTGCGCGGCGGAGCGCAACAGTGGGATGGCCTTGTCGGCGAAGCCCTCGTCTACGCGGGAGATCGGCCCGGAAACCGAGATGGCTGTAGGCGTAGGAGCGTTGGGTACGGCCATCGCGAAGCAGCGCACGCCAAGCTCCTGCTCCTGCTCATCGATCGAGTAGCCGCGCTCGCGGATGTTGTCGAGTTCCGCCAGGAGCTGGTCCACGGAGGCGATGCTCTTTTCGGTGGGCGTGGGCATGCCTGCGCGGGTCACGATGTTGCGCACCGCGTCATTATCGAGTTGAGCCAGGATGGCTTTCCCGACGCCGGTGTCATGGGTATGCGCCCGTCGCCCCACTTCGGTGAACATGCGCATGGAGTGCGACGACGGCACCTGGGCGATGTAGACCACCATGTCGGAATCGAGCACGGCCATGTTCGAGGTCTCACCCAATCGATCCACGAGCATCTTCAGCTGCGGTCGGGCCAGGGCGCCGAGCTGCTTGTTCGCACCCTCACCGAGACGAATCAGGCGGGGACCTAGGGCGTAGCGGCGGTTGGGCAGCTGGCGGGCGTAGCCCTTCATGACCAGGGTGCGAAGGAGCCTGTGGATGGTGGGCAGGGGAAGGTCGGTGGAGGAGGAGAGCTCGCTCAGCGTTACTTCACCACCGGCGTCGGTAATCAACTCCAGCAGCTCGAATACGCGCTCCACCGACTGGACGCCGCCGCCTGCAGCCTTCTCGGCCATTTGGCACTCCTAGCTAGAAACTATCCGCACAGCGGAAGAACTTCTCCAAAGATACCCTACTTCCACACAGCGGAAACTGAAGTCGACGCCGTAGATACTGCCCGACGCCCCAGAAACTGCCCGGAGGTGCAGCCCTGCCGATTCGAAGCGGCAGCCCTGCACCTCCGGGACGTTTCTTTGATCCGACCGGCGCGAAGAACGCTTGCAATTCCATTTGGTAGATAATAATATCCACATTACGAAATAACTTATCTGGAGGATCTTCAATGGCGAGTCCCAGCCCCGGCTACTCAATCACCCTTCGCGTCCAAGCGCCGTCGAGCTTTACTGCCACTGCCGAGCTGGCCGCCGCAGTAGGCTCCGCCGGAGCGTCCATCACCGCGCTCGACGTCACTGAGTCGCACCACGACAGCATCGTGGTGGACGTCAGCTGCAACACTACAGACGCAGCCCACGGGGAGCGCGTCCGGGACGCCCTCAACGCGCTCGACGGCGTGAACGTCAAGAAGCTGAGCGACCGCACCTTCCTGATGCACCTCGGCGGGAAGCTGGAAGTTGTTCCCAAGGTTCCGCTGCGCAACCGGGATGATCTGTCCCGTGCCTACACCCCCGGCGTCGCACGCGTCTGTATGGCCATCGCCGAGAATCCCGACGACGCCCGCCGGCTCACCGTCAAGCGCAACACTGTTGCTGTGGTCACCGACGGCTCGGCCGTGCTGGGGCTGGGCAATATCGGCCCCGCCGCCGCGCTGCCTGTCATGGAGGGCAAGGCCGCCCTTTTCAAGCAATTCGCCAACGTTGATGCCTGGCCGGTATGCCTCGACACCCAGGACACCGAAGAGATCATCAGCATCGTCAAGGCACTCGCGCCCGTCTATGGCGGCGTGAACCTTGAAGACATCGCTGCGCCGCGCTGCTTCGAGATCGAGAACCGGTTGCGCGAGGAGCTGGACATTCCCGTCTTCCACGATGACCAGCACGGCACCGCCATCGTCACGCTGGCGGCTCTCACCAACGCCCTGCGCGTGGTGGAAAAGCAGATCGAGAACGTGCGCATCGTCGTCTCGGGTGTCGGTGCCGCCGGCTCGGCCATCATCCAGCTGCTGCAGGCCCAGGGCGCGAAGAACATCGTGGCGTGCGATCGTAAGGGCGCCATCCACAGCGGTCAGATCCACACCGACGAGCACCGCCGCTGGATCGCCGAAAACACCAACCAGGACGCTTTCTCCGGTACTCTCCATCAGGCGCTGGCCGGCGCGGATGTCTTCATCGGCGTCAGCGGACCAAACATCCTCGGTGAGGAGCAGGTTGCGTCGATGGCGGACAAGGCAATCGTCTTCGCCATGGCCAACCCGGACCCGGAGATCGACCCGATCATCGCTGCCCGGCACGCCGCCGTCGTGGCCACCGGTCGCAGCGATTTCCCCAACCAGATCAACAACGTGCTTGCGTTCCCGGGCTTCTTCCGGGGATTGCTCGACGCCGGCGCCTCCGACATCACGCCTGAGATGCTGGTTGCCGCTGCTGTCGCAATTGCAGCACGGGTGGACGATGATGAACTCAATGCCAGCTTCGTTATTCCGAGCGTCTTCGATCCGCACGTTGCGGGGGATGTCGCCGCCGCCGTTGCCGCTGCAGCCCACGCGTCCTCGGCAGTCCAGCAGCCCGCAGCAGCATCCGCAGAGTAGGAGCAGAACATGTCGATAGAACTTACGACGACGCCGGTTACCGGCGCGGAAACTATCCTGACCCCCGAAGCACTCCAGTTTCTTGAACTCCTGCACCAGAAGTTCCGGGGAACCCGTGATGAGCGGCTGGCCGCACGAAAGGCCCGTCGCGAGGAAGTGGCGCAGACCGGTCGGCTTGATTTCCTTCCTGAGACAGCAGAGGTCCGCAGCGGCAATTGGACCGTCGCCGCGGCACCGCCGCAGTTGCAGGACCGCCGCGTAGAGATGACCGGACCGGCATCGCCCGCGAAGATGGCCATCAACGCACTCAACTCCGGCGCCAAAGTCTGGCTCGCAGACCTCGAGGACGCGAGCGCCCCCACCTGGCACAACGTTGTCGACTCCCAGGTCAACCTCTACGGGGCGGCGCGGGGGACCCTCAGCTTTACGTCGCCCGAGGGCAAGGAATATGCGCTGCGGACGGACGCGCCGCTCGCCGTCGTCGTCGCCCGCCCACGCGGCTGGCACCTGCCCGAGAAGAACATCATCATCGACGGTGAGCCGGCCATCGGTGCGCTGGTGGATTTCGGCCTGCATTTCTTCCACAACGCGAAGCACCTGCTCGAAAACGGAAGCGGACCGTACTACTACCTGCCCAAGCTGGAGAGCCATCTCGAGGCGAGGCTGTGGAACGACGTCTTCGTGTTCGCGCAGGACTACGTGGGGGTCCCGCAGGGTTCGGTCCGCGCGACCGTGCTCATCGAAACCATTCCCGCCGCCTTCGAGATGGACGAGATCCTGTATGAACTGCGCGACCACGCCTCCGGCCTGAACGCCGGCCGCTGGGACTATCTATTCAGCATCATCAAGTACTTCCGTGACGGCGGCGAATCGTTCATTCTGCCTGACCGTGCGTCGGTGGCCATGACGGCACCCTTCATGCGGGCGTACACCGAGCTGCTCGTGAAGACCTGCCACCGCCGCGGCGCGTTTGCCATGGGCGGCATGGCAGCGTTCATCCCCAACCGCCGTGAGCCAGACATTACGGCGCAGGCCATCGAGAAGGTCCGCGCTGACAAGACCCGCGAGGCGAACGACGGCTTCGACGGCTCCTGGGTCGCCCACCCTGACCTGGTGCCGGTCTGCCTCGAGGTGTTCGATGCCGTCCTTGGAGACAGGCCGAACCAGATTGACCGGCAGCGTCCCGAGGTGGAGGTCACTGCCGCGCAGCTGCTCGACGTCGAGTCCGCGGATGGGGACGTGACCGAGGTGGGCCTGCGCGCCAACCTTTATGTCGCCGTCGCCTACGTTGCAGTGTGGCTCTCCGGCAACGGCGCGGTCGCCATCCACAACCTCATGGAGGACGCCGCGACGGCGGAGATCTCGCGCTCCCAGGTCTGGCAGCAGATCAGGAACAAGGTGGTGCTCGCGGATACCGGCAACACAGTTACGCCGGAGCTGGTGAACTCGATCCTCGCCGAGGAAACCGAGCGGCTGCACGCGGAGGTTGGGGACGAAGCATTCGAGAAGTTTTACGAACCGGCCAGCCGCCTCATCGCGGACATCTGCGTCTCCGAGGACTACACCGACTTCCTCACGCTTCCCGCCTATGAGCTGGTGAGCTGAGTGGAGTTCGCTCTCGGTTTCGACGATTACGCCGCAATCGACTCGAAACTCGCGGACACTGACCAGCTGTTGCGCTTCAGCTATCCCGGCGACAACGGATCGCGCCAACCGGTCCACACGGTGTACGTACCGGCGGACCGCTACCAGCCGTCGCTCCCCGGTGACTGGGGGCGGGAGGCGATTGCCGCCGTCGAACGAACCGGTGGCATGGATGCGCTGTGCAGCGCGTTGGGATTGAACGACGACGTCGGCACGCTGGTGAGCGCAAAGCTCACCGCTGAGCCGATCGAGGACCTGCGCCTGGACTTCGAGGACGGGTATGGCAACCGGCCCGACGACGAAGAGGACGCCGACGCTGCCCGCGCTGCTATTGCGGTGGCCCGGGCTCTGCGGGACGGGATCGCTCCGCCGTTTATCGGCATCCGGTTCAAGTGCTTCGAGGAGCCCACCCGCCGTCGTGCGCTGCGGACGCTGGATCTCTTCGTGGGCGGGTTGCTCGCTGAGGGGCCGTTGCCGGAGGGACTGGTGCTCACGCTGCCCAAGGTGTCCACGGTGGCGCAGGTCGAGGCGATGGTGTTCGCGTGCCGGCGACTGGAAGCGGTGCACGGTCTGCCCTCGGGCAGGCTTCGGTTCGAGGTGCAGATGGAAACGCCGCAGCTGATCCTGGCCGCTGACGGCACTGTTCCCGTTGCGCAGCTGCTGCATCGCGCGGAGGGCCGAGTGTCCGCGCTGCACTACGGGACGTATGACTACAGCGACTCCCTGCAAATCGCCGCGGAGTACCAGTCGATGGAGCATCCGGCCGCGGACTACGCCAAGCAGGTCATGCAGGTGGCGGTCGCGGGCACCGGCGTCCGGCTGTCTGACGGGTCGACGAACATCCTGCCGGTCGGCTCCCAGACCGAAGTGTCCGCGGCCTGGGCGCTGCATGCCCGGTTGGTGCGGCGCTCGCTGGAGCGCGGCTACTACCAGGGGTGGGACCTTCACCCCGCCCAGCTGCCGAGCCGGTTCGTCGCCACCTACGCGTTCTACCGCGAGGGCCTGCCCGCGGCGGCGAAGCGTCTTCGCAACTACGTGCACCGGATCGAAAGCGCCATCCTCGACGAACCGGCAACGGCCCGTGCGCTTGCCCGGTTCGTCCATCGCGGAGTGCTGTGCGGCGCCGTGACCCAGGCCGAGGTGAACGAGCTGGCCGGCATCTCCCTTCCTGACCTGGAAGCACTCGCACATCCGCGGAAACTTCCGGAAAAAGCTGAAAACATCTAAGGACTGAACTTTGAGCAACTACTACGCACCTGAAACCGTCCTGCCGCCGCAGACGGATCTGCTGACGGGACGCGCCGTCGTCACCGAGGCCTACACCGTCATTCCCCGCGGGGTGCTTCGCGACATAGTGGTCAGCGAGCTCCCCGAATGGACCGGAACGCGCACCTGGATCCTCAACCGGCCGGTTGCCGGAGGTGCGACGACGTTCGCCCAGTACCTGCTCGAGGTCTCGCAGGGCGGTGGGTCCACCAATCCAGAGCCCGAGGCGGGAGTCGAGTCGTTCGTGTTCCTCCTGGAGGGCGCGCTCACCATCAAGCTCGAGGGTGAGCTGCACGACCTGACACCTGGCGGATTTGCCTTCATCCCCCCGGGTGCCGAATGGGAAGTGTCCAACTCTGCGCCGGAGTCCGCGAAGTTCCAGTGGATCCGCAAGGCCCACCAGCCGCTGGCCGGTCACACGCCGAAGGCCCGCGTGGGTAACGAGAAGGACATTGAGCCGGGCGCCATGCCGGGCACGGACAACAAGTGGCGCACCACCCGCATGCTGCCTACCGATGACATGGCGTATGACATGCACATCAACGTGGTCACCTTCGAGCCCGGCGCCGTGATTCCGTTCGCTGAAACCCACGTTATGGAGCACGGCCTTTACGTGCTCGAAGGCAAGGCCGTGTACCGGCTCAACCAGGACTGGGTGGAGGTGCAGGAGGGCGACTACATGTCCCTCCGTGCCTTTTGCCCGCAGGCCTGCTACGCCGGCGGTCCGTCCAACTTCCGCTACCTGCTGTACAAGGACGTGAACCGCCAGATCAAGCTGACCTAGGTCGGCCACTGACCCGCGTCAACAACTGTTGACGGTCCTCCATGTCGTCAACTAATGTTGACGACATGGAGGTGGATCGAATGAAAACACTGGTGGCGTCAATGGATGGGAAAGGGCCCGCCGACGCACTGCACGCCGTCGCGGAGCTCCAGAAGGAGGTCGCCCGGACGGAAGCGTCGCTGGTCCGAGCGGCGAGGGGCGCCGGACTTTCCTGGGAAGCGATCGCGCTTTGTCTCGGCGTCAGCAAGCAGGCCGTGCACCGCAAGTACGGGAAGCGGTAACGCCAAGAAAGGTCGGACAGCATTGTGAAGTCGGATTCGTTCTCCTTGCCTTCCGGCAGCTTCAGCAGGTTGAAGTCGGCCGGTGGTTCTACCATCAACAGACGGACATCTACGCTCATATGGGTGTGGCACCCACCCCATGAGGGGTAGGTGCCACACCTGGTCTAGGGAGACTGCTTAGAACAGTCCGGCCAGCAGACCCTCGTTGTCTTCGCCACCGTCAGTAGTGCTGTCGGCCGAGGTATCAGCGTCGACATTGCTGTCAACGTCGGGGTCGACGTCCACATCAGTGTCATTGCCGCTGAAAATGCCGTTCAGGTTATCCGACACGTCCAGGTCGATGCCGCAGTGAAAGAAATGCGTTGGTGGCCAAAGCGACTGCGCGGAGCGCTGCTGGTGACTTTCCTGTGGGATGAGCTTTCCTTCGTGAACTCTGTCCAATAAGGACCACAAGTGGTCATCCCAGACGGATGAAGCACCAGGCCTTGTCGAAGTTGCGTCCTGCCAGGTCCGAGCGTCGCATCCAGATTTCGAGGTGTCCTGCATCGCCGAACCACCCTTCGAGATGGGTCCAGCTTTCCAGATCGAGGATCAGGACGTGTTCGTCGCTGGAAGCTACGGGCAGTACCTGCTCGAGGGTGTCATTGAGCTCGTTGGTTCCTTTCCAGCTGTGTCCGTAGACGTGCGATAGGGGTGTGTAGACTTTTTCCCGCCCCGCCTTGTAGAAGCTCAGCCACGCCTCCAGGATTGCGTTGTTCGCGTGTTCGATCCGGTTGAAGTCGTCCTCGGGCAGGTCGATGGAATCCTCAGGCGAGCGGACGCTGAAGGACGCGGACGGGATGACGACCTGGCATACGTCCGTGGGTGTCTCCGCGTTCTCCGGGGGATCGATGATGCTGCCATCCGGGGCTGCAACCCAGCGCACCTGCCATGCGCCGGAAGCTCCGTCGGTGGAGTCATATCCATAGGTTTCGCAGTCGTGGAAGATTTCCAGCACGCCGCTGTCCGGGAGGGACTGGGCTGGGTCGTGCCGGTCAGGCATGCCCGGACCCCACGCCTGGCGGTGATTGGCATCAACGACGTCGGCGACCTCGACCAGGTGCAAGGTGGCGACGTGGGCGAGTTTCTTGCCGTCCCGGCGTTGCGGCCACTGCGGTAGCGGGCCGACTGAGGGTCCGCCCAGCCAGGAAAGATGCGCTGTGCCGTCCCAGAACTGGTCGATGTCTTCACGACCCGCAGGCACGTTGGCAGCGGTAAGCGCGACGGAAAAGCGGATGTCATCGGCAAGCCCCGGCGTGTCGATGGCAGGATGTTGCAGCCACGCCGCGATGTCTTTGTTGGAGCCGTTGATCGGCGGTGAGGGGATGGTCTGTCGACTCATGTGTTCCTCCTGGAATGGTCGATGGGGCAGGATGTATGCGGCCTTGGTGAGAGCGCACACATCCTGCATCGATTAGATTTGGTGCCTTGTCTATAGTCGGACACCGCAGTGCCGCAGCAGTGCGACACCGATCTGGTGCTGTTTCTGCCAGCTTTGACGCTTCACCCAGTCACGCATGTACTCCCCGGACGCCGCGGAGGCACCGAAACGTTTGACGCCCTTGGAATTCATCCATAAGGTCACGCAGTTGCGGTGTACGCGGGTTGGGATTTGGATCAGGTTGTTCTTGTGGTTGATGGCGTAGTTACTCCAGCCCTTGTACCTGCCCGAGGCTTGGGTGACGATGTGGTGCCATTCGTAGCCTGACCTGACGCCGTGTGCCCGTTTGAACGCGGTGAAGCTGCTGAAACCGCCGCGGGTTGTGTAGGCCATGCCGCCGCGGATGGTCGTGGCAGCGAAGGCCCTGACCGCGGCTGGAGCCAGTGCGCGGGCCGCGGCTCCCAGTGCGATGGGAATCAACGGGATGAACCAGGGGTCCGAGACGACAGGGAATTCGGCTCCGGCGGTGTCGACCACCTGTACAACGGTTTCGTCCTCGACCCGATACTCGGTCGGCAGGGATGTTCCAGCAGCGTCTACAGCCCACGGCGCCGGCATGGCCGCCAGGACAACAGTGTCGGCGGGGGCGCTGTCCTGCGGGTCACCTACGCTTTCGGTCTGTACCTCAGCGATAGCCGCCTCAACAGCTGTCGGATCGACCTCATCAACTGTCGGAAGCAGCTCGGTCAGGGCAGCATCACCCTCAGGAAGCGGTTCAGCTTCAAGGACCGGAATCGCTACCGGGTCCGCCAGAACCACCACACTGCCATCGGGCTGTTGGTGCAGCTGTGCCCCCGCAGGCAGAGACAAGTCATAGCTCAGCTCCTGAACAGGCACAGCCTCATCAATCACCGCCTGGATCCTCACCGAGCCGTCCTCGAAACCTTGGACCTCCATCGATACCGGCGTTGCTGCATCAGTGGTCACGAGCGTTCCAGAATCAGTGATCAAAGGCTGGGAGGGCGCCTCCTCGGGCAGGCTGATACCCATCGGAACTGCTGTTCCTTCGGCTCGTGCTCACGGCAACAATCCACGGTTCCCGTGGAAGTCCTCCACACCACGCTAGTCCGCAGGCTCAACCAACAGCACCAAGAACAAATCGGCGTCCACCGTGGCAGACACCACAATCATGGCCCCCAAGAAGCACCGCGCATCCAGAGCCCAAAGCCAGCAAACGGGATACTTTCTATCCCCACGGAGCGTCAGCGACACTGAACCGCTAGTCCCTGAAACACCTCGATCAGGGGCCTCGCGGTGCTCGGACTGGCCCCGATTACGCGATTTTTGCTGCTGTCCTTATGTTGTTGAGCAGGTAGTTCGCAGGGCAGTTGTAGTGTCTTGGCTACCCAGGGGTGATGGG
>NZ_CANLXP010000021.1 GCF_947495145.1 uncultured Arthrobacter sp.
GACCCCAGCCACCCGGCTGAACCAGCTGCTCACAGCGGCATGAACCCCAGCGTTGCCCCCACTACTTGACTTCGCCCTCTCCATTCGGGGCGTGTCCTGCCAACTCAACGCACAGGAACGACGACGGCGGCCGGTTGAGCCAGTCCTCGAGGAACCGCCCAGCCGACCGCCGTCGTCGTGTTTTTCGTAAGTGCTACTTCACCGCGCGGATCACTTCACTGCGCGGATCGCCTTCTCCAGAACGTTCAGGCCGTCGTTCAGAAGCTCCTCGCCGATGACCAGTGGGGGCAGCAGCCGGATGATGTTGCCGTAGGTCCCGCAGGTGAGGATGATGACGCCCTCGGCAAGGCACGAGGCAGCAATGGCCTTCGTCGCGACGGGGTTCGGCTCCCTCGTACCGGGCATCACGAATTCGACGGCGAGCATGGCTCCGCGCCCGCGCACCTCGCCGATGATGCCGCTCTCCTCCTGCAGAGCCTGCAGACGGGGCACCACGATCTCCTCAATCCGCCGCGCACGCGCAGACAGGTCCAGGTCGGTCATGGTGTCGATGGCCGCGAGCGCCGCAGCACAGGCAACGGGATTGCCGCCGTAGGTGCCGCCGAGGCCGCCGGGGTGGACGGCGTCGAGCAGGTCGGCGCGGCCGGTGACGGCCGAGAGCGGCATGCCGCCGGCAATGCCCTTGGCCATGGTGATGAGGTCGGGAACAACTCCCTCATGGTTCACCGCGAACCATTCACCCGTGCGGCAGAAGCCCGACTGGACCTCGTCGGCAATGAAGACAACACCGTTCTCCTTCGCCCACGCGGCGAGGGTGGGCAGAAACCCATCAGCGGGGACGATGAAGCCGCCCTCACCCTGAATCGGCTCGATGATGATCGCAGCCAGCGACTCGGCGCCGACCTGCTTCTCCATCATGATGATGGCCCGCTTCGCCGCTTCCTCGCCGGTGATCGACGGGTTCTCCTCCCGGAACGGGTAGCTCATCGGCAGGCGGTACACCTCTGGAGCGAATGGACCAAAGGTGCCGTCGGGGCCGGCCTTATAGGGCAACGACTTTGCAGTCAGCGCCATCGTAAGGTTGGTACGCCCGTGATAGGCGTGATCGAACGCAGCCACGGCTGAGCGGCCGGTAGCCAGGCGCGCAACCTTGACGGCGTTCTCAACCGCTTCGGCACCGGAATTAAACAGCACCGTCCGCTTCTCGAAGTCGCCCGGCGTCAGCTCGGCGAGCTTCTCCGCAACGGCGATGTAGCCCTCATAGGGGGTCACCATAAAGCAGGTGTGGGTGAAGTGCTCGACCTGCTCCTTTACTGCGCCGACGACGGCGGGATCGGACGCACCGACACTCGTCACCGCGATACCGGAGCCGAAGTCGATGAATGAGTTGCCGTCGACGTCGTGCACGATGCCGCCGTCAGCATCCGCCACGTAGACGGGCACGCCTGAGGCAACACCCTTCGCGACGACGGCAGCGCGCCGTGCGTTGAGGGCGGTGGACTTGGGCCCCGGGAAATCGCCGATGATGCGACGTTTCTGCTCGAGCCGGAACTGCGGCTGAATCACCTGGGTGGTCATGGGAGGTCCTTTCTGGACTAGAAAATCTGGACGGAGAAGCGGTCTAGGCGTCCAGTGCGCTCATGACGTGCTTGATGCGGGTGTAGTCCTCCACGCCGTACATGGAGAGGTCCTTGCCGTAGCCGGAGCTCTTGAATCCGCCATGGGGCATTTCGGCGGTAAGGAGGATGTGGGTGTTGATCCAAACGGCACCGAAGTCCAGGTCGCGGGAGACGCGCATGGCTGTTCCGTGGTCGGTGGTCCAGACGCTGGAGGCCAGGGCGTAGTCGACGTCGTTGGCCATCTCGATTGCTTCATCCTCGCTGGAGAACTTCTGCACGGTGATAACCGGTCCGAAGGTCTCCTTCTGCACGATGTCGTCGGTCTGCTCGGCGCCGGTGATGATCGTGGCTTCGTAGAAGTAGCCCTTGTCGCCGGAGCGCTTGCCGCCGACCGCCACGGAACAGTGCGAGGGCAATGCATCCATGACCGCGTTGACGGCGTTGAAGTGGTTGATGTTGTTGAGCGGCCCGAAGTAGTTCTTCGAGTCGTCGGGGTCGCCCGTCGTAAGGGTTTTGGTGTGTTCAACCATCGCTGCTACGAGATCATCGTGGGCTGAGTCCTGCACCAGCACGCGGGTCACGGCGGTGCAGTCCTGACCTGCGTTGAAGAAGGCCGCCTCGGCGATGGCCGCCGCGCACTTCTTCACGTCAGCGTCGCCGAAGACAATGGCGGGAGCCTTGCCTCCGAGCTCAAGGTGGGCGCGCTTGAGCCCCTTCGCGGCTCCCGTGGCGACGGCGATGCCCGCCCGCACGGAGCCGGTGATCGACACCATGGCGGGAGTCTTGTGCTCAACCATGGCCGCACCGGTGGCGCCGGTGCCCAGCACAACGTTCAGGACGCCGTCGGGCAGGATGCCCTGGGTCAGCCGGGCGAGGACAAGCGTGGACTCCGGGGTGGTGTCGCTGGGCTTGAGCACAATGGTGTTGCCGGCGGCGAGCGCCGGCCCGATCTTCCAGATGGCCATGAGGAACGGGTAGTTCCACGGTGCAACCTGCGCGATGACCCCGACGGGTTCGCGGCGGACGTAGGAGGTATAGCCTTCGAAGTACTCTCCGGCGGACTTGCCCTCAAGGATGCGGGCGGCACCGGCGAAGAACCGCATCTGGTCAGCTCCGGCTCCGACTTCCTCCGAGGCGATCATTTCGCGGACCTGGCCGGTGTTGCGGTGCTGAGCCTCGACGAGTTCCTCGCTGTGGGTCTCGATGGCGTCGGCGAGCTTGAGCAGCATGAGCTGCCGCTGCCCGGGAGTCTCCCGCTTCCACGAGGCGAAGGCAGTCTTGGCGGCGCTCATCGCTGAGTCAATGTCAGCCTGGATGGATACGGGTGACTGTGCTACCACTTCACCGTTGGTTGGGTTGACGATGTCCACCAGCTCGCTGCCGCTCGGCGTCACGAACTGGCCGTTGATGAAGTTCTGCAGGGTTGTGACCACGGCGTATTTCCTTTCGTTCCGGGACAGGATTGCCCAAATCCACTGCCGACCCTACGTGGTCCACGCCACGCCGCCTAGGTTTGACCGCACAGCGCTTTTACAAAAGCGTGATGCATCCGCACAAGCCCACCCGCCTATAGTGGAGGTTATGGCGATCACACTGTCGGCTCTCCTGGCCACGCCCGCATTGAAGCTCCAACGGGTGGGCACCAGTGCGGTAGCGGACATCCCGGTCCAGTGGGTTGCGGTGACAGAACTGGAAGATCCGAAGCCGTTCCTCAGCGGAGGCGAAGTGGTGCTCACAACCGGACTCCGGCAGAAATCAGCCACCTCGCAGCGCAACTTCGTCCGGCACGTCCAAGCTTCAGGCGCTCTCGCGATCGGCTTTGCAACAGGCCTGAGCCACGAGAAGGTGCCGGCCGCGTTCCTCGACCAGGCGGACGAGCTCGGGCTCCCGGTGTTCCGTGTTCCGTACGAGACGCCGTTCATCGCGATCGGAAAAATCGTTGCCGATTCCCTGTCCGCCGAACACTACGCGCGGCTCGAAAACCTGCTGAAGGGCCACCAGGTGCTGGCCGCCGCCCTGCTGGGCGGTGGGGGTCTCCCCCAACTCCTGCGTGAGCTTGCAGCGATGCTGCGCACCGACGTCGCGCTGTCCCAGTACGGAACGGTGCTGTTCGCGACCGGCGGCAGCGCGCCGGGTTCCCCGGCCGATGAGCAGGACCGCGCGTGGCACCGTGTTCCGGTGGCGACGGGCCTGAAGGACCGCTGCACCCTGGCCATCGCCGAACCGTACCAACGCGATGCCATCACGGATTACGCGCAGAGTCTGATCAGCGTCGAACTGAGCAACCAGGCCAGGCGCAGGGCGAGTGAGCGCGCCGTCGTCGGGCAGTTGCTGCAGGACGTGGTGCGCGGCACACTCACCGGCAGCGATGCTGCGGCGCGCCTGGGCAGCGCCGGCATAGACACTGCCCGGAGGCAGTGCGTTGTGCTTGCCGATGTGGCAACCGGCCAGCGCCGCGCCCTGCGGACGCTTCCACTGCCGGGCACGTACGACGACGCCGTCACCGCAGTTCTGGACGACCGGCTGGTGATTGCGGTGCCGGAAAGTGACGGTGAGTCCTTCAGCCAGGCGCTGAGCACCTACCTGCATGGCGCCGGTTTCACAGCAAAAGTGGGCTTCGGCGGTGGCTACGCTCAGCCCAGCGGGCTGCGCTGGAGCTACTTCGAGGCGCGGGAGTCGCTGACCCGTGGCCAGGCGGTCAACCAGCCGGACCGGCTCAGCCTCACGTCCCTGCTCATGGCAAGCGAGGACGTGCCGCTGGCTGATCTGGCCGCCGAAGCGCTCGATCCGGTCGTGGCGTTCGATGAACGGCACGGCGCGGAACTGATGCTCACGCTCGAGAAGTACCTTGCGCATAACGGGTCAGTGGCCGCCGTCGCAGACGTATTACAGCTGCACCGCAACACAGTCCGGTACCGTCTGCAGCAGATCGTGGACCTCACGGGCTACGATCCCGGCGTCACCGCAGACCGCGTGCACCTGTACCTGGCGTTGAACGTGCGCGGTCTCCGGTAGGTGCCGGGAAAGTCAAGCGCCGCCTGCGTGGTCAATGCAGAACCTCGTCCAGGGCCGCGCTTCCAGCCGCCCGTCGGCAATGCGCCCGCCGCAGACTTCGCACGTCCCGTAACGCCCCTCCTCCAACCGCTGCAGGGCAGCCTCAAGTTCGGTGATGCGGGAGTTTGCGTCCCGCAGCAGCGTGGCGGACTGGGAAAGTTCGAAGGCAATGGTCGATCCCTCGGGATCATGTTCGTCGTCGACATTCGAGTCGCGGCGCAGTTCGCTGGTGGACGTGAAATCCTCACTCAGTGACGCCTGTGCCTTGCGGGATTCCGCGAGCTCTCGCGCAAGTAGTGACCGAAAACGATGGATTTCGAGACTCCACGAATGGGGGGCGTGCCCGTGTCTACGAGTAGTGAGGAGTCGTTGCTCGCCCGTGGGTGGAAGAATTGGCCAATCTCAGCTGGTTTCAGTTCGCTGGTTGAGTGCCACGGCTGGGTTGCCGGTGGCTGAATGCTGTGTGTGCGATTAGGACCAAGAATACGGCTGAGAGGCTCAGGAAAGCTGCCGGGATGAGTGCGGCATCGGTTGCGGGGTTATAGATGACGTTCCATTTCCAGGAGATGAGACCGGGGATTGTGTTGAGGATGATGAAGGCCGGGGCGAGGAAGCCGGCCCAGGTGCTGCCGATTATGAGTGCTGCTATGAATGTGAGGGCGAGTAGCAGCATGAAAATGCTGACGATCCGGATCCATCGAATGTCACTGGGGTAGAGGGCTGCCGCTGCCATCGCTGATGAGACGCTCACAGCGGTGATGAGCCCTATATTCGCTAGGCGCAGTAGCCGGGGGTTTCGGGGGCTGGAAGCTGTGAGCCATGTCGTACGGTCTGGAATGAGGATTGCCACCAGCACGAGAGGGACACACAGGCCGATGGCACCAAGCTGCTCAAGTGCTGAGCTGGCGGATGACACTCCTGGATCGATTCGGGGGATAGCGACCCTTGCGCTGAGGACTGCGGCGGTCCAGGCGATAACCCACCATCCGAGCCATACCTTGTTCAGACCACTGTGCTGTAGGAGTAGCGCCGGTGCGGGTATAGAGATCACGGCCATATGACCTCATCTAGTTCGCAGTCGCTTATTCGTGGTCCGTTCTCTTCGAACCAGGTTTGACGCTCTGGCTCGGTTAAGTTCGCGAGTTCTTGGGCGAGCATGGGGGCATTTGAGAGATTCGGGTCGATCAGCCAAGGCGCGCCGGTGAAGGTGATCATGTCTCGCAGGCTGATGTCCTGTTCGATTCGCCACCAGGCGTAAAGGCCAGCAGCGGTGAGTTGCGCTTCTTCACCACGAGGTGAGCACTGAAAGAAGATCTGTTCCCCTAGGGCGGCAAGGAGCATGTCGCGGTCGATGGTCAACGATGGAACGGTATTGCCGTCCATCGGAGCTAGTGGCAATGCTCCCTGCTGGGGCGTGGTCGTGCTGTCCAGTTCTTCACGGCGTAAGGACTCCGGCAGGACCTTTAAGGCATTGGAAGTGAGTGAGTGAAATTCTGGGAGAGCCGGGGCATGTGCTCCATCTGTGCAGACACGAGGCTCGGCCCCTAGGCATACGCGTTCTTCCGCACCCGCTATGGGGATGAGCGTGGATCCTACGAAGGCGGCAGCGGTGAGGCCGGCGATGGTAATCCACGCACCTGTTTCCAGTAGTCGTCGGAGGCTGGTGGCGACACCGTAGAAGAACAGCGCCAACCCACTCCAAAAAAGCAGCTTCGCAGGAAGCTGGAAGTCCGCGGGCTGCAGATATGTCCACGGCCGCCCGTCCGTGAGCAATACACCAAAGAGCGGAGTGTCCAGGAGGTAGAAGACGGGGACGACGTAGGACGCGTAACTGAGTATGAGAGCTAGCGGGATAGCGATTTCGGAGCGGAGATAGCGACCGAGAATAGTACCGAAAGCTGACCACGCAACGGCTGATGCCCAGGCGATGATCAGCACTAACGACAAGTCGATTCCCCCGGGAAATTCGCTCGGGGCACGGACCATGGTCATGATCACCATCGCTAGGAAGGTGATCGTGTAGGCGATAACACTCAACAGGGTACAAGCGGCGATGGGTTGGCGGTAGACACCTCTGACTCCGCGAGCTGATGCCGCTGTCCATTCCGAGAGGCCGCTTCTTCTTACACTGCCGGCCAGCCATGCCGCGCTAGTGCAGATCGTCAGCGACCCGAACACCGTGCTCAGGAGGAACGCGCTCATTGTTGCCGGGAACCAGCCGAACCATATCTCTTGAAGAAATACCAGTGGGTAAACCATCGAAAGCAGATAGATCACGAATATCGTGAGGAGTGATCGCTTGGGGCGAGGCAGCAGAAGCGGCGAAGCTAATTCAGTTCTTGTGGTGGTGGTCATACCGATCCCGCAGCGTTACGGTCCATGCTCAAGATGACTGCTTGACGCAACGTGTCACCCAATTGATCGGCAGGCACTTCCAGGTCAGCTCCTGCAAGGTCGGCCGAGATTCTTCCCCGGTCGAGAACTAACACCCGTGATGCAGTGCGTACGACGTCGTCGACGAGATGGGAGGAGTACAGCACGGTTGTTGTCTGGCTGAGCCGTTTCAGCATGGCGAGGTAGCTCTCCCTCTGAGCCGGGTCCAAACCAGTAGTGGGCTCATCGAGCAGGAGGAATTGCGGATCCCCGACGACCGCTGAGGCAAGAATCACGCGTTGCCGTTCGCCACCGGAAAGGCTCTTGATTGTCCGTGTACTTAGTTCGGCCGCGTTGCAAGCCTCAAGGGCGCTCAACGCAGCGTCATGTCGCGCCCGCGCGGGAACCCGTTTTAGCCATGCGGCGTACTCCACAAGACGATCAACCCGCATGCCACCGGGATATCCAGGTCCTTGTGGCACCCATCCCATAACTGACAGGTGGGTGTTCAGCACGCGGCTGGAGTTGTAGAGCTGGCCGCTGCTGGTCTTGATGCTGCCAGAGGTAGGTTTCTGAACTCCTGCGAGCATGCGCATGAGCGTCGTTTTTCCTGCGCCGTTGCGGCCCAGCAGGGCGGTGAGCCCTTGTGACATTTCGAGTGACAGTTCGGAAAGAATGAGCTGGCCGCGTTTCCGGACTGAAACGCGGTCCAGCTCAATCAGATAGTTGTTGTCTTGCACTTGGTGATCGCTGGACTCAGTAATTCACTGACCAGTATCCGGAGGGATCTGGGGAGAACGCGATGTCACGTGACACTCGGGAGTTGACGCTGGTGGAGCTGCAGTAAGCCGACGATGTGGTGAGAATGTTCCCGCCGGTGCTCACGTTGCCGGTGCTTGTGGTGTTCGGTGTGTATCGGCCGACGACGACGTTGGAGCAACCGAATGCGTTGTAGTTGACTTTGCCCTCGTAGTAGACCGGGTATCCCTGGATCGAACGGAGTGTGCCGTGTGAGCTCGCCCCGTTCGCGTAGCTACCCGTGCGGTACATGTCGCCGGTTCCATGGGCAGAACTGACACCAACGGCCCAAGCGGCTGTTGGCAGTATCGCCAATGCCAAAGTGGCCGCTGCCGCGCGCAGAGTAGTGCGTGTTTTTGTTGACTTGGACATCCTATTTCCCCTTGATAGTTGTTTCCGCCTCACATTTGACGCTACGGACAGGCCTTTGAATCCTCAACCCTGCACGGGGTAACGATCGAATAAAGCACAACCGTTTGCCGAAGTGGCCGGACACGACAGTGGGCCAGTTGCTCCTGAACGAAGGCGAACGCAATCCAAATGCCAGCGGCCAGGGTGCCTACCGTTGGGAGTGCAGGTGGACTCCCAAGCATTTCTCCTGGAAGTGACTCGATGATGAGCGAAACAGCAAAGAGGATGACGCTGATGTAGAGAGCGGTGAAAGCGGCTAGGCTTCCCGCACCGAAGTGAGCGGCACGGGTACGTAGCAAAAGCAGATCCTCGAACTGTTGTTCATCGTTCAACGTCAGGAACCTACGCACCTCCTGTGGGATTACCTCTGGGAAACGTCGCGAGCGAAGACTTCTGCGGGTAAAGAATGCACGACGATCAGCCTAAACCGATCATCAGTTCGGCCCAGCTATTACGTTGAGCAAGGGCCACGCGCCTGTCGGTGTCTATCGCTCTCCACGCGGTAGGAGGGGCGCGATTCGGGCAAGGGTTGCTTGGCTACCGGGCTCCTCATAGCCGCCAGGTTGTCGCAAGCATTCTCAAGGTCTGCAGCATCCCAGTAATCCTGCCCGGGCTTTGAGAATAGAACGGCTTGCACCACCGCAGCACCATATCGCTGAGCAAGCGCAGCTTCGTGCTCGTGGCAGCAGTGCACGAACGCTGCACCTGCAACCTCCGATAAAGAGGCTGCCGCCTTATTCACTAGGGGCAGCAGTGCCTCCGATTCATTGTTGTAGCCGGCTAACAGACACTTCGGAAAGGGAGTCATGATTTCAGCTTGACCAAGGGGCTGAACCTCGTGGGGGACGCGGTACATCGTGTCGCCGCGAGTTAGGACCGGGGCAGAGCGCCCCTGTGACTGTTAGCTAGCAATGGCGGTTAATCGCAGCTTCGATTGGCGGTTCTGTTGTCCCGCGAACGGATCTTTCAGCGGGACGGTCGTCCGTCTCTGGGTCCAAATATTGTAAGGGCATCAGTATCACTGGCAGGCCGGCGGACTGCTTCCTCTAGCCATTCCGAAACCTGTGGGAAGGTTGAATGAGAAGTAATTTCGTCGATGAGCTGGTTGGCGTCGATGACTGTTCGGGCGAAAGTCGCAGCACCGTCGTGGAGCAATGCCCAGTGTGCACCGGGCCTACCGTAGGGAAGTCCAACGCTGCCGGGATTGATCACCATTCGATTGACGGCGAGACGCATGAACGGCATGTGTGTGTGCCCGCAGACAATCGTCTCGACCTCGGCTGGCACGTCCTGCAGAACCTGCTCCCAACGTTCTACTCGGCTGTCGACGAGGACGACCTCCTCATCGTCGCGAGGAGTGGCGTGGCAGAACAAGACGGGACCAAAGCCCTGCACATTCAGGATTAGGCGCTCGGGCATTCCAGCTAACAGTTGGATATGAGCGGGCGACAGTTGAGCGGCTCCCCACACCGATAATGGATCATCGTCGAGGCCGACACTGATACCTTGAGCCATCTGCATGAGCTCTCGATCGGCGTTTCCGCGGATAAGAACCGCGCGGTCTCCGAGTTCCATCAGTCGGTCTAGCACTTCAGTGGGCTGTGGCCCCCAAGTGTGGTCGCCGGCAACGACTATCAAATCAGCAGCTTGCACGGCGGGCTCCGCGAGAACCCGGTCCAGGGCGGGAAGCATCCCATGGATGTCGGAAAGTACGGCGATGTTGGTCGTCATGCCCCTATCCTGCCTGACCCATACCCCTACCCCTCCAGCTAGGCCACCGCGTAAGAGGAACGCTCAACGCGACAGTTCCCATGTGGGTCCGTGACCGAAAACTCCCATGCGGGTCCGTGACCGAAAACGATGCTCAACGCCCATCTACCCTCCCGGAATTCGACGATGGGTCGGATCCTACTCGCTGCGTCCTCTGGCGCGCCGCCCCCACCGCTCCATAAGGTGAGCGAATGGAGAATCAACTGCATACGAGTTTGCTGCACACCTGGCAGGGCATCGACGATCCGGGGCGTCTCGACTCCGCGACCATCAATCTTGAGCCTGGCCGTTTGAGCGCGCACGGTACTTCCCGGACTGATTCGTATGCCTCGAGCTGGGCGTTAACCACCACGGACGGCTGGGTAACCCGCCGTCTCACCGCAACAGTGCACGGTCATGGATGGAGCCGGCACCTTGAGCTGGAACGCGATGACGACGGCGCGTGGACAAGCACCAGCTCCAGTGCAGGAGAGTGCAACCTCCCTGCTCCCGGTATTGAAGATCCCTCCGCGCTGACGGGAGCCCTCGACTGCGACCTCGGCCTCTGCCCGGTCACCAACACCATGCCCATCCTTCGGCTCAACCTGCAGTCGGAGGAGTTGGCCCCGGCGGATGAGACCTCCATGGTGATGGCTTGTGTGGAGGTTCCCAGCCTCCGCGTGGTGCGCAGCAGCCAGATGTACAGCCACTTGCGCTCGGCCGACGATGACCGCAACGGTGTTGTCCTCTACAGCTCGGACAACCATGGCTTCACCGCTGAACTGCAGATCGACAGCGACGGGATTGTCCTCGACTATCCGGGACTGGCCACCCGGATCCGCTAAGTTTCGGTAACTTTTCTCACGATTCAGCGGCAGATCCAGCGCTGCACCTAACACAGTTTCCACCGTGAGTACAGGGGCTACGGTGGAATTATGTCTGATTCTGTCCCTAATTCTGTCCTGCCCGAATCCGGGCCACCGGGTACGGGCACCGCTGAGGCACCTTCGAAGGGTGTCCTCGACCGTCCTGTCTTCTACACGTCCCTGGTGGTCGTGCTGGCGCTGGTAATCCTCGGTGTCGTTTTCCCCACCGGTTTCGCCGATGTCACCAGCAGTGTCCTCGATGGATTGGTAACCAACTTCTCCTGGGCCTTCGTGCTCACAGCCACAGGCTTTGTGGTGTTCGCGGCGTTCCTCGCGTTCAGCAAATACGGCCGCATCCGCCTCGGTGCTGACGATGAGAAGCCAGCCTTCTCGCGTGCGTCCTGGATTGCCATGATGTTCAGCGCCGGAATGGGCATCGGCCTGATGTTCTACGGCGTCACCGAACCCATTTCCCATTACCTCACCCCGCCGGTCTCAGGCGTGGAACCGGGTACTGACGCCGCCGCCCGGCAGGCCATGAACTACACCCTTTTCCACTGGTCGCTGCATCCGTGGGCGATTTACGCCGTCGTGGGCCTGGCCCTCGCCTACTCTGCGTTCCGTAAGGGACGCGGTATCGGCTTCAGCGCCGCGTTCGCCCCGCTGTTCCGGGGACGCACCAACATCAAGGCGCTGCGGGCGATCGACGTCTTCGCCATCTTCGCAACGCTGTTCGGCTCCGCCACCTCGCTGGGCCTCGGCGTTGTGCAGATCAACGGCGGCCTCACCGAGGTCTTCGGCATCGAAACGAACCTCTGGGTCCAGGTCGGGCTCATCGCCCTGTTGACCGTGTGCTTCGTGATCTCAGCCGTCAGCGGCATCTCCCGCGGCATCAAGTGGCTTTCCAACGGCAACATGATCGCCGCGCTGGTACTCCTTGCCTTCCTGTTCATCGTGGGGCCGACGGTCTTCATCCTCGAACTGATCCCCTCCGCCGCCGGAAACTACCTGTTCGCCCTTCCGCAGATGGCAACACGCACCGGAGCCTTCGGCGGCCAGGACTGGCTCTCCGCGTGGACCATCTTCTACTGGGCCTGGTGGGTTTCCTGGACCCCGTTCGTCGGATCCTTCCTCGCGAAGATCTCACGCGGCCGCACCATCCGTGAATTCATTCTGGGCGTCGTCGCCGTACCGAGCTTCGTCAGCCTGATCTGGTTCGGCGTCTGGGGAGGAACCGCGATCACCGCGCAGAACAACGGCGTGGACATCGCAGCAGCCAACGCGGAGAGCCAGGAGTCAGCAATGTTCGCTCTCCTCGCTGAGTACCCGCTGGCCTCCGTGACGGCGATCCTCGTGGTCCTGCTCGTAGCGGTGTTCTTCATCTCCGGAGCCGACGCCGCCTCAATCGTGTTGGGCTCACTCTCCTCCTTCGGTTCCGAAAACCCGAAGAAGTGGCTCACTATCCTGTGGGGCACCATGACCGGTGCGGTGGCCGCAGTCCTGCTGTTCATCGGGAGCCTCGGCGCACTGCAGACCCTGACCATCATCGCGGCAGCGCCCTTTGTGCTCATCATGGTGGGCCTGTGCGTGGCGCTGATGATGGACCTCTCAAAGGACCCGGCGATTGTCGGCGGGAAGCGCCGTCGTACTCCCCCTGCTTCGGCAGTTGAGCCGGAGCGCCAGGAGGAGGACCTCGGCACGGCTGAGGAAGCCGCCGCCAGGTAACAAGCAACGCATTCCGACGACGACGCTCCCGCAGCTCAGGCTGCGGGAGCGTCGTTGTTTGTGGAGCATGTGACGGCCGGGCTAGCGGCTGACATCACTGGTTGACCTGCTGGCCTCCGAGTCGTTGCCACCCGGTTCGTCCGGCAACTCGAAGGTGAAGGTGGTGCCGCGGCCCAGTTCGCTGCGGCAATGAATCTTGCCGCCGTGTTCTTCGACGATCGAACGGACAATGGCCAGCCCAAGCCCGACGCCGGGAATCGCCGCCTCGCGCACAGCTGAGGTCCGGAAGAACTTGGAAAAGACCTCCGCGCTGTCTTCCGCGCTCATGCCCATGCCGCTGTCCTCCACTTCGCAAATCACTGAGCCGGGCATCTTTTGAGCGCGCACGGTGACGGTGCCTCCGGCGGGCGAGTACTTGACGGCGTTGGACAGCAGGTTGTCCAGCACCTGACCGATCCGCGCCGGGTCGCACCGTGTGATCGTTCCTGCCGGAACATCATTGATCACATCGACGCCGGCTTCCTTGCCCCGCGCAGCGATCGCACCCACTGATTCCTGTGCTATCTCGGCAAGATCGGCGTCCACGGGCGATACTTCCGGCGGGCCGGATGCTGCAGTGAGCAGGTCGTCAACGAGCCTGCGAAGACGCGTCACGTTGCGGCCGATAACCCCGAGTCCGGTCACGATCTCCTTCGGCGGCTCTTCGTCGAGCATCATTTCGAGGTAGCCGACGATAACCGTCAGCGGAGTGCGCAGCTCGTGCGAGACCATCGCCACGAACTCCTCCTTGGCATTCAGTGCGTTGACAAGCTCGGTGACATCGTTGAAGGCGACGACGGCGCCTTCACGTTTACCGCCCTCGTCCAGCATGACGCGGGCTGAGGCTGACAGGACCCGCTGATTCTCTCCTACACCGATCCGGATGAGGTAGTCGGAGAATGTTTCGCCCGCGACCGCCCGGTGCGCAGGGCGCTCGTCAGCCGGGATGGGCGTGACGCCGTCGGGTCGGAACAGCAGGAGGTCCTGTTCGGCCGCATCCTCGACTCCCTCAGGCAACCCGATCCGGTGAACCTCGCGCTGCCGGCGGTTGAACAGGATGTCGTGTCCGTCCTGGTCGATGGCAAGCAGACCGACGTCGACCGTGTTCACCGTCGCATTGAGCAGCCGCTCCCGCTGCGCGCTGCGCTGGAGGATCTGCTGCAGGGCGTGGTCTTTCTCCTGCATGGCCTTCTGCTGGTCCATCATGCTGGCGGTCATGACACGGATCGTCACCGCGATCCCGAAAATGATGGTGGGTGTCAGGGCTGATTGGGTGAGGTCGGATACGCTGACGCCGGCATCCGTGGCGAAAAGTGGAGCCCAGATCATCGCAAACGGGCCAATAAGGCTTAGCGAAAGGCACAGCCGCGGGTACAGGCCCGAAGCCGACAACCACAGGACCGGGAACACCGCCATGAGCCCGATCCCGAGGACCTCCGTGCCGGAACCGAAACGCAATAGTGCGATCGGCACAAAATCCAGCACGGGGATGATGAGGAACATGCCGTAAGGCAGCCGATCCCACGGGATGACGGCGCAGAGCACAAGCAGCACGCCGCTCAGGATCATTCCCCACTGGAACGCCGCACTCGCCCACACGACCGGGTGGAGGAAGATGCTCCCGACCGCCAGCAGCGCCGTCGTGATGGAGAGCGGCGCCTGACTGAGCAGCACCCGGGACCGCATCGACATCTCGTGGAACTTCCGGGTGTTGAACGTCAGATACGACAGGACATTGTCCATGGTGGCTGGTGCTCCTAACACTCCGGGCAGTTCCGACACTGCCAACTCTATAGAGCCATACCAGTTACCCTGATCGCCCGCCGGTGAAAGCCATAATTGTGGCGCTCAAGCGTCAGCCTGTGCTCCCACCTGCACGCTTCGGGAAACCGACACCATGTCCTCGCGCGGCACCACCTTGATGCGTTCGCGCACAATGCCGTCAATCTCTGTAGCGGCGTCCCCCAACCCGCGCTCGTGCGCATCGAGTGCCAGCCAGCCCTCCCAGGTGGTGAACTGCACGCCGCGCTCGTTCAGAAGTTCGACGACGGCGTCGTCCGCCGGTGCTGCAGTTGCCGGCAGGTTCTCGAGGTCCTCCAACAGGTAGGTGACGGTTTCCAGTGCGTCCCCCTTGGTGTGTCCGATGAGTCCGACCGGTCCGCGCTTGATCCAGCCCGTGGCATACACGCCCGGCACATGGGTGCCGGAGGCGTCCAGTACCCGGCCGCCGTCGTTCGGGATGACACCGCGGCGGTGGTCGAACTCCACCTCCGGCAGGGCTGAGCCGAAGTAACCCACCGCACGGTAGACCGCCTGGACGGGGTAGTCGATGAACTCGCCGGTGCCCACGGCATTGCCGGTTCCGTCGAGTGCGGTGCGTTCGAACTTGATGCCGGTGACCTTGCCGTCCTCACCGAGAACCTCCACGGGATTGTGGAGGAAATGCAGGTGGAGCCGGCGTGAGGCGGTGAAGTCGGCCGGGTCCTCGGGCTGCTCTGCAATCCAGTTGGTCAGTGTGCCAACCATGGTCTTGGTCTGGTTGTTCGTCTGGATCTGGCGGTCGGACTCGGCGTCGAACTCGAAGTCCTCCGGGTAGAGCACGATGTCGACGTCCCGTGAGTGGGACAGTTCCCGCAATTCCAGCGGCGTGAACTTCACCTGGGCCGGCCCACGGCGGCCGAACACGTGGACGTCCGTTACGGGTGAGTTCTTGAGGCCGGCGTAAACGTTGTCGGGGATCTCGGTGACGAGCAGGTCCTCGGCGTGCTTGGAGAGTACGCGTGCAACGTCAAGGGCAACATTCCCGTTGCCGATGACAGCGATTTCCTTTGCGTCGAGCGGCCACTCGCGTGGAACGTCCGGATGCCCGTCGTACCAGGAGACGAAGTCCGCCCCGCCGAAGGAGCCCTCAAGCTCGATGCCAGGGATGTTGAGGTCCGCGTCCAGAAGAGCGCCGGTAGCAAAGATGATGGCGTCGTAATGCGTGCGGAGGTCTTCCAGCGTGAGGTCCGTGCCGTACTCAACGTTGCCGAAGAAGCGGATGTCACCGCGGTCCAGGACCTTGTGCAGGGCGTTGACTATGCCCTTGATGCGCGGGTGGTCGGGGGCCACGCCGTAGCGGATGAGTCCGTAGGGCGCGGGGTAGCGATCGTAGAGGTCGATGCTGACCGTCAGCTCGCCCGAGGCTACGGGCGCGGACTTGGTAAGGATGTCGGCAGCGTAGACCCCGGCCGGACCGGAGCCGACGACGGCGACGCGCAGCGGGCGCTGGGAGGCGCCGCGGAAGAAGGTAGGAGGTTGAGACACGGCTGTGTTCCTTTGCTGTGATGTGGTGTGTGGGAGGACTGAAGGAGCGGCTAGGCGGGTTGCCAGTGCGGTGAAAGCGCGACGACGTCGCCCACCACGATCACGGCGGGAGACTTCACCCCGCGCTCCTCGGCGAGGTCGGCGATGGTTTCAAGGGTGCCGGTGGTCACGCGCTGGGACTCCATCCAGCCGTCCTCAATAATCGCGACGGGTGTGGACGGCGCCCTGCCGCCGGTGATGAGCGAGGCTGCGGAGGAGCGCAGCAGCGAAACGCCCATCAGGAGGATCAGCGTGTGGTCGCTGCCGGGCGGGATGAGGCCCGTCTGCTGCCGGATGTCCTCGTGCCCGGTGAAGACGCTGAAGCCCTTCGCCACGCCCCGGTGCGTGACGGGAATCCCCGCGGCGGCCGGAACGGAGATCGCGGACGTGACGCCGGGAACCACCTCGACAGGTACGCCGCTGTCGCGGCAGTAGGTTTCCTCTTCTCCGCCACGTCCCAAAACGTATGGGTCACCGCCCTTCAACCGCACCACGCGGTTGCCGAGCAGCGCCTGTTCCACGAGGATCCGGTTGATCTCGTTCTGCGGCACAGGATGGTGCCCGGGGAGCTTGCCCACCTCGATGACCTGGACGTCAGCGGACAGCCCTGCGATCAGCGAGCGTGGCCCGAGCCGGTCGGCTACGACGACGTCGGCCTGTGCCAGGAGGCGGCGGCCGCGGGTGGTGATGAGGCCGGCGTCGGCCGGACCTCCACCGACCAGCGCAACCGAACCCACCGCGTTCTCCGAAGCGCGTCGGTGCCGCCGCAGCGGCAGCTCGCCGGATTCGAGGGCGGCAGCAACGCCGTCGCGCAGGGCGGCAGCCCGCTTGGGGTCGCCGTTGGTGTTCACGGCGACCGTGACATCGTCAAGGCGTGCCACGGCCGGAACCCACGCTGTTGAGGCAGCGGAGTCGCCGCCCTTGACGCACCAGATGCGCGCGGAGTCTGCCTCGGCGGCGACCTGGTCCTGCACCTCAGCGGAGCCGGAGTGGGCAAGGACCAGCCAGGCGCCGTCGAGGTCGGCGGTACGGTATTCACGCTGCTGCCAGTTCAGCTGGCCGGCGGCGGCAGCGTCGACGATGTCTTCGCAGGCATAGGGGGCAACGACGGTGACCAGCGCACCGTCGTCGAGCAGTGCCTTCAAGCGGCGGGCAGCGACCGGGCCACCGCCCACCACGAGCACGCGGCGGCCGCGCAACTGCAGCCCAAGGGGATAAGTCATCGTGAACCTCCGGTAAGCAGGCCGCGGCGGCGCAACAGATGCCGTTCGAGCGGCCCGAAGATGAGCAACTCCACCACAATCCCGATGAACAGAATGAGCAGGATGGCTGCGATCACCGTGGCCATCGAAGAGAACTGGCGTCCCTGATCGAGCAGGGCACCGAGTCCGAAGCCCAGGGTCCCGCCGGTCGCGATGATTTCCGCAGCCATGAGTGACCGCCACGAGAACGCCCAGCCCTGCTTCAGCCCCGACACATAGCTTGGAAGGGCCGCGGGAAGGACAATGCGGGTGGCAAGCTCCCACCTGTTCGCGCCGAGCACGTGGGCTACGCGGCGGTGCTGGTCAGGAACATGATCGACGCCTGCGATCAGTCCGTTGGTGATCGACGGGATTGCGCCCATGAGCACCACAAAGTAAACGGTGGCGTCGCTCAAGCCGAACCAGATGACAGCGGCCGGAACCCAGGCAACCGAGGGAAGCACCTGCAGTCCGGAAATCAGCGGACCGAAAGCACCACGAAGGATCTTGCTCTGGGCCAGCAACAGGCCCAGCGGCGTCGCGATGACCACCGCAATGGCAAAGCCGACGACGCCGCGTTGCAGACTGGTCAACACGGTCTCGACCGCTTCTCCGTTCTGCCAGAGCGTGCCCAGGGTGCCGAAGACGTCGGCAGGGCCGGGAAGTTGATCCGGCCGTGGCCGTGCAATCCAGACATACATCTGCCAGGCGTAGAGGACGGCAATCAGCGCAGCTACCGGCAGGAGGGCCTTGGTGACGCTGGACCTCCAGGAGGACTGGACCCGCGTCTCCTGCTGAAGGGCGTCGAGTCCCTTCTCAAATGCGCGGTCGTCATCCGGAGCGGCACCGGGCAATCCGGTCCCGGCGGGCGCCTCCCGCTCAACAAGGGTCGTTTCAGGCTGCATGGCGGCGGATCTCCTTGCGCAACTCTGTGGTGATCTCCGCGGTCAGCGCCACGGGATCCTGCTCCTCCACTGCCCATTCCGCAACCACGCGACCGGGGCGGGAAGACATCAGAAGTACCCGCTGACCCAGTCGGACGGCCTCGCGGACGTTGTGCGTGATGAACACAATCGTGCGTCCGGTTTCCCGCCAAACGCGCTGCAGCTCATCGTGCAGCAGGTCACGGGTGATGGCGTCGAGTGCCGCAAAGGGCTCGTCCATCAGGAGTACCTCGCGATTCTGCGCGAGCGACCGGGCAAGCGCCACCCGCTGGCGCATGCCGCCGGAAAGCTCGTGCGGCCGTTTGGCCGCCGCGTCGGAAAGGTGAACCAGCTCCAGCAGCCGGGCAGCTTCCGTCCGTCGCTCCGACTTCGGTGCGCCGCGCAACTGCAGTGCCAGCTCCACATTTGCCTGCGCCGAGAGCCAGGGGAACAGGGACGCATCCTGGAACATGAAGGCCGCCTTCGGCGAAGCGATCGTGCCCGACGTCGGCTCTTCCAGTCCCGCAATCAGGTTCAGGAGCGTGGATTTTCCGCATCCGGAAGCTCCCAGCAGTGCCACGAACTCACCCTGACGGACCCGCAGGTTTACATCCTCGAGGACCAACGGGCTGTCTGCGGAGAAGCGCTTCGAGAGCGCGTTGATCTCTATCTGCGCCGTGCTCATGGCGAGGCCGAAGAGCTCAGGCCGGCGTCGTCGTACGCTGTGCCGCCGGTTTCCTCCTGAAGCAAGTTGAGCAGAGTGAAATCCAGGATGCCCGCTATGTCTGCGTTCTCCGTGGTGCCCGCTGCCACGCCGTCTTCGAACAGCTGTGCAAGTGCATCGGCGAGCGGCTCCTGTGAGAAGGTGACGTTCTCCAACGCGCGAGCCAGGACCGGCTCGGCGAGCGGCTTGGCATTTGCCGACTCGAGGCCGGCGTTGATGAGCGCCGCAGTCTCTTCCGTGTTTTCGTTCAACGAGGTGATGGCGCGATGCTCGGCCCGAAGCAGGGCTTCAACCTGGGCCGGATGCTCAGTGAGGAACTGCTTGCTCACCACCAGGACCGTCGTGGCGAACTTGCCCTCCGGCCACAGGTCGGCCTCGTCGACCAGGACCTCGGCTCCGGCGTCGACCACGAGTCGCGATGCCCAGGGTTCCGGCATCCAGGCACCGTCGATGTCGCCGTTTTGGAACAGCTGGAGTGTGGTGGCGTTCTCGGTGGGCACAATGGCGACATCGCCCCCGCCCTCCGTGGTGGTTTCATAGCCCTGTTCGCCGAGCCAGACCCTCAGTGCGACGTCCTGAGTATTACCAAGCTGCGGCGTGGCAAGGGTTTTCCCCGCCAGGTCCTCCACGGAGTTGATGTCGGGCTTCACGACCAGTTGGGCACCGCCGGAGGTGGCACCGGCCACGATTCGCAGCGATTCACCGTTACTCTGGACGTAGGAGTTGATGGCCGGATTGGGGCCGATGAAGGTCGCATCGATAGCGCCGGCGTTCAAGGCCTCGATGGCCGAGGGGCCGGCATTGAAGACCTGCGTGCTGAGTTCGGTGTCACCCAGTTCCTCGGCGAAGTAGCCCTTCTCCAGGCCAACCAGCGCGGGAGCATGCGTGAGGTTGCCAAAGTAGCCCAGGCGTAGTTCGGCCGCGTCGGAAACGGGTGCTGCCGTCGTCGTGGTTTCGGGTGCCGACTGCGACGAAGCGTAAGCGGCGATCGCAGCGCCGGTTGCGACTGCAACGATGGCAGCCCCGGCGGTGAAGCTTTCGGCGGCGCGGCTCTTCAGGAAGATCCCGCGCCTGGCAGGGCGGGTCAGGTTCTCGTTGACTGGGGAGCTGGGGTCATATGTCATAGCGTTCGTCCTCGCGGGCCGACAGCTCAAGGTGGTCGGATTCCACCAGACCTGCAGCCAGGGTGTTGCCGTCGGAGGGGTCGATGACCAGGAAGGCTCCGGTACGGCGGAAGTTCACGTAGTTGTCCACCGGCAGCGCTGCCGCGAGCCGGATGTGGACGGTCCCAATGTCATTGAGCTCAAGGCCCGACGCCGGTTGATCGGCGAACGTTGACAGATCCAGTTTGTTGATGACCTGGCGAACCAGCCCCTGGACCGTCTTGCTGCCGTGCTTGATGAGGAGCCGCGAGCCCTCTTTCAGCGGCTTCGGCGACAGCCAACAGAGCGCGGCGTAGAGGTCCTGGGTGGGTTGCGGAAGTTGGGCTGCCGAAGTGTCCGTCCCGGCTTCGGCGAGAAGATCGCCGCGCGCGATATCGATGTCGTCGGCTAGCCGCAGCACTACTGACTGCGGAGCGAACGCTTCGTCGAGTTCCTTGCCGGCGAAGTCGATGCCGGCGACCGTGGTGCTACGCCCTGACGGTTGCACGGTGACTGCGTCGCCCACCCGGATGGAACCGGCCGCGACCTGCCCGGCGTACCCGCGGTAGTCACGGTACGTGTCGGCGTCAAGCCCGGGCGCCACCGCACCCTGGGGCCGGATGACGGTCTGGACCGGGAAGCGGAAGGCTTCGAGGTCGGTCTCGAGATCGGCGAGCGCCGGCAGCTGCTCGAGAGTCTCCAGCAGCGACGGACCGCCGTACCAGGGAGTCCGCTCCGAGCGGTCCACCACGTTGTCACCCTCCAGTGCGGACACGGGGATGATCGCGGGTTCGTCGACCTTCAATTCCCGGGCGGCCCGCTTGAGCTGCGCTTCGACGTCGCGGAACACGTCCTCGCTGTAGTCCACGAGGTCGATCTTGTTCACTGCCACGATGATGTGCGCCACGCGCAGCAGGCGCGCGACTGCGAGGTGCCGGCGGGTCTGCTCCAGCACGCCCTTACGTGCGTCAATCAGTACGACGACGGCGTCGGCCGTGGAAGCGCCCGTCACCGTATTCTTCGTGTACTGCACGTGCCCCGGCGTGTCCGCAAGGATGAACGTGCGGTTGGCTGTGGCGAAGTAGCGGTACGCGACGTCAATCGTGATGCCCTGCTCCCGTTCGGCGCGCAGGCCGTCGGTCAACAGTGCGAGATCCAATCCCCCGCGCTCCCCACCGAAACCGCGTTCCGCGGAGGTGCGGGCAACGGCGTCGAGCTGGTCTGCCAGGACCGACTTGCTGTCATGCAGGAGACGGCCAACGAGGGTGGACTTGCCATCGTCGACCGAGCCTGCTGTGGCGAAGCGAAAGAGCGTGGAGCGTTCGAGTGCGGTTTCGACTGCTGTGCTCATTAGAAGTACCCGTCTTTCTTGCGGTCTTCCATTGCGGCTTCCGAGATCCGGTCGTCCGCGCGGGTGGCGCCGCGTTCGGTAAGTGTGCTGAGGGCGACTTCCCTGACGACTGCCGACACGTCCGCCGCATCTGATTCGACTGCCCCGGTGCAGGACATGTCACCGACCGTGCGGTAGCGGACCGTGCGCGTCTCAACGATTTCCTTCTCGGTGGGCTGGGAGACCTCACCCACGGCGCGCCACATGCCGTCACGGCTGAAGACCTCGCGCTGGTGGGCGTAGTAGAGGCCCGGAAGCTCGATGTTCTCGCGCTCGATATAGCGCCAGACGTCCAGCTCGGTCCAGTTGCTGATGGGAAACGCCCGTACGTGCTGGCCGACGGTGTGGCGGCCGTTGTACAGGTTCCACAGCTCCGGACGCTGGTTGCGCGGATCCCACTGACCGAACTCGTCGCGGAGACTCAGAATCCGCTCCTTGGCTCGGGCTTTGTCCTCATCGCGGCGGCCGCCGCCGAAGACGGCGTCGAACTTGTTGGCGTTGATGGTGTCGAGCAGGGGGACGGTCTGCAGGGGGTTACGGGTGCCGTCGGCGCGTTCGCTCAGCTCGCCGCGGTCGATGTACTCCTGGACCGACCCAACGACGAGCCTGATTCCGAGCCGCTCAACGGTGCGGTCGCGGAACTCCAGTACCTCGGGGAAATTGTGGCCGGTGTCGACGTGCAGCACGGGGAACGGAACCTTGCCGGGCCAGAATGCCTTCGTAGCAAGGTGCAGCATGACCACCGAGTCCTTGCCGCCGGAGAACAACAGAGCGGGCCGCTCAAACTCGGCAACAACTTCCCGAATAATGTGAATGGCTTCGGACTCGAGGGCATCCAATGAGCTCAAGCGGTGCGTGGCTCCACCGATGCGGTCTGCCTGCGAAGCAGTTTCCGCTTCGCTGAGGCGACTTGCCTGCTGAGCTGGAACCGCTGATGCCGCCCAGGGAGTGGCATCGGGCCTGTCGGAGCGGGACGCGATGCTGCTTGCAGCATTGCCGTCCCGCGCAGGGGCGGGGGCGGCATCAGCGGTGGAGGCGGAGCCTGCAACGCTCACGACGTCGTCGTAAGTGTTCGTGTATGAGCTCATTGGTGGATTCCGCACTCTGTCTTCGCTAGGCCGGCCCAACGACCGGCTCTCGGGTCTTCTCCTGGGGCTACCGGCCGGGTGCAGGGTTTGCACCCGATCGAGGGGTAGCCGTTGGACAGCAACATGTTCACGGGGACCTGATGGTCGCCCGCATAGTCGAGGAGTTCGTCGAAACTCCAGGCGGCGAGCGGGTTGATTTTGACCAGGTTGTGCACGTGGTCCCAGGTGACCAGCGGCGTGTTGGTCCGGGTGGGCGCCTCGTCCCGGCGGACACCGGTGAACCAGACCTCATAACCGGCGAGCGCCTTCTTCAGCGGGTCCATCTTGCGGATCGCGCAGCACTGAGCGGGATCCCGTCCAAACAGGTCCTTGCCGAAAGTGGCGTCCTGTTCGGCGACGGTCAATTCAGGCAGAACGTCGACAATCGTGATGTCGAGCTGATCGGCGACTTCGTCCCGGGTGATGCGGGTTTCGGTGAAGTGGTAGCCGGTGTCCAGGAACAAGACGTCGACGCCGGGAAACTGCTGTGAAACCAGGTGCGGAAGGACGGCGTCGGCCATGGAGCAGGCAACCGCTGCCTGGGAGAGGTCGAAGTTACGTGCCACCCAGGCGATGACCTGCTCGGCAGAGGAGTCCCAGCCAAGCTCGTCGGCGCCCTTGGCAGCGAGCGCCTTCAACTCGGCTTCCGGACGGCGGGAACGCGGCGCTCCAGCTGTAGCGGCGCCCACGGAAACGTTCTCGGATGACAGGGTCACTGCAGCTCTCCTTCCTCAGCTCGGTGCGCCCACTGGGCGAAAGTCTCGTTCTGCTGGCGGTCGCTGGCGTAGCGGCGTACCACCCGCTCGACGTAGTCAGGCAGGTTTTCGACGGTGACCTTGAGGCCGCGTACCGTGCGGCCCAGGCCTGCTTCCTCGCGGTTGGAATCGGCCAACCCACCACCGAGGTGCACCTGGAAACCAGGGGTGGGACCGCCGTCGGGCGTTGGAAGCATCATGCCCTTGAGTCCGATGTCCGCGGTCTGGATGCGCGCGCAGGAGTTGGGGCAGCCGTTGATGTTCAGCGCGATCGGCTGTGTGAGGATGCCGTTGTCCACGAGGTCGGTCAGACGCGTTTCCAGTTCGGCGATGGCCGTGGCCGCGGTGACCTTGGTTTCGACGATGGCGAGCTTGCAGAACTCGATGCCGGTGCACGCGATGGTGGAGCGGCGGAACAGGGACGGGCGCGCAGACAGGCCCAGGGCGTCCAGTTTCGAGATGAGCGGCTCAACCTGCTCTTTCTCGACGTCGAGGACCACCAGCTTCTGGTGCGGCGTGGTGCGCAGGCGGGTTGATCCGTGTGCCTCGAGGGTGTCCGCGAGGCTCGTGAGAATGGATCCGGAGACCCGGCCAACCGTCGGCGAAACACCGATGAAGAACTTTCCGTCCTTCTGCTCGTGGACGCCCACGTGGTCGCCGGGGGTGTCAGGTTTGGGTGCAGCAGGGCCGTCGGGCAGCTCGAAGCCGAGGTATTCGTCCTGGAGAACCTGGCGGAATTTCTCGGTTCCCCAGTCATTCAGCAGGAACTTCAGGCGCGCCTTGGTACGCATGCGGCGGTACCCGTAGTCCCGGAAGATGCTGGTCACACCGAGCCATACTTCGGCGGCGATCTCGGGCGTGACGAAGACTCCGAGCCGTTCAGCCAGGCGGGCATTGGTGGAGAGCCCGCCGCCGACCCAGAGGTCGTACCCGGCGCCGAGCTCGGGATGGACCACGCCCACGAGGGCGAAGTCGTTGATCTCGTGCACCACGTCCTGGCTCGGGTGGCCGGTAATCGCCGTCTTGTACTTGCGCGGAAGGTTCGCCAACTCGGGATCGCCGATGAACCGTTCGCTCAACTCGCGGATCAGCGGCGTGGGATCGAGGATCTCGTCTTTTGCGATGCCCGCGACCGGTGAGCCGAGGATGACGCGGGGAACATCACCGCAGGCCTCTGTGGTGGACAGCCCAGCGGATTCAAGCCGGTTCCAGATTTCCGGGACGTCCTCGACCCGAACCCAGTGCAGCTGAATGTTCTGGCGGTCGGTGATGTCAGCGGTGTCCCGAGCGAACTCGGTGGAAATGCCTCCGATGACGCGCAGCTGGTGTGTGGTGAGTGCACCGCCGTCAATGCGCACGCGGAGCATGAAGTACTTGTCCTCAAGTTCGTGCGGCTCAAGCGTGGCGGTCTTGCCGCCGTCGATACCCTGCCGGCGCTGTGTGTAGAGGCCCCACCAGCGGAAGCGTCCGTGCAGGTCGGTGCCGTCAATCGAGTCAAAGCCGTTCTTCGCGTAGATCTGCTCGATCCGTTCGCGGACGTTGAGGCCGTTGTCCTCCTGCTTCCAGGTTTCATTGGCGTTGAGGGGCGTGGTGCCGTCGATCTTCCACTGGCCATGGGGCTTGGCTGCCGGTCGGGCCGACTTTGCCGCAGGAGATCCCTTCCGTGCGGTTGCCGGGCTTGCTGCGGTCGCGAGTGAACTCGTCATGTGAAGACAGTAGGACCGGGGTTGGAAGCCCTTCAAAGGTTCGGCAACACCCGTTCACGTGGAGACACGGCACGTCATAATCGCGTCAGGATATTGACACATTCAGAAGCCGGGCTTGAACTCGAGCCTTTTCTATGGACGGGCGCACACCTCGACCAGAGGCCTGCAGGCACGGCCGCAGTCCCTGCCGGGGTCAGGCGCCTCAAGGCGGCCGGCGGCGGCGTCGTACCGGGCGAGGGCAATCTCCGCGAGCGACGCGGACGGAAGCAGCGGCGCACTGACAACGCTCCCGCCTGCCTTGGCCAGCTGGTCATGAAAGTAGCCGGGTGCCAGCAGGTAGGACGCGACTGCCGGAGCGGCGCCGCCCTCCTGCGCCTGAGCGACCGCTTCCGGAACGGAAGGACGTGCGCTGGCACCGTATCCGACAGTGATCTCTCCGGTGCGCAGCTCACCGAGCTGCCCCGCCAGTTCCTCGACGTCCACGGCAGCGCAGGCGTCCGAGGAACCTGCAGCGGCCAGTACGACGGCGTCTCCCTCCTTTACGCCCGCTTCTTCCAGGCGCAGCTGCAGCAGTGCGGCCAGCCGCGGGTCCGGACCGAGGGGAGCTGCCGCAAACGTGCCCGGGCGGCTACGCACCGCTTCGGCGATGTCCACCTTCACGTGATAACCGACCGACAACAACAGCGGCACGATGACGGCCGGCCCGTCCGGGAGCGCGGCCACCACCGAGGGAAGATCAGGCTCCTGAACGTCGACATAAGCCTCCCGGATGTCCAGCTCCGGACGCAGCGCCTGCATTTCATCACGCAGCCGGTTGACGGCAGCCTGACCTTCGGCGCTGCTGGTGCCGTGCGAACAGGCGATCAGGACTGGATGATTCGACGTCTGCATGTTGGCCATTGAAGCACCCGCCTGCGACTATTGACAGTTGTGTCCCGTAACGCAGAGACCCCATGAACGCGCCGCTGATCCTCGACCTGTTCGGCGTTTTCTTCTTCGCCATGTCCGGATCACTGCTGGCCGCGCGCAAAGGGTTCGATCTGATCGGCTCGCTGTTGCTGGCCTCCCTTGCCTCGCTTGGCGGCGGTGTGGCGCGCGATCTGATCATCGACGTCGAACCCGTCGCATTTCACAATCCCCTGTATCTCGTGCCGCCGCTGCTGGCCACCGGTCTGGTGTTTTTCCTCTACTCAGGAATCGAGAAGGCGAGCCGCCCGTTGGTGCTCTTTGATGCCGGCGGGTTGGCTCTGTTCTGCATCGTGGGTGCCCTCAAGGCGGTCGATGAGGGAATGAATCCGGTGGCGGCCGTACTGCTGGGCGTCACGACCGCCGTCGGCGGCGGATTGCTGCGCGACGTCGTCGCCAATGAAGTGCCGCAGCTTTTCACCGGTGACCTCTACGCGCTCCCAGCGTTCCTCGGCGCGACCCTGACCGTTGTGCTGGAGAAGCTCGGCCTCTTCAATGTCGTGACTGGCGTCGTCGTTGCCGCCCTGGTGTTCACGCTCCGGGTGATGGCATGGCGATCCGGCTGGCACGCTCCCCTCGCGGCCCAGTACGCACGTCCCGTCGACCCCCCGCCCGCGGGATAGGATGACTTCATCCCCCAACAACACCTGGAGCCACTGTGACCGAGCTGTTCCTGGATAAATTCCGCGCCCTCGTACCCGCTTACTTTGAAGAGCAGTGGGTGCCGGAAGACGGGCTGTCGGAGGACGAGCTCGCGGAGCTGCGCGCGGGGCAGGATTTCCCGCTTCCGATGGCGCTGCGTGAGTTCTACCTTGCGGTCGGTGCGTCCGAGGACCTCATGGAGGCGTTCCACTACGTGTGGGATCCGGATGAACTGGAAATCGAAGACGGATTCCTGCTGTTCATGGAAGACATCGACGAGAAATTCGTCTGGGGCATCAAGGCCGACCAGCTGAACGTCCCCGATCCCATCGTCTGGCGGCGCAACAACGCCCGCGGGTCCTGGAAGGACGAGGAAGGCACCTTCAGCGAGTTCATGCTGGACATGTTCGACTGGGTGTTTGACGAAGAGGCAGAATGACCTGGACCACCCACGCCCCTTCAGGGTACGAGTGCCCGTTCTGCGACCTGGCATCGGGCGAGTTCCGATTCGCGTCCAACCTCTGCAAGCCGGGTGACCTGATCTACTCGGATGACCTGGTGCTCGCGTTCATTGCTTCCCACGGCTTCGAGCCGAACCCCGGGCACGTCCTCGTCACTCCACGCGCCCACTACGAGCTGCTGTATGAACTGCCCGACGACGTAGCCGGCCGCATCATGACCGTCACCCGGGACATGGCCATCGCCATCAAGCGCGCATGGAATCCGGACGGCGTCTCAACGCGCCAGCACAACGAGCCGGCCGGGAGCCAGCACGTGTGGCACTACCACCAGCATGTGCTTCCCCGCTGGCACGACGACGGCTTCTACTTCACGCCGAAGCGCCCCATCGTGGACCCGGCCATCCGTGCCCGCAAAGCCGCGGAGCTCCGCGCCGCGTTGGGCCTCTAACCTTTTAGCCACCTGCGATGGTCATGTTATTTCGTCGCTGATCCCTGGTCCGCTCGCGCCTGGTCGAGTGATACGCATCGCCGTCCACCTCGACCACCAGGCAACCCTCCAGCAGGAAATCGACGCGACCGACACCATCGATCCTCACCTGAGTCTCTACCTGGAGTCCTGCATCAACGAACATAAGTCGTGTCACAACCTCCAGAGCTGACTCGGCACATCCTGTGACTGCGTCGAGCGCGGCACGGGCCCTTCCGTTCCGAGGCCCTTCCAACCGCTCGAGCAGGAAACTGCGCACAGTTTCGTCTCGCCGCAATGCGCTCTCGACGATTACGGCGGACTGCTCCTTTGGGAGGCAGTGCAGCGCGTGGATGAGCACGTCCGCCAACCCGACCAGCGGAAGATAGGGGTGTACTGGAACGCTTCGCGCGCGGTGGTTCACATACTGATTCGCGCGGGCATGCAGACAACTGACGTGTTGGGACGGCGGGGACTCCAGCACCCACAGCCCATAGTGCCCTGCAGCCGAAGCACATGTGAGAAGACCGTTGCTGCCGACTGCACCGAGGAAATCGCTGGGCGCGTTTGGAAGGGCAAGGACTCCGGGCCGCACCTATTCGATCGTGCAGCGGTAGTCGACTACAAACGCGTACCGGTCTGCTCAACTTTCAGCGCCGATCGAAGGGCTTTGCCTTGGTACGACGCCATTTTTACCGGTCGGGCACCCGTGAAAGTGAGCAGACCGGGGCGCGGCCCCTGGAACCGGACGGGGTCAGACGTCGCGGCTGACAACCGCCTGGGCAAAGCTTGCCAGGGCTGTCTTGACCATGCTGTCCGGCAACGGGTCGAGGGCGGCGACGGCGTCTTCCGCCCACTGCTGAGCAACCGCCCACGCCTTCCGGGTAGCGGAGTGCTCGCGAAGCGCCGACACTGCTTCGGCCAGCGCCTCATCGGAGGTCAGGTCCCCGTCAACGAGCTCAAGCACACGCTGCGCCGAGTCATCACCGGACGCGGCCGCCTCCCGCAGCAGCAGCACGGGCAGCGTGGGGACGCCTTCACGCAGGTCGGTACCCGGAGACTTGCCCGACTTGTCCTTCAGCCCGGTGACGTCGATGACGTCGTCAGCGAGCTGGAATGCCACACCGACCTTCTCGCCGTAGGACACCATCACGTCAACAGCTGACGCCGGTGCATCCGCGAAGATTGCGCCGAGCTGCCCGGATGCTGCAACCAGCGAGCCGGTCTTGTCCGCGATGACGGAGAGGTAGTGGTCCACCGGATCCTCGCCGTCGCGCGGCCCGACGGTCTCGTGCAGCTGGCCGAGGCAGAGCCGCTCGAAGGTGCGCGCCTGGATACCCAGCGCACGCGATCCCAGCTCCGAGACAAGGATCGACGCCCGTGCGAAGATCAGGTCCCCGGTCAGGATCGCAACGGAGTTGCCCCACACTTCATGGGCGGTTGGAGCGCCGCGGCGGTATGGCGCGGAGTCCATCACATCGTCGTGGTACAGCGTTGCCAGGTGGGTCAGTTCGACGACGACGGCGGCAACCACCACCTCTGCCTTGCTTGCGTCTCCCAGATGGGAGGCGAGGATGGTGAGCAGCGGTCGGATTCGCTTGCCGCCCGCTTCCACCAGGTGGCGGGAGGTCGCATCGGCCAGCGGATCTGAACTGGAGATCGCTTCGCGCAGCTGCTTCTCCACCTTTGCAAGGCACGTCGACACGGCCGGACCAAGTTCCGGATCCTCGGCAATCAGGGCAAAACCCGCGGGCAGGCGCAACCCCGTGGCGATCACGCCGGTGCTCGGGTCCAGCTCGTCGATGAGCGGGCGCGGATGGCCAGCACGGGTCCAGCTGGTTTGGGGGGAATCCGTCATGGTGCTAAGCCTATCGGGCGAGGGACCCGATGCGAGCGCAGCGAGTGTTGGGAGCCCGATAGGCGCTATCGGGCGAGGGACCCGATGCGAGCGCAGCGAGTATTGGGAGCAAGACTGGGAAATTTTGTGCAGCGATGGCGGATTCTGTGCGATGGAACCCACCAGAGATGCGCAGAAGTTCCGGTTTGGGGCACCTACTGGTTGCTGGTCGCCGGCACGAGCTTCTCGAGCACATGGATCAGCCGATCCTCGAAACCCTTACCGGATTCGTCCGTCAGGTTGGCCAGCATCCGCACGACGAACCGCATCAGCACGGGGATGGGCATGCCTGTGCGCAGCGCGAGGCGAAGAATGGCCGGCTTGCCGATAAGCCCCGCGAAGATCCGCCCGAGGGTGAAGTGGCTCCCCCACTGGTCCCGGATGTACGGCGCGTAGCCGGCGAGCACGTTGTCCCGCCCAGGCCCCGGCGAAAGGCTGAGCGACCGCTCGATGAACTCGGCCGCATACCGCGCGGACTCCATCGCGTAGGAAATTCCTTCACCGTTGAACGGCGACACCATGCCGCCGGCGTCGCCCAGCAGCAGCAGTCCCGGTGAGTAGTGGGGAGTCCGGTTGAAGCCCATCGGCAGCGCCGCACCGCGTATTTCGCCGACCTGGTTCTCCTCGGTGAATCCCCAGCCGGCGGGCATTCCGGCGGTCCAGTCGCGCAGCACCTGCTTGTAGTCGAGCTTCCCGAACGACGCCGAGGAGTTGAGAATCCCCAGCCCCACGTTCGACGTCCCGTCGCCCACGCCGAAGACCCAGCCGTAACCGGGCAGGGGATTTCCGGAGGCGTCCGGCAGTTCCAGCCAGCCCTCCATCCACGGATCCTCATGCCTGGGACTGGTGAAGTAGGTCCGGACCGCGACGCCGAGCGGTCGGTCATCCCGTTTGGCCATGCCGAGACTCACAGCGGTGCGTGTGGAGTTTCCATCAGCCGCCAGCACGACGTCTGCGCTCAACGTCTTCTGCTCGCCGGTCCGGCGGCCGTTGGCGCCAAGTACATTGACGACGACGCCGGTCACCCGCCCGCTCTCGTCGCGTACCGCTTCGGTGACCGAGTGGCCCTCGAGAATCTGCGCACCGGCGGACCGGGCGTGCGAGGCGAGCTGCTCATCGAAGCCGAGGCGGGTGCGTACAAGCCCGTAGGAGGGAAAGTCGGACAGTTCGGGCCAGGGAAGCTCCACCGTGCGGCCGCCGGCCAGCAGCCGGAGGCCCTTGTTCCGCCGCCAGCCGAGTTCCTCGCCGTGCGGCAGTCCCAGCAGCTGGATTTCCCGGACGGCACGGGGAGTGAAGCCGTCTCCACAGACCTTCTCGCGGGGGAAGAACGTTTTCTCGACAACGGTCGTCTCGATCCCTGCGGCGGCCAAGTAGTAGGCGGCGGTGGACCCGGCCGGCCCCGCCCCGATGATGAGGACTGACACTTAGTTGGCAGCCCTGCTGCTGCGTCGGCGACCGCGGGTCTGGGAGGCTGCCGCCGTCGTCGTCATGGCGCCTTCCGGCTTGGTGGCGCGGTGTACCGCGACGATGCCGCCGTTGAGGTTGCGGTAAGCGACTGACTCCCAGCCGCTCTGGGTGATCCAGGCGGCGAGCTCATCCTGGTTGGGCCAGGCGCGGATGGACTCCGCGAGGTAAACGTACGCGGCGGGGTTCGAACTTACCTTCGTGGCGATCGCCGGAAGTGCCCGCATCAGGTACTCGGTATAAACAGTGCGCCACAGCGGGAAGGTGGGCTGGGAGAATTCGGCAATCACAAGGCGTCCGCCCGGCTTGGTGACGCGAAGCATCTCTTCCAGCGCTTTGGTGGGACGGTCAACGTTGCGCAACCCGAAGGAGATGGTGCTCGAGTCAAAGGAGTTGTCAGCAAACGGCAGGTTGGTAGCGTCTCCCGCAACGAAATCGATATCCGGCCGGCGGCGCTTGCCCACGCGCAACATGCCAAGTGAGAAATCACACGCGACGACGTTCACGCCGGCGTCCGCGTAAGGCTCGCTGGAGGTGCCGGTGCCGGCTGCAAGATCAAGCACCCGGTCGCCCTGCTTCGCATCTACGGCATCCACCACGATTCGCCGCCATCGGTGGGTTTGCCCCAGCGACAGCACGTCGTTGACGACGTCGTACTTGGGAGCCACGTCGTCAAACATGGCCGCAACTTCCTCGGGACGCTTATCCAGCGATGCTCGATTCACTCCGTCATCATCTCAAACATTGTCAGCGCCGAAAAATACAGTCCCCCAATCCGGGGCAGAACGGAGAGGACACAGCGCGGGAGTACGCTAGATCATCATGAGCACTCCGTCCCCTGCTGCAGTGGCGACGCCGCTGAACCGGACGCCGGCACTTCGCAGCATCACCTTCGAGCGGGGCGATCTTCAGCTCGACACAGGCCTCCTCGATTACGTGGTGCGCAATGACGTTCACACCTGGATCCGGCGTGGCACAGGCATCGTCGGCTTCGGCGAAGCTGCGCGCTTCACCACCGCGGGCCCGGAGCGCTTTGCCGAGGCGCAGGCGTGGTGGCGAGATATCGTCACGGCGGCCGACGTCGTCGATCCCCTCGCCCAGCCGGGCAGCGGGCTGGTGTCCTTCGGCTCCTTTGCCTTCTCCAAAACCTCCCGCCACCCGTCGCGCCTGATTGTGCCGCGCATTCTTGTGGGCAGCAATGAAGGCAAGAGCTGGCTCACTTACATCACGGACGACGGCGGCGCGGAGCTCACTGCCTCCGCCGCCGAGGCGGAATTGGCCGCCTATCTCGACGAAGTGGATCCCGAGCGCAAGCCCTGCCCGGGCGACCGGCTGGCTCCCGGGATCCTTACCGAGGAGCAGTGGATGACGGCGGTCAGCCGCGGCGTGGCGCACATCCGTGCCGGTGAGCTGAGCAAGCTCGTCCTGGCCCGTGACGTTGTTGCGGAACTCGGCTCACCCATTTCGACGGCGCAGGTACTCCGCGAACTCGCTGTCCGCTACTCGGACTGCTGGACATATGCCGTGGACGGGCTCATCGGCTCGACCCCGGAGATGCTCATCAAAGTCGAGAACCAGACCGCCCGGGCCCGCGTGCTGGCGGGAACCCTTGACCGGTCCACCGCGCCCGCCGGCGAAAATGGCTACGCGCAACGGGTCCTGGCCGGTTCCGAGAAACAGCAGCATGAGCATGAGATAGCGATCGACTCCCTCACCCGGCAACTGGAGCCGTTCACGCAAACCATGACCTCGCACAGCGAGCCGTTCGTGCTCGAACTCCCGAACGTGTGGCACCTCGCCTCGGACGTGAGCGCGGAGCTGACGCCGGACAGCGAAGGCAACGTGCCGTCGTCGTTGGCTCTGGTCGAGGCGCTCCACCCCACCGCGGCTGTCTGTGGAACGCCCACCACGGTGGCGGGCGAGCTGATCCGCGAACTGGAACACCTTGAGCGCGGCCCCTACGCCGGCCCGGTCGGCTGGATGGACGCCGAGGGCAACGGTGAGTGGGGCATCGCACTGCGCGGCGCCGTCGTTGAAACTCCAACCAGGGTGCGGATGTACGCCGGGTGCGGCATTGTCGAGGCTTCCCAGCCGGTGGCGGAGCTCGCTGAGACGTGGAGCAAGTTCCGGCCGATGATCGAGGCGCTGGGGCTGCGGGCACCGCTACGATCCTGAGCGGTACCGGTTCCTTCTGTTGGTTACTAATAGGCAATAGCTGTAGCCTGTGATGCACATCTCTATTACAGCTAGAATCGTCGATGACGTTTCTTTACACCCCGTCCCGAGCTGAGGTACTGCATGTTCCCGAAGATTTCCAAGTCCCTTGCCGTAGTGGCAATCGGCACCCTCGCACTGACCGCCTGCGGCGGCGGCTCCGAGTCCGGAGAGGGCGGCGAGGCAGCAGGCGGCTCCGAGTTCGACCTCGTCTCCCCCGGTACCCTGACCGTTTGCTCCGACATTCCCTACGAGCCGTTCGAGTACGAGGAGAACGGCGAGTACGTCGGATTCGACATGGATCTGATGCGTGAGATCGCCACCGGTCTTGATCTTGAGCTCTCCGTACAGGACGTCGGCTTCGACGGCCTGCAGTCAGGCGCCGTGCTCGCGGCGGGGCAGTGCGATGTCGGTGCCAGCGCCATGACCATCACGCCCGAGCGCGAAGAGAACCTGACGTTCGCCGACCCGTACTACGATTCCCTGCAGTCGCTGCTGGTTCCGGCTGACTCGGACGTCGCCACGCTTGAGGATCTTGCCGGCGAGTCCGTGGGCGTCCAGCAGGGCACCACCGGTGAGCAGTACGCCCGCGACAACGTGCCCGCTGATGCCGAGGTAGTGGCATTCCCGAGCGACGCCGAGCTGTACGCGGCGCTGCAAGCCGGCAACGTAGCGGCGATCCTGCAGGACCTGCCCGTCAACCTGAACCACACTCAGGAAGGCGAGTACACGATCGCCGCCGAGTTTGAAACCGATGAGCAGTACGGGTTCGCCTTCCCCAAGGAGGGAAGCGAGGCACTCGTCGAAGCAGTGAACACCCAGCTCGGTGAGCTGCGTGAAAGCGGCACGTACGACGAGATCTACAACACCTACTTCGAGGAGCAGTAACCTCTCCACGGACCTGCGGCAGTTCCAGCTTCTGGAGCTGCCGCAGTCGTGTTCATCTCCGGAAAGATAGGTCAAACACGTGAGACCCACTACCCGCAAACGCCTGTTCCGCGGTGTGCTCTACGCCATCTTCATCATCGCCGTCGCCGTCGTTGTCCTGCTGGCTGACTGGGAAGCGATCAGCACCAATTTCTTCAACCTGGAAGTGGCGGCGGAGGCGTTCCCCACGGTCGTTACCGAGGCTGCGAAGAACACCGTCATCTACACGGTCATCGCCTTCATCGGCGGCATGATCGGCGGCCTGATCCTGGCGCTGATGAAGCTCTCCCCGGTCGGCCCGTACCGCTGGGTGGCCACGGCCTACATCGAACTGTTCCGCGGCCTTCCTGCGCTGCTCGTCATCTTCGGCTTCGCGTTCGCTGTCCCGATCGCCTTCGAATGGCGTCCGCCGGGCGGCTCGACCGGCGCCGGATTGATCGCGTTGATCGTCGTCTCCTCGGCCTACATTGCTGAGACTATCCGGGCAGGCATCGAGGCCGTGCCGAAGGGACAGGTTGAGGCTGCACGATCGCTCGGCATGCGGCCATCGTGGACGCTCGTGTCAGTGGTGCTGCCGCAGGCATTCCGGATCATCACCCCGCCGCTGACCAACGAGCTGGTGATCCTGATCAAGGACACCTCTCTGCTGTTCATCGCCGGTATGGCGCTCGGAGACCGCGAGCTCACCACCTTTGCCCGCGACACCGTCTCTTCCCAGGCCAACTCGACGCCGCTCGTACTTGCCGCGCTGCTGTACCTGATCATTACCCTCCCGCTGACCCAGCTGGTTGCCAAACTGGAACGTCACAACAAGAGAGGCCGATAAGCCATGGCCGAACAGCCACGGACCGACGTACCCGCCATCGAGGTACGCAAGTTGTGCAAGTCCTTCGGAGACAACGAAGTGCTCAAGGGCATCGACTTCCATGTTGACCAGGGTGAAGTGGTCTGCGTCATCGGCCCCTCGGGCTCGGGCAAGTCCACGCTGCTGCGCTGCGTCAACAGGCTTGAAGAGCCGACGTCGGGGACCATCATTGTGGAGGGCGTGGACATCACCGATGAGGATACCGATCTGGACAAGGTACGGACCCGCATTGGAATGGTGTTCCAGCAGTTCAACCTGTTCCCGCACCTGAACGTGCTGCGCAACCTGACCCTGGCCCAGATCCGCGCCAAGAAGCGCGGAAAGGCGGAAGCCGAGGAGACCGCCCGGCGGAATCTGGACAAGGTAGGGCTCGCTGAGAAGGCTGAGGCCTTCCCGGCACAGCTGTCAGGCGGACAGCAGCAGCGCGTTGCCATTGCCCGGGCGCTGTCCATGGACCCGGACATGATGCTCTTCGACGAGCCCACCAGTGCGCTCGACCCGGAGCTGGTGGGAGACGTCCTCGACGTCATGAAGCAGCTCGCCCGCGACGGCATGACCATGATGGTGGTCACCCATGAGATGGGCTTTGCCCGCGAAGTCGGTGACCGCGTTGTGTTCATGGACGGCGGCGTGGTGGTGGAGCAGGGCAAGCCGGAGGACGTCCTCGGCAACCCGCAGCACGAGCGCACGAAGAGTTTTCTCTCAAAGGTGCTCTGACCGCAACTCAGGACCACCACCATTTCCAAACGGATTGGTGCGTGCGAAAATGAACGCACCAATCCGTTTGGTCTCCCCTATCGCAGGAATCCCATGTCCGAGTCAGCCACCGTCGGACGTCCGCGTCTGAGTGCGCGGTTTGCCGCCGTCGTCGTTCTTTGTTTCACGCTGCTCACCGGCCTGCTCACCGCACCGCCGGCCGTCGCCGCGCTCCCGGTCAACGATCCCAACAACCTCCAGGTGCTGGTGACGAAGTCACGGCCACTGAATCCGCTGCGCTACATCGCACCGGACCTCGTGTTCTACCCGGGGACCAACTTTGTGCTGCGGCGCGAGGTGTCCGCGAACCTGCAGAACCTCTTCGCCGCCGCCCGAAACGCCGGTGCACCGCTCGCTGTGGTGAGCGCGTACCGTTCCTATGACCAGCAAGCCGCGCTGTACAACTCGTATGTGGCCCAGTATGGACAGGCCGTCGCCGACACCATCTCCGCACGACCGGGCCACAGCGAACACCAGACGGGCCTGGCGGTCGACGTCGGCAACCTTGACGGCTCCTGCGGCCTCGGCGCCTGCTTTGCGAATACTGCCGGCGGCCGCTGGGTAGCAGCGAATGCGCACCGGTACGGATTCATCATCCGCTACCCGAACGGCTACCAGTCCACCACCGGCTACACCTTCGAACCGTGGCACCTGCGCTATGTCGGCCGGTCAGTGGCCACCGAGATGCGGACCCGCGGCATCCCCACCATGGAGCACTACTACAACGGCTCCAACCAGTCGATCAAGAGCGGCACTGCCCTGGTCGCCGCGGATTCCGCCGGAACGCTCTGGAACTACGCACCGAACTGGTACGGAGGTTTTCTGGGACGCACCCGCATTGGATCGGGCTGGCTCGGCCTCAAAGCCGGGTACTCGACAGACTGGAATTCCGACGGTTCCCAGGACATCCTGGCGCAGTGGCGGGACGGAAGGCTTACGCTCTACCGCGGGCTACGGGCCGGCGGATTCGCGCCGCCTATCCAGATCGGAAGCGGCTGGGCGTCGATGGATCTCGTTGTGGGCACCTGGTGGCGTGGGAGCCGCTACCCCTCGGTGGTCGCGAAAGACTCAACCGGCGGGTTGTGGCACTATTCGAACACCACCGGCGGAGCGCTGTCCTCGTTGCGTTCAGCCAAAATCGGCCACGGCTGGCAGGGGCTGGGCATCGCCCTGGCCGACTGGGACCGGGACGGAAATCAGGACATCCTCGCCACCCGGGCGAACGGGCAGCTCGTGGTGTATCGCTCCAACGGGCTGGCACGTTTCATCAGCGAAGGACGCCCAGTGGTGGGCACCGGGTGGGACTTCATGGACAGCCTGCGAGCGGTTTCAGGATTCCAGGGGCCGGGCTCCTACGGCCTGCGTGCACGGGCATCCAACGGTCAGCTTCGCTACTATCCCCTGCCGGGCAACGCCTTCGGTCCGCGCGCAATCATCGGGAGCGGCTGGCAAAATTACACCATCCTCGACTGATCAGTTGCCCCCGGCGGCGTTCCGCACAGCGTCCTTCACCCGTGCGTGAATCTCGCGCAAACGGGCGCGGTCTGCGCGGACCTCGAGAACCGATCGGCCGCTGATCGGTTCAGCCAGCGCTGAATCCAATTCATCGGCGGTGCTGATGAGCCGGTGCGAAACGCCGTAGCCCTTCGCCAAGGCGGCAAGATCCGCGGAGTGAGGCGTGCCGAACAGGCGTTCGACGGCGGTTCCGTAGCGTTCCAGCGCGGCCGGGCTGCCATGCTCGAGCAGCCCGAAGATGCCGCCGCCGGAGTCGTTGAGCACGACGACCTGCAGGTCCGGACCCTCCTCGCCGGTACCGAGCAGGAGCCCACCGGCGTCGTGCAGGAAGGTCAGGTCGCCAACCAGCAGTCGGGTGGGTATGCCGGCCGCGAGCGCAATGCCGGTCGCAGTGGAGATGGTGCCGTCAATCCCGGCCACACCCCTGTTGGCGTACACCTCAAGGGGGTGCCAGTCGCCCGTGGCCATCAGGTCCAGGTCCCGGATGGGGTTCGAGGACCCCACAACCAGGTTGTCGGTGGTGTTTTCCCAGACGGCATCGGCGACATGCAGCCCGGTCAGGAGCGGCTCCTCGTCGAGATGCAACTGCAGGGCGGCCTCGGCCCGGGCACCGGCCTCGCGCCATTCCTCCAGCCAGCCGTCCGCGCCGCGCCCGGCGAAGCTCAGCAGTTCATCGAGGGAGCTGATCAGTCGTTCGGGCCGCCTGCCCTCCTCAAACCAGGCCTGCGGCTCAGGCACGTACAGCGCCCGCTCCACATCCGTCCGGGCGAGCAGCGCTGCCACGGGCCGGGAGAGCGTCGGCCGGCCGAAGACAACGATCCGCTCGATCCTGGGACCAAACCGTTCAAGCAGCAGCCGGTACGCCCCGATCACCGAAGACCCGAACCGGGCGTTCGACGACGGCTCAGCCAGCAGCGGCAGGCGAAGGTGCTGCGCGAACACCGCTGCCAGCTCTCCCGCACCGTGCCCGGCGACCACAACGGTGCGGGCACCGTCATTTCCAGGAGGAGCCGCCGTCGTCGTTGTTGCTGCTGTTGCTGTTGTTGTTGTTGCTGCTGGAAATCGAGCCTGCTCGCCTGATTCTGAAACCGTCGGCTCGGGAGGTCCTGCGGCCTCGGCGAAGTTAGGCACCAGCGGATCGCGGAAGGCAAGGTTCACCTGCACCGGGCCGGCTGGTCCGTCGGCGCCGCGCGCTTCAGCGAGCGCCCCGGCCAGGTAGGGCGCGGGGTCATTCCCGGCGGGAACATCAAGCGCGGCACGCACATGTACGCCGAACATGCCGTCCTGCCGGGTGGTCTGGTTGGCACCGGTTCCGCGGAGTTCATCCGGGCGGTCTGCGGACAGGACAATCAGGGGCACTCCGGCGTGATTGGCTTCCATCACCGCCGGGAGGAGCTCGCCGACTGCGGTTCCGGAGGTAGTGACGACAGCGGCGGGGCGCTGCGAGCCCAGCGCCAACCCCAGCGCGGTGAACCCGGCAACCCGCTCATCAGCACGAACATGAATGCGCAGTTCACCGCGTTCGGTTGCTTCAGCCAGCGCGTAAGCGAGGGGTGCGCTGCGCGAACCTGGGGCCAGAACGACGTCGGTAATCCCTGAGGCAATGAGCGCGGCGGTGACGCGGCGGGCTGAGTCGATGGAGTCCACCCCTCCATCCTCACACTCTTGGTAACCACCTCGGGAAACTTCCGCGCGGATTTGATGAGTCGGCGTCAGGCCCAGCCCACCAAACCCGCACAGAAGTTCCCGAGGGCTCTGGGTGCTACTTGTTGTCGCGGCCGCCGCGGTTGTCATCGTTGCGGGGCTTCCCGTTGCCGCGTCCGCGTCCGGGCTTGTCGTTGCCCTTGCCTGCCCGCTGCTCCGGGTAAACCTGGATCACCGAGGGGCGGGGCAAGGCGCCTTCCCCACGCTTCGGCGCAGTCCCCGCCTGGACGTAGTCGGGGAAGAGCGAGTTCTGTGCACCCCATGCGCCGTCCTCACCCGGGTGTTGCACGGCTACGAAGACGTTCCGCTCGTCGTCGTGAATGATCGGACCGCAGGTCTCGCCGTCACGGGGAACGGCGAGGAACTGATCCACGCGCCCGCGCTCGCTTCCCTCAAGGCCAACCCGGAATAGGCCGTCGCAGTAGCCGATGGTGCCCGGCTGGCCGTCGGTGGAGATCCACAGGTTGCCTGCAGTGTCGAAAGCCAGGTTGTCAGGGCAGGAGATTGGGGACACCTTGTCCGTCGGATAACCGCTGAAGTAGGTGCTGGAGTTGGTGGCCGGATCGCCGCAGACCATCAGCAGGTTCCAGGTGAACCGGGTGGAGGTCTGGTCGCCGCCGTTCTCGGTGATCTCGACGATGTGGCCGTCCCGGTTGCGGGTGCGGGGGTTCGCCTCGTCCACCGGGGCCTGGCCCGGTACACCGCGGTTGGTGTTGTTGGTGCACGCGACGTACACCTTGCCGGTTGCCGGGTTGGGCTCCACGTCTTCGGCGCGGTCCATCTTGGTGGGGCCGACCTTGTCCGCTGCCAGCCGGGTAAAGACGGCTACCTCGGCGGCGCTCATGCCCGGAACTGCGGACTCGTTGTCGATGATCAACGGCAGCCACTCGCCGACGCCGTCGAATGCGCCGTCGGAGGGCAGCTCACCGGTGCCGTCAATCTCCGGCACGGAGTTGCCCTGGAAGCGTGCGACATACAGCGACCCTTCGGAGAGCAGCTCCATGTTCGCCCGGCGGTCCTCGGCGCGGGTGCCCGGGCGGACCGTGTTCTTCGAGACGAACTTGTAAAGGTAGTCGAAGCGCTCATCGTCACCGGAGTAGGCGACCACGCGGCCGTCAGCGGCGACAATTACGTTCGCTCCCTCATGCTTGAAACGGCCGAGCATGGAGTGTTTTTTCGGCGTGGAGCCCGGGTCGAAGGGATCGACTTCCACGATGTAGCCGAAACGGTTGGCTTCGTTGGCGTAGCCGGCGTTCCGCGTATCGAAACGCGGTTCGTCGGTTTCCCACGCACGCCCGGTGGGGCGGGACGTCAGTCCGTAGCGGCGGTCAGCGTCGGAGGTGCTCGGGGTGACGAAGTAGCCGTTGAAGTTCTCCTCGCCCGAAAGGATGGTGCCCCACGGGGTGGTGCCGCCGGCGCAGTTACCGAGCGTGCCGAGGATCGTGCGCCCGGCTGGGTCGTCAATGGTTTTCACGAACTCCGAACCGGCGGCAGGGCCGGTCAACTCGTACGGGGTGTCCAGGAGGTAGCGGCGGTTGAGACCCGCCCCGACCACGTAGTTCCAGGGCGCATTCTTGTTCTTCCGCTCAAGCTCGACGACGGAGAGCCCGTGGGCCGCCCGTGCGATGGCCCGTACTTCGCCGGCGGGAAGTTCCGGCGGGAACATGATGCTCTCATTGGTGTACTCGTGGTTGGCGAACAGGACCGCACGGCGGCCTTTACTGCCGGGAATCTCAACGATATCCGTGTAGTCGCAGTTGTAACCGAACTGCTGAGCCTGAGCCGCGGCGCTCTGGTTGTTGGCATCGAACGCCGGAGCACCACGGAACAGCGGGTCGCCCCAACGGATCACCGGACGCCAGGCAAAACCTTCGGGAACCGTGAAGTCGTCGACGAGCGCGTCCACCGGATCGATCGGGGTGAATTTCAGCTTCCCCTTTCCACCGTGGCGTTTCAGCGCGACTGCGGGTGCAATGCCGCCCCCGCCCGGTGCCAGCTGCGGCGCATTGGCACCGACCAGCATGGTGAGGGCACCCACGGCGCCGGCTCCCATGACGCTGCGCCGGGACAGCTCGTTCGAAACGATGTCGCGGAAGTAGTTGTTGCTGCTCGTGTTGCAGACCGCTGACGCGCAGGCGTTGTCGCACTTCAGTGCGCAGGTGACGGCACTGCGTTTGCCGTTGGTGTGGCCGAGCATGGGTAGGAGTCGGCGCTTGGTGTCGCTCACGAGGGTACCTTCCGGTGTACAGATGTGGGGTCGGTCCCACCCTGACAACCGAAATGAACCTTTGGAGGGTCCTTCGATGAACGCGGACCCAACGAAGAACGAACACCGGCCTACATTCGGCGCGACTACAGCTTGCCCGCCACCCGCCTCAGCCGTTCCAGCCACCAGTCAGCACGCTCAATCGGGGCCTTGAACCGCTCAAGAAGCTCCTCCGACACGGCCACCGGTTGCACCGGCAGCCAGCCGCCGTCGGGCAGTAACGGCTCAGGCGACACGTCGCCGTCCATCAGCGAGAGCGTTGCCAGCCCGCAGGCATAAGGCAGGTCTGGCAGTGAGGCCGCGAGCGCCACCCCTGCACGAATGCCGACTGACGTGTCCAGCGCGGAACTGACGACGGCGGGAAGGCCCGCCTGCGCCACGATGTCCAGTGCGCGCCGCACCCCACCGAGCGGCGCAACCTTCACAACGATCAGATCCGCCGCGTCCTCGCGGGCGACGCGCAGTGGATCCTCCGCCTTGCGAACGCTCTCATCGGCCGCGATAAGGACTGGGAGCCCGCGTCGCCGCAGTTCCAGCCGCACCGCCCGCAGATCGCCGGTGTCCAGAACGGGCTGCTCGGCGTACTCAAGTGCATACGGCGCGAGCGCTTCGAGCGCCAAAAGCGCTTCGGCTGTGCTCCAGCCGCCGTTGGCATCGACGCGCAGCTTTGCCTCCGGGAGGAGGCGGCGCACCTCAGCGACGCGCGCGACGTCGTCGTCGAGGGTCTGCCCGCGCTCCGCCACCTTGATCTTCACAGCGGTGACAGCGCCGAAACGGGACAGGACCGGTTCGACGTCGGCCGTGCCCACCGCGGGCATGGTGGCGTTCACCGGCACACGGGTACGCACCGGCACAGGGAAACCTTCCCAGGCGGCTTCCACCGCGGCGCGCAGCCACGCAGCTGACTCATCGTCGTCGTACTCCGGAAAAGGCGAGAACTCACCCCAGCCAGCCGGTCCGTGCAGGAGCAGCGCCTCGCGATGTGTGACCCCGCGGAAACGGACGCGCATGGTAATGGAGACGACGCGCGCCGATGCCAGCAGTTCCTCGAGAATGGGTTGGGACGGCTCCATCCGACCAGCGTACGCTCGCACCAGTCAGCTCCCCGCCTCGAAACAGGTCAGGACTGCCCTGCAATGGCTGCAACGGGATCAAGAATTCCCAAAGGTACCTGCGCGACGCTGTTTCAGGTAAACAGAGGTTGTGAGCGATCCCGACTTCACGCGCATCTCTATGGGAGGAGATGGTCTTGGCTGCCGTACTACGCTCAATCTGTCCCCAGGCAGAACCCGGCCGGGAGAATCCCGTGCTGGCCGCGCTGGTGGTGAACTACCGCGATCTGGACGTTGATGCAGCCGCGCGGCTTCATGGCGTGTCGGCGCCGCTGCTGTGGCACCTTCTCTCTGACGGGTCTGCTGTTTCAGGCGTGGTAATTCTGTCCACCTGCAGTCGCTTCGAAATCTACTGTCAGATTCCTTCCGACGTCTGCGTTCTGAGCACGCGCTCGACCGTTCTGAGTGCCCTCAGCAACTGCTCGGGCTTGCCCCTCTCCCGGCTCTTCGCGATCTTCAATCAGATCCAGGGCCAACTCCTGGTGAAACACCTTTTCGCCGTTGCATCCGGTCTTGATTCGGTCATTGCAGGTGAATATCAGATCGGGGGCCAGGTCCGTCGCGCTCTTTCAGACGCCCAGACGGCAGGCACAACCACGGGTCCGCTGATCAGGCTGTTCCAGGAGGCTTCCCGCACCGCCAAGACAGTGGCGACGCGTACCACGGTCAATGCGTCCGGACGATCCATCGCAGCTCTTTCCCTGGATATCGCCCTCTCGGTGATGAGACACGAGACGCTGGCCGCCGCTTCTGTTGTCATCTTCGGAACCGGAGCCTACGCCGCTCACATCATGGAGGTACTCAGGGGCCAAAAGTGTACGGCAGTGTTCGTTTTTTCCTGGACCGGCCGAGCCGAGGACTTCACCGCCGCCAAGGGAGGAACCGCGCTGTCCCTTGCGGAGCTACCGGCAGCGATCGCCGCAGCAGACATCATCCTCGGTTGCAGCGGCAATGGAGCCCGCCTCGATGCCTCCACGCTTGGTTCATGGAGACAACACACCACACGCCCTCTCGTTGCCATAGACCTCTCCCCCAACAATGATTTCGATCCGGCCATCGCCCACCTTCCAGGCCTCGAATTGCTCACCCTGGAGTCAATCCGGCGTGCGGCCCCGAAAGCGGACATTGAGACGCTGCGCCAGGCTCATGACCTGGTTCAGGACGCAGTGCATCGCTTCGAAGAACAGGAAAGCATCCGCCAGATAGATACAGCCATCGTCGCTCTGCGCCAGCACGTGGAGGGTGTCCTTGCCGCAGAGCTGAAGCGACTCCATCAACAGGAACGAGGCGCCGCAGTTCCGGAGGCCAGCGCCGCCCTGCGCCGAATGGCCCAGCAGCTGCTGCATACACCGATGGTCCGAGCCCGGAAGATGGCCACAGCTGGCGAGCATCACGCATACATCGCAGCTTTGGATGCTCTTTTCGGTATCAGCGTTGATCTTCCCGATCATCCGGATAGTTCTCCCGGGTCGGCCGAGCTCGGTGTCATCCCCTGGCCGTATCGAGCGCAGCCGTGCCAACCATCCCTGCACGGTGAATCACAAGCCGCAGGCATCTGGCCGGAAGCGTGCGCAACACGTCAGGCAGCAGCGATCTAGTACCTCCGCTCTCCCTTCCACCGAGCCGGACGGGAACTGTCCCCGACCGATTCAGGAACCAACACGGCGTTGTGTCAGTGTTAATCAGGTGAGCACCAAGCACCCCACTACGGCACGCCGCTTTTCCACGGCCGCACGGCACCCCGTGCTGTTCGTCCTTGGCGCGCTCGGCTGCTTTGTTGCCCTGGGCTGGACCTACTGGGCCTTTGTCCGCACCACCACGGGGCAGTTTGCCGATGAGTCCGCGTGGGCGGAGGCGGGGATCGCCGCTCCGGACACCCAGGGGCCCTTCCTCCGGTTCCTCGATAGCCTGCCCCTGATTTCGGTGTTCATTGCTGCAGCAGTGATCGTCTTCGTCACGCTCGGACGACGGCGGTGGGCGGCTGCCGCTATAGCGCTTGGCACAATCATCGGCGCCAACCTCACCACCCAGATCCTGAAGAACCTGCTCTTCGACCGCCCTGACCGGGGTGTACCGACGCTCGACTTCAACTCACTTCCATCGGGGCATACGACGCTGGCCGCGTCCGCCGCCGCAGCGATCTTCCTCGTGGTGTCACCCCGCTGGCGACCGCTCGCAGCCGCCAGTGGCGGCACCTACTCCGTTCTTGCAGGAGCCGCGACCTTCATCAACCTATGGCACCGGCCCGCCGACGTCGTGGCCGCGTATCTGGTGGTGGCAGCCTGGACCCTCATCGGCGGTCTCCTGATCATGCGCACCGGCAACCGCTGGAATGTCTGGGATGGATTCGGGAGGTTTTGGGGTGCGTCCCGGGCCTGGCTGGCGCTGTGCTGGATTCCCGGGTTGATCGGCCTGGGTCTGTCCCTCGGGCTGTACCTATATGCGCAGGCAATTGGTCCTGCTCCCGTGCCGGGCACGGCCGGTGTTCCGCTGTTCTTCTGGTCCGGCCTGTCGCTCATCGTCGGGGTAGGCTACACGCTGAGCGCGACGGCGTGCTGGCTGTTCGGTTCACAGGCGCGCCTGAACGGCTCCCCGGACCACGGCTGACACTCATCCTTCCGCAGCGTGCCCGCTTACTTCTGCCGCACCCGCTGCGCTCCCGGCGGCACCCACCGCCACAGGACGATCGCACCGAGCAGTCCGAGAACCCCCGTGGTCCAGATTCCTCCCGCGAGTGTCGCCGCAGCTGTCACGGCGGATACGGTTCCCGGGCCGGCCATCGTCCCGATGTCGGTCAGCAGGCGCCAGATTCCCAGGAACTGAGGACGCCCGGGTGACGGCGAGAAGTCCGCTCCCAGCGTCATGACGATCCCGGAACCGATCCCGTTTCCGAAGCCGATGAGCAGCGCCACGGCCAGCAGACCCGCCGCATCCTGCGTCAACGGCAGGAGAAGCAGCGCCGTCCCCATGATGAGCATGCAGGGCACGGCGATCCAGCGCCTGCCGTAGACGTCCATCACCTTGCCTGCGGGGTAGAAGATGAGCATATCGATGGCCCCGGAGAGGCCGTAGATGAGTGCCGTCGTCGTCGGATCGATCCCGATTTCCTGCGCCCAGAGCGGCAGGACCGCCTGCCGCGTGGCCCTCACCGCTGCGATCAGCAGCACTCCTACGCCGACCGTGCCGAAGATACGGGCATGGCTGCGGAGAATCGCCCGGAGGGTCGGCGGGGCGGCAGCGTCGACCGCCAGCCTCGTTGATGACCGGCGCGAACCTCCCAGCTCCGGGACCTGGAAACTGAGCACGGCGGCCAGAACCGTTGCGGCCGCACCGACCCAGTAGGCGCCGTCGAGCCCGAGAAAGCTCATTGCGAGTGCCCCCGCGAACGGGCCGAGAAAGACGCCGATCCGCGTCACTCCGCCGAGGGTTGAGAGCGCACGGGCCCGGAAGTGGATGGGCACGGCTTCGGTGAGGTAGCTCTGGCGGGCGAGCCCGAAGACGGCGCCAGCCATGCCGACCATGAAGATGGCGGCGGCAAAGACGGCCAGGTTTGTCGCGGACAGCGCAAGGATCATCGCCGCTGAACACCAGAGTGACGCCACCACAAGCGCCCACCGCTCGCCGAAACGGGAAGTGATCAGCGTGGCCGGAACGTTCGTGACCAGCGATCCGATACCGGTAAGGGTGAGGATGAGCGCCGCCGTCGCTACGTCGGCGCCCAGCTCAGTGGCCGAAAGGACAATGACCGGGACAATCGAGCCCGTCGCGGCGCCATACAGAAGCGAAGGACCGTATGCGCCAACGGCGATCTTCCGAAGGTTGAACGGTTCCTGAGGCACCGTCCAACGCTAGCGCAGTGCAGTGTCCTTCCGCGGGACCAGGAAGAAACCGACAACGGCGAGAACCCCCGCTATGCCCTCGGCGACCGCACTGAGGGACTTCTCAAAGAACCACAGCGGTTCATACATCGCCGGGATGGGGCCGACCTGCGGAAGTTGGATATACACGGACAGGACGACGGCCGCGAACGCGGAGAGCGCCACCACCGCGGCGATGGCGTAGGACAGGCGGCTCCCGCGGATCAGCACGTAGAGCGCTGCAAGGATGGCTGCCACCGCCTGAATCCGAAAGAGGTTTCCGCCGCCCATTCCGCCCGGGAAGGCCAGTTGGTATTGCGGCGCGAGGATGAAGTGCACGTACGCATCAACTGCCAGTCCAAGGGCGATGAGTACACGGAGCACCATCATCCGCGGAGCGGAGCGTCCGCGCCCGCGCGCAACCGGTCCGTGCGTCGCCGCGCTAGCCATCGCTGCTCACCACCAGCGTTCCCGTCATGTTGGGATGGTACGTGCAGAAGAAGGGGTACTCGCCCGGTTCCGAAGGTGCTGTGAAGGTGGTGGTCTCGCCGCCCTGCACAATGGCGTCGAAGTCCTCGGTTTCCGTGGTTGTCACGGTGTGCGGGGCGGTATCTTCGTTCACCACGGTGATCTCGGCTCCGGCGGGCACAGTCTCCGGCATTTCATACTCGAAGTTGCGGATGGTGATGACGATCTCTTCGGCCGGCGCCTCTTCGGCGGGTGCTTCCGACGCTTCCCCGGATGAGGTTGGTTCCTCCGGCGCTGTTGTCTCCTCCGGGGTTGCCTCAGCTGTAGGCTCTGCTGCACTGGAAGTTTCAGCCGGGGGAGGTTCGCTGGTCGGTTCGCCGCCTGAGCCGCAGCCGGCGACACCCACCAGCACCGCTGCAATGACAAGGCCTAGTGTGCTTTGCGGAACCTTCATGGTGCTCCTCCCACTGCGGACTGCCAGACAGTGCCCATCAGGATCCATCCAGTCGCCCTTGCGATGATTGTTCCCAGAGAGTACACCCGCGAAAGGCCAATATGACCCACTTCACACGGAATCCACAGGTTCTCCGCGTGGTCCTGCTGGGCATCGACGGCGCGGGCAAAACAACGGCGGCCCGGTCAGTTCTTCGGAAGCTCCGCGAGCACGGCATCGAGGCGGAACTGCTCCGCAATCCGGGCGGCCGGCGCACCCTCGATCGCTGGGCGTCACGGCATTCCCGGACGGCTGAAGCTCTGCTCGGGCCCCGCGTCTTGGACACGATCGAGAGCTGCCTCCGGGTGCTCGCGGTGCTGCGCTCAACCCTGCAGGCACGACGACGGCGCGGCGTCGTCCTTTTCGACCGCCATCTGCAGTGCCAGCTGGCTCTGCGTCAGGTGCGGGGGCTGCCGGCCGGCAGGCTGGTGCCGTGGCTGCTGCGCGTACTGCCGCAGCCCGATCTTGTGGTCTACCTCGACGTGGACCCCCGCGCGGCTCTTGCCCGCATCACTTCGCGGAACACCGACATGGAAAGCCTGGAGTTCCTCACAGCACTGGACGCCGCCTACCGGCAGCTCCCGGGGTTTGAAACGTACGCTCTTGTGGACGCGAACGGAACCGCGGCCGAGATCGCAGCGGCCCTGTGGACGCAGATTGCGTCGAGGCTGCTGCCGTCCGGTCCGCCGCTATCAGCTGCTGCCCTGACGCTCCAGCCACTTCCAGTGCGCGAGGGTGCGCAGGCGGGTCAGTAGCGCCCGCGATTGCTCGGGGCCATACGGGAGAATCGGAATCGCCTTGGTCATGTCCACCGAGGCCTCGTCCATCGCTACCTTGGTGACCCGGACCGCGCTGCGCATCTTGTTCAGCTGAGTGGACACGAAGTCGACGTCCACCGGCGCACCGTGGCCGGGGACGAAGACGTCGTACAAATCATCGAGCGCAGCGATCTTGCCGAGCGTGCGGATCCATTCCGCTGGAAACGAATCCTCGAACCCCGGGTCTGCACCCTCTTCGACGAGGTCGCCGGTGAACAGCACGTTGCCTGCGCCGACCAGAAGATCGTTGTCCGTATGGCCGAAGCCGAGGTGGAACAGGGTAACCGAAATGCCGCCGAGGTCCAGGTCCACCGGCTTCCCGGAGACATGCCGGTTGGCGGGGTGGATGGCAGTGTGCTCTCCGCGGCTTCCAGCCATTGCCGGTTCAGTCTCCGATACTTCCGCCCGCTGCTCCTCGCCGCTGTCACGAACGACGACGGCGCACCGGTCGGTTGCCCAAAAGTCCGCAGCGCCGTGGGCGGCGAAATAGGCGTTCCCGAACACGTGGTCGAAATGCGAGTGGGTGTTGACTACGCAGAGCGGCAGATCAGTCAGCCGACGCACGGCCTCGAGTATCCACGCAGCCTGGACCGGTCCGGAGCCGGTGTCGATCACAAGGGCCCGGTCCGTTCCGACAACCAGTCCTGTGTTCAGCCCAAAGGGATCGGTCCGAAGCACCCAGACGCGGTCCCCCAACTGCGCCCAGGGGTGGAGCTGTTCGCCTTCTCGCTCAGACATGGATTCCTCTCTGTGGCTGCTGTCCCTCAAGCGTAGTCACAGGTCAGCGAGGACACCGCCCGGGTTTTCGATGGCGTCCGCCACGTAGCGCAGGAAACCGCCGGCCACTCCGCCGTCGCACACCCGGTGGTCAAAAGTCAGCGTCAGTTCGGTTACCTTGCGCACGGCCAGCTCTCCGTTGACCACCCACGGGCGGTCGATGATCCGCCCCAGCCCGAGGATCGCGGCCTCGGGATGGTTGATGATGGCCGCACTTCCGTCAACGCCGAACACACCGTAGTTGTTCAGCGTGAACGTTCCGGAGGTGAGCTCCGCCGGTGTGGCTTTGCCCTCGCGCGCGACAGCGGCAAGTCGCCGGATCTCTGCGTCCAGTTCCCGCGCGCTCATTCGGTCCGCCCGGTGAACCGCCGGGACCAGAAGCCCCCGGTCGGTCTGGGCTGCGATGCCGAGATTCACGCCGTCGAACCTGAGGATTTCGGAGCTGCCGTCCGCACGCTCGACGATGCGCGTATTCAGTTCCGGGTACCGTGCCAGGCCGGCCAGCGCGAACCGCGCGACGAAAGCGAGCAACCCGGGAGTCGCGTCCGGCTGCCGGCGCTTGAGCTCGGTGCGCAGGTCGATCAGTGCGGTTGCGTCGACATCAACCCACACCGTTGCCTCGGGAATCTCCCGGCGGCTTCGGGTCATCGCTTCGGCGACAGCCTTGCGCACGCCGCGGACGGGCACGCGTTCGGCGATATTCAACCCACTGCGGCGGTCCTGATCAGCCCCTTCGGGCACGGTGGAATCGCTGCTTCCCTGAGGTATCGCCGCGTCTCCGGAAGTCCCGAGAACGCGCTCCACGTCGCGGCGCAGAATCATGCCGTCCGCGCCGGTGCCTTCGACTGACGACAGGTCCAGCCCGGCATCCCGCGCCAGCTTGCGCACCAGCGGAGAGATACACAGCACCGCTCGCTTCTCAGCCTCGGAGGAGGAAGTTTCGCGCACGCCCGGTGCCACCGGCGCATCCGGAGCCTTCGGCGGCTCAACCGTAGCCAAACCGGAACCACCCCTGCGGCGCCGGGTCCGGCCGCCGGTATCTGTTCCCGGGGTGCCGTAGCCGATCAGGACGTTGCCCGATCCCCCGCCTGACTCTTCTGACGATTCGTCTGGTTTTGCAACAGCGGGCGCGGCAGCGATCTCCGCATCGGTGGGCACACTGACGCCCGCGCGTTCCTCTTCGCGGTACGCCTCTGCATCAGGACTGGAAATGGACTCAGCGGAGGACGATTCCGCCGCAGCTCCGGCCTGCCGCACCGAAATCAGGGGCGCGCCGACGTTGATGGTGGTCCCCGCTTCGCCGTGCAGCTGGGCGATGACACCCGCGAACGGGGAGGGCACCTCCACCATGGATTTCGCGGTCTCAACTTCGGCCACCGGCTGGTCGACGGAGACAGTGTCACCCTCGGCTACGAGCCAGTTCACCAGTTCGGCTTCGGTGAGCCCTTCGCCGAGGTCAGGCAGCAGGAACACCTTCACCGTGGGGCTGGTTGTCATGGCGCTCATGCGTCCTCCCACTGGAGTTCGTCCACGGTGTCGAGGATCCGGTCGACGCTCGGCAGGAAGTAGTGCTCGAGCTTGGGCGCGGGGTACGGAATGTCGAATCCGGTCACGCGACGCACGGGGGCAGCCAGGGAGTTGAAGCAGCGCTCCTGCACGCGGGCAACAATCTCCGCGGCGACCGAGGCAAACCCCGGCGCTTCAGCAATGACGACGGCCCGTCCAGTCTTCCGCACGCTGGCGGTCACGGTCTCGTCATCAAACGGCACGATCGAGCGCACGTCGATGACCTCCAGGCTGCGCCCTTCGCTTGCCGCCGCTTCAGCGGCAGCAAGTGCTGTCGGCACGGAGGGTCCGTAGGCAATGAGGGTGGCGTCTGTTCCGGAACGGGCAACGACGGCGCGGCCAACCAGCGAACCCGTCGTGGCGGCGTCGTCGGCTTCCTTGCGGAGCTCATCCAGATCCAGGGTTTCCTTGGACCAATACAGTTTCTTCGGCTCGAGGAACACCACGGGATCGGGGAAGCGGATGGCCTCGCGGAGCATCAGGTACGCATCGCGCACGGTGGCGGGCGCCAGGACCGTGAGCCCCGGGGTGTGTGCGTAGTAGGACTCCGAGGAATCGCAGTGGTGCTCAACTCCCCCGATGCCGCCGGCGTACGGGATGCGCATAACCAGCGGCAGCTTCACCTTGCCCCTGGTGCGGTTGGGCATTTTCGCGACGTGGCTGACCACCTGCTCGAAGGCGGGGTAGGCGAAGGCATCGAACTGCATTTCGACGATGGGGCGCATCCCGTTCATCGCCATGCCGACGGCCATGCCCATGATGCCGGATTCTGCGAGGGGCGTATCGAAGCAGCGTTCCTCGCCGAAGCGGGCGGTGAGCCCATCCGTGATCCGGAAGACGCCGCCGAGGGGGCCGACGTCCTCACCGAAGATAATGACGGAAGAGTCAGCCTCCATGGCGTCGGCCAGTGCGGTGTTCAGGGCCTTGGCAAACGTGAGTGGCTGGGGCCCCGTCCGGGCGCCTTCGGCTGCCTTGGCGGCGGCACCTGATCGAACTGCGGTGTCAGTCATTGCTGGGCACCTTCCCGTGCAAGCTCGTCGGCCAGGAGCGCAGCCTGTTCACGGAGCTGGCTCGTCTTCTCGGTGTAGACGTATTCGAAGAGATCCGCCGGGTTGATCTCCGGTTCGGAGTTGAGCCCGTCCCTCAGGGTGCCGGCAGTCTCTTCGGCTGCGCCGGCGATGCGCTGCTCCTCCTCTGACGTGAGCAGGTTGAGGTTGCCCAGGTAGGTGCGCATGCGGGTGATCGGATCCTTCGGGACCCACTCGTCGACGTCGGACTGGGGGCGGTACCGCGACGGATCGTCCGCGTTGGTGTGCGCCTGCATGCGGTAGGTGTGGGCTTCAACGAGGGCCGGGCCGCCGCCGTCGCGCGCTCGGTCAACCGCCTTGCCCAGCACGGAGAGCATGGCTGCGAGGTCATTGCCGTCCACGCGTTCGCCGGGCATCCCGTAGCCGATCGCCTTGTGCGCCAGCGAGGGGGCCACCGTCTGGTGCTTCAGCGGAACCGAGATGGCGTACTCGTTGTTCTGAACCAGGAAGACCACCGGCACATGGAACACCGCAGCAAAGTTCAGAGCCTCGTGGAAGTCACCCTCGCTGGTGGCACCGTCACCGCACAGGGCCAGCACGACTGTGTTCTCGCCGCGCAGCTTTGCCGCGTGGGCAACTCCGACGGCGTGGAGCAGCTGGGTGGCCAGCGGCGTTGCCTGCGTGGCGGTCTTGTGCTCGTAGGGGTCGTACCCGGAATGCCAGTCGCCCCGCAGGAGCGTCAACACTCCCAGGGGGTCAACACCACGCGTGATGACCGCGACGGTGTCCCGGTACGTCGGGAAGAGCCAGTCGTCTTTCTCCAGCACGACGGCGGCAGCCACCTGGCAGGCCTCCTGCCCGTGTGATGAGGGGTAGACCGCCATCCTGCCCTGCCGGACCAATGCGTTGGCCTGTTCGTTGATACGGCGGCCAACCACCAGCTTCTCGTAGGCAGCCAGGAGAGCTTCGCCGTCGGGAAGGGGGTAGCGATCGTTGTGAATGTGCTCGCCGCTGGGGTTCACGAGCTGGACCGGCTGGGCGGACGGAAGCATGTATTCCTCCGCAGTGGGACCCAGGTCGCTGGTGTCGGCGCGCTTCATGGACTCGCCGTACTGGTTCTCGGCCGAGCTACCGGTAGAAATGGTCATGCTGCCTCCCTCAGCCGTTCCGACGAGGGGACGGCTTCGCTGCCTGGCGTCCCGAAGTTGTACCGGGAACTCACTAACTGTTCCTCAATTATGCTTTTGCGGTTAGATTCGTATCCACATACGGCCCAAATCATGGAATAATGGTTACGAATAGATATTATTCGTAGACGCAATGACAGTGTGAGCTGGATAACCAGTAAGGGTGTAGACAGATGGCGGAACAGCCCCTCGACGAAGTGGACCGGAAGATTCTCGCCGAACTCACCCGCGATGGCCGGCTCTCCGTCACGGCGGTCGCCGAGAACGTTCACATCTCCCGGGCGCATGCGTACTCGCGGATAGCCCGGCTGACGGAAACCGACGTGCTGACCAAGTTCACCGCGCTGATCGATCCCATCAAGGCCGGGCTCAGGTCCTCCGCGTACGTGACGCTCAAGGTGCGCCAACACTCGTGGCGGGAACTGAGGGAGCAACTGCGTGCCATCCCCGAAGTGCATCACATTGCGCTGGTGGGCGGGGATTTCGACGTCATCCTGCTGGTCCGAGCGGAAGACAATGTGGACCTTCGACGGGTGATTTTCGATCAGCTCCAGTCCATGCCCGGCGTACTGGACACCCAGACCTTCCTTGTGTTCGAAGACATCGATACACGCTAGGAAAGCGCACTGCCGGGCGGTACATCAGCACTACTGCTCGTCAGCACTACTGCACGTTCCTAACGCACGCCGCCCGCGTCGAACGGCCGCCCCCACAAGATAGCCCGCCGCAATATACTGGGATCATGCCAATTACGCGCCTCGACCGAGGCCTACACGGCCAGCCGCCCACCCCCGATCAGTCCAGGTGCACGCTGTGAGCGGCGGTCTCGTCGCCCTGCTGGACGACGTCGCAGCTCTGGCGCGCATCGCAGCAGCCTCGGTGGACGACGTCGCGGCCGGAGCTGCCAGAGCGGGAGTCAAAGCCGCCGGCGTGGTGATTGATGACGCCGCCGTCACCCCGCAGTACGTGTCTGGGGCCGACCCATCCCGCGAACTGCCGATGATCAAGCGGATCTTCTGGGGCTCGCTCCGGAACAAGCTGCTGATCATCCTCCCGGCGCTGCTGCTGATCAGCGCTTTCATCCCGTGGATCATTCCCTTCATCCTGATGCTGGGCGGCACCTATCTCTGCTATGAGGGCGCCGAGAAGGTCTGGCACAAGCTGCGCGGCCACCACGCGGCAGAGAAGGCGCCCGCCGTTGAACGGGGCCCTGAGGCAGAGGCAAAGGTGATCAAGGGCGCCATCACCACCGACTTCATCCTGTCCTGCGAGATCATGGTCATCTCGATGAACGAGGTGGCCACTGAGTCGATCTGGTCCCGTGCGCTCATCCTGGTTGTCGTGGCTATCGCGATCACTGTGCTGGTGTACGGAGCCGTCGGGCTCATTGTCAAGATGGACGACATCGGTCTGCACTTGACCACCAAGGCTTCCGCGGGCTCCAAGCGCTTCGGCGAACTGCTGGTCAAGGGGATGCCGTCAGTTCTGGCTGCGATTACCTTGGTAGGAACCATCGCCATGCTGTGGGTTGGTGGCCACATCATGGTGCAGGGGGCATACGACCTCGGCTGGCACCTGCCGTATGACCTGATTCATTCCCTCGAGGAGCCGTTTGTCGGCATCCCGGTGGTCGGCGGCCTGCTGGCCTGGCTCGTGAACACGCTGTGCTCGGCCGTCGTCGGAATCACCTGGGGACTCATCGTCATGGCCATCGTGCACCCGCTGCTGAACGCTCTGCCGTTCGGCAAGAACAAGGAAAAGGGCGCACACGAGGAGGGCGACATTCGTGCCGCAGTCGCCGGATACCGGCCGGCCAAGACGAATGCTGATCGCGCCCCTTAGCCCTGGACGAACAACGCATCGCATCTGAAACGTGCAACGCGAAGAGGGTGGCCGGGCGTCCGCCGTACTGGAGGTGACATCCCGTTCTGAATGTCACCGTCCCCCATGAGGCCCCCCGGCGGACTGCTCCGGCCACCTGTCCTAGTAAATGCCACGAAAAGACAAATGTCGGCTCTTCACTGCAAATTACTCAGGATTGAGTTCAAACCGTTGCATAACCTGTTGCTCCGGCGCGCGGATGGCTTCAGTCGCGGACCAACACCAGTTCGTCCAGCGGCAGGCGGGTACGCGGAGCGGTCTCGCGCTCAGCAAGCGCCTCGACCAGCTTGTCCGCCTCGTCCACGACACCGACTGCCGTCACGGTGACCGGCTTCAGATTTTCGGTCAGGCCGAACGCAGCAGCGACCTGATCCCAGTCCACCCCCGCCATCTGGTGGGTGTGAAGACCCTCATGATGCGCCTGAACCGAGAGGTGCGCAACTGCCTGTCCGAGGTCATACTCCGCCCACTGCCGCGGCTCACCTTCGACCGTGGAGGTCTCGGCGATGGCTACGATCAGTGCGGACGAGTTTCCTGCCCAAGCGGCGTTGAAACCCATCAGGGCGCTGACAATCGCATCGAACGTCTTACTCCCGCGACGGCCCACAATGAAGCGGCGGGGCTGGGTATTCGCCGCTGACGGTGCCCAGCGTGCCGCCTCAAGCAGCGCAGTGAGCTGCTCATCCGTAATGGTGGCAGCCGGGTCAAACGAGCGCGGGCTCCAGCGCTCGTCAAGCAGTGGAACCAGCGGGACGCTCGTCTCTGCGTTGCGGACGGTGGAATCGAATGTTGTCGAGGTCATGCTTGGGACAACCGCTGGAGTTCCGCCGGGATTCCAAAATCCGCTGTGACGTGGGACTCCTGCCGCCGTCAGCCTTTGAAGACGGGTGCCCTTTTCTCCTGGAATGCGCGGAATCCTTCGGCGTAGTCCACACTGCTGCACAGTTCGCCCTGGACGGTGTTCTCATCAGCGACCGACTCCCACAGGCCCAGCCGCCGGTCACGGATGGAGGCGACGAGTTCTTTCGATGCGCGGAAAGCGCCCGTTGCACCCTCAGCGACGCGCTCCGCCGTGGACCTCGTGAACGGGAGCAACTCCTCCGCCGGGAAGGCCCTGCTGAAGAGACCGGCCGCGACGGCATCTGCGCCGCTCATCAAGTCAGCTGTGTAAATGAGGTCGAGCGTCCGATGCGCACCGAGCCGCTCCGTGAACAGCCAGTGTCCACCGGAGTCCAGCGTTGCGCCGAGCTTGGCGAACGGGGATCCGATCTTCGCGGAGTCGGCAACGTACACCACGTCCGTTGCGATCAGCAGGCCAAGGCCCACCCCGAGGCAGGCACCGTGTGCGGCCGCGAAGGTAGGCGCGGGAAAGGCCGCCATCTTTTTGAGCAGCGGAGTGACCAGCCCGTCCAGATAAGCAACGGCGTCGTCGGTTTCGGGACTCACCTGCGAAATATCGCGCCCCGCGCAGAAAGCCCTTCCTTCGCCCCGCAGCAGCAGTGCACGGACCTGACCGTCCGCAGCAGCGGAGGCGGCGTCGTCGTACGCTGTGGATAGTTCAGCCAGCGCTTCCTCGTTGAGGGAGTTCAGCTTCTCGGGCGCGTTCAGGACGATCTCAGCGACATTGCCGTCAATGGCGAGGTCGATCATGCTGCTCCTTGTTCGTTGTGGAGGGCGACTGGGTCAGGCGTCGTAGTCGACGGTGACTTCAGGGCTGGTGGGCCGGGACTGGCACGTCAGCACGTAGCCATTGGCCAGCTCGTCCGGCTCCAGGGCGTAGTTCTCCTCCATGTCAACGGTCCCGCTGACCACCTTGGCGCGGCAGGTACCGCACACTCCGCCGGCACACGCGAAGGGCACGTCGGGTCGGACGCGAAGTGCGGCGTTGAGGATGGACTCTCGTGCGTGGGTGGGACTGGAGACCGTGCCCTGCAGGCCATCGAGGTTGAAGTTGATGGAGAAGGTATCCTCGGCGCCGTCTGTCTTGACCGGGCGGCCGATCTGGCCTTCGGGCTTGGTCGGCTCGCCCGTGGTGAACAGCTCAAACCGCACCTTCTCCGGCGCCACCCCGCGTTCGGCGAGGGTGTCACGGCACAATTGAACAAGTTCGAAGGGACCGCACAGGAACCACTCGTCCACCTCTTCGGTGCGGATGACGCTGGTCAGCATGGTCTGCAGCTTTTCCGCGTCGATCCGCCCGCTCAACAGCGGGGAGATGCGCTGTTCGCGGGAAAGCACATGGTGCAGCGCGAACCGTGCGGGGTACCGGTCTTTCAGGTCAGCGAGTTCCTCGAGGAACATCACGTCCATCGCGGCTCTATTGGCGTAGATGAGGTCGAACCGGGTTGCAGGGTCGGCGGCGAGCACCGACCGCGCAATGGCGATGACCGGCGTGATCCCTGAACCGGCGGCGACCGCCACGAACGAATGCTCAGTTGTGGTGTCGATGCTCTCAGGACTGTTCAGCCCGGTCATCGGATGCTTCGAAATGAACTGGCCCATCGGGCTCATCACGTCGAGCTTGTCGCCTGCCTTCAGGAACTCGTTCGCCCAGGTGGAAAAGGTACCGCCGAGGTCCTTCTTGATGGCAACGCGAATCTCGCCCGGTTTCGGCTCCGCGCAGATGGAATAACTGCGCCGCACTTCCTTGGGTTCGCCGTCAATGTCCAGCGAGGTTCGCAGGGCCACGTACTGGCCGGGCACGTAATTGAACCGTCCGCTGAGCTCCTCGGGGACCGCGAAGGTTACCTCAATCGCGTCCTCAGTGAGCCGGCGCACCTCGGCAACAGTCAGTTCATGAAAGGCGGTCCGGCGCTTGGTGGACGGCGCTAGTTTCACTGCCATTAGTGGACCTTGAAGTAGTCGAAGGGCTCCCGGCAGTCCTGACAGACGTAGAGCGCCTTGCAGGAAGTGGAACCGAAACGGGTGAGCTCACGGGTGTTCAGCGATGAGCACTGCGGGCATTTGACGCTCAACCCCACGCTGACTTTCCCTGCGGCGGCCTTCCCCGTGGGCGGTGCAATGCCGTACTCCTCAAGCTTCGCCTTGCCCGCTGAGCTCATCCAGTCGGTGGTCCAGGCGGGCGACAGCACCAGATTGACCCGCACGTTGGTGTGGCCCTGCACCGCCAGGGCGGTGATGATGTCGTCGCGGATGGCGTCCATGGCCGGGCACCCCGAGTAGGTGGGGGTGATTGTGACTACGACAATGTCACCGTCCGCGCCGCCCTCAACTTCCACCGCGCGAAGGACGCCGAGGTCCTCAATGGTGAGCACCGGAATCTCGGGATCCGCCACTGTTGCGGCGATCTCCCAGACAGTTTGCTCAAGGGTCAGCGTGGTGGTCACCATGTCGCTCCCGGGTGTTCGCGGGCCAGGACCTGCATTTCGGCGAGGATGTACCCGAGGTGTTCACTGTGGCGCCCGTGGCGACCGCCGCCTACGGCGAACGGGACGGCCGGCACCTCAAGCTCAGCCTCAGTGAAGAGGGCGTCAACGTTCGCGTCGAAAGCCGGGCGAAGGGTGGATGGGCGCACGGCGACGCCGTCGAGACCGATCACAAGGTCATCGTCTTCGAAGAGCTCGCCCACGTACGGCCAGGTGAGGATGATTCCCTCGATGATGCGGCGGCGGGACTCGTCCGTTCCCAGCGCCAGTCGCAGCACCCATTGGCGCGCATGGTCCCGGTGGTAATCAACTTCCTTCACGGCTTTTGCGGCGATGGCGGCGAGCGTTGTGTCGGTTGAATCCATCAGCCTGGAATACAGCTCGAACTGGTACTCGGCCATCACCAGCTGCCGCGCGATGGTCCGCGCGAAATCGCCGTTGGGCTGCTCCACCAGGTGGCAGGAGCGGAACCCGTCCTCGCCGCGGAAGTACGCAAGGTCGTCTTCGGTCTTGCCCCAGGCATGCCCGGCATAGGCCAGGAACGAGCGCGCATGGCCGATCTGGTCCAGCGCAATGTTGCCCAGCGCCACATCTTCCTCAAGCTCAGGCGCGCGGGAGATCCACCAGCCCAGGCGCTGGGCAAGGATGAGGGCGTCATCCCCCAGGCGCAGCGCGTACTCCCCCACAGCTTCGCTGGGCCTCGCGTCCGACGCCGCGATATCCTCCGGCCGGAGCGCGTTGCCCGGAGTGATGCGGGTGGCGCTCGCGTTGGACTCGCTCACAGGTGCTTCACCCCTTCGCTTTTGGTGTAGTAAGTGGCATGCCGGTAGTCCTTGCCCTGCGGTGACTCGAAGAACTGCCCCTTGGCATCCGGATCGCTGGAAATGATTGACGACGCCGGCACCACCCAGAGGCTCACACCCTCGTTGCGTCTGGTGTACAGATCGCGTGCGTTGCGGACAGCCATGTCCGCATCAGGCGCATGCAGCGAGCCGGCGTGCACGTGGCTGAGTCCGCGCGATGACCGGACAAACACTTCCCAGAGCGGCCACGGTTCGGCCGCCGGGTGACCCGGCTGCTCCGCGCTGGGAGCCTTGGAGCCGTCGTCGCCCGTTGTTGATCCGCCGACCATCTATGCCGCCTCGACTGTCAGATTGCGCTGGTCAGCGCGTTTGGCTGCCTGCTTCGCGGCGTAAGCCGCTGCGGCCTCACGGACCCAGGCGCCGTCGTCGTGCGCTTCGCGACGCCGCTCCAGGCGCTGGGCGTTGCACGGGCCGCGGCCGGCCAGGACTTCCTTGAACTCGTTCCAGTCCAGGGGGCCGTGCTCCCACCGCTGAGTGGCCTCGTTGTAACGGATCTGGTCATCCGGCAGGGTCAGCCCGAGGGTCTTGATCTGTTCAACGATCATGCCCACGAAGCGCGAGCGCAGCTCATCGTTGGAGAACCGCTTGATGTTCCACGCCATGGACTGCTGCGAGTTCGGTGAATCCTCATCCGGAGGACCGAACATCATGAGGCTAGGGGCGTACCAGCGGTTCACCGCATCCTGTGCCATTTGCTTCTGCGCCCCGGTTCCGTTTGCGAGCTCCAGCAGGATCTCGAAGCCCTGGCGCTGGTGGAAGGACTCTTCCTTGCAGATGCGCACCATTGCGCGCCCGTACGGGCCGTACGATGCGCGGCACAGCGGCACCTGGTTGGCGATTGCAGCGCCGTCGACCAGCCAGCCGATGGCACCCATGTCGGCCCAGGTACGCGCGGGATAGTTGAAGATGCTGGAGTAGCGGGCTTTGCCGGCGATGAGGTCAGCCATCATCGAGTCGCGCGATGTGCCGAGGGTCTCGGCAGCCGAGTACAGATACAGGCCGTGCCCGGCTTCATCCTGGACCTTGGCCATGAGGATGGCCATGCGCTTCAGACTGGGGGCACGGGTGATCCAGTTGGCCTCCGGCTGCATGCCGATGATCTCGGAGTGCGCGTGCTGGGAGATCTGGCGGGTGAGGGTCTTGCGGTAGGCCTCGGGCATCCAGTCACGGGGCTCGATGCGGGAGTCCTCGGCGATCAGCCGGTCGAACTGTTCCTGCTCCGCCGTCAGATCCTGCGGAGTGTCAGTCGCGGTTGTCATGATGGTCACCTCACTGTGCGAGGCCGGCTCAAGTGCCGACCCGAAATAATTACCGACCGTTCGTTCAGGATATCGGCGGGGCGAGTTCAGAGTCAACACCCCGACGAGACTCATCTAAAGTGCCCGCGAAACACCCTCGGTGCCTCAAATGAGAATGCCCGCGAAACGGTGACCCT
>NZ_CANLXP010000022.1 GCF_947495145.1 uncultured Arthrobacter sp.
CATCACCCCTGGGTAGCCAAGACACTACAACTGCCCTGCGAACTACCTGCTCAACAACATAAGGACAGCAGCAAAAACAGAGCGGTTTCCTGTTAGCCCGAACGCAGTGAGGTCCTAATCAGTGGCGCAAGAGCCCCCATCCGTGATGGGGGCTCGGGAACTTACCTGGTCACACGTTCTTCCGCGGAAGAGCGTGTGATGTGCCCTCGCGCACGAGGCAATGGAGCTGCACATACCCGCCAGTTCCTCGCCCTTGGTGGTTGATGCAGTCGGCTTCAGCAAATCAGCTACCCACGGGCCGCCCTCGGCGCACTCCGCGCGTACCCTTCCTGTACCGCTCACCGCCGTTGTACTTCTCCTCCAAGCGTTCAACTTCACGCTCCAGCACGGCGCAGATGAAAGCCGAGAGAGATTCGTGGCCTTCGGCTGCGGACGTATCTACGAATGCAGCACGCATCCTCTCGCCGAATTCTGGCGGCTCCCAATACCCAGTCTTCTTTAGCTTCTTTTGAGCATTCTGGGAGACAGGCGCGGCGAGCGGCTGTTGTGCAGCCTCCGGCTCCCTCGGCTCCGGATCTGGTCTGCCCGGTGGCTCAGGTGCTGCAAGAGGCTGCACAGGCTGTCCCTGCTGCTGCGTCAACCTCTCCGGTTCAGCCGCCGGTTCAGGGACAACCTCTGGCTCATCCCTGGTACTTGGCACAGCGTGGAGGGTGGGTGCCGGCGGTGGCGGTTCGGCAGCTGCACCCATCTCTTCGACAACACTGCGGGAGGGCGCCTTCTTCATACCTTTGGGACGCAGCTTCGCCAGCGGGTCCACCTCCCCTCCCCTTCTGGGGGCGGGATCAGGGCGGCTCATTCCCCACTCCCCTTCCAGATCAGCTGTGCAAGCTGCTCAAGATCGGACCTGAGGATGTTCGCTGCGGACCCGAATGACCTGAGGGGCTGGGATGCTGCTTGAGACCTGGCGAAGATTTCGCGGTCGGGCAGCGGCGGATCCAGCACGAGGTCGCCGAAGTCGCTGCGCACCTTGTTGATCCAGTAGGTCTGATCGGACCGGCCCTTGCGCTCCTTGTTGATGATGACGCCGACCAGCTCGATGTCCTCGTTCAGGTTCTCCTGCACCTCGGCAATGGTCGTCACGATCTCCGACAGTCCTTCGACTGAGGAGACGCGCGGTTCGGTGACCAGCAGTGCATGGCTCGCGGCGGTCAGAGCGTTCACGGTGAGGAGGCCCAATGACGGCGGGCAGTCGATCAACACGATGTCGTACTCGTCGGCGACTCCCTTCAATGCGATACGCAGACGGTGCTCGCGGGCCATCATGGAATCGCGCTCCCGCGACGCCAGGTTCCGCTCAGAAGCTATGAGGTCAACCGTGGGGTAGTCCTCTCCCCTGTCCGCTCTGGCTTGCCATTCCTCACCGGCCGGGATGATGGCATCTCCGGCTACGCCAGGGGCAATTTTCTGGTTGTTGTCCGGATCCCCATAGAGGACATCGTTCAGGGTGAACTCTGGCTCCGTTACCCCCATCGCCGACGTGGTGTTCCGTTGCGGATCAGCGTCGATCACTAGGACGGATTTGCCGAGCTTCTGGGAGAACGACTCGGCGAGCCCGGTGACGACGGTGGTCTTACCGACCCCGCCTTTCTGGTTGCAAACTGCAATGATTCTCGCCGGCATCTGCCAGTACCTTCCGTAGTCGCGCTGCGGTCGAGCCGAGACTGACAGGAAGCGTCCTGGTCAGGGACGAACCGGGCCGGCAAGACCGATTTTTCTTCACAGTAGCGGTGGCCGGCTGTTCCCAGTTCGCGCCACGCGGGACGAGGGCGAAATGGTAGTCGAACTTCCATTACTCCCGCCGGTAGCTTTGGTAACTTTAGAAGGTTTAGTACCGTTACTACCATTAGAAGTCTCGGGGGCAAAGGATGCTATGTACCCGTAGCTTCCATTGGAAGCCTACTTCCAATGCTCTTTACTTCCATTACTACCGTTGGTAGCTCGCACCCTCGACGAGAATGGAACCAATGCTTCCAACGGTCTCTTCGCTGCCAATACTTCCATTACTGCCGGGGGCCCGCGTCGGCTGGCGACAGTGAAACGGTAGCTTCGGTTCCATTAGATGAATCACCTGAGATAGTGCCTATTGGGGTCGTTCCAAGGCTGCCACTTCTGGGCAGGGAATCCGGGGCAACGGACGCAAAACTTCCATTACTTCCTGAGCGACTCACAAAGCCATTTTGCCAGGGGGGTGCGGTCCAATTACTTCCGATACTTCTATGACTACCCTTGCTTCTTACGCTCCCATAACTTCCATCACTTCCCTCACTACCGCCGGAAGTTTTGTAAGTTGTGGGAGTATTACTTCCGAAAATTTTATTATCAGCTGAACCGCTACCAATGTGAGTAATGGAACCATTAATTCTCTCAGCTCACCCATCCAGCAGCTGTTAGACCGTACCTCGGCCTGCATCAAGGATCCTGAAGCCGGCCGGCTGGAGGCTGGCGGCAATCCACGCTGGACTCGTCCGGTCCACTTTGAGCTTTGCCGGCATGTGCAGCGCCTGGCGTTTCACTGACCAGGGCGTTGCCTCAGTGAAACGCTCATCCGGATCTTCGGTAGTAATGGAAGTTCGGTGACAACCTCAAATAGCTGTAACGGGACTGTTGGTGCCAAAACTTCCATTTCACCTAATGGTTCCATTGGTACCGTAGCTCCTTGTGGAAGCTATGTCAGTTTCGGAAGCTTCAGAAGTACCGGAGGTTTTCCGCCGGTACTTCCCGGCACCGTGCCACGTCGCGGAGGCATGGTGGGGGAGTGGAACCGATACCACCATTGTTGATAACGGTGGTATCGAAAGTAACGGTAGTTTTATCCGGTCAGTCGGAACGCCATCTCCGAGAGCTCCCAATCATCGGGAGGAGGCTCAGCGAGATGCCAGGGATAGGGGTCGCCGGGGGAGAGGAGCGGTTGACCTTCGATGGCGCGTCCAGCAAGCCAGGAATGCCAGGCTGCACGTTCCTCCCGGTAGTGGGTGATCTGGGCAGCGACCGCGTCGATGACGCCCAGATACTCGGCGAGCCAAGCGAGACTGCCGGACGGGTCCATTGACCAGCCGCGGTTGTCTGGACCACCCCGGGCTACCAGCTTCCAGGAGGCGAGGATCTCCAGCGCCTCAGTAACCGCAGTCCGGCTCAGCGCCGTCGCCTCCACCAGCTGCGTGGTCGATAGGGGAGTGGGGGAGTGCTCGAGCGCCTCGTACACGAACGCGGACGGCAAGCCGAGCTCCCTAAAGGCCGGACGGAGGGAGTGGAGTTTGCCGGCGCGCCAGGACATAGCTTCTGCAGCGCTCTGAAGGTTCGCCGGAAGCGTAAGCATGTACTGGTCGGCATGCGTGCCCTTGGCTTCCACAATCTGGGTAATGAGCGGTTCTGACTCATGGCGCAGAGCTCTCAGATGCGCAGCGACGGTGGTGTGGTCCATTCCAGTGGCAACGGCGATCGACCGGACACCGAACTCGATAAACCTACTGCCTGTCATATGTGCTGCAGCGCCGAGAGCGCGGAGAACCATCCTTCGTGCCAGACCTTGGCGGGTACCTCTGTAACGGACTTCCGCGATAGCTAAGGCATTGCGCCAGGTCCGAATGAATCTGTGTTCGTGATCGGAACCGATAATTGGAGAACCAAGGATCCCTTGCTGCTGTGTATTTGGCTGGCTAGTGGGGTATTTATGGACATTGTCATTACCCGGTGCGTTAAGCGTCCGTTTTGTCCTGACGTGATGGATTGCTTTGTCCCAGTCGCGCTTCAGCGCAGCCGCACGGTGTGAAGGTGAGTAACGTGCAAAGAATTGGGCAAGCCCTGGCCAGAGTCCCTGCTTCAGCCGCCGGTCGACATCTGTAATGGATAATCCAGCGGCGGCCGCTGCAACCAGGACGGCCTGACGCGCCTCCGAGGGTGAGCTGTAGCGTGCTGTGTCGTAGATCCCTTTGGTGGCGATGTCGAGCATCCGACGTGACATCCGGCTGCGCGGGCCGTCGATCTTCGCTCCGTCGTCCTTGGGCCCCTCATAGCCCTGTTCGAGCCGCAGCGCACGCACACCGGCTATCTCCGCCTGAAGGTCGTTCCTGAGTGACTGGATCAGTTGAGCGGCGTTGGGCCGGCGCGCAATGTCATAGGCCATGGAAAGGCTCATATCGAGGATCTGGTAGCCGCCGCGCTTATGTACGGCACCAGGAGTGCGCATGCAGCCGCGGTCGATGCTTTGGTGGGGAGACTTATCCAGGGTTCGGTAGCGGGTGCTTATCGCTTCGACGAGCTCACGAGCCTCATGAAAGGGCAAGCGTTCAGCGAGCGGGACGTAGATATGGCGGCCGCCGCTGGGGGAGTGGTCGGCGATCCAGCGGATGCTGTGCTTGTATAGCCAGCTGGTGAAGAGGTGAACCTCGGCGTCCACCCGGTCCATGCCATCTACGCATGAGTCGAAGTCGAAAAAGAGCGCTCGGCAGGTCCCATCCTTACCGAAGATGCGTACTGCTGCCGGCATCGTAGGTGCTTTATCGCTCAGATCCCGCTCGTTGTGCAGGGGGTAACTCCGGCCTCCGTCCTTGGAGATGCGGATGCGGGGTTGCCCGGCCAGGAGTGGTGCGAGTGCTGCAAAGACGGTCGCGGGGTCATCTTGGACCAAGGCGACACGCGGGGCGCCCGTTTCTGAATGTTCTGGGCGCGCGGAGAGGCGCTGCTGTACGATGAGGATGTTCCTTCCGATGAGGGGGAACAGATAAGCCCTCGGACTTATCTGACGCAAATCCCGTGAGGGATCTGTACTGGCTTTTCACCTGGTCGCCGGCAAGCATTTAGGTGAAGGGCTGCAACTTCGTCATAAGAGGCCCGCCATGTGCGGGCCTCTTCATGCGTTAAGAGGCCACCGCGATAGGCAGTTCCTCCTGGTCATTTCGTGCGGTCAGATCGACATGCTGCAGCCGCATAGCCAAAGCAGACTCTATGAAGTCGGTGATGGTCAGACCCTCGAGTTCGGCTGCTTTAGCAACCTGCTCAGCCATACGCGTGGGAACCTTGCCACCCACGAACTGACGAGGTCCCTTGCTGGGGCGCCCGCCTCCGCGGGGATGTCCTGATGCAGCCATCGTCCATCTGTCCTTTACGTCAGTGCGTCCGTCCGACCTGTAGCTGGCCGGTGATTCGCACAGCGGATCCTCATGAGTTGAGCCTCGTATTGCGTTCACCAAAAGGGCCAAAGCAATTACTGTTTTCAACTCATGAGCAAAGTACCAAAGTCCTTGGCCATTGTGTGGGACCTTCGACCGCTCTTCGTGTCCGGATATTCCTGAGCCCACTTCCCAGTGCTGGCGCGGAAGCACCGCCTGCTTGGAGTGGCAACTCTCCTCTCGACCCGCAGAGTCTGGCGAGGCTCCAATGTTAGTAATGGAACCAATACTGAAAACAGATAAAGAAACCCTCTGGTGCGCCGTTATACGTCCGGTGAAGCACTCGAGTGGAAGTAATGGAACCCTTTTACCTCGCCATCCATGTTGGATGCGCAGCTCAGGCCGCGAGCTGGACCAATATCTATGCACGACGGATCCCCTTCCAAAGTATTGCCTTCTTCGGCGTGTCGCCCTCATTGGGAGAGTCTTGATACTTACGAGTAGCTCGCGAGTGCAACCACAGGTGCGAACCATGGTTGGAGGTATGAGAAGTTCGCGGCAGATACTGCTGGCTTCTTCGCCTATCCGCTTTGTCCCAAGCGGCACTATCCCAGATACAAGGTTCATTGGCTCATGTCCTGAAACTGGTGCCCTACGACGTACCAACGCCCGTCGTGTTCCTCCAGGTAGATGGTGACGATTCGTTGGCCGGTGGCGGTCAGCTTTTCTCCGTCTCGGCTTTCCCACTGCCAGCGGACGTCGTAGGCGCGGATTGCTTTGTCCTCGGCGATGTCTTCGGAGACGTCACCGAGTGCTGGAACGATGGAGGGGGAGCTGTATGCCTGGTGTTGGGCCGGTCCGAGCCAGGCACCTTGGGCTGCGTTCCGTTCGGGTTCGATCTGTTGGGCGGCCCAGTCCTCGCTCATGAGTGGTTTGGCGCGGACAGCTGCTGCCGTCTGGGTGCGGTCGTTAGTGGTGTCCCAGGAATGGAGCATCAGAGCTGCGATTTCTGCTGTTGAATCAGCGTCGGTGCGGTCTGCGTCCGATGCTTCAACGAAGGTGCCCCCGACCGGTGTTGGGTGGGCAGCCGCCGGATCGGAGGTGGCTGGGGCAGAGGTCTCGGGGGCTGCTCCGGCGCGGTCCTCGCTGGCGCCGCAGGCGGTGAGTGTGAGGGGCAGGGTTAGGCAGATACCGGCGGCCGATAGGTATGCGCGGGGGTCTCTCACTGGGGCCACGCTCCTTTTTCTTTGAGGATCGGTTCGGGGTCGATGTTGTAGCCCTCATAGGGGAAGACTAGGTCGGGAGCGTCCGGCGCGTAGATCTCTAGGTGAAGATGCGTCGGAACGGCTCCGAGATCGGCCTTGTTGCCCTCGGTCCCGATGACGTCGCCCCGTGTGAGCTCGTCTCCTTTGTCGACGGCGTAATCGTTGAGATGGCAGAAGGCGAATCCGAAGTCTGGGTCGTCGCCGTTCTCTTTGGCGATGACGCATCCGTCTTTGTCGTTGATTCCGGTGATGCGCAGATCGGTTGGGGCGATGACGGTTCCTCCGTCGCCATGTCCGGCGCCGGGTGTGGCGATGTCCACTCCGACGTGGTTCTGTGCCCAGTCCGGGAGCCCTGCTACGTTGCGCTGCCCGTACCCCGACGTGAATTCCCCTCCAGGCAGGGGAGTGGTCCATTCTCCGTCGCCGAGGTCGCCGTCCCATGTTCTTGCTCCGGTGGGTGCCTTGCATTCCGCCGAGAAGCTGCTTTGCGCAGTGTCCAGAATGCTGTTGATGTACTGCTGGGTCTCCTGAAGGGGGGGAATTCCCTGGTGTTCTCGTACCGCGCCGGGGCCGGCGTTGTACGCGGCGAGGGTGAGACGCACGAGGAGGTCAGCGTCGTTCCCGGCTAGCGCCTGGACTTCGTTCATCAGTGCGGCCATGTAGCGGCCGTAGGCGGGTATCGCGTCGCGTGCTGAGAATGGGTCTCCGCCGTTGCCGTAGCTGGCCCAGGTTGCGGGCATGAATTGCGCGACGCCTTGTGCCCCGGCAGGACTTTGGGCGTCTTCTCGCCACCCTGACTCTTGAGCCAGCTGCGCGGCGACCACGCTCGAGGGAAGGCCAGCCGTTTCGGCGGCCCCTTCAACAAGGGGACCCCACCCGTTGGGCACTGTGGGAACGGAGCCGTTCCCCTCCCCGGTAACAACGCACGAGGCGCGCTCCAGCTGCTGAGCTTCTTCGTCCTCGGCGATGCTCGCGGTGAGGACGACGATCGCCATGACCGCGCCGACAGGCGCAGCTACCAGTGCGGCCGCACCGCAGCCGAGAGCTTTCCCCCTGGACATGACTTCCTAACCCGTTGAGAACGTTGCGACGTGCTTGTGCTCGGCTTTACAGCTGATCGGTGAGGTCAGCGGTGGCTGACTCGTACGCGTGCCTGGTGGCAGGGTTGAGGATGTCGTAGTTGAAGGCCATGCCTTCCTGGAGGGACCGGTCGAACGGGACGACTGCGATTGCCGCGAGACCGATCGCTGCGCCGTACTCCTGGAGCCAGGCCAGGCGCTCCGCGTTCGGCTGCGCCGTGTTGGTGACCACGAGAATGGACCGCGCGAGCTTGTCACTGTGTCCTTCGGCTTTGACTCCCTCGACGGTTGCCTCGAGGAGCCGGCAGTCATCGGCTTTGTTCTGCGCGACGAAGACGAGGGAATCCGCGACGTCGACGGCGGCACGCCAGGTCGAGGCCTGGGCTGAGTTGCCGGTGTCGAGCAGAATCAGGCTGTACAGCGAGAGCAGGACATCATGTGCGGCCTTGACGGAGTTACCGTCGACCCGTCGCCGGTCAGCGCCTTCTGGTGGGGATGCGAGAACGTGGATCCTGTCATCACCCTGCGGCCGGACATAGCGGACGAGGTCACTGGTACGGCGGGTAACCGAACTCAGGTTTCGGATCAGGTCCAGCGTTGTCCGGTCGTGCGAGCCGGCGAGGGCCCGCTCCCCGAGTGTTCCCTGGTTCTCGTTGAACTCACCGGCGAGGATGTTGCCGCCCCTGATCCGCCCGTAGGTCGCCGCAAGGTGATAGGCGACCGTTGTCTTTGTGGCCCCGCCCTTGAGCTGAACCACCGCGACTGTGCGGTGCGAGTCGAGGGGGCGCTGGATGCGCGTACGACGGTCGCGGTTGGCCTGCTCCGCGGCCGTAGGTGTCAGGCTGGTCTTGAATGCCGTGTTCATCCAGCCACGCCATCCCTCGCGGGCAGGGGTTAGCGCTTTCTCTGCAGGAATTTCCGGACGCAACCGGATGCGCGGGTCATCGGGTTCGACCTGGATGGCAGCGGGCACAGCGGCTGGTGCTACTGATGGAAGTGGTTCGTGCTCAGTTTCGGCGGCGGCCACCGCTGGTTCGTTCCGCGCCGGTTCCTCAACGGTGGCCTGCTCTGCGGTGGGGTCCTCATCAGCGGCAGCCACGTCCACGGCGACGTTGCCTGCAGAGGAAGTGTCCGAATATCCGGCGGGTGCCCCCGATTTGGCTGTGTGTGGAATCCCGCGCCGCGCTGCGCGCTTGGCCCGCACGGAAGAGTCTTCCGCCACTGAACCGTCGACGTCGACGATCAGGAAAGACTCCGGGTTGGTGGGGGAGGAAGGGTCGGTGGCTGTCACTTTGAGGGGCCGTCCGAGGTCCTTGGCGGTATCGGCGAGGTAGGTGATCGCTTCAGGCATGGAATCGCACTGCCGTTCGACTCCATCGATCACCACCATGACGGTGTCATCGTCACCGATCGTGGCCGTGCATACTGGCCTGCTCAAAGCTTCCGCCATCGCCTTTTCCCCTAAATGTCGTCTGGTGGAGTTCCTTCGATCGCCGCCGGTGCGCCTGATCTCGGAATGTTGTAGTTGCTGTTGAGGTGCTCTTTGACGTCATCACGCAGGATCAACCAGGATCCGCCCAGCTTGATAGCCGGGACCCTGCCTTCCCGCAGCCACCGATATGTCACCTGCTTATCGGAGAGACCGAGAAGGTCGGTGAGCTGTTCAATACTGAGCCGTGGCGGCAAAGCGTCGAAGAGATCGTCCAGTGCCTTAGACACTATGACCACCCCAACCTCCATGATCAGCACGATACACGATGTGGTGTGAATGTAAAGTAAAGTACAGTGAAGTAAACATTTAGTAGTAATCCGCCTCAGATCGTGTCTACTATGGTCAGGGTCGAGTCTATGGTCGTTATGGGGGGCAAAAGTAGATGGTTAATCGCTGGGGCGATTACGTGACACAGGAGCCTGCTATCGCTCCGGTGGTCACAGAAACCGAGATCCGGGACGCTGTAGAAGTTCTTAGAGGTGTCGCCGGCCCGCAACAGGGCCTACTCGGCCTGGCCGCCGGCGAAGGTATGGCCAGATTCCTGACGGACAGCTCGGACGTGTTCTGGCTCGGCGTACACGGCGGAGCCGGTGAGAACACGCTGGCCGACCTACTCGGGGGAGTGCCGTGTCACCATCGCTGGCCCTCCCGCTCCGCCGCTGACCCGTCCGTCCAGCCTGCCCACGTTTTCCTGGTAGCCCGGCAGAACCACCGCGGCCTCAAAGCCGCCCAGCTTGCTGCCCGTGACTGGGCTGCCGGATCGCACCCAACCATCACTCTGCATGGACTTGTGGTGATCGCAGACGCCCCGGGCAAGACACCCAAAGCCCTGCACAACCAAACACGCATCACAGCCGGCGGTGTCCCACAGACGTGGGTCGTGCCCTGGATAGAAGAGCTTCGCCTCGCAGGATCAGTCGACCCCGAGTCGCTGACCCGCGAGCCAAGAAAAGTCCTCACCAATCTTCGTGAGGTCATCAACACCACCATCAGAGCTAAAGGGGACTAGACCTATGGAACTGCTTCTTATGACCCAGGACGCCGTCATCAACGCCGGCACCCTGCCCGACTCCGAACCGCTAGCCCCTCCGGGCATCGGTGAAGCCTGGAACCGCATGGTGGGCGTCGGAAAGTGGATTGCGCTGGGAATCTGCGTCCTTGGCCTGCTCGTCGTGGGCGGAAAGATGGCCTTCGACGCACGCCGCGGTGAAACCACGGAGGAAATCTCCAGTGTCATCAAGATCGTCCTCGCAGTGTCGATGGTCACCGGCGGAGCCTCACTCATCACCTTCATCTCGGGCGCCTGAACAATCGACAAACCAGTCTCACTACAGGAGTAGCCATGGCGGGAACAGAAGAAGAAACCGACAATGCTTGGTGGACCAAACCCACCTTCATCATCTCCGCAATAGCCGTTGTCCTCTTGATCGGAATGGGCATCATTCTCTTCACCTTCCTGGGCAATGAAGAGGGACCAGAAGCTGCACCTCCGGTACAACCACAGACGAGCTCACCCACCGCGACGGCGTCGGAGTCAGTCTCCGGCGAGTCCGTGTGCGGCTTGGAAGCCACCGGGGGAGCAACCCTGACCTCTGCACCTGATGACGTGGAGTGGGAATTCCTCGGCGGTATCGCAGCCCCAAGGTCAGTCGAACACGGGCCCGGGCTCGTCGACGAACAAACGGGCGTCCGCTCGTGCTACTCCCACACACCAGAGGGTGCGCTTCTAGCGGCTGCCAACCAGATAGCTGCTAGCGGAGATCCTCAACTCCTGCTTGCCACTACGCGGCAGTTGGCATTGGAAGGGCCAGGCAAGATTGAGACTGTTCAACTGATTGAGCGGAGGATCGACTCCGGAGATACTTCCATTCCTCCAGTCGAGATCGAAGGCTTTCGCCTTTTGTCCTATGAAGACGCTGAGGCCACCTTGGAACTCGTCGCCTCCGGCGATTCCGGGACAGAACTCTTGTACTTCACGACTTCTCTCAACATGGAATGGCACCAGGGCGACTGGTACGTGCGGTACAACGACGATGGCTCTAGCGGCCCCGTTGAAGGCCAGATATCTGATCTCGATGGCTATATCTTGTGGGGCTCTAGCGTTGGCTGACGTCCCAGCAGAAGAGGAATGCGGCATCGTGGACCTCGGCTGTAAGGCCTCTCAAGGAATTTCGGATGCCATTTCCGGTGCCTCTGGCGATGCAATCGAAGCAATCGCTAACGCCGTGACAGCCGCACTTGTTGCGACGATCGCCGAGCTTGGCACACTTTGGACGACGATCGATGCTCCGGACCTGACTACGGGCGCCGCTGGGTCCGCTGAGGCACCCCCTGCTGGTGCTTTCAACGATCTGGTCGGAACCTTCCTCGGGTATGTGACATGGATTGGCATGGGTATTAGCGCAATCGCGCTCATCCTCCTGGCGATCACCTTGGTAACAAACGCCCGTCGTGGCGATGGCTCAGACCTCGTCAACAGGGCAACTCTTCTCTTCGGAGCGACGGCCCTCATTGGTGGAGCTACTTCGCTCGCAGGGTTTGTCGTTCCGCAGCGGGCAGCGTCTTCCGCCCCGGCGGTGGGCTTCATTCAAGACCAAACCTTTTATCTGACCCTCGCTCTAGCCGCGCTGAGCATGGTTGTGGCCGGCGTGCGGATCGTATGGACCCAGCGCGGCGAGCCGGCGCAGGACCTTCTGAAGGGGCTGCTGACACTGGCAATAGTGACCGCTTCCGGTGTGGCGTTACTGAACGTTCTGCTCGAGGCCACAGACGCACTAGCGGAACAGATCATCGACGCAGGAATCGGCGATGATTTCCAGGCTGATGTCCAGCTGCTTCTCGGAATTATGCCGGGCGCAGGCGAGGCCGGCGTCTTCCTAGGCGGCAATCAGATGCTCATTATCATCGGTGGCATCATCGCGGTGTGCATCAACATCACACAAATCATGCTGATGGTGCTTCGGACAGCGATGCTGTTCCTGATCGCCGGGGTTCTTCCGCTCTCGGCGGCATTCATGAATACCGAAACCGGGAAAACCTGGTTCAGCAAGATCGTTGCATGGACCCTCGCCTTTGCCTTCTACAAGCCCGCCGCCGCGTTGATTTATGCAACCGGTGTCACTCTGACCACCTCCGGGCTTTTCTCCGGTCAGGGGCTTCTGCAGTTCTCCGCGGGGCTGATCCTGATTGCCGCGTCCGTCATTGCGCTCCCGGTACTCATTGGCTTCCTCAGCCCCGCCCTTGGGGCGATGTCGTCCTCGGGCGGTGGTGCCGGTGCGATGGGAATGGCCGCTCTCGGTGCAGCGATTCCCCAGGGTGCGTCACGGCTGGCACGCAGCCGCCAGGGCTTCGGAAGTACCCCAACCCCGCAGCAAGGACCATCTTCACAGGAGGGATCGTCCTCGCAGGATGGGTCGTCCTCTGGCGAGACCGAAGGGGCCTCCTCAACTGATGCCGCAGGCACAGGCGCTGGAGCTGGTGGCGCAGCTAAAGCAGTTCCCGCTGCTGGAGCCGCCGTAGCTGCCGCTCAGACAGCCGAGAAGGGCGGCGAAGCTGTCGCTGGAGCTGTCCAGGAAGGGGCTCAGCAAGGTCCTTCTGGCGGGGCCCAGGGCAGTTCGGGGAACCCAACGACATCGCCTCCGGCAGATGCCGGAACGTCAGGAACTGACGGGTCCGGGCGGGGGGTTGCACCGCCCGGTGGAAGCGGTGCCAGCCCGTCTGGCGCGACGGCCGCTGGTGGTGCCGCGGGGATCGCTGGTGCTGCCTTGCAGCAAGGTACCGCACAGATTCAGAAGCAGGCACAGCAGATGAAGCAGGAAATTTCGAGCAACACCGGAAACGAGGATGGTCCTAATGGCGCAAACCGAAGCTGACACTGTCGACGTCCGCCCGCGCGTCTATGGCAATTACCGGGTACCGACTAGCAAAGGCCTTGCTGGCCTGTCGACTGCTGGGACCGTTGTCCTGGTCCTCGGCGTGGTCGGCGGGGTCATTCTGATGATGCTCAACATGTGGGTGGCTGCTCTCCTGTTCGAAGCCATCATCGCCGTGGTTCTGCTGCTGTCATTGCAGAAGAACAAGCACGGCCGGACCTTGGTTGAGCGTATCTTCCGTCGTTTCGGGTGGATGAACGCCCAGTACACAGGGGCCGATGTTTATCGTGCCGGCCCTGTCAGCCGGGTACCGGGCGGGACGACCACGCTACCGGGCATCTCGGCACGATCGACCATCAGCGAGCACACCGACGCGTACGGGCGACCGTTCGCCCTCCTGCACGTCCCGCAGCGGAACCATTACACGGTCGTTCTGGGGTCCGAACCGGATGGTGGCGGCATGGTCGATCAGGAGCAGATCAACCGCTGGGTGGACCGTTGGTCGCACTGGCTCGGCCTTCTCACCGACGAGCCCGGTCTGACCGCAGCATCGGTCACGATCGAGACAGCACCGGATTCCGGTTTCCGTCTCGCCCGCAAGGTCGAGAGCCGTATTGATCCGAATGCACCGGAGTTCGCCCGGGCGGTCATCCAGGAAACCGTCGCCGCGCTGCCTACCGGCGCCACGGTGACTCGTGCTTATATCGCGGTGACTTTTCGTGCCGCACTGCGGTCCGGTGGGCGGATCCGGAAGGCCGACGAGGTAGCAAATGACCTGGCGGCACGGCTGCCGAATGTCACTGCGAGTCTGAGCAATACCGGTGCCGGGGTCGCTACGCCGCTCACGGCGCAGGAACTATGCGAGGTCATCCGGGTGGCTTATGACCCTGCCGAGTCGGTGCTGTTCGATCGGGCTCACGCCGAAGGTAAAGCGCCGCTGTTGAATTGGAGCGAGGTCGGCCCGCAGGCCGCCGATACGTTCTGGGACCGTTACCACCACAACAACGCGTGGTCGAAGTCCTGGGCAATGTCCGTACCGCCCCGTTCCACGGTCCAGGCGAATGTCCTGCAGGCCTTGGTCGCGCCGAGCCCCGAAGTCGTCCGTAAGCGCGTCACCATGCTGTACCGGCCTATTGATGCCGCCCGTGCCGCCCAGCTGGTGGAAAACGACGTCAACACGGCCACCTTCAACGCGTCCTCGCGTAACCGTGCCACCTCACGCGATACCCGTGAGACCAGGGCCGCCCGCGCCACCGCCGAGGAGGAAGCTGATGGAGCGGGCCTGCTGAACTTCGCGATGATCGTCACCGCGACCGTCCGCTCAAAACACGACCTACCCGACGCTGAAGCCGCTATCGAAAACCTCGGTGCATCCGCCCGGATACGCCTCGAGGAGGCCTACGGCGCCCAGGACTCGACCTTCGCGGCCGGACTACCGCTGGGCATCGTCATCCCGGATCACCTGGCACTACCCAAGACCGTGAGGGACGCACTCTGATGACCATGGAAAAAGCAACACCCGCGCAGACAAGGTCTACCGATCCGCAGAAACCTGCCACAACTGCCGGGAAGAAGCGCTCCGGTCGATCCACGTCATCAGTGGTGAAGCGGCCGGGCCCGAGGGGTATCAAAGGCAGGGGCCTGGGTGAGGCGCAGCTGCTGCATCCTGTGCGGGAGATGCGCGGAACGAACTACCAGGTCTGTGGGCTCTACCCGTTCCCGATGGGCGGCGGGGCGCCCCTTGAGGGTGTCCCGCTGGGCCGGAATCTCCTGTCCAATGAACCGGTCTGCTGTGATCCGATCTCGTGGTTCAAGAACGTGCGGCTGATTTCGAATCCTTCCGCGTTCGTCATGGCCAACCCCGGACTGGGTAAGTCATCTCTCTTGCGGCGTATGGCTATCGGTCTGTGCGCGTTCGGTGTGAATCCACTGATCCTGGGGGACATCAAGGGCGAGCACGTGGGCATGATCGAGGAACTCGGTGGTTCCCCCTTGCCGTTGGGGCGCGGGGTCGGGCACATCAACCCGCTCGATGACGCAGGCGCCCTGGCGGCAACCGAACTTCTGTCGCCGGCCAAGCGTGAGGAGCTGCTCACCGAGCTGCACGCCCGTCGGCGAGGAACCATCGCTGCATTGATCGCGATCCTCCGCAAGACCCCGCTCGATGAACGTGAGGGGGCGATCCTCGACCGGTGCCTCCTTGTCCTGGAATCCCGCCACAATGCCGCCGGGACCATTCCGCTGATGTCCGACCTCCGCCAGGTCCTCAAAGATCGGCCCGTTGAAGTGCGGGAGGTTGCCCTGGACCGGGGCAACGACGAACGCTACGATTCCATCACCGAAGGACTCGAATCCTCCCTGAACAGCCTCTGCGGGGCGGGCGCGTTCGGTGACATGTTCTCCCGGCCCTCAACGCACCGGATCGATGCCACCAAACCCATGGTGTTCGACCTGTCCAGGATCTCCCAGACGGAAACCGACCTGCGTGCGGCGACCCTCATGGCCTGTTGGGCGGCCGGCATCGGAACCGTCACGACCTCGAACATGCTCGCTGACGACGGTGTGATTGAACGCCAGCGGTTCCTCATCATCCTTGACGAGCTGTGGAACACCCTCGCGGCCGGGCCCGGCATCGTCGACCAGGTCAATGCGCTCACCCGGCTGAACCGCGAGTGGGGGGTCGGTCAGATCATGGCCTCCCACACGCCATCGGACCTCCAGGCGGTGAAGGACGAAGCGGACCGGCACAAAGCCAAAGGCATCATGGACCGCTGCGGCATCAAAATCCTCGGAGGACTGGCCCGCTCGGAAATGCCTTTGCTGACTCAGTCCGTCGAGCTCAGCATCCGCGAGCAGGAGCAGCTGGCGACCTGGCAGGACCCGCCGGCCTGGAACCGCTCAAAGGACGACAAGACGCGCTACACCAACGACGACGTCTTCCAGCGCACCACCGAAGAAGCGTTCACGGATGAGGAGCTGACCGCTTGGCTGCAGGACGCTGACAATGCCGCCTGGTACTACGACGACCGCACGACGGAGCCGCCGCCCGGCCAGGGAAAGTTCTTCATCAAGGTCGGCTCCCGCGCAGGCATCCCCTTCAGGATGGAATTCACTCCCAGTGAGCGCCTATCCCGCGTCCACGACACCGAAAAGAAGTGGCACGAAGCCAAACGCACCGCCGCGAAGGAGCGAGGCGAACTGTGAGCTCACTGGACCGCAAACACAAAGGCGGATCCGCCGGAGAGACAGCGCTGTTGGCCCTGCTGGTTGCCGCCCTCATCGGCGTCCCCGCCGCCCTGTACGGCCTCAATACGCTGAGCCACAAGCTGGTGCCACGCGCTGAAGGGCTTCCCGCTGACTTTTGGGCACGGGCGCTGGGAACCTTCACCGGCGCTCTGCCGTGGCGCAGCACGGAAATCCTCCTCCTGATCGCAGCCAGTGTCCTCCTCCTTGCACTGTTCGTCGTCTTCGTCGTCCGCAGCATCCGCAAAGGCAGCAGGGCCGTCAAACATGATCGCGCCGCGGCGCGCATGGCCTCAGTGAAGGATGTCGAGCCCTTCACCGAGAAGCAGGTCCGCGCCAAAGCGGCCCGCTTCGGCGTCGACGCCCCCGGCGTGATGATCGGGCGCATGGTCCGCGGCGGAAACACACTGTACGCCTCGTGGGAGGACACCCTCCTGCACATCTGGGGCACCCGCACCGGCAAGACCACCACACAGGCCGCGCCATCGATCATTGAGGCCCCCGGCCCGGTGATCGCTACCTCGAACAAGCGGGACCTCTCAGATCTCACCCGCGACATCCGCGCCGAAGAGGGAGAGGTCTGGGTCTTCGACCCGCAGAGCGTCGCCAATGAGGAACCCAGCTGGTGGTGGAACCCGCTGTCTTACGTCACCGACAGCGAACGCGCGGCCGAGATGGCGAACAACTTCGCGCTCGGCTCCCGGGCCGTCGGCGCGAAAGGAGGCGACGCCTACTTCGACACCGCCGGCAAAGACCTCCTCGCCGGACTGCTGCTCGCCGCCGCCGTCGGCAAACAACCCATCGAACGAGTACACACCTGGCTTTCCCGCCCGACCAATGACGAAGCCGTCCGGCTGCTCGACGAGGCCGGCTGGGTTAAGGAAGCCGACTCGGTCGGCGGTGTCATCGCGGCCCCCGACAAGCAGCGCGAAGGCGTCTACGGCACCGCCCGGCAGATGGCATCCTGCCTCAAGAACGAGAAGATCGCCGCCTGGGTGAACCCAACCGGGCCGGGGGACCGCAGACCCCAATTCGTCCCGGAAGACTTCGTGCGAGGAAAGAACACGCTCTACGCGCTGTCCAAGGAAGGCGCCGGAACCGCCGGGCCTCTCGTCACGTCGTTGACCGTTGCCAGCGCGACTGCTGCCGAAGAATACGCCGTCACCCAGCGCGGCGGCCGGCTGGTTATCCCCATGGTCTGCGTCCTGGACGAGGCGGCGAACGTCTGCCGGTGGGGCAACCTGCCCGACCTGTATAGCCACTACGGATCCCGCGGGATTGTCGTGTCCACCTTCCTGCAGTCGTGGTCCCAGGGCGTTGATGTGTGGGGTGAATCCGGCATGAAGAAACTGTTCTCCACAGCGAACGTCTTCACCTACGGCGGCAACGTCAAAGAGGAACAGTTCCTGAAGATGCTCTCGGACCTCATCGGCCAATACCGGTACACGTCCGTGTCCACCTCACGCCAAAAAGGTGGCAGCTCCAGCAGCCGGCAGGACTCCACCGACGACATCCTCTCCGTGGCCGACCTCGCCGCCCTCCCCAAAGGCAGGGCCGTAATGCTCGGATCCGGTGCCCGGGCTGTCCTGCTCCGGACCGTCCAGGTGAGCGACCGCCCCTACGCTGACAAGGTTGCTGCATCAGAGGCCGCCCGCAACAGGCCACGACCCATCACAGCGGGCCTCACCGGCGAACCAACTCCTGCTGGCGCTAGTGGCGGCAACCGGTGGTCCGCGATGGCGGGGGAGTAGCCGGTGGACATCGACACCGCCGACGAAGCGAACAACGACCTGACGGACGAGGAACCACGCCTGTACTACGCGAACGTAGAACAGTTCGTCACTCAAATGCTCGCCCAGCAATACCGCAGGCCCGTCGACCTCGCAGGCCGCGGCAACACCTTCACCTGGTGCAGCAAATGGTGGCTCCACGCCGAAGCCGTCAGCCGACTCACCGCACTGTGGCGGGCATGGGAAGCATCCCGGCTCGACCCAACCACCGGAATGATGGTGTGGTGGCGGGACCACGCCGACGCCACCATGCGCGTCCTCTTCGCCCAAGACGGACCCTTCGCCGGCTGCACACCCCGCGACCACAAACCCACAGGCATTCCCTTGCCGCTTACTCCGCCTCCAGCTGAGCTCTTTGATCTGGACTAACCGATTTGTCCGACGACGTAGAAGTATCCGCTAATCGCGGATGATTTTTGGAAGAGTGCTCCACGCCCGAAGAATGAGACGCAGACAGCGCAATGTAGGCGGTGAACCAGCTGGGCCATGTTTCCGGATCATCCACTTGTGGCGGGTGGAGCCCAGGGGAAAGAGCTCAGGCCGTCCACTTGCGGGTGAGCCGCCTTCAGATGCTGACGGGCTTCGTCGGCCGACGAGCCAATTGGAACCTTCGACTAGATCGACTCGAGAAGCGACCAGTGGGGGAGGGCAGAGCGCTAGCACTGGGACATCGGCGTTCGCAGCGCGGACGTTGTAGTAGCTGCGGGAACTCACGTTCTCTCCGAACCGGACGTTCCCGAGGGTCAGAAGTGCGGGCGCCTCGACACTCTGACTCGCTGGACCGTTTCCACAGTGACGGATAACCGAACGTGAGCGACTGGACCGCGAAGGCGCAAGTGAAAGCTACAGCGAGCATCATTCTGCTCTTCCTAGCCTTAGTCGACCAGGCCTCCCGAAAGTCCTTTAGCTAGCCACTTCCGGGCGAGGATTCCGAAGATTACGGGTGGGAGAATGCCCAGCGTACTGGCCGCAAACATGGATCCCCATTCCACTTGGAAGGCCCCAAAGTAGCCGGGAATGGTTGTGGGGAAGGTGCTGGCTCTCTGCTGGGTGAGGACGAAAGCGTAGAAGAACTCGTTCCAGGTGAGGATGAATACAAGCGTCGCCGTCGCGATGACTCCGGAGCTGGCCATTGGGAGGGAGAGTTTGCGGAAGACCCCCCATTCGGACAGCCCATCGACCAGTCCTGCTTCCTCCACTTCAGGAGGAATGTCGAGGAAAAATCCGTGCATCATCCAGATGCCGAAGGCGAGATTGTAAACAATGTAGACAGCAATGATCCCCGGGTAGGTATCCACTAGACCGACGCTCGAAGCGAGCAGGAATATGGGCAGGGCAAATACGACTGCGGGGCCCATGCGGGTGCCGAGGACCAGGAACAGGAAGCGCTCTTTGTGCTTGCCGCGCATGCGGGCCAGAGCGTGCCCGCCCATAGCGGCCAGGACGATGACGATTGCTGTAGTGACTATGGCGATGATGAAGCTGTTGAGAAGCGCCCCGGGGAAAGGACCGCTGAGGACTCGATCGAATGCGCTCCAGTCGGCTGCCTGGAGCCAATCAATGGGCATCCGCCGCCAGTCAACCTGCGGGGTCAAGGCGATTCTGAGCATGACGGCGATGGGTACCAAGCACAGGAGGCTGATCGCTATTATCGCGAGGTAGCGGGGGATGTCCCACAGCTTCCTATAGTTGGGTGGCCTGCGTTTCTGCGTCGATGAGGCAGGGTTCCCGGAGGTGGGCGGTTGATGCGCGTTCGTCTTTCGGACGGGAGCGATGTTTGCACTCATTCCGATACTCCCTTACTGGCTCTGAAGAATTTCACGATGATAGTGCTGACCACGCTGATGATGACTAGAACTACGAATCCGATTGCTGCCGCATAGCCCAGGTCCAGGTACTGAAAGGCGTGGCGCCACAGGAATATGGGGAGGGTTTCGGACGAAGTTCCCGGACCGCCGTTGGTCATGATGAACAGCTTGTCGAACTCGCGGAAGCTGTCCATGAAGCGGATGAGCGCGACAAGAACGAGCAGGGGGCGAATCTGGGGCAAAATGAAGTGCCACAGTTCCTGCCATGCGTTTGCACCGTCGATCCGTGCTGCTTCCATGACGCTTGGCGGGACCGTCTCGATGGCGGCGGCAACCACGATGGCCACGAACGGTGTCCATTGCCAGGCGTCAATGAAGGCTACGGTGACCAGCGAAACACCCGGAATGGACAGGAAACTGGGTGCCGTAATCCCGATGAGGCCGAACGCCCATGAGATGAATCCATCTGAGTCGAACATGAAGCGGAACATGGCTCCGACGACGAGAGGTGCGAGCACCATCGGAACGATCAGGATCACTCTGAACAGGCCTGTACCGCGCAGCCTACGGCTTATCAGAAGAGCGATGGCGATACCGGCAGGGATGCTGACCGCCATCGATACGCCTGAAAAGACGACTGACTGGCCGGTTGCTTGCCAGAATCGTTCGTCGCCCGCAAGGCGGACAAAATTGTCGAAGCCGATGTACCGGTTACCGGCGGGCGCGGTGAGTAATTCCCGTTTGAACATCAGATTGAAGATGTAGATCATGGGAAATACAAGGACCAGAGCAAACACAAGGACTGATGGTGCTAGGGCCAGAAAGTTATATTGCTTGCTTGTTTTCAACTAACTCACTCGATTCGGTTCCAGCCATCTCAACGGGTTGTGGACCGTGAGCTGTCTGAGGGTGTTTTCCGTTATCCCGGCACAGGTTGCGTTCTTATGGAATGTTGTTGGCAGGTGCCGGATGTTCCTGAAGGTATGGCCTGCTATGGCGTCCGGTCCTGCGAATGTCTGCACGCTGTCGTGGCTGAGCAGGACCTTGTTTTCCAGCCCTTCGTCAAGGAATCTCTGAATGATGGAGATCCAATGTTTATCTGGATGGGAAGCGTGGCCGATCCGGTCCAGGCCTACGTAGGCACCCCGACGTGCAATGGCCAGAGCATAGTCGATGGGTTCCTCGTCTGCGCAGACATGTGAGATGAGCACTTTGGATAGCTCAACGCCCAACTCCTCATACATGAGGACTTGTTCTAGTCCGAGGGAGCCTGTCGTGTGACTCACAATAGGGACACCGGTGCCGCGATGTGTGAGGGCGGCTGCCTTGAGAGCTTTGATTTCGTTATCGCTGGCGGTGCCATGGCTCGTTGCTACTTTGATTACCCCACAGCCGCGGTCAATTTCGGCTGTGAAGGCATCGACGAGTTCTTGGACGCTGGCCTTTTGAGCCCATGACGGTTGCGGGCTCCATTGTTCACAGAACGTGCCTGTGCTGGCGATGATATGCACCCCGCTTCGGCTACTGACTTGGCGGAGAAATGCTAGATCGCGGCCGTAGCCAGGAGGGGTGCAGTCAACAATGGCTTGTATGCCGAGACTGGGCAGTTCCTGCAGAGCCTCGACGCAGGCGTCTTCGGTTTCTTTCAGCGGCGGTGAAGCCCTACCTTCCTTTTGGTTGTAATCGATGACCAGGTGCTCGTGCGGGAGCACTGCTCTAGCTGGGTCTAGTTCTACGGAACCAAGAACGGTCCTAGCTAACATCGTGCACCCCTCCTGAGAACACATTGCCGTAGTCGAAGGAAGCTGTGAGGCCGGCATCTACGACCACGTTGGTTCCTGTTGTCGCCCCTGACGCTGAGGGTGAGAGCAGGTGCGTAATGGTGGGGGCGATGTCTTCCGGGGTCAGGAGCCTGCCCAGGGGGTGGCGGCGTCTGAGGTGCTCCCTAACTTCACCCCCGGATGGGAGGCTTTCGAAATGCCGCTCCAACATCGGTGTCATGGTCGTTCCCGGGCAGACGCAATTAACACGGACACCGTATGGGGCCAGTTCAATAGCTAGGGCCCGGGTGAGGGCGAGGACTGCTCCCTTGGAAGCAACATACGCTGCTGACCGGTCCTGTCCGACGAGGGCAGCGACCGAGGCAACATTGACAACACTGCCCTTTGAGGTCGTGAGCAAATCCCACAGTTCCCTCGTGCCGACGAGAATCGATCGAACATTGGTCTCATAGGCCAAATCGAATTGTTCATCAGTTGTGTCGACTAGCCTGGCGATAGGAGCAGTACCTGCGCTATGAACGACCCCATCGAGGCGTCCATAAGTTTTGCTGATGTAATCAGACAGGGACGCCCAAGCCTCTTGTTTCCGTACGTCCATGAGGAATGGTTCCAACCCCTCTTCGGCTGCACGTGAGAGCGCCGAATCATCGAGATCGGCTACGATAACGGGTCCCTGAGACCGGAGCAGTCGAGCGGTGGCCAAACCTATCCCGCTGGCCCCGCCGGTTATGACTGATACTCGTGGATCCACGTTTGGACCTCCTTCATGGCGGCTTCCTCCCCAACTGTTGAGAGGAAAAACTCATCGATATTTTGAGGCTGACTGAATTGAGAGAGCGCAGTCAGCGTCTCTTTGACTCCCGAGCCGGTGAGAATGCATACGGCATCAGACCCGCCCAGTTCCGACCGGCGAAGGGCTGCCACTGCGGCGCAGGAGGAAAGCTCTACATCAAGTCCGTCATGGGAGGCGAGCAGTCCGCGGATTTCCTGAAGCTCCTCATCAGCTGCCGCATCGACAAGGCCTCCACTGGCCCGCACCTGGTTAAGGAAGTAGGTGGCTTCAGAGGAGTATCCGGTGAGCCGGTCGGCTATAGAGGTCGCGCGGGTGTCGACAGGGTCCTCCCAGGGGTGCACTTCCTTGGCACCCACCGAGAAGGCTCGGGCGATGGGAGCACATCCCGCAGCCTGTCCAGCCACCAGGCGAGGGGAATCACGTCCCGATTCGATAATTCCTCGTGCTGCTCCAAGCAGCACGGGTCCGACGCTGACGGAAGCGGCCACAGTAGCGATGGGACGCTCTCCCATTTGGTCCGCCATCTCGTGACCGATGGATCGGCATGCGAACTCGCACCCGGATGCCCCGAAAGTTGAGGCCAGGTTGGGGAGCTGGAACCTCTCCGAGACGAGTTTCGCAAGGTGATGTACCGCAGCAGGGCCTTCTCCAACGCGCAGGACGGCAGCCCCGCGAAGGCCAACCATGTCCAAGATCGGTGCGGGTACGCGCTCCGGCACAACTACTAGAAGCGGAAGACCCGCCCGCGCGCAGTGGCTGGCTGCGGCGACGGCTGCATTTCCGGATGAGGCGACCACGGCCCCTGGTGCCCCGTCCTCTACAGCTTCGGCGACCAACGTGCTCATGACCCGATCCTTGAAGGATCCGCTGGGGTTCGCTCCTTCAAACTTCATCCATGTACCCTCCAGCCCGGGTATGCGGCTTTTCAGAAGCGGCGTTGCAGATCTGAGGTCATTGGGATTCGCAGTCCAGATGCCGGACCGGAGGCAGATTCCTCCACAGACGGGGCAGTGCCCGGTCGAGCGGGGTGCGGAAGTTCCGCAATTTTGGCAGATGTTGGTCACGAAAGGCTCCTCCTTCTTGCGGCGAGGCCGGTGAGTTTCGGCCCTTGCCAGGAGCCGTCAACGACAACAGGTTCGCCTCCAATGAACGACCGGTACAACGCCCGTGGACGGTGTTGACCCATCTCTGGTCCTTCTTCCAGAGCGTCGGGCTGGATGACGAGGACGTCGGCCGGTTGGCCGGGAGCAAGACGCCCTGAACCCAGAGCGAAACGTTCCGCCGTTCTGGCCGACATTTTCGCCACCATGTCCTCCACGGACACCGGCAGTACCCCGCGGTTCGCCCAGTCGAGAAAACGAAAAAAGGAATTAGCGACACGTGGATGGGGCATCCCGGCTCCAAAAATGCCGTCGGAACCGACCATGTGCTCAGGCGCGGAGGCCAGGTCACGGATGTTGTCGGGGTGTCCTTGGTTTACAAGGATGCAAGCATTTCCTGCGGTCTCCAAGAAGACCCGCAGAATGATGCTGCCACAGGTTTCATTGGCTTCCTCGGCAATGTCCGTCACCGAGCGATAGTTCCAGGAGCGAAGCGGGCTTGCCTCCAGCCCCGCAATATGAATCGCCTCCCATCCTGCCGCGACGGTAGGTCCCGGCCCAACTGCATCGAGCTCTCTGGCAAGCGAGGCCGCTGCACCTCCGCTGAGCGTGGCAGCTAAGTCAGCAACGGAGTTCGACTGAACAGAAGCTGGAAGAAGTGCGCCGATGAATGTGCAACCGGCGGTATACGGGTAGGTGTCCCAAGTGACGGGACGGGATGACTTTTGGAAGCGTTGAAGGTACTGCTCTGCTGATCCTGCACGCCCCGGGCCCGAAACATGGAAGTGGGATAGGTGGAGCGAGAGAGAATTTTTTGTGCAGATGTCAAACGCTTCATCGATGGATTCGTCTAGTCCGGCACCATAACTGCGCAAGTGCGTGACATAGGGTGTGTCTGCTGGCAACCCGGAGGTCACGTCGATGAGCTCTTGCGTAGAAGCGGCAAGCGCGGGTGCATAAGTTAGGCCGGTCGACACACCTACTGCCCCCTGTGCCATGCCGACCGCGAGAAGGCGTCGCATCTCTGTTCTCTGCTTCGGCATGGCTTCCCGGAGGTCACGGCCCATAACGGTCGCGCGCACAGCCCCGTGCGGAACAAGTGTGGCTACCCGTGCAAAGGCCCCCCGGTCCACGCAACTGAGGTACTGTTCCGTGTCGGAGAACTGGGGTTCAGGTAGCTGTCCGACGATTGCCCCCAGGCTGTCGGCCATTACCTGGTGGGCGGATCCTTGGGCAAATGAGAGCCCTAACCCGTCCTGACCAACTATTTCCGTCGTAACCCCGGAGAGCGCTCGTACATCCATTCCCTCCCCTGTCAGCGCCGCGGCGTCTGCATGGGAATGGGCGTCGATGAAACCAGGGGTGACCCACAGACCCTCAACGTCGACCACTTTGCTGCCCTCCGCGGGTAGCGAGGCGCCAACCTCTGTAATGCGTCCCGCGGCTATGCGCACGTCGGTTCGCGACCTGTGTGGGGAGACGCCGGAGAAAACGGTGCCTCCCCGGAGCAGGTAGCTATTTGTCACTGGATATGCCCAGCATCCGTCATGATTTGGGTCAGCTCGTTCTGCGCTGTCTCAAGTGCATCCGGAACAGATTTGCTGCCGGCAATTGCAGCTGATATCTCCTTAGCGAAGGTGTCGCCGATGGCTGTAAATTCGGGGTAGAAAGGCCAGTGTTCCGCTGTCGTCATCTCCCAGCTGTCCTGCAAGACCCCGCTGAACTCCTCGAGACCTTGCTCTGCCATGAAGTCCCGGTAGGTTTCACTTTCGAGGACGTGCAGATTGGGCACGTCCGTGCGGTGTAGTTCGGTGACTTCCTTGGTCGTAATGTCGCGGGACATGCGCCATTGCAGGAATAGCCAGGCAGCATTCTTATTTTTGCTGTCGGCAGTGATCGCCAGACCTTCGTTGTACAGCCATTGCAGGTGGTCGCCGCTGGGACCGGTTGGGAGGGTGTATCCCACCTTTCCGGCAACACTGGATTGAGTGGGATCTTCAAAAATTGTCCCGAAGCCTGAGGTATCGAACATCATCGCGGCACTGCCAGAGGAGAACTTTTCACCTGCCTGAGTGAAGGTTTGCGTAGCCGCATCCCCTGGGCCGTATTCCTGCATCAACGTTACGAAATCCGTCATGGCCTCTTCCATTTCAGGAGTATTCGCCTGTGGGTTTCCGTTCTCGTCAAAGAGTTCCGCGCCATATCCATAGGCCCAACCAAGTTCGGTGCCCAGGCTGGCGAAATTGGATGCCCCGCGCGCAGTGAACGGGATGAGCTCGGGTCGCTCTTCTTTGATGACTTTCGCCGCCGCAAGAATCTCTTCGGTTGTCTGGGGAGGCTGCAGGCCTAGCTCGTCGAAAACGTCCTTCCGGTAGAAAAACATCCCGCCGATGATCGTGTGGGGAAGCGCGTAGAGCTGGTCATCGATCGTCATAGATTCGATGGCTCCTTGCGGGATGTCCTCCATGACCAGCCAGTCATCCTTGGCCTGGGCGACATATTCATCGAGGGGTTGGAGCCAACCTGCGGAAACAAATTCAGGAAGGTTCCAGAATGATGACGACGTGATGTCATAAGTCCCGGTTCCCGACGTTGCGTCCAGTACAAGCTTCTGCCGAGCCGTGGGCTCATCGTAGACTTCCAGGTCAACTGTGATTCCTGTCGCCTCTTCGAATTCGCCCTTGAACTCCTGTATCGCCTCGATCTCGTAGCCTTCCTTGAGAAGTACCCGGAGATTTGTTCCTTCGAAGGACTCCCGTCCGCCTGCCGGGGCTTCTTCTGCTGCCCCGCCTGCACAGGCGGTAAGTAGCAGCGTGCCAGTGACGAGGACGCTCAAGCGGGAAATCCAGCGGTGATCTTTCAGTTTCATCATGTCTCCACCTCATTGCATATGCCGCAACGGCTGTTGCAAAACCAATGGATAAATAGTTACAGTTGCTTTTTGTAATGTCAATCACAGGCAACTGTGGATCGTAGGGGAGACCTCCTTGAAAGCATCAGTGGCGAAGCCTGCCCCAGACGTCGTCTGCGCCGGGGAGTCCATGGCCATGCTGGTACCCGAGGCTCGCGGGCACTTCGGCTCGGAGTCGCTGTTCCGGCTCTCGGTCGCCGGCGCTGAATCGAATGTCGCCGCGTATCTTTCAATGCTGGGAGCGCAAGTCTCCTGGGTGAGCAAAGTGGGTGATGATCCTTTCGGTCATTTCATGCTCAAAGAACTGCGCGGGCTCGGGATAGATGTCGAGCGTACAGATATAGCGCGCGAGTTCCCGACCGGGATCGCATTCAAAGATCGTTCTGCCGCACAAACGAAGGTCTGGTACTACCGGTCTGGTTCCGCTGCTAGCACGATGGATGAAACCGCAGCTCAGACAGTCTCTTCCCTGGGTTCCAAGCTCATCCATCTGAGCGGCATCACTCTAGCGTTATCTCCCACATGTGAAAGCTTCATGAGGGAAGTCGTTCGCACCAAACATGCCGATACGCGTATCTCCTTCGACGTGAATTGGCGGCCCGCGTTGTGGACAAAAAGCGGCAGCCAGCCGGTACTCGACTTTGCACAATCCTCGGATATCGTCTTCGTCGGCCTGGATGAGGCGCAGGCGTTATGGGGGTCCCAAGACGAAGTTGCTGTTCGCAGGCTCTTGGATTCACCTGAGATTCTCGTCGTCAAGCGCGGCGCCGATGGTTCCACCATTTTCCATGGGAATGAAAAGGTCGCGGTGCCCGCACTGTCGGTCAACGTCGTGGAACCGGTCGGTGCAGGTGATGCCTTTGCTGCCGGCTTCCTGTCGGGATATCTGGCCGGCATGCCGATGCGCAACTGCGGAAGGCTGGGAACGATCGCCGCTGACACCGCCCTGAGCGTTGAGATTGATATCGGAGCTCTTCCTGCAAGGGAGTATATTGAAGAGTTACTGGCGCTCCCCGAGGAAGCTTGGATGAGAGCTCAGTTCGCACCGAACTCTGCAGCGGAAAGTAGTTTCAGCCGTGTCCCAAACCGTTGATCGTGCCCTTCAAATCCTCCCATTCCTCGGTGAGGGCGACCGGGACCTGGCGGACATCGCGACCCTGCTCGGAGTACACAAGTCGACAGCATTGCGTCTGCTGCAAACCATGGAAACCCAAGGATTTGTTCGACATAACGACTCCCATCGCTACCGACTCGGGTCCCAGATCTTCAAATTGGCTTCTGCTGCGCTGGGCAACCTGGATATTCGCCCGATCGCGGCCCCTTACATCCGTGGGCTCGGGGAGCGGACCCAACAGACAGTCCACCTTGCCGCCTATGACGAGGGTGAAGTTTTTTACATCGACAAGTATGAAGCGCAAAAGACGGTGCGCATGTATTCAAGGCTCGGAGCGGCTGCACCGCTATATTGCACCGGAGTCGCGAAGGCTATCGTCGCCCATCGCTCTGAGAAGGAACGTCGTGAGCTGGCAGGCCGTATCAGTTACGTCCGACATACCGAGCGCACCATCGGAGGCCCGGACGAGTATCTGGCAGAGCTCGAAAAAATCCGTGAGCGGGGGTATGCGATTGATGATCGCGAGCACGAGGATTACATCCACTGCGTCGCTGTGCCGGTGAGCACCGGCGGTATTGTGACGCACGGGCTTTCGGTCTCGGCACCGGTAATGACACTGCCGCGCGCGCAGCTGATGGAGATCGTACCGTTGCTCCAGGAGGCAGCCACAGCGATCAGTAAAGAGTTCTCCTAAGGCCGCCGCCCCTGTTCCTCCACCTTCAGTGCCAGATGAACAGACCAAAGGGCATCTTCGAGCGTTACGGATTTTTCGGTGGCCGTTCCGGCAGCATGCATGGCGAAATATCGAAGCTGTGTAGCTAATGCTCCTACCGGTACACCAAAAACTGACCCTTCCAATTCCACGGCAGGTGCAAAATTTCCCTCCGCCGTGGAGAACGATACTTCTCCGCTGGGGAGAGAAAGGGACGCGTATACGTTGTCCGAAGATACCTCCAGGCGAGCGTCGATGTATTGGCGGGTGTGCGGCATGGTCCAAAGATTGTCCACCGAGGCAACCGTTCCGTCTGTGAATGCCAGATGGACGAACACCGCCTGGGGATGCGGACGTGAGGGATCGATCCACGATTGTTCGGAGGTCACTCTCACAAGGTCCGAAGGAACAAGCGCACGGATGAGGTCGAAGTCGTGCACCATCGCGCTGAGCGAAGGATGTGATTCTCCGTGCAGGGCTACGCGTTCGGCCGGAACATAGCGGACTGCCCGAACGGCCCGAACTTGCTCACCATGCAGTCGCTGCCGGAGAGCCGCAAAAGAGGGAAGATAGCGACTGATGTGTGCAGGAAGAACCAGTCCTCGTTGTTTGTCGGACAACAGTTCCAATTTTTGAAGATCCGAGCGGCTCGCCACTACCGGTTTCTCGACAAGTACAGGAATGTCTCGTTCGACCGCTATCAGGAGGTCATCGAAGTGGGCCGCAGGAGGAGTTGCGATTACCACTGCATCGACATGAATTTGTTCCAACAGCTCCGAGAAGTTTGCGAACGCTGGCACGCCGTTGGCCTTCGCAACAGTGCGTGCGCGGCTCCCATCCCGGTCGACAACGCCGGCGAGTTCGAATTCGGGAAGCGACGCGATGGTTGAGACATATCGCTGCCCAAAGTCGCCCGTTCCAACAACTGCTGTCCGGAGTTTTTTAGCAACCATTCGGGATTAGTCCAATCTGTGATGAGGGAGAGACATGAACATCGGATTTCGTTTCAAAAAGGCTCTGACCGGCCCTGCCCTGGAGGTCGTGGAGGATGTCTGGATCACTGTTGACGACGAGGGCCGAATCTGCAGTATCAACGAGGGTGGCGCCCCTGCTGGGACTCCGTACCACCCCGCCGAAATAGCCGTCCCCGGATTGGTCGACTGCCACGTCCATCTGGCTCTGTCCGGGGGCGCGGATGTCGAGCGGGAAGCCCGCGAAAGCACCGCCGCCGGTCTGGAAGAAGTACTCCTGGCCAATGCCACAAAACATCTGGAATCCGGCGTCACTACCGTGCGTGATTTAGGCAGTCCGAACGACATTGTGCTGACTAATTTGCGTAAGGGCCGCCTGCATCCACCGTCAACGCCGAGGATCGTTGGTGGCGGCGCGGTCAGTTCCCCCGCCGGGCACGGCAACTTTCTGTCCCGGTGGGCGACAACGCTGCCCGAATACGAACAGATTATTGGAGAGGTAGAGGCCGCTGGCGCGGACTTCCTCAAACTCTTCGCTACCGGGGGTGTAGTGACAGCCGGCACGGTTCCCGGTGCGACACAGATGGATGGGCTGTTGCTGTCCCAGGTCACGGACCTGGCCCATCGTTTCGGACTTCGCGTGGCGGCCCACGCACACGGCGAGGAAGGTATCAGGAATGCGATACGAGCCGGCGTGGACTCTATAGAACATTTCTCATATCTGACCGATGAAGATGCAGGGCTCCTTCCGAACTCTCCGACCACTCTGGTCAGCACGCTCGTCGCGACGGAACGGTTCGTCCAATCCGAAGACCGGCAGAGAGCTACGCCCGAAACGCTGGCGAAGATACTGGCGCACGCCCCGCATGAACGTGAGGCCCTCGCCCGCGCAGTGGGCGCGGGTCTCCCAATTGCGGTGGGCACAGATGCAGGCACCACGTTCAACCCGCATGGTTGGGGCATGCAGGAGCAGGCGGAGCTCCTTGCTGAAACGGGAATGAAAGCACGAGAGATACTACTTTCCATGACAGTTCGTGGAGCGCTGCTTCTGGGCTTGCCCTCCGGGTCACTGTCTGTCGGGAACTGTGCCGACATTCTCTGTCTTGATGCTGATCCCACACTGGACGTGCGGGCGCTATGGGCGATCAATGAAGTCATTCTCGGTGGGATCTCTGTCCGTAAGTGACCGCGTGCGCCTCGGTTAGCGAGGAGAATCTGCCCTCTATCGTTCCACTGATAGCTTGCATGAGGGTTCGTGCGGCTGCAACGAAGTCGGCCCTCCTCGCAACATGCCGGTCATCGGTTGACGCCCACGACTGATCCAAGGCTGTCAGACACCTGGCGAGCCCTTGGGACTGCACATAATCAACAAACCAGCCTTTGCTGCGGAGATCCCGGCGAGGAATGTCTATGCGTCGTACGCCCTCGACCTCGGCTCTCAGAACCCTTTCCGAATGTCGCCAGGCGATGAATTCACGGGCGGCAAGCTCGTTCCGGCAGCCCGCAGTGATGCCAAGCCCTTCCGCGTACAGGAATTGGGCAGGAGCACGGTCAGCGATACCCGTATAGGCCATCCGTCCGCGCACTGGAGAACCCGGGGCTTCGAACTGGAAGGACCAGGCGCTCGTATCGAACAGCAGTGAAGCTGCCCCCTTTTCCACGAGAGCACCGACACCAGCGTAGTCAAGGGTAGCCAGATGACTGCTGGAGGCCGACATCTCCTGAACCAAGTCACTGATTCCTTCACTAAGAGCATCGAGGGAGGGTATACCAGCATCCGGCAGTAGCTTGACGTCCTTGGCTGCCGCCCACCCAGCAAAGGTTTCCAACGAGGAAAACTCCGCGCTACACCGAACAGCTAGCCCTTGTCCGCTTAACTCCCGGTGGGCAGACAGGACATCATCAGGTGTTGCGGGCTGCTGCAGACCTTCACGGTCGAAGACGTCTCGGCGGTAGGCCAGCATGGCGCCGGTCAATGTATGCGGCACCGCCCAAAGTGAGCCTCCACGGGTAAGGCATTGAAGAGCCCGCGGCTGGAAATCCTGCTCGCTAACGCCGAAATGCTCAACTGAGAGAGGGCGCAGCATCCCCAGCGCGATCAATTCTTCGAGATACCAGAACGGCACGGTCACCACATCGGCGGGGGTACCACCATGGACGAGGGAATCGTGGGCCGTCCGCTCTGGCACCACGCTCAGCTCAACCTCAATGTTCGTTTTGGCAATGAACTCGGGTAAAAGCCGCCTGATGATCTCGACGGTATGCCCGGCCTTAAGCCATACACTCAGTTTTTCCACTCACGCCTCCGTTGCGTATGTTGCAATGAAGTAGACACTATGTGCAATCACTATATAGTGTGTGTTTACGGCCACACTACGATGGGAAGTGTCTTGAATTCGGAATTCTTCGTTCCTCACCTAAGTTCGTCGCCCACCGTCGCGATACTTCGCGGTCTCACCGTCGAGGACACGGTGGAACGAGCTGAGCAATGCTGGAGTCAAGGCATCCGACTCGTCGAAGTCCCCTTACAGTCCGAGGAAGCATTCCTCGCTCTCCAAGCGGCCGCCCGTTCGTCCAACAGTAGCGATCGACTAATCGGAGCCGGAACCATCTGCACCCCAAGGGATGTTGATCGGGCGCAGGAGGCTGGTGCCCAATTTCTTGTCTCTCCCGGGTTCTTCCCCAGCTCTATAGCGCATGCCCGGGAGTTGAACATCCCGATCCTGCCCGGGGTGACCACCCCTACTGAAATCCACGGGGCACTATCGATGTCCCTCAACGTACAGAAACTTTTCCCGGCAGACATGGTCGGACCGTCCGCATTGAAGACGCTACGGGGGCCTTTCCCCAACGTGCACTTCGTCGCGGTGGGAGGAATTACTCCTTCTAATGCAGACGAATTTCTCCAAGCCGGAGCGCTAGGCGTCGGAGTCGGCAACGCCCTGACGGATCCGGCCGCCCTCGGATTCTTCGCACGACTGAACAACACCCAACCAGCAAGAAAGCAGAAGGATAATGGCTAAAACAGAAATCAGCACGGAGCTCGCCCCTACACCGGTCGCCTCATACTCTCAGGCCGTGCGGCTGGGCAACACCGTCTACTTGGCTGGACAGGGCGGATTTGATGCCCAGACCGGGAAGCTGGTGGGGGAGGATGTTCGAGACCAAACACGGCAGACGCTTCAGAATCTGAAATACGTTGTAGAAGCGGCGGGGGGCAACATGAACGACCTCGTCACGGTTCGCGTATTCATCAATGAGCATTCCGAGTTCGAAGGGATGAACGAGGTGTATGGCGAATTCTTCGAAAAGCCCTATCCTGCCCGCACCACGGTTTCCGCAGGTCTCGGACTCGGCATGAAGGTGGAGATTGATGCCGTCGCCGTACTAGCCGGGTAATCACCAGAGTCAGAGCGCAGTGTGGTTGCTCCCTACCGGGGAGCAACCACACGCGACGGGAACCACGCTTGCTTTGCATCGTCGTCGATGAGGCGGGTGAGGGCGCAGCAAGCTATAGCTGAATCACCTAGGGGAGGCACCTTGGTGATTCAGCCCGTGCGATATGCAGACCAGCGCTGGTGAGCCAGTGTGTTCAGAGCCGAACATGACTGCATCCCCCGCGTTTAACTTGGGAGGACGTGGGCGGTTGTCCCGAGTCCTCAAGGCCAGTTGCACCGCAACCTAATCCTCAAACTACGTAACTGAGGAATGGAAACTTCTAATCGGCGCACGTCTTACTAGACCAGCAGGGACACCGATGGCCAACGCAGCGACCGAATGATTGGTTAGACAAACCGGAGCTGCATGGAGATGGCCATCGGGTGGGCTGCTGCCCGAACTTGTTGGATGCTGGCTGACGCCACCGCGAACTTTCTAAAGCTGGCCACTCTCGACAGGATCGCGAGCCCCGATCCTGGTTACGAATCCTCGATAGGCGAGAGTCTCAAGTGAGCCCTCGCTGGATTTGCGTCGGGGCACACTCCCGGAGGCTCTTGAAAGTTGCTGCCCACCTAGCACATCCAGTGTGCGGGATAACGCGGCGCAGATGTCAGATCCCGGGACAAAGGTTTCTTCATCACAGTCCGAGGACGTCCCGAATTTCCCGCTCCCGTTGCGCCATCGAGGCCGAGCGAGGCAGCCCATGGGAAATCGCCCGGAGTTCCGCGTCTGCTGCATTGAACGCCGTTTTACTATCGTGATAAATAGCCATTGACATCAAATACCTAATGTATCAGACTTTACAGGTAGGTGATCAGTGTCACTGTCCCGGATCAACGAGAGAAAGAAGACCTCATGTCTACTCCACGTTCTGCACCAACGAAGGCGTTGGCTGCTGTGGCTGCGTTGTCTCTAACCCTAGGCCTGGGTGCCTGTGGGAACAGCCATGCCGCCTCTTCCGCGGAAGGCGTCTCCTACGGGGGACAAACCATCATTCCGGATCTAGTCTTCCGCGGTGAGGCTTGGGGTGAACCGCATTCGGTTGATATTGAACAGATTCGCTTCTCTTCCGGTAACGAGGCCTTCGAGGCCTTGCTCTCAGGCGAGGTAAATGTGTCGAATGGCGGATCCGGACGCCTCATCACGATCGCTGCACAGCGACCAGAGAATATTTCGCTTATCGCTAAGTGGCAGTACGGCGGCAGTCGGTATTCGGTCCTGACCACGAGCGAATCTCCCCTTAATAAACCTTCCGATCTTCGGGGGAAGACCGTAGCCGTGGACAACGGCAGCGGAGCCTACACCCTGTTCCAAGTCTGGTTGGAGCAGAACGGTCTATCCCTCCAAGATGTCACCGTGCTCCAAACCAAAATCGGGGACGTCGGCGCCGCTATGCAGGCAGGAAGCGCCGACGTCGGCATTGCGTGGGAACCCACGGCAACCACCTTGGTGTCCAAGGGTCTGGCCAAGCGTCTTGACACTTTGGAAAGTGCAGGGGAGAGCCCGAACTTCCTGATCGCAGATAGGGAATGGGCCGAAAACAACAGGGAAAAGCTCGTGGCATTCCTCCGGGCTGCAGTGGACGTCGGCGAAGAAATCACCGAGGATCCGAAATCCGCCGGAAAGATTGCCTCCGAGGTATCGGCTGCCGAGGGAGTGGAAACTGACCCTGAGGTCCTCGCCGAAGCGTTGACCTACATCAAGATGGCACCCGCAATCGATCAACCTGCCCTGGACGAACTGTCGAGTCTCGCCCAGGAGATGGTTGATCAGAAGAAGATCGAGGCTGTCCCGGATTTTGCCTCGCTGGTCGATAGCTCATATCTGGAAGAAGCTCTGGAGCAGTAATGGCGGTGCAAACGACCATCCGGCATCCGGGCCCGAAGCTGACGGAGAAGAAACAGCGGAGTGGCACCCTTAAATCGTTGGCGTTGTTCATCGCGCCCCTTGCCGCCTGTGCGGTGTTGGCGGAACTGCTGGTGCGAATCGGTCTTCTCGATGAACGGCTCACGCCCGCTCCAAGCACTGTTTTCACACGCATGGTCGAACTTGCCGGACCGACGGGTAACTACCTTCTCTGGGCAAATTTGGGCACGAGTGCATCCCGCGTGTTGCCCGCCCTGCTGATCGCAGCAGTGTTGGGAATCGCCGTCGGCATCGCGCTGGGACTCAGCCGAAAAGCCAGCGACTACCTCTCGCCCCTGTTGGGATTTATGTTGCCACTGCCCGCTGTGGCCTGGACCCCCGTTTTCGTGGTCTCCATAGGCCGCGGCTATACCACGATGTTGATCGTCCTCGTCCTTGGCGCGGTGTTTCCCATCCTCTACAACGTCAAGTCGGGGGTAGAAGGAATCACTGAACGCCAGATCTGGGCCATGCGCTCTTTAGGAGGCACCAAGCTCGATGTCCTCTTCCGCGTCATCCTTCCCGCTGCCTGGCCGGCGATCCTCAATGGCCTGCGTTTGGGAATGGGACATGCCTGGCGAACTCTCGTGGCGGTGGAACTACTGACCTCGGCGACTTTGGGCTTGGGTGCATTGATTTTCAACTCACGCAGTTCGCTTGACACACCCACCATGTACGTCTCGATTCTGGTCATCGCCGTCGCCGGTCTCCTAATCGACCACACGTTCTTCCGCTACTGGGAGAGCCGAACCGTTGGAAAGTGGGGTGAGTCCCAATGACTCTCAGTGTCACCGAACGTATAACGCCGGTACGGAAGAGCCACCGAACGACCACGCAACTTCGCCGCGGCGCAACAACTGTCATTGTCTTGGTGGTGCTCTGGGAAATCGTTGTACGGATCGGCCTCGTCGATTCCTTCTTGGTTCCGCCGCCCACCACCGTATTCAGCCAGCTCTTTACCCTGGCCGGTCCGGAAGCGTTGCCAGCCTATGCCCTGTGGATGCACATCGGCTGGAGCCTCCTCCGACTGATCCTCGGAGTGGCCCTCGGTGCAGCGATTGGGTTACCAATCGGGATCGCGATGGGCTCCAACCGATTCATCAAACTCACGTTCCGCCCGATTCTCACATTCCTGCTCGCCATCCCGTCCCTCGCGCTGGCTCCAATCCTGATTCTTCTCATGGGGCTCAGCGAATGGGTGCCAGTCACGGTAATCGCCATTGAAGCAGCTGTCGTAATGGCCTACAACGCCGAGTTGGGTACCTCATCCGTTCCGCGGAACATGAAGTGGGCCATGGCTAGTCTGGGTGCCAGCAGGTTCACCATCTTCACCCGTGTTGTGCTGCCATCATCCCTGCCGTTCCTCATCACCGCATTGAAGCTATCTGTCGGTTACGGCTGGCGCGCCCTGATCGCCGTCGAGCTGTTGGCGGCTACCTCCTTCGGCCTGGGCTTCATGATCTTCCAAGCCCAGAATTTCATGGACACCAAGACCATATTCGCTGGCATCGTCGCCATCTCCATTGTCGGTTTCACCTTCGAGCGGGTGGTGTTCGGTCGGTTGGAACGCCGCGTCAATGCTTGGTATGCAATCTCCACCAAAGAAAGGTGACAACCATGTCCACCAATGTGAAGTTTTCCGCCAACGGCGTGCGCAAGATCTTCCACGACGAACGGACCAACCGCTCGGTCGAGGCCATCAGTAACCTCGACCTTGAAGTCCACGACGGGGAGTTCGTCGTCCTGATCGGCCCCAGCGGCTGCGGAAAATCTACCTTCCTCTACATGTGTGCCGGCTTCGAGTTCCCCACCGAAGGCGATGTTGCCTTCGAAGGAAAAACAATTAAGGGGCCCGGACCGGAACGTGGCATCGTGTTCCAGGACTTTGTCCTCTACCCTTGGCGCACTGTGCGCCGGAACATCACCCTGGGTCTTGAGCTCAAAGGGGTAGCCAAGCAGGAAGCGGCTAAAAGGGCGCAGCACTGGATTGATCTCACAGGGCTTAGCGGATTCGAAGATTCCTACCCGCGGCAGCTGTCCGGCGGCATGAAACAGCGCGTTGCTATTGCACGCACGCTGGCCTGTGAGCCCGAAGCGGTCCTAATGGATGAGCCCTTCGGTGCCCTCGATGTTCAAACGCGGGACTTCATGGTCCGTGACCTACAGCGGGTTTGGGATGAAACCGGAAAAACGATCATCTTCGTCACGCACAGCGTGGAGGAAGCGATCATGCTCGCCGACCGCATCGTTGTCTTTGGAGCCCGCCCGTCCAGGATTAAGGACGATATCCGCGTCGACTTCCCCCGACCGCGCACGGAGTCCGACCCCGAAGTACAGGCGCTTCGGGCGAAACTGATCGACCTATTGGCAGACGAGACCCGTCACGAAAGCATCGCTGGATAACAAAGCCATGGCTTTGAGGGGCAGGGAGCCGACGGGCCCTGCCCCAACCCTTGTCAGGGCCCATTTTCCGGCTCATGCATCTATTCACCCTGGTTTGATTGCATATCCGGCTGTCGGATCAGTCAATATACGCCCCACCCATGTTAGATACACGTAAGGATTCCATGCCTCATACCAGCCCCGCAGCCAGCGAAACCGACGCCTTGGGATACATCAACGACATGGCCCGTACGCGCGGCTACGTGCTCGACTATCACAAGATCATGGCTAAACAGGACTTCGAGGTCCTGCAAGCAACGAACAATCTGGTTTCCGCTGCCTATTTGAACCAGCGGTCCTTGGACCGAAGGACCAAAGAGCTCATTTTCATCGTGAGCCTTACAGTCATGCGAGCCTCCAAGGGACACATCCAGTCACACATCCGCGTCGCGCTCGATCTGGGAGTGACCGCCGCCGAGATCTTGGAAGCCATCGAGATCGCCCTGCCTGAAGCAGGCATCGTCGCCTTTCAGGCCGGTTTCGACGCGTGGCGCGAAGTCGTCGGAGCCGAAGGCATCGAGCCCACCGTTGAGGCCCACCACGGCGGAAACGGCAGTTCCTAGCCAACGAGCTCGCCTCACTTTCCACCCCCCAGTGCCACCGTCCTTCACAGAACCGCTGTGAAGGACGGTGGCAATGCAGGCAGCCAAGCAGTGTTCGTGATGGGGTCCGTTACCGATGCAAGGCGAGCTCCTGCAGGCGCTGGTCATCCCGGGCATCAATTTTCATGCCTTATGCGTAATACATTGCTCCGATTGGCCCATACCCTACGTGGGGGCGAATACTAAGTCTCGTTGCGTTCGAGCCGTGCCAGCGGACGGATAGAACCGAGGGAAGAGAGCAGAAGTAGGAATGCCGTACCGGTGAGGACGGCACCTGCACCCGCGCCGATAGCGAGAGTCGACAGCCCTACGGGTATAAGCACTTGTCCAGCCCGTGAGCCGGTTAGCCGGAGGGCGAGCCAGGTTCCCTGATGGTCCGACGGTGCGTAGGAGCTGATCATTGCCATGCTTAGGGGTTGGCCGATCCCTAACATGAGGCCAAGGCAGAACATCAAAACTAACGCGGGCGTTAGTGGCATTGGAACGACTACCAGCGCAAGCAAAGCAGCCGCCATACCCGACGACACCACGAGAATGCGGTTCCTGCCGATTCTGAAAACCAGCCAGCCCAACCCGAAACGGCAGACCAAGGTGCCGGCGGCCCGGAGGGCTAGGAGCAAGCCCACCTCGGAGACCGCCATACCGCGTTCCACGGCGAGTGCAGGCAGGTAAACCTGAAGCAGATCAATGGCGCAAAGAACCAGCATGCTTATCAGAATCGACGCTGCCAGGCCCTCCTTCACACCGGGCCTGGTCGCGAAGGCCCGCCTGATGCCCCCGGGACTGCGGCCGGCGGGGGACGGGACGACCGGATTGCGGAGCATCAAAAGGCTGACCAGGAGCAGGCCCAGAACGGTAGCACAGTAACCCACCAGCAGCGCAGTGGTGTCGGGTGTGACCGACTGCCCACCGATAAGTCCGAGCAGGAACGGCCCCAGCAGCTGCGCCGCCGCTGCACTGGTCGTGTAGATCCCGAAAATCCGGTTGTGATTAGCGGTACCGGCTGCGATTCTTTTCTGTTCGCTGAGCAGGCTCATCAAGTGGCCCAAACCCAGCAAGGTGCACCAAAAGCACAGGGCCGTCAGGTTAGGTGTAGCGAAGATGAGTCCCGGGCCGGTGGCGAGCATCAGTAGCGCTCCGATGAGCAGCACCCGCTTTTCCTTGCCGACGTCCAGCATTCGTCCCAGCGGAAAAGCCAGGACGATGGGAAGTAGGGAAAAACTGGCCACAACCCACCCGAGGGACACCGCAGTAGCGCCGAGATCTAGGGCGATGTAGGACGTGGTGGGGCGGATGAGGGCAACGGCGAGCTGCAGGAAGAATGCGTGGAGCAGGACGCTGACCAGCGTGAACCGCGTCATCAGCTCAGCCGGGATGTGGGCGCGGCAGGCCTGCCTGCGGTTCCGGGTATGACCTTCACTGAAGGATGAAGGTGCCGGTCAGAGCGACAGAGCCGACTATGAGGGTGGAGGCGAGGGCCAGGAGGAACGGACGGGGGCCAATGTGGCGGAAGAAGGAGGCTTTGACACCGCAGCCCAATGCAAACATTGCAGCAGTCATGAGGATGCCTTGGACCACGCTCGCGCCGGTCAGGGCCGGTTCGGGCAGAATGCCGAAGCTGCGCACGACGATGGCGACCATGAAGGCCACGACAAATACCGGCAACAGCGGAGGACGGGCCGCCGCCACTCCTGGTGTCGATGCTTCCTGTCTGCGGGTCGACCATGCCAGGACGGCCATAACGGGCGCCAGCATGATGACCCGGGCCAGCTTGACGATGACCGCGACACTGAGTGCTGTTCCGCCAACAATCCCGCCGATGGCGACGACCTGTGCCACTTCATGGACGGCGCCGCCCGCCCAGAGGCCGGTGGCGCCGGCGTCAAATCCGATCAGCTGGCTAAGGAAGGGGATGAGCGGGATCATCGCTGTGCCAAAGATCACTACCAGGGCGATGGACGTCAGCGTCTCCTCTTCGGAGGCCTTCGTAACGTCACTGGATGCAGCCACGGCCGCTGCACCACAGATAGAGAATCCGGACGCGATGAGCAGGCACTGGGTCCGTCCTAGGTTAAGCAACCGGCCCACGTAGTACGTGGCGAGCATTCCGATGGTGACGATGAGGACGACCATGAGGAGAACGCCCCAGCCTAGGGACAGGATGTCCACGATCGACAGCTGCAGACCAAGCAGGATGATGGCCGCCCGCAACAGGGTCTTGGACGTGAATATGACGCCTGGTTCAAGGCGTTCATGGACACCGACCAGGTTCCGGAAGGCGACACCGAGCAGAATCGCGACCAGCAACGCGCTGACCCCGGGGAACAGGCTCAGCACTGCAATGACCCCTGCTGCAGCGGCAAAACAAGCAACGACCCCGGCAACCATGCCTGGTCGGAACCCGAAAGTGAGGCGTGAAGTCCACACCCTTGAACCGGTGGAACCCTCCGCGCTTCGGACGGTTTGCGGTCCGCGTGCTGACATAATCTATCCTTCTATCGGCATGTCCTTGTTCGCCTTTGCGGGCGTACGGAACGGCATGGTCCGGGCCGTCGCCCGGCCCTCTTGGCGGTGCAGGGGAAGCTACAGCAATCCAGCCGTTGCCAGCGGTTTGCCGGCGTTGTCCCAGACCTTGCTCGGGATGATGACAGAGCCGTCCATGATGGCTCTGGCGGTGCGCACGATGGAGGCTTTGCACACCGCGATGTCCGCGCCTCGGACGTCCACTTTGACCTGTGCGGAGATGATGCCGCCGGGGTGGCCGATGACGAAGTGCTTACCGGTGGGCTTGGCGACCTGATTGACGATGGTGCCCTCGATGGCACCGGCTATAGCCGTGCATAGCGCCCCGGTAACGGCATAGGTTTTGTGGGTCCGTTGCATGGACTGCTGGCGTGCGATCACGGTTAGGGTCTCCGCGGGGATTAAGGTGCCGTCGGCGGCTATGTAGTCCTGCGGTTGGGAAACAGCCACAACACGGGGAATGGACGGGGAAACCTCTTTGGCCACCTGGTTCCCGCTCACGAGCCCAATGGCACGGGCGGCATAGGCGCGGACTTCTTCCAGCAGGCCAGGTAATGACGGGTGAGCGTCGATTTGCGCGGCCGATTCGGTTCCGGTCATGGACAGGTCTTTGGCGTTGACGAAAACGAATGGCGTAGCTGCGTCCACGATTGAGACCTGGCAGGTAGTGCCGTTAGAAAGAGTGACGGGTTCGCAGGTTTGACCGGTGGGTAGCACCGAACCCGTTGCGGCGCCCCCGCAGTCACCGAAGTCCAAGAGGATGGGTGCACCGGATCCGGGGACGCCGGATATCGTGGTGTCGCCGTCTTCCTCGACCTCCCCGGCGGCATTGACGCGCACGTCGGCGATGAGCAGCTTGTTGGTGTTGGTGTTGTAAATGCGCACCTGGGTGATGGGGGAGACTGCGGGAACCAGTCCACGGCGTATGGCGAAAGGCCCTACGCCGGAGGACATGTTCCCGCAGTTCCCCACCCAGAAGATTTCCCCTACGTCGATGCCGACTTGGCCGAAGGTGTAGTCCACATCGGCTTCTGGGCGGGATGAGGCCGACACTACGGCGACTTTGCTGGTCAGCGGATCGCCGCCTCCTATGCCGTCAATCTGACGGGAGTCGGGGGAGCCATACGCTGCAAGCACGACAGCGTCTCTGACGGCCGGGTCCGTAGGCAGATCCTCCTTGAGGAAGAACGCGCCGCGGCTGGTTCCGGCCCGAGCAAAGAGACAGGGGATGCTTCTGGTAGTTGACATGGTTGCTACTTCGTGAGAACCGCGGTGATCTGGGCAACGTCTTCGACGTTGTCCAGGTTCATTACCAGATCGCTGACTTCCCGGGCACGAGTGGCACCGATGGAGATGGTGGCCAGATCCAGGAATTTGTTTTCCAGTTCCTGGTCACTCATGGGCAGATCCGGCTCGCCCTTGGGGCCCTTGACGGCGTGGCTAAGCACTCGCCCGTCGTTCAGTCGGACCTCCACCACGGCCTCGCGGCCCATGAGGCCGTACTTGGGCTCGGCGATCAGTTCGATCTCGGCAGCGACTTCGTGGATTCGCTGGTCCTTGAAACCCTCTTCGTAATCCTTGAGCCCGTTCAGGTAGCCGTTTAGGGCAAGGGCGACACCGAAGGGAGTTGAACCCATTGCTGCGTTCAGGTTGGGGGTGACGGTGCGGCCGGACTGGCGGATAGCAAGGGCGCAAAGGCGAACGCTGACGGTTGCAATGTCTTCAGGTGCAAGATTGTGCTGCTGAGCGATTTCCTGAGCAGCATCGATAGGCCCATGGGCGTACCGGCAGGCGGCATGTGGCTTGAAGCCGACCTCCATAATTTTGAAGTCTGAGCCAAGGCCGTCAAAGATTTCGCCCGGCTTCACACCGTCTGCGTAGGCGTTGAAGAAGCCTTCCTGGGACTCCAGACCCATCTTCGGCCCAGTGAAACCCTTGGAAACCAGCATCGCAGCCATGGTTCCGTTCAGGGCAGCTTTGCCCGGGCTCAGCGGCTTGGCCATGCAGGGGGAGTCAAGGTAAGCCTGGATTCCTGCGGCTTGCATAGCACCCAGCCCCAGGGCGTCGGCGGTGCGCTCGGCGTCGAAGCCGAACTGTTTGGCAGCTGCACCGGCAGAAGCTATGGAACCGACGGCGCCGGTCGTGTGATAGCCGCGCTGGCGATGGCCTGGGTTGATGGCCAAAGCGATACGGACCATGAGATCGTAGCCGGCTACAGCAGAGGTGATTGTCTCGGCACCGGTACGGTGCAGGTACTCGCCGGTCGTCATCACGGTCGGGACCAGCAGGGAGCCCGACTTCGTCAGGGCCGCACCATGGGCGTCGTCCAGTTCAACTCCGTGTCCGAGCATGGCGTTGATCATCGCGGCATGGGGAACGGGCACTCGTGTTCCATAGCCCGTGATCGTGGCCTGTTCCGCTCCACCGAACTCGGCGATGAGGGAGTGCGCTACGCGGGCCGGCTCGGCGATGGTTGAGGCACCCAACTGATTGCCTAGACCATCACGGATCAACAATTTGGCCTTGTGCACAACGTCTGCGGAAAGGTCTTCGAACTGCAGGTTGCTGACATAGTCGGCCAAAGCGCGGGTTGCGCCTTCTGCATTCTCGCGCTGGACCTCGGGCTTGGTTTCTACGGTTTCAGTCATGGGAGCGTTCCTTCCTATCGGGGCTCCTGGAAGTAGTGGAGCAAGAGACTACATTCAGTCTGATACGTGATGTTTTACATGTCAAGGGTTGTGTCAGATGTTTCAGACAATCCATACTGATTGGATGGGAAGTTTTTAGGAGAGGACCGGACATGGCAATGCAAACGAACCTGCTTCTGTCAGCAGCCGAACTGGCGGCACGCGAGATCCGGGATCGCATCCGCGCAGGTGATTTGAAGCCGGGGGAGAGAATCAGCAGTGACGAAATCTCTCAGCAATTGGGCATCAGCAAGACGCCCGTGCGCGATGCGCTGCAGAATCTGCGTCAGGAAGGGTTAGTCGAAATACAGGCCCGCGTTGGAGCTTTCGTTCGGCAAATCACGATGCGTGAGATCAAGGAGGTTTACTCACTGAAGTCAGCCGTGGAGCCGTTGGCTGCGGCTTGGGCGGCAGAACATGGAACACTTGCTGACCGGCAACGCCTCTCCGTAGCCATGACTAACCTGGAGCTCGCAGCGGCGGAAGATAACGTTGATGGCGGGGTCGAGAGCGTCGATGCCATCCACGACCTGATCTTTGACATGGCCGACAGCGAAGTGATGCGCGACGTTTACCGCGTCTTCCGCGCCCGGGTTAGAACCCTACGGCAAATCAACCTCGCCCAACCCGGCCGCCTCTCCGTTTCAGCTCAACATCACCGGAAGATTGTGGATGCGATCTGCGCGGGCGATCCGGCCGCCGCGGCCGCGATGGCTGAGCATCTGGCCGATGCTACCGAGGCAGTGAAAAATGTCCTGACCACTGATGGTGATTGACATGTGAAACATCACGTATCAATATGTGATGTATGACACCGCCTGTTAAAGCAGTAACCACCACCGTTACGCAGCGTTTGGCCGAGTTGGTTTCCCTTTCTTCAGAAGACGTTCGGCAAACGGCTTTGGAGGCTGCGGTCGCCGCCGTAATCGATACCGTTGCCTGCGGCTTACGCGGCAGCGGTCTTCCTGTCTCTCAGGCAGTTAGGGCGGCCGTCAATCTGCAGGGGATGCCCGGGCGGTTCATGTGCTTCGATGGTTCCAAGACCCAGTCTGCACCGCAGGCAGCGTACATCAACGCGACCGCCGCCCATTCGCTGGAGCTGGATGATACCGATGCCATCGGCCTAACCCACCCTGGTGTCGTGATCATTCCCGCGGCGTTGGCCGCTACCCAAGAATTACCGGTCACCGGGCGCCAGTTCCTCGAAGCGGTAATAGTTGGCTACGACGTCGCTGTCCGGCTGTCCCGCTGGGTCAATCCCGAACATCGAATGCGCGGATTCCACACCACTGCAACTGTCACGTCCTTGGGAGCTGTGGCAGCAGTCGCGCGACTCCGAGGAATGAGTATTGACCAATGCGCCTCGGCCATGGGTATTGCCCTTTCATATGCCGGGGGCACCTTCGAATTCGTCCAGGCAGGGTCGAACCTCAAGCGCGTTCACGCTGGAAAGGCCTCGTCGACTGCCGTGCAGTCCTGTGATTTGGCGGCGTGCGGAGTCGAAGGCCCCTTGACCGCTCTTGAAGGGAGTCATGGCTTCTACGCCACCAGCGTTGGTCCCAATATGCCCGAGCTCGACCTCTCGGACTTGGGTCGAAATTTCCTCATTGAAGCGGTAGGGACGAAGCGCCATGCCTGCTGCAGGTTTTGCCACACCGCCATTGACGCCGCCATCGAACTGTTCAGGCAGAACGTCCGTGTTTTTCCACACTCTCTGATAGAAGTTGCCGTCAGTTCGCTCTGCCATGAGCAGACCGGAGGGCAGAACCCCAAGAACGAGCTCCAGCGCCAATTCAGTACGCCCTACGGCGTCGCCTTGGGGCTGCTGTACGGCAGGACTTCCCTCAGTGATTTCCAAGACCGCCCGGATGAGGCGGCACTAGTCCTGGCGCGCCGGGTCCGAATGGTTACCGACCTATCCCTTGAACCCCGTAACCGACGTGCCACGGTCAGGATTATCACCGGGGCAAGCGTTGTCGAAGAGCAACTGGATGAACCGCGCGGTGAACCTACTTCCCCCTTCACTGCGGAGGAGCGCTTCGAGAAGTACCTATCCCTGACCTCAAAGCTTGCACCCACAGCTGCCGGCTATCTCTATGAAGGCCTGTGCGGACTCAGCGGCACCCCTCGTATGGCGCCCGTCATTGACCTGATCGCCGCTGCAACTTCGGAATAGCAATTAGCACCCACCCACCAAGGAGAACCTATGGGCAACCCACAAGACACTCTTGAGAACCTGCCTCTGACCAGCGACGTCGTTGTCGTTGGCGGCGGCAACGCCGCCTTCAGCGCAGCACACGCCGCCGCCGAACGCGGACGCAAAGTCATCATGCTGGAGAAAAGTTCCGAGGAGCTGGCCGGCGGTAACAGCTATTACACCGCCGGGGCGACGCGCATCGTCCATAACGGGCTGAACGACTTGAAGGGACTCATCGAGGAGGACGAACGCCACACACGAACCACCGTCCCGCCGTACAGTGCTGAAGAATATCTTGGCGACCTGGAGAAGCTGACCCAGGGCCGCAATGACCCCGAACTCTCCCGTGTGCTGGTGGAGGAGGGCCAAGAAACCCTCCGGTGGCTTAACAAGCTGGGCCTCAAGTACCGGCTGATGTACGAGCGCCAGGCATACACGAATCCTGATGGCACCTACCTGTTCTGGGGTGGTGTGCACGTTGGCAACGTTGGCGGAGGCGAAGGCCTCGTCAAGGACCATACGAACGTGGCGAGGAGGTTTGGAGTGGACATCCGCTACTCGCACGAGGCCACCGAGCTGCTGGTGGAAAACGGACGTGTTGTAGGCGTGAAGGGAACCACACATGGCTCACCCTTCGAAGTTCGAGCAGAATCGACAGTTCTGGCCGCAGGGGGGTTTGAGTCCAATCCCGAAATGCGTGAAAAGTACCTCGGGGAAGGTTGGGCCCGGGCCAAAGTACGCGGCACGCCAAACAATCAAGGCACGATGCTCAACGCTGCGCTGGGTATTGGTGCCGCCAAGGCAGGAGACTGGAATTCCGCTCACAGCGTCCAGTGGGACGCGTACTACCCGGACAACGAGAGCAACTACGAGCTGACCAATCGACTCACTCGGCAAGGCTACTTCCTGGGCATTTTGGTCAACAATGAGGGCGAACGGTTCCTGGACGAAGGAGAGGACTTCCGAAACTACACCTATGCCAAATACGGGAAGGTGGTGCTAAACCAGCCTGACTCCATCGCATTCCAGATCTATGACAGCAAGGTACGGCCTTTGCTGCGCGCCGAGGAATATGACATGCCGGGAATCTCTCTGGCGACGGCAGACACGATCGAGGACATCGCACTAAAAATAGGTGTACCTGTCGAACACCTCACACGAACCGTCGCCGCTTACAACAGCGGGATAAACACCGATCGCTCATTCGATCCCACCGTCAAGGACGGCAAATGGTCCTCGACCGCCCCGCCGAAGAGTAACTGGTCCTCCCCGCTCGATACCGCCCCCTATTACGCCTATCCGGTCACTTGTGGCATCACCTTCACTTTTGGTGGGCTCAAAACGGATACATTCGGGCGTGTTCAGGACGAACGCGGGAATCATATTCCCGGACTCTACGCAGCCGGAGAAATGCTCGGCGGACTATTCAGCAACAACTATCCAGGAGGATCAGGGCTGGCTGCCGGTGCGGTGTTCGGGCGCCGGGCCGGGACCGTCGCCTAGCTCGAGGCGTTGATTGCCCCAGCGCGGATTCGCGCTTGAAGTAGCGACCTCAGCGTGTGACAGAACATAAGCACAGGATCTGCTCCGGAGCGTTCCCTCTCCGCTTGCAAGTGACGTCAGCTCCCCCTCCAGCTACTGATTTTCCAAGGACTTCCCCCATGACAGTTTCAATATCTGCCCCTATCGTGTTGCCCCCTAGTGAGGCTGAGCTCCTCTCGACTGTGCCTACCGGTCTCTTGATCAACGGTCAGTGGCAGGACGCATCCGACGGCGGCACCTTCGACGTGCACGATCCCGCCACCGGGGAGGTCCTGGCGACCCTGGCCTCGGCGACCAGCGAAGACGCCGTCGCCGCACTCGACGCAGCCGACGCAGTGCAGGCGTCCTGGGCGCGGACTGCACCCAGAGCGCGGGCCGAGATCCTGCGCCGCGCGTTTGACCTGGTGACCGAGCGCGCCGAGGACTTCGCGCTGCTGATGACCCTGGAAATGGGCAAGCCGTTGGCCGAGGCACGCGGCGAAGTAACCTACGGTGCCGAGTTCCTGCGGTGGTTCTCCGAAGAAGCCGTCAGGGATTACGGTCGCTACCTCACCACACCCGAGGGCAAAAACAAGATCCTGGTCCAGCACAAGCCGGTCGGCCCGTGCCTGCTCATCACGCCCTGGAACTTCCCGCTGGCGATGGCCACCCGGAAGGTGGCTCCCGCCGTCGCCGCCGGATGCACCATGGTGCTCAAGCCCGCAAAGCTCACGCCCCTGACAGCCCAGCTTTTCGCCCAGACGATGCTCGACGCCGGCCTGCCCGCCGGGGTACTGAACGTGGTCTCCTCGGCCAGCGCATCCGGAATCTCGGGACCGCTGTTGCAGGATTCCCGGCTACGCAAAGTTTCCTTCACCGGATCCACGCCCGTGGGCAAGCGACTGATGGCAGACGCCGCCCACAATGTGCTGCGGACATCCATGGAACTCGGCGGCAACGCACCGTTCATCGTGTTCGACGACGCAGACCTGGACAAAGCCGTCGAAGGAGCCATGGCCGCGAAGATGCGGAACATGGGCGAAGCATGCACCGCCGCCAACCGCTTCCTCGTCCAAGAGTCAGTCGCGGAAGAATTCACGCGCCGGTTCGCCGAAGCCATGGGCTCACTCACCACAGGACGCGGCACCGAACCCGCCACCCAGGTCGGCCCCCTCATCGATGCAGGGGCCCGTGATGAGGTGCACGCTTTGGTGAGCGCCGCCGTCGGCGCTGGGGCAGTTGCCGAGACAGGCGGCGGACCTGTTGACGGGCCCGGCTACTTCTACCAGCCGACGGTGCTCGGCAATGTGCCGAACAACGCTGACATCCTGCGCCAGGAAATCTTCGGACCCGTCGCGCCCGTGACCACGTTCGATACGGATGAAGACGCAATCCGCCTCGCCAACGCGAGCGAGTACGGGCTCGCGTCCTACCTCTACAGCCGGGACTTCAACCGCCTCTTGCGCGTGGCGGAGCAGATCGAATTCGGCATGGTCGGCTTCAACGCCGGCGTCATCTCCAACGCCGCCGCACCCTTCGGCGGAGTCAAGCAATCAGGCCTCGGCCGCGAAGGCGGATCAGAGGGCATCGCCGAATACACCACCACCCAGTACATCGGCCTCTCGGACCCCTACACCAACTGACCAATCCCGAATCGGAATGACCGTGTGGGTTAAGACTTGAGCGACGTCATCTGATGACTACGTATAGCGCCGCCGGTGAGCCGGTGGCCCGAGCCTGCGACGCCGCTGCTTCACCTTCGCGACTCAGTGTCCAAGAACTGGTGAAAGTCGCGCGGGAGTCCTGATCTGTGACCCGCAGCAAAGAGGCCTACAAACGGCGCGCATTCTCACACTCCCTGAACGCAACTTTGGATCAGTCATTTCCCCTCCAGCCAAACATGCGTGGCATGCCACCAGCCCCATAGTCGACGAGATACCGTGCCATACGGCTTGACGGGAGGGGACAGGTGTCCAAGTCCGGACAGTTCGCATCCAATGCGATTCGCCGGGTTCTACTTGACATAAGATAGGTTATCGGCACTCATTCGGGTGTGATTCCGCCACTGATCAAAGAGCTTCTCCCGCGGCACGAATGGCCGGCAGAGTGTCGCTGTCGATGAGCGGTAAGCCCGGCATGGTACGGCCCTGTCTTGTTTCCAGCTTGGGGGCGGCGTCCTTGTCCGCGACGCGGTAAACCTGATACTCGCTGACACATCCGTAGTCTGCGGCGATTGCCGCTGCATTGGCCGCGCAGATTGATTCCGTGTCACTTCGTTCGTTGAACAGTGATGCAGGGAACGACTGCGGAACCCAGCGCCCGCCTAGCTCGGCGTCGAGACCGACGGCCGATCCATTTTCGGCGTCTAGGTAGCCGCGTTCCCAGCGGCCAATGGTGCGCGCCTCACTGACATTCTGCGTTGTCTCGACGTCGGCGACCAGGACGTCATAACCCGTCGCCTGCAGTCGATCCAGCAGTATCCTGGCCTGCTTCTCGTTGCCCAGAGTGCCGTCGATAATGACGTTCATCCCAGACTCAAGCGCCTCGTTGCGTGCCTTTTTAGCGAGGATAGATGACTCTACGTGAACCAGGGCTGCCAGCTCGCGCGGGTAGAACTTCTCCCCCGCTGCTTGTAGTGCGCGCACTTCGTCAGGCACCAGGTGGAGGTCGTAGCTTCCATCCTCACGGGCCTGCTGCAGCAACTCGTCCTTGAAGTCGTCTGCATTGATTGGCAGCCAGTGGTCCGGCTGTGTCCCGGTTGCCTGAATGAGGGCAGCCTGCGCGGTGGACTTGCCGGCACCTGGAGGGCCAGCAAGGACAATCGCCTTCTTTTCACGGCGGACCTCAGAGCGTGACTCAATGAAGCGTGCCAGAATCTCGTTGTGCAATCGCCGGCGGCCCTGGCGTGGCTCACCTCGACGGACATTGAACCACTCGGGGTTCTGAGCGGTCGCGGTCTTACTCTGGGCGGTTAGCGGCCCCCCTTCCGTGCCCAGGCGCTCCAAGGTGGCGCGGTGCGCTGCTGCCTGGTCTTCAGTAGTCACGCTTACAGCGTAGTCATTAGACTTCGGGGACCTCATCGGAGGCGTCCAAGATTCGGTCATAAGCGTCGCCGTCAATGAGTCCTTCATCAAAGGCCTGGCCGACCTCCGCGAACGATCCTGCGGTGTCCATGTAGGGCGTAGACTCCCACTCCGCCGCCGCTGCGACCGCGCCTTCGTTCCTTGGATAAGGCCAGCTTGATAGCTCGCGGATCATAGCGTCCCTGTCGATGTCGCCTGCTGCATAACGCTCAGCGATCTCGTAAGGACCTGCACCACTAAAGCCGTCGGAAACCGGCTTCACTCCCCTGGCCTCCGCACCTGCAAGAAGCTTGCTGATGGACGGCTGGGAGACACCCAACTCACGGGCAATCGCCGCTTGGTCCAGCTCTTCTGCTGCCGCACGAACGCTGCGCACATAATCAAGCTTGCCCAGCTCCCGCCGTGCCTTCGCGCGACGTGCAGCCTCAATGGCCGTCATCTCGGTGGCCATCTTGGTGCTGGCGGTCGTCTTGGTCGCAGCGCCCCTCCTGCCAGCAACAGCCTTCTTCGTCGCCGCAGCTTTCCTGCCAGCAACAGCCTTCTTCGTCGCCGCAGCCGCCCTCTTAGTGCCGACTCCTGTCTTGGCGCCGACGGGCTTCTTAGTACTGGAAAACACCATATCTGGCCTCCCTCGGCCTCCTAGTTACCTGCGTGCCATAACCTACGTTATTACCTCATGCTAGCAAGCATAACCAAGGTTATAAATCTATTCGCGGCCTCATCTCTTTGAGGTGGGTCAGTCTAAGATCTAAGCGAAGTTTCGCAGGACCTCAGTCCTACATAACGGAACTTTAGAAACTGTGATCCCACCTGTGATTCTGCCCTTGATTCAGGGTGCGTTACATGAAGCATGGAACCATGACGGCAGCTGCCGGAGCACGTGGAGGGCTGAAGGCGCACCAAGATTCTATTCGGCTTCCGGATGCTGAACTGGTTCGTGACCTGCGCTACATCCTGGGTGCGAAGCTGGTGGCCTACATCGGCTCGGTGAAGGAAACCCGGGCAGTGCGCCAGTGGGCTGGCGGTGAGGCGGAAGCCCTCGACCGAGGTGATGACCCGGCTGCGGCATGCCTATCATGTGGCCGAACGCCGGGCTAGCCACAGAGCTGAATGACATTGTCGAAGACGATGAGGACTCGGTGCTGCACCCCACCATTACGCCAGGACAGGTTCCTTGGGAATGGCTGGATGCCCGAGCCGCAACCTCAGCTGACTGGCGGGGAACTACTGCGCCGTGACTGGCCCCGAATCCACCGCAGCCCTGTATCCGCACTTTATCGGCATGGTCCTCGGCCTAGGATTGGCGGACCTGGACGCCGCAGCACTGAGAGGCGCCCGCCCGCGTGAACTCACCCAAGCCGTCGCTACTTGGATTTACGAGACCACCGATCTGCATGGCGTTACATTCGCATCCCGCTACGGCGACGACCTGCAGTTATGGGCGGTCTTCGAAAGACCAGGCGACGGTCTCCTCAGTTCGCAGCTACGGAACATTCAAGTAGAAGAGCTTCACCCCGAAAGCGACATCATCGAGCACGCCTTTCGGATGCTTGACCTGTCTTGCAAGAGCGAATAGACCGCCCTCGACTCCCGTGAAGCAGCTTTTACAGATCTCGATTATCGGCGTAATGAGACACTAGTCAGGCGGATTTGTGCAGGATGGGCTCATCAGAACCTAGAATTCTTCCGACTGGGAGCTAAATCCCCTGCTACTCGTTCCGTATACAGCTAGGCCAGCGCACTGAACAGGGCCCATGCGAGGAAGCCCGCGGCTCCCACGATAAATACCAGATGAAATGTAATTAGGAGTCTTTCACTTCGGACCGCGTCGGAGATGAAAGAGCCATCTCCTGATTTCGCTGCCAAAATCTTCTTGCGCCCTTCCAGACGTATTGCTTCGTGCAAACCCACCAATTCAGGCGCCAACTTCTCGAGAACCCATCTCGCCCGCTTCTGATGCACTTTTACCCAATATCTAGACTGCTGGGCATAGAGGGCAGCAAGTATGTTCAGTACTACAACCGATACCAAAACAATGGATACCAGTGCGTTGGTAGGTTCTTCCGTCCCAGCTAAGAGACCGACAGCAGCAGGCGACGCAGCCAGCACGAAACCGCTTACAGCTAAGCGATTGGTTTCATGCTGCGCTTGACGTTGAGCCTGAAGAAGGTAGTAAGCCTGATAGAAGTCACGATCTTTGTCAGGCAAGGCTGGCACTGCATTACTCATGTCCAGATCCTAAGTGACTGCTCGACCAGGCAGCTGGACTCGGCAGGCACTACTTATCACGGATTATGTTGGGCTACAGCGCGACGCGATGCCAGGACCGTGCCAACATGGGCGAATGTGGAAGTGGCCAAAGGCACTAAGGGTACGGCACATCAACTTGTGGTTCGCGTTGCTCTTCTCTCTGACGGGGGCCATAGTCATTGTGATCTTTGCGGCTTGGCTGTTAGCACTTCAGCTGAGCGTTAGCACACAGAGAACCTCTCCTACCGATCTGATCAGGCTAGCGCTGACCATTGCTGCCGGCGTGGGCGGGGTCGTCGCCCTTGTTGTTGCGTATCGGCGGCAACGTGACCTTGAGCAGGGCAGGTTCGTTGAAGCCTTCGGAGCCGCGGCCAAACAGCTAGGCGACTCGGATGTGGCAGTGCGGCTGGCGGGGGTTTACGCGATGGCCGGCGTCGCTGACCAGTCTTCCAAACTGAAACAGCAGCAGTGCATTGATGTGCTCTGCGGCTATCTCCGGTTGCCCTACTCTCCGGAGCTCGGCAACAATCACCAGTCTGCCCTAGTGCTGAGAAAGGCTGTACTCCCAAAAGGCGGCGCTGAAGAAGAACTACAGTTTCAATATCGTCAGAACGACAAGGTAGTACGTCAGACACTTGTGAGAGTCATCGTCGCTCACCTACAGCAGAACGCGCCGCACTCTTGGTCCTCCAATAATTTCGATTTCAGCGGAGCCCATTTCGAGGAGTCTGAATTTGAAGGAGCGACCTTCAGTGGTGACGACACTACATTCAGCGGAGCGACCTTCAGCGGCGGGTATACATCGTTCTTCCAAGTGGCCTTCAATGGCGGCTTCACTATGTTCGATGGAGCGGTCTTCAGCAGCGAGACCACCGACTTTAAAGACGCGACCTTCAGCGGCAAGACCACCATGTTCAATGGAGTGACCTTCAACAGCGAGACCACAGCATTTGATGAGGCGGTTTTCAGCGGCAAGAACACTCTGTTCGAAGATGCGACCTTCAGCGGCAAGAACACCAGCTTTAGCGGAGCGACCTTCAGGGGCAAGAACATCAGCTTTAGCGGAGCGACCTTCAACGGCGAGATCACCAGATTCTGGGAAACGTCTTTCGAGGGCGAGACCACCAGATTCTGGGAAACGTCCTTCAAGGGCGAGACCACGTTGTTCGACAAAGCGGCCTTCAGCGGCGAGACCACCTCGTTCGAGAAAGCAGCCTTCAGCGGCGAGACCACCTCCTTCGAGAAAGCAGCCTTCAGCGGCGAGACCACCTCCTTCAGCGAAGCGACTTTCTGCGCCGAGTACACCACATTTCAGGGAGCAGCCTTCAGCGGCAAGACCACCTCCTTCAGGGATGCGGCCTTCAGCGGCGAGTACCACTACTTCACGGGAGCATCCTTCAACAGTAAGTACACCTCGTTTCTAGCGGCGCGCTTCGGTCGCGCAGACTCCATCAGTTTCGAGGATCCATTGGTATGGAGTCCAGCCCCTGTTTTCGACTGGGACGACCCGACTAGCGACGCAGCAATCCCCAGACCCGAAAACGTGCATCCCTGGGACTGGCCTCCCTCGGTCCGGTCTGAAGAAGCTTCCTAGCCGAGGCCAACCTCTCGTTTCCGAGTAGCACCACGACTGGTGAACTCCTTTCCCTTCGCGAGCTTGTGCCCACTTCGAACGCTTTCGCGAGGATGCGTTCCTTGGTCTCGGTCTGCGGCGAGAACGGCTGTGACGGCTTCCTTCCCTTCGTCGGTGTGCCCGAACGTGTCCATGAGCCGCTCGGCGAGCTGTGCGCGGCGGTCGCCGGAGTCCCATAGATCTTCAGTTACTGCGGCAGCGTTCTGCGTGTCGGTGTCGTTCTGCAGGTCTCCCGCAGCGACCGCTGCTGACTGCCGCCCGGCTTGGATGTTGCTTTGCTGCCCTTCCTGCTCCTCGGTTGCCTTCTCCTGAGGTGCATCCACACCGGCCTCCAATGGTGATGCGCTCCCGTCGAGGAACTGTTCCGGGGTGAGGTCGTACCGGACTTTGATCTCGTCGTGCATGTGCTCGCGGGACAGCCGCGCCATGTCATCGAAGGGTTCCCACTGCTGCGCGAGGGCGTAGCGGGTAGCGATGTCTTGGGGTTTCGCTGATTTCCAGAACTGCGGCTCGTGTACAGCGGCGAGCTGAGTCCGCATCACAGCGCGTTCTGCTTCGAAGCGTTCCTCAAGCTGGCGGCGTTCTGCCTCGGCTGCGCGCTGTAGTTCTTGTTGCCGTTCGGCTCGCTGGCGGGCGAGCATTTCTCCGAGTCTTCCGGCTACAGCTAGCGCGGCCTGGGCTTGTCCGCGTAGCAGGTCATCGGCTCCATCTGGTGTTTGGTCCACGATTATCTCCCCATTCCTTGATCGTGTGTGGTGTGTTGTTCGATCTGGTGCTGCCGTGCTGCGTACCCGTCGACCTCGGTCAGACGTTTGACTGGCCGATTAGGCCCGTCATGTGCCGGCTGAAGTTTCACTTCTCGAACGTCCGGCAGTGGTGCTGCGACGGCGGCGAGCTGGTTCCGTATCGTCTGGGTTAGGACGTCGGCTTCACGGAGTTCCTTGCGGGCTTCGTGCATGGCGCGGATTGCGCCGAAGGTTCGGAGCATCTGCTGCATGATGAGTGCCTGTGCGACCGGTGACGGTGTGGTGGTGGCTGCTAGGAGGAAGGCGGTGGTGCCGCCCATCCGCAGGGGCGGGTCGACCGGTTCGGTGATCTTCATGCCACTTCGGTGAGCAGACCTCGCCATCGCTCGCGCGGCTTGCGCCAACGGCCCGGGGGTTGGTTCAGTCGCACGTGACCAGGCACCGAGCAGCCCGGAAGTCTCACGTGCCACATGCGCCCAGGTCTGGTGATCCTCTGGAGCGACCTTCGTCATCGCCCGGCGGGCTCCTGCCAGCTGCAGGGCGAACTTCCGCGCCAGGTCCTCATCGAACGCTCTACCTGCCGCTGAGGTGACTGGAGAGCCTGGTTGCATGTCTGGGGCGTCCGGGTTTGCGATCCTGTGGTGGCGCTTCGCGGCCCACCATTCCTCGGCTGCTTCCTGTGCCTGCTGCGGCGTATCCGGCCAACCGGTTCGCAGCGCGGGAAGGGTCAGGTCCTTGGCGAGCTTCCCTCCACCGAACCAAATTGGGCGCATGCCCTTCGGAGGCCTTTCAGCCACCGAGTAACCCGTGACAACACTTCGCCCGCCGTCGGCGAAACGGGCGCTGACCAGCAAACCACCGCGGCGGAGCCTGCGCACGAATTCCGCCTCATGTTGGGAGGCGACCGCGCTTGAACGGACCAGGCGTTCCATCCGGAATCGTGCCGGTTCCTGTCCGCGGTCGGCCGCCTGTTCTGCTGGTTTGAACCCGCGTTCGGCGTACTGTCCCAGCTCCAGCAGGCCGTACTTCCTCTCGATGCCGCGGGCCGCTCGCTGGGCTTTCGGATAGTCGGCTCCGTCGTGCCACTTCGTGCCATCGGAGCGCACACGGGAGGCCACGATGTGGATGTGGTCATTCCCGGCGATGCTCTTGCCGTGGTGAACGGCGACCCACTGCACGGGTGCCTTGCCACTTGTCTCGGTGAAGCCCACTTCGTCCATGAAGTCCTGGGCAATGTCTGCCCACTGCTGTTCGGTCACGGGACGCTCATCGGCCCGCAGTGACAACGAGCAGTGCCACACATGGTTTGGGATCTCCATATCAAAGGTGCGCCGGTTCAGGTCCAACTCCTTCGCGACCATGACAGCGGATCCCTCGTCCAGCTGTACGTCATCGAACCACGCCATGATCGTGGGACTGCCGGTGACCAGGTGCGGGTCCGTGTGCTCATTGCGCTTGCCCGGACCGACCAAATATTTCATCAGCCCGACCGGACGGTCACCCTTGGTGATGTTCGGAATCACGGCTTCAATTCCTCGATGACGTCGACAATCTTCGCCATGACCTCACGGGCTTCCTGCACCACGGCTCGCCCGTTCGAAGCCATCTCCCCGGTTGTGTTCTGGTGACGCGCGACCTGATTGATGTTGTTCGCCGCAGTAGCAACGAGGTATCGAATCTCCAGAAGAGTCGCGAGTTCCTGCTTGCGCAACTGCAAAGAAGCTGGGTCACCAGTACCCAGGGCTGCGTCTACCAAGATCGCTGACGGGGACATCCCGGTTTGCGCTTCAAGCTTCAGCAGCCTGGCCCGCTCCATCTCGGACATCGAGACCCGCACGTACTGGGTCTTACCCTCGATGCGCTTGCGCCGGGAAGACCACACACGGCGCGCTGGTTTGGCAGCGGTGTCCTGCTCGCGAACCTCGTTATCCTCCGCCATGCCTCCCCCTTCCGGCCCAGCGCAGCGCCCCTCTCCCGGAGGCCCCGCACCCCCAGTGTGCCACCGCCCAGCCGCAGGCGCCAACGCGAAACCGCGTTTATGGCACATAAACGCATAGCTTGCTCCGCAGGTGCTCAGTCTGAATGTCTCCCACCGGTTTGTCGCGGGTGGGGTTCTCAAGCTTTTGAGGAAGGCGCTCCGCGCCATGTGACCTGCACGGCTGCGCCGTTCCGTTTCGGCTGGTGAAGGTACTGTCCGCCCTTCTCTTGGCAAGTCTCCGCCGACGGCTTTCGCGGCATATCCTCACTCGCTTCGCTCCCTCCGGTATTCCACGGTCCCCCGACTCCGACTTGCCAATTCACTTCGCGGCCAAGTGATGACGGCGTTGCCGAAAGGAACGGTGATCGAGAGATGAAAGCGAGACAAACAATGTATGGGTTGGTGACACCACGCCAGGTGGCTGAGAAGTACGGCGTCAGTATTGCGGAGCTGGCGTCCTGGAGGCGCCAACAGATCGGTCCCGCGTTCTACAGCTTCGGGCGCAACGCAATCCGCTACGACATGGCCGACGTCGATGACTGGTTCAACGATCTACGCAGCGCGCATCTACACCACTTCCCTGTAGGGGATAGGTGGCTGTGGCAGGTTGGAGTGGCCCCGGTGTGACGGTTTGAAGTGGCCCCACTTGTCGACTCGCCGGGCTTCTTGTG
>NZ_CANLXP010000023.1 GCF_947495145.1 uncultured Arthrobacter sp.
CCCATCACCCCTGGGTAGCCAAGACACTACAACTGCCCTGCGAACTACCTGCTCAACAACATAAGGACAGCAGCAAACACGCCGTCGGCAGATCGCTGGGGCGGGCGCGACCGCCAGGGAGCGGTCGCCCCAGCACATCAGGCCGAAGCGCCAGCGTAGGACCAGTTCGTGCCGCACAGCGGAAGGGGCTCCGGACCTTTACTAGTGCGGAGTCCCTGAAACGGCGGTTTTGAGTGAATGAGTGTTCTACTCATTTACTCAATTGAGTATCTACTCATCCGGTAGGGAATCATATAAGCAGTCAGGAACTCAAGAAGGAGCGGCCTACACAGGGCCCCCAGACCGAAGGCCAGCGTAGGACCAACGGCGTGCACCGTTCGTATTGAAAGGACTCCGCACCCTTACTGGGTTCAGAGTCCCGGAGGCGGCGCTTCTGAGTAGATGAGTAGATACTCACTTACTCAATTGAGTATCTACTCATCCGGTAGGGAGTCGATGTAAGCAGTCAGAAACTCGCGGACGGATTGGCCGCGTCGCGCTGCGTGGATCTTCAGCTTCTGATGCTTGCTGCGCGGAACCTCGAAGTTAACTCGCGCTGTTCCTTCCTCATCCTTCAGCGACTCCATGAGCTGATCTTTTGACTTGTTGGCGCTGGGCCGTCCAGGGGTGAGTTTGCCAAACGTACTCATTTACTCAAATCGTTTCTAGGTTCTTGAAGTCGTGCAGCTCATCCACGATGAGGTAATCGATGCCGGTCTGCTCGAACGTGATGCCCGGGTCTTCCGCGTGTTCCAGGAGACGCTTGACCATTTCCTCATCAGATTGCAGCCGGCTTTCCAGCTTCTTCACGCTGAGGCGGCTGCCGCCTTCATCGGCGCGTTGCTGGGCCGCGAGCAATTCAGCACGTTTCCGTTCGGATTCCTTTGACAGATACGCAGCTTTGGACTCGCCCGACAAGGGAATGCGCTCGAAGGCGGTGCGGGTCATGATGATCGCGTCCCAGTCGTTCGCGGCTGCCCGGGCGACGAACTGGCGGCGCTTGTCGCCGGCGAGGTCCGCTGAGGATGCAGCGAGGATTTGTGCTTGCGGGTAAATCTGTAGCCATTCACGGGCGAACTGGTCGAGCATGTGGTTCGGTACCACGATGGCGGGTTTACGTGCCATTCCCAGACGCCGTAACTCCATAGAGCCCATGACCATTTCAGCGGTCTTACCGGCTCCAACTTCGTGGAACAAGCCCACGGATGGCTCGGAGATCATCCGTGCCACTGCGGCGCGTTGGTGCGGTCGCGGGGTGAAGGTTTTCACCAGTCCGGGCAGGGTCAGGCGGTCGCCTTCTACGGTATAATCGCGCAGCACCAGGGAGTTGAATCGCCGGTTGTATTCATCGGTGAGGGCGACAGCGCGTTCTGGGTCTTCCCACACCCATTCGCTGAATCGGTCCTGCATCAGCTGGGCTTTTTCCTGCGCGGCCGTGGTTTCGGTTGGGTTGATGATCCGGCGGGCGCTCTCCGGGTTGTCCGGATCCGGGTCGGTGACTTGGACCCGCTTTTGCTCGAGCACGTTCTTGAAGATTTCACCGGCCGGCATCCGCTCGGTGCCCCACTCATTGCGTGCTGTCAGGAGCTGCTTGTTGGCCTGCACGTCCCAGTTAGCGCCGCTGACCCGGTCGACGCGTGCGCCAGGGTCACGCAGGATGGTTCGTAGGAACTCCTCGTGGATGGTCGGTGCGATCCATATCGACCCGATGCGTGCCTCGATCTCGTGGGCACCTAGCGGCAGTGGAAGCACGGACTGAAGGTCTGCAACGTTACGTTCGAATCGTTTGTCTTCAGCGGCGGCCGGCTGGGCGGCGTCGAGTTTTTCGCGGATGTTCCCGCTGAGGTACTCGGCACGGGTTTCCAGCGCGCCTTCCTCGCCTGGAACGTCATACACAAGATCCCCGAGGGCTTCCCGCGTAGCGTCCTGCTCGATACCTAACAAGTGAGCGACCTCAGTCAGATCGACCTCGCCCAAAGCGTCGAGGGTGACAGCCAGTGCCTCTTCAGGTGTGTCCACGCCGCGGATGGGTTGGCGGGGCTGGACCTGGCGTTCACGCTGAAGTGCGGCAGGAGAAGCAGTCTGTGATGCTTCGTCGAAGTTTTCCAGTGCCGGCACCAAGGGTCCGAAGGGGTCGCTGCGGAGCATCGCTACGGCCTTCGGCGTGATCCTGGCCATGATGTCTTCGCCGGCGTCGTTGGTCTTTCCTGTGCGACGCTCGGTGAAACGGTTGATCGGCCCGTAGGTATCCACGTAGGTGCGGTAGGTTCCGCGCAGCCGTTCACGCTCCGTTTCGAGCTCAGCGGTGTCCTCGACGTTGGACGCCTCAAGAGACAACACGGACCGGGCGAGGTCCCGCAGACGCAGCAGGGACCGCAACTCCCGTTCTTGGGTCTTCGGAACTTTCAGGGCTGCTACAGCTCCATCAAGACCGACCTGGGTGAAGGTGCCGTCGGCCTGGGCTGAGATGTGCCCGACCTGCAGGTCACTGCTTGCCGGAACGATCGCAGCAGCTTCAATGACTTGCCCCTCCTGGCGCGCTGCCACTCCCCTTCCGCCCTCCAGCGCCGTCCTCGCGACGGCTTGCAGTTGATCGTGTAGCTGCTCGGGTACGGAGCCGAGGTTCTCGTTGCGGACGGTCAGGGTCGCTGAGCCGTACATTCCGTTGCCCACTACGGGTTCACCGAGGACACGCTGAGGGTTTTCGATGAAGTAGGCGTTCATTCGCGCTGCCTCTTGCTGGTCGACGTCGCTTTCCACCGAGATAGAGCGGGATTCCAGCCACTGAGCATCCAGTGGCTCTTCACCTGGGAGTCGCTTTCGGAAGATCAGGACGTCGGTGAGAGCGTCAGTGCCGGCGGCTCGTCGGTGCGCCCCGGTCGGCAGGCGGACGGCGCCGAGGAGGTCTGCTGTTTCGTAGATTTCCCGGCGTGCTGCCGGGTTCTGCGCGTCGAGGGTAAACGCTGAAGAAATGACACCGACGACTCCACCGGGACGCGTGAGGTCCAGTGACTTGATGATGAAGTGGTTGTGCATCGAGTGATTGCCCGCGTTGTGGCGCGGGTCGTGCAGCCTGGTCTTGGCGAACGGAACGTTGCCCACGGCGGCGTCGAAGTAGCCAGCTGGCATGCGAGTCTCAGCGAAAGACTCCGAACGAATGTTAGCGTCCGGGTAGAGCGCTTGTGAGACGCCGGCGGTGATCGGGTCCAGCTCCACGCCGGTCATGGTCGCGCCCTCGGGGGCGAGGCCGATGAAGGTTCCGGCTCCGGAGCCTGGCTCAAGGACGCGGCCGCCGTCGAATCCCAAGGTGTTCAAGGTCTGCCAGATTTCCGTGGCAAGGGCAGGGTCTGTGTAGTGGGCGTTGATGACGGTGCGGTTTGCGGCACGGTATTCATCGTCGGTGAGCAGCTCGCGCAGCTCGGCGCGATCCGACGCGTACTCCGGACGGCTTTCATCGAAGACCTCGGCTACGCCGGAGGCTCCCCAACTCCCCCACCGGGCCAGCACCTCGCATTCAGAAGAGCTGGCGGGCCTTTCCTGCTCCTGCAGTTCGCGCAGCACGCGCAGCGCGGCAATGTTGGCTTGGAAGCGGGCACGAGCACCTGAGGGCGCGAGGTCGTCCTGGCGTGCTGGGATGAACCGGGAGTCCGCTGGTGGGGCCGTTAGGACTTCTGGTTGTACTGGTCCAGTTCCTGCTCCCTGTACAGGTCGATCAGGTCCTGACGCTGACGGTTGATCGACCGTTGCAGCTCCCAAATCTCCTTCTGCCGGCGGTCGACCTCGTCCTCCTCCGTCTCGTCGCCCTCGGTCTCCATCGAGTCCGGTGTCAGCATCTCGGCCCTGACGATCTCCTCGGCCTGCATCCTCGATGCGTTCAGCCGGCCCACCTTCTCCAGGTAGCTCTCGTCCTTCGGGTCCGGTCCCGCCAGCTCGTACTGCAGCTCCCCCACCCGCTGCATCGCTTCCTCGCCCAGGCTCCGGAAGAACTGCTCCGGATCCGGGATCAGTGCGTACTGCGACGGCGCGGTCATTCTCCACGTCTCCTGCGCGTACCTGCCGTACTTGTTCATCACGAACCTCCTCTGATGGTGCGAAAAGGAAAGCATCCAGACTCGCCTGTCCGTCGATCTGTTTACGTTTGCGAGCTCTCGTCATCGGATGGTCCCCTGCTGCCGGCGGAAAGTTTGTTCCCACCGTACCCAGCACTAGCTAAGCCATCCGTACGCAGAGCCCTGATGATCGTTGATCGGCTGACCTTGAACTTCTTCGCGATCGCCTGCACAGACCGCTTCTCTACATCCCGCAGCCTGCGGGCTTCGACGACGTCGTGTGGCTGCAGCCGCGGCGGACGGCCGCCTTTGCCGGCGGCGACGGCGAGGCCGGCCTTGGTCCGTTCCCGGATCAGCTCGCGTTCCATTTCGGCCACGGCGGCAATGATGTTGAACATCAGTCTGCCTGTGGATGTGCTTGTGTCGATGCCCTCTGTCAGAGAACGGAACTTCACGCCCCGCTCATGTAGGGAGTCCAGTAGCTCGACCAGGCCGCGCACTGTGCGCCCGAGCCGGTCCAGCTTCGTCACGACCAGGGTGTTGCCCGGCTGCAGGGCGCGCAGGCATGCTTCCAACTCCGGGCGTGCCATAGTGGCACCGGAACGCCCTAGGTCGGCGTACACGTCATAACAGCCCGCCTGGAGTAGCTGCTGGCGCTGCCCCTCAAGGTTTTGGTCCACCGTCGAGACACGGGCATAACCCAGAGACACACCATCTGACACCAAAATGGGCTCTTCAACGCCGTCGAGGCGCTCGACTCGTTCCATACTCCATTCCCCCGGTTCCGTGAGGGTCACAATCCGTGCTGTCGCGCTCGACCCTCGCGTTATGACAATACATGTTTCGTACTTGGTTTGTGGAGCAAACTGGCCAGCGTTTCCAGATTTTTCGGGAGTGTCAGAACTTTCGGTTCACAAACGGTGGTGGCATCAACGGCCTTCCCGATCAGGGCCTCCTGCCCACCCGTGCACGGCACAAGCTCCCCCGCTTCGCTGCTTGTCCCGCACCACCTGGACAGCCGGAACCTCTGACCGCCTGCACGCAACCACCACGTCACCAACACTGGGAACCTCATTTTGCGCGAGCGGCGGATGTGAACAGAGAAATGCCGAGGGCCGCACAAATACTTGCCAGCACTTCGGATGAAGTCTCCTTCAACCCGTCGCTCAACCTCCGACAGGCATGGCAGGGACACTTTGGATTCACGAGCGACGCCACGAAGTGTGCGTTGCTGGTACGACTCCAGTATCCCTATTGCACTAAAGAGACATTTCCGGACACACCTTCCCCGCTTTCAAATCACGGTCCATTGACTTCAGAGTGCCTTCAATTTGGGATGTTTTGGGGGGGTATCCCTCGCTGACAAGGGCCGGACATTCTGGTTCAGAGCAGCCTCATCAGTTGGGAAACGCGTGAAAATCACTAAACTACTGGCTTGCATTGCAGCAGGCACACTCCTTAGCCTCGGGGCGATTCAACCCGCGCAAGCCGCGCCTGCTGGGGACCGGGAAGCACTCTCCTCCTGGTTTGATCAGTACGGTGTCTCTAAGCAGGTGCAGAATCGCCTGCATGCAAAGGTGCTGGGTGGTCAGATGCTCGATTCGATGAAGAGCGACGTGGCACCGGTGTCCGCAGTGGAGCGTACGACCGAGGCCTTCATCACCACTATCACCACCTACCCTGACGGCTCAATTAGCGTCTCGGAGCAGGAACAGCCTCAGAACGTGCAGTTCCTGGACCCGAACGTCATTTCTCCGATGTCCATATCCGGTTGCACTGTCTCCTCCGGAAGTGGCTACTCCAGCCGGTCCAACTGCAAGTGAAGGAATCCAACGGCTACCTTCACTTGCAGTTCAGGGCAAATTACACGCTCGTGAACGGTGCAGCGGACTACATCAGCTGGGTCGGAAACGGATCCGCCTCGTCGAGCTGGGGCTCCGCATCGGACCCTCACCTTTCGATCGTTCGGCGAACGGAATCTGGCTCCCCTGCATTGGCGCAGATGGGTGCCCAGTACAACGGATTCGGAGGCACCATCTCTTACACCGGATACGCATTTCTGAACGTCGGCGGGAACACCGCCTGGTCCAGCCGCAACTTCAATTAACGGGGGAAACATGTCACACACAAAAAACAGCGTTCTTCGACTGAAAACACTTGCTGTCATACCACTGGTCATCGGGGCTCTGCTCGCAGGAGCGCCAGCTCACGCGGCCATGTCGGAGGATGAAGCGAGTCTTCGCAGCTGGTTTGACGAGCATGGTGTCAACGAACCCCTTCAGGACCGGCTGATTGAAAAGCTCGAGACTGAAGGCAGCTACGATGCCATGCGAGGTGGATCTCCGGTCAAAACCAAGACGAAAGAATCTGCTCAGGCTATTACCACGATCGAAACCTATGCTGACGGCTCGATCAGCGTTTCGGAGGTCGAGAAACCTGCAGTAGCCGAGCCCGGCACTATCTCTCCGATGAGCATCACTGGGTGTACCACCACTGGCGGCTCGGGCTGGGGCCGGTGGTCGAACTGCACCGTCAATATCAGCAACGGCACAATTAGCCTGGCGTTCAAGGCGACGTTCGAGCGGTACGCGGGCGCATACGGGAACATTCTCTCGGTCTGGGGTCAAAGTTCCAGCGCCAAATACGGCTCCATCACCTACCCCAGTTTGCAGGTGGTCGCCAAGACCGGGAACCCAGCCAGGGCCTATGCGGCAGCCAGGTACACCTCCTGGAACGGCCTGCAAACCCAGAATCCGGAATTGTGGCTTGCAGTTTCATCCAGCAGCCACACGTCCTACACCGCCGGTAACTAGGCTGACGTAATCTTGGAGGGTGCTGGGGTCCAGCACCCTCCAAGCATGTTGAAAGGGGATCACCATGAGGAAAGAACCGCTCATAGGGGCGCTGGTAGGCGCTATTGTTGTTGGCTACTTCACTTCAACCGAGCCAGCTCTGTTGATGTGCCTCATTCTCGGCGGAATTTTCTTGGCCTTCGCACTACAGATGCTCGTGGTCGCGGGCAAGCAGGTCTCTGAGGACCAGCAGAGCTCACCTGCCGCTGTCCCCTCCAACAGCGCTCGTGTCCTCGCATATGCCGCAGCGTCGGTTGCCGTCGCGCAGACATTGGTATCGATGTGGATGCTGGTGCTCGCTGGAAATCTTTTCTCGTTCTTCGGCGTCCTCTGTGGGATTTGCTTCACGGTTGTGGCTGTCCGGACAGTGAAGGCTATGTCTGGAAAATCTTCCCGTATACCGGTCTCGCTGAATCTCTAACCGCCCAGGACCCTTCGCTCATGATCCCTTCATGCACGGGGAGCTTCCTGTCTAGCGAGGGCGATCCTTTATGTACGGCATCAATCCGGGATACGGCTCCAAGTTTCCGGAAGATGTTTGAAAGGTGTCGTTTCACGGTCCCCTCGGTGATGAATAGTTCACGCCCAATCTGTGCGTTTGACTGCGCTTGGGCTACCAATGCGAGAATTTCTTGTTCACGCCGGGAAAGCAGTCGAGCAGCCGAGCCTATTGTCGTCGCGTTGGTTGAATCGCTCACGCAGAGAAATGCATGCCGAGGGACCTTCAGGGTAACGAAACCACCCACTCCCCTACTTGTTGCGATCACTGCCGCCGTGATCTCCTCAATTTCGGCATGTTTGACGAAGTACCCCGCCGCTCCACACTGCAATAGCTCCCGCATAAAGGTAGGCTCCGAGCTCTTCGCGAGGATTATGACCTTCAATTCGGGCGCCAGCCGAGCGATCTCCCTCATCACGTCGACAATGCAAGGCCCTCCCACATCCAGTCCGAGGAGCATCACGTCCAGCTGGGGGTCCAGGGCAAGTTTAATCGCGTCGAATCCGTCTGCACCGCTCCCTCCTATGCCGATCCTCACGTCGGCAGACAATAGAGCGATTAGCCCTTCGCGAATAAGCCTGTGATCGTCGACAACCGCGACAGTAATTTCATGCATGCTTCCCCCAACAAGACAGCGCTACCAAGAAATCTCAACGGGAGCTGCTTCTGCAGGCGGATGAACATGGAAACTTTGTATGTGCCGCCGGAGTGGCCCCCATCACACGATGATATAGGCAGCTGCATCTCGCGCCGGGACGCCCTACTGGCGATCCAGAAATCCTGCAAGCTCGCCGCCCGCCGTGCAAGCTGCTGATTTGATAGTCGTTGCCGGCGACCACACGTGGGGGCCTCAGCCCACTGAAGTGCTAGACCGACTGGTGGAACTCGGAGACCGCGCAGTTCTTATCTGCGGCAACGCCGATCGGGAGCTCATGCAGATGGCTCAAGGTATCAGTGTTGGCCTCGACGATGATCATTTGTCGGTGTGGGGAGCCGCTCAACTGTCGCCCGCTCATATGCCAACTGCTAGCTGGCATGCCCGAACAACTAATCCTAATGTGAAGGGCTTCGGTCCCGGGTTACTTCGCATGCGAAGGTGCGCCATTTTTCGTATTGGAGTAGTCAGTGCCGTAAAACGCCTTCCATACCGCCAATGTCAAAGAGATGTGGCATTGGGGTACACCCGAACGCAACAAGGTAGCCATCACGCATTTCGCGTTGCTTAAAGGGTACCTATCCTGTGACTTTTGCAGGTATGTGGCGGCATTCTTGCTGAGATAAATGGCGGCACAGGCCGTCCATCCAGAAGCGACGCTGTCCGTAGGCTGGGGCCAGCACCGAACACCAGGACGTCGGCATCGGCCATGGTCGGAGATCCCCTTGTGGTGGAGGCTTTCGATCAGGACCACCGACCCCGCATGCGGGGCCGGAGACGTCGTTAGAAACCGAAGGCTCCGCCGCTGACCAGGATGAAGACACCCAGACCGATCAGCACGATGGGGAACAGGATGTGCTCCCAGCGCTCCAACACCTCTGCGATCGGCCGACGGGTGGCGACGAACTTGGCCAGGCCCACCAGCACCGCGACCAGGGCCAGGAACACGATGCAGTAGGCGACCACGGCTCCCGGGCCGACGCTGAGGAAGACCGGGACGTAGACGCCGATGTTGTCCCCGCCGTTGGCGAAGGTCACCCCGGCCACGGTCCAGACGGCGACGTTCTTGCCCTCGATCTTGGCATCGTCGTCATCGTCTTCGCCTCCGCGCCAACCCTGCCAGGCCGCCCACAGTCCCAGGCCCAGCGGGATGAGCCCGAAGTAGGGGATGACCTCCGGGGGCAAGAACGCCCCCGCGCCCAACGACACGAGCACGGCCGCACCCAGGATGCCGACGAACCCGAGGTACTGGCCGACCAGGATCCGGGCGGTGGTCCCGCGCTGGCCCGCACCACGGCCGAAGAACAGAGAGAGCACGATGATGTCGTCGATGTTGGTAACCAGGAACAGGCCGATCGCCTGGAGGATTGAGGACAGGATCACGCGCCCACCCCCGTCTCGCAGCAGCCGGGCACGGAGCAGGCCGGGTCCAGGCACGGGGCACTCTCATCCACCGCGAGGGTGACCTCGACCAGGGCGGTCAGCGCCCGCGCCAGGTGCGCATCGGCGATCGCGTACAGGGTCTGGCGGCCCTCGGCCGCGGCGACCGCGATCCCGCAGGCACGCAGGCACGCCAGGTGGTTCGACACGTTCGACCGGGTCAGTTCCAGGTCCCGGGCCAGTTCGGCCGGGTAGGCCGGCCGTTCCAGCAGGGTCATCAGTATCCGTGACCGGGTGGGGTCGGCCATCGCCCGACCCAACCGGTTCATCACATCAACACGAGAGGCAATAGTCAGCATTCACTGAACTATACAGTAGGAGCTGAACTCACAACGACGCCTCATAAAGCTACAGCTTTCCAAGACACACCGCCGAAGTTCGGGGCGAGCTTCACGCGCCCCGGAAATACAGGGCAGTCCGCGTCTCGGAAACCCATCTCACTGCATTTCGTCTCACATGCGCCGTTGATCGGGGTTTCTGAGTCAGAATGACGGTGTGAGGCATCTCGGATACACCCGCGTCAGCACATCAACCCAAGACGCACAGCTGCAGCTCGACGCACTCATTGCGGCCGGCGCGCATAAGCGTGACATCTTCTCCGATGTCACCTCAGGCAGCAGAGCTGCGATCGAGCGGCCCGGGATGAAGAAGCTCCTCGAATACGCCGATGAAGGAGACACCATCATTGTGTGGCGCGTCGACAGACTCGGTAGATCACTCATCGACGTCCTGAACACGGTCAACTTGCTCCGTGAACGAGGAATCCTCATCCGGTCCCTCTCGGACGGGATAGACCCGGCAACCTCGACCGGTCGGCTGATGCTGAATATGCTCGCCACCCTCGCGGAGTATGAGCGGGAGCTCATCACCGAACGGGTCAACGCCGGCATCGCCGCTGCCAAGCAGAACGGCACCCGATTCGGACGTCCGCTGTCAGATCCAAAGGTGGTCGCCGACAAGCTAGCCATCGCAGCTGACGCACGAGCCAAGGGGCGAACCGCAGAAGAAGCCGCACGACTAGTTGGCTGGAGCCGCGCCACCCTATACCGGCACCAGCAAGCCCTCGTGATCAGCGAAACCCCGACGACCCATGCGTGATCCACTCCGCGATGCGTTAAGCGGCCGGGACCGCTATCGCTTTGACTCACCTGTCGGGAGGAACAGCCGCCGCCTATGGGCCTGGGTTTAGAGTCGAGATGAACGTCGTACACGCGACCAGATAGGAAAGCGATGTCGGTTGATCAGTATTCGGATGCTCCTGCTGAAACTCCTTTCAAGTTCGGGCTACACCACGTCCAACTCGCCCTGCCGCCGGGCGGTGAGGACGATTGCCGAAAGTTTTACGTGGGCGTTCTTGGTCTGACTGAAGTGGAAAAGCCTCCGGTCCTTGCTGCACGTGGTGGCTTATGGGTGCGGGCGGACAGCCTGGAGATTCATTTGGGCGTCGAGGAAAACTTCAGGCCGCAGAAGAAAGCTCACCCGGGAATCCTTGTTCAGGACCTGGACGCTTTAGCAGCCCGAGTTGAGGAACATGGTTTGGTACCTGAATGGGATGACAACTTTCCAGGCATGCGACGCTTCTATCTGCCGGACAATAGCGGCAACAGGCTGGAATTTCTCTCCCCAAAACCGTAAGCGCCGATCGAGCGATCGATTGGTTCTGCTTCCTTACGCGAAGCTGACGTCAAAAGATCGATGAGCCAGCTCGGGTAGGGTTCTGGAGATGTCGACGTCACAGTCCTCCGCTCCGTCGAGTCCGGATCCCCAGGGATCGTTAGTCCTGCGGGATCCGCTTCCAACGGACGAGGCGCAGGTCCTTGCTGCTCAGTCAGAGCTCGCAGAGGACGGCTTCAATTTCACACTCCGCCGTGCCGACCAGACGTGGGAACAGTATCTCGACAAGGTTGAGCGGGACCGGGCCGGCATAGACCTTTCGCCAGGCCGCGTGCCCGCGACGATGCTGTTCGCGGCAATCGGCAACCAGATCGTGGGGCGGGTCCACATCCGGCATGAGCTAACCCCGGCACTGCTCGTAGAGGGCGGTCATATCGGCTACTGCGTGCGGCCGGCATATCGCCGCCGTGGCTATGCAACCGAGATGCTGCGCCAAGGGCTGCGTGTGGTTCAAAGCCTCGGCATCGAGCGGGCGCTAGTCACTTGCGACGACGACAATCAAGGATCGATCGGGACGATTGAGCGGTGTGGTGGCATCCTTGAAGGCACCGTAGCCGCTGAAGGGTCTGCACCTAAGCGTCGATATTGGATCGATTTCAGATGAAGACTACGCCCGACGCTCACTGAAGAAACGCTCCGCGATACATGTCCGGTATGGCAGGACGACGCCGGCCTCTTAGCGCATCTCAAGTGCATCACGATTTCGGCCCCACTCCGGAGAGCCGCGGACCCATTGAAGATGCGTCATGGACACTTTCCACCTCGGATACGCCGCGCCATTGCGGCAGATAGCGGTGAGGACTAAAGATATCGACCGTTTCTGACAGGTTCTCCCCTAGAAGATTCGGTGCGGTTAGGGCATCCCAGCGCGCATCGTTGCGTGCAGGTCTAACGCACATCAGGGAGGGCGCCATATAAAAGGTCGCCGGCGGACCAGAATTGCGGGGCGTTGAACGTTCGGCTTACGGAGCGTTGAATGGGCTACCGGTTACACATGTGGAAGCGCGAGGTGCTTCGACTGCGGTCAGCCAGCCAACGACCATGCCCGCATCCCAGGCTTAGAGCTCGTGCTCTTAGGCGAGTGCCGTGGGGTCACTTCCGGTCGCCGTGCACATTCGTAGGAAGTGTTCCTCATCGACAGCCTTCAGGAACTCCATGCACCGCCGAATCTGTCCATGAACAGCACGTGCATCGAGCACGTCCACACTCTCGCCACCCTCACCGTGCGAAAACCGGTTACAGAAGTCGTACACGTCGCGAAATGGTTTATCTTCCTGAGCATCGACGAGAACTTCCAATTGCTGGAGGAAATCTGTTCGGTGGGGCGCCTTATAGCTGGCGAAGACCTCAAGGACTCGACGAACCGCATTCGGCAGAAGGAAGAGACGCTCGTGCTCCTCCGAATCGGCGATGCCTGCCATGACCATCGAGAAGAGGTAGGCGTACTCTGAGGTGTTATTGAGTAGGACACGGGGAAGCCTACCCATCTTGGAGCCTCGCTTCCCGTCGACAGCCGCCGCATACATCTCGAGGAAGGCCACTTTCGGGAATCGAATCTCGTCGGTGTCCCCCTTCTTAATATTGCTCAGTGACTTCCCCCATGCATTCCGGTGGGACTTGATGAAGAGGCGTAGAAGGCTGAAATCGTGGGTCAAGATGATGTACTGACCGAACCCTTTTAGGGTGTCGAAGAGCCACTGATGGGTAGCGAAAAGCGCTTCGCGGTCAAGCGAACTTGATGGGTCGTCGATCACGATGATCCGCTGAGCGGGAGCGCAACCGGAGGTTTGCTCATCCTGAAGCTTCCGAAGGAAATACAGTAGCGAGAGGGTTGTCCGTTCACCATCGCTCAGGTCCGTTCCCGGCTTGTCGCCGCGTCGGCAAGCGTAGGACTTTCCGTCGGCTGTGACAGCTACGCTCAGATGATTCTTCCCATAGACCTGAGCAAGGTCCTGCGTCAACGTGTTGGCCATGTCCTTGGTGGTGAACTGTGCCTGACGAACCTGGTCCAACCGTCGTTCGGCCAGTTTGACCGCCTTCTCGCTGGTCGAAGTCTTATCGGCACAGGCCTTGGCGAGTTTCTCCAGTTCGAGGAAGGGGACACTTTGCGACCCGACAAGATGGTCAAGGACGATTTGCTTTCGTTCCCCTGTGATCTCCTCATTGCGACGAGCCTGGTCGTTATGCTCTTTAACCGCTTGTTCAAGCACGGTGATGGACAGGGCGCTGCTTAGAACCGACCAGTCTGGCGCTTCCGGCGTTGCGCTAGGATCAGCAATTTTGGTGCTGAGTGCGTTATGAACCACGCCTAGCGCTGCGACACGCTTACCGACATCTGTCTGCGCTCGGTCCTTTGCAACCTTGTATACCGACCTGAGATCACTCGAGAGCTCCGATTCGGTGGGTAGGGCTGCATACCAGGCGTTGAGTGATTCTTTCTCACGGGCGACTGCCTCGAGCAGGCTTGTTGCTTCGCTGCGAATCCGCAGCCAACTCTCGTCAAAGTGTCGTGCAAGTTGAGCTCGCCGATCATCGCCGAACGCTCCGGCGCAGAAGAGGCAGTGGTCCAATCCTTGATGCAGGTCAAGTCCCTGCTCTACCCACGTCTGCGCTTCCGAGTTCCCCTCCAAGGCTTCGAGAGCGATTCGGGTTGGGGTTTCGGTGAGCAACTCGGAAAGCCCGACCAGACCTCCTACTGCGCCAGTCGGTGGCGCGGGCACTTCTGCTACGGGAACAAGAGCGCCCTCTCCCAACCGTTTCAGTGCCTCGGCATGGCCATTACTGTCCGGGTACTCGCCCTTATACCCGCGTAGGGCCTCCTGAACCTTAGGGATGGAGTATCGGTTCTTGGTGAAGTGGCTGTAATCGAACTCTCTTAGCTCGGAGATGATTCGATCCTGGACCTCCTTCGCAAGCTTATCTACCTTCTGATTAGCCGCCCTGCGCTGCTTCTCAGTCTCGCTCGCTTCCCTCTGCAGATGGTCAATCTCATCCCTAAGTCGCGCCTCTTCTTCCTTGGCATCAATCGCCTCCTTCCCGAGGGTGACGATGGCAGAGGCGCTATCGCCGTCGAGGAAATCGGAGAGATTCGCTTCAACCCACTTTCGCGTGAAGACTGCCGTGGAAGGCGAAGGGCTTGCTCCACCCACGCCCACACTCGTACGTTGCTTGTCCTCGTGTTCCCAAACAACGTCAGTTGGGCAGGAACTTTCCGAGAGGTTAAGCAGGAGTTCGGAGAGCGTCGACTTTCCGCTGCCATTGTGCCCATATACAACTGTGCGGCAGCCCGCGGGGAGGTCATCAGGCCAGAAATCTTTGTCCAACGACCGCCACGGACCCTTGAGGTCGAGTTTGCGAAGCATAGTCAAACCCTAACTGCGACTTGCGACGAGCCCGCGCACATTCGTAGTTGCTCAGGACGTACAGTGGTGCATCCACGTGCAGGGCGTGTGATGGGAGCAAGTGGGTGCATAGGTAGGATCCGAAGAATGATGCTCTCCTACACGCTGTGGATCCAGTTCCGCGGCCAGCGGATGGGCCTTGTTTGGCAGACAGAGGTCGGAACCGGCGAAGTTGAGGGTGATACGGACAGTGTGCTGGTTCAGGACGGTCGCATCATTTCTGTGGGCTCTGCCACGGAATTCGCGGCGGTGGCCCAGCAATTCGATCTGGAGCTGGAGGAGGGAACCGAGGAGCTCCAGAACCTCGATGAACTCGAACGTTTGCTGGAGCTGCCCGTATCCGATGACATCTGCGACAAACTGCTGAACGCTTGGAACCTATTCGGTGACATTGCCCGCAGCGTCGGAGCGTCACTGGAGGACAGCGGGCCAAAAACATCCAAGTGCTGTGACAAACTCTTCTACGGAACCAATCTGGAGAGCATCACTCCCGCCGGCGAGCACTACAGCCCGGACTTCACGGATGAAGAGCGTCTCCTCATCGCGGAGGTCTTCAACCGCGGGCGAACAATTCTGGCTGCCTACGTCGAGAAGTCTGAGCCCCCAGTCAAGGACGACCGCCGCGAGTAGGTTCGATGAAGGATGCGTTTAAGGCGGGCTGTTGGGGCCGGGCTGGAGGCGGGCGGGCATGGGTAGTGGACTGCGTTTGCAAGCCGACCCTTGAAGGTCTTCGCGCCTGAAGCGTAACCTGCACGCAAGAAGCGGAGATTGCAAGATTGGCCTAGGAGCGCGGCATGAATGTGCTGAGCCAGATACTCGCCGGATCCACCGGCCTGGCGCTGATAAGCGTTGGCATCCTGGAGATCTTCTTCCATGGCGATCAACGGTTCCACCGGATCTTCCTGATTAGGCCGGAAGACGTGCGCGCAGTGCGGATGTGGGCGATGAATGTTGGCGCCTACAACATCACCTTCGGCTTAGGCATCGCAGTGGGCCTGTGGCTGGTGAACTTCTCAGGCAATCCCGCCAGCGGGTCGGCCATAGTTATCTTCTGCTGCTCGTGCCACGTCTTCCTTGGTTTCTGGCTGTGGGTCACAGAGAAGCGCCTTTTGGTCAGCGCCATCGGCCAGGCGCTCTTCCCGGCGCTGGCAATCGTCTTCTACGTTCTCTTTCACTAGGGGGTGGTGTGGTTGGCGAATGCTAGTGGCGGCGTTTTTGGTTGCTACGCGTCACAGCAGCGCCCGTGGAGGGATCGACTTCCGGGAAACTGTTGGATCGCTAGGCTGAATTCATGTCTCGAGTCTTGATCACCGGCATGTCGGGCACGGGAAAGACAACGGTGCTGGGCGAGCTGTCCCGACGGGGCTACCAGACGCTCGACACCGACTATGACGGCTGGGTGCTCGCCGACGGCACCTGGGACGAAACGCTCATGGCCGCGTACCTCGCCTCGAATTCGTCTGCGATCGTCTCGGGAACTGTCGAGAACCAGGGACACTTTTATGACCGTTTCGAGGCCGTCGTACTCCTCAGCGCACCGGTGGAAGTGCTGATCGAGCGCGTATCGGTTCGTACCAACAACCCCTACGGCAACGCAGAGACAGAGCAGTCCGTGATCCGCCAGCAGGTCCTCGACGTCGAACCGCTGCTACGCCAGGGTGCAACCCTTGAACTTGACGGTCGCCGACCCGTTTCAGAACTTGCTGACGCCGTTGAGCGCCTTATGGCGTCCTCTCGCCACGTCCGGTGAACCATCACCTGCGTGGGTTCCGCTTCTGCAGCGCTCTCGCATAGGCGGGGTCAGATCGAGTCCAGGTAATCACTCCAGCGATCATCAGAATGGCGACTAGCAGACTCACCGGTACAGCCAAGTTGTTGCCGAGCAGTCCCATTAGGACAGGCAGAACCACGGCCAGCACAGCAAGAGCGAAAAGCGCCTTGGCCAACCGCTTCATCTTGCGCTGTCGTACCAGGGCAGGTTCGGCGATGTCATCCATGAGCTCAACTATGTCGCTCTTGCACCGTGATGAGAATACGACGTGCGTCGGTGCCTGCCATGACTGTTCGGTAAGGGATCCCTCACAGGACGATTTCTAGGGCAGTGCTTGCGCGCTGGTTGCGCTACTTATGGTCAGCCGATAATTTACGGGTCCATTGCTGCGGCGGGGGGCTGGGGGTACTAGCTCCGGCCGCGGCGGTGGATGACGAATCGCGTTCTTGGGCGCTTCATACAAAACCTCTATTCAAAGCCTCTTGAGCGTAGTTGCCTCGTGCTGTGAGTTTGTACCCGCCGCCCGGTTGAAGTACATATCGAAAGTCGGTCCAACCTTTTGGCGGCGCGTATTCCATGATAGGGATGCTCAGCTCCTGCGCTTTCTCTCTTCCGTAGTACACCGTATTTATTACTAACTGACTCTCTAATAGCGCCGACCATAAGCCGCTATTAAGTGGGTCCCATCTAATTTTTGATGGCCCCTTAGCCGTCACAACTACGTCGATTGCTGGCGCGATGATGCGAAGGTCTTCTATGGGTTCAGAATAAATTGTGATTAACGGCTCGTTTGATTGGGGATCTGTATAATCCCAACGTTGCCGGGGTTGTTTTCGGAGAATGAACTCCGATTCAGCAGTGACTGGGCCGCCTAGATAATGATGAGCAGTTACGCGCACCGGCTCATCGTGTTTGTCTTGATTATTCAAAAACCGTGCCCAAGTCGATGCCCCAGCCTTCATCCACTCCTCATCGGGTGTCTTCCCATCAGGACGTAGATCACGGAAGGGTTGGAAAAGCCTGACCCGGTCCATGATTACCTCGGGAATAAAACTGTACTTTTTCATCACGGATATCCACTGCTTCTCAGTGAAGCACAACGGCCAGTGAACTCCTCCTCTGAAGTTGTTTCTAATTTCTTCGTCGGAGAAACCGCTCGCTCGTTTCACTACGTCTCTGAACAGGTTGTCCCTGGCGCTGGAGAGCTGGTTGAGTATTTCCCCGGTAAGCAGCGCCCACTCGTCAACTGGCGGGCGAATGGAGAGGGAAAACTCATGTATCGTACCGGAAGATTTTGAAACATATTCCGTGTCAGGGGTGTAGCCCTGAAACCATGTGACTTGCGACTCGTGAAAGCTGCTGGCCTTGGTGAAAGCCCAGTGAAGCCTCTGTAGCGGAACTTCAGACAGGTCTCGCCCGGGTTTTAGTTGCGGTGAGTCCTGGTTTTGCAACCAATTCTTCTCCGGGCTGTCGGCCATCAAAAGTCCTCTCAGATATGGCTCGCCGATTTTCTACTACACGCGAACTGCTCTCGAACACTAGACCTTAGTCGTCCCTCATCAGCAGCCATGCGTGATCAATAGGACGCGGCCAGGATTGCTATCTTTTGTCTGTCTTCTGCGCGCGGTGGAGGGGTGCCCACAATGCCCGGTACATGTCCGGCTCAGCGTCTACGGCGAGTTGTTCGCGCGACAGCTCATGGTTCCCCCGGGTTGACGATGGCGTCTTGCACTCTTCATACCCCACACGCGGTCAGTGATGCGGGTTTGACACGTTGATCCTACGCAGGCGTGACGACAAGTAGCGCCGAGCCCAGTTAGAGGCCGGTAGCTTCCGTGAAGCCAGCCAGCCGCGTAAGCCGAACCTTGAGCGAGCGGTGGGCGTGCACAGCCTAGTTCCAGCGCATGATGAGTTGATGGAGAGCGTGCCGCTCGAATCCGGAGCACCGCCAACGCTCGCGTTGGCCCGGTAGTACCGACACTCTCTGCACGGATGAGGTATCCGCTGATACTGTTTTTCGGTTCCTCGTTCCGGCACGCCCTGCGCTATTTCGGGCACCTCCCGGAGCTCGGCCCCGCCAGGGTTGGCCCGCTCGAGCATCTGAACCCCCGCATGTGAGAGGCGGGTACTGTTTCTCACCGCACAGGACATAACCCAACTCATGAGACTTTTGGGCAGGTTCAACCGGTGACATCGAGTTCGGGGGTGCCAGAGTGTGTCTGACACCCCTTCGTCGAGATGGCCTGTTTTCTCAGGTTCGGTGAGGGTGTTCAGCGCAGCAGGCGGCTGATGGCGTCGCTGGCTTCGCGGACTTTTTCCCGGACGACGGCGGGGTCACCTGTCGTCTTGGATTCCTGAGCCGCATCGACCACACAGTGTGCGATGTGGTCATCGAGCAGGCCGATGCTGACCGCATGGAGTGCTTTGTTGACCGCTGAAACCTGCGTGAGGATGTCGATGCAATACTTATCCTCTTCCACCATGCGGGCGATACCACGCACTTGACCTTCAACGCGCTTGAGCCGGCGGAGGTAGGCCTCCTTTTCGGGCGTGTACCCGTGATTGGCGGGTACGACGTCGTCCTGGGAGTGGGTGGAGTTCTCGGCGGCGATACTCATACTGGTTTCCTTATCAGGCTGATTGGGCGTAGCGCGTGGGGTCTGCGTCCCACATGGGCGCACACGCGTCGCAGCAAAGATAGTACTTCTTGCCCTGATGCTCGCGGACAAGTCCTTCATCCTCGGCGTCGGCCCTGTTGACGAAGGATCCCGGCATAACGGGGCACTCAGCCGTTTCCTCAGCGGGTACGCCGGCTCCTGCGCCGTGGCTATGTCCGTTTCCGCCGTGCGCGGGTTCCGAGTGGGCGTGATCGTTGTGGTGTTCTGTGCACATTGGATTCCTCCTAATTCATGGTCTCCGATGAGGCGTCAGTGGGCGAAATCGGCGATCATCACGCGTCCACGCCCACGCGTGCCTGCGCTTTTTCGCGGTGACCGTCTGCCTTCTCTAGGCGGTTACTGCGTAGTGGTTTAAAGCCGCGGAGGCGGAGGCTGTTGGAGACGACGAACACTGAGCTGAAAGCCATCGCGGCTCCGGCGAGCATGGGATTGAGCAAACCAGCCGCCGCCAGCGGCAGGGCAGCCACGTTGTAGGCGAAGGCCCAGAACAGGTTGCCCTTGATGGTGCCCAAAGTGCGCCGGGAAAGACGGATGGCGTCAGCGGCCGCGCGGAGGTCCCCGCGGACGAGCGTGAGGTCTGAGGCTTCGATAGCAACATCTGTTCCGGTTCCCATGGCCAGCCCGAGGTCGGCCTGGGCCAGGGCGGCGGCGTCGTTGACACCGTCGCCGACCATGGCGACCACTTTGCCTTCGGCTTGCAGACGCTTGACCACGTCAACCTTGTCCTGGGGCATCACTTCGGCGATGACTTTATCGATTCCGACCTGGGATGCCACGGAACGAGCAACTGTTTCGTTGTCCCCGGTAAGCAGAACGGGTGTGAGGCTGAGTTGTTTGAACTGGGCGATCGCTTCTGCGCTTGTGTCCTTGATGGCATCGGCGACGACGAGCACGCCACGCGCTGCACCGTCCCACCCGACGGCCACCGCGGTTCGTCCTTCAGCTTCTGCTACGGCCATGGCCTGTTCCAGTTCGGGTGTGAGCGGTTGTGACCACTCCGCCAGGAGCCGGGAGCGGCCCACGAGTACCGCCTGTCCGTCGACGACACCCTGGACGCCGAGGCCTTCGAGGTTGGTGAAATTCTCAACCTCCGGCAGGCTGCCGGTCTGTTCGGTTGCACCCTTGGCAATGGCCTGGGCGATGGGGTGCTCGGACGCGTCTTCCAGTGCGCCGGCGAGACGCAGCACCTGCTGCCGGTCCTCTCCTGCTGCAGGGATTACGTCGAGCAGGGTCATGCGTCCTGTGGTGACGGTTCCGGTTTTGTCCAGAACGATGGTGTCTACCTTGCGGGTGGATTCAAGAACCTCTGGGCCTTTGATGATGATGCCGAGCTGGGCTCCGCGGCCGGTGCCCACGAGCAACGCGGTCGGTGTGGCCAGCCCCAGTGCGCAGGGGCAGGCGATGATGAGCACTGCCACCGCGGCGGTGAACGCGTATTCGGTGCCGCTGCCGGTTCCCAACCAGTAGCCGAGGGTGGCTACCGCGAGGGCGATGACGACGGGAACGAAGATGCCGGAGATCCGGTCCGCGAGGCGCTGTGCCTGCGCTTTACCGTTCTGTGCGTCTTCGACCATGCGGGCCATCTGCGCCAACTGGGTGTCTGACCCGACACGGGTAGCGCGGACCAACAGGCGCCCGCCTACGTTGACGGTAGCGCCGGTGACGGCGTCTCCGGGAACGACTTCGACGGGCACGGACTCTCCGGTCAGCATGGACGCATCGACCGCCGAGGAGCCATCAGAGATGACGCCGTCGGTGGCTATCTTCTCTCCCGGCCGGACGATGAATTCATCCCCAACGGTGAGGGCATCTACGGGAATGCGCTCTTCGGTTTTGCCCGTCGGCCCATCGCGCAGGACCGAAACCTCTTTGGCGCCCATTTCGAGCAGGGCCCGCAGCGCGGCTCCTGCCCGTCGTTTGGATTTCGCTTCAAAGTACCGTCCGGCGAGGATGAACGTGGTGACACCTGCTGCTACTTCGAGGTAGATGTTGGCGCTGCCGTCCATCCGGGCGATGGAGAGTTCGAAGGGGTGCGTCATTCCCGGTTCCCCGGCGGTGCCAAAGAAGAGTGCGTAGGTGGACCAGGCGAACGCTGCGATGGTTCCCATCGAGATGAGGGTGTCCATAGTGGCCGCGCCGTGCTTGAGGTTGGCCCAGGCCGCCCGGTGGAACGGCAGGGCTGCCCACACCAGTACCGGTGCTGCCATTGCGAACGAAAGCCACTGCCAGTAGGTGAACTGGAGAGCGGGAATCATAGCCATTGCGATCACCGGGATCGATAACAGGGTGCTGACCACGAGCCGGTTCCGCAGCCCCGTCAGCTCATCGGCTCCCTCCGCCGGTTCCGTGGCCGGGTTCTCGGGTTGCGGCTTCTTTGGTTGCGGCAGTTTGGCCGTGTAGCCGGCCTTTTCTACCTCCGCGATCAGGTCCTCCCCGGCGAGGGTGTCAGGGAAGATGACTTTGGCCTTTTCTGTCGCGTAATTGACGGTGGCAGTGACACCATCAAGCTTGTTCAAACGCTTTTCGATGCGGTTGGCGCATGAGGCGCACGTCATTCCGCTGATTGCCAGTTCAATCTGACCGGCGTTGACCGGTGGCTGCGTGATGCTGTCCGGAATGGTGCTCATCGTTCTCTCCTCGAGAGGGGTGCTGTGAAGCGGCTGGCTGTTAGTGGTCGGAGTGGCCTTCGTCGGCTCCGGACTCGGTCACTTCCTCAGAAGTTGTGCTGTCGGGGTCCTGCGCGTGATCGGCTGTGGCGGTGAAGTCCGCGGTGCGTACAACGCCGTCATGCTGGAAATCCAGATACAGCCGGTAGTCTCCGGCCGAGGGGACCTTGGCGTAGAAGGTGATACCGGGGCCGGGCTCGGTTACGCCATCATTGGGTGTGCCGGCCGGATGGACGTGCAGGTATGCCAGATCACCGGCACGCAGGGCAACCAGGTGGCCGTACGCGGCCAGGTAGGGCTCCAGGTCGGTGACAGGTTCACCGTCACGGGTGATGGTCAGAGTCAGCTCTGACTCGCTCCCCTTTATCAGTTCCCCCTCCAGGGTCACGGTGTATCCATCGACTTCAGCGGTTCGGGAGACTTCCGGTAGGTCAGCAGGCGTGTAGTCGCCTGCTACGGAGATGTCGGCTCCCAAGGTGAGGGAGTCGCCCGCCGCTGCTCCTTCGGTGGGTGCGAAGTCGGCGAAGATCCGCCAGGTGCCGGCGGTGAGGTCCAGCGGAACACTCCAGGTTCCGTCCTCGGAGAGGGTGGGATGGACGTGCTGGAACCCTGTCGTGTCGCTGCGGACCGCGATCAGGTGCATCTGCTTGTCATGGCTCTGCTCGAACGATGTGATTGGTTCACCGTTGGCGGCCAGGATCCGGAAGCTCAGTTGTGTCTGGGATCCTGCGGTCAGGGTGCTGGTTTCCGGTGCCAGCGTGTATCCACGGTCGGAGACCATCAGTCCTCCTGGTAAGTCGTCGGTTGCTGCGGGTTGGGCGGCTTCGGGGGTGTGGGATCCGTCATGGTCAGCTGCGGTGGCAGAGGGCTCACTGTGTGACTCCCCTGCTGTGTGAGTGTCGCTGACCGGGGGTACCGGGCTGCCGAGGACACTTCCGGTTCCGAGGGCACCTGCGAAGGCCACCGCAAGAACTCCGCCGTATGCGGCGAGTTTCAGTGGAGTGCGCATTGCGTTTCTGCCTTTCGTTTTCGTGTGCGCCGGACCGGCGTCGGTACTTCAAGGGTGGGGTGGGCCGGCAGGGTTCGGCCCTGCCGGCCCGACCCAGGTTATGCGGAAGCGACTACCTCGTAGCCGGCCTCTTCGACGGCTTCCGTGACGGTCTCAGCCGATACCGGCTCATCGCTGATGACGGTCAGGCGGCCCGCGGAAACATCGACGGAAACGTCGGTGACGCCCGCGATCTTGGTGACCTCGGCAGTGACCGATCCCGCGCAGTGATCGCAGGTCATTCCCTTGACGGTGTAAGTGTTGTTCGCCATGGTGAGGCACCCCTTTCGGTTGTGATGAGCCGACACGGTGTTCTGACGGCCTTCCCACAAGATACCCCCCATGGGTATAGTTTGCAAGTACCCCCCTAGGGTATCTAAGAGACGAATGAAGAGACAGTCCGTGCTGATTGTCGGAGGAGGGGCCGCCGGTAGTGCGGCAGCCGTGGCCTTGCGCCAGCTTGACCAGGACGTTGAGGTAACTGTGGTGGGCCAGGAGGCTTCAGCGCCCTATAACCGGACGACCGTCAACAAGGGCCTGCTGTCCGGTGCCGTGGATGAAACGGCAATCACGCTTCCGGACATGGACGTCGAGGGTATCCGGTGGCGAACCGGGGTACGGGCTGTTGCCTTCGATGCGGATAGGCGATCTCTTCAGCTCGAGGACGGAATTACGGTGACGGCCGATTCGATTATTCTGGCCACCGGCGCCTCCCCACGCCGCCTCAGCATGCCAACCGATGAGGCCGCTGCGAATCGGATCGTGCATCTGCGCACCAAATCCGACACCCTGCAGCTGCGAGGATTACTGGCTCAGGGCCGGTCGAAGGTACTTATCGTTGGGGCTGGTTTGATCGGCTCCGAGACCGCCGGCATTCTCACACTAGCCGGACACCACGTGACCCTCATTGACGGGCGGCCCTTACCGCTGCTCAGCTATGTCGGTCAGAGCGTCGCCCGCGGGGTAGCCCAGGCCCACGAGCGGGCCGGAGTCGATCTGCGCTCGAACACCCGAGTCACCAGGGTGAAAACCAACGGCGGCACTGACCTACAGGTGGAGCTCAGCGGAAAAGACCTCCATGTAAAGGACACTGTGCTGGCCGATGTCGTCGTGGTGGCTCTCGGTGTGGAGCCGGATACCGCATGGCTGGAATCCTCCGGGGTACCGCTGCATGCCGGAGGTGTGCTGGTGGACGCACATCAGCGGGTCTCCGATCATGACGGAATCTACGCCGCGGGGGACATCGCCGCCGTGGCATCGCCGGATGGCCGTATCGTCCGGATTGAGCATTGGGGTGCCGCCCTCGCTCAGGGCAGGACCGCGGCGCAGACGATCGTGGCTGCGCATCACGGGTCGAGGCCAGTCGGCGAAGGTTCCACTGCATCAGCTGCATCAGCGGTCCCGGCATACAGTACATACGTCCACGGGACCAAGGTCACCGTCGTCGGAGACGCCCGCCAGGCGGCGACCGAGAGCGCGGTCCTCGGCGCTCCCGGGGATCCACGCTTCGCCTTTGCCTTCCTTGACTCCGAGCAGCGGATCGTCGCGGGCGTCGGTGTCGGTGGAGCCCGGGCAGTGAATCAGCTCAAACCGCTCATTGAACGTCAGGCACACCACGAAGAGCTAGAAGCCAGCCGATGAGACCTATTCCACTGCCGAACCACCTGGCACTGTCCCTGCACAGCCCACACGGATTGACCACGACCCTCGCGCTGACGGTGCGCGCTGCATGCCGATGCCTGACGCGATGCCGACGGTGATCTCCTGCACGCCTCTGTCCACCGGGTCGGGGTCAGCGTTGCTGGGCGAGCCGCGGCCGGGTGGAGCTCAGCCCGGTCAGCCCGCGTGGCTTATAGATCGAGAGCACCAGAGCGACGGTGAGGATGACCAGGGCTGCCGCTGAATGCAGGATCGGTGAAAAGCTCGGCAGCAGTTCCTCTGCCGCTCCGCTCGGAGCTTGCCGTGCCGCGGCACAGGCGAGGACCGAGAGAGTCTCCATGTACAGCAGGAGGATTGCCGTGGCCACGACGGTGATGAGCAGTTTGATGAGCACCCAGTAGTGCCTGATGAGACCCCACGGTGTTCCTAGTGCCTGAACGATCCCGGTGAGCAGTGTCAGAGCGCTCAAGGGGACCAATGCGGTCCAGCCGATAATTTCCATGGTCGTGTAGGCGGCGCGCATGGTCCATTCATCCGCGGTGGCGTACCCGGTGATGGCCAGGGCGAGGAATACGGCCACGGCGCCGAGCCACCCGACGGAGGAAGCGACGTGGGCCACCAGCGCAGCCTTGCGCAGCCGCGGCGGCATCGTCACGCCAGAATCCCGGCCATCCCCATGGAAACCGTGCTTTCCGGAGCGGATGAGTGCATGCCGGGACCGTGTTCCCCGCCGAAGAGCATCACGATCACGAAACCCAACACCACTGCTAAGGCGACGAGAGCGAAGATTTTCACCCATCGGGGTACTCCAGGACGCTCCTGCGTGTTCGGGTGATGACTCTCGTGCTCGCGGTCTGAATCAGTGGCCATGTTAAGAAATCTTTCGGTCAACAATTTTTATATACGCAGTGTATAGGAAAGCGGTGCATGGCGGAGTGGCGGCCAGTACATTGGTGGTATGCCCAAGCTCTGGACGAAAACCGTGGAGGCTCACCGCCTCGCCGTCCGGACAGCTGCCTTGGACGCGGTGGCGCTGCTGATTGCGCAGGACGGTTTCGCAGGCGTCTCGATGACGCGGGTCGCAGAACAGGCCGGTATTACCCGGGCCACTCTCTATAAGTACTTCCCTGATGTTGAGGCGCTACTGGGTGCCTGGCACGAACGGCAGGTCAGTGAGCATCTGGCCGGGCTGGAGAGGGTACGCCGCGAGACGGCCGGTCCGGGACGCCCGTTGCAGGCCGTTCTGGAGGCGTACGCCCTGATGATCTATGACAGATCGGCTCACGACTCTTCACCTCCGGCCCTTCATCGGGGCTCTCACGTCGACCATGCGCATCTCCACCTGGAGGCCTTCATCGCAGACCTTATCCGTGCAGACGCTCAGGAGAGGGCCGCGGACTTGGCCATGGAGCCGTCGGACCTTGCCCGATACTGCATCCAGGCCGTCGGTTCCGCCCGTTCACTTTCCTCCCGGGACGCCGTTCCGAGTCTCGTCTCGGTCACGGTACGAGGGATCTATACCTGAAATTCCTGAATGTGCTTCATTTCCCGCTATTGATGCTCTGATCGGAGGTCGGTGAAAGGTTGGCCGTTGTCGCTGTACACCTGAACGCCGGCACATTGCTCGCAGGAAGCAGGGTACAAAAGAAAGAGCGGCAAGCACCCCCGTTCTAAGGTGCCTGCCGCTCTCCCGAACTAAGGAAACGGTCTAGGAATAATTAACCGTTGACTCGTACGTAAGACGAGCCTGCAAGGTCGGACAGCGGGTGCTTGAGGGTGAGGTTCGCACCGTTCATTCCGCTGCTGATCACTTCGCCGTTGCCGACATAGATGCCGATGTGACCGGGCCGGATGACCAGGTCACCGGGGGCTGGGGTCCCGACAACGGTGCCGTACTGGTAGAACTGCGTCGGCCCAAGATCGCCTACGTTGAGGCCGATAGAGCGTAGTGCACGCTCAACGAGGATGGTGCAGTCCTGGATGGAACCGAGCTGACCGTACGCCGAGGCGACCAGAGCGGCACCGACACCACTTGAGGAAACAGCCGGAGCCGGAGCTGACTGCTGGGCCGGAGTGATGCTGCTTGAGGCCAGGGAGATACGGGCTTCCTGCTGGGCGCCCACTGTGTAGGAAACCTGGTTCGCCGGTGCTACTGAGGGGATAGCGGCAGGGGCCGCGCTTACCGGGGCCGCGGTCGAGGCGGCTGCTTGGCCCGACACTGTGACTTGCTGGCCAGGGTAGATGACCGACGCGTAGGACAGGTTGTTCTGAGCGAGCAGGGTATTGAGTTCTACGCCGTAGCGGGCTGCGATGGCCCCCATGGTGTCACCGGAAACAACGGTATGAACCGAAGCCGAGGATGCAGCCGGAGCTTCAGCGACCGGGGCGGAGACCGGTGCCTGAGTGGCCGGGGTAGTTGCTTCCTGGGCGTAGGTTCCCGCTTGCGCAGGTGCCCCCACGCCAGCGACGAGGCCGCCGGTTGCGGCAACAATAATAACCGGCCTACCTAATGCGACGGCACCGGCCTTGGTCGAGTGGGACAGCCCCTCAAGAGCGATCGAGTGAGTAACGGTGGCGCGGTGGCGCGCCGAAGTGTTGCGTGACATGCGTGATTGCCTCTCCCATGCCTGCGGGGTGAGCTGTCGGGTTCGGATGGGAGTCACCCGGACGTTTCTGGTGTTCCAGGACGGAAGCAGAAACGTCTTAACCCCAAGGACCATGTCATGGCCCGGTCGATCTGTGGGTCCCCCGTTCCTGCCAAACGGAATTACGGACGGATCCCGCGCAGCGGCAGGACTCGGCATTCTGCACGGGAATATTCTCGGCTGGTGCCGGGAACACCTAACGAGGATACCCCCCTCAGGTATGAAAAGTCACGTTTGGGTAACAGATCATCTATTTTTCACCACCGTGCCCGGGTTCCTTAGTCTCCTTAGGTCCGACAAGGAGGCGGGGTTATGCCATCGCAGCAGTTCTTGAGGGGACGCGCTTGGGAACCTCCTAGCTACACGGTGATGGCTGGTGCTCCCCCAGTGATGCTTCGAAACGATTTGGGACCGCAGCTCCGGGTCCCTGTCCTGGAGTGCACCACCACAGGGGCATCCCCTGCGGTGAATACCGAAACGAGCAGGGACCACGGCACTGGTCACCATGCTTAGTGTTCGTTAGGGTGGTGAGGCAGCTAGAGCAAGTCGTTGGGAGGGGACAACCATTTCGCAGCGAGCACGCGTTCGCCTACATGGCACCGTTCGAACGGTGCTGCAGGTGATGCTCGCCTTTTCGCTGTTGGTTGCGTTTTCCACCTCGGCTGCTGCGGCCTTGTGTCTGCAGATGAGCCATGGGCCCGGAGGAACCATGGGCATGGTGGCCAGTGCGCCTGTCGCGGCAGATGCCGAAGCATCCCCTGTGGAGATAGCGGCCAATACCGTTCGGTCTCCGGCCACGGTTCCCTGTTGCCAACAACGTGCAGATGCTTCCGAAGCGACCCCTCCTGCACGCCGCGCTGTCCTCGGTGACAATCCTGCGAACTTCAGCGTTCCCGTTAGCCAGCTCCCTTTTGCTGCTCTGATACCTCCTGCCCAGCCTGATCCAACGCTGGAAAAACTGGAGCACTTCACCCCGTCCTTGACCGCGCTATCGATCAGTCGGACATAGACCCGGATTGTCCCTCCACGTCCCCGGTCAAGCATCCGGGCCGGCGGTAGTTCAACACTTTCTTTTCGCCGACATGTCGGCTGGACGCGGGCTCACACCTTCCCGCGACAAACACTTCACCAAACAGGGCTGTATCTGTCAGCCTTCACCAACAAATTCACCAGTAATGGGAGAAACCAATGACACATCATGTGACGTCCATGCTCGATACCTACCCGAAGGATCTGGGAGGAGTGGACAAGGAAAAACTCGCTGCGTGCATCGAAGCCTGCTTTGAATGCGCCCAGACCTGTACCGCCTGCGCCGATGCCTGCTTGAGCGAAGACATGGTCGCCGAACTGACCAAATGCATTCGCACCAATCTGGACTGCGCGGATATCTGCGCCACGACCGGGAACGTGCTGTCCCGGCACACCGGCTACGACGCAAACCTGACCAGGGCGATCGTGGAAGCATGCCGCACCGCGTGCAAGGCCTGCGCGGATGAATGCGGGCAGCACGCCGATATGCATGATCACTGCCGGATCTGTGCTGAAGCGTGCCGCCGATGCGAGAAGGCCTGTGAGGAACTGCTCGCAACCCTCAACTAGTTCAGTGAAACCGTAGCGGAGGGAGGAACCGGTGAGCAGTTCGCCACAGAAATCGCCACGCGGTCAGGATGGACCCGAGAACAAGTCAGACCCGCAGGGGAACCGGCACGACACCGGCCACGGAGGGCACGGAATGGGCAGGATGTACATCAAATTCGGTGTGATCCTACTCGTCAGCCTGGGCTTGATGTGGGTGTTGTCAATGTCGATGGTCCGATCGATTGACCATTTCTATTTCAACCTGAGCAACTTCTGGATGGCCCTTGTCATGGTGTCCGCGATGGCGGTGGTCATGGTGGTGGGTATGTGGTCGATGTTCAAGAGCATCAAGGTGAACATCGCCCTGCTCGCCGGTTTCGTCCTGTTGTTCGTGGGCACGTTAGCCCTGGGGCGGACCGAGACGTTCGTCGGTAACGAGCAGTTCCTGAAGTCGATGATCCCGCACCATTCGAGGGCCATCCTCGTGTGCCAGGAATCAAACATCACTGACCCGGAGATCGTGGAACTTTGCGATGCCATTGTTCAGACCCAGCAGGAGGAGATCAGTCAGATGCAATCAATCCTCGACCGGTACGCATCTGACTGATCCATTCCAATCCTCAAGGAGTGTAAGAGGCCTATGAAGAACATCAACAAGCGGAACGTTTCAGCCGTTGCAGCATCGGCAGTTTTGGCCACCGGGGCGTTCACTGGTACTGGCCTGGCAGTGGCCTCGCCGGCTCTGGCTGATGCGCCGGCCCAGAGTGAGCAGGTCGCCAGTTACGAAGTGGATTTTCTGAAGAACATGATCGATCACCACACCATGGCGATCATGATGGGCCAGACCTGCCTGGAGAAAGCAACCCACGATGAGTTGGTGCAGCTGTGCAGTTCGATCATCGCCTCTCAGTCAGCTCAGGTAGATCAGATGCAGGGATGGTTGCAGGACTGGTACGGCATCTCCTACAGTTCTCAGCTGAGCACCGGTGACATGCGGTCGATGCAGCGGATGGAGAACTTCACCGGCGCACAGTACGAGATCCGTTTCATGCAATCGATGATTCGGCACCACTGGGCTGCGGTCCGTGAGAGCGGGATTTGTCTGGAGAACGCCGGCCACCCCGAGCTGCTCTCCCTCTGCGGAAACATCCGGCAGACCCAGTTGGAGGAGATTGGGCAGATGCAGTCCTGGCTGGAGGATTGGTACGACCGGCAGGGCGGCCGTCCCTCCGGTACGGTCTAAAGCACCGCAACACCGGGAAACAGAGATAACGCGAGGGGCCGGGCTCTTTCTCGGCCCCTCGTGCTTGGCTGCGGGATTAGAACCAGGTGGAGGGGTCGACGAGCGCGTCGTTGATCATGACTTCGAAGTGTAGATGGCAGCCGGTGGAGTTGCCGGTGGTTCCGACTCCGCCTACAACGTCTCCCCGGGCAGCTGTTTGGCCTACGCTGACGGCAATGGTGGCGAGGTGGTTGTAGGTGGTCTTGAGCCCGTCCCCGTGGTCGATGACGATGCGGTTGCCTCCACCGTAGGGGCTCCATCCGGCTTCGGTGATGACTCCGCTGGCCGCGGCCATGACTGGGGTGGAACATGAGCCGGTGAGGTCGATGCCGGTGTGCATTTCCCCTGGGACCCCGGTCAGTGGGTTGGTGCGATATCCGAAGGTCGAGACGGTGGTCATTTGGGCCAGCGGTGCGCCGAGGCCGGACTGTTCAGCGGGTTCGGCCGCAGATTCATTCTCCACGTCATCGCCGGGGGTCGTCTCGATGGGACCATCGGCTAGAAAGTGGGATGAATTCACCGAACCGGTTGCCGGCTCTGTGGAGGCAGCACCGGGCACCGCGTCGCGGCTGAAATCTACTCTGGCCTTCGGGTCGGCCTCAACTCTGTGCGCTCGGGGCTGTTGAGCGCTGTCCGCGGCCGTGCTGACGGCGGATGGTTCAACGGATGACGGGACCGCTGCGGTGAGGGGGATGCCGGCGAGGAGAGCGGCGCTGAGCACGCCGGCGGCCGAGATTGCACCGGCGACCGGGGCAACGGGTGAAGCGCGGCGGTTCGTCGCGCTACGGATCACGGCGCGACGGCCGTGCTCCTGACGTGGGGCGACCGCTGCGGCGCGGCGGCGTCCTGAGGCGGCGCGGCGTCGATCGTGCGGGTTATGGGAAGACAACGATGATCTCTACTCACTCAAACGGGGTGAGGGCATGCCGGAGTGCAGGGGGAAATTACTCCGGCATGCCCAGGTGTGGGTAGGTAAGAGCTTTGGGGCGGTTCGCGGTCGCCCTGTTGGCCCTTTCCTGCCCGGCTTAGGTGGCTGTTAGCCGTTGACCCGGACGAAGGATGATCCGGGGAGGTCGCTCAGGGGGTGCAGGAGGGTGTCGTTGACACCGTTCATGCCGCTGCTGATGACCTGGCCGTTACCTACGTAGATGGCGATGTGGCCGGGTCGGATGACCAGGTCACCCGGGGCTGGTGAGCCGACAACGGTCCCGTACTGGTAGAACTGCTCGGGTCCGAGGTCGCCGACAGACTTGCCGATGGATCGCAGTGCGACCTCGACGAGGATGGTGCAGTCCTGGGTGCGGCCGATCTGTGCGTAGGCCGAAGCGACGAGTGCGGCACCGACACTGCTGCTGGCTGCAGGGGCAGGAGCTGGCTTCGGCTCAGGAGCAGCCGCGGGCGCAGGAGCCGGAGCCTGCAGTGCCACTTCCTGCACGGCCACTTCCTGCACGGCAGGGGTTTGCTGTACAGGGGCGGTTTCCACCGTCTGCACGGCTACCAGTGACGCCTCGGCTTCGGGGGCCGGGTGTTCGACGACAGGAGCCGGCTCAGCGACAACTGGAGCGGGCGCAGCGGCGACGGCTTCTCGTTCGAAGGAGATATCGGCCGATGTGTCCGCGGACACCGGCTCGGTTTCCACGGTGGCGACCAGTGAACTGGTGCTCACCTGACGCTGCGGTGCGTCCAACGCCTGGGCCGGAAGGCCAGCGCTGAGAATGAGACCGGAAGCTGCGGTGATCACTGCAGCCTGGCGGCCTGCAGATCCCATATTGGAGGAGACAGCCTTGGAGATGACAGCCAACGTATTGGTCTGGGCCGGAACTGCGCGATGGCGCGCGGGGGCATGCCAAGTAGACATAAATCGAGTACCTTCTCCCAACGCCTGCGAGGTTAGCTGTCGGGTTCGGATGGGAGTCACCCGGCCGTGAAAACGGCTTAACCCCAAGGACCCTCAAAACATGGGCCCGCGTACATGGTTCCCCCGCCTCTGCCAGCGGAAAACGGACGACCCCACCACGGTGACAGAGCTCGGCGATCCGTGTGGGAGTGCCTCCATGGGGGGCAGGCACGAGATTGAGAGTACCTCACCCCGCAGCGATTATCACAATTGGATCACGGCGGGTCTCCCAGTCACCACTAGAGGCTCCTGCCCTCATGGGGATCCACGGAAACTAACCCTTGACATATACCCTGGGGGGGTATAATTTCGAGGTACTGGATGACATTGTCCGGTTCCTTTGGAGCCGCACGTTCGACCAGTCCCCACATCACGCGCGACGGAAGCACCCCGACATCCAGCGCTACCTGACCCTGCTCACCACGTAACGCAAGGAGTTTCCATGTGTGGCACCACCGATGATCTGCGGCTGACTGAAAAGAACTCGGTCGGCTGCGCCTGCTGCGCACCACAATCAGGCGTTCAAGCCGACCCAGTTCCTGCAGAAGCGGTTACTACCGAATTCGCTGTTGAGGGACTGAGTTGCGGTTCCTGTGCATCCAGGGTTGCGGACGCACTGACGACCCTGGATGGGGTTTCCGATGTGCGGACCGACCTGGTCCCGGGAGGAACCTCGACCGTGCACGTCATGGGAAGCCGTGCTTTGTCCGACGCCGAGGTCGCCCCGGTGATCCAGGACGCCGGGTACTCGCTCACGACCGCTTGAGCAAGGCGGTACCACCTCGCACGAGGAAAGGACATGGCCATGAACGCCAATCATCACAACCAGCCAGACCACAGCCACGGAACAAGCGCCCCCGGCGTGATCGATGAGGACACCCATGGACAGGCGATGCCCTCTGATCACCCGCATTCAGCGTTGGACGAGGACCACCGCAAGCATGAACACGGCCAGCACGCCGGACACAGCACGGCAATGTTCAAGAACAGATTCTGGCTCAGCCTTGCACTGACCATCCCGGTAGTCCTGTTCAGCCACATGTTCGCGATGATCCTCGGCTACACGCCGCCGGACTTCCCCGGGGCGTCGTGGATCTCCCCAATTCTGGGCACAATCATTTTCGTGTACGGCGGTGCACCCTTCCTCAAGGGAGGGTGGACCGAGCTGAAATCCCGCCAGCCCGGCATGATGCTACTGATTGCAATGGCGATCAGCGTGGCGTTCATCGCCTCCTGGATCACCACCCTGAGGATCGGGAATTTCAACCTGGACTTCTGGTGGGAACTGGCCCTGCTCGTCGTCATCATGCTCCTGGGACACTGGATGGAGATGCGTGCCCTCGGATCCGCAGCAGGAGCCTTGGACGCCTTGGCTGCACTCCTGCCCGATGAGGCCGACCGCGTTACCGCGTCCGGCATCGAAACCGTACCCGTGAGCTCCCTTGTTACCGGTGACGTCGTCCTCGTCCGCTCCGGTGCCCGCGTGCCTGCGGACGGTGCCATCGTCGACGGTACAGCGGAATTCGACGAATCGATGATCACTGGTGAATCCCGCACCGTACCGCGCAACGTCGGCGAAACCGTCGTGGCAGGAACGGTTGCCACCGACAACTCCGTCCGGGTCAAAGTCACTGCCGTCGGCTCGGACACCACACTGGCGGGAATCCAGCGACTGGTAGCCGAAGCCCAGGCATCCTCCTCCAAAGCCCAGGCCCTGGCCGACCGAGCGGCCGCGCTGCTGTTCTACTTCGCACTCGGCGCCGGGATCATCACCTTCATCGCCTGGCTCCTGCTCGGAAGCCCGGACGAAGCGGTCATCCGCACCGTCACGGTCCTCGTCATTGCCTGCCCCCATGCCCTTGGCCTTGCCATTCCCCTGGTGATCGCCATCTCAACGGAACGGGCAGCGAAATCCGGGGTGCTGATCAAGAACAGGATGGCGCTCGAACGCATGCGCACCATCGACGTGGTCCTCTTCGACAAGACTGGAACGCTCACCGAAGGCAAACACGCCGTGACCGCCACCGCACCCGCGGCCAGCACCACCACCGCCGAGCTCCTGGCCCTCGCGGCCGCCGCCGAGGCCGACAGCGAACACCCCGTCGCACGGGCTATCGTCCGCGCGGCCCAGGAAGACGACAAGGCCACCGGTTTCGGATACAAGGGGACCGGATTCGCGTCGATGACCGGGCGGGGGGTGCGCGCCCAGGTCACCGGCGCCGACGTCGCCGTAGGCGGACCGAATATGCTGCGCGAACTCGGGCTCACCGTGCCAGAGGAGATCACCAACCACACTGGGGAATGGATCGATCGTGGCGCGTCAGTGCTGCACGTCATCCGTGACGGCGTGGTTGTCGGTGCCCTCCGCCTGGAGGACCGCATCAGGGACGAGTCCCGGGCCGCGGTACACGCCCTGCAGCAGCGCGGAGTGAAAGTTGCCATGATCACAGGCGACGCCCGGCAGGTCGCTGACGCGGTGGGCAGGGATCTCGGAATCGATGAGGTCTTCGCCGACGTCCTGCCCCAGGACAAGGACAAGAAGGTCACCGAACTGCAGCAGCGCGGCCTGAAGGTCGCCATGGTCGGGGACGGAGTTAACGACTCCCCTGCCTTGGCTCGCGCCGAGGTAGGTATCGCCATCGGCGCCGGAACCGACGTCGCAATGGAGTCTGCCGGAGTTGTCCTGGCAGGCAACGACCCCCGATCGGTGTTGTCCATGATCGATCTGTCCCGGGCCAGCTACCGGAAAATGATCCAGAACCTCGTCTGGGCCACCGGCTACAACGTCCTGGCCGTTCCTCTGGCCGCCGGGGTGCTCGCCTTCGCCGGGATCGTTCTTTCCCCGGCGGCAGGCGCGGTCCTGATGTCAGTATCGACCATTGTGGTGGCTCTGAACGCGCAGCTCCTGCGCCGGATGAACCTGGATCCGGCAGCCATCACCGACTGAACACCGATTCGATCCCTCACAGGATCGATCGGTACTCTGACATCAGGCACGAACATCATTGGAACAGGAAGGGGCAGAGCGATGAACAAGAAGGCGAGAATCGCTTTGCCGCTTCCACGCCGCTTCCCCCGAACAGCTCTTCTCTTCCTTAGCCTGACCGCCGTCATCGTGGGTATCCTTGCGATGCATGTGTGGATGGGCGGGCACGGTGCCACACACGCCGTCGGTCCGGCTGTCACGGCGGCGCCCGCGACGGCTGTGCACCACCAGGCGATCACGCCGGCATCTGCATCCGACACCGCAGACCCGGGGATGACACTGAACCTGAACTGTGCTGATACGTGCGGTGAAGAGATCGCCGCGGGTGTGTGCATCCTGGCGTTCCTAGTGGTTTCCTTTGCAACGGCTATCGTCCTCAGGAGCCGGCTGGCCTACGGCCGTGTTCGCTTGCGGGGCCCACCGCCGGTAGTACAGCTTCCCCGCACTTTCGTACCTTCGCTGACACTGGTTCAGCTCTGCATCAGTCGCACGTAAGAGTCGCGTAAATACCCGACTCCGATAACGGGCCGACGGCAACCCCGTCGTGCCCGCCGCCTGAAACGCAGATAGCTCAACCATCGAAGGACACACCCCCCATGACCAAGCGTTACCTCTCCATGTCCGCACTGGCGATCGCCGCGACCATCACGCTCGCCGGATGCGGAGCCAGCGACACACCCGGCACTACTACGGCACCGGAAACCAGTACCGGCTCCGCCGCACCGGAAACCACGCAGGACACCGCGGCCGAACATAACGATGCGGACGTCATGTTCGCCCAGATGATGATCCCGCACCACCGCCAGGCCGTGGAAATGAGCGAGATCATGCTCGCCAAGGACTCCATCAGCCCGGAAGTACGCGACCTGGCCACCCAGATCAGAGACGCGCAGGCACCCGAAATCGAGACGATGACCGGCTGGCTCGAAACCTGGGGTGAACCGGTCGAACCCGAAGGCGGCATGGAAGGCCACGACATGGGCAACATGGGCGGCGCCGGGGAGATGCAGGGCATGATGACCGAGGACCAGCTCGCCGAACTGGAAGCCGCCGAAGGGGACGAAGCGGCGCGCATGTTCCTTGAATCCATGACAGCGCACCACAACGGAGCGGTCGAAATGGCGCAGGAAGAGATCGAGAACGGACAGTACCCGGACGCCATCGCCCTGGCCGAAACCATCGTGGAAACACAGCAGGCCGAGATCGAGGAGATGGAAGCCCTCCTGGCCGAGCTCTAGGACGGGAGCCCGGTCAGGGGAGGCGATCACAGCCTCCCCGGACCAGGCCCACCCTCTTCCCGCCACTTTCCCTTGGTTAGAGAGCAACAATGCGCCCGAAAACTTTTCCTATCCTTCTCCGCCGTCGTCTCTTCTTACCCACGGTGGCCCTCATCTCGATGGTGTCCCTGGCGGCCTGTTCGGCTCCTTCGGCAGCACCCCAACTAACCGGCACACCGGACAGTTTTCCTACCGGTCATGTGCACGGCATGAGCGTTGACCCTGCGACTGATCGGGTGCTGTTAGCCACCCACAATGGGCTGTACGACGTCTCCGTCTCCCCCGCTCAACGCATCGGAGGTGTGATCGACCTGATGGGATACACCGCCGGTGAGAACAGCACCCTGTACGCATCCGGGCACCCCGGACCGGACACGGATCTACCCAATCCGGTTGGGCTGCTCCGCTCCACCGACGGCGGAGACAGCTGGGAACCCATGTCCCGGCAGGGCCAGTCCGACTTTCATGCTCTGACCCGAACCGGAGAATCATTCGTCGGATACGACGGGCAACTGATCACCAGCGGTGACGGTCTGCAGTGGCAAGCCGCGGAAACTCAGATCGCTCCCTTCGACCTCTCCGGCACGACAAGCAGCGATGTTGTGCTGGCCACAACCGGGGAAGGGCTCTACCGTTCCACCGACGCCGGCTCCACCTGGAGTCTCGTCGCTGACAGCCCGCTACTGTTGCTGACCGCCCTGGACGGGGAAACGGCAGTCGGTGTCACACCTGAAGGTGACATTCACACCAGCGCAGACGCCGGGGCGACCTGGGCGAAGAAAGGCTCCATCGGGGCCGCACCCACCGCCATAGACGCCCACACCGACGACGGAGCCGACCAGGAAATTTGGGTCGCCACCGAAACCGGCGTGAAAGTGTCCGGTGACGGTGGAACCTCATTCAACGATCTGCTGCCCTGATGCACGGACTCCTTCACCTGGACTGGAGAGAAATGTCCCAATGGCGCGGATGGCATAAGGCCACCTTCCTGCTCCTGGTTGCCGCGATCGGCTACCTCCTGCTCAGGCAAACGTTTCCTTCCTGGGTGTCGGTACTGATCGTCCTACCCGTGGCGATCCTCGCCGCGTACTCCGCTTCCTCCGATGCCCGGCGCGATCGGCGACGAAAATGAGCAGACAACTCTTCCGGCACACACCAACCGGCGCCCGCCGCCCGCAAAACGGCGGGAAACACCGGCCACGGAAGAATCTTCCGGTCCTGTTCCTGACCCTGTCATTGCTGATCTCTGGGTGCGCCGCTACCGATCCGCTGGCGCAACAGGCCAAAGCCGGAGATAACAAGAACTACATCGCCGGTGACGGTTCAGTGAGCGAGTACACCCCCGAAACACGGGGAGAACCAGTGGAACTGACCGCCGAGCTCTATGACGGGACGACGATCTCATCAGCCGACTGGGTCGGGCAAGTGACCGTCCTGAACGTGTGGTACGCCGCCTGCGCTCCGTGCCGTGTGGAGGCCCCGGACCTGCAAGCACTCTCACAGGAACACCAGCAGGACGGTGTTCAGTTCTTCGGGGTGAACATTCGGGACCAACGGCAGACCGCTGAGGCGTTCGAACGGAATTTCGGCATCACCTATCCCAGCTTCAACGACCAGGACGGGACAGTTCAGTTCACCATGGCAGAGTACGTGCCGGCACAGGCCGTACCAAGCACCCTGGTATTGGATCGTCAGGGCCGTGTTGCCGCCCGCATCATCGGGTTGGCTGAGAAAAGCACCCTGAAGGCTCTGATCACGGATGTGGTGGCCGAACAATGACCCGGCTCATGGAGACACCGGCCATGGTCATCTCCACCGTGGCCAATCCGTTCGCTGAGACCATCCTGAGCGGCTCGCTTCTGCTGGCGGTTCCGATCGCTGTGCTGGCAGGGCTGGTGTCCTTCGCCTCACCGTGTGTCCTTCCTCTCGTGCCCGGCTACCTCGGTTACGTCACCGGCCTGACCGGAGTGGACCTTGCCCAGCAAAAACGCGGTCGGATGCTCGCGGGGATCGGGTTGTTCGTTCTGGGATTCTCACTGGTGTTCATGCTGATCGGTGCAGTGTTCGGGCAGCTCGGTGCGTGGCTCCAGGCACCGGGGCAGGCCTGGATTACCCAGGTGCTCGGTGTCCTGGTGATCCTGATGGGTGTGGTCTTCCTCGGTGGTCTCTCCTGGTTCCAGCGGGAAGCGAGAATCCACGCGCACGTACCTACCGGGCTCTGGGGTGCGCCATTGCTTGGCGTCACCTTCGGCCTCGGGTGGGCGCCGTGCATCGGCCCGACCCTTTCGGCTGTCCAGCTACTTGCCTTCACCGATGGCTCCGGCGCAGCCAAGGGCGCCTTGTTGACCTTCTTCTACTGTTTGGGCCTGGGCGTCCCGTTCCTGCTCATAGCGCTCGGAGCCCGCCGCGGCATGGGAGCCCTGCGCTTTTTCCGCACCCACCGTCTGGCGCTGCAACGTTTCGGCGGCGGAATCCTGATCACCCTCGGGTTGCTCATGGTCTCCGGCGTCTGGGGGGCCTGGGTCGCAGAACTACAGAACTGGTTCGCCAACGACATCCGGCTCCCCATCTAAACCCCCTTGCCGTGCGGCAGCTCGCACCGCGACCCACCCCGGCGACGGTTGTCAGATTCACGCTCCCCCACTCGATCGAAGCGCCCGTGCAAGGTACATCAACGGCTTGCACCACCTTCGACATCACTGCCATTGGACCACCATGAACACAGCAGAACCCCTCACTTACATCCCGTCCCCGTCCATCAGTTCCCTCTCGCTGGGACCGGTTTCCATCAGCTTCTACGCACTGTGCATCGTGACCGGCATCGTCGTTGCTGTATGGCTCACCAGCCGCCGGCTGACCGCGCGCGGAGGCAACCCCGGGCAGGCTCTGGATGTGGTGGTGTGGGCCGTACCGTTCGGGATCATCGGCGGGAGGCTGTACCACGTCATCACCGACTACCAGCTCTACTTCGCCCCCGGGAAGGACCCCTGGGGTGCCCTACGGATATGGGAAGGCGGGCTCGGTATCTGGGGGGCGATCGCCCTGGGCGCTGTCGGTGCGTACATCGGCTGCCGCCGGAACAAGGTCAACTTCCTGGCCTTCGCTGACGCTGCCGCACCCGGGGTCCTCATCGCTCAAGCGATCGGCCGGTGGGGGAACTGGTTCAACAACGAACTCTACGGCGACCCGTCAACCCTGCCCTGGGCCCTCGAAATACATGACATGGACTTGTCGGCCGGTTCTGCTCGACTCGACGCCGCCGGCAACCCGGTCGTGCTAGGGTACTTCGCCCCGACCTTCCTCTACGAATCGCTGTGGTGCCTGGCCGCGGCGGCGCTGATCCTCTTCCTGGATAAGAAGTATGCTCTGGGCGCAGCCGCACCTTTCGCCCTTTATGTCGCTCTATACACGGGTGGCAGGTTCTTCTTTGAACTGATGCGCTCCGACTACGCCAACACCATCCTTGGGCTGCGCATCAACACCTGGGTCTCCGCCATCCTCTTCCTCGGTGCTCTCACAGTGTTCCTCATCTGCAGGAACCGGCCACGGTCATCAACCACCGAACCCGAGCACGTGGCAGCACATACCGGGGGCCGGTGATGCGCGTCGAACTCCGGTACGCCGAGGGCTGTCCGGCGGCGCAACCGTTGCGGGAAATAACCGAGGCCATTCTGGAGGACCTCGCTCCGCAGGAACACATCATTTTCACCAGGATTCCCGCCGGGGAAGGCGCTGCCGCGGCAATATTTCCGGGCAGCCCAGTGCTTCGGGTAGACGGGCGGGAGATCGACCCGGTCGCAACCGGGCAAATGAACGCGGCAGGGCCCCTTCCCGGGCCGACGGTTCCGCAGGAGCCGGACATCAGGGCAGCACTCGGGCGGGCCGCCGCCAACTCACCGGTCCGCATGCCCCTGCGACACCGCCGGCTAATACTCATTGCCGCTCTGCTGATCCTGTTTGGGGCGCTACTGAGTCAGCTCGTGATCGGCGGTGCGGTAGGGACCTTGACCGGTCTGGCCCTATTGGCAGTCGGCTTCAGCAGTAACGGCCGCCGGAAAGGCGCTCAACCCTACATGTGGGCAGCCGGTTTCACCGCCCTGCCCTGGCTGCTGACGACGGCCACGATCTGGTGGGAGGTGATCTTTCGCGCGCCGATACCGCTTGGAGCACCGGAAGGAACCTTGTTCTGGATCGGTCTCACATCAGCCCTCGGCACCGTCCTGAGCGTCATCGCCGGCACAGCGGCGCGCCACCGGTTACGGCGACGGCTGCGCCAGAAGCTCAATCAACCATGACCCGACACCTACCCGCCCACGGATGAAGGAAACTCTGATGCTATTAGTCGCGTCGCTACCCGCCTTGGTATCACCACCGGATGAGGGCCAGTTACGGCCCGGCCTGGATCCCACCCAAGTGACCCCCGGGCTTCTGGGATTCCTCATGACCCTCTTCATGGTGATCGCCGTGATCCTCCTGATGCGTTCCATGGTGGGCCGAATCCGCAAGGTCCGCTACCGTGAGCAGGCGGCTGAGCAACACCGCAACCACACTAGTGACACCCCAACACCCGCGACACTCGACACTGCCCTGCCCGCCGACGTACCGCACACAGAAATTCGGTCTGGCACATGAACCTATTTCCGCGTACCTGGAAGCGTGTGAGGTGCACTGAGACATACCTCGAGGCCTCCAGCATTGGGCCCCTCCCCCGCAGGCTGTGGCAAGCGGGGGACCATGTCTGAGGCGTCCGCACCGCCAGATGCAGTCCTTTACGACGAACGGTTGTGGCCGACGCCTTTCGTATGGTTGATCATTTCGGGAATTGCGGGAGCATCAATTCTCGTCTTCGCGCCCATCAGCATCCTCACCGGAATTATCGCCTGCATCGTGATCTTTTTCGTCCTTGTCGTTCTCCTGGTTCTGTCCACTCCACGGATTACTGTGACCACAACCTCGCTCAGCGTTGGCCGCGCCCACATCGACCGTGAGTTCCTCGGCCCGGCGCACGCTCATCTGAAAAATGAGGCCACCAGAGAGCGCGGCCCCGGACTGAACGGCCTGGCGTATCTGTGCATACGGGGTTGGATCGACCCCGTGGTGCGAATCCAGATAGAGGATGAGGACGACCCCACCCCCTACTGGCTCGTGTCGACCAGACGTCCTACTGAACTCGTCAACGCGTTATGCCGCGAGGACTCGGGACGCTAAGACACCATGCCACGGCAGAACCAGGATTGAAGTCCAGGTAACCGTTGATCGTCCACTGCGCGGTGCGGCAGGGTGCCCGAATCCAAGGATGGCAGCAATGCACAATAGACTGCCGCCATGGAATACATCTCCGTGCTCTTACCCTCTGTGGCCGTGGGGACCATCTTCTACTTCACAATGCGGGCCATCTTCGGCGCCGACAGGGCCGAACGGGCAGCACAAGCCGCCGCCGAACACGAGATAACACATGGCGCACCCACCCAGGCGGCCGCGGGGGAAACTTCAGCAAGGAATCGAGGCTGAAACCAGTCCAGGACGAAACGCGCATGGCAGGATCCGCCTGCGTCGGCGTAGTCGCAGCCTCGATGCCCTATTTGGATGCTGCGCCAGATCCTCAGTGTGACCAGGTATCCGGCGACCACCGAGCACAAGTCCAATACTCTACAAGAGTCTAAGAAGTCTAAAAGAGTCTAAAGACCCTGAGGTATACTGGTTCTATGCCGAACCCTTTCCACCCAAGTTTCGGGGTGAGCCCACCGCTGCTTGTAGGCCGCGACGCCGTCATTGAGGACTTCATGGAGGCACTCGACGACGGACCCGGCTCCTCAGGCCGCGCCACCCTCTACACCGGAGCGCGCGGATCAGGCAAGACAGTGATGCTCAACGCCATCGAGGACCGGACCAAGGAACGCGGCTGGCTGGTCATCAGCGAAACTGCCAGCCCAGGCTTCATCAACCGCATCACGAGGCAGCACCTGCCCCGTCTCCTGCGCAGCTTCGACCCCGACGCCGTACGCCAGAAGTTGACCGGGATCACTGGCCCGCTCAATATCGGAGCGGTGACGTGGGAGAGCGTGGAATCGCACGTGGTGGAAGCGGGACTGCGCAACCAGGTTGAGCTGCTCACTGATTTACTTGCCGAACATGAAACAGGGCTGCTGATCACCCTCGATGAGATTCACCAGAACCAAATCAGCGAACTGCGGGAAATCGCCACAACGGTCCAGCACACCTTCCGGGAAGGCCGGGAACTTGCCTTCGTCGGTGCCGGCCTCACTTCAGCCATCAGCGACGTTGTAAATGATGATGTCCTTACTTTCCTTCGTCGGGCCGAGCGCCACACCCTAGGCCCGGTCACCCCCGCCGAAGTGAATCGTGCGCTGCGTGAACCAATCGAAACGTCCGGACGAACCATCGGAAGTCACGCACTGCAGGTGATGGCCGAGGGTACGAGTGGATACCCATTCCTGATCCAGCTCGTGGGCGCCCAAACGTGGAGACTCCATCCACGGGAGACCGAGATCACCGTCGAGGACGCGAAGGAAGGCGTCACCCGGGCTCTGCGGCGGCTGGGCGCTCTCGTGCACGAGCCTGCACTGGCAGACGCCTCTGACATAGACAAGTCATTCCTCCTCGCAATGGCGAAGGACGATCGACCATCGAAGATGTCCGACATTCAGGAACGCCTGAAGGTCAGCGTCAACTATGCCAGCCAGTACCGTCTCCGACTGATCGCCGCCGAGCTGATCCAACCTGTCCGCAGGGGCTACGTTGACTTCGCCCTGCCGTACCTTCGGGAGTACCTGCGTGAACATGTGGCCGCGGATATCTGAACAGCACCATGACACAGAACGGAAGCGCAAATAAGTTCCGTTGAGGAGTCAGCGGACTCCCATACTTCCCACCACGGGGTGCCTCCCTGCACCATGCAGTAGGTCGCACGCAGACTCCTTAGCCGAGGTACGTGGACAAGCGGGGGGTTTGCCCCGCTATGTCACTACGGCGGTCCAGTTCCTCCTGTACACGGGCAGCCGGCGGCGCTGCAGTCCTCAATCCTGCTGTGTTCCCTGCGCCGTGACCCGCGGCCCGTCAATCTGGGTTGCAGCAAGGCCACCGGAACTGATCAAAGCCCGTCCTTGAGATTGCCTGATGGTTCCCGGTTTGGTTGTGACGTCCTTGATGGTCGGCGTGCGTCGAGTGATGATGGCGGCAAGCGCAGTGGTTGTTCCGCCGGCGATGGCCCACAGGATCAGACCGGCCGTTTCCGGGGCGATGACCGGTAGCGGCCCCCATGGGCGTACAGATTGGGCCCAGGCCCCCTCCAGCGCCTCACCTTGTGTCCATAATCCCCACCCATAGACGGCATACAGCACCGCCGTTCCCGCCAGGGCGGCCAGCCGCTTCTTCAGCAGGCGCTGGTCAACCGGCGTTGTGCCAACCAACGCTGCAGTGAAAAAGCAACCGGAGGCCAGCGCCAGTAAGGTCATCAGCGCATAGCCGGGCTGATTGAGTGCGGAAAATTCCAGCAGCGGCGTGTAATACGTTGCGACCAGGGAACCGGCTAGGACCAGAACCGGGACGTAGGGTGCCGCAGTGGCCGCAGCCACCGCTGGCCGGACGATGACCTGTATGAACTCCGCACCTCCGGCGCTTCCGTCGGATCTAGGGCGGATAGTACGGGTGGCAAGTTCCAGCGGGGCGCCCGGTAGCAGCAGCAGCGGAACTACCGTGCTGATGAGCATCTGAGTCAGCACATGGAAATTGAGCAAGTATCCCTGATAGACGTGGATGCCGCCGTTGGTGATGGTGAAGAGGGCGGCGACGCCGACCAACCAAAACATCGTCCGGTGAATCGGCCAGCTCTCACCTGCGCGCCGGATCCTGCGCACTCCCACAAGGTAGACGACGACACCGAACGCGCATACCAGTGCCCACAGGGGATCGATGGTCCACTCCGACATGAAGCTCCACTCGTCCGGGGCAGGAAGCGGCCGGTCGGTGGGGGCAGACTCCAGCGGTGGTGCCGGTGTCCGGGCCAACGTCGCCGCCAACCCGGATGCGGCGCCCATTACCGCTAACTCCGCCACGACAAGAACCATGAAGCGCCGTGTCCCCTGCCGGGGATCACGCTCTAGCTGCTTCAGAATCCTTTGTCTGTGTACCGCACCGAAAATCCCGAGTACCCCGAACGCGGCGGACTTGGCCACCACAATCACCCCGTAGGTTGTTCCCAGGTTGCTCAGTGATCCCAGTTGGTCCCAGGCCGTGAGGGATCCGGAGAACCCCAGTACGACGAAGGCTGCCAGAGCCAGCGTGGAGTACCTTCCCACCACGGCGCCTAACCGCTCGGGCGCCAGGACACGATGGAGCACAGCAACCGATACAAGGCCCCCCAGCCAGACGGCGGCTGCACCCACATGCAGGACCAGGAACATCGTGTTGTCGGCGTGGTCGCCCGCTCCCTCAGCGTGCGAGTTAAGAATCAGTGGCAGTAAACCCGTGAACGCCAGCACGGCGGTTCCTACGACCGCGGATCGACGGTGAATGACGAAGCTCAACGCGCACACGGACGCAGCTATCACGAAGCTCAGCAGACCGGACCGGCCCACTTCCGCAGTCGTTGAGAACCCTATGAAATCCGGCAAGAACGCTCCGGAGAGCAGGGACGCCCCTCCAACGAGCTGAAAGTTCAGCATGTTCAGCAGGGCCGCGGTGAAAGTCCATACGGTCGCCGAGCCGGCGGCAAAACGTAACCCAACGTTGTAAGCGGGTTCCGACGAAGACAGCGCGAAACAGACAAGTGTCAGAGCGCCGATCGTGCAGGCAGCGGCGAGGTTGAAGAGGAGCTTCGCAGCCGTGGACATTACCAGCAGCGTTTGCCCGGTCGGGTCCAGGACGCTTACCTCCGCGTCAGTGCCAAGACTGTATGCCCATAGCATCCCGAGCAGCGCCGCGGCAGCTAAACCAACAATTGCGCCACTACGTACGCCGACTGACATGTCTGGCCCTCCCGGCGCCTCCCTTGTGGAACACGCTCCCCGTACCGGTCAGTGTCACCGGCCCGGCTTGGGAAATCCTTAAACATGTCCCGCCGGTAAGCCAGGTCGGCTCGATGCGCCATCACTGACATCCACCAACCTGAGTTACGTGAGGCTTGCCCCGGAATGATCAGAATCCGGGCAGGGAACCTGTGGGATACCTGCCCTCCCCCAACGGGGCCAGCTTAGCGTTGGCGGACGGTGCGTAGGTGTTTGGTGCATTCGGCGAGGGTGCCGGTGTTCGACAAGATAACCGGGGGCGTTTAGTGGTCGCCCTCGGTGAAGTCTCCGTGCCGGATCACCTCGGCTGTGCGGGCATATGCCGCTGCTATGTATTCTTCGAGATCAGCCCTGCCGATACGCCAGTGCCCGCGGTTATCTTCAGTGCAGTTTATGGTGCTTGTTTCATGAGAATCGATCAGTCCCGCCCCCGATTCTCAGTGCCTCCCGTTCAAGTGAGTAACGATGGTTCTCTCAACCGGTCAAACGCGCCGTTGCTGGTCTCTTGGCAGGGGCAGTTAGAGTATTGAGCCCAAGTCGGAGCCGGTTGATGGGTAGACAGCGGTGGTTGATTTCAGTTGCCGGGTTGTCAGGCCGTGTTTCATGGCGACGCTAATGGTGTTCGCTAGCTCGGCGTAGCCATGTCCGAAGAGGTGGGCGCCGACGATGAGATCGGTGTCCTTGTCGACCAGGATTTTGGTGGCTCCTGCGGTTTCACCGATCCGGTAGTTCGAGTACCAGCCGCTGGTGTCGGTATAGCGGACGTCGATGTTCAAGCCCTTGCTCTGAGCTTCGTGCTCGAGCATGCCTACCCGGACGAGTTCGGGGACGGTGAAGACAGCCGTTGGGGTTGCAGCGTAGTCCGGTACTGTCGTGGCGGATTTCAGCATGTTTGAGGCGGCGACCTTCGCTTCGATGACCGCTACGGGGGTCAACGGTAGTCCGGCGGTGTCCGCTGCGTCCCCGGCAGCATAGACGGCAGGGTTTGTGGTGCTTTGCAGGTGCCCGGCCACTTCCACACCATGGCTGCCGTGCGCCACCTGACCGGCGTCCAGGTTCAGTCTGGATAGTTCAGCGACTCTGCCGGCACCATGGACGATGAGGTCCGCCTGGATTGAGTCCGGGGTGCCGGCGGTGTCGGTGTGGATGGTGTATTCGCCGCTGGTCTTGGTGATAGACGTGATGCTGGTGCGGGGCCGCACGTCGACTCCCGCGTCTGATCCGCGCTTGACCAGGAGTTCGACGAGGTCGGCGTCGAACGCCTTGAGGGGTCTGGCTCCTCGGTCGAGGATGATCGGCGTGCTTCCTACCCGGGCAGCGATGTGAGCAAATTCGAAGGAGATGAAACCCCCGCCGAGGAACACGATCCGGCGAGGAAGTGTCTCCAGGTTCAGGAAGTCGCTGCTATCGATCAGATGCTCGTGTCCTGGGAAGTCGAGCGGACGCGGCACTGCCCCCGTCGCTATCAGGATTTTGGCTGCCTCGTAGGGTTTGTCTGCGATGTCGACCTGGGTGGGCCCGGTGAAGGTTGTCGGACCATGCAGGGTTTCCACGCCATGAGCGCGGAGGTCCTGTTCCATATTGTGTGGAACGGGGTCCGTGAAGCCGTGCTTGTGCTTCATCAGGTCTTCCCAATTGATGGAGAGCCCATTGCTGTCGATGCCTTTGCCGCCCATGAGCCGGGCAGCGTCGATTACTTCGGCGCCGCGGCGCAGGATCTTCTTGGGATCACAACCGCGCAGGGCGCATGTCCCCCCGTAGGGAAGCGCGTCGACGATGCCGACCCGCCAGCCCTTGGACGAGGTTTTCGTCGCGGCGGCGACCCCGGCCATCCCCGCCCCGATTACCAGCAGGTCATAGGTATCAGTCATCAAGGAAGCTCCTTCGTGAGTCAGTGGGAACGTTGTTCTCTCAACGGGTGAAGCGTGGATGCCCGCCCATCGTGGGCTTCGCCGTGCAATGGACAGAGCGGGCAGTCAGTCGACGGCGCTCCTCAGCTGGGCCAGGCTCGGCGCGCCCGCCGGCCCGTCATCGGTCAGATACCTGCGGCAGGCCAGGCCGACCGGCGTGGAGTCATCGCCAAACGCGTCGACGCCGTTGATGAGAACGGTAGGAGAACCGTGGAACCCTACCCGTTCGGCGGCTTCCACCGACTCGATGAGCTGATACCCGAGCACGATGTCGGGGCGCTCCTCAGCAAGGATGCGCAGCCGCTCGTCTGCGACCGTCCAGTTCGGGCAACCATCAAAGTACTGCAAGGTGATGTCCATGCACCCCACGGTAAACCTTGCAGTCGGGTATAAGGTCAAGGGCTAGAATTGGACCATGTTGATCGGGGAAGTTTCTGCCGCCACAAGCGTGGACAATCAGACCATCCGCTTCTACGAGCGTGAGGGCCTGCTGCCCACACCTGGCCGGGCTGCTAACGGTTACCGGACCTACGAGAGCGCAACTATCGACCGCTTACGGTTCATTCGCGCAGCGCAAAGTGCAGGCCTTGCCCTGGCTGAAATCGCTCAGGTCCTCAACCTTCGCGATGCAGGCCAGACGCCCTGCGCCCACGTATCACTCGTCCTCGAACAGAAGCTTGCCGAGGTCCGGGCACGCCAACAAGAACTCGCCATCCTGGCACGCGAACTCAAGAAACTCATCGAAACCAGCCACACCCTGGACCCAGCAGATTGCGGGCCCGCCGAGATCTGCCACATCCTCACCACCAAGTAAGCACCCCAGAGCAAGCAGTCACCCGGGGCCGCGTGCGCACTCCTAAACTGGCATATGACCGCAGCCAGCAAGCCCGATCGAGCTACCGCAACCTGTTCGTGCTGCGGACGCCACCTAGCCCTGAGAAAGCTGCACGCGGTGGAAGATGGAGCAGCCCACATCTGCCGACGATGCGGACTATGGATCGCACTACACCTTCGACGGCGGTGAGCCTCTCCCATAGATTAACGATCCAGGAGCCCATGTCCTCAAGCTCAACGGGTGACCTAGAGAGGGGTCAGCGAGTCAGGTTCAGACTGCCAGGTTTTTGTCGTATAAAACCAAACCGTTCATAGATCACAGCAGTCTTCTCCGACCCAGCGGTGGCAACCACTGGCGTTCCGACGGGGACGAAGGTCTCGATAGCGGCCTTCGCGAACTCTAGACCGCTCCACTGCGAACCGGGTGCGGACGCGAGTGCTTGCGCCACCCAGTAGGAGCCTCGCGGACGTGTCGCCAGCGCCTCTACTAAGCCAGAAACATTCCCGCCGCCGCCGGTTGAAGACACTATGAGTAGAAGTCCGATCATGACCCAAAGCGGCCACAGCAAGCCAACCCATGGTTCCACCGAATCATCTAGACCCATCAGAGCGAACAGCCAGATAACAAACGCGAATAGGGCTCCGAAGAAGACGAGGACGATGGACCCGACACGCCGCAGGGTCTTCTTGGTGTTCCTGGCCTCCGTCAAGAGAATCACGGCATCGCGCGACGGCGTGGTGATCACGTCTCCTGCTGGGATGTACATGAGAAAGAGAAGCACGAAGATTGGCAACATCATCACGGTTTGCAAATGTTTCCGCCAGCGGGTCCGAGGACCTTTCCCTCTACTTAAGGCCAATGCGGTGTTCCAGCTCAAGGGGAGCAGATCAACAAGATGCGCGCGCTTCACTCTCGGCTGACCGCCGACGACCGGGTCCATGAAAAACGATCTTACGGATACTGGCGAGCTTCAGCCGCCTATTCGAACCTCACGATGCTCACACGCTCAAGGAACGCCAGGAGTAACCGTTTCAGCAGGTCAGACGCGTAACTCCTCAGCTACGAGTGTTTGGAACTTAAGATAACCGCGGCCACCGATCTGGATAGCCGGTAGGTCCCCACAGCTGATGATCGCTCGCACTTGGGACTCACTCGTAGCGAGCTCCACGGCGACGTCCTTGATGGTGAGGAAGCGTGGGCTTTCCTGGCGTTCAGTCAATGGTTGTCCTCGTCAATGAAGGTGGGGCCGGGGGCTGCACCACACAGCTCCCGACCCCTGTTTCTTTCTTGCTTTCCCGCGAAAGGAAATCTATTCAGCGCGCTGTCTCTCTTCGTCCCGGCTGCGCCTGCCGGTGCGCAGCGCGCCCGGTGGTACGGGTTCCCAGGGTTTCCCGTTGTTGTGTTTGCGCTGCAGCCGGCGGACTTCTTTGAGTACCGCTGCTTCGATCAAGTCTGCCACGGACGCATACCCCTCAGCAGAGCCTGTGGATAGGAACGCGGCACGCACCTGGTCAGCATCGGCGTGGGTGAAGTACGGGGTGAATGAGACCGGCTTACGTCTACTCATTTACTCACTTACTCACTACGGTTCGGGCTGGGCTCGTTGTAGCCCTGCCGGCTGATTGCGTTCTGTGCTTTCGCCAGCTCGTCGCTGAGCTGTGCAGCGAGTTCAGCGGCGCGGGTGAGGTGGTCGGTTGCGGCGGCAATGGATTGCACGGGATCGCGTCCGTCGTCTTCGTGCACGTTGTGTGTGTCCAGGGATCGGCCGAGTCCGCTGGCGAGCTGCCCCAGGGCTTGGGAGAGTCCCAGAGCTTTGAGGTTCCCCAACACGCTGTACACGAGGGGCGCCGGGAGGGAGGCAGCGTTGATGGTCAGGTGGTTGATCGCCCGGATCGCTTCATAAGCGTCGTCGGCGTGTTGTACTACTTCGGGTGTTTCATCAGACATTGCGGCTCCTACAGGGTGTGCGGGTCGGTGGCCAGCGTAGTGCCGGCCACCGACATAGAGGGGCTTAGAACGGGGGTTCGCTGGTTTCTGGGCCGTTACCCCAGCCGCTGTTGCCGCCGGCGTTGGCGGGTGCTCCCCACGGGTCAGACTGGCCACCCTGGTTCGATGCCTGGCCTCCCCCACCCTGACCGTTGCCGCTGGTGCGCTGTGCGCGGCTGACCTTCGCGGAGGCGTAGCGCAAGCTTGGGCCCACCTCGTCACACTCGAGCTCCATCACGGTGCGCTTTTCGCCTTCCTTGGTGTCATAGGAGCGGGACCTCAGTCGACCCTGGGCGATGACACGGGTTCCCTTGGTGAGGGTTTCCGCGACGTTCTCAGCCGATTCACGCCACACCGAGCAGCGCAGGAACAGGGTTTCCCCGTCCTTCCATTCATTGGACTGCCGATCGAACGTGCGCGGCGTGGAGGCGATGGTGAAGTTCGCTACCGCGGCTCCACTCGGGGTGAAGCGCAGCTCGGGGTCTGCGGTGAGGTTTCCAATGACGGTGATGATGGTTTCGCCTGACATGATGATCAACTTGCCTCTCGTGGTGGTTGTGGTGTTGTCGTTGCTGCCGTGAGTATTTGAGTAAATGAGTGTTTGCGTGAGTCAGTTCTTGGGTACGTTCTATTCACTGGCATCCAGGGCGATGACCTGCTTGATCTTGGTGGGGTTCAGTCCTGACCAGTGGTCTTCACTGCCGCCCTTTTCGTATAGAACGACCGGCGCCTGGGAGTAGCCGAGGTCTTCGGTGATGTACTCCAGTGCCTGCGGGTTGGTGGTGATATCAACGGCGGTGAACGTTACGCCGGCTTCGGTGAACAGCTGCTTCGTCTTGTCGCATCCAAAGCACCCGGTGGGCTTGATGTAGATGGTGAGAGTCATAGCATTCAGTCCTTGGTTACGTGGTGGTTTTAGTAAGAGTCAACTGCTGTACTGCTACCTCAACTCTAGTATTTTTTCATCTGAAAAAGGAGAGGTTTTGAGGCTTATTCACGGGGATTTTGCTGTGTTTTCTCTTAGTCGGTTGGTGGTCCTTATCCCTCCCCCGTTGTTTTTTGCCTGCTGGCAAGCTTGCTTGCTTGGCCCCGACGGAGCAGCGTCAACCCGCAGGGCACATGGGGTGACAAACTTTCCTGGCGGAATAAGCGACGTAGGAGCGCGTCGGGAAAGTTTGTCGGCCTTGGGGCCCGACGTAGGAGGGCTTGACGGTGTGGAGCGGGGCCGCATAATCCGTAGGAATCTCAATGATGTTGTCAACGGACTATTTGGCCTGCTGGCAGGGTGTCCCGACCAGTTGTAGCCGGG
>NZ_CANLXP010000024.1 GCF_947495145.1 uncultured Arthrobacter sp.
CCCGGCTACAACTGGTCGGGACACCCTGCCAGCAGGCCAAATAGTCCGTTGACAACATCATTGAGATTCCTACGGATAATGCGCCCCGCTTCGCAACGTCAACCGGCCCATGACCGGCTACACCCGCACAGCAATGATGTCGGCACTCCTCTACGGGTCGCTTGTTTCCTCCCAGGTGAGGGAAATGACCTCGTAGGTATGGCCTGCCGCGCGCAGCCTCTCAACCAGGACGTCGCCGAGGGCGGTCGCCGGGGTCAGCGATCCTGCCGCGGGCGGCAGGCGGTCGCCGTCGAGGGCAAGTGAGAGCGCTGTCTCCCCGGCCATTACGGCGGTGGCAGCGTATCCCGGGTCGCCGGGTCCGGCTACGACGGCACGATACCGCCGGCCGCTCTCCGTGGAAGCAGTCACCCGGGAACGGAACCAGCCTGCGCGCCGCGCGGTCTCGCTCGGGCCCGCACCGGGAGGCGGAAGGACGCGGTCCATTAGCTTTCTCGTGAAAGGTAGGGCCAGTGCGGCTCCGAACACCCGTAGGCCGAGCGCCGTCGCTCCGGCGATGACGGCGCCGGAGGGCCGCCGCCCCATACCCATCACCTCGCCGTACCGCAGGGACCGACCGTAGGCCCAACCCTTCAGGGCATTGCTGCGACGCACGATCCGCGAGTTCACTGACGCCATGATGAAGGGCGCGGTCCACAGGCCGTCTTCCGCACGGCCGACCCACCCCAGGTCGGCCGGCTGCCGGGTCGAGGGCTCCGCCGTCCGGCTCGGACTGAGGGAGTAGGGATCGCCGGCGAGTGATCGCAGTACAGGGTCCGACCGCATGCCGTCGAGCTGCCCACGCATCGACTCGATGGTGCCGCCGCTGAAGCCACCCTTCGCCCTGGCGACGAGCTGCACCTCGGTCAGTCCGCCCGCGCCGTCGGCCTCCGCGGTGCGGTGTAGGAGGAGCACTGCGAGGTCAGACGGGACGGAGTCATAGCCGCACGCATGGACGATCCGTGCACCGGTAGTCCTTGCCAGGGTGTCGCAACGGTCGGTAGCTTCACGGACGAAGGACACCTCGCCCGTCAAATCCCCGTAGTGGGTGCCGGCGCGGGCACACGCCTCGACGACGGGCAGTCCGTACTTCGCGTAGGGACCCACCGTGGTGAAGAGAACCCTGGTGCCCGCGGCCAGCGCAGCGAGCGAGTCCGGGTGATCCGAGTCGGCCTCGATGAGGGCCCAGTTGTGTGCGGTGACGGGCAGTCTGGACCGTACGGCCTCGAGCTTCACTCTCGACCTTCCGGCGAGCCCCACGCGCAGGTCCGGCGGAGCATGGTCCGCAAGATATCCGGCGATCAGTTCACCGACGAAGCCGGTCGCGCCGAAAAGGACGAGGTCATAGTCGCGCGGTGGGGCCTCCATGCCAGCAGTCTTCCACAGCAGCGGCCAGACCGACGCGGAGAAGTCCTACCTCTCCTGTAGCTGAAGCGCCCCTGAGTCAGGCCTGGACCAGCGGTAACCGCACCCGAAACACCGTCCTGCCGGGCACGGACTCGAAGTCGATCGATCCTCCGTGCCGTTCGACGACGATCCGCCGCGCGATGTCCAGGCCCAACCCCGTCCCTTTGCCCACGTCCTTCGTCGTGTAGAAGGCCTCGAAAGCCCGCTTCGCGATCGGGGGCGCGAGGCCAGGGCCGGTGTCGCCGATCTCGACGGCAACCCCGGCTCCGTCGCTGAGGGTCGCAACGCGCAGGGTGCCGACGCCTTCCATGGCGTCCACTGCGTTGTCGATGAGGTTGGTCCACACCTGGTTCAGCTCACCCGGGTAGGCGTCGATGGCGGGCAGGTTCGCTGTGTATTCGCGGATGATTTCGACGCCGCCGCGCAGCTTGTGACCCAGCATCACCAGGGTGCTTTCGAGGCCCTCGACTACATCGGTGTTCTGCCGGGAGCCCCGGTCCATTTGGGAATACGACCGGACCGCTGCGACCAGTTCCGAGACCCGGCGCGTGGATTCACGAACTTCCGCAAGCAGCTTCTCCATGGACACGGTCGCAGCCACCCATTCCAGGGCCGGCTCAAGGGCCCGTTCCGGAAACAACGACTCCGCACGGGTACACCACTCCAGGTCGGCCCCTGTGGCGGCGAGCGTCGGGCCGATCAGCCAGTCGCGTTCCACCTTCCGCTCAGAGAGCCAGTCGATCAGGAGGTCCTCCTGGTCGGCGAGGGCGAGCGCATCGGGAGCGGCCGCCGTCGTCGTGATTTCCTCACGCAAGGCTTCCAGCCCGAAGAACTGTTCCGATGTGATGCCTGTGTGCGTCAGGCGGCCAACGGATGCCAGCAGCGTTTGGGATGTCTCGTCCAGGGCATCCACCGCGCGGCTCGCCGCGGCGGCGGGATTGTTGATCTCGTGCGCGAGGCCGGCGGCAAGAGTGCCGAGCGTGGCCAGCGCTTCCCGCTGCCGTACCGTTGATTCGATCCGGCGCGCCGTCCCGTACAGGCCCTCGATAAAATGAACGCCGAAGGGGAACCACGCTTCGAAGAGCACCCGCAACCCCGTCGCGGGCACGCGAAGAACCCGCCCTTCCACGCTTCCGCGTCCGGTGGCGAGGTAGACGCTGCTCTGGTCCCAGGCGCGGAATCCGCCGGCCCAGCGCCCCGGCACGTCCATTTTCCCGACGACGGTGTCCTCCCGGCCGACATGGCGCACCAGCTGAAGGGCGCCCTCGAGCAGCACCCACCAGAAGTCCGCTGGCTCACCCTCCTCGAACAGGTTGCTGCCGGGTTCGATGGGAACTTCGGTCCCGGCATCAATGAGCTCAGCGAGCTGTGAGTCGTTGAGGCCGTTGAAAAGGCTGATTCCCCGGAGCTCGTTGACGTCCATCAAATTGTCCCCAGATACCGGTGCACCAAATAGACGGACATGGCACCCTCGCCGACAGCTGATGCCACCCGTTTCATTGAGTCGAGCCGCACATCTCCGGCAGCGAAGACGCCGGGGACGCTGGTTTCGAGCGCGAACGGCGCCCGCGTCAACGGCCAGCGCTGGGGATGACCGGGGTTGAGCAGGTCATGCCCAGTGACCACGAAGCCTCTGCTGTCGCGAACGACGTCGTCGCCAAGCCAGCTCGTGCGCGGTGAGGCGCCAATGAAGATGAAAAGCCAGCTTGAAGCGACCTCCTCCGTCAGCCCGGTGTCCCTGTCCTCGATTTCAAGGAATTCCAGGTGCCCGTCCCCGCGAACAGCCGTCACCTCGCTTCGGTAGCGGACCTCAATGGTGGGGGAGGAGGTGATGCGCTGAATGAGGTAGGAGGACATCGTCGCCTCAAGGGTGCCGGACCGGACCACGAGCACTACCCGTTGCGCGAAGCGGGCCAGGTTCAGCGCGGCCTGTCCGGCAGAGTTCGCTGCGCCAACCACGTAGACGTCGTCGCCCTCGCACTGGCTGGCTTCGCTCGCGTTCGCGCCGTAGTAGACGCCTCGTCCGCTGAGCGTCTCCACTCCTTTAGCTTCAAGCCGACGGTAGGACACCCCGGTTGCGATGATGAGCGCTCGTGCCTCGATGTCCCTGGAGCCAAACAGCACGGCGCGCACCTGGCCCCGGGATTCGAAACCCACGACGTCGTTAGCGAGTACCACCTCCGCCCCGAACCGGGACACCTGCGCCATGGCACGCTGGGTGAGGTCGGAGCCGCTCAAGCCCTTCGGGAAACCGAGATAGTTTTCGATGGCGGCGCTCTGGCCGGCCTGCCCACCGGGCGCCTCGCGCTCGACGATCACGGTACTGAGTCCCTCAGAGGCGGCGTAGACAGCAGACGCGAGACCCGCAGGCCCGCCCCCGACGATGCAGACGTCGTAGAGCGGACGGTCCGCGCGAGTGCGCAAACCCAGGGCGGAGGCCAGGTCGAGGGTTGAGGGAGACCGGAGCACCGTACCGTCCGGCAGGAGTACCAGCGGCAGATCCGCCGGCGTCGCTTCAGCAAGGACTCGCAGGCGCGCGGCCTCTGCGTCGCGCTCGATGTCGTGCCAGCGGTAGGGCACGTAGTTGCGGGCGAGGAAGGTCTTGATTTCGTGGCTGCGGTCAGACCATCGTGCGCCGACAACGCGCACGTCGGAAGTGTGATCCGGATTGGCCCGGCGCCAGTCATCCAGCAGGTCGTCTACCACGGGATACAACCGTTCTGCAGGCGGATCCCAGGGTTTGAGCAGGTAGTAGTCGAGTCCGATGTCGTTGATAGCCCTGATGGCCACATCAGTGTCCGCATACGCCGTCAACAGAAGTTGCTTTGCTCCCGGTGCATGCGGCCGGGCGCGCTCCAGCAGCTCGATCCCGGTCATCCGTGGCATCCTCTGGTCTGCTGCGATCAGCGCGACCGACTGATCCCGCAGTGCCAGCTTGCCGAGGACTTCCAGCGCTTCAGTGCCCGACGACGCCCGCAGGATCCTGAACTCGGGCCCATACCTGCTGCGGAGGTCCCGGGCGACCGCCGCGGAAACCTGCGGATCGTCGTCTACCGTCAGGATGCTTGGCTTCGTCATGACCGACGGTCCCTGGTACCAGCCATATGGCGTGACCCATCTGCTTAGGAGACCTAACGTGAAGCCTATCCAGAGCAGTTCCGCGAGTCCATGACTCTGCCCGTCTTGTTTGCAGTTCCCCTTACGGGATCATGCCGGCTGGTAGGCGGGGTAGTCGGTGTATCCCTCGGCACCGCTGGTGTAGAAGGTGGCCATGTCCGGTTCGTTGACCGGCAGGTTCTCCTTCCAGCGGTGCACCAGGTCCGGATTTGCGATGGCCGGACGGCCGACGACGACGGCGTCAGCAAGCTCGTTCTCGATCAGTGAGATTGCCTCGTCCCGGGTGGTCATGATGCTGAAGCCTGTGTTGAGCAGGAACGCGCCCTTGAACTGTCCGCGCAGCTCGCTCACCAGTTCCCCGGCAGGCTCCTTATGCAGGACGCTGAGGTACGCCAGCCCGAGTGGCGAGATGGCCTTCGTCAACAGGGAGTAGGTGCGGCGGAGGTCCTCGTGGTCCAGTTCGGTTGCGCCCTGGACGTTGTGCTCGGGAGAAATGCGGAGGCCCACCTTCTCGGCCCCCACGGCTTCGGCGACGGCCTTGACCACCTCGACGACGAACCGGACGCGGTTCTCCGGTGAGCCGCCGTATTGGTCGTCGCGCTGGTTCGCCGCGGGGGAGAGGAATTCGTGCAGGAGGTAACCGTTGGCACCATGCAGCTCAACGCCGTCGAAACCTGCCTTGATTGCATTGAGGGAGCCCTGGACAAACTCCTGCACAACGCCCGGAATCTCGGCTTCGGTGAGCGCGTGGGGGACCGGGTAAGGCTGCTTGCCCTTGTAGGTGCGGGTCATGCCGTCGATCGCAATGGCGCTAGGGCCGACGACGGTCCGCCCACCATTGGTGTCCGGGTGCGTAACGCGTCCGGCGTGCATGACCTGGGCGAAAATGCGGCCGCCCTCGGCGTGAACAGCGTCGGTCACCTTTGACCAGCCTTCGATTTGCTCGTCCGTCACGAGCCCGGGCTGACCCGGAAAACCTTGGCCTGCATGGCTTGGGTAGGTCCCCTCGCTGACGATCAGACCGAGCGATGCACGCTGCCGGTAATGTTCGACGACGATGGGTCCCGGAACGCCGTCTTCCCCGGAGCGGCAGCGGGTGAGGGGTGCCATCACCAGGCGGTTGGCCAGTTTGAGCTCGCCAAGGGTCATCGGGGAGAACAGCATGCGTAGGGTCCTTTCGCGGAAGCTTTTCACTGTAGAAAGCGCGGTTGCCGGGGCAACTATTCCGGGTGGGACGCGGATCACACTAGAGTCGCTGCATGGGGAAGCTTGTTGCAGGTTGTGCTGTTGCCCTGGTGTGCGTTGGAATGCTTTCTGGTTGCAGCCTTGCCCGTGGCGCGCCGGAGCGGGAAGAGGTCTTCGCCGTACAAGGCGGCGAATGTGCTGCCCGATGGTGGCTCGAGCCGTTGGTCGAAGAGGTACCTGATGAAGCCTCCGACGTCGCCGGTCGGGCTCTGACAGACGCTGTAGTATCCACGGCCGAGCTTGAAGAGTGGAAAGAGATCCTGCTCGACTCACAGTCGGACGACCGACCGATCCCCGGGCAGCGGCTCGAAGGTCTTGCCTATGTTGAGGTCGTCAGGGCCGCGGTGCGTTCCGAGTTGGCGGAGTCGGGTTATCCGGATGCTCCAACCCGCCTTATAGAGGTCTACTCTGACGTGGATTGCAGCTGATGTTGAGCGGAGCCTGTCATCCGAGCCCCACCTTCTCTGCATCAGCCAATTCAGTACGCTCCCACAGGTCGGACTCGCCTTCGTGGCCTGCGGCGCAAGCGCTGGATGTCGCCGCCACTGCCTCTCGGAGGCGCGCCAGCCGAAGTCGACTTTCTCCCGCCTCGCCAAGATGAATGGTGTTCAAGATTCAGTTCGCCTCTCTCCCGCATCGTGGAAACAAAGTTCCGTGCGGAGGGTGTACGCTAGATCACACCGAAACTACGTAACGAACAGTTTGACACGCTTCAGACAGTTCGGTTGGCGCGTCGGTCCGGTTCATACGGGAGCGTGAATGATGGACGGAATCAAGGTAACCGTCAACGGCAAAGTCCGGGACTGCAGCGGAACGAATCCCCACACTCGATTACTCGACTGGTTGCGGGACGAAGGGCTCACGGGATCGAAGGAAGGCTGCGCCGAGGGGGAGTGCGGCGCCTGCGCGGTCCTCGTAGCCCGCCCTGACGGAGCTGATCGCAGCCGGTGGACCTCGGTCAATGCGTGCCTCCCACCGGCACTGGCCTTCGACGGCCAGGAGATCATCACCGCCGAGGGGCTCGGAAACGTCTCCGATGCGTGTACACCGGAGGACCTTCACCCGGTACAGCGCGAAATGGCAGACCGCGGCGGCTCGCAGTGCGGCTACTGCACCCCCGGATTTGTCTGCTCGATGGCTGCCGAGTACTACCGACCGGAGCGTTCGCCCGCGCAGGAAGACAGGGAAACAGGAACCGCCGTCGTCGGTGAAGAGCACGCAACCGACCACGAATGCGGCCCCAACGGATTCGACCTGCATGCACTCAGCGGCAACCTGTGCCGCTGCACGGGCTATCGACCGATCCGCGACGCAGCCTACGCGTTGGAGGCACCCCTGGGCTCGGATCCGTTGTTGGACCGCCAGAACCGACCGGCTCCCGCTGCAAAGCACACACGGATCAGCGGTGAGGCGGAGTTCGTTCGCCCGCACTCGCTCGACGAGGTGCACCAGACGCTCCGCGACAGTTCGGACGTGAAGCTGGTTGCCGGCGCCACGGACCTTGGCGTTGAAGTCAATCTGCGGCATTCCCGCCCGCCGCTGGTCCTCGCCATCGACCGGCTTGAGGAGCTCCGGGGGCTGACGTTCGACGCCGATTCCATCGAGATCGGTGCCGCACTGACACTTTCCGAAGTTGAGCGAGCGCTCGACGGCCGGATCCCGCTGCTGGGTCACCTTTTCCCGCAGTTCGCCTCCCGCCTGATCCGTAACGCTGCCACTTTCGGCGGAAACCTTTCGACCGGCTCACCCATCGGCGACTCCGCGCCGGTATTCCTGGCGTTGGACGCGAGGGTGGCCCTCTCCTCCACAGACGGGGAGCGGGAAGTTCCGTTGTCCGAGTACTACACCGGCTACCGCCAGAGCGTCCGCAAGCCACACGAGATGCTGCGCGCCATCCGCATCCCGCTGCCGCTCGCCGAAAGCACCGCCTTCTACAAAATCGCGAAGCGGCGCTTCGACGACATTTCCAGTGTCTCAGTGGCCATCGCGCTGCAGCTCAGCGACGGGGTCGTACGTTCTGCACGCATCGGGCTGGGCGGTGTGGCAGCGACGCCGATCCGCGCCCTGGCAACGGAAGAGGCGCTGATCGGTCAACCCTGGACGTCCGACACGGTGGCGGCTGCCGCCGTCGTCATGGCGGGTGAAGGAACGCCGATCGATGACATGCGGGCAAGCTCGCTCTACCGTTCGGCAATGCTGAGGCAGGCGCTGCTGAGATTCCATGCCGAGAACGCTGAAGAGCTGGAGGCGGCCAAGTGAAGTCACTGTCGGAACGCCCCGTAAACCCTGTGGTCGGTGTTTCCGTATCCCACGAAAGCGCCGCCGCCCATGTCACCGGTACGGCTCTATATACGGATGACCTGATTGTCCGCAATTCCAACGTCCTGCATGCCTGGCCGGTTCAGGCGCCGCACGCCCACGCCCGCATCGTCGGCCTGCGCACCGAGCCCGCGCTGGAGGTTCCGGGCGTGGTCAGGGTACTGACGGCGTCGGACGTTCCGGGCGTCAACGACGCCGGCATCAAGCACGACGAACCGCTCTTCCCCAGCGAAGTGATGTTCTACGGCCACGCCGTGTGCTGGGTGCTGGGGGAGTCGCTGGAAGCGGCGCGGCTCGGGGCGGAAGCTGTGGAGGTCGACTACGAGACGTTGCCGTCGCTGATCACCGTCGAGGAAGCCATCGCGGCCGAGAGCTTCCAGGGGAACCGCCCGACTGTTGCCCGCGGTGAGCCGGACAAGGCGCTCGAGAACGCGGCGCACCGGTTCAGCGGCGAGTTCCAGTTCAGCGGGCAGGAGCATTTTTACCTCGAGACCCATGCGTCCTTCGCGTACATCGATGAGGCCGGCCAGGTGTTCGTGCAGTGCAGCACCCAGCACCCTTCGGAGACGCAGGAAATCGTTGCGCATGTGCTGAACCTGTCCAGCCACGACGTCACCGTGCAGTGCCTCCGGATGGGCGGCGGATTCGGCGGCAAAGAGATGCAGCCGCACGGCTGGGCGGCCATTGCGGCGCTCGGTGCCACCCTCACGGGGCGGCCTGTCCGGTTGCGGCTGAACCGCACCCAGGACATCACCATGTCCGGGAAGCGACACCCCTTCCACGCGCGCTGGGAGGTAGGGTTCGACGACGACGGTCGCCTCCAGGCGCTGAAGGCCACCCTCACGAGCGACGGCGGGTGGAGCCTTGACCTCTCGGAACCCGTGCTGCAGCGCGCGCTGTGCCACATCGACAACGCGTATTACATCCCGAACATCGAGGTGAACGGCCGGATCGCGAAGACCAACAAAACCTCACAGACCGCGTTCCGCGGCTTCGGTGGTCCGCAGGGGATGCTCGTGATTGAGGATTTGCTTGGCCGGTGCGCGCCGTTGTTGGGGCTCGATCCGAGTGAGCTTCGTCGTCGTAATTTTTACGAGCCGGGCCAGAGCACGCCGTATGGGCAGCCGGTGCGGCACGCCGAGCGGCTTCAGGCTGTCTGGCAGTCGCTGACTGACCGGGCTGATATTGCCCGGCGCCGAGAAGAGATCGCGAAGTTCAATGCCACGCACCCGAATGTAAAGCGGGCGCTCGGCATGACCCCGGTGAAGTTCGGCATCTCCTTCAACCTCACCGCATTCAACCAGGCCGGCGCGCTGGTGCACGTGTATAAGGACGGGTCGGTGCTGATCAACCACGGCGGCACCGAAATGGGCCAGGGCCTGCACACCAAGATGCGGCAGGTGGCTGCGACGGCACTGGGGGTGCCCCTGTCCTCGGTGAGGCTGGCGCCGACGCGGACGGACAAGGTGCCCAACACGTCGGCGACGGCGGCCAGCTCCGGAGCGGACCTCAACGGCGGTGCGATCAAGAACGCGTGCGAGCAGATCAGCTCACGGCTGGCGGAAGTCGCCGCTCGGAAGCTGAACATCCACCCGGACGATGTCCGGTTCGACGACGGCAAGGTCACCGGCATCGGCTTCCACGATTCGGCGATGACATTTGCGGAGTTGGCGCGCGATGCGTACTTCCAGCGGGTTTCCCTGTGGGCGGCAGGGTACTACCGGACCGAGGGTCTGCACTGGGACAGCTCCCGCATGCAGGGCGAACCGTTCAAGTACTTCAGCTACGGCGCGGCGCTCGCCGAGGTGGAAGTGGATCGCTTCACGGGTGCCTACCGGCAGCTGCGCACAGACATAGTGCACGACGTCGGTGACAGTCTCTCGCCGATGATCGACGTCGGGCAGATTGAGGGTGGCTTCGTGCAGGGTGCCGGCTGGCTCACGCTCGAAGACCTGCGCTGGGATGCGTCCGAGGGGCCCAACCGCGGGCGAATCACCACGCAGTCCGCCAGCACCTACAAGCTGCCGAGCTTCTCGGAGATGCCGGAGGAGTTCAACGTTCACTTGTTTGAGCGGGCGACCGAGAGCGGCGTCGTCTATGGCTCGAAAGCTGTCGGTGAACCCCCGTTGATGCTGGCATTCAGCGTGCGTGAGGCCCTTAGGGAGGCGGTTGCCGCCTTCGGGCCGGGGAACTGTGAGGTGGACCTGGCCAGCCCGGCCACTCCGGAAGCCGTGTTCTGGGCGATTGAGCGGGTGTCCGCGCCGTCGTCGTCCTCCTCCTCCTCGGGTGACCTCGTCGCCTCCGCTCCGCGTTCAGCGCAGTGACATGGACTGGTTGGAGGCTTTGCAGCGCCTGAGGTCCTCGGGCCAACCGGGGGTGCTGGCGACCGTGTCTGAGGTGCGAGGGCATTCGCCCCGGGAGGTCGGGGCGAAGATGCTCGTCGGGGCGTCGTCCACCTGGGGAACGGTGGGCGGCGGGAACCTTGAAACGACCGTGATCGACCGGGCGCGGGAGATGATGGCGGGCGGCGTTTCAGCTGCCGAGAACGTCGAGTTTTCGCTCAGCGAGCATGCGGTGACGCAGCATGGTCGGCAATGCTGCGGCGGGAAGGTCCGGGTGTTGCTTGAGCCGTTCCTGTCGTTGCCCACTGTGGCGGTGTTTGGTGTCGGGCATGTTGGGTACGAGCTCGGGCGGGTGCTCTCGCGGCTGCCGATGAATCTGTACCTGGTGGATAGCCGGGCGGAACAGTTGCTGCCGGAGCGGCTGGCCGAGGTGACCTCAGGTGTGGCGTCCGTGCACCCGGTGCATACGCCGGTGCCGGACTCGTTCCTGGGCGAACTGCCGGCCGGTGCGCACGTGTTCATCATGAGCCACGATCACTCCGAGGATTTCCTGCTGTGTGATGCCGCGCTGCGGCGCGGGGACCTGGGCAGTGTTGGGCTGATCGGTTCGAAGGCGAAGTGGTCGCGGTTCCGGCAGAAGCTGGCGGCGGAGGGGTATGCCGAGCCAGCGATCGGGCGGATCCAGTGTCCGATCGGGTTGCCGGAGGTGACGGGGAAGGCTCCGGCTGTCATCGCGGTAAGTGTGGCGGCGGATCTGTTGCGGCGGCTTTCTTCACCTTCATCGACTCAACCAAATCGGAGGGTGCAGCCCGGCGCGACGTAAAGTCCAAGCCGAGTCAGCGGGGCTTGTAAGCGCTGGACGTGCTCGACGTCAGCTCGTCAGGCGTCAATCGACAGCGCAACCGTCACCGTGTCGCCGTCGTCGATTTGCTCGTCCTTCCGGACAAAGTCCTTGATCGGGACGATGTAGCCGCCGTTCTTCGGAAACAGCGACGTGGTCCAGGTGGTACCACCGATTGTCACCGACGCGGGAATCATTCCCCAGCCGTAGCTGACGATCTTCGACACCGCCCGGACCTCCACGCACTGAAGGTCCGGCACCGTAACAAAGTGATACGGCGCCGGACCTCTCCAGTACCAAATCTCTCCCTTGAAGCTCAGTTCCACGGGGCAAGCCTAGACCGGTTCAAGGCAGGGGGACGGTTACCCGCCCATCCAGATGGTGATCGGACCGCGGGCGAAATACACGAGGAACCCGGCTGCCACCACCCAGAGCAGCGGGTGGATCTTGCGGGCCTTCCCGGAGGACGCCCGGATGATGACCCAGCTGATGAACCCGGCACCGATGCCGTTGGCAATCGAGTAGGTCAGCGGCATGGTCACGATGGTAAGGAACGCCGGCAGCGCAACGGAGAAGTTCCGAAAGTCAATCTCGCGGATCTGCGCCACCATCATGGCGCCGACGACGACGAGAGCTGCCGCCGCCACCTCCAGCGGCACCACCGCGGTCAGCGGCGTGAAGAACATGGCCGCCAGGAACAGCGATCCGGTCACCACGGAGGCGAGGCCGGTTCGTGCGCCCTCGCCGATTCCGGAGGCGGAGTCGATGAACACGGTGTTGGACGAGGCCGATGTTGCACCGCCGGCAACCGCACCCACACCCTCGATCACCAGAGCGGACTTCAGGCGCGGGAAGTTGCCGCGCTTGTCAGTCAGGCCCGCCTGCTTGGCCAGTCCGGTCATGGTGCCCATCGCGTCGAAGAAATTGGTGAACACGAGAGTGAACACCAGCATGGTCGCAGCGAGGATGCCGATGCGGTCGAACGCTCCGAAGAGATCAAACGCGCCCACCAGGCTGAAGTCAGGCAGGGAAACAATGTTGGAGGGGATGACCGGCGCATTGAGGTGCCACCCAGCGGGGTTGTCCGGCCCGCCGGCGCCGAGGCGCAACGACATCTCGACGATGATCGCGATGACCGTGGTGACGATAATGCCGATGAGGAGTCCGCCCTGGACTTTCCGGGCGATCAGGATGCCCATCGTCACCAGGCCGATGATGAAGACGAGGGTCGGCACGGTGGTGATGGAGCCGCCGTCGCCCATTTGAACGGGAGGGCCGCCGGCCGTACGGGTCACGAAGCCGGAGTCCACGAAGCCGATGAAGGCGATGAACAGGCCGATGCCCACGGTGATCGCGGCCTTCAGCTGCCGCGGTACTGCGTTGAAAATGGCAGTTCGCGCTCCGGTCACAGCGAGCAGGACAATAAGCAGGCCGTTGATGACCACCAGCCCCATGGCTTCGGGCCAGGTGACATCACCGACCACCGAAACGGCGAGGAACGAGTTGATTCCCAGCCCCGCGGCGATGCCGAAGGGCAGGTTCGCCACCACGCCGAAAAGGATGGTCATGACGCCGGCGGTCAACCCGGTGACGGCGGCAATCTGCGTGGCTTGAAGCCAGCCGCCCTCGACGTCGAGGGCAGCGGCGTCGGGGCTGAAGCCGCCGAGAATCAGCGGGTTCAGGATGACGATGTACGCCATCGTGAAGAAAGTGACGAAGCCGCCACGGACCTCGCGGCTGTTCGTCGAACCGCGTTCGGTGATCTTGAAGAACTTGTCGAGCGGGCTGGGCATGCCGGGTTGTACGGGCCGGCGGACTGAGCGGGAACCTCTGGGCTCGGGGTGGCCGCCGGTTTCGGTGAGGATTGCCATGGCGTTCTCCCTAGTAATCCACGCGCGCGGCGAGAGTGCTCCACGCGTCGAACGGTGAGGAAGCTGTGACCGTTGCCGAGGGAGTCATTAGGTACTGACGCACCGGCATCGATCGCTTCTCCACGGGCGTGGCGAAATAGTCGTAGAACACGGCGTCGTCGAATCCGGCCTTGGCGGCGTCGTTGCGGTCGGCTGCGAAGACGACGGCGTCAACCCGTGCCCAGAGCGCGGCCGAAAGGCAAAGCGGGCACGGCTCGCAGCTGGTGTAGAGGGTGCTGCCGGAGAGATCGAACGTTTCGAGGGATGCGCAGGCGTTGCGGATTGCCATGACTTCGGCATGCGCCGTCGGGTCATTGTTGGCGGTAACCCGGTTGACTCCTTCGAAGGCCCGGCCGTCCGACGTCACAATGAGTGCTCCGAACGGGCCGCCGGAATTGTGGACGTTGTCTGTTGCCAGGGAAATTGCCTTGGAGAGGAACTGCTCTTCTTTGGTGGTGGTATTCACGGTGATACTCCCGAACGTGGGGCAGCAATCACTCGAGTCCACGGGCGCCAAGGATCAGCGGCGTTCTGCGACCAGACTGCTGCGGGGTATGGGGATTTGCAGGTCCACCTGGTAGATAGCTCCGGTTGGGAGCCCGCCTTTGGCTTCGTTGTACGACGTTAGCAGTGCCCTGTGACTTACGCCATAGGTTTACTGAAATATCTTTTCCATGTGGCGGAAATGTTATGGAAGCAGGCCTAACTCCGCGGGGCCAAGCGGTAGGCGACTCCGCCGTCGTACCTCTTGTACTCGACCAGGTGAGCGAGAGCCGCAACGCACAGCACAATGCCTGCCATTTCACACGTCTCCTCGATGAGGGTCAGCACGAAGAACTCCGGCGTCATTCCGTGCGCGGCGACGCTCAGGCCGGCGAGTGTTTCGACGCCCATTCCACCGCCCGCGAATACGGCGCCCGCCAACAGCAGCCCGTTGCGTACGCCTACCGGCAGGGAGAAGACCAGGCGTGTCAGAGCCAGAACAATTGCGAGGGCAATGATCGCGCCGGGAATGACCCAGACGAAGCCGAGATCGAACGGCAGGAATGCGGCCAGCTCGTGACCGATGGTGTCGAGGCGCTCGTGCAGTTCAAGCATCTCGTCGATGGAAAAGATCACGCAGACGACGGCGAAGAGCACCCAGGAGCGCCGGTGGGCCACTGCTCGGCGGGAGAAGAACCCGGCCATGACGCCGGCGACAATCCAGAGCCCGGAGCTGAACCACGTAGGCACATTGATTTCGCGGCCGACGTCGAAGAAGTAGAACCAGAAGTGGATGTCGTCGAAGGTTTCAGCCGTCGACTTCTCGAGCGCGAAGAAGAGCAACCCGCTCGCCAGGCTGAGGATCGCCACAGGAATACCGAGCAGCAGGGCTGAGCGCCAGAAACGAATGCGCTGCCACTGGAGCTCCGGGCGTGTCTCGTGTTGCTCGGAGCTGGTCATTTCCTGTTGCATGCGTGCCTTTCGCGAGGTGCTTCGAAGTCACCGTAGCTGTCCTCCATGAGGGCATCATGAGAAACATTTCGACACGGGGCGGTGCTCCCTGCGTGGCTCACGGTCATTCGGAGGATCCACTGTCAAAATTTTGTTGGAAGTAAAGCAAATTTGAGAGGTCCACACATGAGCGCCCAAGACAACACAGCAGCACGCCTGAAGGCCATCGTCCAGATCCTGGCCGAACAGCCCGGCACCCCGGTGAAGGGCGCCGACGTGCTCGCAGCAGCGGTTGCCCGCGTGCCGCTCAGCGAGTGGGAAAGCGAAGTGCTCAGCGGCGGCGTTGCCCGCGGCGTGAAGCGGCTGTCCGCGGCAACTGCCGCGCTGGTCAAGGAGGGCTTCATCATCAAGGGCCGCACCGGCTGGACCACCACCGAGGAGGGTGCCCGCTACGCGGCCGCGCCGGGTGCCGTGGCGCTCGCCGGTAACTTCGGCCACCGCCTCGGAGCAGAAGACTGGGCACCGGCAGCCGATCAGGTGCAGATGGCCTACAGCCCCGTATCGCAGAGCTGGGAACTGACTGCGCAACTGCCCGCCGGCACCTACGAGTACAAGGTCGCCATCGACCGCTCCTGGGAAGAGAACTACGGTGCATTCGGCATCAGCAACGGTGCAAACCACGTACTCCAGCACGACGGCGGCGTGGTCACCTTCCGCTATGACCACCGTTCGAAGGACACTGCAGTGACCGTCCTGGACGGCGCACTGGTCTAGCTTTCTTCGTCGCCGGGCTCCCTGGCAGGGTTTTCCCGACCCATTTCGTCCCAGTGGCCTGAGTTGTCGGCGGCGTCTTCCGGTTTGTCTCCGGGTTCGGCGCCGCCAACGAAGGCCGGTGGAACGGCGCCCGCCGCGTGAGTTCCCTGCTCCTCGCGGATGTTCTCCGCGTGACCTGCGTGTGGTGTCGGTGCGAGGACCGCCTCGCGGGGGTCACCGTCGTCGTGCGTTCGGGCAGGGTCAGCGGCATTTTCCATCATGGGTGCGATCCTTTCACCCATGGTGCGCACGGCGCTACCGTCACCGCCTGCCGCGCGGGCGCTATGCTCGGGTCCTCAGGGCTGCTCCGCCCGCGTACCCGAACAGGAAGAGCGTTATGTCTGCATTGCCCACGGCCGAATTGCACCTGCATATTGAAGGAACGCTCGAACCCGAGCTGATCTTTGCACTCGCGGAGCGAAACGGTATTGAGCTGCCTTACGCGGACGTTGAGGAGCTGCGCAGGCAGTACCAGTTCGCCGATCTGCAGAGCTTCCTGAATCTGTACTACGAGAACATGGCCGTCCTGCAGACCGAACAGGACTTCGCGGACATGACGCGCGCCTACCTGTCCCGCGCCTCCGCGGCGGGCGTCCGGCACACGGAAATCATGCTGGATCCGCAGGCACACCTCTCCCGTGGTATCTCGCTGGCCACCTGCGTGAACGGAGTCGCGTCGGCGCTTGCGGGCAGCGAGGAAGAATTCGGCATCAGCACTGAACTCATCGCTGCGTTTCTGCGCGATGAGCCGGCCGAGGAAGCGCTCGCCGTGCTTGAACAGTTGCTGGCGATGAATGCTCCGATCATCGGGATCGGGCTCGATTCAGCGGAAGTGGGCTACCCGCCGCGTGACTTCGTTGACCTCTACGATCGGGCGCATGAGGCCGGGCTGAAGTGCATTGCGCACGCGGGAGAGGAAGGACCGCCGGAGTACATCCGGGAGGCGCTCGATCTGTTGAAGGTGTCGCGGATCGATCACGGCATCCGGTGCATGGAGGACGAGGAACTGGTGGAAAGGCTTGCCGCCGAGCACACACCGCTCACGGTCTGCCCGCTGTCGAACGTGCGTCTGCGAGCTGTCGATACCCTTGCCGATCATCCCCTGCCCCGCATGCTGGAACGGGGGTTGAACGTTTCGGTGAACTCGGATGATCCGGCCTACTTCGGCGGATATGTGGACGACAACTTCACCCAGCTGCAGTCAGTCTTCAGTTTCGATGACGACCAGCTCGCGCAGCTTGCCGCCAACTCCGTGCGTTCCGCGTTCATCACGGACCTGCGGCGTAGGGAACTTCTCGCCGAGATTGAAGCCTGGCGGGCTGAGCGGCCGTAGCCTGATCGCAGGGGGCTTACGCCAGCACGTCTTTGGTGCTGAATCGGCCATACGCAAGGGCACCGAACACCACTACGTACCCGGCCTGAAGCAGGGCGTTCGCGGCGAACGAGTCCCACACGATTGGGTCCCGCAGGAGGTCCGCGAAACCCAGCCAGTACTGCGTGAGCAGCCACGGGTGGATCCACTCCAGCTGCGGTAGCTGCCCCACCACCTGACTGACCACCGAGGCCACCACGGTCGCAGCCATCGCGCCCACCGGAACGTCGGTGAGAGTGGACATGAAAAGCCCGACGGCGCACAGTCCCAGCAGCGACAGTGTCACGTAAAGGCACACCAGGGCAATGCGCAGCAGCGCTTCCGGCACACCGATGCTGGTGCCGGACAGCAGGGTCACCGGCCCGACCGGAAACAGCAGCGCTCCCATGAGCGTGCCCACGATCGCCACGGTGAATGTGGCCGCCAGGCAGAAGACGACGGCGCCCACATACTTCACTGCCAACAGTCGCCCGCGCGCCACGGGAGACATGAGCAGGTACCGCAGCGTGCCGGTGCTCGCCTCGCCCGCGACGGTATCACCGGCGACCACCCCGACGGTGAGCGGCAGGAACAGCGGAATCGCAACGATGGTCGCGACGACGGCGACGAACAGACCGTTCTGACTCACCTGATCGAGGAAGGCGGGCCCCCGCCCCGGCGACGGTCCCGAGGACAACCTGACGGCCACGGCGATCAGCACCGGTATCGCGGCAAGAGCGGCTAGCAGCGCCCACGTGCGGCGGCGGCGGAAGAGAACGGACAGTTCGGACGCCAGAAAGCGGCCGCCGGCACTCTTGCGGGGGGCAGCAGCGGTTGTGCTACTGGACAACGTCGAACCCCTCTCCGGTGAGCGCAACAAACAGATCCTCAAGGCCAGCCTGATCCACGCTGAAACCGTTCACCCGCACGTCCGCCTCTACCAGCGCACGCACCACCTGGTCCGGTGCCAGCCCCGCCGGAAGCAGTGCGGTGACGCTGTGCGCGCCGGGGGTGGCGCCGTCGTCGTCCGGGGTTGTTCCCAACCGGCGGAGCACATCGTGCGTCTGCGGCACATCAGGGGTGGTCACGCGAATGCGAGGTTCGCCGGAGCGGCGCAACTCATCCAGGCTGCCCTGAGCCACGAGCGAGCCGGCGCTGAGCACCGCGGCGTGGGAGCAAATCTGCTCGACCTCCGTGAGCAGGTGGCTCGAGACGAACACGGTGGTTCCCTCCTCGGTGAGGGAGCGCACGAGGTGCCGGACTTCGCGGGTTCCCTGCGGGTCGAGGCCGTTGGTGGGCTCGTCGAGGACGATGAGGTCGCGGTGGGTGAGGAGCGCGTTGGCGATGCCGAGGCGCTGTTTCATGCCGAGCGAGTAGCGGCCCACCTTCTTGCCGGCGGCCTGCGAGAGCCCCACCCGCTCAAGCGCCGTCTCGACGCGCTGCCGGCGGGTGGAGGGGGAGACGTAGCGGTCAGCGGCGTCGAGGCGAAGGAGGTTCGCCGTCCCGGACAGGAAGGGATAGAAACCCGGACCCTCCACGAGCGCGCCGACCCGGGGAAGCACCTCCTGCAGCGCACGCGGGATGGATTCGCCGAGCACCCGGACGTCCCCGGACGTGGCGGACGCGAGGCCGAGCAGAATCCGGATAGTGGTGGTCTTGCCGGAACCGTTGGGGCCGAGGAATCCGAACACGGATCCCCGTGGCACGGCGAGGTCGATGCCGTTGACCACGTCCCGGCCGCCCAACCGTTTGGTTAGGCCTGCTGTCTCGATGACGAGGTCGGCGGCCCCGCTCACTGCCCGGAAGCTACTGCCTGCAGGCGTTCAACGGTCACTGAGCCGGCGAGGATGCGGCCGTCATCAGTGATGAGGACGTTCACCAGCGCTGTGGAGAGGAGCTGACCCCCGTTGACCTGTGTGCTGAGCTGCATCAGTTCCGGCGGAATCTCCTGTTGCCCGGCAGGAACAATGACGACGGCGTCCCAACCCTCGCCGACCACGGTCGGCTTCTCTGCCGCTGCAGCTTCCTTATCAGCGTGCTCGCGCTGGTGTTCGGCTTTATGTTCGCCGGGATCCACCTCGGTGACCGTCGCGCCCTCAGGCGGGGTGAAGGCGAACAGGTCTGCTGACGGTTCCTCGTAGCTGATGTCGGTGAAAGTGGAATTGAACGCCGGATCGCTGCTGCCGGCGGCTGCCACCGTGACGCCGAGCGGAAGGCCGGTTTCACCGTCAACCGCGATGCTGACCGAACCCACGAGGGTCTCGGTGGAGCGTGGAGTTAGGACGAGATCGTAGACGGCACGCCCGGCGACCATGCGGTCCGAGCCGACGGTCACTTCGGTGGACGGGTCGATCTTCTCGAGGAAGTGGGCGGCGACGTCATTCGGGGCGGAGGTGGCGCCGTCGGGCTTTTCATGGTCCTCAAGTGTCGCGTGGAAAGCCTCATTCTCGTCCGAGTTGTAGTACCAGAGGTCATCGCCGTTGCGGACGACGTTGCGTTCCTCAAGCGGATCGAGCACCTGCAGGCGGGCCTGATCAGGACCGTTGACGAAGACCTGGGCGCTGTGGGAACCGGTGATGAGTTCCATGGCGGCGCTGGCCGGGGAGGGTTCGCCGCCGTCGTCGTTATTTGTTCCTGTTGTGCCGCCGCCAGGGCTCATCCCGCCGCCGGCCGCGCCGAGAGCGGAGAGGTCCGGAAGGCCGAGGTTTGAGCTTTGCTCCACGGTGCCGGAGAACGCGTCAACGTCTTTCTCCTGAACCAGCGCGAGAACTTCGGCGGCGGTCTTGTCAGGAAGGTCAACGGCCGCATTGGCGCTGAAGGGGGCCACCAGCGCTGCGGCGCCGACCGCCCCGGCGGCAACTGCTGCCGGTGTCCACTGACGCCATGATTTTCGCCCTGTACGAGTCATTGCAAACTTCCTCGTTTTGGTGGTGGTTCTGGGATGGGGTCCTGCGCGTCACGCTACACCCGCAACCTGAGAATTCCGTCGGAATTTCCCCGCTTCCCCATCGGGAAATTTTGCGCAGCTGCGGTGGGCCCGGGCGTCGTGAAGCCGCCACAAATGCGCAAAATTTCCAGGTTCGGCTAGCGTGAAACCATGGAAAACGAGACGCAAGGACGCGTCGAAACGGCCGCCCGACCCAACCCGCATTCGGTGACGCTCCGGTTTCTTGCGGCGCCAACCGACCTCGGGCACAGTGGCTCCGTTGACGCCGGGACGGTGCTCGAATGGGTGGACAAGGCGGCTTACGCGGCCGCGGTTGGTTGGGCCAAGAGTTACTGCGTGACGGCGTACGTAGGCAACATCCACTTCGCCGATCCGGTCAACGTCGGCGACATGGTCGAGGTCGAAGCGACCATCGTTTACACCGGAAGGTCCTCTCTTCACATCCGCACTGTGGTGTCTTCGGGGGACGTCAAGGGTGGCGAGGCGACGATGCGCAGCCAGTGCCTCGTGATCTTCGTTGCCGTCGGCCCGGACGGCAAGCCTGTGCCGGTTGCGCAGTTCGAACCGGCGACGCCTGAGGAGCTCGACCTCCGGGACCAGGCGGTTGCCCGGATTGAGGTCCGGGATGAGATCGTCGCCGCAATGGGCGGGCAGGAATACACCGACGCCGGAACCGCCGAGCGCGTCACCCTCCGTTTCCTCGCTGCACCGACGGATGTGAACTGGGGCGGCAAGGTCCACGGCGGAACGGTCATGGACTGGATCGACGAAGCCGCCTACATCTGCGCCACCCGCTACTGCGGCCAGGACACCGTGGCTGTCTTCTCAGGTGGCGTGCGCTTCTACCGGCCGCTGTTGATCGGCGATCTAGTCGAGGTGGAGGCACGCCTGGTCTACACGGGGAACAAGGGCATGCACATTGCGGTGCACGTGCGCTCGGGGAAGCCCACTGGACGCGACATGCCCCTAACCACCTACTGCCTCACGGTGATGGTGGCTCGGGATGAGACGGGTACCGCGGTGCCGGTACCGCAGTGGGTTCCGGTCTCCGACGAGGACAAGCAACTCGCGGCGCACGCTCGGGAACTTCTTGAGATCCGGTGCCGGGCGCCGGGGAGCAAGCTTCCCAACCACCTGTCCGGGTAGCGAGTTGCCTAAGGTCAGTAGCTTTTGGGGGAGGCGCCGTCGTCGTCGCCCGGTGCCGGGATGAATTGCGCCGCAAGGGCCTCCGATCCGCGGGCCAGCAGCGCGACGTCGGCGCCCACCAGGATGAAACTGGCCCCACTCTTCAAATAGTGGCGGGCAGTGTCGGGATTGAAGGCATTCACCCCGGCCGGTTTTCCAGCCTTCTTCGCTGCTTCAAGGCAGTGTTCGACGGCGGCACGCACCTCTGGGTGCTCCTGCTGACCGAGCAGGCCCATGGAGGCGGCGAGGTCGGAGGGGCCGACGAAGATTGCGTCCACCCCGTCGACCTGAAGAATGTCCTTCACGGAATCGACGGCGGCCGTTGACTCAATCTGCACTGTCACGCTCACTGTTTCACCGGCGTGTGCGAGGTAGTCCGGGACCCGGTTCCAGCGGGCAGCGCGGGCAAGTGCTGAGCCGACTCCGCGCACCCCCTCGGGCGGGTAGCGCGTGGCCGCTACGGCTGCTTCGGCTTCGGCTACGGAGTGAACCATCGGAATAAGTAGGTTCTGTACGCCGAGGTCCAGGTACTGCTTGATCAGCACTGTGTCGTTCACCGGCGGCCGCACCATGGTGGACACCGGATACCCATGAATCGTTTGGAGCTGGGCGAGGATGGATTCGAGCCCGTTGGGGCTGTGCTCGGCGTCGATGAGGAGCCAATCCAAACCGGCCCCCGCACAGAGCTCGGCGACCAGCGGACTCCCGGAGCACACCCACATACCTGCCAGCGGACGGTCCGATGCGGCCAGCTTGTCGCGGAAGGTGGCGTCTAGTGGAAGTGGCATGTCACGGCTCCGAGCGGTCCATAGTCGGCGTGGATGGTGTCGCCCTTGTGAACCCACAGAGGCCGGGTGAAGGAACCGGCGAGGATGATGTCGCCGGCCCTCAACGCGTCGCCGTGGGCCGCGATCTTATTGGCCAGCCAGTGCACGCCGGCCGCGGGGTGGTCGAGCACGCCGGCCGCGACGCCGGTCTCCTCCACGGTCTGGTTCTTGTAAAGGATGGCGGAGACCCAGCGGAGGTCGACGGCGTCTGGTTTCACCGGACGGCCGCCCACCACCATGGCGCCCATTGCGGCGTTGTCCGAGATGGTGTCCACGATGGTCCTGCTCTCCATCTCGATCCGCGAATCCAGGATCTCAAGGGCCGGGACCACGTAGTCAGTGGCGTTCAGAACGTCGAAGATGGTGCAGCCGGGACCCTTCAGCCCATTTTTCAGGACGAACGCAAGCTCGACCTCGACGCGCGGGTGGGTGTACTTGTCCCACTCGACCGAACAGCCGGTCTCCAGCACCATGTCATCGAAGATGGCTCCGTAATCGGGTTCGGTGATCCCGGTGGCTGCCTGCATCGCCTTGGAGGTGAGGCCGATCTTGCGCCCCACCAGAGTCCGCCCGGCTTCCTCGTTGCGGCGCCGCCACAGCTGCTGGACAGCGTAGGAGTCCTCCACCGTCATATCCGGATAGCGGGCAGTCAACCGCGGAACCGGCGTCCGGCTGCGCCCGGCTTCCACCAGTTCGTCGGCAATGGCCTCGATCGTCGCATCGTCAAGCATGGCTACAGCTGCGCTCCCAGCTTGAAGCCCTGCTGCTGGCCCTCAGCTGCTGAGCCCACGCCGCCGCCGTCGTCCTGCTTTCGGGTGTAGGAGAACCCGTCGGCACCTACGGTAACGGCCATCTCGCTCTTCTCCTCACGCTCGATGACGGGTTGCGGATTGCCGTCGAGGTCCAGGACGAGGGAGGCCTCGGTGTACCAGGACGGCACGACCGGGTTGCCCCACCAGTCGCGGCGCTGGTTGTCGTGGACGTCCCAGGTGATGGTCGGGTTGTCCGGATCTCCCGTGTAATAGTCCTGGGTGTAGATCTCGATGCGGTGGCCGTCGGGATCCAGGATGTAGAGGTAAAGCGCGTTGGAGACACCGTGGCGTCCCGGGCCGCGCTCAATCCGGTCGCTGATGCGCAGTGCGCCCATCTTGTCGCAGATCTGGATGATGTTGTGCTTCTCATGGGTGGCGAAGGCAACGTGGTGCATGCGGGGGCCGTTGCCGCCGGTCAGGGCGGTGTCATGCACGGTTTGCTTGCGGTGCATCCACGCCGCATACGTGACGCCGTCGGAGTCCTTGATGTCTTCGGAAACCCGGAAGCCGAGGTCTTCGAGGTACTTGCGCCCGCGGGGCACGTCAGGGGTGACCTGGTTGAAGTGGTCCAGCCGCACCAGCTCGCCGGCAGAGTAGAGGTCGTAACGCTGGGTCAGGCGCTCCACGTGCTCCACGTCGTAGAAGAACTCATACGGGAAGCCCAGCGGATCCTCAACGCGGACTGAGTCACCGATGCCCTTCGTGAAGCCTTCCTTCCGGCGCTCGGTCCGGCAGCCCAGCTCCTTGTAGTACGCCTCGGCGGCGTCCACCTCCGCAGGGGACTTCACACGGTAGGCGAAAGCGGCGACGGCGGCGACCGGTCCCTTGCGCAGCACCAGGTTGTGGTGAATGAACTCCTCCAGCGGGCGAAGGTAAATGTTGTTCTCGTCTTCCTCGGTGACGTGCAGTCCGAGAACATCGACGTAGAACTCCCGCGACCGGGCAAGATCAGTGACAACAATCTCCATATAGGCGCAGCGCACGATGTCCGGGGCAGGGACGGTGGGGGTCGGAACAAAATTGGTCATGGCGTTCTCTCTTCTTTGAGCAGGAAAGGAAAGTGCTTAGCCCTCGTTGGCGGCGGAGTCTTCGATGCTGCCGAACTTCGGCGTGTGGACCTTGCCCAGCGTGATGTGTACTGCCTGCTGATCGGTGTAGAAGTCGATCGAGCGGTAACCGCCCTCATGGCCCAGGCCGGAGGCCTTCACTCCGCCGAACGGCGTGCGGAGGTCCCGGACGTTGTGGCTGTTGAGCCAGACCATGCCGGCCTCCACGTTCTGGGAGAAGTTGTGCGCGCGGGTCAGGTTCTGCGTCCAGATGTAGGCGGCGAGCCCGTAACGGGTGTTGTTCGCTAGAGCCAGCGCTTCGTCGTCGTTGTCGAAGGGAGTGATTGCGACCACTGGACCGAAGATTTCTTCCTGGAAGATCCGTGCGTCGGGCGCGACGTCGGCGAAGACCGTCGGCGCTATGTAGTTGCCTTCGGGCAGGTGCTCGGGACGCCCGCCGCCGGCGAGGAGCCGACCCTCGGACTTGCCGATCTCCACATAGGAAGCGACCTTCTCGTAGTGTTTGGGATGCACCAGCGCGCCGACCTGCGTTTTGGGATCGTGCGGATCGCCGACGACGATGGTCTTTGCGCGGGCGGCGTACTTCTCGCAGAATTCGTCGTAAATCGCCCGCTCCACGAGGATGCGGGATCCTGCCGTGCAGCGCTCGCCGTTGAGGGAGAAGACGCCGAACAGTGCGGAGTCGAGGGCGGCGTCGAGGTCGGCGTCGGCAAAAACGACGCAGGGGGACTTGCCGCCGAGCTCCATCGAAAGACCCTTGAGGTTCTCCGCGGCGTTGCGGAAGATTATCTGCCCGGTGGTGGTCTCTCCGGTGAAGGAAATCAGCGGGACCTCAGGGTGCTTGACCAGCGCGTCACCTGCTTCTTCGCCAAGGCCGTTGACGAGGTTGAAGACGCCGTCGGGGAGGCCGGCGTCCTTGAAGATCTGGGCCCACAGGGAAGCCGAGAGCGGGGTGAACTCCGCCGGCTTGAGAACAACGGTGTTGCCGGTGGCCAGTGCCGGGGCGAGTTTCCAGGATTCGAGCATGAACGGGGTGTTCCACGGCGTGATCAGGCCGGCAACACCGATGGGCTTCCGGTTGATGTAGTTGATCTGGGATCCGGGGACCTTCATCGCGTCGTCGAACTGGGCAACGATGAGGTCTGCAAAGAAGCGGAAGTTCTCCGCTGCCCGCAGGGCCTGGCCCTTCGCCTGGGTGATGGGGAGGCCGGTGTCGAACGTCTCGAGTTCGGCGAGCCGTGATTCCTGCGCCTCGACCGCATCAGCAATCCTGTTCAGGACGCGGGCGCGTTCGCGGGGCTTCATTTTGGGCCACGGGCCATGGATAAAGGCGTCGCGGGCCGCAGCCACCGCAAGATCAATGTCTTCTTTCTGTCCGGCTGCCGCGGTGGCGTAGTTGTTGTTGGACACCGGGTCCAGCACGTCGAAGGTCTTGCCGCTGACGGAATCGACGAACTTTCCGTTGATGTAGTGCTGGATGTGGGTGGGCAGGTCCTTCGGCACGTAGTGCGCGGTTGCTGCGTTTGCTTCAGGGACAGTGGACGTCATCGTTTCTCTTCCTGACTACTGGGGCTTATTCGGTAAGTGCGGACGCTTGCGCGAGGTAGGCGTCGAGGGTGGCGGAGCGGTGTCGGCGAGCGGCCTGTTCGATGGCCTCCGCGCCGGCGTTGTTCTCGATGAGCTGGAGCAAACCTTCGTGTTCACGCACAGATTCCCGTGCGCGCCCGGGCACAAACCGGAAGGTGGACGACCGGAGCGATGCCAGCCGGTTCCAGCCGCGGTGAACCAGATCGAGGATGTGCGGATTGGGGCACTGCTCGAACAGGACGCTGTGGAAGTCCTGGTTGAGCGTGGTGAAGCGGACCGGGTCGAAGTGGTCCAGGCACTCACGCATCTCCTCGTTCACAGCACGTGCCCGGGCTATGGCTGCGGAATCAATGAACGGTGCGGACAGGGCTGTGGCAGCGCCCTCCACAATGCTCAGGGTCTGCATCGTATAGAGGTACTCGGTCGGATCGATCCCGGAGACGGTGGCGCCGATGTTGCGTTCGAACTTCACCAGCCCTTCGGCTTCGAGGCGGCGGATCGCCTCCCGTACCGGCACCACGCTGAAGCCGAGATCTTCGGCGATCTTCGCCAGTACCAGCCGGTAGCCGGGAGAGAAGACGCCCTCGACGATGCGCGCCTTGATGGAGGTATAGGCCTGCTCGGACTTGCTGCCGGGCTTCGTGTCACCGGCAGTCTGCACGACGACGGAAGGTCCAAAGGCGATATCAACCACCGGATGCTCCTTCCGGCGGTGAGTCAGCCCGCTGCTGGTACTTGGCCTTCCATTCGGCGTTCATCGGGAAGAGTCCATCGACGCTGTGGCCCTGTTGGACCATCTCGAAGATGAAAGTCTCCTCCTTCTCCTGCTGGATGGAGTCATCCGCGAGCTCGCCGGCAAGAGCCGGGGGAATCACAATGATCCCGTCGGAATCAGCCACGATGATGTCTCCGGGCTGGACGGTGGCGCCGCCGCACGCAATGGTGATGTCCGTGTCCCACGGGATGTGACGCCGGCCCAGAACCGCGGGGTGGGGGTTCGCAAAGTACGTGGGCATCTCGAGATCAGCGACGGCCGAGAAGTCCCGGACCCCGCCGTCCGTGATGATCGCTGCCGCGCCGCGCACCTGAGCGCGAAGGGCAAGGACGTCGCCCACTGTTCCCGTGCCCTTCTCGCCGCGTGCCTCCATAACGATGATTTCGCCGTCGTTCACTGAGTCGATAGCACGCTTCTGCGCATTGAAACCGCCCCCGTGGGTTTTGAAGAGATCCTCCCGGTTGGGGACGTAGCGGAGAGTGCGGGCCAGGCCCACCACGCGGCGGTCGGGGCGGGTAGATTGCAGGCCGTCAATGCTCACGTTGTTCAGTCCCCGCTTGCGCAACTGGGAGGACAGGGTGGCGGTGGCAACGCTCTCGAGCTTCTTCTTCAGCTCCGGGGTCAGTGCCTGCACGCTCGGTTTCAGCCCGGCCGCTTCGCGGGATCCGTACGCCTCTTCGCGCTGGGCGTCGTCCGTCTTGGGTTGCGCGCCGAAGTCGGCGAACGGCGTTGTTCCCTCGACCACACGGGTGGTGAGCTTGCCGCTGCTGTAACTGCCTGCGGTGACCTCGATTTCGACGAGGTCTCCGGGCTGGGCAACCGACGCGCCGGCCGGGGTGCCGGTAAGAATAATGTCGCCTTCCTCGAGGGTGAGGAGCTGGGACAGATCGGCAACGAGCTGGGCGAACGGGAAGAGGAGATCTTCAGTGGTGTCGTCCTGCACGAGCTCACCGTTGTGCCAGGTGCGGATGCGCATGTCAGTTGGTTCGACGTCGTGAGCCGGGATCAGCTGCGGCCCGACGGGTGTGAATCCATCGCCGCCCTTTGACCGGACGTTGGAGCCCTTGTCTGCGTAGCGGAGATCGTAGACACCGAGATCATTGGCAGCGGTAACCCACTTGACGTGGCTCCACGCATTTTCGAGGGTCACCCTGCGTGCCTGCCTGCCGATGATGAGCGCAACTTCGCCCTCGTAACCGAGCAATTCGCAGCCCAGCGGCCGCTCGACGACTCCCGGCGCTTCGGGGGACCCCAACGCGAGCGACGACGGCGGCTTGAGGAAGTAGGACGGTTGCTGCGGTGTGCGCCCCCGCTGGGCGGCACGGCTCGGATAGTTGATGTGGACGGCGACGACTTTGCGGGTGGCAGCTAGCAGCTCGGCGCTCGCGTCGTGGATCCGGGACTCCGTCGTCATACCGTTTACTCCTGACTGGGCCTGCACCGGCGCAATGTACGAAATCGTATACGATAAGTATGGGTTGTGAGGCGGAGCACGTCAACCACCCCAGCATGCTTCATTGAAGGGCTGTTGTGTTCTACGTCATAAGCATCGTAGAGTTTCTGCACTGCCATTCAATTATAGAAAACGGTGTTCAAATACTGAACACACTCATTGGGCGACGCTATCTCGAAGAGACCCACACAGAAGTGAGTGAGGAAAGCTAAGTGCACTTCCACCATCACGGTTACGTATCCGGTGACCCGCGGGTTCAGGCGGCTGCCGGCGTCGGGCTCAACCGGTCGGAGGAGCTGCCCGATGAGGTCGACGTGCTGATCGTCGGCAGCGGTCCGGCCGGCATGCTGGCCGCCGCACAGCTGTCCCAGTTCCCAAATATCACCACCCGCCTTGTGGAGCGCCGTCCGGGCAGGCTCGCCATCGGACAGGCGGACGGAATTCAGGCCCGCAGCGTTGAAACTTTCCAGGCTTTCGGGTTTGCCGAGCGCATCATTGCTGAGGCGTACCGCATCACGGAGATGGCGTTCTGGAAGCCGGACCCTTCCGACCCCTCGCACATTATCCGGACCGCCCGCCCGGTCGATGACCCCACCGGTATCAGCGAATTTCCGCACCTCATCGTCAACCAGGCCCGCGTCCTGGACTACTTCGCTGAGTTCATGGCAAACGCGCCAACGCGGATGACACCGGACTACGGATTCGACTTCCAGGGCCTTGAGGTCTCCAACGAAGGTGAATATCCGGTCAACGTCACGCTGCTCCACACGACCGGCCCCCGGGAGGGGCAGGAGCGCACGGTCCGGGCAAAGTATGTGATCGGAGCGGATGGAGCGCGCAGTAAGGTCCGCAAGGCGATCGGCTGCACGCTTGCTGGGGACGCGGCGAACCACGCGTGGGGAGTCATGGATGCGCTCGCCGTTACCGATTTCCCGGACATCCGGCTGAAATGCGCCATCCAGTCCGGCCACGGCGGCAGCATCCTGCTTATTCCGCGCGAGGGCGGTCACCTATTCCGCATGTACGTGGATCTGGGGGAGGTTACCGCGCACACCAAGGGTGATATCCGCAGCACCACGACGGACGAGATGATCGAGAAGGCAAACGCCATCCTCCACCCCTATACGCTTGATGTCCGGAACATCGCCTGGCACAGCGTGTATGAAGTGGGGCACCGGCTCACGGACAGATTCGACGACGTTCTTCCGGGCGACATCGGCACGCGCACTCCGCGCGTTTTCATCACCGGCGACGCCTGTCACACCCATAGTGCCAAGGCCGGCCAGGGCATGAACGTCTCCATGCAGGACGGTTTCAACATTGCCTGGAAGCTTGGTCACGTGCTGGAAGGCCGAAGCCCGGAGAGCCTGCTGTCCACCTACTCGGCCGAACGCCAGGTGGTTGCGAAGAACTTGATCGACTTCGACAAGCAGTGGTCCACCCTTATGGCGAAGAAGCCCGAGGAGTTCGAGGATCCAACTGAACTCGAGAGCTTTTACGTGCGAACCATGGAATTTCCCGCGGGGTTCATGACCGAGTACTCCCCGTCCATGATTGTTGCCGGGGCAACGCATCAGGAGCTGGCGACCGGCTTCCCCGTCGGCAAGCGCTTCAAATCAGCGCCGGTGGTCCGGGTGTGCGACACCAACCCGCTTCATCTCGGCCACCACGCGACGGCGGACGGACGCTGGCGGATCTACGTCTTTGCGGACGAGCCGCTGCCGGGTAGTCCGTCAAAGGCCGCGGATTTCGCCGAGTGGCTTGCGAAGTCGCCTGAGTCTCCGCTGGCGGCAACACCGGAGGGCGCGGATCGCGATGCCTGGTACGACGTGAAGGTGATCTACCAGCAGGATCACCAGACCATCGACATCAACGCGGTGCACGGTGTTTTCAAGCCGCAGGTGGGACCGTTCAAGCTCGACTATCTGGAGAAGGTTTTCGGCGTAGATCCGGCCGAGGACATCTTCGAGTTGCGCGGGCTGGATCGGGGAGGCGTCGTCGTTGTCGTCCGTCCGGACCAGTATGTGGCGAACGTCTTGCCGCTGACCGCAACGGCGGAACTGGGTGCGTTCTTCGCGGGTGTGCAGGCGGGAGGCGACTCCAAGCCGGGGCTGGTGAGCAACCAGGCGTAGGGAACTGTCCTGTTCGCTCTCAGCGCCTGGGATCGATGATCGTCATCCCCGCAGGTTTCGCCCCGTCGAACCCCGGCAACAGGGAAGCCGCCTCGCTGAGCCCGACGATGCGTTCGATGAGCAGATCAGGCCGTAGCGCACCCTGCTCGATCAACGCCATCATGCCCGGGTAGTCAGCGGCCGCCATGCCGTGGCTGCCGAGCACATCCAGCTCCCAGGCGATGACCCGTGCCATAGGGACGCGCGGATTGCCCTCAACAGGTGGCAGCAGCCCAATCTGCACATGCCTGCCCCGACGGCGCAGACTCAGGATCGCGTCCGCGCAGGTCTGCTCGCTGCCGACGGCATCAACCGCGACGTGGCTGCCGCCCTCGGTCAGGTCGGTGACCGCCGCAGGAATGTCCGTATCGCCATCGGCCGTCAGAGTGTGCTCTGCGCCCAGCCTTGACGCGACGGCGAGGGCTTCCTGGTTCCGGTCCACCGCAATCACCCGTGCGCCTATGGCGTTTGCGATCATCACGACGCTCAGGCCGACACCTCCGGCACCGATCACAGTTACCCACTCGCCCGGCTTGACTCGAGCGCGGCCGACCAATGCGCGATACGCCGTCGCGAACCGGCAGCCCAGGCTCGCCGCCGTTGCGAAATCGGTCCGCTCCGGGATGGCCACCAGATTGGTATCGGCAGCATGCAGAGCGACGTACTCGGCGAACGATCCCCAGTGCGTGAAGCCGGGCTGCTGTTGGTTGGGGCAAACCTGCGCGTTCCCGGACAGGCACCATTCGCACTGGCCGCAGCCGCATACGAAGGGAACCGTCACCCGGTCACCGACTTTCCAGCGAACGACGTCGGCGCCCACCTCCACCACGACGCCGGCAAGTTCGTGGCCGGGCACATGTGGGAACGAAATGTCCTCATGACCGGCCCAAGCGTGCCAGTCGCTGCGGCACAGACCCGTCGCCATCACCTTGACGACGACGCCGCCGGGCACCGCCGTCGGAGTAGGAACTTCCCGGACTTCCGGCTTCCCCTTCACCTGATCAATGACTACTGCACGCATTGCTGGAGTCTAACGGTCGGCATCGCCTCGACCTGTTATTGCAATGTGATTGAAGCAACGGGGATTGCATTACTTTTTCATTTCGGTATGCTTCTAATTCCCTTGAGGCGGATCGTGTCTATGGAGGAGTTGCAATGAATAGCAAATTCAGATTGACGCCGAGCACCCCGTTGCCAGAGGACCTGGAGAGTCTGACGGACGAAGCAGTGCACGTTGTGCACAGCAGGCTGAGGCGCCAGATGGACGCGGAGTACGCCGATGGATTGCCCTCTTGGGAAACGGAAGTTCGCCTGGACGAGGTGCGGGCAGAACTTGATCGCAGGGAGAACGGCGAGCCTCGCCTGACGCTTTGGAGCGATGGGTCGCAGGTTCTGAGCGCGGGCTGACCGGATGACTATGGACGATTTTGCCCAATGGCCAACTAACCGGCTTCTAAAAACCGCTGCACGACTCACCGAAAACACTGAGACCAATCACTTCCGGGATTTGGGAACTACGCCTGCCGGGTTCGCCGTCCTCCGGGTTTTGTCGCAGGGACCGCAAATGAGCCAGCCGGCGCTTGCGCGCAAGGTCCGTGTTCGTCCGGACACTCTCGGCAAAGTGATCGACCGACTCGAGCGAAGTGCGCTGATTGGTCGGAGCGGAACCAGTGGCCAGCTGTCGATCACCCCGGCGGGACGCAATCTCCTGCACCACGCGACGGTGCTTGAGGAGGAACAGGAGCGTACCTTTGGTTCGGATGAGCAGCTTCGGTCTGAGCTCATCAATCGCATCAGGGCCCTCGGTCTCGATTCCGGGCCGAGCCGGGAGCGCCCTCACTTGAAGCTGGTACCCAAGGACGGCTCCCCGGACGAGGGCGACGCTTCGGGTTCGTCGGCGACGGGCTGACTGCGACCCTCGGAGCCTGAGCCTTGCGCGTATGAACTCCTACTAAACGGCACGCCCTGAGCGCGGAGGGAGCGCGGGATACATGTACCCTGCACCCCAAAACGGGCTGTAGCCGTAGTACCCGTATACGTCTTCGTAGAAGTCGGTTTGGTCGACAAGTTCAGGATCGTAAACAGGCGCTCCAGCGACATGTCCGCGGGACTGATTGATGTGGACGTCCTCGTCGATGTGCGTAAGTGCGTCGATCGGGATGAAGGACTTTTCTTCACCCATTCCCAGGAAACCCCCGGAGGCGATCTCCAGGAAGCGGACCTTTTTCTCGCCGTCGTCAATCAGTAGGTCATCGACCTGTCCGATGTCTTCTCCGTCCTTGTCTTTCACGTTCAGCCTGCGAATATCCTCTTCCGGTGTCACAGTCTGGTCACTGTGGCTTAGCTTGATCAGCTTTGAAGTTTCTTTAGGTGCCATGATTCTTCTCCTACTCTCGGTGTCCACATGGATTCGGTGAGTCGGAACTCGACGAAGGGGAAGTCAGCCCCTACCTCAACGGAATCATGCCCTATCCCATCCGACAAGGGCCGCTCGCGCGACGGACGGCTATGTCGCTGCTAACGTCTGTGACCATGCAACTCCGATCCCTCTCGCCGCAGGATGAAGCCGAGGTGACAGCGGCGCAGTCGGAACTGGCACGCGAGAACTTCGACTTCTTGTTGGGTTACGAGCCCGAGGGCGGGGGTATGCCGGCCGGATTCTCGCATCGGCGCTGGTCGAGGCACGCGCACTCGGGATTGATCGCGCATTACTCACCTGCGACGCCGACAATCTGGCGTCGAAAGCAACCATCGAAAGCAACGGGGGCGTTCTGGAGGAATTGCCCGGCGGAGGGCCAAAGCTTCGCTACTGGATCCAAACCTGATCCATACCCATCACCGTCCGAGGTGGCGCTGCAGTTCCTTGTATATCTCGTCCCTCGTGTTGATGACGATCACCAGGATGACCAACTCGCCGTCGTCGACCCGATAACAGACGCGGTAGTTGCCGACCCTGATCCTGAAGATCCCGGAGTAACCCCTGAGATTCTTGCAACCGGGAGGGTATGGGATTTCGGCCAGGCCGAGTACGGCTTCTTCAATGTTTTCCGCGTCGGCCGGCTGCCCCTTCGCAAGTTTGGACAGGAATTTGTCCGCCGAGCGAAGGAGTTCGATCGCGTATGTCACTCTGCGTTCTTGCCAGTACGACGAACAAACGGCACCCGCTCGTCCTTGCCCGAAGTCAGGTTGGCGAGCGCGGTTTCGACACTCCGAGCGTCGAGTAGGTCCTCAAGCTGCTCGAGCAGCTCTGCCGAAGCAGCAGGCACAACGGCGGCTGCGCGATGGCCGTGCTTGGTCAGGTAAGTGGTCTCACCACCGAACTCTGCACGCGAAGTCACCGCGCCGAGATCCGCACGCCCCTGGCTGACGGTCATTTCCGATGTCATGTACAAATTGTACGCCAATCGCCTGTTATTCCCGCGAAAGATTCTGCCGCTCCGTCAACGAAACTAACGACGGCGGCCCAGGACGAATCCGCCCACGCCCGCCGCGAGCGCCACACCAGCACCCAACAACACTCCACCGGTCGCCGGGTTGAGGTACTGGGGCCGGCTGCTGATCATGCCGTTCGCATCGAAGTAAACCTCGTCACCCACTTCAGGAACAAAGGCGAAATCCTCCACGACGATCGGCTGCGACGCAACCACGAGGAAAATCCCGAGCACGAGCAGCAGCGCCCCGACGCTCAGCACCGCAATTGCCCGGCGCCGGGCCGTATCACTCAGCATCCGGAAGCCCTCTTTGCGCGAGCTGCGCGCCGTATGCCGCAGCGCTGACCATCAAGCCCCCGAGCAGCAGGACGGCACCGCCAACGGCGAGCAGATCCGACCGGGAGCCGGCGTCGTCAATCGCGACAACGAGCTCGGAGTTGTACGCAATGCTGGCCTCCGACTGCACCGTAGGCAGCGTCAACACTGAGGACGGCTGCCCAAAAAGTAGAGACACCCCGCCGAGTATGAGCAGGGCAGACAAGCCCAGCAGGATCATCAACCGTTTCCTCATGCCCGACCCCGCGCCCGAAGGTAGCCGAGCGCACCCGCAATCAGGATCAGCCCCACCCCGGCTAAGGACCTTCCGAAGAGCTCGCCCGCCGTCGGACCTGGCGCCACGACGGGATTGACGGCGGCCGGCGCATAGGCGAACCATCCGAAGCTCGCAGCTGGAGCCGGCTGGCCCACGGCAGCGATGACAAGCAGGACAAGCCCGACGACGGCGATACCAAGCCCGGCGGCGATCAACCGGTTGGCGCGGATCCAGTTCACAATTCCCCCTCAGCGCTCCGGAAAGGAGCCGACTGTTCCGAACAGTAGCGCTTGGGCGGACGAGTGACCAGACCAAAACGCAACGAAAGCACCCGCGAAAGTGCCGGCGTCGTGCGCTTATACCGACGTACCGCCGGTGTTGGGATAGCGATCAAGCCATCCGATAGCGATTAAACGCTATCGGATGGCCCGGACTCTATCGCGGTACTCCTACGACGACGGCGGGAGCCGCCTGGGGGAAAGGGAAAGTCAGACCGTGCGCTTGGTGGGCGCAACGACGCGGATGACGGCGGAATCGTCCGCGGTGGCAAGGCCCTGGGCCTGACCGAGAAGGTAGAGCTGTTCAGCGGCGGCAGCGACCGGCGTCGCCAGCCCGGCACTGCGGGTGGCGTTGCCGACGATTCCCATGTCTTTGACGAAGATGTCGAGCCGGCTCAGTACCTCGGCGCCGTCCTCGGTGTACGCCTCGAGAATCCGCGGCCCACGGTTGGACAGCATGAACGATCCCGCGGCTCCGGCTTCAAGGGCCGCGAGGGTCTTCTCCTGGTCGAGCCCAAGTGCGTCGGCAAGCGCCATTGCCTCGGCAGCCGCAGCGATGTGGACGCCGCACAGCAGCTGGTTGACCGTCTTGAGCGCCTGACCGTCACCGGGCTTGTCCCCGACAATGCTGAGTGTGGAGGCCAGCAGTTCGAGCACTGGGCGCGCGGCCTCCACCGCGGCAGGCTCCGCGCCGACGACGATGAGCAGGTCGCCCTCACCTGCCCGCTGCGGACCGCCGGACAGCGGCGCGTCGACCAGCGCGACACCGTACTCGGTCAGCCGCTCAACGGTGCCCGGGATAGCTTCGGTTCCGACAGTGCTGGTGAGGATGACGACGGCGCCGGGCTTCAGCGCTGCGGCGACACCGTTCTCGCCGAACAGGACGTCCGTAAGCTGCTCGCCGTTGCGGACGGCCAGCAGGAGGGCATCGGCGCCGTGCGTCGCATCCCGTCCGGAAGTGAATGTGCGCACGCCGGCGTCGTTCGCGAGCGTGAGTCGCTCCTCGGCGATATCGAAACCGTGCACGGTCAGCTGCGTTGCGAGGCGGGAGGCCATCGGCAGGCCCATCGCGCCGAGGCCGAGGACGGTGACCTGGTAATCAGTTGTGCTCATGGGTATCTCCGTTGAAACGTGTGGAAGTAGGGCGGTTCAGAAGGTGGTGCTGAGTTTGCGCGTGACGTCAGCGAGGGAACGGTCGTCGCCGACGTTCCCGGCGAAGACGACGTAGGGGATCCCCTTGGCCGGACCCTCGACGGGTGCCCAGAGGCTGACGATGCCCGGCAGCATGGGGCCGCGCACAATAGCGTGACGGATTTCCAGGCCGTGAGCTGCCACATCGGACGAGGTGATGCCGCCCTTCGCGATGACAAAGCGCGGCGGGAACGCCTTCAGCGTCCGGTTGACGACATCGACGACGGCGGCTGAGACCGTGCGTGCGATGCGCAGGCTCTCTGCCGGGTCATCTGCGCGAACGAGGAGGCGGCTGGTGTGCACGATGACGTCGGCCCCGTCGAGGGCGGTGGTGACGTCGTCGACAACCTCGTCGAGGTAGCGGTCCGAATCACCGGTGAACAGGCGTTCGACGTCGATCTCGACAATGCGTGCCGCGCTGTGCTCGCTAGTCAGCAGGTTCAGCTGGCGCGTTGTCACTCCAACGTGGGAGCCGACGACGATGAGGCCGCCGGCCGCGCTGGGGCTGGTTCCCGCGAATGCTTCGTCGCTGGTGAGCGGTGAGCGGACGTCCTGCCCGATGCGGGCGCGCATGAACGGCGGGCCCACCCGGTACAGCAGGCGTTTGCCGCGGCGTTCAGCCTCGGCGAGGCCGAGGGACAGCGCGCGGAGGTCGTTCTCGGTGACGATGTCCGCGACGATCGGAGTGGAATCCGCGGCACGGTCGAGCTTGTCGGCAATGGCTGCTGCGGAGAGGGTCGGGTCGTCGGTTTCGCTACCGGCGCGGATGATATCCAAGTCAAGAACGATCACGTCGCCCGCGGAGAACCGTCCGCCCGACTTCTCCTCCACATACTTCGGCAACTCCGAATTCGAGAAGCCGAAGGTGGCATCGCGAGCGAACTCGGTCTCAGCGACCGGGATCAGCTCGTCGCCGCTTCCGCGCGTGTAGTGCACTCCGCCGATAGTGATGCGGCCGGCGTCGGGAAAGGCGGGGATGATGACGACGCCGTCAGTCACCTCGCCGGAAGCCTCGGCAACCGTGGCGGCGATGACGTCCGGCTCCAGTGGGTAATGCCCCCGGAGGGTGGAGTCGCTTCGGCTGACGAAGCTCACGCGGAGGTCGGATCCAAGCTGTGCCGCGGCGTCGAGCGCGTTGCGGACCACTTCCTCGTTGCGGGCTGCGGCTTCCTCCGGATCGAGGCTGCGGGTGTTCGTCAGCACGTAGACAGCCGGTTTACCCTCGCCGAAAGCCCAGGTGAAGTCCGCAGTTTCCCAGCGGGTGAGGACCGGCAGATCCGCCACGGATTGCGTGCCGGTGGGATCGTCGTCGAGCACCACGAAGATGCGGTTCGCGAGGGTTCGGGCCACTGCTTCGGCGGGAACGGCAAGCTCAGCCGGGTAGGCGGCGAGGAGGTTTGTCTCGGTGATCACTGTGCACTCCGTCGTGTAGAGCGGGCTTCGTAAAGGTTGTTCAGCAGCGGTTGTTCACAAACAGTTGTAAGATGTCAGACATCTGCGTCAGAATAGTGTGGCACAGCCCATGTGGGCGCGCAAGTAAGCTTGCTGCTGATCGAAAAGGGGAGCATGGCACGTAAATCGCTCGTCGATGTTGTTGCCGATGAACTGCTCGACCGCATCGTTGCCGGTGAATTCCCGCCAGGATCAGGCGTGCCAGGGGAGTTGGAACTCAGCGCCCGGCACGAGGTCAGCCGCATGACCGTCCGCGAAGCGATGAAGACCCTCGTGGCGCGCCGGATCCTCCGCGTGGAGCGTGGACGGGGCACGTTCGTGAACCCGCTGAACCAGTGGTCCTCCCTGGAGGCGGTGCTGCGCGTCGCCTCCGAGGGCCAGGACGACGCCGCGGTAGCCGTACAGCTGATTGAGCTGAGGCGCATGCTCGAAACCGGTGCCGCTGAACTGGCCGCGAGCCGCATCACCGCAGAAGAGCTCACCGCGATGGACGAACAGCTGCAGCGGATGCGCGCTGCCCACGAAGCGAACGACGTCGACCGCTTCGTCGCTGCCGATCTCGCCTTCCATGACCTGATCCTTCATGCCTCCGGGAACGTCTTCGTCGCGGTGCTGTTTGAGCCGCTGACCCGCATCCTTGCTGCCCGGCGCGCGCAAACTTCGAAGGTGATCCAGATACAGATCAATGCCCTTGCCGAGCACGCCAACATCATGGACGCCATGCACTCGCGTGACGCTGAACGGGCGCGGCTGGCGATGGACCGGCACATGGAGCAGACGCTCAACGATCTGTTGGCTTACGTCCTCAAGTCCTGACTTTGTTGCTCGGTGCGAGGAATGCGCTTACCGTCGAGACCATGCCCGTTCTGAAGATCACCCACGTCGGTTGGGATGCTCCCGAAACACGCCCGCAAATGGCCAACGACGCCGACACTCGCGACGGCTTCTCGCTCACCAACCGAAGCATCCTCCGGAATGGCGAACCATGGATTCCGGTCACTGGTGAAATGCACTACAGCCGCCAGCCGCGTGAAAGCTGGGCCGATGCACTGCGGCTGATGAAGGCCGGCGGCATCAACGTTGTCGCAACCTACATTTTCTGGATTCACCACCAGCCACACGAGCAGGACGCTCCGGATTTCGAGGGCGACCTTGACCTGGCGGCGTTCGTGAAGTTGTGTCACGAGATTGGGCTCGAGGTCATCCTTCGGCTCGGTCCGTGGTGCCATGGCGAGGTTCGCAACGGCGGCCATCCGGACTGGGTGGTCAATGCGGATTACACCGAACGCACCAACGACCAGCGCTACCTTGACGCGGTAAGGACCTGGTTCGGGCAGATCGGGCAGGAAGTCGCCGGGCTTTGCGGCAGCGATGGCCCGGTGATCGGCATCCAGCTCGAAAACGAAATCTATGACCAGCCCGATCACATCCTCGCCCTCAAGGACATCGCCCGCGAAAGCGGACTCTTCGCCCCGCTCTGGACGGCGACGGCCTGGGGCAGTGCGGATATTCCAGTTGGCGAGGTGTTCCCGCTCTACGGCGGCTACTCGGATGGCTTCTGGGTGGACACCGATCAGGGTTGGGACGAAAGCTTTCAGGCCCATTTCACGTTTTCCCACCAGTGGGATGATCCCGGAATCGGCAAGGATCTGGCGGGGGAGAGTTGGACCGGCGTCGTCGGCGCCAAACACCCGGATTTCCCGGCAGCCACCTGCGAACTCGGCGGCGGTATGGCGAAGGCCTACCACCGGCGTCCGGCGCCGACCGCACGGGAGATCGCCGCCGTCGCGCTCTGCAAGCTCGGCAGCGGCTCGGCCTGGCAGGGCTACTACATGTATGTGGGCGGCACCAACCCGCGCAAGGGCCTGCAGGAATCGCATGCCACCGGCTACCCCAATGACCTGCCGGAGCTGAACTACGACTTCGGCGCGCCCATCGGCGCACACCTCCAGCTCCGGGAGAGCTTCCACCGGCTGCGCAACCAGCACTCCTTCCTGGAGGCCTTCGGCTCCCGCCTCGGCGCGATGAATGCCACCATCCCAGCGAACGACGACGACGGCGGCCTCCGCTGGTCCCTGCGCAGCGACGGCTTGAGCGGCTTCGTTTTCATCAACAACCACCGGCCCCATGAGCCGCTGCCCGCCCGGACCGGCGTGCAGTTCGACATCGGTCTGAAAGACAGCAGGGTCCTGTTCCCGCATCGGCCTGTCGATATCCCGGCGGGAGAGTTTATGGCCTGGCCGGTGCAGCTAGAGGTCGGCGGTGTCGTCGTGCGGTGGGCCACGCTCAACGTGCTGACGGTTCTTCAAGCCGAGGGGGAGCCGCCGGTCCTGGTGCTCACGGCCAACGACGGCGTCGATGCCCACCTCGCGATAGCTGCCGGGTGTTCGGTTGACGGTCATCCATTCACGGAGGTGAGTGGTGAACGGGTGCTGGAGAACGTGGATACGGCGCCGGGGCCAATCACTCTCACCAACGACGATGGCGCACAGTTGCGCGTACTCGTCCTCACCGCGCAGCAAGCACTGAACGCGTGGACACCAACGGTGCGGGGTCGGCGCCGGTTGGTACTTTCAGACGCTGCGGTGGTCGAGCGGGACGGGTCGCTGGAAGTGCTTGCGAGGAGCGCAGGCGAGCTCGCAGTGATGCCTCCGCTCGGCGCGGCAGGCGACGGGTTCTCATACCATCGGTTCGAGGCAGAGTCAGAGGCGGCTGAGGTGACGATCACCCAGACGGCTCCGGCTTCCCCACCGCCGGCACGGCTCGTCACCGTCCCGGGACGCGCCTCCGCGCCGTTCCCCGATGACTTCGCCGCGCACGCCGCCCGCTACACCATCAGCGTGACTGGTGAGGCGAAGGCAGGGGTGCGCTCCCTGCTGCGCCTTGAGCTGGTGGGCGACACCGCGGCGTCGTCGTTTGAAGGCCGCGAGGAAGACGTCTTCTGGGACGGCTCGGTGTGGGATATCGACATCACGCCGGCGGAGGACACCGACCGGCGGGTGCTCGAGGTGGCCGTGTATCCCCTCGCTGCCGGTACTCCCGTGTGGCTGCCGGAAGAGGTAGACAGAGTCCGTGTAGCGCTGACGGAGCCGACGGCGGAGATCACTGGTGCGTCGGTTGTCGCCTTCAAGGCGATACATGTGACTGGGTCCGCCTAGCCGCTGAGCCCGTGCGCGGTTTCTTGAACAAAAGCGGTGCGACGCCGTTCTTCCGTGCGGTAGACGCAGCATCGTTGGGACGCTCTATCAGCGAAGCTCGCAAGGAAGCCGGGATGACCCAGCAGGAGTTGGCCGACCGCCTCGGCATCGGCCGTGGGACTGTTGTGCGACTTGAAAACGGCGCCACATTGCTGTCCCTTGCGCTGCCCCTTTCTCGCAGGAAGCTCGCAGGGCCCGCCGTCTACAACTACTTCGATGGACTACTTCCCGCTGGATTCCCCTGTGCCTCACCTGATCGCCCGTTCAGTCAATGCGGGGCATGCCCTCGACGGCCAGATCAAGCTGCCCTACCTGACGCTCGAGCACATCGTGGGTGAAGGCGTTGCCTGGGGACTCGGCGCCGCCGACGCGAGGCTGGCCGTCACGGCCACCGTGGAATCCGCTGCGGAAGCAGCGGCAGCGACAGCGTCAGAACGTGAAATCGATTTTCTCCGCAAGATCGTGCCGGCACGTGCCAAGGATCTGCTCGACGGAGGCCCCGCCCGCCGCGCGTAGGGATTTGAGAGGCCAGAGCCGCGCCTTCAATGCCGCCGGGATGCACGGCCGTGCGACGCGTCGAAAGAATCTGATGGAGCGCTCTATTGACATGTGACACAAGTCATCTGTAGATTGGCTGAACCGCCGATGGAGCGCTCCATCAAACTTCCGCATCAACCTCCACGCAGGCTGATCTCGTCCGTTTCCAGAAGGTCACTCAGTGGAATCCAGCACGCCCTTTTCCAATCGAAGCACGCACACAAAGGAGTGACCGTGAGCCTTTCACGACGCACCAAAATGTTTACCGCCCTTACAGGCACTATGGCCCTGGCATTCGTTGCCACGGGCTGCGGCAGCAGCAGCGATGAACCGGCCAGCGCCGAGAATCCGATCGAGCTGTCCGTCACCACTTTCGGCAACTTCGGCTACGACGACCTGTATGCCGAATATGAAGAAGCCAACCCCGGCGTAACCATCGAGGCCAACAACATCGACGGCAGCGCCAACGCCCGCACCGATGCCTTCACCAAACTCGCGGCCGGATCAGGCCTGAGCGATGTCGTTGCCGTCGAAGAGGGCTGGCTCGGCCAGATCATGGAGGTGTCTGACCAGTTCGTGGACCTCAACGAGCACGGTGCCCAGGACATCAAGGACAACTGGGTGGACTGGAAATTTGAGCAGGGCACCGATCCCGACGGCCGCGTTATCGGCTACGGCACTGACATCGGACCGCAGGCAATGTGCTTCAACCAGGACCTCTTCGAGGCGGCAGGTTTCCCCACTGACCGCGAAGAAGTTGCTGAACTCTTCGGCGGCGACGACGCTACCTGGGAGACCTACTTCGACCTGGGCCGGCAGTACAACGAAGCCACCGGCAAAGCCTGGTATGACCAGTCTGCGTTCGTGTGGAACTCCATGGTGAACCAGATGGAGGAGGGCTACTACACGGCCGACGGCGCGCTGAACGTCGAGGGTAACGAGGCCATGCGCGCCAAGTTCGACCTTCTCGCAGCCGGCACAGCTGACGGGCTGTCCGCCAACCAGAAGCAGTTCGACTGGGGCAAGGGCAAGGCTTTCGTTGACGGCTCCTTCGCCGTCCATGTCTGCCCCGCCTGGATGCTCGGCACCATTCAGGAGCAGCTTGAATCCGCAGGCGGCGGAGCCGAGACCGGTTGGGACGTAGCCGACGTCTTCCCGGGCGGCGCTTCCAACTGGGGCGGAGCCTTCCTCTCCGTTCCTGAAAGCTCAGAGCACCCGGCCGAGGCAGCCAAGTTGGCAGCCTGGCTGACCGCACCAGAGCAGCAGGTCAAGCAGTCCGCCGCAGCGAACAACTTCCCGAGCACCATCGAGGCCCAGCAGCAGATTGTGGAGGATGCAGTACCCAACGAGCTCTTTAATGACGCTCCCTACGGTGCCATCTTCGCCTCGCGGGCCGAGGGTGTCGTCGCGCAGTTCAAGGGTCCGAAGGACTCGGTGATTCAGGAGAACGTCTTCGCACCGGCACTGAAGATCCTCGACACAGGCTCCGGAACGGCTGACGAGGCCTGGAACGAAGCCGTCAAGCTCCTCAACGAGCTCGTCGTCAACAACTAGCACACCGGCCGGAGGGCCTCCGGGATCACCGACGCCTTCGGGAGTACCGGAGGCCCCCTCATGGACTGGAATCGTCATGACCACGACACTGAATCGACCGGCAGCCGGCACTCCCGCTGCCAGTAAAACTGCACCGACCTTCCGTCAGCGCCTGAATGTCCTCGATGTGAAGGCGTCGCCGTACCTCTATATAGCCCCGTTCTTTCTCCTGTTCGGGCTCGTGGGGCTCTTCCCCCTCGGCTACACCTTCGTTGTCTCCCTCTTCGACTGGCACCTATTGAAGGGTCAGGGCGAGTTTGTGGGCCTGGGGAACTTTGTCGAGGTGCTGCAGGACAGGTTCTTCTGGAACTCACTGTTCAACACCGTGAGCATCTTCCTGCTCTCCACCATCCCGCAGCTGGTGGTCGCGACCGCAATCGCAGCAGTTCTGGACCAGAACCTGCGCGCCAAGACGTTCTGGCGCATGAGCATCCTGCTCCCATACATCGTTACTCCGGTAGCGGTTGCCATGATTTTCGCGAACATGTTCGGCGAGCAGTACGGGCTCATCAACAACATTTTGGCCAGCATGGGTATTGACCGGATCATGTGGATGAACGAGACCCTGCCCAGCCACATCGCCATTGCCACCATGGTGAACTGGCGCTGGACCGGCTACAACGCGCTAATCCTTCTCGCGGCCATGCAGGCCGTGCCGCGGGACATCTACGAATCCGCCGCCATTGACGGCGCCGGGCCGTTCCGCCGCTTCTTCAGCATGACCCTGCCGAGCATCCGCCCCACCATGATCTTCGTGGTCATCACCGCAACCATCGGTGGCCTGCAGATCTTCACCGAACCCAAGCTCTACGATCCCAGGAGCGCCGGTGGAACCGCACGCCAGTTCCAGACCACCGTTCTCTACCTGTGGGAAATGGCGTTCCAGCACCAGAACTTCGGCAAGGCTGCGACCATCGCGTGGCTTCTGTTCCTCATCATCGTCCTGTTCGGCATCGTCAACTGGCTGATCTCGCGGCGCATTGCGACCACCGGAGACGCACCTGCAAACAGACGTCAGAGGCGCGCGGGATTATCGACAGCAAGGAGTGGGAAATGACCGTCATCGACAGGACGCAGACAACTGACCGCAAGAAAAGTGCGCGCCCGCCGGTTCTGCGGAAGAAGCTGTTCGGCAACGGGCACCGTCCTGGGTTCCTTACCTACGGATTGCTGTTTGCGTTCTTCCTCGCCTCGGCGTATCCGTTGTGGTGGTCCGTCATCATCGGCAGCCGGTCCAATTCGGCACTAGCCGGAACCTGGCCACCGCTCCTGCCTGGCGGCAACTTCTGGACGAATGTCGGCGAAGTATTCGACACCATTCCGTTCTGGCTCGCACTGGGCAACAGTGTTCTGATTTCCGGAATCATCACCATCTCGGTTGTGTCCTTCTCGACCCTTGCCGGCTACTCCTTCGCAAAGCTTCGCTTCAGGGGCAGGAACGGCCTCATGGTGGCGGTGATCGCCACCATGGCCATCCCCACCCAGTTGGGCATCATCCCGCTGTTCATGATGATGCGGACCCTGGGCTGGACCGGCGAGATCGGCGCCGTCGTCGTTCCCACGCTCGTGACTGCGTTCGGTGTGTTCTTCATGCGCCAGTACCTCGTGGACGTCATTCCCGACGAGCTGATTGAATCCGCGCGCATGGATGGGGCGTCCATGATCTCCACCTTCTGGCATGTGGCACTTCCCGCCGCACGGCCCGCGATGGCGATTCTTGGCCTCTTCACCTTCATGACCGCCTGGACGGATTTCCTCTGGCCACTGCTGGTGCTCGACGCCGGTAACCCCACCCTGCAGACGGCCCTGAGCCAACTGCAGGCCGCCCGGTACGTCGATTACTCGATCGTGCTCACCGGAGCGATTCTCGCAACACTTCCCCTGCTGGCGCTCTTCGTCGTCGCAGGCCGACAACTCATATCAGGAATCATGCAAGGAGCAGTGAAAGGCTAATGCCACTCGACGCAACACACCGCGGACCCATCAGCGGTGAACCCGTTCCCGGGAACGCGACCAGAACCTGGCCCGAGGGATTCCTCTGGGGATCAGCCACCGCAGCAGCCCAGGTCGAAGGGGCAAGCCATCAGGGCGGCAAGGAAGATTCTGTCTGGGACGCCTTCGCCCGCGTACCCGGGGCTATCGCGCACGGTGACACCTTGAAGGATGCGGTTCAGCACTACGACCGCATGCCCGAAGACGTTCGCATCATGAAGGAGCTCGGGCTGGGCTCCTACCGGTTCTCCACCAGCTGGGCGCGGGTCCGGCCGGGGGACCGGGGTCCCAACCCGGAAGGCCTCGACTTCTACTCACGGCTGGTCGATGAACTGCTCGAAGCCGGCATCCTTCCCTGGCTGACCCTCTACCACTGGGACCTGCCGCAGGCCCTCGAGGAAAAGGGCGGCTGGGCGAACCGCGACACCGCGTACCGCTTTGTGGACTACGCGAACGACGTCTATTCGGCACTGGGCGACCGGGTGCAGCACTGGACCACGTTCAATGAACCGTTCTGCTCCTCGCTGCTCGGCTACGCCGCCGGAGTGCATGCGCCGGGCCGGCAGGAACCGCGGGCAGCCGTTGCCGCAATCCATCACCAGCACCTGGCGCACGGCCTGGCAGTCAACGCCCTTCGATCCAGCGGAGCCGAGCAGGTCGGCATCACGCTCAACCTGAGCAACTCGATCCCGAAGGATCACGCGGACCCCGTCGACCTCGATGCCGCGCGCCGGTTCGATTCCCTCCAGAACCGCATCTTCCTCGACCCGATCCTGCGCGGAGCGTACCCAGAGGACACCCTCGCGGACCTCGAGCAGTTCGGCATCCGGGACGTCATCCAGTTCGGTGATCTCGAGATCATCGGCACGCCCATCGACTTCCTCGGCGTCAACCACTACCACGACGACCTCATCAGCGGTCACCCGACCGAGGGCGGCGACGGCCACTCCGGCGGTACCACCCGCAAGACGTCGTCATGCTGGATCGGCTCGGAGGACATCGCCTTCCCCAGCCGCGGCCTGCCGCGCACAGCAATGAACTGGGAAGTAAACCCGGACGGGCTCCGGAAACTGCTGGTCCGCGTGGGCGAGGAGTACCCCACCCTCCCGCCGCTGTACGTGACGGAGAACGGCGCAGCGTACGACGACGTCGTCAGCAGCGACGGTGCGGTACACGACACCGAGCGCACCCAGTTCGTGCTCGACCATGTGGCTGCGGTCGGCGAGGCGATCGACGCCGGCGCGGACGTGCGCGGCTACTTCGTCTGGTCCCTGCTCGACAACTTCGAATGGTCCTGGGGCTATGGCAAGCGCTTCGGGATTGTCCGGGTGGATTACAACTCGTTCGAGCGGACCATCAAGGACAGCGGCCATGCCTACCGGCAGCTGATCAGCTCGGCGAGGGCCAACGGGGAGGTGGAGCAGTCAAGGGTGCAGGTACTCACGCCGTCAGGAGCCTGAGCCAACCTAGACTGGATCCAAAGGTTCCAGCACCATGCACGGAGATGATTGTGAAGACAGACGCAAGCCGGTCGCGGCCCGCGCCGACCCTCGAAATGGTGGCCGCGCTGGCCGGCGTCTCACGATCAACGGTGTCCCGGGTGGTCAACGATGCACCGAACGTTGACCCGGACATCGTGAAGTCCGTCGAGAAAGCCATTTCGACTCTCAACTACATCCCCAACCGTGCCGCACGCTCCCTTGCGAGCAGGCGTACCAACTCGGTTGCGGTGGTAGTGCCGGAGTCAACCTCGAAGGTGTTTGCCGATCCCTTCTTCGCCACCCTGGTGGAAGGGATCGCGCAGACGCTGGTTGAAACGAAGTACACCCTCAACCTGATCGTTTCGTCCGAAGCGCGGCCGGAGAAGACCAGAAGCTACCTGCTTGGCGGCAACGTCGACGGCGCGCTGGTGGTCTCCCACCACAGCGGTGACAACTCCTGGACCAGGATCAGCGATTCCCTTCCGGTGGTTTTCGCCGGGCGCCCCTTCCGGGGGGAAAGCGACAGCTACTACGTTGAGGTGGACAACCAGGCGGCGGCGGAGCGGGCCACGCAGCACCTGATCGAGATCGGACGGACGTCCATCGCCACGATCGCCGGTCCCCAGGACATGTATCCGGGGATCGACCGGTTGCGCGGCTGGGAGACGGCGTTGCGCTCCGCCCGGTTGGATACTTCACTCGTGGAGTTCGGTGACTTCACCCAGGCATCCGGCAGGGCGGCGATGCACAAGCTTCTTGACCGGGGCCAGAAGATCGACGGGCTCTTCACCGCCAATGACCAGATGGCTGCCGGCGCCTACTCGGTTCTCGCTGAACGCAACGTCACCATCCCGGGTGACATCGCCGTCGTCGGCTTCGATGATGACTCCTTCGCCACCTCGGTGACACCGTCACTGACCACCATTCACCATCCCATTGTCGAAATGGGGCACCGGATGGCCGACATTCTCCTCTCGCTCATCGAGGGCGGCCCGGCCGAACGGGTGAACCGCCTGCCTACCTCACTGGTGGTCAGGGATTCCACCTAACCTCCCAAACCTTCCCCCCGTTCATTTGTCAGGACACACCCCGTATGGCGCCTCATAAGGGGCGTGTCCTGCCAAATGAACGCGGAAGGGGCACATAAACCTAAGGAAAATGATGCGCCAACACATCCTGCCCGTCCCGCCGTGCGCTGAACCTGGAGTCGACCCTCTCGCAGCCACCGGGAAGAACCTCCGTTGGGGCGTTGTTGCTCCGGGCCAGATAGCCCGGCGGGTCACCGCGGACATCGCTCTGCTCGAAGACTCGGTGCTGCAGGCCGTGAGCTCGCGCAGCGAGGCGAACGCGGCGAATTTCGCCGAAGAGTTCGGGTTCATCTCCAGCTACTCGGATTCGAACGGCGTGAGCGGCTACCAGCACCTGTTCAACGATCCGAACGTGGACGTGGTCTACATCGCGACGCCGCACAGCCAGCACCGGGAGGTGGCGGAAGCTGCCCTGACCGCGGGCAAGCACGTACTGTGCGAGAAGCCTTTCACCGTCAACGCCGCGGAAGCCCGGGCGCTCGCCGAGGTTGCCGCGGCCAACGGCGTCTTCCTGATGGAAGCGGTGTGGACGCGCTTCCTGCCGAGTATCAACCGGGCATGGGACATCATCGGATCTGGAGAGCTGGGGGAGATCCGTTGGGTCCAGGCCGATCTGGGTTTTGTCTCCGCCTACGACCGGAACTCCCGTCTCTGGGATCCGGCAGCCGGCGGCGGCGCGCTGCTGGATCTCGCGGTCTACCCGCTGACGTGGGCGCTCGGAGCGCTGGGGTTTCCTGCGCACACCGCAGCACAGGCCACACTGACCGACGACGGCGTGGACATGGGCAACGTACTCACGCTCTCCTATGAAAACGGGGCGAACGCCCAACTGATCACGTCGATTGTGGCCGCTTGCCCGGGAACCGCAACCGTCAGCGGCAGCGCTGGATGGCTGAAAGCGTCAACGCCGCAGTGCAATCCTTCCGACCTCACCATTACGACGACGGACGGCCGCTCCCGCGTCGAAGCGTTCGAGCAGATCGGAAGCAACTATGTGTACCAGCTTCGTGAAGTCACCCGGTGCATCCAGGACGGGCTGACCGAAAGCCCCACTATGCCGTGGGCGCATTCGATTGCCACGATGGCGCTGCTCGATGACATCCGCGAACAGGTCGGCATCCGGTACGCGAGCGACCAGGTCACGGTGTAGTTCGCGCCAGAGCGCCGGTAGGTTCAGGACGAGCGCTCCATCTCGCGCCGCGCGCAGGTGAGCGCGTCGGTGCCGGCACCGGCTGCTTCCAGCGCGAGCAGGCCGGCGCCCACAATCGGGGGTGCGGTCACCAGGTGCGAGTGGGCGTTGGGTGCCTGTTCCTCGAGGCCCAACTCGATCCGGGTAAGGAGTCGGCTGTCGTTCGCGGCCAACACCCCTCCGCCGAGAATGACGGGAACCTGGACATGGAGCAAATGCAGACGCCGAAGCGCAGTGACTGCCAGGACAACAATCTCATCGGCTTGGCGGTCGATTACTGATGCGGCGACTTCGTCGCCTGCCGTTGAGGCGGTGAACAAAACGGGAGTGAGGTCAGCAACCGAACGCGCGGGTATACGCCCGAGGTGTATGGCTTCGATGACTTCGCGCACGGTGCCCAGGTTGTAGGCCGTCGGAACCAACCGGTCCAAGGATGTCCGCGGCCCCCTGCCGTCTTCTGACCTGGCCGCGTGCCACAGTGCGGCTGCGCCGAGGTCCCCACCGCCGCCCCAGTCTCCCGACAGCAGGCCGAGGGCGGGGAACCGGGCCGTCCGGCCATCTGCCCTCACCCCCACAGCATTGATTCCCGTTCCACAGACCACGGCTACCGCATCCGGGCTGTCGGTTCCGGCCCTGAGGAGGGCAAAGAGGTCATTGTCGACGACCGCTCGTCTTCCATCGGCTCCTCGTGCCCAGGCGTCTTCGGCGATGGCCGAGGAGAATTGCTCAATCTCAACCGGGAGGTCCATACCGGCAAGATAGACGCTTGTCTGCAGCAGCGACCGGTTCCCGCTAACCTCCAATGCCTCGGTGGCGAGCGCCCGGACCACCGCTACAGACTCGTCGAGGCCTACCGTTTGGGGATTCGCGCCACCGCCACGCGCGTGAAAGACCATCTCGCCCTCAAGCGAAAGAACTGCGAGGTCTGTCTTGGAACCGCCGCCGTCAATGCCGATGACAACAGGGCAGCCGAGCTGGCTCACCGGGCCCACGCCAGGTGCTCGCGGTTGGCTGCCAGCAGCGAGTCCGTGAGCTTCTCCGCCTTGTCGAACTGGCCAACGAGCGGGTGCGCGAGCATCGCCCTGGCGACCCGCTCCCGCCCGCCGTGAAGGGCTGCGTCGAGGGCAAGCCGCTCATAGGTGGCGACGTGGCTGATCAAAGCAACCATGTCATCGGGCAGGGATTCGACCGGAGCCACCGTCAGCCCGTCCGGCCCGATGACGGCAGGTACTTCGATCACATGGTCATCCGGCAGGAATGGCAGGGTGCCGTCGTTTCGCACATTGACTACCTGTCTGTCGCCCCGCCCGGACGTCAGTGAAGACATGAGGTCGACTGCCGCTTCCGAGTAGAACGCCCCGCCCCTCAGCGAGAGTTCTTCCGGCTTCGTATCCAGCGCCGGGTCTGCGTACTTTTCAAGCAGCGACTGCTCCACTTCCATGACAGCCTGCGCGCGGGACGGCTGGCTCAGCTGATTTCGAAGCACTTCGTCGTGGCTGTAGAAGTACCGCAGGTAGTAGGAGGGAATGGCTTTCTGCAGCCGCAGCAAAGCGGGCGGCAGCTGCACCTCCCGGGCCACATCCTCAAGGTGCTGCTCAAGGATCCGGGGGAGGACATCCACCTGGCGCCCGTCAGTGTCAAGGAGCACTCCGAGTTCCCAGGTGAGGTGGTTGAGGCCTACGTGGTCCAGAGAGATTTGGTTATGGTCGACGTTCAGGAGCGCAGCAAACCTGCGCTGGAAACCGATGGCCACATTGCACAGGCCAACCGCCCGGTGGCCCGCCTGCAGAAGGGCACGGGTGACTATTCCCACCGGATTCGTGAAGTCAATGATCCAGGCGTCCGGCTTCGCCCTCTTTCGGACCACCTCCGCAATGTCCAGCACCACCGGCACGGTCCGGAGCGCCTTGGCAAAGCCGCCCGGGCCAGTAGTCTCCTGACCTATGCAGCAGGCTTCGTGGGGAAACGTCTCATCGCCGTGGCGGGCGGCCTGACCACCGACGCGCAGCTGCAGGAGAACGACGTCGGCGTCGCTGACACCCTCCGCGACGCTGTGCGTGGTCATGATCCTGCCGCTGTGGCCGGCCTTCGCGAAGATCCGGCGGGACAGTCCCGAGACCAGTTCGAGCCTCGCAGGGTCTGGGTCAATGAGCCATAGTTCTTCGATGGGCAGCAGCTGCCTCAGGCGGGCGAAGCCGTCCACCAGTTCCGGCGTGTAGGTTGATCCGCCGCCCACGACAGCAACTTTCATGGCTAGCCCTTTCCATTCCCCGGGTTTCTTTGTCCCCGGGTCAGCGGGGCAGCGGCGTGATCCCCTCCGGCGGCGGGTCGGACGCCAGCCGGGCGTGGGTTTCAACATCGTAGCGGTCCAGGCCGTAGCGCAGCTTCTGCCGTTCGATGCCCTCAGCCTGGAAACCTGCGCGGGTAGCCACCCTGCAGGAGGCGGGATTATTCACCCGGTGCCCCAGCTCCAGTCGGAAGAGACCCTCCGAGAAGGCCCATTCCGACGCCGCGGCGAGGCCACGGGTGATAAGTCCCTGTCCGCGGAACTCAGCGCTCAGCCAGTAGGAAACCCAGGCCGTGCTGTGATTGAACTCCATTGAGCTGATGCCGATGTCACCGACAGCGAGGCCGTCGACGGCCACAGCGAAATGGCGGGCCGAGGCGCTTTCGACTGCCAGTTGCTCCTCGATGTACTGTCCGCACGCTTCAAGGGTGGACAGATTCTGTTGCCCGAACTGGACGCGTAAGTCATCGCTGCAGGCCACGGTCCGTTGCAGGGCGTCGGCGTCATCGGGCGTCCAGCGCCGGAGAGCTGCATTCGTGGGGTTCATCCGGCCCTCCAATGGGTCCGCGTCGGCGTGCGTATCGCCTGTTTTCTGTTCCGCGCTCCCCATGGAATCAACCTATCAACAGCGGATGGACTGCGGCGCTATCGCCCTCGTTCGTCATACGGGCAGGAGGTTCGCGGACCACTTTCTGTGTCTCCGTAGTGCCTCAAGTCAATATGCCCGTGAAAGTTGATCGGTGCCTCAGGTAGGAATGCCCGCGAATGGGTTAGCCTG
>NZ_CANLXP010000025.1 GCF_947495145.1 uncultured Arthrobacter sp.
GCACACGGTGACCGCGCCCCGTTGCGGGGCGGTGCCGGGTCACCGGCGGGCGTTACACCACTCTAAGGGGCACTACTTCCGCGTCATTGGGTAGATGCGCACACAATGCTCGATTCACTCAGCGACCGAGGTGAAAAATGGGTTATCACCGCCGCTGCTTTCTTAGGGGTAGTAGGCGGAGCAGCGACTACTTCTGCAGTGGGAATGCTCATACCGGAGGCGACCGAGTTGTGGATGGTGTCAGGCACCATCACAACCGTCGCAATGTTCCTAGCCCTGTACGTCCTCCTCACCAAGTTACGCAGGCTGACAGAGCCTATCGGAACGGTATCCGTAATGGGGCGCCGCCTGATCATGTCGGCGATGCGCTTCGAAGCAATAGATTCGATGGCGAACCATCAGCGATTCACAGCGACATCACGTATTTTTCTGGCATGGGCTCAGAAGATTGGTTTAGATACGTCCAACTCGTCGCTGAGAAGAATCTCGCTCAATGTCGATGATGAATTCCGTCATCCGAAAGTCGCGGAGGCCTCCATACATCACGTGCAGGAATTGCTGACGCAACTTCACTCGGGAGCACATGCCGCTGTTATCGCGAAGGCCCGAAGGCCGGAGACCTGGCCTGCTGGTGCCATCAAAGGGAGAGCTGTCAGTCGTGGGTTCGTCGCACTCGCACCCGCCGTGGTTGCTGTCATCGGCCTATTCGTCCGCTAACGAGCAAAACTAGCCCTCCCCCAGCGGCCCCTCCGGTTCGGTGATGAAGCCCTGCTCCACCATGAAATCGAAGGCGACGTCAGCTGGCTCCTCGCCCTCGACGTCCACGCGGAGATTCATCGTCCTCAGCGCTTCATCGGTAAGTGTGGGCGCAACCTGCGCGAACACCTCTGCGAGCTCCGGGTTCTCTTCAAGCGTTTCCGTGTAGTAGACCGGCGCCGCGTTGTAGGCCGGGAAAAAGCCGAGGTCGTCTTCGAGGATGGTCAGGTCGAGGGCATCGATGCGACCGTCCGTCGAGAACACCTCGCCGAAGTTGCATGCTCCGTTATCGGTTGCGGAATAGATGGCACCGGTGTCGTAGATGTCAATGTTGTCCTCCGGCACACCGTCTGGAGTGCCACGCGCCATCCCGTAGTGCGCCAACATCGGCGTAAGCCCGTCAGGACGGGAGTTGAACTCCGCCTCTACACAGAAGGTGCGCTCCTCAGGGGGGAGTTCAGCGATCTCCGAGATCGTGCTGATTCCGCCAAGTTCCTCCACCGCTTCGGAACGGATAGCCATGGCGTAGGTATTGTTCAACGGCGCGGGCTCGCCCCAGGTGAGGCCGTTCTCCAGATCCGCCTCATACACGGCCTGCCACTGCTCCTGCTGGTCGGGAATGCCTTCGTCCTTGCCCAGATAAGTCAGCCAGGCGGTACCTGTGTACTCCCAGGTGACGTCCGCCTGACCGGACAACATCAGTTCGCGGACCGGCTGGCTGCCCGGCACGTTGGTCAGGTCGGTGACGTCGAAGCCGGCGGCCTGGGCGGCGAGAACCCCGATCTTGCCGAGAATAAGCTGCTCGGTGAAGTTCTTGGACGTGACGGTGAGCGGAACTCCGTCCACTACTTCGGCAATGCTGCCCGGCCCGGCCGCGGGTACGTAGGACGTGGCCGGTTGCAGACCGCACCCGGTTGCCAGCAGCCCGGCAGAAAGTACGACGACGGTCGCCGCGCTTCTGCGCGCAGCGGCCGGAAGCGAGAATGATTTCAACATCTAGAGTCCCTTCGGACGGGCGACATGTTCCACAACACGACCCAGCCAGTCGACAAGAAGTGCAAGCAGCGCCACCAGGATCGATCCTGCGATCAGCACATTGGTAAGGCTCAGGTTCACGCCGGTGACGATGAGAATGCCCATCCCTCCGCCATTGATGAAGGCGGCCAGCGCTGCGCTACCGACCAGCAGTACCAGCGCCGTTCGGATCCCCGCGAGCATCACGGGCACGGCCAACGGGAGCTCCACTTTGAACAGCACAGCCAACGCGCTCATACCCATCCCCTTGCCCGCTTCCACCAGTCGGGCGTCCACCTGCGTGATGCCCACCATCGTGTTCCGCAGGACAGGAAGGATCGCGTAAAGCACCAGCGCGATCACGGCTGCCGTGAAGCCGAAGCCTACGGCGATTGCCAGCAGCACAACGAGGCCGATCGCCGGCGCTGCCTGGCCGACGTTAGCGACGGCGAGGACCGGCCCCGTGAACTTTTTCAGTGGCGGACGTGTGAGCAGGATGCCGAGCGGGATGGCGATCAGGAGTGTGATTACCGCAGACACGGCGGTCAGCGCCAGATGGTCGATCGCGTAGCCGAAGAGCGCATCCGGCGCGAGGGTGATCAGCTCGGTTTCCGAAAGGTCCGCGGTCAGCAGCCAGACCACTACTGCCGCAAACACCACAGCGATTCCGAGCAGCTGATAGATCAATGGACGCCAGGAGGGACGCTTCACCTCCGAATGGACGTTGGGGGCGTCCTCCGCAATGGGCTCCTGAGGCGCCTCTGCCTGCGCTGTCGTATTACTCAACGGGACGCTCCCCGGTGTTGGCCGGCGACGTGTTGGCCGGCGGTGTGTTGGCCGGCGATGTGTTGGGCCGGCGCCGAAACATCGACGGTGTCCAAGGTTCCCGTGTTGATGCCAACGGGGCGTCCGTCTGAGTGAGCAGTCATCGCATGCTTGTGCGCGCGGGTGATGGCGTCCATCACCGTCTCGACGTCGATAACGCCGAGGAACGCATCCCTCCTGCCGGTAACCAGGGCCGCACCGGCACTGGACACCAGCATGGTGTCCAGCGCGTCATTGAGCGTGGCGCGGTCACCGACTACCGGAAGCTTGGCATCGACGTCGTCGCTTACGCGTTCCAGCCGTGAGAGTTGGCGACGCGTGAGCCATTGAATGGGCCGGCGTCGTCCATCAACTACGACGGCGTGATTATGGCCGGCTTCATCCAGCCGCGAGAGGACGTCGCTGCCGAGGTCACCGATATCGGCGACGACGGCGTCGGCCAGATCCACCTCGCTGACGCGGGTCAGCGTGAGCTGCTTCAGCCCGGCACCGGACCCGATGAAGTTCTCCACGAACTCGTTGGCCGGGTCAGCGAGGATCCGCTCAGGGGTGTCGTACTGGACGAGCTGTGCACCCTCGGTGAAGATCGCGATCCAGTCGCCGAGCTTCACAGCTTCGTCGAAGTCGTGGGTGACGCACACGATCGTCTTCTGCAGTTCCTCCTGAATATTCAGGAGTTCATCCTGGAGCCGCTGGCGGGTGATCGGGTCCACTGCGCCGAAGGGCTCGTCCATGAGGAGCACCGGCGGATCCGCGGCCAGGGCGCGGGCAACGCCCACGCGCTGCTGCTGGCCCCCGGACAGCTCTTTGGGGAACCGGTCGCGGTAGGTTGCCGGATCGAGGGACACCAACTCCAGCAGCTCGTCCACGCGGGCAGCGATCTTTTCCTTGCTCCAGCCGAGCATTTTCGGAACAATTCCGATGTTCGTTGCGACGGTCATGTGCGGAAAGAGTCCGCCGGCCTGGATAACGTAGCCGATGCGCCGCCGGAGTGCGTCGCCGTCGATGTCCGTGACGTCGTCTTCATCCAGGACGATCCGGCCCTCAGTCGGTTCAATGAGCCGGTTGATCATCTTCAGGGTGGTGGTCTTGCCGCATCCGGACGGACCCACCAGCATCACTATCTTGCCTGCCGGGATTTCCATGGTGAGGCCGTCGACGGCGGGCTTCGCCTGCCCCGGGTAACGCTTGGTCACCTGATCGAGCAGGATGCTTGCACCGGTGACCGCGTTTTCGGTGCCGGCTGAATTTTCGGGTTTTTGGACAGTCTCAGACACGGATACCTCGCGGAGTTGTGATGCGGCCGAGGCCGACGAGTAGAAGGTCAAGGATGAGGGCAAGGATGATGACGGCAACCACGCCGGTGATCACCGACTCGAGAGAGTTGGCGCCGCCGAGGCGGGACAGGCCGGAGAAGATGAAGCCGCCGAGGCCGGGGCCGAGCGCGTACGCAGTGATCGCGGCGATGCCCATCACCATCTGGGCGGAGACGCGGATGCCGGCAAGGATCACCGGCCAGGCCATGGGCAATTCAACCTGCACCAGCGTGCGGAACCGGCTCATGCCAATGCCGCGGGCAGACTCGATGACACCCTTGTCGATGCCGGTCAGACCCACGACCGCGTTGCGCAGGATGGGCAACGCGGCGAAGAAGGTCACGACAATGACGGCGGGAGTCACGCCAAAACCGAACGGTGCAATCAGCAGGCCGATAAGGGCGAACGACGGGATGGTCAGACCGATGGCGGAAACACTGTTGGCCAGCGAGGTGAGCGCGCTGCTCCGGTAGACGAGCGCCGCAATGACGACCGAAAGGATGGTCGCCAGAATGAGACACTGCACCACCAGGCTCATGTGTTGCCATCCCGAGAACAGGATTTGATTGAACCTGTCTCCTAAAAACTCCAACACATCAAAACCTTCTTCACCGTGGTTACGTAGCACTCGTCAATGGCTGATACCGATGTTCCACTGAGGGGAATACCGGCAGGACCGTCGACCACCATAAGCATGGGAAGGTCAAGATAGCGTCACGTTGGGGTCACGGTGCAATCACTATTGAAGGTGAAAGCACTGGCGGTGGCAGCGGAGCGGACGTAGGCTCGAAGGCAATTCAACCAGTCCGTTCAAAGGAGTTCCGATGAATCTCAGCCACATCCCACTGCGTCTCAGCACGGGCGCGTTCATCCTCAATTCCGGCATCACCAAGCGGGAGCTGGACAGGGACACGGCGGCCTATCTGCAGGGAATGGCAGCCAATGCTTTTCCGCAGGTCAAGCAGCTCGATCCGGAGAAATTCGGCAAGGTGATCTCCGCCGTCGAAATGGGTCTCGGCGCTGCTCTCCTGGTTCCGTTCATTCCGAGCCGGCTGGTCGGTTTGGGTCTTGCTGCATTTTCCGGCGGCTTGCTCGCAATGTATTTTCGTACGCCGGGAATGACGCAGGACGACGCCGTTCGTCCCAGCCAGGAGGGCACGCCGGTTGCGAAGGACGTCTGGATGTTCGGCATTGCGCTCTCCCTCATTATTGACGGCGGGAAGAAGCGCTGACGGACGCGTAGTTGGGCGCCTTCGGCACCCGGCAATAGTGTTGGAGTATGGAATCTCCGATTGAAGGCTATCTGGCACGGATTCATCGGGAAATTTCAGATCTGAAGGACGGCAAGCCTTACAGCACCATTCCTGCAATGGCCAACGTCAATCCGGATAACTTCGGCATTTGTCTCACCACGGTAGACGGTTACATCTACGAGGTCGGCGATACTCGCGAAGAGTTCAGCATCCAGTCGATTTCAAAGCCTTTCACCTACGGTTTGGCGCTGGCGGATCTTGGGCTGGATGTGGTGGACGAGAAGGTCGACGTCGAACCGTCGGGCGATTCGTTCAACGAAATCTCACTGGCTGAGGGGACCGGGCGCCCCGCAAACGCCATGATCAACGCAGGAGCCCTGACTGCTACCTCACTCGTCAAGGGATCGGGCGGCAATACCCGGATCAAGCGCATCGTCAACACCTACTCCGCCTTCGCCGGTAGGCAGCTTTCCATAGACGAGGAGATCTTCGCCTCCGAACTCGAGCACGGCCACCGTAACCGTGCCCTGGCCTATCTGCTCCGGTCCTTCAACATCATCGAAGCTGATCCGACCCCGGTGATCGAGGACTACTTCCGGCAGTGTTCTGTTCTGGTGAACTGCCTGGATCTGTCCCTGATGGCGGCGACGCTTGCGAACAGCGGACGAAATCCCATGACCGGTAATCAGGTCATGGACATCGTGCCCGTGGAGCGCGTGCTTTCGGTCATGACCACCTGCGGCATGTACGACGACGCCGGCTCCTGGATCAGCACGGTTGGAATGCCCGCCAAGAGCGGCGTCGGCGGCGGAACAATCTCTGTCCTGCCGGGACAGGTCGGGCTGGCGGTCTACTCTCCGCCGCTGGACGAGCACGGCAGCAGTGTGCGCGGCATGGCCACCAGCCAGCGGCTCTCGCAGGACATGGAGCTGCACTTCGTTCGCGCTGCGCGGGTGGGCAAGTCCGCGATTCGCTCAACCTATGACATCACTGCGGCGCCGTCCGGTATCCGGCGCGACGACGAAGCCATGGATCTGTTGCGGGACCACGGTCACCGCGCGCGGGTGGTTGAGCTCAACGGTGACCTGCTCTTTGCGGGCACTGAGTCGATGGTCCGCGAGCTGAGCACACTGGCCGACGAAGTGGAGCTCATCATTCTGGACTTGCGCCGGGTTGATGAGGTGGCGGACGTCTCGCTGCGGCTGCTTGCCGAGGTCCGTAAGGACCTTGTCGCCGAGGGCCGGGAATTGGTGCTGATCGATGCGGAGGGCACACTTGCCGATGCCTTCCGCGACGTGGACCGGAAGGTTCCGACCTTTGACACCCGAACGGCGGCCGTCGAGTGGTGTGAGAACCGGCTGATCGAAACGTACGGCAGCGATTTGAATCTCCCGAGTCGAGTGGACATTGCCCAGTGTCCGGCCTTGAGCCCGCTGAGCCGCGAGGACATTCAGAAGCTCGCCGACCGCATGGAAGACCGAAACTACGACGACGGAGACGTCATCCGCCGGATAGGCCAATCCTTCGGCGGAGTGTTCTTCATCCTCTCCGGAGGGGTCACCACCTCTGTGGTGGGCCCGACCGGCGACCGGGTGAAACTGACAACTCTGAGCGCCGGCATGACTTTCGGTGAACTTGCCCTCGGTAGCGATGACCGGCAGGAAACCACTGTGAAGGCCAGTGGACACGTGAAGGTCAAGCTCCTTACTGCGGATGCCATCTCACTGTTGGAGTCGGAAGATCAGCGGCTCGCGCTTGAACTATGGAAAGCTCTGACGCGCGACGCCTACACCCGGGTTGACCTGTACCTGAGGGAAACTGCGGTCAGAATCCGGGATTGACCCGGAAAGGCGCTTCCTGGAGAAGGGCCGCTCAACCTCTGGGCGCTGTTGGTACGCCCCGAGTGGTTTGTGCCTTTCCTATTCCCAGCGGGATACCCCTTCCTATCAGAAGGGTGGTGGGGGTTCGGGCAGGGTTGTGTAGGTTTGCTCGCCGGGTGAGGTGACGTTGGGTGTGCCCTCGTCGTCGTCGTGTCCGACTGGCCAGATGCCTTCGGTCTTGAGCATGTGGTGGAGTTTGCATCTGGGTTTGAGGTTATCCAGTGCGGTTTTCCCGCCGTGTGCCCAGGGTGTGACGTGGTCGATTTCGCAGGACCATGAGGACCGGTTGCAGCCGGGATGGATGCAGGTGGGGTTGGTGATCCGGACCCAGTCCTGCAGGTGTTTGGGCGGCCGGTATCTGTCCCTGCCGACACTGAGTACTGCACCGGTTTCGGGGTGGACCAGGATCCGGGTGAAACTCGGGGCGTGTGCGGCGAGGTTCCGGGCGGTTTCCGGATCGATCGGACCGTACCCTTCCAACAGCCCGTTCTCGCAACCCGCCAAATCCGGGATGACGGTATCGGATTCACTGGGTTTATCGTCGGCACCGGTACCGGCAGCCTGAGCACTCGCAGCATCCGCAGACCTGGCAGGTCCGCGAGTACCAGCAGCGCCAGACACCCCGGCAGGTGTGCCTGCGCCGGCAGCTTCGGCGCCAGCAGCCCGGGCAACACTCGCGGCACCGGCGGCATCGGCAGCTCCGGCAGTTCCGGCAGTTCCGGCGGCTCCTCCATGGAGGTTCTGCCAGTCTTTTCGTTGGTGTCCGAGGAGGGTCATGACGGGTACGGTGACGAACACGGAAGCGCCGACCCCGCGGTACCCGGTGCCCCGCTTGGGGTCGCCGGTGCAGGTGTGGGTGAGGACATCAGCGAACACATCGGCCCGGAGTTGGGACAGGGTGCGTCCCTCGTCCGGGCCCTGAAGCGAACGTGCCGCTGCGTCGACCCGGTTGAAGATCCCGTGCGCCTGCTCCGCGGGCAGGTACGCGCTGAGCCAGGCCATGCCGTCCTGCTCGGGCTGAACCTCAACATGGCGGTCTTTCACCGCCCGGGCTTTGCGGTCGATGATCGACTCCGGGTGCAGTTCCTCCCGCAACCGGCGGCAGCGGCGGGTGAGCTTCGGGCGGGTCAGGTCACCGGCGGTTTCCAGGACCGTCTCTTCAAACCCGGCGACAGCCTCTGCCGGGATGGATCCGGACTCGTCCACGATCACTGAGGCCTGGGTCGGGCTGATCCTGCCCGCATCGAGTGCTTCCCACGTTTCGGGTAGTTCCCCGGTGAGCCGCAGCGCTTCATCGAGCATCCGCTGCGCGGTCCGTCCGGGTACCCGCAGTACTGGGGTGATTTCCTGTGCCGCCAACATGAGGGACAGCTGCGGGTCAGACCCACGATGCCCAGGATTGGCTTGGGCGTCGCCGTTCCACTTGTGGATGCGGTGGAAGACCTCGGCGATCAGCAGGGCCTGCCTGGAGGCAACCCAGGACGCCAGACGGTCAGCAGTACGGAGTAGCTCGAGGGTGTCAGGAAGGATCCGATACGACTCCGTGGACGGCACATCCTGCAAACGCCTCGCAAGGTCCGCAGCCGTGACGGCTGCCCACGCAGCACGGGCGCGCTCAGCGGCTTCGGGATCATCAAACTCGTCAGCCCACTCCAGGCAGAACAGCTCGGTCAGCGGCCGCTCCATCACCGGCAGATCCGCCCCAGCATAAGCGGCAGCAAGGACCCGCTCATACTCATCCGCAGCACTCAACCCACCAGCAACCCCACCAGTCTGCACAGTCTCCGCGGCCCCGATTCCCATACAAAACACTCAACCACCCGCGCCTGACATTTTCGGATCGAGGACATTTCGGGGACGGCCCAGAACCCCTAGACTCAGCTAGACTCCCGCTATGCCGCTAGTGAATTGCTCTGTCGACGCGGCAGATGCTGGGCGGGTGATGCACACCTGGTCTATAGCCTCGCCCGCAGAACGACTTTGGTGGGGCCTCACTAATCCCGAAGCGATTCCCCATTGGTTGGGAAGATTAGTCTCCGGCGGCTTCGTCGCCGGAGGTGTCGTAACCATCGAGCACGCCGATGACTATTCCTGCACTAGCCACATTGATGGATGCGTACCGGGCGAGTATCTCAGCATGACATGGCAGTTTCCGGACGAGGCAAGATCGCACGTGCGAATCATGCTCAAGCCAAGCGGCGGGACGACTTCCTTGGTTCTGGAGCACGAAGAGCTGGGACCCGAAGCGCTCAATTACCTGCACGGCTGGCACGTGCACCTTCTATACCTTGAGGCCCTACTCCTCGGCCAGCCAAAATCCATGGACGAATTCTGGTCCACCTATAAATCACTCGTCGGCGACCCATAAGAATGTCGTGCGCAGCGGGTTCACCAGCGACGTGACCTGGTGATGAACCGTCGTCGTAATGCTCCGGTGGCAAGGCGAAAGAAAGGATTCAAGGGCCTGCGCTGATTCGGTCCGTGAGCTCAACGGTTTGGCCCATGGGGTCTTTGACCACGTAACTCCAATAGCCGACCCAGAAGGGCTCCGATCGCAGAGCGGCGATGTCCGCCTCCTGCAGCCGAGCGACTGCTTTCGAAAACGACTCAGGCGATAGCGGGATACTCCACGACGCGGAAGCACGACTCGGGCTTGGTTCAATCCCCAACCCGAACACCCATCCGGGCTGGAAAGCCCACTCGCTGTCAACGGTTGCATTGGGGTCGTGGCCGATGGAGAACTGGACGGAGTCTCCGACCACGAAGGCGATATCACCCATCTCGTCCCAGATTTGGTCAAGCCCCACCAACTCGGAGTAGAACCGGCGGGACGCGTCGACGTTGTTACTGCGGGTATAGAGAAAGAACGCACAGCTCGACATCCGGACAGTTTACGTGTGTCAGTGGTTCGCAGCCCGAACCTCCACCGGAGCAACGGGCGCCGCTGCGCAACAATACAGCGTCCCGTCCAGTGGCCGTTGCACAGTCTCGACCCTCGGGAGCCGGCCGCTCATTCCTTAGGTCTTCGGGTCGGTCGCGAGCATTCCCATCACCACTGCATCGACCCATTCTCCGTTCCAGTGCAGCGCGTCCCTCAGCCGCCCTTCCACCGTGAATCCGCACTTCTCGTAGACCCGTTGCGCCCGCGGGTTGAATGCGTACACCTCCAGGCCGACACGGTGCACACCGATCACGTCGAACGCATGCTCGACGACGGCGCGGGTTGCCTCAGTGCCATAACCTCGCCCGAACCTGGCATCAGCGTTCAGCGCAATCCGGAACCCGATCGACGAATTGTCCGCGTCATAGTCGTTGAGCACCACTTCACCGATATGACTTCCATCCGACCTGAGAATGATGGCCCAGTCAGCCCTGCCGTCGGTCGCAGCAAGCCCTGAAAGCCAGGATGCGATCTGCGGCCGCGTGAACTGCGCGTGGGTTCCGGTGAGGCGCATCGACTCGGGGTTCTGCAGCCCTGCCCAGGATCCCTCGAGGTGGTCCAGGCCCAACGGTTCGAGCCTTAGCCGGGCTGTGGTCAGAACCGGCGGAGGAGTGAAGTGAGACATAAAGGCGCCCTAGTGTGCCAGCGGAGCGGCAGGTGCGTCCTCGTCGTCGTGCACCGACGAGGACGACGACGGCGGGCCGGCCGGGGTCTCCGGCTTGCGGACAAAGAGCGCGGCGACAACAGCGAACAGGAAGATGACCGCCCCACACAGGAACGCCATTCGGATGCCGCCTGCCAGAGCAGGAACCTCCGCCGTTCCGGCGGCCATCAGAGCCCCGGTCTGAAGCGTCATGACGGATACGAAAAGGGCGATGCCGGTGGCGCCGGCCAGCTGCTGGACGGTGCCTACGACGGCGCTTGCGTGCGAGTACAACTGCGGACGAACCGATCCCAGCGCCGAAGTGAAAAGCGGGGTGAACATTCCGGCAAGCCCGATGCTCAGGGTGACGTGGCAGGCCAGCACCAGCGGAACGGGAGTTGAGGCGTCCACAAGGGTGAGGGCCCAGAACGCCGATGCGACGAGCAGTGCACCGGGAACCACCAGGACCCGAGGCCCGTGCTTGTCGAAGATGCGACCGACCACCGGGCCGAGCAGACCCATCGCGAGCCCACCGGGCAGCAGCATGAGCCCGGCAGCGGCAGGTTCAAGGCCGAGCACGTCCTGCAGGTAGATGGGGAGAAGGATGATCGTTCCGAACAGCGCCATCATGCTGATGGCGAGCACGAGGATGGACACGGTGAAGGTACGCGAACGGAAAGTCCGCAGGTCAAGCAGCGCCCGGTCGCGACGCTGCAGCACCAGCTGCCGCGCGATGAAGCACGCCAACCCGACAAATCCGACCGCGAGCGGCGCCCAGCCCGGGATTCCTGAACCGCCGGCAGCCTCACCGAAATGACTCAGCCCGTAAACGATGCCGCCGAATGCGAATGCCGACAGGATGACGGAAAGCACGTCGATCGGGGTACGCCGGGGGGTTGTCACGTTCTGGATGCGGATACCGCCGAGAACCAGTGAGCCGATCGCGATGGGTAGCACCAGCCAGAACATCCAGCGCCAGTCCAGCACGCTGAGGATGATTCCGGAGATAGTGGGACCGATCGCCGGTGCCACGGAGATGACGATCGAGATGTTGCCCATCGTCTTTCCGCGTGACGACGGCGGCACCAGGGTCATGACCGTCGTCATCAGCAGCGGCATCATGATTGCGGTACCGCCGGCCTGGATCACGCGGCCAACCAGCAACATCTCAAAACCCGGCGCCATTGCGGACACCAGGGTGCCGAGGCTGAACAGCGTCATCGCCGCGAGAAAGACAGGCCGGGTGTTGAACCTCTGGATGAGGAAGCCGGTGATCGGGATGACAACCGCCATGGTGAGCATGAAGGCCGTCGTCAGCCACTGCCCGGCTGAAGCGGTGATCTGCAGGTCTTCCATGAGGCGCGGCAGCGCGACGCCCATGATCGTTTCATTGAGGATGACCACGAAAGCCGAAACCAGGAGCAGCGAGATCACCAGCCGGTCGCGAGGCGAGATCTCGTTGGCCTCGCTGATCTGGTTCGTGCCGTCGCCGGCCCTGGTGCGTTTGTTGGTCGATTGCGACACGAAAAATCCCCCTGAAGAAACTGAACGGCGCGCAGGAGTGTGCGCAACCAAGAAGTAACAAGCACCGGAGTGTGCTGCTTATTCCCCCTCCCCGTTCCCGGGCGTACTGTTACTCCTGAGTGCCCCAACTGATGGAGAGAAGGTAGCTTCGAATGTCCATCCCGCCACCCCATGAGCCGCACCCTGATCCTTCCCAGCCACGGCCTCCGGGTGAGCCGGCTCCCGAGCCGCAGCCCTCCCCTTCGCCTTACCCCTTCCCCGATCCGGGACCCGACACCCCGAACGTTCCGCCTGAGCCCGGTCCGGGCCCTTCACCGGATCGGCCGATTCCAGAACCCGGCCCGTCCGTTCCGCCCTTGGGCGAATAGGGCCTTCATATGGGCGACACCGGGCACCGTGGATCCCTTGCTCTGAAGATTGATCAGCCGGCTGCTTGTTGCTACTATCGCTTGAGCTTGAGCAATGGGCCCCGTAACAACTCCTGTGGAGGTCCCATGGAACGCAAGCTTCGCACCCTGGTCCGACTGGACACCAACCTCGCTTCCGCCGTCCTTGGCGCTATCCCTGCCACGCAGCAGCTGGCTGCCGCATGAGCCGTATCCGCAGAGCGCAGGGACTGGCTCTGCCAGCGGAAGAACTTCCCCTGGTCCGATTCGATGCCGCAGCTCTAAGCACCAAAAAGCTGAAACAGAAGTGCAACGAATACTTTGCGCTGCTCGACCAGTTAAGCCCTCCGGAATGCCTCCTGACTGACTACGAGGCGGCGTGTGATGAACTGAGGCAGCGCCTTAGCGCAAGCTCAACGTAACGCCGCCTGCCAGATGGAGACCGTTCAGCAGTGACTGACCTCGCCGACATCGCGTCCGAGCTCTATTCGCAGTCTCTGGATGATTTCACTGCCGCCCGGAATGACCGCGCGAAAGGTCTCGAGGACAAGTCTCTGGCCAAAGAGGTTCGGGCTCTGCGAAAGCCGTCCGCTTCAGCCTGGGTGGTCAATATGATGACCCTGCACCGCGGCGACCAGCTGCGGGAGGCGCTCAACCTCGGCGGCGAAATGCGCGAAGCGCAGGAGCATCTCGACCGGACCGAGCTGAAAAAGCTTGGCCTTCAACGCCAGAAGCTCGTGTCTACACTGGTCAAGGACGGTGCAGCACTTTCGGAGGAACTGGGACATCCGGCGAGCCCGGCGGCCATGCTGGAAGTCGAACAAACCCTGCGGGCAGCGATGGCCGACGCCGGTGCTGCCGCCGCCGTATCCACCGGCCGCCTTATCCGAACCCTGGAAGCGACCGGTTGGGAAGCGGTCGATCTCATCGGAGCAGTGGGCGGGCCGTTCGACGCCCGCGGTGCTGACGTTGCGTCCGGTGTAGACGGTGGCGAAGAAACAGAGCCCGAGGTTGACCCGGCAGCTGACGCGCGCGTCGAGCTCGAGGACGCTGAGGACCGCTCCGAGGAAGCCGATGCTGAGCTCAAGCGCGCACGGGAGCGCGTCGATCAGCTCGACCGCGACCGCGAAGCACTCGTTGCCCAGGTCCGGGAACTGCGCAAGCGGATCCGCGCGCTGGAACAGGACATCGACGTCATCGATGACGAAGCCGATGACGCGGCCCGCGAGCGTACCGAGGCCGAACGCGCGGCGAAGGAAGCGGTCCGCGAGGTAGAGCGTGCCCGCAAGACGGTGGACAAGCTAAGCCGGTAACGCCGGAATAACAATCGGCGCCGCGCAATCGGAATTGCGAACACGTCCACGCAAGCCGGCGTCGTGCATGATCCCTGCCGTGCTGCCGGTCTGCCGATTTTCCGCCCGAACACCATCGGGTTACCCAGCCGATCGAGCGATCACAGTTCGGTCAAGGCCGGTTGAGTGAAATGGCAAGGGTGCTTAGCGTCGAAGGTGGCGCTGGCGGCTACGGTCGCCAGCAGCCGCCACTACATTCACGGAGAACAACATCGTCGCGAGCGCGGTGGACCCGTTGAAGGACGCGAAAAGTCAGCCGCTCCGGCAGCATCGTGACCGGATCGTGAGGTTAGTCAGCATGCTTACCAGTTGAGAATGGAAGATATGACAGAGATGAGAGCACACAAACGCAGGTACCACGAAGAGCGAGACCTCGCGGACCGCAAGTCGCGGCGACGGAGTACGTGGCTGATCATCGCAACAGCCGTGATTTCAGTTGTCTCGCTGGCTCTAGGCTGGCTTCAGCTGCAGTCAGTGCAGCGTGCCATCGGCATCCCGCTTCCCGACATGATGGTTGGCGGGTACGACGCCGGCTACGTCGAGTCGGTCCGCGATCTTCTGGACGAGGCGGTCATTGAGCGCTACCAGAGCGTGCACTATTTCTGGGACCTGGTGTTTCCCGTGGCTTTCGCCGCGCTGATCATCCTCCTGGTCCGGAGGTTCAGTCGGCGCACCCCGCTTCGCTGGCCGTTCTACGCCGTGGCGGTGCTGTACGCTGCTGCGGACATTGCCGAGAATTTCGCCATTGAGGCGGCACTGGCCTCCGTCGAGATCACTGCTTCCGAGGTAGCGTTCGCCAGCTTTCTGACGACGGCGAAGTTCGTTCTCTTCGCCGCCGCCATCCTGGCTTTCGCGCTGTCCTTCATGCTGACCAGGACCACCAGCCGCAAGCACAGCGAGGGCTGAAGGCTCAGCTTTCCTGAACCGGTCGCTCGCCGAGGGTGATTTCCACCTCGCTGGTTTCCGCGTCGCGCATCAGTTCCGCCGTCACCGTCTCACCGGGATTGAAGGCGCGCAGGGCGGCCAGCAGCTGTTCCGAACTGGCGAGCGGCTCGCCGTCCAGAGACACGAGGATGTCGCCTGCCTGAATTCCTGCTTCATCCGCCGGGCTGCCGTCCTCCACTGCGAGGACCACCACTCCCTGTTCCACGCTGACGCCGAGCTGCTGGGCTATCTGGGGTGTGACGGTGCGCGGCGCCAGACCCAGGAACGCGTGCTCGGCCGAGCCGTCCTCGAGCAGTTCTTCGGCCACCTCGACCGCGGTTCCCGCCGGGATCGCGAAACCGAGTGAAACGGCGCCTGCCTGCGGCGGAATGTAGGCCTCGCTGATTCCCACCACCTGGCCCTGACCGTTGACCAGTGCTCCGCCGGAGTTGCCCGGGCTGATCGCAGCATCGGTCTGCACCAGGTCAACGAGGGACTGGCTGTTGGTGGCGGAACCGGGGATTTCCCGGTGCAATCCCGAGATGATCCCGGCGGTGGCGGTGTTCTCGAAGCCCAGCGGACTGCCGATGACGATCGCCAGCTCACCCACCTCGGGAAGTTCGGTCTGGAACTCTGCCGGCGGAAGCCCTGTGCGATCCGCCTGCACCAACGCGAGGTCGGTGACAGCGTCCGTCGCGACGACGGTGCCCGTTACCCGCTGGCCGTCAGCGAAAGCAACCTGCATCTCCTCCGCGCCGCGCACCACGTGTTCATTGGTGAGGATCAGCCCGTCCTCGGTATAGATCACGCCGCTTCCCAGTCCCCCGCTCTCGAGAAAGATGGTCACCACTGAGGGCTGGACGTTGTCGATGATCTCCGGGATGTCGGCAACAGACGCGGCCGGGGAGTCCGTGGCTTCGTTATTCTCATTAGCCGTTTCGGCAGCTGTCCCGTCCGCCGTACCGGATTTTTGCGCCGGCTCATCGGTTGCTGTGCAGCCTGCCAGCACAAGCGAAGCAACGACGGCGACGGCGGCCAGGCGCTTCCGTCTCGGCGGCTGATTGTCAGGATCCATCACGGCAAACTCCTCGGATTGACGATTCTGTTCTCCCATTCCTATCAACTAAGGGAATCGACCAAAAGGAATGGGTTCCGGTAGTTACCGGGTTGGAACGTGACAGAGGCGCACATCGGTCAGGGCGCCGTCGTCGGCCAATGCAGTGAGGTAGGTGCACGTGGGCTGCCTCCGCCGGTCCGTCGGCGAGCCGGGATTGAGCAGCCGCATGCCTTTCGGCGTGAGAGTGTCCCACGGGATGTGGCTGTGCCCGAAGACCAGTACATCAGCGTCCGGAAACGCGGCATCCATGCGTTTTTCCCGGCCGGTTGCCGCACCGGTTTCATGGATCACCGCAAACCGGATGCCCTCGATGTCCGCCCGCGCAATTTCGGGCAGCCGTGCCCGGAGATCCGCGCCGTCGTTGTTCCCGTAGACGCCGATGAGCCGGCGCGTGCGATGTTCAAGTTCATCGAGCAGTTCCAGATTCACCCAGTCGCCGGCATGAATAACGACGTCGGCTGCCTCCGCCTCCTCCCAGACCTTTGGAGGAAGCTGCCGGGCGCGCTTCGGCACGTGGGTATCGGCAATAATCAACAACCGGGTGGGCATGCGCCCAGTCTGGCATGTGCGCCGCGGCCGGCGTCGTGTGCGAAGCTCAGGGGATGACTGTACTTCTTGCGGGATGCGGCGACCTGGGCACCCAGGCCGGACTCTACTTTGCGGCTGCCGGGCAGCGCGTTATCGGGTGGCGGCGTTCCGCCGGAAAGCTGCCACCGCAGATTGAGGGCGCATCCGTTGACCTGTCAGGTGAGCTGCCGACCATCCCCAGGGACACCGACGTCGTCGTGATAGCACTGACAGCGGACGGGCGAACCGAGGCCGCCTACCGCGCCACCTACTATGACGGCACGGCCAACCTGCTTGCGGCGCTTGCCCGAGACGGTGTTGCGCCGCGACGGATTGTCTTCATTTCCTCAACAGCTGTGTACGGGAACGACGACGGCGGCTGGGTGGACGAGGAAACCCCGCCGTCACCTTCCACCGCCACCGGCGCGGTACTGCGCGAGACCGAGGAACTGGTGGCGGACCGCGCACCGCAGTCGGTGCTGTTGCGGCTTTCAGGCATCTACGGTCCGGGGCGCACACGGCTGATCGACCAGGTGCGGGATGGAAAGGCACGTGCCGGGGGCGCACCGCACTGGACCAACCGGATTCACCGCGACGATGCCGCTGCCGCCATCGTGCATCTCGCAGGGCTCGAATCGCCCGCTGAGGCGTATCTCGGCACAGACTCTGAGCCGGCGATCCTTGGCGAGGTGCAGGAATATATCGCGTCAGAGTTGGGAGTGCCGCTCGAATCGGCTGACGCTGAGAGCGGCGGCGCAGGGGGCCGCGCAGATGCCGCGAGCGGTGCTGGCGCTGCGAACGGCGCTGGTGCTACCACCCGTGCTGAGCCGGCTACCGGAAAGCGCTGCAGCAACGCGCTGCTCACGGCGACGGGCTTCGAGTTCACCTACCCGACCTATCGCGAGGGATACCGCGCGGTCCTGCAGGGGAAGGGCGTCCGGCATCCCTGAGCCGGGCGTTTGCTTCGCGACTCCGCGAACGCACTGACCACCGAACGCACTGGCCGCAGTCCCCTTCCGGCATCGGCAGCGGAAAAAGGTACTAAGCAACCTTTCTATTTGGTCCGAGTGTGCCTACTGTTGGAAACGTGCAAACCCGGTGGGGCAGCCGTCCCATCGATCCGGCAGCTCATGAAGCCATACAGAAGAGGTTCCGATGGAAGAAACACTGAGAAGCGGCCTCGCATCGGTGATCGAGTTCGTACCAAAGCTGTTGCTGTTCCTCGTCATCCTGATCATTGGGCTGCTGGTAGCCAAGGCGATCTCGAAGGCGCTCGACAAACTGCTCGAACGCGTGGGATTTGACCGGGTCGTGGAACGCGGCGGCGTCAAGAAGGCGCTTGCCAAGTCTTCGCTGGATGCCAGCGACATCATCGCGAAGATCGTCTACTACGCGCTGGTGCTGTTTGTCCTTCAGTTCGCCTTCGGCGTCTTCGGACCGAACCCGGTAAGCGACCTGCTCGAGGGAATCATCGCGTTCCTGCCGAAGATCATCGTTGCGATCATCATCGTCATCATCGCGGCCGCGATTGCCGCAGCGGTCAAGAACCTCATCCAGGGCACTCTTGGCGGCCTGTCTTACGGCAAGATCCTCGCGAACATTGCGAGCATCTTCATCCTTGGCATCGGCATCATTGCTGCTCTGAACCAGGTTGAAATTGCAACTACGGTAACCACTCCCATCCTCATCGCCGTACTGGCTGCCATCGTCGGCGTCATTGTGGTCGGTGTCGGCGGCGGCCTTATCAAGCCCATGTCGCAGCGCTGGGAGCACTACCTCAACCGGGCCGAAGAGGAAGCACCGCGGGTGAAGGCTGAAGCCCAGTCCTCGCCGTCGGCGTCGCAACAACTCAAAGGCCAGGCGCAGCAAGCCAAGGCGGGCACCCACGCCGCCGACAGCTCTGGGAGCCACCAGGTGAACCGGCCGGAAGATCCCAACGCGCCGCGCTTCCGCTAGGCCCTCGCTCCGCGACCACACGAACCACCAAAGAAATCACCATAGATGAGGAAGAGATTCATGAATATCGACAAGCAACAGATCATCGACCTTCTGAAGAACCAGGGCGACCAGGACAAGGCCCAGCAGGCTGACCAGGAACTGCCCGACCAGGTGGACACGGACCGCGACTCCGGCATGCTGGAGAAACTCGGTATCAACCCAAAGGATCTCCTTGGCAAGCTCGGCGGCGGCGGAGGTATTGGCGGGCTCCTCGGCTAAGCGTCGCTTGAGCCGGACCAGGACCGGAAATGGAGGGTGCGCGCTGCGTGCCCTCCATTTTCGTTTGCTCGTTTTTTCCGCCGCATTCCTGCTCCCCTGTCGGGCAGGTGAAGCCCCGCAGATGAGAGTGTCGTGAGAATCCGGGCCGTTGTATTGAGCCTGATCAATCGGTGCGCTTTCATGGAAGGACGACGACGGCGGACAATGAGGAGGTGCCTGACATGCAGCTTCCTCCTCCACCCGGCAAGATGCCTTCCCCCGCTTTCGAACGCCCCCTGGCCAGGTGGCGAATGGACGACCCGGCGGGCGAAATCCTGGACGGCCGCTACGTGATCGGCGCACTTCTCGGCAGCGGCGGGATGGCCGAGGTCCGCCATGGCCACGATCAGGTGCTGGACCGGGACGTTGCCATCAAGCTGTTCCGCGGCCAACCGGAAGCACGGCTCACCCAGCGCGAGCGTGCAGAGGCGCAGCTGTTGGCAAGCCTTGACCATCCCGGCCTGGTCAAAGTGCACGACGTCGGCCACTCGCCGGTTGCGGGCTGGGTGGTCATGGATCTGGTCGATGGACCCGATCTCCATCAGCTACTGCGCGGCGGAGCCCTCGGACCGCAGCAGACGTGGGCGATCGCCCACGACGTCGCACGGACCCTTGCCTACGTTCACGCCAAGGGCATCACGCACCGCGACGTCAAACCTTCCAATGTGCTGACCCGCGAAGCGGAACCTTCCTCGGGGCGTTTCGGCTACGTGTTGACCGACTTCGGTATTGCTCGCCGGGCGGACAGCGACCGGCTCACCGCTACGGGCGAAACGATCGGCACTGCAGCCTATTTCAGCCCCGAGCAGGCCCGCGGTGAAGCCGTCGACGCCGCCACTGACATTTACGCCCTCGGGCTGGTGCTGCTTGAGTGCCTGACCGGGGAGCCTGCCTTCGAGGGGCGTGGGCTCGAGACCGCGCTCGCGCGTCTGCACCGCGCGCCGGAGATTCCTGCCTTCGTAAACTCTGCGTGGCGTGACCTGATCTCGCGCATGACGGCGGGGGCCCACAACGAGCGGCCAACAGCTGCCGAAGTGGCCAGTGTTCTTGCCGCCCAGCGGAATGCGTTCTTCGCCGACGCGCATGCTGACAGCGGGCATGCTTCCGTGGACCCTTCCAGCGGCCATGGAGTCGAAGCAGACCCTGCCACCATGGTCCTGCCCGGTGCAGCCCGCGAGTCGGAATCCACGCGCAAGGCCTTCGTCCTCGGCGTGAACGAGCAGCAAGCTCAGCCCAACCAGCGCACTCAGCGCCGGGCGCCCAAGGAGCGCCGTGATCCGTCCGGTGACGGGAAGCCCGCGGAGCGTAACCGGCGCTGGTGGGTGGCGGGCGCCGTCGTCGTGCTGGTTCTGGTGGTGCTTGGCGTGGTCCTGTCCGGATTGTTCCTTCAAACGCCAGCCCCGGAGCCATTACCTTCAGTGCCCGGTGTTCCGGGCGAGAGACTGTCGGAACTCTATGAAAGTGTGCAGTCATGAAATCCAGGCCATGGATAATTGCGTTCGCGCTGGCGTTGCCGGCTCTCGGAGCGTGCGGCGGGGCGGAAGCGCTGGACCCGGGCGCCGCCGAGTCACTTCAACAGCAGGTACGGGAGCTGGCAGTTGTGACTCAGGACGGGAATCTTGAGCTCGCGGTGGATCGGGCGGAGTCGCTCAAGGACGAGGTTCAGCAAGCGGAGGCTTCCGGCGCCGTGACACCGGGACGGGCAGGTCGGATCCAGCAAAACATTGACGCGTTCATCGAATCCGTCCAGCCGGTCGAGGAGCCCGCACCGGCAGCGCCCGCCGCCCCGTCCTCCAAGGAACCCGCGCCTTCCACACAAACACCGTCGAATACTGTCCCGTCGACCACACCCAATCGTCGCCGTGACATTGAGGACAGCGGAACACCTGCGGAGCGCCAGCAGGAGGCTTCGGAAGAAGCCGCCGAGGAAGCCCAGGAATTCGCCGAGAAACAGGAAAAGGAACGACAGAAGCGCGAAGAAGACCGCGAGGACTAGCATGCGCACCATCTCGGGTAGCTGTTATCAACTGCAGCGTTCCAGAGGAGCCAACGGCTACCTGGTGCGAACGCCCAGCCACACCGCTGTGATCGATCCCGGGATGGCAAACGGGTACGACGCCGTGCTGGGCGAACTACGCGACGCCGCACCCATCGTTGGGGAGGTAACGGACATTCTTCTGACCCACTACGATCCCGACCACGCCCAGGTTGCGCTGCGCCTTCAGCATGAACTCGGCGCGAGGGTGTGGCTGGGTGCAGCTGACGCCGCTATTCTGCGGCGGGTGGTCCCGCCTCCCACCCGCGTGCGCCGGCTGCTTCTACGCGTTGCGCCGGTCGATTTGCCCGATCCGCTGACCGAGCTCGACGGCGAACGCGAACTTTTCGAGGGACTCACTGCCTTTCCTCTTCCGGGACATACACCCGGACAGATGGCCTTCCAGCTCGACGACGTTCTGTTCTCAGGCGACGCGGTCCGGGTCGAGAGAAATGGAAGAATCAAGCGCTTCTTCAGCGCACTTAACAGCGACAATCCGCAGGCCGCGCGCACTACCGCCGAACTACAGCGGCGGATCGATGCCGGAGGGATCAGCTGGATCTGCCCCGGCCACAACCCGCCGGCACGGGTGGGCGTTTCCTAGCGCACGCAAGACCTGTATCGGTCCGGGACATGGAGGACTAAGCTCATCTCACACTGAATCGCAGGACCGGTTACCGGTCAGCTGAGAAGGGCAGGACCCATGGCAGAGCGAAGCACGTCCGAGCGTTCAGAGGATGCTTCACTCCTGAAGGTCCTGGGCAACTGGGACGCTCTCGCCTTAGGCTTCGGGGCGATGATCGGATTCGGCTGGGTGGTGCTTACCGGTGGCTGGATCGGTTCCGCCGGAACCCTCGGAGCGGTATTGGCCATGGTGGCAGGTGGCGTCATTATGGGCGTCGTAGGGCTCACCTACGCGGAACTGACTGCCGCCATGCCCAAAGCGGGTGGAGAGCACAACTTCCTCCTGCGCGGCATGGGTCCCAGATGGTCGTTCATCGGATCCTGGGCAATCACCGGCGGGTACGTCACCATTGTGGCGTTCGAGGCTGTAGCGCTTCCCCGCACGGCCCTCTATCTTTTTCCCGGCCTGAACCAGGTGCCGCTGTGGGAGATCGCGGGAAGCCAGGTGCACCTCACCTGGGCGCTTGTGGGCGCGGTTGCCGCCGTCGTCATCACCTTCATCAATATTCGCGGTGTAAAGCTTGCCGGCGTGGCACAAACGTTCGTGGTGCTTTTCCTGCTGATCATCGGTGCCGTGCTTGTGCTCGGGTCCTTCACGGGCGGGTCCACAGGAAACATGCAGCCACTCTTCACCGGCGGATCCGCGGGTTTCTTCGCTGTCCTCGTGGTGGTCCCGTTCCTCTTCGTCGGGTTTGACGTGATCCCGCAATCGGCAGAGGAAGTGAAGATTCCCGCCCGCCAGATCGGCCGGCTGGTCGTCATCGCCGTGATACTCGCGACCATCTGGTACGTGATGACCATCCTGACGACGTCATCAGCCATGCCGGCTGGTGAGATCGCGCAGGCAGACATCGCCACTGCGGATGCGATGGGTGCACTTTTCGGGAGCGATTTGATGGCCAAGGTGCTCATCGCCGGTGGAATCGCCGGCATCCTCACCTCCTGGAACTCGCTGCTGCTGGGGGCCTCGCGGCTGATGTATTCCATGGCGCGCTCGGGAATGCTGCCGGGTTGGTTCGGCAGGCTGCACCCGACCTACCGCACTCCGGCAAATGCGCTGATGTTCATCGGTGCCCTGTCCTTCCTGGCCCCCTTCTTCGGCGAGGCGATGCTTGTCTGGCTGGTCGACTCAGGTGCCCCCAGCATCGTCATCGCCTACATTCTGGTCTCGGTGGTCTTTGTGATCCTGCGTCGGAAAGAGCCGGCGATGGAACGGCCGCTTCGGGTCGGCGGAGCCGGTAACGGTGGCCAAGCCATCGGGATCGCTGCGGTAGTCCTGTGCCTGGCCCTTCTCAGCCTGTACCTGCCGGGAATGCCTGCGGCGCTTACTCCCCCACCGTGGATCCTGTTCGGGCTTTGGTGGATGCTCGGCCTGTTCTTCCTTCTTCGGATTCCGCGCGGCATCAAACCAGGTGAGGACGCGGAACACCGGCTGCTGGCGGCGCTGAACAAGCGCTAGCAGCGCGGGCTCCCGCGACTACCGGCGTCCACACTTCGCTTCGCCCGGGGCGGGTCATTCGGCCACTAGGCTTGGAATCATGCGCACACTCCGACGCCTTCAGCTGTTTGCCCTGACCCGTTCACTGCTGGCGCGGGCAGCCATGGCGTTCGCTGCTGTGCAGGCGCTGGTGATTGCCGCCATCGTTCTGGTTGATGCAGTGCAGAAGAAGCTGCGCAGCAAGCGACCGGGCTTTCCGCACCCGGGCACGTTCGAATCGGAGGTGGCGGGATCAGACACCGCCGTTTTCACCTACGGGCACGACCTGTACGAGGACATGCTGGCTTCCATCCGGAACGCCCGGCACACCATCATGCTGGAGACCTACATCTGGAAGGGCGACGCGATTGGACGTCAGTTCAAGGACGCGCTCAATGAAGCGGCGGCCCGTGGGGTGAAGGTGTATGTGATTTATGACGGCTTCGCCAACCTTGTTGTTCCGTTCACGTTCTACCGCTTCCACCCGGATGTACAGGTCTTCCGCTTCCCGGTGCTGCGCCCGTCAATCGTGTTCACGAATATCCGCGGCACGGGCTTCGATCACCGCAAGATCATGGTGGTGGATGATTCCATCGGGTACGTCGGCGGCTACAACATCGGCTCGCTGTATGCGTCGAAGTGGCGTGATACGCACCTGAAGATTGTGGGAAAGTCCGTCTGGGAGCTGCGCCAGGCGTTTGTGTCCTTCTGGAACCTGGCACCGGCTCCTCAGCGCCGCCGGCCGCTTGAGGAGACCAGCGCCGAGTTCTGGGAGCCACGGCTGCGCGCCGTCAACAACATCCCGGCGAACCTGGTTTTCCCCATTCGCGGCGTCTACCTCGATGCCATCAACCGCGCCCACAGCCACATCTACATGACGACGGCCTACTTCATCCCCGACCAGCAGATCCTCGAGGCGCTGCTGCGGGCCAGCAAACGCGGCGTCGATGTAAGGGTCATCCTGCCCGAGGATTCCAACCATGTGGTCTCCGACTGGCTGTCCCGTGGGTTTTACTCGGCGCTGCTGCGCGAAGGCGTGCGAATCCTCCTGTATCAAAACGCCATGATCCACGCGAAGACCGCGACGGTGGATGGTGAATGGTCGACCGTCGGCACGGCGAACATTGACCGCCTGAGCCTGACCGGGAACTACGAAATCAACATTGAGCTGTTCGACGAGAAACTTGCGTCCACCATGGAGCGCATCTTCGAGATCGACAGCAGCAACTGCCGCGAGTTGCCGCTGGAAGAATGGGAAGACCGCCACATTGTGGCCCGGGTCAGCGAAGCGATCCTCGCACCCCTGCGTCCGTTCCTTTAATTCGAAACGGGAACGGAGTCAGTGAGCCCGAGATGATCGGCGAGGAAGCGGCAGTTGCCGCGTGGATGCACCGGGGCGAGGCGAAGGTCGCGTCGACTGTTCATGAAAGTAACGTGTAAGCGGCGACCGCATATCTGGCGCGGCTCGAATACCTCCAGGCCGACGATTTTTTAGGATGCCGGGTGGAGGTATTGATGTAGTGCTTCGCGCACGATTTCGCTGGGCTTGCGATGCTCAGCTTCGGCCCGCTCCCCCAGATCGCGCAGCAGTTCTTCCGTCAGCCGGTAGGAGCGTACCGGAGCCGGCGCTGCCTTACCGCTCAGTGAGGGACGACCCACGGAGCGCTGCACGGATTCCGGAGAACCCAGGGCGGCTTCCAGCAGCGATTGACCAGCCCCAGGTCCGTCGCTCTTGGTAACCACTGCACTTTCGGGCAGGGTTTCCATGTTCTCGGCCGCCTCCGCCAGCTGGTTATAGCGCTGCTGATCTTGGCCGGTCAGCGCTGGTTCGTTGTTCCTGGTCATCACTGCCTCTCTTCCGCAATGTCGATGATTTTTCTCCGGGCTTCCATCACATGGAAGATCACAATGTCAGCTGGCGGGGTGATGATTGCCGAAGTTCTGCATAGCGAACAGTGCATCGCCCTGATCGATGCCGTGCTTCGCTGCGCTGTCAGTCCATCGAATCCCCACTCTTATACTGTACTACGAAATGAGTGATAAAGTACTACAATATCGAAGTACCTACTACCGCTGCTTGAAGCTCTTAAGACCCAGGATGGCACCCGGTTCCAGTTGCTGGCCCGGTAAGGCCGGCTAAGCCTCTTCGGCGGAGAACCGGTCCAGGTACCCTTCCTTGGACTGATGCACGTGATTGGCCATCAGCTTCTCCGCATCGGCGAAGTTGCCCGAGTCGATCGCCGCAATGATACTCCGGTGCTCGCTCCAGGACTCCTTGCCGCGATTATCGACGTCCGTCGCGTAGAGCCACTCGATCTTGCCTGCGATCTGGCGCAGCAGCGCCGTCAGCGAGGCGCTGCCGCTCAACTCCGCTACGCCCAGGTGGAATCGGATGTTGAGTTCGGGCAGGAGCTCGAGCCGGTTCTGCGCGACGGCGGCGTCTCCCTCATCCAGCACTCCCGCCAGAACTTTCCGGGCCTGCCACCACTCGACGCTGGGCGCTCCTGAACCGAACTGCGCAGCAGCCCGGTGCGCTGCGCGCCTAGCCGTCGCCGATTCCAGGGCTTCGCGGACAAAGAACAGGTCCTCGGCATCGTCCACAGGGATTTTCGACACAGTGGATCCGGCGTAGGGCTTCGACTCAACGAAACCCTCAGCCTCCAGGGCGCGCAGCGCCTCGCGGACGGGCACACGCGAAATTCCATACTTGGTGGCGAGCGCAGTCTCGGTGACGCGAGTTCCCGGCGGCAGCGCGCCGAAAATAATGTCCCTGCGGATCTCATCCTGGACGCGCTGCTTCGGCGGGGCGTCCTCGTCGGCGCTCCGCTGCTTCGTGTGGTTCTCAGGCTGCAAAGGCTGCCCCCGGAATGGCTCCAAGTAGCTCCTCGGTGTACTGGGCTTCGGGACGGAGGAAGACCTTGTCCACGCTGCCTTCCTCGACCACGGCACCGGCCTTCATCACGAGCACGTTGTGTGCGATCTGCCGGACTACCGCGAGGTCGTGGGTGATGAACAGGTAGGTCAGCCCCAGCCTATCCTGCAGGTCCGCCAGCAGGTTGAGGATCTGGTCCTGTACCAGCACGTCCAGGGCGGAGACCGCCTCGTCGCAGATGATGAGCTCCGGCTCCAGCGCAAGGGCGCGCGCGATGGCCACGCGCTGGCGCTGTCCGCCGGAAAGCTCGTTCGGCCGCCGCTGGGCAACGGAGTGCGGAAGTGCCACCTGGTCCAGCAGCTCAGCCACCCGCCGTCGTCGGCTGCCCTTGTCCCCGACATTGAAAATGCGCAGGGGCTCATCGATCAGACGTTCGATACTGTGCGTCGGGTCAAGCGAGCCGTACGGATCCTGAAAGACCGGCTGCACCATCCGCCGAAGCGCGCGCCGTTCGGCGCCGCGGCTGGCTGTGATGCTCTTGCCGTCCACGAGAGCCTGCCCGGCGGTCGCCGTTTCGAGGCCGAGGATGATCCGCGCGACGGTGGTCTTTCCCGACCCGGATTCTCCGACGACGGCGGTGGTAGTTCCCCGGTTCACCGTGAAGGACACGTTGTCCACTGCCCGCACGGTACCGCCGCGCTGTCCGCGCAGGGTGAATTCCTTGCACAGGTCCTGCACCACCAGGATGGGCGCCGGACCTGCGGTGGACGCCGCGGTGGCACCGGGCGCCTCCATCTGCAGGGCAGCCGTCACCGACGGAGCGGCGGCAACGAGCTTTCGGGTGTACTCCTCCTGTGGGTTGAGCAGGATCTCCCGTGGTGTTCCGACCTCAACGATCCGGCCATCAGCCATGACGATGATCCGGTCGGTCCGGTCGGCTGCCAGCCCCAGGTCGTGGGTGACGAACAGCAGCGACGTTCCGCGTGCGTCGACCAGAGCCTGCAGGTGGTTGAGGATCTGCCGCTGGACCGTCACGTCGAGCGCCGATGTCGGTTCGTCGGCAATCAGCAGGTCCGGCTCCCCCGCGAGCGCAACGGCGATCAGGACGCGTTGGCGCATGCCGCCCGAAAACTCATGCGGGTACTGGCCGTACCGACGCTCGGCGTCGGGGATGCCGGCCTCCGTCATGAGCTCGATTGCCCGGCGCTTCACCTCGGCTCGCCCCCGCATCCCGTTGCTCATAAGGGCGTCCGCAATTTGAGCGCCGACCTTCATGGACGGGTTGAGGTTGGACATCGGGTCCTGCGGCACCAGACCGAGACGCTTGCCGCGGATGGAGCGCATCTGCGCCTCCGAAGCCTCGGCAAGTTCGACTGCGTCCGGTCCGTCCCCCAACCGGATTGTGCCGCCGGTGATCCTGCCCTCTCCCGGCAGCAACCGCAGGACGGCACCGATGGTGGTCGACTTTCCGGAGCCGGACTGGCCCACAATCGCCACGCGTTCGCCCTTCTTCAGGTCGAAGCTGACCCTGTGCAAGACCGGGTTGCCGCCGAAGCTGACTTCAAGGTCCCGGATGCTCAGGATGTTCTCATTAACGTCCTGCTGCATAGCCCTGCGCTCCTCGCGGGTTGGCGGCGGCCATCAGGACGCCGGTTTCTGGATCGCTGACAACGGAGGACAGACGGCCGAGTGCCCAGTCCCCCGCGCGCGTGATGATGTGTCCACGCTGTTCGAGGTCAGCGATGACGTCCTCGCCCAGCCGGTCCTCGACGACTGCGCCGCCCGGCTCCCACGTGCGCGGGAAGAAGGAGCCCGGGATCGACGTCGTGTGGAGGGATGGCGCGTCGATCGCCTGCTGCGGCGTGTAGCCGCCGACGATGGTGCGCAGGATGTAGAGCAGCTGCCACTGGTCCTGCTGGTCACCGCCGGGTGACCCGAGCGCGACCACCGGCTTGCCGTCCTTGAGGATCAGTGTCGGTGTCAGTGTGGTGCGGGGCCGCTTTCCGGGCTCCAACGACGACGGCGCGCCCTCCTCCAGCCAGGTCATCTGCAGGCGGGAGCCGAGGCAGAACCCCAGTTCGGGGATCGTCGGGGACGACTGCAGCCAGCCGCCCGAGGGTGTCGCCGACACCATGTTGCCCCACTGGTCGACCACGTCGATGTGGCAGGTATCGCCGCGGGTTTCGCCGTCGCGGGACACGGTCGGCTCCCCCACTCCGGCGAATGCTGCCGTTCCCGCGAGCGCCGGGGGTGTGTATTCGGTGCGCAGCGGAGGCGTGAACGGGGTGTGTCCGCGGACGGTGCCGGGCCGGAATTCGATGGAAGCGGAATCCGTGATCAGCGACCGACGCTGGGCCGCGTACTCCTCGGACAGCAGGTGGTCCATGGGCACAGAAGCATCACCGTAATAGGCTTCGCGGTCCGCGACAGCAAGCTTCTGTGCTTCCAGGATGGTGTGCGCTCCGAGAGCCGTGGACGGGTCCAGGCGGTCGTCGTCGAACCCGTCCAGGATGGCAAGGGTCTGCAGCAGGGCAGGGCCCTGCCCCCACGGGCCGGTCTTGGCGATGGTGTAGCCGCGGAAATCGATTGTGGTGGCTTCCTCGTAGCCTGCCTGGAAGTTCGCGAAGTCCTCGAGGCTCATCACGCCTGCATGATCCTGACCGGAGGAATGCCGGTGCGGAGTTTTGATGAATTCGACTGCGGCCCGGGCAACGAAGCCTTCGCGCCACTCGCGCCGGGCCGCGTCGATGCGCTCTTCCCGGGTATCGGCCGATAATCCTGCAGTGACGAGACGGTCGAGAACGGACGCGTACGCCTCGTTCCTCACGATCTCGCCCTCAGCCGGGATTGCGCCGCCCGGCATCCAGAGGGCGGCGGACGTCGGCCAGTGCTCTGTGAAAAGGTCCTTGACGGCGTTGATGGTCGCTCCAACCCGACCGACGATGGGGTGACCGTCCCGCGCGTAACCGATCGCGAAGGCAAGCACATCCCCCAGTTCCCAGGTGCCATGGTCGCGTAGCAGCAGGAGCCAGGCGTCGACGGCGGCAGGCACGGCGGCGGCGAGCGCACCGGCACCCGGTACCAGCTCAAGACCTTCGGAGAGATAGTGTTCGCGGGTCGCCGCAGCCGGTGCGGGGCCCTGGCCCATCAGGACCACGGGTTCTGACGGGTTCTCCGCTGTGGCGAATACCCCGGTCATGTCACCTCCGGGGCCGTTGAGGTGGGGCTCGACGACGTGCAGGACGAAGGCGCCCGCGACCGCTGCATCGAACGCGTTGCCGCCGCGCTCCAGCACCGCCTGGGCTGACGCCGTTGCCAGCCAGTGGGTGGATGCGGTCATGCCGAAGGAACCCTGCAGGGTGGGGCGCGTGGTGAATGAATCGGGTGTTGTGAAGGAGGTCATAGAACCAAATCTACTTTCGACGGGTGTTCGTGGGGTCGAGGGCGTCGCGCAGCGCATCGCCGAAGAGGTTGAAGGCCAGGCAGATCAGGGCGATTCCGAGGCCGGGGAAGATGGCCGCGGTCGGCGAGCGGAAAATGTACTGCTGTGCGTCGGAGAGCATGATGCCGAGGCTTGGCGTGGGCGGTTGGATGCCGAGGCCGAGGAAGGACAGCAACGCTTCACCGATCACGGCAACCGGCATAATGACCGTGGCCTGGACAATGATCGCCGACGTCGCGTTCGGCAGCACGTGCTGGGCCATGATGCGCAGTCCTGACGCGTCCATGGTCTTGGCGCCGAGCACAAAGTCGCTTTCCTTGATACGCAGCGTCTCGCCGCGGACCACACGGATCATGGTGGGGATCTGTGCGATACCCAGAGCGATCGCGGCGTTGGACAGACTCGGTCCGCTGATGGCGGCGAGCCCGACGGCGATGATCAGGAAGGGGAACGCGAGGGTGACGTCAGTGAGCCGTGAAATGACGGCGTCGAACCCTTTCCAGTAGCCGGCCAGCAGGCCCAGCGGAGTACCGATCAGCACCGCGAGGAGAACCGAGAGCACACCGACCTGCAGTGAAGCCTGGATGCCGAACAGCATCCGGGAGAAGATGTCGCGGCCCAGATCATCGGTGCCGAGTAGGAAACCGGTGGTGAGCGGCTGCTGGAACGGGGTGTCGAAGTGTACTTCCGCAGGATCGTACGGTGCGATCACCGGAGCGAGGATCCCGGCGAGCACGACGACGGCGAGCAGCACCGCGCCGGTCATGCCGAGTGGATTGCTGCGAAGCCGCCGCCAGACCCGGCCGCGGCCGGTGCCAAGCGTGGGCTCTGTGGGATCAGCCGTCGTCGTGACGGTTTCGGTCATGGCCATCAGTTGCTTCCTCCGACTCGGATTTTCGGGTTGACCACGGAGTAGAGAATGTCTACGGCCAGGTTGATGACGATGTAGCTGAGGGTGATGATCAGGACTACCGCCTGGATGACGGGGTAGTCGCGGGTGAAGACAGCGTCGAGGGTGAGCTTGCCGAAGCCGGGAAGCGCGAAGATCCGCTCGGTGACTACCGCTCCCGAAATCAGTCCGCCGAGCTGGAGGCCGACGATGGTGACCACCACGATCAACGAGTTCCGCAGCCCGTACCGCATCAGCACCCGGCCGCGGCTGAGGCCTTTGGCGCGCGCCGTGCGGACATAGTCGGTGCTCATGGTTTCGATCATCGACGCCCGGGTCTGGCGCATGATCACTGCGGCGAGGCCCGTGCCGAGGATGATTGCGGGCAGGGTCAGATAGTAGATGCCCCGCAGTGGTTCCGCGACGACGTCGACGTAGCCCGAGGCTGGGAACCAGCCGAGGAACACAGCAAGGTACAGGATGGCGAGAATGCCGAGCCAGAAGTTCGGCACCGAGAGGCCGATGAGCGCGAAGCCATTGGCCATCCACTCCGGCCACCGGCCGCGGTAGCGTTCGGCGATGACGCCGAAGAGGATGCCGACGACGACGGCCACCACGATCGCATAGGCGGACAGCCAGAGCGTGACGGGCAGCGTAGTCGCAATCAGTTCGGTCACCGGCGTGCCGGTGCGGGTGGATTCACCCAGGTCGCCGCGGAAGAGATTGCCGAGGAAGGTGAAGTACTGCGCAACCAGCGGCTGGTCCAGCCCCAGTTCGGCACGGATGGCGGCAAGCTGTTCCGGCGTGGCTTCCTCGCCCGCCATGGCGAGAGCGGGATCTCCGGGAAGCTGCCGGACGCCGATGAAAACGACGATGGAGGCGAGCACCAGGGTGAGCGCCGATTGCCACAGCCGTGTGAGCAGGTAACGGGTCACGGTCAGTTCTCTCCTTCGAGTTCCTGAGAATCAGCAAGGAACGCCGCGTTGCTCAGGTGGACCACGCCGTCGGCGAAGGTCTCGATGCCTGCAACGTTGTTGGTGTAGGCGGTGAGGCTGCGCTGCCGGTACAGGTAGATCAGCGGGTTGTCTTCCTGTAGCCGCTGCACCACCTCGCCGTACAGTTCAGCGCGCTCGGCGTCGTCGTTGACCTGGGCCGCGCTCTTGAGCAGCTGGTCGACCTCGGGATCGTTGTAGCCCGAGTAGTTGTTGCCTCCGCCTGTGGAGAGGAAGTTGAACATGTTCCCGTGAGGGTCGACGCGCCCGGACCAGCCCAGCTGCAGCATCTCGAAGTCACCGCGGGACTGGACGTCAAGGAGTGTGGAGTACTCGACCGGCAGGATGGTGAGCTTGAACCCGCCATCTGCCACGGCTGCCTGCAGTGCCTGCGCAAACCGCAGCGTGTCGGGCGTGTTGCTGACCTGCATCTCGATGGCGTACGGCGTTTCGATGCCGGCTTCCTTGAGGAGTGCCTTGGCACCCTCGGGATCATAGGGCGGGCAGTCCTCGCTGAGCTCGGAGCTGAAGGGGCTTGCCGGCGAAATCGGCGAGCAGGCCGGCTCGAACCAGCTGTTGAAGACGGTGTTCACGAGTGCTTCGCGGTCGATCGACATGGACAGGGCCATGCGTACCGCGGCTTCCTGGGCGAGCGGCGTGTCAATCTCTCCGACGGGCTCCCCCACGCCCTCCGTATTTCCCGTATTGATGGTCAAGCCCTGATAGCCGAGGGAGCCGACCTGCAGCACTCCGACGCCGTCCTCCTGCATCAGGGCGTCGACGTCCTGCGGTGAGATGGTGTCGGCCACCTGAACGTCGCCGGAGCGAAGGTTCGCAGCGCGGATGTTTGCGTCGGTGATGATCCGGTAGGTGATGGTGTCGAGGTGGACGTTGGCGGCGTCGTAATAAAGCGGATCCCGCTCGACCTTGATGGAGGTCTGCGGCACCCGTTCAACGAACTTGAACGGCCCCACGCACACCGGGTGGTCACCGAAGTCTTTACCGGTTTCCTCGAGCGCCTTCGGCGAAAGCATCATGCCGGCACGGTCGGCGAGGGCTGCAGTCAGCGGCGCGAAGGGCGTCTTGTAGGTGATCCTGACATGCGTCTCGTCCACCGCTTCGATGCTGCTGATCGGGCCGAGCTCGCTCTTGCGTGAGGAGTCGTCGAGCGTGAGGTGCCGTTCAAGGGTTGTCCGCACTGCCTCCGCGTTGAACTTGGCACCGTCGGCGAAGACTGCGTCCCCGCGCAGCGGGATGGTGACGGTCAGTCCGTCGTCGGAAACTTCGGGCAGCTCTGTGGCAAGCTGCGGCACAAGCTCACCCTCGGCATCGATGTCGTACAGCTTCTGGCACATCGTCTGCATGACGTAGCGCGTGTACAGCGAGGAGGACGTCGTGGGATCAAGCCGGTCAGGCTCGGCTGAAAGCGCCATCACCAGGTCACCGCCCTCGCGCACTTCGCGGTCGCCGATGGGGATGGAAGTGATGTCCTCGCGCTCCGGTGCCGGTTCGAGCGCCTGGATGGGTTGGCAGGCGGTGGCAGCAAGAACGACGGCGGCTCCCGCCGCTGCTGTGTGGAGCAACCTCGTGCCCACTTGGCTGCTGAATTTCATGCAGTTCCTCTGGTCGATTCACGTCTCTGTGCGTCGGTCTACTGTCTTCGATCTGCCACTTTGAATGGTGATTGAATACAATTGCCGTCACGAGCCTAAGCTTCGTATACATTCATTACAAGATTGTTTCCAAAATTTCTTGTCCGCGAAGGGGATCCGCATGCCAACCTCCCGGCTTTCGACTGACCGCCTGCATCTCACGCTGATGCTGATCCTCACGTTTTCCACGGGGGTGATTGATGCGGTCGGCTACCTGGGTCTCGACAGGGTTTTCACCGGCAACATGACCGGCAACGTGGTGTTGCTCGGGATGGCCGTAGCCGGCGGGGATGATCTGCCCGTGCTGCGGCCGGCGCTGGCGCTGCTCTTCTTCATGGTGGGTGCGCTGCTGGCCGGCCGACTGCTGCGCAAAGCACCTGAGGGGTGGTCCGGCCTGACTTCTGTCGCCTTCGGAGCGGTGGCGTTTGGCACCACGGTGATTGCCGTCGTCGTCGGCCTGGTCGATGTCGCCGCGGATGAGATTCTGGGCAGCGTCGTTACGTCGGGCCTGGCCATCGTGATGGGTATTCAGGCGGCTACGGCCAAGCGGCTGAAGGTCGCGGAGGTGACCACCGTCGTCGTTACCTCCACCATTACGGGCTTGGCGTCCGACTCACGGCTGGCAGGGGGCAAGGGGAAATTCTGGGGCCGCAGGTCGCTGGCCATCTTGCTGATCGGCCTGGGGGCGGTAGCCGGCGGGTTCGCGTTGCTGATCGACCTGTGGGTGGGCGTGGCCATTTCCGCTGTGCTGTCGGCAGCAGTGTCAGTGACTGGACACCTGCGGTACCGCCGGGACCGGGCTGCATCCCGCAGCGAAGAATTGGCGGGGGCGTACTAGGCGTCGAAGTGCGTAGTGGCGCCCGACTGGTTGACGGATTCGACGATCGCGGCAGCGACGGCATGAAGTTTCACGTTGCGGGCGCTGGAAGCGGCCTTCAGGATGTTGACGGCTTCCTCCTGGGTGCAACGGTTTTGGCCCATGATGATGCCCACGGCAAGATCAATAGTGGTGCGGTTCTCCATGGCAGCCGTGAGGTTATTCCGAGATTCCAGCAGGCTTGCCATCCTCACCGCGAGGCGCAGCGAACTCGAAGCCTCTTTGGCAAACAGCTCAGCTGCTTCAAGGACGATGGGGTTGAAAGCGTCCGGTTCGCGGCAATACAGATCGAGACCAGCGTTTGCACCCTCATCCAGCACGATCGGGATGCCAATCGCTGAGCGAACCCCGCTGTGTTCAATGGCTTCCCTGTAGCCGGGAAACCTGTCCTCGGTGTGGAAGTCAGGCACGATCACGGTCTCCAACTGCCGTGCGGCGCGAAGGCATGGACCGTCGTCGAACGCATACTGGACCTCATCCAATTTTCGCGCTTCTTCGCTGCTGCTCGCCACAGTTGCAGCGCGTTTGGTGCGGAGGAGGGTTATAGCACAGTAGATGTCCGTGTTGGCCAGGTTCGACAGGCTTTGTGCCGCCACCTGCACCGTTCCGTTGAGAAACTCTTCAATCTCAGAGCTGTCGAGCACCAGGTCCTGGAGTTGCTTCCGGACCGACACTTCGTCAATCTCGTTCGTCATTTCCGCAATCCGCCTCTGCCTACTTGTTCTGTAGGCACACTAGCAGAGCGGAAAACACACTCATCGGCCCCTGTCGGGCATGAATCGCTTGTGACAAAGCGTCCATCCCCGTAGCCTGAAGATAATCAACAGTCTACTTACTATTGGAGGCCGAAGAATGGGCATCGACGACGTCAAGTGGAACGACCAGGCCCGCGAAAAGATCCTTTCGGACGCGGACAAGGCGCTGCAGGAAGCGGTGAAGGAAGCCGCGGCATCCCAATCCGGCGGTGACCGCGATCAGGTGTACAAGTTCCTGTTCGAGAAGCTGCAGCCTCAGTTCGTCGACTTCGAGCCGGGCCCCGACTTGAGCAAGTACGCTGATGCAATCTCCAGCGGCGAGTTCGCTGCGGAGTAGCTGATGGCGGCTGAAGCGCAGGTGGTCAACAACCCGGACGCCGGGAAGTACGAGGTCACTCTCGACGGTGAACCAGCCGGCTTCGCCGCGTACCGCCTCGAGGACTCCCGGGTAGTCTTCACCCACACCGAGGTTGACTCCGCTTTCGAGGGGCACGGTGTCGGCAGCGCGCTCGCCCGGCACGCACTGGATGACGTCCGTGAGCGCGGACTGCATGCAGTGCCCCGGTGCCCGTTCATTGCCGCGTACATCGAGCGGCACCCGGAGTATCAGGATCTGGTGGTCAGCTGAGAAGCTAACGACGACGGCGCCACCACGGTGAGCGCTTCGCCTCCTCCTGCTGTGCTGATTCCTCTGCAGCCTGGGCCGTTCGCGCCGCGCGGCGCTCGCGCCAGCGCTCCAGTTCGTGTTCGATGTCGCGGGTGTTCGTGATCACCGGGGGTCCGCCGAGCAGCTGCCTGCGGGCATCGACAACCTGCCGGTTGAAGTCCTCAAGAAGCTCCCGTGCCCTGGACTCCATGTACTGCTGGTCCAGCTTGTCGTCCAGTTCCGCGTCTTCTTTGCGGAGGCGGAAAGGAGCCGGGGCAAGGCCGGAAAGCTGTTCCCGTTCGATCAGGCCTTTAACCCACCAGTCCGGGTCAAGCGTTGTGCCGAGACCAGGGATTGGTTTGCCCGCGTACTTCAAATTGTCGAAGTCGCCGCGGGCCGTTGCCTGGCGGATCTCAAAATCGGCCTTGGCAGCAAAGTCGGTGATCGGCGCCTGCTCTTCATCGTCGTCGACCTGCTCGATAGCCTCCGCACCACTGCTCCCTGAACGCCGGGCGGCACGGTATTCAGAGGCGCGCTGCATGCGCCGGGCGCGCTCGCTTCGCTCGTTCATCTGTACCTACGCTTTCGCTGCTTCTACTCCAAGTATTCCGGCGTTTCGGAACCGCGGGCAAGCGGAGCCCCTGCTTGTTCGGCGCCCAACCTTAGTCGCGGAGTCGTCGCAGCCGGTGGGTCAGCTTGGCGCGCCTGTTGCGGTCGTGGCCGAGCGCCTGAGTCTTGTCGATGTGGTCCTGTCCGTAGCGGAAAAGGAGCAAATCGTCTGCGGCGCGCACGTGGCCTGGCGCAAACTTGTACTGGATCTTGCGGGCTATTCCGTCCCAGTCGGCGGACCCGGTGAGCTCCGATGCCTGCGCCAGCGTTGTGATGCCGTGGGTTTCCAACAGTTCGCGTAACCACTCATATTGCTCAAGGCGGCTGCGTGGGTTGTCGGGCAGGGCCTGTTCGAGGATGCGCTCGAGCGATTCGCCTGTCAGACCGGCGGGCAGGAGGCCGTCGGAGTCCTTGGGGTTGGCTTTTTCCGCGGCGACCACGCTGCTGATGGTGCTGAACTGGTTGTCGGCGAGCTCGATCAGCCCGGATGCGAGCGTGAACGCTCTGTTCACCTCCGCCGGCACCGGGCCTGCACTCTTGTAGCGGATGTCATGCTCGAATTCCGCCCACGCGTGCTGCAGGATGGTCCGGAACTGCACTTCGAATCGTTCCCCGATGTGGTTGCGGCAGCCGTTCGGGGCCGCCCGCTCGCTGATTTTCAGTACGAGGTGCTGGCCTGAATAGCCGAATTCACCCTTCTCACGTTGTTCTGCCGTCTTGTCGACGTGTGCAAGAACGTCGAACGAGTTGCGAAGTGCTGTAATCGCCCTTTCGACATCCAGTTGAAGGAACGTGATGACCCGGATGCCGATGACGTCATCGATGCCGTCAAGTCCATCCGCATACTTGAGGGTGCCGTCCGGATTGAGGCGCCGGAGTTTTTGCTCCAGCGACTGGTAATCCTTAACCCGGAATTCGATGGCGTGGTAGTTGAGGCCGTCGTCGTCGAGACGGGCAGCGATGGCATCCTGGATTGCGTTGGCGGCTGCGCGCTTCTGGTGTTGGGACGCAGCGTATTCCTCGAGCCACTGATCAATGAGTGGATCGTGGGCGGAATCCGAGTCCATACGCCTCCTGCCAGTACCGGTGAGCTCAACCTACTCCCTCCGACTGCCGGCATCACGCTCATGAAGTGCGTCGATGTTGCTTCCGCTGAATTTCAAGGAGAAACTCCTGTCCCAGCCGCAGCCCTTCCCGCGCGGTGAGCGGGCCGTCATCGTCACGAAGCGATGTCCGGTTATGACTGGCGAATGGCGGTGCGCCACGGCATCGTTACTCGCAGCCGACGCCGTCACCGTCGCGGTCCAGATGCCCTCCATAACCAGGCTGACCTGCACGAACCGGAGCCGCACCGGCCGCTCGGGCAGCTGTGCAGTTGGCGTAATACGCGGGGGCAGGAGCGGGGGCAGGTGCCGGTGCTGGAGCAGGAGCGGGAGCGGGAGATGGTGCGGGAGCAGGCGCTGGGGCGGGAGCAGGCGCTGGCGCTGGCGCTGCCTGTTCCACAACGGGCTCCGGTTCAGGGCTAGGTGTGGGCGAAGGCTGGTTGGTCGGAGCCATCGTGTCAGCGCAGTCCGATAGCACCCGCGCCATGGCGTCGTGCTCGGCTTGCGTCACCCAAAGGTTGTAGGTTGCCTTCACCGAGATCTGGCGAGCGACGTATTCGCAGCGGTATTCACGGTTCGGTGGGAGCCAGGTGGCGGCGTCGCCCGCGCCTTTTTGCGCGTTCGTCGGTCCGTCGGTCGACTGGAGGTTCAGCGGGTCATTCGCGAAGGCAACCCGCTGTTCGTAGGTGAGTTGCTGGGCACCCTTCTGCCAGGCGTCGGCGAGCGCAACCATGTGGTCGATCTGCACGTCAATACTGGTGTCCTGCCCGCGGAGGAAGGCGATGGTTGTTCCCGTGTAGGGGTCGTCAAGCGTGCCTGACCGAACCTTGCACGGAACAGAATTGGCGTGGACGATGTCACGAAGATCCCGGTTGAGCATGTCGTTCCGGGTGTCGCAGCCGTTGCGGTCGACGTCGAGCCAGGCCTGACCGAACTGGTCCCGGTCATACCCTGTCTTCGGTGCGCGGCCCTTGATCGGCAAGGTCTCAAGCAGAGCGAGTGCTCTGATGCCATATTCGGGTTGGTTGCTGGGTGCGCTGGGATCGCCATCGACGTCGACAACGGTGTCCCCGTCTATCGGCGCTACATCGGGACTGGGGGTAGGTGATGGCTTCGGAGAGGGAGATTTGGTCGGCTCCGGCGTCGGGCTATGTGACGGTTCAACAGTGGCGGTTTCGGTTTGCTCGGCGGTGGCCGCGGGAACGGTGTCTTCCGCAGAGGGCGTAAGGGAACCGCCGACCAAGATTGCGACAACGCTTGCCGCTGCGACGATGGATCCTGCCTTGCGACCAGCGAGCCGTGCCCAGGAACCGCGGCCGGTGAGCACCGTGTAGAGACCGGTGAGGAGTGCGAGGAGACCCGCCATGACCAGAGCTCCCCCAACTCCGCCCGAGATGAGACCAATAACCAAAAGAAACAGACCAAACCCCGCAACAATGAGCGTCGAAGCCTTTGCCTTGCTCCTCGTCCGAGTCTGTGTCTGCATCGGGTCGGGATTTTGAGCGGGAGGTAGCGAAGAAAGATTCAAGAGTGCCCCAGAAGTACGAGTAATGGTTGAAGCTACGAGTGACGGTTGAATCATCGTATCGGGGGTGGGATAGCACAGCCGAGTCGATTAGTGCAGTCCTTGGATAAAAATGTGGATAACCTTGACGACTAATAAGCTGGCTGTCTAGTCTCGTGTGACCCGCGTCTCATCACTCGCGGAATCAACATGAGGGGAAATCATGAAGAAAACAACAGCAGGACTAGCAGTAGCAGCTGCGGCGGGCTTCGTAGCCCTGTCCGCGACGCCGGCGTCCGCGGCACACCTACCATTCCCAAACTGCAGCGCTGCGGCGGCATTGGGGGTGTATAACATTCCGGCGGGGACACCGGGCTACGCCCTCCACCTGGATGCCGACCGTGACGGCTTCGGTTGCGATGCAGCAGGAACTCCTGCATACAACCCCGCCTTGATTGGAGAGCACATGCAGCCCGCACCCGCCCCTGCGCCCCCGATGGGAGATCAGGTCACGATGATGCCTGTCGGCGGTGCATCCACCGGCGTCGAAGTAACACAAACCGACAACACCGCACCAGTTGCACTCGGCGGTGGACTTGTCCTCGCCCTGGCAGCCGGTGGAACGTACGTCGTCCGTCGTCGCGCGGCATAGCGGAGTCATGTCATCGAAAGCATCAAGTGATTGGATACTTTCCTGCACATGACTAGCCGTTTCCGGGACCGTTGCGGGAGCCTACTGGCTGCCGCAACGGTCCCGCTGCTGCTTCTCACGGGTTGTGCTGCACCGAGCCCGTCCGATGCCGCAGGAACCCAACCCACTTTCACTGTTGCCGCGCCCGCTTCACCGGCTGAGGCGGCCCCGACAACGGCACCAACCACTCCCCCGACTACGTCGGCCGCGCCGGTCGGGTCGGCAGCAGCTGACTTCGCCGCTCCAGAAGGGGCGCAACCAGAAGCGTCCACTGAACCCGTGTCTCCGGCCGAAGTAACGCCCCAGGTATTCGGTCGCTCTTTGCCAGTAACCCTTTCGATGCCGACCCACGGCGTACGGTCGGGTTTGCTCTATCTCGGGCTTCAACCGAACGGATCGCTCGAGGTACCTCCCGGTCATCCTGGTGCGCCAGCGTCGTGGTACCGCAACTCCCCCACTCCGGGCGAACCGGGACCTTCGGTGTTCCTCGGGCACGTGAACGCCAGCGACGGCGGCCCCGGCGTCTTCGCCTGGATCAAGCAGTTGAATCCCGGTGACACCATCGACATCACCCGTGAGGACGGCACCGTGGCGACATTCGCCGTCGAGCGCGGCGAACAGTACTCAAAACATGCCTTCCCAACACAGACCGTCTACGGCAATACGGAAGGTCCGGAGCTCCGCCTCATCACGTGTGATGGCTACGACTCGGCCACCGGTACCTTCAACGACAACTACGTGGTCTACGCAAAACTCGTTCCGTAGCACTCGTGCACCCCGCACCGACAGGCCGCGATATTTCTGTCATGCAGGAATATCCGCCCGGTCGGGTGGTTGTACCCGCCATGGATAACAACCTGACAACCATCGGTTTCATCGGCAGCGGCAACATCGGGTCGCAGCTTGCACGGCTGGCCATCCAGAACGGGTACGGCGTCGTGATGAGCAACTCGCGGGGGCCGGAAACACTGATCGACCTCATCGACGAGTTGGGCGACCGCGCCCGGGCGGCAACGCCGGAAGAGGCAGCGGAAGCCGGTGACGTCGTCGTCGTGAGCGTTCCGCTCAAGGCGATTGATGCGGTGCCGGCCGCCCCACTCAAGGGCAAGACGGTGATCGACACCAACAACTACTACCCTGAGCGCGACGGAAACATCCCGGAGCTCGACGACGAATCAACTACCAATAGCGAACTCCTTCAGCAGCGCCTGCCTGACGCCCAGGTGGTGAAGGCCTTCAACAATATCTACGCAGCACACTTCACGAGCAAGGCGACTGAACCGGGCACGCCGGGTCGCCGTGCGCTTCCCATCGCCGGGGACGACGACGGCGCGAAGCGGACCGTTGCGTCGCTGATCGACCAGTTCGGGTTCGACGTGGTCGACGCCGGGCCCCTCGCTGAGGGATGGAGATTCCAGCGCGATACGCCGGTTTACGGACCGGAGTATGACGTGGATCAGGTGCGGGAAGGGCTGACCCAGGCGAAGCGCTACGCCGAGATGACGTAGCCCGTCGCCTTGTAGAACCGCTGGGTGCGCAGCTAACAGCGGAATGCGCGCCGAAAAGACTCGTTAGCTCACGAGCCAACGCGGGTGCGTTAAACGGAGAGCGGCCGGGCGGTCCGCATCGTCGTCGCGCCGGCAACGATGAGCAGCACCAGGACGCCAGCCGCCCAGGCGAGGCCCGAGTAGCCCACCATCGCCAACACGAGACCGGATGCCGCTCCGCCGACGGCGCCGGCGAGGTTCATGCTGAGATCGGTGCGGCCCTGAATGCGTGCGCGGGCCGCGCCGGTCACGAGGTCAGTGACGAGCGCTGAGCCCGAGACGGTGGACGCACTCCAGCCCAGACCAAGGACAATCAGACCGATGGTGACCAGGACAGGGTCATCCTCGCCGAGCGCGACTGTCACCAGCGCTATGACGAACAGCGCCTGGCCGATCAGGATGGTCCCGACCCGCCCAACCCTGTCACTCAGCCAGCCGAACACCGGCGATAACGCGTACATGCCAGCGATGTGAAGGCTGATAGTAAGCCCCACAATCGTGAGCGTCACGCCGTGGTTCACCAGATGTACGGGCGTCATGGACATGACCGAGACCATGACGGCATGGCTCACGGCAATCGCGCCGATGGCGAAGATGAGCGCTCCCCTGCCTCTGATCAATCCCGGAGTGTCATCAGCAGCGTCCGACGGCGTTGCCCGGCTGACGAGGTAAGGGTCCGGTCGCAGTGCAACAAGGTAGACGGCCGCTGCTGCGACCTGTGCGCCGACGGCGATGAGGAACGGACCCGTTAGCTCCGGCATTCCGAGCGTTTCAGCGACCACCTCACCGGGACCGATCAGGTTCGGGCCGAGCACCGCTCCGACAGTGGTGAACCATACGACCAGCGAGAGGTCCCGTCCGCGGTGCTCGGGGCTTGCAACGTCAGTGGCAGCGAACCGGGACTGCAGGTTGACGGCGGTGCCGACGCCGAGCAGAGCGAAGGCGAGGAGCAGCAACGGGAACGATCCGAGGGCGGCCGCCCCGATGACGGTGAGCGATCCGGAGGCAGCAATGAACGCTCCGGTTGTGAGGGCTGCCCGTCGGCCGAGCCGCTGCGCCAGGCGCGCCAGCGGGATAGCACTGGCTGCTGCGCCGAGGGTACTCAGAGTGGCGGCTGTGCCGGAGAGCGCCTCCGAACCGGAGATCTCTGCGGCCATCACCGCCCCGATCGAGAGGACTGATCCCATCCCGATTCCGCCGAGGATCTGGGCCGTGATGAGCACCCGGACAGTGTGGCGCTGGATGGCAGGGAGGTCGGGCGCCGTCGTCGTACTGTTACCGGCGGGAGTCCTGCTGGAGGTGGGCATGAATTCAGGGTATTAGGGTGCCGCGTATCGGCATAGGGCCAAGGCTGGATCTGCCCATCGGCGGCATCTGCTGTATATGGTAAGCAGTATGACTATCTCAGGATCGGATGGGCCGGACCGCAACCACCAGCGGCCCGCAGCGGCTTCGGACAAGACGGTAGAGGCGCTCGGAAAACTCTCAGAGGCACTCGAAGTAGTGGAGCACGCGCGTGGGCTGTTGTACGGATTCCACCGGTTGACGGGTACCGCGGACCTCGCTCTCGGCGAAGCTGTAGACCTGTTGCGCGAGGCGGGTCATGAGACTCTCGCCGACGAGGTGGAGCGTGATGTTGTGGGCAGGAATGTCATCGAGGGACGGTGGACGTTCCAGATTGTCGAGGACTATGACGACCACTATTACGCAGAGTTCAAAGCATTCGAGAGGCGTGCCCGCGATGAACTCGTCGAGGGGAAGCGCCACCTGTTCGAGGCGGAAATGAAGGAAGACCGCCGAACCCACGGCCGCGCGCACCATGAAGCGCTGCCGCCGGAAGCAAGCCAGTAGAACCGACACTGAAGGAGCAATTATGTCTGACGAGACTTTGGGAAGCCCGACGCCGGAGCCGCAGGGCGGTTTTGCACGTGACCCTGAGGAGTGGGTCACCGGTGATGAACCTATGACGGATGCCCAGCGTAGCTACCTGGACACGCTGGCGCGGGAAGCTGGGGAGGAGATTCCGGCCGACATCACCAAGGCGGAAGCTTCGGAGCACATCGACCGGTTGCAGAAGGCCAGCGGTCGGGTGTCCGGCGGGTCTGATGAGGCCCAGACCGGCGGATAGTTCCGGCGCGTGAGCGGGATTGCGCCGATCGACGTCGTGCGCAGGCCGGTGCGGGCTCTCGATCTTCAGTGCAGCAGTTACTCAGCACGGGATTGCTTACCGGTTGCGTGCCGAGCGGCGAGCCCCTCGAAGGCTCACTCTACTGACCCAGATGATTAGGGCGCCGAACGCTGCGAACGCAACGGCGATGACTACGACGTACACAGTTACTGACCCGTAGCCGGTGGTGGGGCTAAGGAATGGGTATGGCACCCAGCCGTCGGTTGCACCACGTACAAGTACGACCGCGCACCATGTCAGCGGGTAAATGAGAATCAGGCCGATCGTTGAGAACGGCAAGCGGCGCCTATCTCTGCTCAGGAGCCAGTCGAGGAGTGCGTAAATTGGAAACGCTACGTGCAGGACCCAGTTCGCCCACGCCAGATCGACCCCACCGGCAAGACCTGCCAGCAGCGAGTTGTATACGACACCGACCACGACCATGTACGTCGTTGTCGCAGCCCGAACAGGAACTAGCCATGCCGGTGTTCGTCGTCGACCAAGCTCAAAGACCGCGGCGACAAAGATCACGAGCGCGGTCATGATGTTGCTCTGCATCGTGAAGAACCCGAAGAAGTTGAACGGGTTGATCGTCGTCCTCGACGCGGTATCGAGGAAGGTCGCAACCACTGCTGTACCGACAGTGACTGCAGAGATCAACCGGATTACAGGACGTATCATCGAGCGCACCCAAACGTAACGCGTGGTCATAAAAGGCACAGGGTTCGCTTGCGCCCGGAGAAGCCCACGCCGAAGGGATCCTTCACCGTGCAGCTCGGGCGTGGTCTAATTCGTCCGCCTGTAGCATGCCTGATCCGGTGAGATGATCGTTGGCTTTTGAGGGTCAGTGTTGTCAACAACGAGCGTCGCCCGCGCAGCCGGGTCACACTCGGCCATGTAAAGCTTCTGACCGCCGACATACCGGTGCATCGCTGGATGGGAAGGGTCCGCCGGAGACCCATCTCGCAGGGACATGCGGTCAGCTGTGACCTGGAAAGGGACATCAAGAAACACGGAATAGTCCCAGCTGGTTCGCACTTCGTCCCGATTTAGGAACATGCCGTCGACGATGACGATGCTCCCAACGGGTGCCAGCTGCTGGGGCGGTTCCAGCAACTGGTCGGAGTCGAGGTCATGGCCAGCGGGCCGGAACCATCCCGAGCCCCGATTGGACAGCGGTCCGAGCACGAAAGCATGTAGACGCTGGTAATCGTAGGAGTCGAGCCAGAATCCTTCAGGGGAGGAACGACCGCGCTGGTATCTGATCTCGCGTGGTTGGTGGAAGTTGTCCAAACTAATTCGTATGACGGGCTTGCGAACGGAACGCATGTGCTCTGCCAGGGCGTCAGCGAATATCGTCTTCCCAGCCCCGTCGACACCATCGATTCCAAGCATGACGCGTTTGGAGTCCTTGTGGCGAATATCTATGACCCGCGTGATTTCAGCTAGCACCGTGTCACGGTTGAATTGGTGCCTCGGAATCGTTCCCATATCTCGAGCGTAGCGAGAGGCAACCACACAAAGTTCGCGACTTCGTTTCCCAGTATTCGATTTCTCAGCGTCCGTATGCCGGTAAGCCGGTAAGCCGCTCTAGGGTCGGAGACCTCCATCGGATTCCACATACGGACCGCACGCCGAGCCGGTTCACCGAATCGCCTACCAGAAGCGTTCGAACATCAATCTGTCGAGGACATGGCGGTACATTTCGGGCCAATCTATCTCGGGGTGACTGGATGCCGCCCATGCCGCGAGTGCATTGGTGTAGTTGCTGATCGGCCCACCTGGATCGGGCACACGGCTTGCTTCAGCTTCCAGCCTATTAATCGCTGCTCGCGCCTGCTTGGAGAGTACCGGTTCCGGGCCTTGCATTGCTGGGGGTGAAATGTACCGCCTCCAGGTTTCGCTGTAGGCCTTCAATACTGTATTCAGTTCGTGGTCCCTCATGGCTCAAGTATCGTGAATTTATCTGGCCGACGCCGGCATACCTCCGCGACCACGAAAGAAGTTTGGTTGGTTCGGCTCCCCTCCGACTCGCATAGCGAAAAGGAACTTTGGGCAGAACTCAACAGTTCCGTCTCTGGCTGTCACCAGATTTGGCTCCCTACATAGGGTTCGCCCTAAATGATCCCCCACCGCTCTTTCTCGGGCGGGTCGATAGGGCCTGACAAGAATTGAGGGGCCGACAATCAACGCCAGTTACTGTCTGAAGTAGCCTGTCCACATGAGCGAAGAGCCAGGAAGAATGCGCCGGGTGACGGATTTCATTGGTATTACTCAGTCTGCCCAAAGCCAACAACGCCGCCCAGTCGGATCGAAACCGTGGTGGATTTATGTTGTGTCAGTCGCCCTTCTCGCGTTCGTGATCACTCTCGCCGCTGGCGCTTTGCTGTAGGCAGTCACGGAACAAGGATCCTCCACCGAGCATGTGACTCGGGCTGACTAGCGGACCGGGAAGTCACCCTCGTAGTCATTCCATGTACCTGCCAGTTGATGCATAGCGAAAAGCTGGTCGTTCACAGAAGCGTCCTTGCCTGCGAAGTCCATGATGAAGTAGTTCACACTAAAGCTGTCGGTAAGGGTCGAGTTGTACTCTGTGGCCGCGGCACGCGTTCGAAAACGGTAGTAGTTCGCTTCAGCAGTGCTGTATGCCTCAACGCAGCCAACCTCGGCACCGCATGCTAAGTCAGTGATCTCTGTGACCTCGGTAGTTACATCTTTCCCTGTGTACTCGGCTTCCATCACGTCCTCGAGCGTGAGGGTGAGTTGAGGGTGCAGAAACAAATAGATTATCCCTGCTACGAAGACCAGTGGTACTCCTACCAGGACTGCGATCAGCCATTTCTTCCCCATGCCGCACCATTATGCAGGAGTCGGTCGAGTCGACGACCGTCCGCAAGCCGGTCCTTCATTGGGACGCTTTGGCGGAGGTGAAGGGCAGAGAATCCCTGAGGGTCATTCAGCTAGCCGACATGAATCACAAATCGCGGAAGTGAGCTTTCATAGCAACGATTCACCCTGAGCTACGAGCTGGGCAGAGGGTTCACTGGAGCGACGCGCCCATCTGCAAAGGTCAGACTCTCGACAACTAGCCCGTCAGGTAAGCGAACCCCTTCTAGGGCAAGACTCAACAAGCCATCCCTCATCGCGCCTTCCGATCCCGTGATCCTCTTACTGGTCTGGGCTACCGTATGAAGAAAGGCATGATGGAAGCACGCGGGGGTGCAGTGTGAAGCTAGGACCTTTTCTGTTGGCAGGTGTTGTCCTCGGTGCGACCTCGTGTGCGGCGGCCGGTTCAGCACGGCCCAGCCCGCGCCCGGAGACTCCAGGAACATCTGAGGTCCAAAAGGGTCCTTCCCCTGAGGATCCGCACTCGCTGCAACTGGGTGAGGGTTCCCCAGCGAATGAGCAGGTCTCGCATGCGGCGAGCGAGTTAAGCGGAGCGCTGCAAGACGACGACCGACTCGCCTCTGTAGAAGTCATTGGCGGGAAAAAGATCGTCGTGCACTGGGACGGTCCCGTCGATTCTCGGTTGCAGAGCCTCCTGGGGCGCTTTCCTGATGTGGAGATTGCGGTTGAAGCCACCGCCTGTTCACCCGGAGAGGTGCGAGCGAAAGGTAAGGAGTTGTTTACATCCGATCCAGCAATCAAGGCTTTCGCCCTAACGCCTGATGGGTCGAGCGTTAAGCTACTGCTGGATCCATCGCTTAAGTCGAAGAGCGACATCGACAGCTTGGAAAGTACCTATGCTGAAACGTTCGGATGCCCCGTCAAAGTGGAATTCGGAACGGTAACGCCCGCCTAATACGGGGAAAACGTCACTCGATTCGAATCCTCAGCGGACATTGGTGGCTTGTTGGTGCGCTCTTTGCGCTGACGCTTATTGATTCGTATCGAGGCGGACTGGGGTGGAACGCGAGGGTCCTCCGCACTCTTCAGATCCACCGATCCTTGTCCATTCCAGGGGCGCTTGAGTAATGGCCAGGATTGTTCCGCTGGCGTCGAGGGCTTGTGCTGTGACTTCAGCAGGTTGAACCATGCTGGTTTGGACCTCCCATTTCTCCTCGCTGATGCGCGAAGTGATGAATTGGGAGAAGAGCTCAGTAGGTTGCGATTGTTGGGGTGCAGGCGTTGCAAAGGTATCTGGTGGAGGTGGAGGTGGAGGTGGAAGCGTGGCGGTTGGTTGTTGTGGTGGCTGGACAGGCACTCCGTTCGAGCAGCCTTCTTCGTCTGAGCAGAGCTTCACTGCGACCACTGAGCTAGCGCGGGATCCGCTTATTTCGACGGGAACTACCGTTGAGTGAGCTATTGCTGGGCATGCCGTGACCGCCGGAGGGGCGGAACATCCGCTTGCGGCAGTAAGCGTTACGAGCGCTGCTGTTATGGCTCCTGATATCCGCATGTCAACATCGTGTCAGAGACGGTCCGCGCTTGTCCTTCGAATGGATCCCTCTCCGTGCGTCCGCCAATGCACCGAGTGGAATCTTCAACGATGGTGTGCCGTTAATATTTCCCGTCCACAGGCGTTCTGGCATCTGGTTTGCTCGGGGAATTCGTGGTCTCATGAGTCCACGGAAGTTTCCCATTTGGGAAGTCTCGGGTGGTGAAGGAGCTGTCATGGCCGAAACCGGTGACCTCACAATTCCGCTGCCGACCCGACTGAACGTGGCCGCACAACTGGTCGTTATCACGCGATTTCTCGCGGCCCTATGTTGGCTCGGTGTACTTGCCACGCTGGGAATCATTACCAGCGGAGCCGTCCTTTTATTGGCCATCCCACTCATCATCACCGCAGTGGCCTTTTGGGCTGCTCGCTACTCCTGAGCCGTTCTACTGAAGAGGTTCAGCGCTGGCTGATCTCAGGCTACCGACAATAGGATTCCTCACCGCGCTCTATGTCCGAGGGGCGGCGTTACTACAACCGAAGCCTTCAATGAGCCGGTTAATCTCATCCAAGCACAACAGCTGGACAGTCTCATTGCCCGGCTCGAGAGTCCACACCTGATACGCCACCTCACCTGATACGGACACATCATGGTCCTGGTTGTCGTACCAGACCTCCAGTGCCCTTTCGGGCTCCTCGACCATCGCAATGCGGGAGTGCCATCCGGTGACGGCCTCGTGTTTAACCTCCCAGCCTTCATAGGCATGATCTACAGCGATAGTTGATCTATCTCGAGCCACTGCGGCGTCGATTGCCGCATGAAGGTCGACTAGGAATTTCGGCCTATCGGGCTCGATTAGTACTTGGCTTTTCCGCGGACGCTTGCGCATATTTGGCCACCCTCCCTGCGTGCCTCTTCAGTCTGCCAGCGATCAAGACGCACGTGTGGATCATTTGAGGCCCATGGATCCTTTCACCGCACGCACATTTCTCTAGCTGATTTAGCTGTGCAGAAGGCTGGGTCCCGACCGGCACGAACCGGAGTTAGTTAGCTCTATTCGGCTTCTTCTTCAGTGTCTTCGAACCGGTATACATGCGGCAACCTTCTTATCTCCCTGATGCCGAGAAGGATCAACCCAATTAGAAGAGGGATGAGCACTATGGTGAGCAATTCATGCTCTCGAGGTGGTTTTTGCAGTACAAAAATGATGATCGGTAGCCCGACTAACATGATGGAAGCACCCACAATTTGAAAGATGAACCAGAGCCTCTGATGTCTGGCATCCGGATGGTTCATGGGGTCCATAGACGCTTGCATCCGCTCGATCGGCACCGCCGTCGGATCGCTGACTTCCGCTTGGGCTGCCTGTTTCCTACGGCGGCTCTGGAAAATCCACCATGCGACCGTAGATAGGAAGAAAGCACACCCCACGACCAGCAAGAAGATATTCCAGCCCGTCCAACCCTGCTCCGCTATAAACAGCAAGGGCGGGGTGGCTACGACCACGCCCAGAATAATGCCAGCCCAGATCCGGAACGGGGAGCCGGACTGGCGAGGTGAAAGAGGAGACATGTCGTCATTGTTCCTTATCTGATACGCCAAGGTTCAGCGACACCTCTTCCAACAAACGGGATCTCCTCACCGCACCGCTCTGGGAAACAGGCCTCCCTGCCTGCCTCTGGCCGCGTACGATGCGAGGTGATGAACACCTTCGAACCTGTTCTTTTCTTCGTTTGCCTGTTTGGCGGCGTCGCGCTAATCATCGGGAGCTCGCTGGTGGCGATCCGACATCCCCGTAGAAAGGGCGAGCGCTTAAGCAAGGAGAGAAAAGTTTGGATGGTCGTGCCCGTCCTGGGTGCAGCCTTGATCATTGCCGCAGTTCTCAGCCTCTGAAATGTGCACGGCCTGCTGATAAAAGTGGCCGACCAACAGGATCCCCTTGCGTGCTGTTTCTCGGGCGGGCCTAACGGTGAGATCTGAAGGATTCCAAGGGACTTCCCTTCCTGGCT
>NZ_CANLXP010000026.1 GCF_947495145.1 uncultured Arthrobacter sp.
GACCCCAGCCACCCGGCTGAACCAGCTGCTCACAGCGGCATGAACCCCAGCGTTGCCCCCACTACTTGACTTCGCCGAGGGATAAGGGGCGTGTCCTGCCAATTCAACGAGAAAGTTAGGCGGAGGGGTCGATGCCGCCCGTGCAGGGTGCACCCGACTCCGGCGTCTGCTCACCCTCGACGTACTTGGCGAGGAATGCCGTGAGGCGCTCATCGTCAGCTGAGTCGAGGCTGAGCTGCAGACCCCAGGCAGAGGCGACGATCGGTGATTCAATCTCCTCATAGGGGCTCAAAACAACGTGGGTGCGGTCACCCACGAGCTCGGTCAGGGCGTCGATCTCGGCCTGTGCAAGGTCGGGCTGATAGGTAATCCAGACCGCGCCGTGCTCCATAGAGTGAACGGTATTCTCGTTCGGCAGGGGTTCGGTATACACCCCGCAGTTGGTCCAGATAGCGCTGTGATTACCGCCAATCGGAGGCTTCTGTTCGTATTCCACTGCGGTGTCGACGTGAGTGGCCGAGAGATCCTCGAAGGTTTCAACGCCCTCGATTTCCTGGCTGGCGAGCGCATCGATCCGGTTGTTCTCCTGGACCTGCTGCACGATCACGATGGTCACAGCCACGATGATGGCGACGATCACCAGCGCAATTCCGCCGAAAATCAGGCTGTTCCGCTTACGCTCAATGGCACGCTGCTGGGACTGGATAGCCGCCAACCGCGCCTGGCGGTCCGCATTCTCCTGGGCTCGCTTCTTGTTCAACGCGCTGATTCCTTCTGTTCTCTCAAGGGGTTCAGGTCTAACTTACCGGGCGATACCGCTACAACCGCGCCAGGAGGTCTTCCATTGCGGCAATTTCGGTGGCCTGTGACGCCGCCATCTTTTGGGCAAGCTCCCGGACTTCTGGTTCCTCTGTCAACTCCACGCCCGCCTGAGCCATATCGACGCCGGCCGTGTGGTGGTCAATCATAAGCTCAAGATACAACCGCTCAGCGTCCTGGCCGGTGGCTTCGGCGAGCGCTGCCATCTCTTCCGGTGTTGCCATACCGGGCATCAGGCCGTCCGCGGCGACAGTGCCGCCGTCACCTGTGCCGGCGCCGTCGTCTGCGTCCGTGCCGGTGTGCTCGTGGCCGCTGCCCGCCATCCAGGCCATGCGGGCCGCATCAGTGCTCTGCGGCAACCCCCACTCCTCCAGCCACGCATACATCTGACCGATCTGGTGTTGCTGTGTCATCGCGATGTCATAAGCGATGGTGCGGATTACGACGTCGTCAGTCCCGTCACGCACGATCCGTGACATCTCCACGGCCTGCGAATGGTGGACCTGCATGTCGCGCGCGAATCCAGCATCGGCGCTTTCGTTGCCCGGGTTTTGCGGTGCAGCAGCCACCCGCCCTGCAGTGAAAGCAAGGGCAAAGAGGCTCGCCACCGCAATAAGCCCGAGGATGAGGAGGACGCGCTTTTGCCACGCCTCAAGATTGAGGGTCATCAAGGTCGCCTTTCGTATCTTGCTATCTAACGTAGGGCACCTGCCTGAACGTTCCCAACCGGTACCCCCTAGGGGTACTTGCAACATACCCCCTATGGGTATACCTTTGAATAGCAACCCCGGGAGGAACCATGACGCAGACAATCACCGAACACGGATACACCGCTGACAAGGAGGCCTACCTCCGCCGGCTCAAGCGCATCGAGGGCCAGGTGCGTGGAATCGCGCGAATGGTCGAGGAGGACAAATACTGCATTGATGTCCTCACCCAAGTTTCGGCGGTCAACAAGGCGCTGCATGCCGTCAGCATCGGGCTCCTCGAAGAGCACATTGCACACTGCGTCGTGGGTGCCGCCAATGAATCCCAGGCCTCCGGGGACCCCCGGGCGGTCAACGAAAAAGTGCAGGAAGCAACAGCTGCGATCAGCCGGCTGTTGCGCTAGTTCCGCACATCTACTGAAGGAGAGCAATCATGAGCACCACTACCGTCAACATCTCGGGCATGACCTGCGGTCACTGCGTCAGCTCGGTTACCGAAGAGATCTCAGCCATCGACGGCGTCCAGAACGTCACCGTGGACCTCAACAAGGGCGGAATCTCCACCGCAACCGTCACCTCAGAGGGTGACATCAAACCAGAGCAGATCGGCGAAGCAGTAGCCGAAGCCGGCTACGTCGTCGTCTCCAACGACGCGTAGCAACACGCCGACAGGCAGCCGGCGCCCAGCCGGCCTGGAAGGACCATCATGACCACTGAACCGGACATTGCAGAAACTGCGAACACCACCCGAATCGTTGAGCTGGACATCCAGGGGATGACCTGTGCCTCCTGCGTCGGCCGGGTGGAGCGCAAGCTCGGCAAGCTGGACGGCGTCGAGGCGAGTGTGAACCTGCCCCTGGAATCAGCAGTGGTGACGGTTCCCGCGCACGTCTCGGATGAGGACATCGTCAACACGGTGAACGCCACCGGCTACACCGCCCAGCTGAAGAAGGCGCATCAAGAGCCCGGGCCGTCCTCGGAAGGCGAGCCGGCAGCAGATGGTCTCGAGGCTGACGGCCACGACGGTTCCCATCACATGTCACACGGAGGTGCTGCATCGCAGTTGCGCCCCCGTCTGATCACTGCCGCGGTCCTCACCCTGCCGGTGTTCCTCATTTCGATGATCCCGGCGCTCCAGTTCCCGCACTGGGGCTGGGTGGTGCTGGCGCTCAGCACACCGGTGGTCACGTGGTCCGCCTGGTCCTTCCACAAGGCTGCTGCCATCAATGCCCGGCACTTCTCCTCCACGATGGACACCCTCGTGTCCATCGGTGTCACAGCGGCGTATTTATTCTCGCTGGGTCAACTCATCGCTGACCCGATGGTCACAGCGCACGTCGGTATGGACATGGGAGGGCACGCGCTCTACTTTGAGGTCGCCGCCGTCGTCGTGACCTTCCTGCTGCTCGGGCGGTACCTGGAAGCCAACGCCAAACAGCGTGCCGGGGACGCGCTGAAGTCCCTTCTCAATCTCGGAGCGAAGGATGCCACCGTGCTGCGCGAACAGGGCGGCGAGCGCGTCGAGGTAAAGGTGCCGGCGTCGTCGCTGGTGCATGGGGACGAGTTCGTTGTCCGGCCGGGCGAGAAGATCGCAACCGACGGCTTCGTCGTCGAGGGGCGCAGCGCAGTGGACACCTCGCTGATCACCGGCGAGTCAGTCCCCGTCGAAGTCGGTCCGGACAGCACCGTCACAGGTGCAACCATCAACACCTCCGGCCGCCTGGTTGTCCGTGCCACCCGCGTCGGCAGCGAGACCACCCTCGCCCAAATGGGCAGACTGGTCAGCCAGGCCCAAAGCGGAAAGGCGCCGATTGCACGACTGGCCGACCGCATCAGTTCAGTGTTTGTGCCGGTGGTTCTCGTCATCGCTGTGCTTACCTTCGTTGCGTGGCTGGTATTCAGCGGCGACGTTGAGGCAGCATTCACCGCTGCGGTGGCCGTCCTCGTGATCGCCTGCCCGTGTGCGCTGGGACTGGCAACGCCGACGGCGCTGCTCACCGGTACAGGTCGGGGCGCCCAGCTGGGCATCCTCATCCGCGGTCCCCAGGTCCTGGAAGACACCCGGACGGTCGACACCATCGTTCTGGACAAGACCGGCACGGTGACCAGCGGTCGGCTGTCGGTGACGGACGTCGTCGTACTTGGATCACGCAGCCGGGATGAGGTGCTGTCCCTCGCGGCGGCCGTGGAGTCAGCCAGTGAGCACCCCATCGCCCAGGCCATTGCGGCGGCAGCGCCGGGGCACCCGAGGGTGAGCGACTTCGTCAGCTCCGCCGGGGGCGGAGTGCGTGGCACGGTTGATGGCCTTACGGTGCTCGCGGGGCGCGCCGGTTGGCTGGAGGAGAACGACGTCGTTATCACCGATGCACATCGTTCAGCCCTTGCCGCGGAGCAGGAAGCCGGTTCCACCGCCATCTGGGTGGCCGTGGACAGCGAGGTTGCCGGGCTGATCAGCCTGCAGGATACCGTCAAGGAATCCTCCGCCGCAGCTATCGAACGGCTGAAGCAGCTGGGGCTGCGGCCTATGCTCCTCACCGGCGACAACGCTGCCGTTGCACGGAAAATCGCAGCGGAAGTAGGCATTGCTCCCGAGGACGTCATGGCCGATGTGCTTCCTGAGGGCAAGGTCGACGCCGTGAAACGGCTCCAGTCCGAGGGTGCCACCGTCGCGATGGCCGGCGACGGCGTGAACGACGCCGCTGCGCTGGCGCAGGCTGACCTTGGCATCGCTATGGGCTCCGGTACCGACGTCGCAATCGAAGCCGCTGACCTCACCGTGATGGGCAACAGCCTGGAGCAGGTGGCGCAGGCGATTGAACTGTCGCGGAAGACGCTCGGCACGATCAAGACGAACCTGTTCTGGGCGTTCTTCTACAACACGATCGGCATCCCTGTCGCCGCTCTGGGCATGCTGAACCCAATGGTTGCCGGCGCGGCCATGGCGGCGAGTTCCGTTCTGGTGGTGGCCAACTCCCTACGGCTGCGCCGGTTCGGGAAGTAAGCTCCTGGCCAGGCAATGGACGACGCCCTAGATGAGGTCATCCATCAGCCTGGCCAGGATGTCGTTCATCGCAAGCAGGCCAACCAGCTCATTGCCCTCCACCACCACGAGGCGGCTGAGCTCATACCGGCTCATCAAAGCCGCGGCCTGGCGCACCGAAAGGTCCTCGTTGACCGTGATCGACGGGATGGTGGCGGCATCGTAGACGTTGAGCAGGTCAATGTCCCCCTCCTCCGCAACGACAGTCTGCAGCAGCTCGCGGTAGCTCAGCATTCCGTAGGCGTCATGGGCATGTTGCCGCTCCACCACCAGACTTTTCACCTGCCGCTCCTTCATCGCCGACAGCGCGTCGCGCAGCGTGCTGTACGGCGAGATTGTCACAACCTCCGGGACCATGACGTCTTTGACGGTGAGCATTGTTCCTCTTCCTGACTGCTTGATCAGCTTCAACTCTCCTCGTGCCGGAGATGCTCCTCGAACCGCACCACCTGGCGCAGGTCAATACCCGTCAGATGGTCGATCGGAATGGCGAAAGCAAGCCCCCGCGATCTGGTGCCGTGCACGAGGATGCCGTGCAGTTCCTTCAGGATCGGTGCGGTGAGGTGGTTTCCGACAACCATCAGCAGCACCGACTGGGTTCCTTCGAAGGTCAGGCCGAAAAAGGTGGTCCTTGCTTCGCCGCTGATGCCTTTCCCGTGCAGGATTGTCACGCCGGTGGCTCCTGTCCGCTGGGCGTGCCTGATGATCCTGTCCTCAAGGTCATCGGAGGCGATCACGACGATGGCGGTGAACTTCACGGCGTTTCCTTCCGCAGGCGGGGAAAATGCTCCATCACCATGGCATACACCATGACGGATATCACTGGGAAGATGGACGCATAGGCAATCAGTCCAAACCCGTCGATTAATTCATTGCGGCCCTCGATGGCGGTAGCCAAACCGATCCCCAGGGCGGTGACCAGCGGGACGGTGATCTCCGACGTCGTCACCCCGCCAAGGTCGAATGCCAACGCAACGATGTATTTCGGGGCGAAGAATACGAGCACGATCGCAGTCACATAAGCGGCCATGATGAAGTAGTGGAAGGGTCCGCCGAAGATGATGCGGTACGTCCCGCATCCGATACCGACGGCAACGCCGAGGGCCACGATCACCCGCATGGCGAACGCGCTGATTCGACCGGGAGCAGCGTCCTGGGCCTGTTCGCCGATTGCCAGGAGGGCAGGCTCCGCCATGGTGACCGCGAATCCGATGAGAAACGCGAACAGCAGGATGAGAACCGGCGCGCCCTGCGTGATCAGCTGCTGCGCCATGAGCGTTCCGAGCGGGAAGAGCCCGATCTTGAGCCCGACCACGAAGGCGTACAGCCCGACGAGGACCATGACAAACCCGACGGCGACCCTCAGCGGGTGCGCCAGCCTGCGCCGAAGGGCGACGAACTGGAAGAACAGGACGACGACGACGATCGGCAGCACATCACGGATTATTGCTGCCAGGCCGAAGATCATGCCGAGAACCCAGGCTGACGGGTCTTCCGGAGATTCCGCGACCGGCGCTCCTGCTACCGCGCCCCCGAAGTTGTAGACCCAGATGCCGTAAAGCTGTACCCCGATGACGGGAACCATGACGCACAGGGCCACCAGCCCGAACCCGTCGCTGAGTACGCTGCGTCCGCGTATCGAATTGGCGAGACCAAGTCCGATTGCGGCAATGAGGGGGACGCTGACAATGTTGGTGGTCACCCCGCCGGAATCGTAGGCAAGGCCGATAATTTCCGGTGGCGCAAAGAAAGTCAGCGTCAGAGCCAGGATGTAACCGGTGATCAGCACCTTGTAGACCGCCCACCCCCGCAGGACCCGAAGGACGCCGATCACAAGCACCAGTCCCACGGAGATGGCAATGACGAAGCGGAGGACGAGGGCGTTGATCCGGCCGTCACTCACTAGCTGCGCCTGCTCCGCGACCGCGATCACAGCGGGCTCGGCGATGGAAGCGGCGAACCCGATGGCAAACCCGAACGGCAACAGAAGACCCAACGACCCGCGGCGCACAAACTGGTTGGAGAGGTTCTTCCCGACCGGAAAGATGCTCAGGTCCAGACCGTGCAGGAATAGCGCGATGCCTACCGCGACGATGGCCAGCCCGCCGGCAAGGGCCAGGGGATTGTCAGGAACGGTCCGGAAAACGAACACCTGAAAGAGGAGCACCACCGCCACGATCGGCAGCAGGTTGCCCAGTGACTTAAAGAGCTCGGAGGCGAACCTCCTGAGGTGCTCCATTGATTCCCTTCACCGATGTGTCCGGGAGTACCCTGAGCATCAGTGTGTCGGAGACGCAAGAGCGGTGTCTACCCGTGACGCGGCTTGTCAGCCCGGGTGGGTGCGGTTTCATACCGTGGGATTTGTAGGCACCGGTTCGACGACGTTGGGCTGGTCGAGCGCATCTTCGGAGTCCTTCGACCGTCGCAATTCATCGATACGGACAAGGATCACTCCCCCGACAATCAGTGCCCCGCCGAGCAACTGGATGAGCGAGGGTAGTTCGCTGAGAATCAGCCACGACGACAGCACCGCGAACATGACTTCAGTGAGTCCGACGAAGGACGCCACTTTCGAACCGAGCCCGCGCGCGGCGAAGATCCCGGTGACGTAGGCGAGCACCGTAGCGATCAGGACCAGCGCCAGCACCGGGACCAGCCAGGAAGTCTGCCAACCCGCGAGGTTCACGTCGCGAAACTCGAACGCGAAGGGCATCACGCCGATGAGCCCGAGAATCAAGATCGTGAGAGCGCCGACCAGCATGCCCCCGCCGGCCATGATCAGGGGCGGCAGGTCGTCGTCGGCCTTTGCTGACATCACAAAAAACACGGCGAGGCAGACAGCGGCACCGAGTCCATACAGAACTCCGATGGGATCGAGCCGCTGATCACCGGTGAGGTCGAGAACCAGAAGCAGCCCGAGCATGGCGATGGCGGAACCGCCAATAGTCAGCCTGCTCGGGGGCCTGCCGGAGCGAACCCACAGCCATCCCACAATGAGCACGGGTGCAAGGTACTCGAGCAGCAGTGAGACGCCGACGGACATGCGCTGTACTGCGCTGAAGTAGAAGAACTGGCAGAACGCGATGGCCGTTGCGCCGTAGATGATCAGCGTCAGTGCATTTCGGCGCACGGTTCCCCAACGTCCGCGCAGCGCGATCGCTACGGGGACGAGCAGCACCAGGGCGGCACCACCGATACGGACCCCGACGGCGGCGCCAGGGCTCCAGCCGATCTCCAGCAGTGATTTCGCGAAAGGTCCGGAGACCCCGAAGGAAGCGGCCGACAGAAGCGCGAACCACAGTCCCGTAGCTGTACCGCTTCTCATGGATCTCCTCATCACGTCACAACCAAAGTAGCTCTACGGTGATGACGCTACGCCGGTAGTCCGTTATGAGTCAATAAGGCTTACGGTCATGACTTCTGCTTGGCGGCAGCCTTGGCGGCGCGCTTGGTCTCGCGCACCTTCGCGAGGGATTCCGCGTCCACAATGTTCGCCACGGACCGGAAGCAGCCGCTTTCACCATAGGAACCTGCTGCCTCCCGCCAGCCGGAGCCTTCGAAACCACAGCGCTCCCCCAGCAGTGCAAGGAAGATCTGCGCCTTCTGGACCCCAAAGCCCGGCAGGCCTTTCAGCCTCCGCAGTACCTCTGGACCGTCCGGTTCGCCGCGCATCCAGATCTGCGAGGCATCACCGCCCCACTCTTCCACTACAGTGCGGCAGAGTGTCTGGATCCGGCCCGCCATGTTTCCGGGATAGCGGTGCACCGCCGGAGGGGTGCGGCACAGCTCAACGAAAGCGTCGGCGTCGTAATCTGCGATGGTGCCGGCATCAAAAGCACCCAGCCGGCTCTTGATCTTGGCCGGCCCGGCGAAAGCCGTTTCCATGGCGACCTGCTGGTCGAGGAGCATCCCTACCAGGAGGGCGAGCGGATCATTGGACAGCAGCTGATCGGCCTCGCTGTCACCGGTGATGTTTATCTGTGGCGCCATGCGTCCATGTTAACGATCAGCGGTACAGATTGTGCCGGCCCTAGGCGCCGCTGATACCGAAGAGACCAATCACGAGTGCCATCACCACGAAGGTAACCAGCTCGTGGACGCTGTTGAGTATGGTCAACCCGGCGGGACGGCCCTCGAAGGCGTCATGCGTGGCAAACCGCGAAGCGGTGAACCCGGCCCACAGGATGACCGCGGTAATGAGCGTGTTGACCAGGAAATTGCCGCCGTAGAACTCCTGGGCAATTGCGGCGCTGCCAGCCAGCACCCAGGCGCTGATGAAGCTGACAACCAGAGTGATCAGGATCGGCTTGACGGCATCCTTGCCGTCTCCGCTCGGAGTCACCTTCGCGGTTCGCATCCAGTAGTTCCCGAACACTTTGGGGGTGTACCAGATGGTGCCCACTACCATGGTTGAGAGCGTGGCGATGATGACGGCCAGGACGTTGATCTCGGGAACAGCCATGGTGGTCTCCTCAGGTTAACGCGGGTCGTCGTCGGTTTTCGGCTTGGCGCCGCGGGGGTTGCCGTGTTCGTCGACGTTGGCTGATCCACCGGGAATTTTCGATGACGACCGGTTGATCCCGGTGCCCTTCCCGAGGTGGTCGTCGTTGGGCTTTTCGGTCATCAGCAACAGCGCACTGATCACAAGGGAAGCAATGAAAGCGATACCCGCGGCGGTAAGGCCCAGGTCAACGCGTAACTCACGCGTGCCCCCGCCGGTGGAGAAGACCATGGTCGCAATACCGGCAATCGCCGCAAGAACGGCCGAAAAAATGAGAGGACCCTTGACGCCCTTGACCTGCTTGGACACGGTTCCTTCTCCTCAATATCTTCTACGAATGGTAGAAATCTAGTTTACCGGCTTGGCCTGAGACACCGGACCGGCGGTCTCGCGGGCATCGTGCCGATAGCTGAGCGCCGCAAGAACAAGCACGACGGCGCTGATCACCGCGCCGCCGCCTGCCACCCCCAGCAGGGCGTGCGCCCCAAGAGCTTGAAACAGCGGCAGCAGTACGCCGGTAAGCGTGGTCACGATACCGACCAGAAGGAAATCCCGGGCAGCGGGATGTTTCCGGCGGTTCCTGGCCCAGACGATCAGGTACACCACACCCATCAGGATCAGCGCCAGCGCACCGGTCTGGGCGAACATGCTGTCACGATGGATCCACAGATTCAGCAGACCGGCGACTGCGAGGAACACCGGCACTGTCCGGGTGAGCCAGGCGGGCATCGCGCCCTGCACGCGGAGGCTCTGCTCGGTGAGGTAGACGGCAACCGCCAACCCGAGGAAGTAAAGGCCTCCTGCAACGGACATCACGTGAACCGAGGGCTGCCCCCAGAAGATCGTCAACAGGCCGAATGCGCCTGCTACAGCAACATGCACCAGGAAAGCGCGCCAGAGTGCGGGCATCGCGGTCATGCCTGCCGTTTCTGCGCTCATATACTGCCTCCTGTGGACCTGCCGGACGATGCAAGTTTAGTCCTAGGCGACACCGGTAACCATCCAGCGGTCGTTCCGCACCCGCCATCCGAGGGTCAGCGCCCGCGCCAGCATGTAACCCACTCCGAATGCCGCCCACAGCCAGACAATTCCTGGCAGGCCCGTCAGCCCGGCGGCGAACACGAGCACCAGCAGGGGAACATACAAGACAAGATTCACGACGCCGGCAATCGCCAGATACTTCGCATCGCCTGCCCCGATGAGCACACCATCCAAAACAAAAACGTACCCGCAGATGGGCTGCGCTGCCGCGAGCACCCAGAGACCCACCGTGAACGCGGCCTGCACGCCCTCGTCGGCCGTGAAGATCCAGTCAAGGAACGGTGCGGCGGCGGCAAGCAGAAGCCCCGTCAGGACGCCGAACGCCACGCCCCATCGAATCATGGTCCGTGTCAGCGCGTGGGCGAGCGCCCGGTTGCCGGCACCGAGCTCCTTCCCAATGAGCGCCTGCGCCGCGATGGCGAGGGCGTCCAGCGCGAACGCAAGGAAGGTGAAAATTGTCATCACCAACTGGTGGGCCGCAAGTGACACCGGGCCCTGCGATGTCGCAACCACCACAGTGGCAAGAATTGCGAAGCGGAGACTGGCGGTCCGCAGCATGAGCCACGATCCCACCCGTGCGGTGGCCCGGACTCCACGCCAGGTGGGGCGTAGCGTGACCGAATTCATGCGCGAGAAACGGTAGATGATCACCAGATAGACGGTGGCCATGCCCCATTGCGCAATGCTCGTTCCCAGTGCGGAACCGGCAACCGAAAGCCCCGCGCCGTAGACGAGAAGATAGTTGAGGACGATGTTGGCCCCGAAGCCTGCACCCGCAACCACCAGCGGTGTCTTGGTGTCCTGCAGGCCCCGCAAGACGCCCGTCGCCGCCAGGACGACGAGCATTGCGGTGAGCCCGGGCATCGAAAACCGGAGGTAGTCCACGGCGAACCGGTGCACCTCGCCCTCGGCGCCCATTCCGGCGGCGAGCGCCGGTGCCAGAATCCAGCCGAGAACCGATAGGGCGACTCCCAGCAGGAAAGCCAGCCCAACGCCGTCGCGTCCTGCTGCGAGCGCATCCTGCATCCGGCCGGCGCCGAGGAACCGCGCAACCGCAGGCGTGGTCGAGTAGGCGAGGAAAACCATGAGCCCGACGGCGGTCTGAAGCACCGTTGAGGCAAGGCCCAGTCCAGCCAACTCGTTCACCCCAAGGTGTCCGACGATTGCGGAGTCTGCCAGGAGGAAGAGCGGCTCGGCAATGAGCGCGCCGAGCGCAGGTACAGCCAGCCGGAGAATGGAGCGGCCGAGCTGCCGGCGGTCGGGGACGGTGGTTGCCACGGAACCAGCGTAGGCGCTGCGTCAGACAGAATGGGATAGTCCGGTCCTGGCTCTGAAAAGCTAGGCTGGATACCTGTTCAACGAGATGAGGAGATGTCCGTGAAGGCTGAGGTCAAGCATTTCATCGCCGGCGGTGTGCTCCTACTTCTCAGCACCCTTTTCGTGCCACAGGGAATTTCCGGTTTTTCCAGGTCGGCAGCTCGCGGTGAGTCCGTCGACCAGGGTTCAGTGGTGCTGCTGATCATCGGCGCTGTGATCGTGGTGATCGCCATCGCCCTGCTGGCCCGGGGACACGTGTTGCGGTATCGGACTCGTGCTCGTGCTGCCCGCCGGGGGCAGGAAGGCTGAAGCGCCCCCCGCAGGGTCACAGTCCCTTCTCCACCATTTCCAGCAGCCGGCGAGCTGCGAAGGTCCGCTGCTCCACGTCAAGACCCCGAAGCGGACCATCGATGACCAGCATGGCGAGCCCGTGCACCGACGACCACGCCAGGAACTCAGCACCCAAACGCCGCTCCGCCGAAAGCACGCCCGCCTCCACCAGACCGTCCAGCGCCGCCGACAGCAACTGGAAAGGGGTCAACCCGCTCTCCCCCGCCGAGTCAGAAACAGCCGCATCCCTCAGGTCCGCATGCTCCGCGAACGCCGTCCGGAAAAGACCCGGTTGGGTCTGGGCGAAACGCAGATACCCGGCACCCACGGCGCGGAGGCGCGCTTTGGCAACCACGCCGTCGTCGTCGTTCTGGTTGATTGTCGACTGCTCATCCTCAATTGAGCGCGCGAGTTCCGCCTGCGCCGCCATCGATACCGCGTGCAGGAGTGCCCGCTTGTCCGCGAAGTGCCGGTACGCGGCATTGGGAGTGACGCCGGTGCGGCGTGTGACCTCGCGGAGCACGACGGCGGACGGCCCGCCCTCGCGGGCCAGTTCAGTGCCGGCGGCCACCAGTGCGCGATGCAGGTCTCCGTGACGATAGGTACTGCGCTGCGCCACTTTCCCTCCTCACGTTTTGACCGGCGGGACAAATGTGAACACTGTCAACAAATTGTGCCACGATGACCCGGCCGTACGTCGACTCAGCTCCGGGAAGCTGCCTCGGCTTGCAGATTGTGCCGGGCATTGGCCGCCCACAGGCGCCTTCCCTCAGCTGTGCGGTAGAGCGGATCCAGGTCCAATAGACGGTTGACGACGGCGGCCCTGCCTCGCGCGAAATCGGATTCCGGCACGTGGGCGTACTCCTGTCGGACCGCCGTCAGGTAGCGGCGATACCCATGCGGAGCGCGACCCAACACGGCCAGATCGGCGTCGCACAGCAGCTCCCCTGCCCGATCGCCCTGCTCAGGGAGGTGCGAAGCGGTGAGCAATACCAGCCGCCGCACCTCGTCGGGGTGCTCGATGAGACTTTCTAGAGCAGCTCCGGCGAGCACCGCCGATGCTTCCTCGTCTTCCCCCGCCCGGCAGTCGTATACGGCGTCGTGGAACCATGCGGCGAGACGGACCAGCAGGCGGGTGTCGCCGTCGTCGTCCTCGCTGAACAGGGAATCGAGGGCCTCCAGGACATCGAGCAGGTGTTCAAGGGTGTGATAGCGGCGGTGCGGTTCCGACCACCGGTTCAGCAGCTCTCTACCCAGCCCGGCGGCGCCGGGCAGGGTCTGATCCCACCGCGCCTGAAGCGCCCGGCGAAGGCTGTCCGGGCGGCGTCGTGCAGGCACACGAAGTCCGCTCGCAACCAGTACGCGCACCAGCGTTCCGCCGTCGACCTCCCGGGCGCCGAGGTCAACGAGCTGGCGGTATCGCCGGGCAGGGACGTCGTAGTGATCCAGATCGAAGGCGCGTTCGGAGATGCCGGCGCGGGCGGCGAAGGTGTGCAGCTCATCCAGTGAGACGTCCGAGATCAGATGGGAGAAAACCGTGCCATGCGCCGGCCAGAGCGGAGGATCGATGTACACGGCCATGGCACAGAAGCATACCCAGCAAACCCCTGTACAGCCGGGGAGTGCTGTGCCATTGTTTACAGTGTTTACATGCGGTGCCGTCTGTGTCCGGTGTGGCTCGGCAACCGCGTTCTCTCACTTCGCGAATCGAGTACCCATGGAAACCACCCTCATTGCCATCGGCACCAAAAAGGGCTTGTGGCTCGCAACCAGCACCGACCGGCAGAACTGGACGCTTTCACAACCCCACCACCTCATGTCCGAGATCCCGAGCGTCGGGATTGATACCCGGAACGGGAAAACGCGAATCCTGGTTGGCATGATGGACTGGCACTGGGGCCCCGCCGTCGTCTACTCGGACGACCTCGGCGCCACCTGGTCCGAACCGGAGCAGGGCGCAATCAAATTCGCCGAATCGGATGAAACGGCTCTGGGTCGGATCTGGCAGCTGCAGCCGGATTCAGAGGACAGGCCGGGAGTGGTTTGGGCCGGCTGCGAGCCCATCTCCGTCTGGAAATCGACCGACGGCGGCCAGCACTTTGAGCTCAACCGTGGGCTCTGGGACCACCCCCATCGATCCGAGTGGGGTGCCGGTTTCGGCGGAGCGGCCGCCCACACCGTCATACCGAGCCCGCTTGATGACACGGTGCACGTAGCGATGAGTACCGGTGGCGTTTACCGCTCCACAGACGGCGGGCAGTCCTGGGAGCCGCGAAACAAGGGCATTTCGGCGTACTTCATGCCCGACCCCAACCCGGAATTCGGTCAATGCGTTCACAAGATTGCGCGGGATTCAGAGAACCCGCAGCGCCTCTACGCGCAGAATCATCACGGTGTCTACCGGAGCGACGACGGCGCGGAGACGTGGGAATCAATCGCGGACGGGCTGCCTGCCGATTTTGGTTTCGTCATGCTGACGCACCCCCGGCGCGGCGGTACAGCCTGGGTTATCCCCCTGAAGGCCGACGGGGAACGCATCCCGCCGGATGCCCGGCTCGCCGTGCACCGAACGGACGACGCCGGCGCCACCTGGTCCCGCCTCGACAACGGCCTGCCTTCCGCCGAATTCAACGCAGTCCTGCGCGATGCCGCAAGCGTGGATACCGCGGATCCCGTCGGCGTCTACTTCGGGACTCGCGGCGGCTCTGTCTATGCCAGCGCGGATGAGGGGGAATCCTTTACTGAAGTGGCAGCGCATCTGCCGGACGTACTGTGTGTGCGTGCCGCCGTCGTCGTCGGTTCTCCTGCGCCGGTAGGAACACAATGAGCCCTGTTACGGTACTGATTCCTACGCTGCTGCGGCCGCTGGTTGAGGACCGGTCCCTGGTGGAGATTCCGTTGGCTGCGTCCGCTCCGGTGTCTGCGGTGCTGGACACGCTGGCCGACGGGCGGCCGGTCCTTGCCCGCCGGATCCGCGATGAGACCGGAGCGCTGCGCCGCTATGTGAATGTTTACGTGGACGGCGAGGATGTGCGGCGGGCGGACGGTCTTTCCACACTCGTGACCCCGGGGTCAGAGGTGATGATCATCCAGTCGGTGGCTGGTGGCTAGGCGGGCTGCGCCCAGCTGCTGGAGGCATTAGTTTGAGTGAATGAGCGTCTACCGGTACGACGTCGAGATCCTGCACCTACTCGTGTCTGGCCAGCATGCCTACTTCGGTCGCGCCCGTGATGGCGCAGCAGACGTGCCAACATCGGATGCTGGGCAGGTCGAAGTTGTGGCAGGCAAGGGCATCGTCGGGGACCGGTTCTTTGGCAAGGCGGCGCATATGGACGCTGCCGTAACCGTATTCTCGGTTGAAGCACTGGAAGCGATCGCAGCGGAACTGGGCGAGGATTCTTTTGATCCGTTGCTGACGCGGCGCAACGTCATCCTGAGGGGTGCGCAACTTGCTCCGCTTGTCGGCCAGGAGTTCACGCTCGAGTCCGGTGGAGACCAGGTAACGCTGCGCGGCGGCAGGCCTGCCCACCCCTCTGTGTGGATGGACAGGATGCTCGCTCCCGGAGCCCATGCGGCGATGCGCGGCCGTGGCGGCGTGCGGTGCCAGCCGCTCACTTCAGGTGTTCTCCACCGGGGCCCAGCAGTCCTCGTGAGTCCCGTGGAACTCGATCCGGCACAAGCCGGCGTTCCTCACCGGCTGAAGCCCAGTCGTCTCCCCTAATGGCCGGTGCGGGTCCTAGAAACCGCCGGTATCTGCCGCCATGTTGTTGAACCGTGAGTAGTGCCCCTGGAACCCGACCACCAGTGTCTTCGTGGGACCGTTACGGTGCTTCGCGACGATCACGTCAGCCTCGCCCGCCCGCGGTGACTCCTTGTCGTAGACGTCATCGCGGTGAAGCAGGATGACCATATCCGCATCCTGCTCGATCGAGTTGTGAACGGCGATCCCATTGGCGACGAAGTTGTGGTTTCCAAGGACCGTCGCGTCGAAGACCTCTTCCTCACCGTCCGGTTCGATGCTGACGACGCTATCCCAAAGGAGATCGTTGACGGCCATGACGTCAAGGTCTGCTGAGTCCAAGACAGCCGCGACTCTTGCCAATCGCTGCCGGGAGGGAGCGGCCTTATAGAGCGTCGATCCGCAGTATTGGGTCCCAAGGGCAGCTTGGAACTCGCGGTGCGTCATATCCTTCTCGGCGAGAATAGACTTCACATCGTCCCAGACCTCCAGTGGAACGGTGTCCACGTTGGTGTTGGCCGTTTTGTCCCGAATGATCTCCAGCAGCCGGTCGCAAGATGCAGCACGAGCACCATGAACCCCAATCTCCTGAAGGAACCGGCGCTGATCATCGCCGCCGGAGACAACGAGCGTATAGCCCGGGCGGTAGTTGCCCTTTGCCGTCGCCGTTTTCACCCTCGCACTGATACCGAAGCGGAGGAGCAGCCGGGCGACGTCGTCAATGAGCCGACGTGAGGTGGACGCATAATAAATGCGCCCTCCGGTACCGGCCCTGTTCGCGGTGACCGAGCCGTCGGTCGCCCACAGGTGTTTCAGGAAAAGGGAGATCTGCGCTTTGGGCAGAGCGAAGACTTCTTCCGGAAGAAACTCGCCCACGCTACCGGCGAGCAGGATGACTTGAGAATCGTCCCAATGCGTCCGCTCCGAAGGCCCGTTGACATGGCGGGGAACGCCCAGTCGGTTGCCGACCTTCAGATGACCCAGTGCACGCCAGCCGTCGTATGTGAAGAATGGGTGGTTTGAGGTGGCTCGTATCGTCTTACCGGAGGCAAGCGTTAGACGGTAGACCTCCTTGATCCCGGTAGAGAATACGTGAGTCAGGTGGCGCTCGACATATCGAAGGCTGTCATCCAAGGACCAAACCGGGACATCCCGGGCGCCGGACCTGAACAGCTCACCCATGGTGGTTTCAGCACCGGTATCCGAACGCAGCACTCGCGTATCCGCAGTGAGGCAGCCCGATTCGCGAAGATCCGAAACCATCGGCCGCTTGTCCGTGCGCTGTTCAGAGCCACGGTTGAGCTGTGACAGAGCAACGACCGGAACGTTCAGCTCCTTGGCCAGCAGCTTCAGTGCGCGTGAGAACTCCGAAACTTCCTGCTGGCGGGACTCGACTCGTTTTCCAGACGACATCAGCTGCAGGTAATCCAGGACAACGAGCTTCAGATCATGCCGCTGCTTCAGGCGACGGCATTTCGCCCGGATCTCCATCAGGGACATATTCGGGCTGTCATCGATGAAGAGCGGGGCATCATTCATACGGCCCATCGTGGTCGCGATCTTGCCCCACTGTTCGTCCTTCACGGTGCCCTTGCGCAGGTCCTGCAGCCCGATCGTGGCCTCAGCCGACAGCAAGCGCATGGCAATCTCGTTCCGGCCCATTTCCAGGGAGAAGAACACCGTCGTCATGTTGTGTTTGATGGCAGCCGAACGGGCCCAGTCCAAGGCGAACGTCGAGTTATGCGTAGGTATGAAGGAGCGGCCCGCCAAATATAGGTGCTCCTCATTCGCTACCTGTATGCACCGAACGGGGACCGACTTGACGCGTTCCACCGAGGTGATGAACCGCTGAGTCCGCTTCGGCGTGGACCGGCAGTCTCGCTCTTTGTGCAGAATCTGCTTGCGGGTGAGTCCAAACACCGTGTCATCAGTTGAAAACGTGATGACAAAGCACGTCGATGACGAAGCGCTACGACCCTTAACCGGCTTCTCCCACCAGCCGGTCCGATAGCCAAGGCTAAGGGCAAGCTCGCGGAAATCCTTCGCTAAGCGTTCGTGTGTGACCGCGAACTGCACGCAGCCATTCGCGGTAATGGTGCCGTCCGTATCCAACAGACCGGCCAAAAGAGCGCGCCGCTGTGCCTCGCTGGCTCGAAGGTACTGGGCGGGGATGTGCTTGTTCCCGAGCACTCCGAGCGTGCGCAGCTGGGCTTGCAAAGATCCGTTGCCGTTACGGCACGCCATACAACGCAAACCGCCAGCACATTGCACACCGCAATCCATGCAAACGCTAGGAGGAACCGGGTCCGATACAGCACTTGCTCGAGCACCGCACGAGCGTGAGCAGGTTCGAACATGGCGAACCTTGTTTTCAAACGGGCGGCTGCAAACGACACAAACACCATGGAAAATGTACTGCTCAGGAAGGCGTACAGAGTAGGTGATGTCCGTGATCTGCTTGGTCACGTATCCCTCGCCGCCGATACGGAGGAGCACCTCGTCATCGGTGGTGGTAATCCGAGCGGTCGCGGATGCTCCGTCTCCGAGCCACGCCCCCAGCGTGTACGGACCAATCGGGAGCTCGGTGTGGGGCAAGTCCAGCGGACGGGTGTTGCGCACTGAGTGGTTGAGCCGCTTGTCGCCGGTGTTACACCGGAGCGTGTCCGCGATCTCCTTTGTGGTCCGAACTGCGGGGAAGATCCGCTGGTTACGAACGCCGCGGTGACCAACGGACGCCGCTTGAGCGGACTTACGCGACGCTCGAGTATCTGTCAGCCACTGGTGTTCTTCGTCGGCAATGATTGTGGAGCCGTCGTCGAAAGTGACGACGAAACACGGGTGGCCCTGCATTATCTCGGTAGCTGCCACGACCTTCGTCGGGGTGCCATCAGCGGCGATTACATGATCGCCTACCGATATGTCCCCCATCGTTGTCCAGCCCGTAGGCGTCGGCAGCGGGGTATCAAGAGCCAGCGCCTTGCCCATTGCCGGCCGGGCTGCGATGACAATCATCTGTCCGCCGTGCAAACCCTGGGTGAGTTCATCGAACTCGTAGAAACCTGTCGGTACCCCGGTCATACCCTCACCGCGGTGCCCGGCAGACTCAATCTCGTCGACCGTGCCCTCGATGATGTCCTTGAGCGGCACATAATCTTCGGCCGTACGACGCTCCGCTACCGCATAAACCTCGGCCTGGGCGGCGTTGACAATGTCATCCACCTCGCCGTCATTGGAGTACCCGAGCTGGACGATCTTGGTCCCGGCATCAACCAGACGGCGCAGGACAGCACGCTCCCGCACGATCTCCGCATAGAAGCCGGCGTTGGCAGCAGTAGGAACGGACTGGATCAGTGTGTGAAGGTAAGCCGGACCACCGATGCGGGAAATCTCTCCGCGCTTGGTGAGCTCGTCCGAGACGGTGACAGCATCAGCAGGCTCACCGCGCCCATAGAGATCGATGATCGACTCATAGATGCTCTCGTGGGCGGGGCGGTAAAAATCCACACCCCGCAGCACCTCGACGCAATCCGCAATAGCGTCCTTGGACAGCATCATTCCACCAAGGACGGACTGCTCCGCGACCAGATCCTGGGGAGGAGTTCGAGAGAACTCAGGCGAGCGAGTGTCCTGTGATGAATCCGCATGAGCCAAAGACACTGGTGCGGCCTTCCTTCCCGAAACTTTCACGAACCCCACACCGAGCGCCTGTAGGGCAGACGGTGGATCCGAGCTGAATAACCATAGGTACCAGCCGCCACCGACAGTCTTTGCGGTATGGGATACCCCGCAACGGTAATGCTCGTCGACCCCGCTGCCAAGTGAGTTATCCACAGGGGGTGTGTATAAATAGGCATTTGTCCGGCGTGTTGTGTGAAGACACTGGGGATATCTATGTGGATTCGCGACGATTCACCACCGTAACCATGGTCTGACTAGGCAAGACGTTCCAAACAGCCTGTGGAGAAAAACTTTCTCGGCCCAACGTTCACCCCCTGCTTTCGTGTTGACAGGAGGGGATTTTGGCCCTACGGCGGCGCCTTTATGCACCCTCTATCCACAGCAAGGAGTGGCTCAGCTATGGCGTACGTCACGGCGAATAGAAGTAGTGACGGCCCTCTATGCCGGGTGCCTGATGGACCGCGGGCCAACGTACGCCACAGGGAATACTCCACTCGAGGAAGATATGCCGCCTGAGCAACGCTCCACCGCGCAGACGCTCCTGAGATACTTCCGTACATGGCTGATAACAAGACTGCGCCCACTACCGCTTCCCCCGCGAATTACATCGACTCAGTAGGCAACGAACGACGGCGGCAGGATGGTGAGCATCTCCTGGCACTGATGGGGCGCATCACCGGGGAGGAGGCTGTGATGTGGGGACCCTCGATGGTCGGCTTCGGGAGTTACCACTACAAGTACGCGACCGGTCGCGAAGGAGATGCCCTCGCCGTCGGCTTCTCCCCACGAAGTGCCAACCTCGCGCTCTACGGACTCACCTACGCCCCGGGAGCGGATGAGCTTTTGGGGAAGCTCGGACAGCACAAGACCGGCGCTGCGTGCCTTTACATCAACAAACTCGACGACGTCGACCTTGATGTCCTCGAACAGCTCATCAATCTGGGTCACCGCTACATGGTGAGCGAGAACTTCACACAGGCCTGATTCGGGCACGCGAAAGGCCCCCGCTCCCGCGAGGGAACGAGGGCCTCATCAGCAGTGCTAGCGCTAAGTTGCCTTCCCCAAACTCGCTCCGCTCGTCCGGGGACCCCTGGCTACTTAGCTTGCGACGACGTCCAGATCGATGACAGCAGCAACATCCTCGTGCAGACGAACGTTTGCCTGGTAGCTGCCAACCGACTTGATGTGTGCCGGCAGTTCAACCTTGCGCTTGTCGATGGCGCCGAGACCAGCGGCCTCGACAGCCTTGGCGACATCATCGGCCTTGACGGTTCCGAAGAGACGACCGGACTCGCCGGCCTTGACGGTCAGCTTCACAGGCTTCGCCTGGAGGGCCGCAGCCTGACGCTGAGCGTCCTCCAGTGAAGCGTGCTCGCGGGCAGTACGTGCAGCCTTGATCGACTCCACCTGCTTTTCGGCACCCTTGGTCCAGGTGAGAGCGAAGCCGCGGGGCAGAAGGTAGTTACGTGCGTAACCGTTCTTCACCTCGACAACATCACCTGCGGTTCCCAGACCGGTGACTTCCTGGGTCAGAATAAGCTTTGCCATGGTGTGTTCCTTTCCTTAGCCGCGGCCTGCGCCGGAGTAAGGCAGGAGAGCAACTTCGCGGGCGTTCTTGATTGCCTGGGCGATCTTGCGCTGTTCCTGCACGGTCACGCCGGTAACGCGGCGCGCACGGATCTTTCCGCGGTCGGAAATGAACTTACGCAGCAGTGCTACGTCCTTGTAGTCGATGACGGTGACGTCAGCGGCCTTCAAGGGGTTGGACTTTGGTTTGGGCTTACGAAGTTCAGCCTTAGCCATCGTGGTGCTCCTTATGTCTGGTGGAGCCCGCAGAACGGTTCTGCGGGATGGGAATTACATGATGGGAAGCGTCTCCACTGCGGCGACGCTCCCTGAAGGTTAGAAGGGCGGTTCGGATGAATCCGGGCCGTTGCCCCAACCGGACGAGTTTCCGCCGGCCGGTGCGCCCCAGGGATCTTGTGCCGGCTGCTGGGTCTGCTGACCTCCACCGCCGCCGTTCCAACCCTGGTTTGAGCCGCCACCGCCGCCGAAGCCGCCGCCGCTGTCTCCACCGAATCCGCCGCCCCCACCGCCGGAGCGCTGGGTACGGCTTACCTTGGCGGATGCGTAGCGCAGGGATGGACCGATTTCGTCCACCTCCAACTCCATGACGGTGCGCTTCTCGCCTTCCTTGGTGTCATAAGTACGTGACTTGAGGCGGCCCTGAGCAACAACACGGGTTCCCTTGGTGAGGGTTTCCGCGACGTTCTCAGCCGCTTCACGCCAGACCGACGCCCGGAGGAACAGCGTTTCGCCGTCCTTCCACTCGCTGGACTGACGGTCGAAGGTCCGCGGCGTTGACGCAATGGTGAAATTAGCCACTGCAGAGCCTGACGGGGTGAAACGAAGTTCCGGGTCGCTGGTGAGATTACCGACGACCGTGATAGTGGTCTCGCCTGCCATGGTGCCTCCTACGGTCACGTGCCCACCGAAGCGGGCCTGGTTTGATAGCCGAAATTACTCGGCGGAAACCTTCTGCTCCTCGGGGCGGATGATCTTGGTGCGCATGATGGTCTCGTTCAGACCAAGCTGGCGATCAAGTTCAGCTGCAATAGCCGGGGTAGCGGTGAAGTTGACGACGGCGTAAATGCCTTCGGCCTTCTTCTTGATTTCATAGGCAAGGCGGCGACGTCCCCAGATGTCTACCTTGTCCACAGTTCCTTCGCGGTTACGAACGACGTTCAGGAACTTCTCAAGTGTTGGCTCAACGGTACGTTCCTCGACATCGGGGTCGATGATTACCATCAGTTCATATGCACGCATTTGTGAACCCACCTCCTCTGGGCTAAACGGTCGCGGTCTTTCCGCAACAGGAGGTTCTCTAGCGTTGATCCGCCCGCGGGATCCGCCAATTCCCAGCGGTTCCACGTCGACACGGACTCATCAATACTACCGGACATACAACGTGCCTCCGAACCGCCTGTGGACAACCCGCGCGGGTCAGGAAACGGTGAAAAACCGCTGCACGGCCCGGGTGAGCTGGTACGGATCCTCGACGCCGCACAGCTCACGGGCGGAATGCATGGACAGCAGCGGAACTCCGACGTCCACCGTCCTGATCCCAAGCCGCGTCGCGGTCAGTGGCCCGATAGTGGATCCGCACGGCATCACGTTGTTGGACACGAATTCCTGGTAGGGAGCATCGGCATCCCTGCACAGCCGCGCCCAGTAGGCAGCGCCGGGAGCATCAGTGGTGTACCGCTGATTCGCGTTGATCTTCAGCAGCGGTCCGCCATTCAGGACCGGGTGGTTCGCCGGGTCATGGCGCTCCGCATAATTGGGATGAACGGCGTGACCGGCGTCTGCTGACACGCAGAACGACGACGCAAAGGCCCGCCGCCGCTGCTCTTCACCGGCGCCGAGACCCGCCGAGACGCGGTGCAGGATGTCCTCAAGGAACGGTCCGCTCGCTCCCGAACGGGACCCGCTTCCGACTTCCTCATGATCAAAGGCGGCCAGCACAGCAATGGGCGCGTTGCCGGCGTCGTTGTTTGTCGCGTGAATCAAGGCAGTGAGCCCGGCGTGGACAGAGGAGAGGTTATCCAGCCTTCCGGAGGCGAAGAACTCGCCGTCCGCGCCGAACACCCGGGGCTGCTGGGTGTCTGCAACCACAACGTCGAAGCCGCCGATCTCCGCCGCTTCGAGGTCGGCATCAACGGCGAGGAGCTGCAGGAGGTCCGCGCGGCCCGGATCTCCAAGGCCCCAGACCGGGTTCATGTGCTGCTGCTTGTCGAGCTTCAGGCCGTCGTTGACGGCGCGGTCGAGATGGATGGCCAGCTGGGGGAAGCGCAGGAGGGGCCCGGTGTGTACGAGGTGCTCCGCGCCGTCGTGAGTTACCAACCGGCCCGCGAGCGCCAGCTCACGGTCCAGCCAGGAGTTCAGCAGCGGACCGCCGTAGACTTCGACGCCGGCCTGCAGCCAGCCGTGGCGTCCGATGGTTGGCTTGGGCTTCAGCTTGAAGGAGGGTGAGTCAGTATGCGCGCCGAGGATGTGGAAACCGGTGGTCTCCGTTGCGGTGGGCGGAGTGATCCAGGCGATCAGCGCGCCGTCGCGGATCACGTAGAACCGGCCCGGCCCACCGGCCCAGGCCTCCTCCTCGTGCAGCCGGGTGAATCCCGCCGCCTGCAGGCGCATGCCGCCCTCATGGGCTGCGTGGAAGCTGGAGGGCGAGGCGCTGACGTAGGAGCCGAGGTCTGCAATGTGGGCGTGAGCGGCAGTCATGACTGCAAGCCTACTGGCCGCAGGTGCCGCGCAAAGCGCCGGCATCCGGCTGGAGAGGACCGAAGGCGGCCACCAGCCGGGAAGCTCAGAAATCGAGTCCCTGACTCGGCGTTACCAGGCCCGTCTCGTAGGAGTAGACCACAGCCTGGACGCGGTCGCGCAGGTGCAGTTTGGTGAGGATTCGGCGCACATGGGTTTTGACGGTGGCCTCGGACAGGAAGAACCTGTGCGCGAGTTCGGCGTTGGACAAGCCTTCCGCGATGGCGCCAAGAACCTCCAGTTCACGCGGCGTCAGATCCTGCAGCAGGGGGTCGCGCGGAGGCTTCGGAGTGTCGGGGCGGGAGCGCACATACTCCTCGAGCAGCCGCTGGGTGATGCGCGGCGCAACAACGGCGTCGCCGCTGGCAACAACCCGGACTGCATGCACGAGTTCATCGGGCGCGACATCCTTGAGGAGAAAAGCCGATGCGCCTGCCCGCAGACCGGCGAAAGCGTACTCGTCGAGGTCGAAGGTGGTGAGGATGATGATACGGGCGCACGCACCCGAGGCGATGATCCGTCGCGTCGCTTCAATTCCGTCCATCACCGGCATGCGCACATCCATGAGGACGACGTCGGGCGCCAACCGCTCAGCCAGGCGCGCCCCTTCGGCGCCGTCGGAAGCCTCGCCGATGATGTGCATGTCCGCCTCACCTTCGAGGATCAGCCGGAATCCCATGCGCAGCAGCGGCTGGTCATCCACCAAAAGGACCTTGGTCGGTTCGCTCACGCGGATGTCTCCTGACGGTTTTCAACGGGAATCTGCACTTCGGCGGTAACAATCCAGCCGCCGGACGGTCCCGGTCCGCAACTCACCGTACCGCCGTAGATGGCTGCGCGCTCACGCATGCCCGCAATCCCCTGCCCCGTGCCTACTGAAGGCACCGTTTCCATGGCTCCCCGGCCGTCGTCGGATACGCGCACCCTCACAGTGTTGCCCAACCGGGCGATCGAAACGTCAACCGTGGTCACTGCCTTTGCGTAGCGCAGCACGTTGGTCAGCGACTCCTGGACAATGCGGTGGATGGTCATCTGGAAGGCGGCGTCCTCGGGCAGGCCGGGCCCGCTCAGCTGCACCCGGATGGGCAGCCCGGCGGCGTGGAAACCCTCGAGGAGGCCGGCGAGTGAACCACCGGCCGGCAGCGGCGCCAGCGGCGCGGCGTCAGGCCCTTCGCGGAGGACTCCCAACACCCTGCGCATGTCAGCGAGCGCTGTTCGCCCGGTGGCGGAAAGCTCTGTCAGGACCTCCCGCGCACGGTCCTGATCGCGCTTCACGACGACGGCGGCACCGTCGGACAGCGCGATCATCACCGACAGCGAGTGGGCAACGACGTCGTGCATCTCGCGGGCGATCCGGTTCCGCTCATTGGCGGAGGCGAGTTCCGCATTCCGCTCGGCCCACTCGCGCAGCTCATTTTCGTGCAGCCGTTCGCGCCGGATGGTCAATCCCACGCCGACGGCCACGACGTACCAGGTGATGACGAATGCCGTGATTACCCAGATCAGGAACGGAGCTTCGTCGGGAAGGAGGTCTCCCATCGCGAACCACATGGGAACAATCGAAATTACTGCTGCTCCCGCAAGAGTCCAGACGGCTACCCGCAGGGGAAACTTAACGGCCACCGTATACAGCGCGAAGAAGATGGCAATGCCAACACTTCCCCGGCCCTCCGAAATCAGGAGGATGACCGGTTCCTGCAGCGTTATCAGCGCCACAACCACCAGAGGGTTGGTCCGGCGGAAGAACAGGGCAAGGGCAGCCACCGCAGCGGGTGCCAGGCTCCACCAGCCGCTCGGCAGCTGCGCGGCGAACACCACGTTGGGCAGCGTGGTGGCAAGGAAGACCAGGACTACCACGGCATCCATGACCCGTGGATGCTCCCGGAAGTACCGGCGAATTGGGCCGAGACGCCGGGCGTTGATCTCGGTGAAGGAGACGGCGGCCGTTCGTTCCGCCATCTCCTTCACCAAGGTTTTTTCACTCATGGAGTGAGTTTATTGGGCGCGTTGCAGCAGCCGGCTAAACGTCGCGCTGCTTCGTGACGATGAGCGAGATCACCAGGAGAACCAATGCCCAGCCCCCCAGTACGAGGGCACCCTGCCACTGGTTGAAGGCGTCGTCAGCGATTTCGGGGGCGATCATCTGCGTGGCACCGGCGTCGGGAAGGAACCGGGCGGCGTCCGGAATCCAGTCGGCGAGGTTGGACAACAGGGTCACGATGAGGATCGGCAGGACGAACAGGAAGCCGATGATCGTCACGATGCTGCCGGCCGTATTGCGCAGCAGGGTCCCGATCGACATGGCCAGGACAGCGATAAGGGCAAGTGCCGCGCCGGTGTTGATGATGCTGAGCAGCACGCCGTCCGTAGTGATCGCGAAGTCCAAATCCTCAACCGCAAGGATGGGCTGCGAGATGAAGTAGGAGATGAAAGCCGAAGCGGTGCCGATAACGAACGCGATGACGGCGATCACCAGGTTCTTCGCCAACAGGGCCGGGATCCGCTTGGGGACTGCAACCATGGTGGAGCGGATCATCCCGGTTGCCCACTCGGAGGCGATCAGGACTACCGCCAGGGAAGCAATCAGGAGCTGGCCGAAGATGAAGCCGGACGACGGAACGGTCAGGGCAGCAGCGTCCATTCCGCCCTGGGCCTCCATTTGGGCCGCCATTTGCGGGTCCTGCTCTGCCATTGCCGCCATTGAGCCTTGAGCAGTGCTGATGCCCCAGGCGGCGAGCGCTGCGAGGCCCACCATGACGATCAGCGTGCAGGACAGCAGGATCACGGTCGACGGGACAGTGGTGACCTTGATCCACTCCGACTTGAGCACGCGCCCGAAGTTCACGCCGGAACCGCGGGTAGTGCCGTGGGGAGTTTCGGCGTTCCCGGGAGCCGGTGCAGTGGCTGTGTGTGCCATGGTTACTTTCCTTCCTTGGAGCCGGCCGTGTCAGAAGTCTGCGTCAGGGTGTGCGAGTGGTACTCGACCTCGTCGCTGGTGAGTTGCATGTAGGCGTCCTCAAGCGAGGCCTGCAAGGGTGTCAGCTCATAGATGAGGATCTGGCGGGCGAGGGCCACTTCCGCGATTCTGCGGGAGTCTGCCCCGGTGATTTCGAGGAGTTCCGGCTCAAGGTGCTGGCTGGAAACGCCGTCGGCGGCCAGTGCCCTCACCAGCTCCCCCGGCCGGTCGGTGCGTACGCGGGCGCGGCTGTGACCATGCCCGTCGAGGATTTCGCTGATCGGGGCGTCGGCGATGATCCGGCCTCGCCCGATGACGATGAGATGGTCGGCCGTGAGAGCCATTTCAGACATCAAATGGGAGGAAAGGAACACGGTGCGGCCCTCGGATGCGAGGCCCTTCGCGAGGTGCCGTACCCACTGCACGCCCTCCGGATCGAGTCCGTTAACCGGCTCGTCGAGGATGACAGTGTGCGGATCGCCAAGCAGTGCGCACGCAATGCCGAGCCGCTGGCCCATGCCGAGCGAGAAGCCACCGACGCGCTTCTTGGCAACCGGTCCGAGGCCGGTCATGTCGATGACTTCCTTGACGCGGCTGTTGGGAATGCCGTGGGTGGCAGCCATCGCGCGAAGGTGGTTATAGGCCGAGCGCTTGGTGTGGACCGCTTTCGCATCGAGCAGGGCGCCTACCTCGCGGAGTGGGGCCGAATGCTGAGCGTAATGCTTGCCATTGACACGCACGTCGCCGCCCGAAGGGTTGTCGAGTCCGACGATCATACGCATGGTGGTGGACTTGCCTGCGCCGTTGGGACCGAGGAATCCGGTGACACGGCCGGGCTTAACGCTGAACGAGATACCGTCTACGGCAGTCTTTGCGCCATAGCGTTTGGACAGTTCTACTGCCTCAATCATGATGGGCGTCCTTGGGGAAGGGGAGGGTTTCGGAATACTTCAACACTACGGAGATTCCGGCCCCACGGCGCCGACCAGTGGGATGATCTTCCCGCTGCGCTGGTACGTCGAAAGGATGAGGGGCTGTTGGAGACCGGACCCGGATCGATCTGTGGACAAGCCGGTTTTCTCGGCCCTGCACCGCCTATGCTGGAACAACACAAACGTCGATTTTCCGATGTACCTGTAAGTGACTGGAGAGGTAACCAGAGCATGGCCAACGGCTCCGCAGCAAACGCTCACCGTTCTCACGAAGAGGCTGCCCACGAACAGGTGATGAGCGAGGTCTCAGACGTCCTGCTGAACATCGAACATTCTCTGTCGCGCGCCAAGAAGGCCCGCGCCGTGGCTGCCAAGCATGAGGCGGAGTCCAACTCGAAGCTCGCGTTGGATGATGCAATCGCTGCTCTCGAAAAGACACGCAAGCGGCTTATGCAGGACGCCTATTACCGGCAGGATGCGCTAAGGCTTCTGTAGGGCTTCAGGCACACAATCTAAACAGCGACGGCGATTGGGGGCGCTTGAGTGCGCAGCGGTGAAGAAATACGGGCGGCACTGGTTCAGTTCTCGGCCAGGTGGAGCACCTACCTGGGCAGTGAAAAAGCCGAAGCCCAAACCTTCTTGAATGAGCTGTTCGAGTGCTACGGCTCCAACCGCCAGACTGCCGGAGCGAAGTTTGAGGACTTCAAGAGCTCCGCCGGATTTATGGATCTGCACTGGCCGGCCACCCTCATTGTCGAGATGAAGAAACCCGGCATTGCGGTGCAATCAGCCCGCGAGCAGGTCCAGAAATACTGGCTTGAGTCAGCTGACGACGACGCCGGCGTGCCGGCAGCGCGGTGGGTGGTCATCAGCAATTTCCACGAGTTCGAGATCTGGGAGCCGGGCCGGTTTCCGGCGAAACCGCGCCTGAAGCTTGCCCTCGCGGAACTCCCCGACAAATATGATTCCCTCCTGTTCCTCGCGGACACCAGTGTTGAGCCGGTCTTTGCCGAACATCACCGCCAGCTGACCCGGGAAGCCGCGCAACACGTCGCGTCCCTTTTCACGTCGCTGGCAGACCGCAGCGCCGCCCCGATCGATGAGATTCAGCGCTTTGTACTGCAGTCGATCTGGTGTCTCTTCGCAGAAGACCTTGGCATGATCGAGGGCTATCCGCTGCAGAAGATCGTGAAGGGACTCATCGCGGCTCCCGGTCGGAATTCAGCGGCCGAATTGGGGTACCTGTTCAACGTCCTGAACCAGAAGGGCAATCACAACCGCACCGGCGACCTCGCGGGAACGCGCTACGTCAATGGCGATCTGTTTGCGAAACCTGCCTCAGTGTCTTTGAATCGCGACGAACTGGTCATGCTGGACAACGCCGCGCAGTTCGACTGGCGCAAGGTCGATCCCACCATTTTCGGATCCCTCCTGGAGGGCGTGCTTGGCGAGGAACGCAGGTCAGAACTCGGCGCGCATTACACCCACGAAGCGGACATCATGAAGATAGTCACGCCAACCATCATCCGGCCCTGGCGGGAGCGGATTGAAGCGGTAGCTACGCCAAGCGAGGGAGTTGAACTTCTCGACGAGCTCTGTGCCTTCAAGGTGCTCGATCCTGCCTGTGGATGCGGCAACTTCCTGTACGTCGCTTACCGTGAACTCCGTGGCCTTGAGAGGGCCCTGAAAGACAGGATCACGACGACGGCGCAAGCCACCGGACTGCCAAAACCTACCGGTGCCCTGCCCTATTACCCGCTCGGTAATCTGTACGGGCTGGATATTGAGGGCATCGCGGTGCTTATTGCCCGGTTGACGCTCTGGATGGGTCAGCGTCAGATGATCGACCTTTACGGGCCAGCAGAGAATCCGTTGCCGCTGGTTGATATGTCGACGGTGAAGCGTGCGGACGCGCTTGCTGTGGAGTGGCCAGAGGTGGACGTCATCATTGGTAATCCGCCGTTCTATGGATCTCAACATCTACGGTCAGCTCTAGGCGACGAGTACCTGAAGTGGTTGGAGAAAAGATTCCGGATCGGTATCAAGGACCTGTGCGTGTACTGGTACCGCAAAGCGCAGGATCATCTTTTGCCTGGTCAACGGGCTGGTTTGGTCGGAACGAACTCGGTGTCGCAGAACCGCGCTCGGTCAGCATCCCTCGAGTACGTTGTCGCAAACGGCGGCGTGATCACTGATGCGGTGTCGAGCCAGAAGTGGCCCGGCGATGCCAAGGTGCATGTGAGCATCGTTAGTTGGGTCAAGCAGCCCGACGAGCCGGTGGCGGGGTTCAATCTCGATGGCGAGCCGGTGATCGGCATTAACCCGTCGTTACGTGAAGAAGCGGCTGGTGGATGGGAGCCGAAAGCTCTTCACGCGAATAAGGGCAAGTGTTTTCAGGGGCCCATCCCTGTCGGGGCGGGTTTCATCATCTCGAACGATGAAGCGAAGGCGCTGCTTGCCTCTTCGGAAGCCGGCTATCGCGACGTTGTGCGGCCCTACTTAACCGGCGACGACATTACCGAAGACCCTGCACAAGGACCGCGCCGCTGGATCATCGACTTCGGTGTCATGCCGCTGGAACACGCGAGCAAATATCCGGGGGCGTTCAGAATCGTCCGGGAAAGGGTAAAACCGGAGCGTGATGGCAATCGTGACAAAGGCTTCCGGGAAAAGTGGTGGCTTTTCGGCCGCGCCCGAGGGGAGATGCGCGCGCTACTCTCGGTGAAGTGCCGCTGGGCCGCTGGAGTCCGAGTCGGCAAGCGAACGCTCTTCACATGGCAAGAACCATGGACGTGCCCGAGCGACCTGACTAACGTCTTCGCATTCGACGACGACTATTCGATGGGTGTACTGACATCCCGCGTTCATGATGCCTGGGCTTGGCACCAGTCGTCGACGCTCGAAACCCGCCTTCGATACACACCGACGTCGGTGTTCGCGACCTTTCCGTGGCCTGATCCTGTTACCGCCGAACGGCGAGAAGCTGTCGCAGACCTCAGCCGTCACATTATCGCTCGCCGTCAGGCGATCTGCGCCGCTGAAAACTTCGGTCTCACCAAGCTCTACAACCTAGTGGACGATGGCGCCTACGCCGACCTGAAGAAGCTGCACCGTCAACTCGACGAGGCGGTGGCTGCTTGTTATGGCTGGCCCAAGTCGGTTGCGCAGGACAGCAAGGCGATTGTCCGGCGACTGACTGCGTTGAACAGGCAAATCACTGAAGGAAGCCGACCCTACGCCCCATTCGAACAATCGTAGTAGCAATTACTCTTCGATGACGGCCAGCGACTGAGGTCTGCCAGGCACAGCAAGTTCCTGCTGCTCGAACGTTTCGAGGTCTACGACGGTGATCCCCGACCAGAAGCCCTCCCGCGTGTAGCCGCCGGAGAGCAGAGCGTAGGTCCGGTCCGACTCAGGATCGACCCAGGGCACGACTGTTTCGTGCAACCGGTCCAGCGGCACGATTCGCTCAGCGTTCGTTTCGGTGTTTCGAACGGTCAGATTCGGTGATCCGGTCGCATTGCCGAAAAATCCAGTCCCCACCACGAGCAGGGTGTTGTCAACAACTGCTGTTCCGTGCTGATGCGAGTTGGCGGTCATGTCCCCCACAGTGACAACACCTGACCCGGGATCAACGACGGCGAGCGCCAGTCCCTGATAGGGCAGCAAAAGGTTCCCGGCGTCGTCAATTGCGCCGTAGTGCGGCTTCTCCCAGGAGGCGAGGCCGCCCTGCGTGCCGAACGGCGCCACCTCGATCCGTCGCGCAGCGAGCGTTTCAGCGTTGACCACGTGGACCGAGAACGAATCATGGTCGATCGTGTAGACCTCTGAGCCGTCGGCGGAGAGCAGGATGTCAAAGGGGCGCAATCCGACTTCGACAGTGCCGACGGTCCGGCCTGCGGTGACATCCATTTTCTCCAGAACCGAGCTGCCGTCTGTCCGCAGCACTGCCACATAGACGGTGCTTCCGTCAGCGCTGGCGACGATCCCCGTGCCGCCGGCGCGGTACTCGCCATACGTGATCTGGTCAGCAGGGTTGGCGTATGGAATCAGAGCAGTACGACGCCGCTCAGCCAGGTCGACGACGGCCACCCCAACCGCAGTGGAGACGAATGCCTGGTTCCTCGCCACGTAGACATCCCAGGGCGCGGCGCCGACGGGGATCCGCTGCTCGAGAGGGCTGCCGGGGTCTGCGGGATTGATGACTAGAAGATCCGCTCCTGCCGCGTCGGTAGCGAGGACCAAGGCTTCCTGTGGTGACGGAGACGGAGTTGCAGTCTCAGTAGGCTCTGCGGTCTCAGTTGGAACTGCGGAGGCGGGCGCGGCAGGGGCCGCGGTTGTAGCTGCGCGCGCGGGTGCCGAACTTGTTGGGCCCGGGGCCGGCGCTGCTGTGCAGGCCGGAAGAAACAGCAGGCAAAGAACGACGGCGGCGTGGCGGAGCATGTCTCCATTGTCGCCCCGCGCGCGCGGCGGGGCGGCAGCGTAAGCCGCTGCCGCCGTCGTCGTTTGGCCTTAGCGGGAGCTGATCGACTTGAACTTGGTTACCGAGAGCGGCACGAAGATGGCAAGCATTACGACTATCCCGATGATCACAGTAATGATGGGGTTCTGCAGAGTCCACGCGGTTGGCTCAGGGAACTCAGGGTTGGTGTTTCCGAACAGCATCCGCGCCGATTCGACGAGGGCTGATACCGGGTTCCACTCCGCTATGTTCTTCAGCACCTCCGGCATGGTGTGGATCGGGACGAAGGCGTTTGAGATGAAGGTCAGCGGAAACAGAATCATGAAGGACGCGTTGTTTATGACCTCCGGGCTGCGCACGCTCATGCCGAGAACGGCCATCACCCAGCTGAAGGAGTAGGAAAACAGAAGCAGGACCGCCACGCCACCCAGGAAACCCCACACCGAGGTGGTGACCCGCCAACCCACCAACCAGCCGGTTCCCATCATAATCATCATGGAGATGCTGTTGATCACGAGGTCGCCGTTGGTGCGCCCGATCAGCACAGCTGCCGGACTCATGGGCAGAGTGCGGAAGCGGTCGATGATGCCGTCCTTCAGGTCCTGTGCCATGGCAGCTCCCGAGAACGTCGAACCGAAGATGACGGTCTGGGCGAAAATTCCGGCCATCAGGAAGTTCACGTAGTCGGGTACGTTCATTGCGCCCGCGTACACCTGGCTGAACAGCAGCACGAACATGATGGGTTGAAGGATGGTGAAAACGAGGATTTCGGGGACGCGCTTGATCTTGATCAGGTTGCGGCGCGTTGCTATCCAGCCATCCGAGAGCAGCTGAGCGAAGGGTGAACCGACGCTCTCATAGGTGGGTTGGCTGAGCGCGGTCATTTGGCTTTCTCCATTTCGGAGTCGTTGGTGCTGGGCTCGTCTTCGGCTCTGTGGCCGGTGAGAGTGAGGAACACGTCATCAAGTGTTGGCCGGCGCATTCCGGCGTCATGCAGCTGAATGTCGGCCTGTCCCAGGTCCGAGAGCACATACTGCAGCGCGCGGGGGCCCTCAATGACGGAAACCTCCAGAGTGCGGTCGTTCACCGTTGGAGCGCCGTCACCGTGGCGGGCGAGAATTTCCCGTGCCGATCCGGCGTCGGCCTCGTTCACGAGCGTGACCACCACCCGATGACCGCCGATCTGCGCCTTCAACTCATCCGACGTGCCCTCAGCGATGACCCTGCCGCCGTCGATGACGGCGATGTTGTCCGCCAGATGGTCGGCTTCCTCCAGGTACTGCGTGGTGAGGAGGAGGGTGGTGCCGTCATTGACGAGCTGCGTGATGATCTCCCAGAGGGCGAGCCTGCTGCGAGGATCCAGGCCGGTAGTCGGTTCGTCGAGGAACAGGATCTTCGGATTGATGACGAGGGCTCCGGCGAGGTCAATGCGGCGGCGCATGCCACCGGAAAAGCCCTTGACCGGACGGTTGCCCGCTTCCGTCAGCTCGAACTGGTCAATCAGTTCCTGCGCCCGCTTGCGTGCGGTCTTCGCGCCCAGGTGATACAACCTGCCCACCATCTCCAGGTTCTCGAAACCGGTGAGGTTCTCGTCAACCGCTGCGTACTGGCCGGATGCTCCGATGATCCGCCGGGCAGCTTTCGGATTGTTCACGACGTCGATGCCGTCGATATGTGCCCTGCCTTCGTCAGGCTTGATCAGGGTGGTGAGTACCTTGACCGCCGTTGTCTTGCCCGCTCCGTTGGGACCGAGCAAAGCCTTCACAGTCCCCTGCGGGACCGAAAGGTTGAGACCCGCGAGTGCATGCACCGGGCCGCTCTTCGATGTGTATGTCTTTTTCAGGCCTTCGGCCTGGATGATCGTCATGGGTCAACCCTAGGTTTGTGGAAGTACGGGAGAAAGAGGATTGCGGACAGTTCCTGTCCGCTACCGGGACTGCAGGGCGTCGAGCGCAACAGCCATCGCCGCAGCAACCCGCCAATCGAGCCGCGCGCCGGGAACGCTCACGTCATAACGGTCCCGCAGCGAAGCGCGCCGCTCTGATGTGAGGACGATTTGGCCGGACGGGTCGCGGAAGTCGAAGTGAAACAGAAAAGGCGCCGGTATGGCGTCAAGGAAAGGCACCATCTCCCAGATTCGGCGGGCGATGGCGACGCCCTGACTGCGCTCGCTTCCGATCGCCTCGATGCCCGGGCCGTCCAAATGCCAGGTTGAGCGCAGGAGGGAAGCACCGAAGCTCTTGCGGAAGCTGCCGAGCGGGTTCCCCTGGGCATCGAGAACGTCATAGGTTGCTCCCAGATCCAGTCGCTGGCGGGCCTTGAAGGAGAAAAGAACCGTTTTCTTCGATTCGTCAGAAAAGAACCGGACCTCCTCCTTGAAGGCAGCCCGCTTCTGCTGGGCAAGCGCCATGAGTTCACCGGGCTTCCCGTTTCCGTCGACCGCCCGAACCTCGTAGCGGTTCACCATCAGGGTGATCTTCTGGGTTATTGAGAACTGTTCGATCGGCTGGTTCATCTGCTTCTTTCCTTCGTGCCCTTGTCCGCCGCCGCAGGCAGGGCAGCGGTATCGAGCCTAGCTACCGGACTGCTCGCAGACGTCGTCCTGAGGGAGTATCTCTGCGGGACAGGGAAAGCCTTCCGCCTCCAGCCTCAGCCCTTGACGACCTTCATGCACAGGTCGAGAGTTACTAAAGGACGTCCCTTTCGGGCGCCGCTCGCCATGCACAAACATGGAAGCCCCTCTCTAGGAAGGCGAAGGCAATGGACACAATGACTTGGGTATGGATCATCATCGGGATCCTCGTGGTGCTGCTCATCATCGGATTGATCGTTTTCCTCGGACGGAAGCGCAAGCACGCACACGATCAGGAGAAGCGCCGGAAGGATCACGATCGGGCCAATGAGATTCGTGAAGAAGCGCATGCCAAGGACCTCGAAGCGCGGGAGAGGGAGGCGCGGGCAGCCCGCGCCGACGCCGACGCCCAGCAGGCCGAGGTTGACGCCGAACGGTTGCGCCAGGAAGCAGAGCAACGCCAGTCCGATGCACAGGGTTTGCGTCGGGAAACCGACGAGCACACCCGGCACGCAGACGAGATTGATCCGGAGGTGTCGAACAACGACCGTCGGCGCGGTGCGGACCGGGGAAACGATACCGACCACAGGAATGACGCCGATCCCGGCCGCTCCGGTCGTCACTAACAGCGGGGCGGGCGGCTCCTAGGAGCTGTCCGCCCATCTTCCGTTCCGTCGGGCCTCAGCGCTCTGTCGGTCCTCAGCGCTCTGAAGACAAAGCATTCAGGACCGGGCGCGGCTTGCTTCCGGCTCACCCGCCGGGCGCTCAGCCGCAGCCGGTGCCACGAGGAACGACGCCAGCACGGCCACCCCGACGGCGAGGAGGGCATTGCGGATTCCCACCTGATCGCCGAGAAAGCCGAGCAGCGGCGGCCCGGCAAGGAACGCCATGTAGCCGACCGTCGACACAACAGATACCCGGGCGGCCGCGAAGCGCGGTTCGTCTGCGGCGGCGGACATGCCCATCGGGAAGCCCAGTGCCGCACCCGTACCCCAGAGAACCGCTCCGACGCCGGCGAGGAACACATTGGGAGCAAAGACGAAGAGCACCAATCCGGCCAACGACGACGCCAGGCTCACCTGCAGCACCCGCACCCGCCCGAAACGGTCGATGAATCCGCCGCCGATGAAGCGGAAAAGTGTCATTGAAGCGACGAAGACGCCGAACATCAGCGCACCGACGGCCTCACTGGTGCCAAGACCATCTACCGTTGCCTTCGCCACCCAGTCATTTGCTGCACCTTCGGTGAGCGCTGCGCCTAGCACCACCAAGCCGATGAGGAGCGTTCTCGGCTCCTTCCAGGCGGCGAATCCGGTACGTGCCGGGGTGTCGTCGTCGTGCTTCTCGGTATGGGCCTGCTCGGGCAGGAAGTAGCGGGGAATCCACAGCGAAATGACCAGCACCAGAACCGCGACTGCGGCGAGATGGGATGAGAGCTCGACCCCCGCGGCGGCCAGGCCCGCTCCGGCGAGCGCTCCAACGAAGGCACCGCCGCTGAAGGCGGCATGGAATTTTGGCATGATGGTGCGCAGAAGACGGCGTTCAACCTCGGCGCCCTCAAGGTTCTGCGCCACGTCCCAGAGCCCAATGCCCAGACCGAAGATGAACAGACCGGTTGCGGCCAGAGCCACCGACTCCGCAACAAGCCCCCCGGCGATAGTGGACGCCGCGATGGTGGCGGCGATTCCGCCCACCCTGACGGTGTTCGCGGTCCCAATGCGCGCCGCTATACCGCCGGACAACGGTAGAGAAATCATGGAGCCGATCGCGGCAACCAGCAACAACGCGCCCGTCTCGCCGTCGCTCAATCCCAATGAATCGGACGCGGAAGGGATCCGGGCTGCCCAACTGGCGAAGACAAGGCCATTGAGCCCGAAAATTGCGAAGGTTGCCCACATGGCTGGATTGACTTTGCTCTGCACCTCTAAACCGTATGTGCCCGGGATCGACGCGGTCTACAAACGGCGCCGGGTGTGACGGACGTGACAGGGATACTCGACCGGCGGCGCCTGCAACTATGCCTGCTTCAAGCGCCCGCCACCGCTGTGGACAAGTCGGAGGGAATACCGGAGCTAGCGGGACCGCTGCACCCGACCTTCGTCCCACACAGGAGTTTCCGACTCGTACACTTTGCCGTCCTCGCCAAAGACGAGGAAGCGGTCAAAGCTGCGTGCGAACCAACGGTCATGGGTCACGGCCAGCACGGTTCCCTCGAAAGCGTCGATGGCGCGTTCCAGCGCCTCCGCTGAGTGGAGGTCGAGGTTGTCGGTGGGTTCGTCGAGCAGAAGCAGGGTGGCGCCGGACAATTCGAGCAGCAGGATTTGCAGCCGTGCCTGCTGCCCGCCGGAAAGCGAGTCGTACAGCTGCTCCGACTGCCCGGCCAGCCCGTAGCGGTCCAATACTCCCGACGCCGCTTCCCTGCCCAGTCCGGACCGGTGGTCATCGCCGCGGTGCAGGATGTCGAGCAGCGTCCGGCCCAGCAGATCAGGGCGCACATGCGTCTGGGCGAAGAAGCCGGGCCGGATGCGCGCACCCAACTTCACGACGCCGGCGTGCGGCACCGGTGCGATGCTCACCTCCGACACCGGCTCGTGTTCCTTGTCCGGGTCGGTGCCGCCGGCGGCGAGGAGGCGAAGGAAATGCGATTTGCCGGACCCGTTGGAGCCCAGCACTCCGACGCGGTCACCGAACCAGATCTCGGTGCTGAACGGCTTCATCAGCCCGGTCAGCTCCAGCTTCTGTGCGACGACGGCCCGCTTGGCTGTGCGTCCGCCCTTGAGCCGCATGTTCACGTTCTGCTCGATCGGGATCGCTTCCGGCGGCCCGGCCTCCAGGAACTTCGCCAGACGGGTCTGGGCAGCGTGGTAGCGATTGGCCATGTCCGAGCGGAACGCCGCCTTGTTCTTGTACATGTTCACGAGCTCTTTGAGCTTGATGTGCTCCTCATCCCAGCGTCGCCGCAGTTCCTCGAAGCGTGCATTGCGGTCGGTCCGGGCCTGCAGGTAAGTGCTGAAACCTCCGCCGTGCACCCAGCTCGACGCGCCAAGTGCGCCGGGTTCCAGCGTGACAATACGGGTGGCCGCATTGTCGAGCAGCTCACGGTCGTGGCTGACGAAAAGTACCGACTTGCTGGACTGGTTGAGCTTCGCTTCAAGCCAGCGTTTGCCGGGCACGTCGAGGTAGTTGTCCGGCTCGTCGAGGAGGAGCAGATCGTCCGGGCCGGAGAACAGCGCCTCCAGGACGAGCCGCTTCTGCTCACCTCCGGATAACGACGACGCCGCGCGGTACTGTGCGCGATCGTACGGAACGCCCAACGCAGCCATCGTGACTTCATCCCAGGTGGTCTCGAGCTCATAGCCGCCGGCGTCTCCCCAGTCAGCGATTGCCTGGGCATAGCGCATTTGGGTGGGTTCGTCGTCGTGCTCCATCATGGCCAGCTCAGCGTCATCGATCCTCTTCGCAGCCGCTGCGAGCACCGGTGGCGCAGCGGAGACGAGCAGGTCTCGGACGGTGGTGTCGTCGCGGACCTGGCCCACGAACTGGCGCATGATGCCCATGCTGCCGGAGCGCGTGACGGCTCCCTCGTCCGCGGCGATATCACCGGCGACGATACGCAGGAGGGTGGTCTTGCCGGTGCCGTTGGGGCCGATCAGGGCAGTCTTGTGGCCCTCGCCGACCTTGAAGGTGACCCCGTTGAGCAACTGGCGGCCGTCGGAAAGGAAATAGTCAATGTTCGAAACGTCAAGATGTGCCACCTCCCCAGTCTTCCACCCGCATCCGATCAGCAGAAACGGTCCATCCTCCGGTGTGGACTCCGCCTGGTGCAAAGATGGTGACGTGATTCCCGCAGCCCCTCGACGCGTGGTGTTTTTTGGTGTCACCGGGTCCGGAAAGTCGACGGCGGCGGCGCGCTATGCGGCCGCGGCAGGCTTGCCCCTCACATCCGTCGACTCCGACATTGGCTGGCTGCCCGGCTGGGTTGAGCGGGACCAGGCCGACCAGATCCGCTTGATCGAGGAAATCGCTGCCCGGGACGTCTGGGTTCTGGACAGCTTCTACGGCAAATGGTCGGACCTCCTGATCCCACGCGCGGAAGCCATCATCGTCCTCGATTACCCACGCTGGATTTCACTTTTCCGTCTGGTGCGCAGGACTCTACGGCGGATGCTCCTGCGGGAAGAGGTCTGCAACGGGAACACGGAGAGCTTCCGCCGGGTCATCGCACACGACTCGATCATCCGCTGGCACTTCACGTCCTTCGCCGGCAAGCGCCGGAGGATCCGGGAGTACCAGGACGCCGGGCTGCCCGTCCTTCGCTTCACCAGGCCGCGGGATCTGGAGCGATGGCTCCGATCTCGCGAGGCGCAGCACGGGCAGCGGTAACAGGCATCGGTTGTCTCAACCGGACGTCCAGTCGAGCGCGGCGGTCACCAGATTCGTGATTCCCGAGCTGACGGTCAGCACCGGTTCAGGAGCAAATCGCGTCGAGTGGTTCACCGGAACATTGGCAGGCAGCGATCCTGTTCGAAGAAGTTCCAAATCGTGGGAAGAGAACAACGCAGGATCACTCGCTCCCCAGAACCAGTACACCGAAGGGCATTGCGCTGCCGTGCCGAACGCCCCGAAGTCATCACTGGCCCACGACGCTTCTTCCAGCTGGAACACCGGAAGCCCCGCCCGGTAGAAAGCCTCGTAAAGGCGACTCGTACTGCCTGGAGAGTTTTCCAGCATTGGGAATACGGCGGTTTCAACTACTTCCGCCGGCAGACTTCGCTGGCCCTGCGTGGCCAGTGACACCGCCGCCCGCACCTCACCGAGTACCACCTGCTGTGCCGCGGCGGAGCGCGACCGAATGCTGAGGTGCAACTCAGCTGAATCCGGGATGCGGTTGTCCACCGTTCCGGCATGGGCTGCCCCGATATTGACGATGCTGGTTCCCACGTGACGCTGGGAAAGCTTTTCCGGGCTCAGGACAAGGCGCGCAGCCGTACTCAGCGGGTTCAGTCCATGCTCAGGAAAGGCTGCGTGGCCACCGATTCCATGCAAAGTCACGCGCAATCCATTGCCTGCAGAAGTGGTTGGACCAGGCTTCAAGGTGATGGAACCAGCAGGCATAGGGCTCACGTGCTGGGCAAGAAACACCGTCGGTGCCGGGAACAGATCCAGAACGCCGGCGTGGATCATGCTGAGCGCTCCCCGCCCGGTTTCCTCTTCCGGTTGAAAAAGCACCACCAGCGTTCCGGACCACGTCGTTCGCAACCGGCCAAGGACCTCGGTTGCCCCCAATAGCGCTGCCATATGAGCGTCGTGCCCACAAGCGTGCATCACTCCACCATCCCCCACGGCGCTGCCGGACTGGGTGGAAGCATAAGGCAGATTCGTCGCCTCCTTGCAGGGCAACGCATCAAGTTCAGCCCCGAGCACCACCGTGGGACCCGGTCCGTTCTGAAGGATTCCCACTACGCCCGAACCTCCCACCCGCTCGTGGACCCGCAACCCCAGATTGCGGAGTCGAGCGGCGACCGTCCGGGCCGTACGGAACTCCTTGCCGGACGGTTCCGGTAAAGAATGCAGGTTCTTGTACAGTCCGACGTACTTCCCCGATACCTGCGCTACCAGCCGCCGGCTTTCCCCCCGCGCGGCGGTTCCGGCGGCTGGTGATGGGGCAAGTACTTCACCGGCGGTCATGAACCATCCTGTTGACCACCAGTGCTCGAACCAGCAATCCAATACCCGCGCCGATCACCGCACCGATACCCGGATTCTTGAAGAGCATTCCTGTGCCAAGCCCCAGTACTGCACTGGCTGCTCCCGATACCGCCGCGAGCTCGTAGGACCGCGCTTCAACTGCTGTGTATTCGTGTTTCATTGTTGTTCCTCTCATCGTGCTGTTCGAACATGGATGTTGGGTCTTCGATCAGGGCGGAGGACCGGGTTCCTACCGGAAGCATTGCGCTTACGATGCGGTCCACCCCATCCAGATGAAGTTCGGCGTTCAGAACGTCGTCGGCGTAACCAGAGATCGGCAACGACTTGAGCCCGAGAACCCCGGCGCAGAGCGCAAGGTTCTGGGACATGTGGCCTGCCTCCAGAAGGAGCAGGCGCAGAGCACGCAAGCCGTACTTGGGTCGCAATCGGCCGATGTCCGCTGCTAACACGACGACGGCGGGGACCGTATCTGCGACGATCGCTGCCGTCGCTGCGGGGTCTTCGACGAAGAAGGGAGATGCCGCGGCCAGAAGGGACCGGCCGGAGCCAGGGGAAACATAATGCAGAGAGTGGTTGACGGCGTCATAGGCGTAGGTACCCGGCGCCAGCCCGGATACCGCGTACGCGAAAACCAGTACGTCGGTGGCATAGGCCCCGCTGGGGCTGGGGTAAGTGCGGAAGGTGAGGTGCCCGTCCGGGAGGGTGATCCTTCTTTCGGGCGCGATGCCAACCGCGTTTCCGAGCAGCGCACCCAGCTCGTTCAGGTTTAACGTCTGTCCGTAGTTGCCGTATTCGCTCCGACGGTTTTGAAGTGCATCGTGCAGCCCCGCCTCCAGATTCTGAACGGGAGGCAGCGTCACCGAGCCTGCTCCCGGTGGCCGGCTCCCCCCCTTATCACGGCGGTGCAGAGGAGCGACCGACGCTTGCCGCGGACCGTGCCCGCCACCCATCTCGCTCCTGATGTACTTGCTTGATTCCAGGTACGAATGATCCGAAGCAGTAATCCCGATAGGGAAATAGTCCGCCTCACTTGTCCAGCGGGGGAAGGCCTTCGACGCGAGCCAACTGATGGTGCGCTCGTCCGCCACGCTCAGTCCGAGCCGGTTATTCATCATGTGTACGAGGGACCACATGATTCTTCGCCGGTCTGTAACCAGCAGTCCTTCGGTTTCCAGCTCGCGCAGGCGCTGCAAGGCGGTGAGCAGCCCACTTTTCCAGCGCCCGTGGGTTGACTCCGGCTGATTCTCAGCTACAGAATCCAGTTGATCCCGTCGTGCGTTCCAACGACTGGGTGAGGCTGCGTAGAGCTTTTCGGCCAGCGCGCGAGCAACCTGTCCGTCGGTAATCGATTCCTGCAGGAAATCCCAGGCAGCGAAGTAGCCCCGTACGGACCGGACCGCGTCCAGGTCCTCCTCTTCCGACACGGCGAGCGCAATCAGGAGCAGGTCGAGTCCGATCAGCAGAGCCTGGCGCCGGTCAGTGGATGCGAGTATCCCGACCGCTATCCGGCTGCTCAGCGAGAAGACCCTCTCGCACACGGCCAATCCCTGCGTTCCCCCATAGCGCTCAATCTCGGGTTCGTAGTCGGACCGCACCACTTCGCCGTGGGCCCGCCATCGGGTTGGGTCCTGGGTGCCGAAGTTCGATGCGAAGCGATCCGGATCAATATCAACAGCCGCTGAGCGCCGCAGCGCTACCTGGAGGGATTCCTCGTAGGACAGCAGCGCGTGCTCGCTGACATTGCGGAAGCGAATCCTCAGATGTGGCCCTCCATGCCAGTACCGGAGGAAGAACCAGTCATCCGCTTCTCCGCGCGCCACCATTGCATCAGCCAACGGCCCGACTTCCCGGGCAATCAGTGAGTCAGTGTCTTCCACGGAAAGGTGGCAGTAGAAGTAGGTGCTGGACCATTTGTTGATCACTGAGGGCTCCCTTGCATTGTCCAAACGTTCCGGCGTGTTTCGTGCAGCTCCGGCCGGCGTATCCAGAGCTGGTAAGCGGGAGTAACGTTCAATGGAAGCCGCAGGGCAGCAGCCCATTCGGCTTCATCGAAGTTTCGGGCCGGCCGGGCAGTGTGCCCCGCCGCCGCGGCGCCCAAACATCCCCATTGGCACAGCCAGCCCAATAAGGTATGTACGACGACGTCGGCGCCAGCACCGTAGTGCTCCACCCACGCAGGGAAATCGACACACCATACGAATCCGCTGCCCGAACTGAAAGGGGCATCGAATTCGCCGACGCCCCTCGCCTGCGCAGGCCCATCATCGGATATTTCAACAACCTTCTTGCTGGACATGTCGTTGTTCTCAAGACTCAAATGGAACAGCCTGATCGCAGCGCGATGCGGGAGAAGATGCGCCACCTGAGCAAGTGACTCCTTCAACAGTCCCCAGACAAATTGATTCAGATCGTCTTCGATCGCTCCGCTGGTCACCAGGTTGTGTCTGGAGGATCCACTGGAGCGGCGATCCAGCCACTCCTTCAAAGTGACCGGGGGAAGCCCGCGCGGGTCGAGCAGTCCGCCCCGGGACGCCAGGCCCGCGAGAGTAGCAGCAGCGGAATTGTTGATCGCCATCGCGGTGGGCGACGCACTGTCTGAAGCTGCGCCGCCGGTACGCCGCGCATGGGCTTTCAGGCTTCCTGCCGTCCGCGAAGCGTGGCCAGCAGTTCCTTGGGGTGTCTGCGGACCAAACGTGGTTTCGATGCTGAAGCCGGCGTGTTGCAGCGTCAGGCCGAGCGTGGCCAATAGGTGTCCTGCTTCAAGCAGCGCCAGGGACGGCCGCAGTGTTCCGTAGGGAGCGGGATACCGGTCGGGCCGTATGGTGACTGAGAGAGTCGGCCGGCTACGGGCCGTAACCGGTGTCTCTGATCGGATGGGTACCAGCGATTCGGATACCGGGTCCAACCGATGAGAGCTGGCCGGGCTTCCGGGCATCGCCACTTCGACATCGGCGCCGAACATCCCCCGTGGTGACGGATAAGCGCGGTGTATGGGATAACGGTCGGCAGCTGCTATCCGGCGGATACGCGTCGCTTCCAGTGCAGCGGCGTGAATAAGGGCGGAGTCCGAGAAAGCGGGGTCAGCAGCGCCCGTCACTTGTCCGGGGGTCGCAACCCTAAGAGCCGAGCAGGCGGTCGAGTCGAGCAATGTACCTCTCGCGTTGACGCTTCCAGCCGACTGCGGCGACAGCTCTTCCGGCGGCTCCGCCACGGAAAAGAGTGTTTCGACCACCGACACTTTCTTGCCGAAGGACTGCAAATAGAAGCGCAACAATGTTGCTGCAGCCTGTGCGGGCGCTACGGAAAGGGGTGCGGGATGGGAGAAATCCGGCTTGCGTGCTGCCATGGAACGCCTCCTTTCAAGAGGGTCGCCGCTGAGGCGAGTCGGGGGAGGCCTTCAAGCCTTCGATTCAGGTGCCCGAAGGTCATCGGAATGGATCCAGGCACAATCACTTTCGCAGCGCTTATTCCCAAAGTGCTGCTTGCAAAAGGCGCCGATTGGTTCACGACCAGAAGGTCCAGTCCCAGATCGTGGACGGCCTTCACCCTGAAAGCCAGTTCGGCACTGAGCTCGGTCGGCTGCACGTAAGGAGCCGCGAACTGATCGGCGTCGATCTGTCCTGAAGGCTGGTGCAGGAACTCCGAAAGAGCTCGTGCCTCGCTCAGTCCGTGCATCCCGGTGTGGTCCTCAAGCGTCTCGACCAGTGCGTAATCATGCAGCATTGGACGACAGCGCTCGACGCTCACCGATGCTCGCATCGATACCCATTTGGGATACATCAACGCGTTGGTAAGAGCCTCTTCGATGGCGGCGCCGATGGCCTTTCGACCGTCGGGGTGTGTACCGGATGCAAGACTCAACGCAGGAGCCAGTCCCTGATTCACCAGCGCCTCCGGTGCGGTGATAACCGAGAGCGCTGTGGGAACACCAAAATCGGAGGTCATATCCAGCACCGTGAGGGTCAATCCGCGTTCAGTTATCAGGTCACTTATGTGCCCTACATCCGGCACGGTATCGAGCCGGATCTCCCGTAATCTCGTTTGCGAATACCAAGCGAGCAGAAACGCGTCACGTTCAATAACTTCGAACAGACCATAGAGTGCAGCCTCCTCAAACGTCCCGCCCACAGCACAACCATTGGAAGATTCGTAGAGGAACTTGGGATGTCCCCGTCCACCATGCCAGTAGGCAACATGCTCTGGAATGAGTACCTGGCGATCCTGACGGGTTGACCACGCCCATACCCATGACGTGACCAGATCAGGTGAATAACGGTGCAGACGGAACCTGGGATCGTTCATCGCGTCCTCTGCATGACCGCCCAAGGTGGCAGGATCTATCGCGTCAGCTGCAAGTTGGGTGTAGCTCCCAATGACCGTCGATGTCTGAGGCATCCGGTGACCGCCGAGAACACGCTCGAAGCCTTCCAGGTAGGCCGGTATCTCACTGGAAGTGAAGCGGGTGGAGCGCCCGTATCCTCCCTCACGACGTGTGGTGCCGGGAACCACCGTCTCGCAGGTTACAAGAGACAACGGTGATTCCTCGTCCCGGTAAGCGTGAGCTACAGGACCAAACCGGGAGTCGAAAAGTGCCTCCCGCAGCATTGACCGGTCAAACGATCTGGTGCGGAGCATTCCACCGACCGTCGGTTGACCTGCCACAAGATCCAAGGCGACCGCACTGGACGATAGCTCCTGTGAAGCACAATCCGGGCAGTGAGGATGAGGAAGAAAAGAACTGATTCTCACCATGCCTGTTTCCAGTTCAAGAATCTTCGATCGCAGCCGCAAACTCTTCGGGTCGCGAAGCGCAAACTCGATCAGGCCGGCCGCGGTGTGGCGCCAGCAAAGGTGCCGACCATCGGGAGGGAGCGCGCCGTCGTCGTCAATTCCGCTCGTGTCCTTGCGCCATAGGCCCATGCAGGCGGCGCAACCTGATTCGCCGTTGGGGAGCCACGGTCCAATTCGGATTTCGGAACCCACGCTTCGGCAGAACAGGATCCCGCCGTTCACCGGTATCCGCGTCTCACCGGTCGAGTAGAGGGCCATTACGTCGCCGTCGCCTGACGCGCCCGGTTCCGGCACGCCGTTCAGATCCTGGGACGGCTCCAGGACGTTGCTCTGGGTTATAGCCACGTTGCCACCACCGGATAGAGCCCGACCCGGCCCCAGTATTCGGAGCCCGACGGTGTGAGATATGCGATCCGGTGCGGGTGCTTTGCCGCCCAGGCGAGAATCTCGTCCCTCGAGGAGGTGAGCATGGGCGCAACGCCGCGCGGCGGATTAGTCGCGGTGGCATGCCCAGGCGCTGAATCAGCCGAGAACTGAACGATGGCGGCGGCCCGCATCAGTGCTTCCTCGACCGCCATTTCAGCCCGAGCGGCAATCCCGGTGGATGCCCACGTTCCGTCCACCCACACCCGGCACCTGTGAAGCCCTCGACCGTCGCTTAGCCTGAATCCACCGGTGGGGTTGAGCGCCACTCGGCGTTTTAAACGGGAAATGCCCGTCTGATCAGGAAAAA
>NZ_CANLXP010000027.1 GCF_947495145.1 uncultured Arthrobacter sp.
GGAACACTCAAGGGCAGCAAGGCCCCACACCCCGCCATGCCCGCACACCGCACAACCCGCCGAAACCGCAACCGGGCAACCCGCCACACCCAGCCGGTGGATTCAGGCTTAGCGCTGCTGTCTCCAGGTTCAGTGTCCGGTGATAGCGCAACACCAGTGCCGCCCACATTCGACGGGTTCGCGGTGAAAGATGCTCTTCCGGTGTGCTGACGGGGTACCACTGTGCCTGTCGATCGAGTAGTTGGGCGGTTGCGTCTGCGGCAGCCGTCTGTCGCGACCAGGAAACATTCACCGCGTCCTCCTCAGCCATGTGGCTTGCGGGGACAAAGCCGTCGAAGGCAAGGTGGGTGGATGCAGCCGACAGGGCGTCAAGCCTTGCCTGCGCAGTTGTCAGGCCGGTGCCTGCGAACATCCGCTTCGACGTACCCGTCCCCACCGTTCCAGCCTCCGCCATTCCCATCGGCAGCTGCTCGAGCGATCCAGGCGTCGGTCCTTCAAATCGCGAAAACAACCCGGCCCAGAGTGGTTCCAAGGCGCCCAGTATCAGTTCCTCCTCCGCACCTACCGGATCGGTGGGCACGGGGTGCCATTTCTCACCGCTGGACGTGTCCAGAGCAGTGAGGGTAGTAACCGGGTGCGGTTCCGAAACGAGGTCGGGCGAGGTGACCATGAACTGCGGCCGGTCTGCAAGCACCCGAACGGGGTCAAGCGGAGGCTTCGCGGCTGTTTCGGCAGCGTCAACCTCCCGGGCTACAGCCTTCAGCGTTGCGAGCACCAACTGAGCGGAAACGAGATTATGAGCATAGGACTTCTCCACCGGCTCTGTTCCCGTCCGATCCGACCCCGCCTTGGACAACATCCACCGATGCACAGCATCGACGTCCTGGGGAAACGGCTGGGCGTTGGTGGGCCCCGCTGCGTGCCAGCCACCTGCTGATACAGCCAGAACGGTCAGAACGCTTTCGTCTGGATCAGGTCGGGTACCGCCCGCCACTGTGCTGGAGCGGTGTACGAAGACGGTATCGACGCCGTCACCCGTCCCACGGGTTTCACTGGCAGTGACAATGGGAAAGCCTGTTTCAATGAAGGCGTCCCGTATACATTCATTGAGGACTGTACTGGTGCCGGTAATACTGATTGCGGTTCGAGGCATTCGGGCAGCGGCGGCGCGTGGTCGCCTCGTGAGCTGCTCAAAGTGCTCCACCAGGCCAGGGTCGACCGCCGGCAACCCGTCTGTATCTTCCACTTCCCGGAGCAGGTCATGATCATCCAGTTGCGCCATGATGGAGCGGATCAATGGCCACCCCTGAGGAGGAAACAGTGTGACGAGCTCCTCCTTGTCGCAGCCGGCCATCAGTCGTGGCTCCATGACTGCCCAAACAGCCTCCGCCGTACTTCCATTGATGACAACCGCGGCGCCTCCGGAACTGATTGCCACTCCCCTGGTGGGCATTACCCGCGAGCGGGCGGTGGACCGGAGTCGGACCGCGGTGGTGTCTACTTGCTGAAACTCAAGCATTCGAACCCACCCAAGGCAGTGTCGGTCGCACGTCAGGCGATGCACGCTGCTGGCGCTCAATGGACCGCGCGACTGTGGTCTCCCAGGTTTCGCCGACCACCAGTTGCGCCGCCGTGGAGAAGAAGTACGCGAGTGAATACCGCTGCAAGGGAGTGATTCCCATGACCGGCAGGAGCTCGAAGAAGTTGTTGATGAGGAAGCGGTAGGCAGCGAAGTCAGTGCCATTGCCCAGCTTGGTGAAATCAAGTTTGCGGAAGGCCCGGTGAAAGTCACTGTAGTTGCGGTCATCCGATCCGCTCCACTGCACCGCGGTCGCGTCGCCGAACTTCCGTGCCTGCGTAAGGCGGTCCGGGTGCGGATAGGGCAGGATGTCACCGGTAGCGGCGAGCTCCATCGCCCTCGGGAGCGAGCCTCGTACCCAGCTAAGCCACCCGTCCAGCACCGGATCGCCGGAGAGCTCTCCGGGTTGCAGGTCGGACGCCATCTGAAGAACGCTCGACAGATCCGACTCCTGCTCGCGGAAGCTTCCCTCCAGAACGCGTTGCAATTGACCATCCGCGTCAGCCCAATAGAAGTACTCCTTCCAGTGGGAGAGAAACGCCTGATACCCCGAGACGAGCCCCCACTGCGGATAGGAAACAGCTAGCGCAGCCATCCCGCGGAACGCGCTACTGAAGGCGTGCCCTCCGTCCAGAATCGAGTGATCCGCAGTCAAGACATTGCGCAGTCCGTCGCCGATGATCCTGCCCTTCAGCTCGATCGCGGAACGACTGCGCAGGAATGTATCGACCGGTTCCTCATGAATGATGCGAAGGGAGTTGTCTGGTTCCAGAGGCAGATAAGGCGGCTCGGTGAGTTCCAGTCGTCCAAGTTCTTTGGATAGGACTTCGTACTGGGCAGGGTCGATAGCGCGGCGGGAAGGGTGGCAGTCGAGGAACAGGCTGATGCTTCCCGCCAGGCGTGGTACTAGCTTCGCCAGCACTCCTGCTTCGCCGTGGATATAGAGCGTACTGTGAGGTCCCAACCGCCAATGCGACTGAATCCAGGCGGCGTTCACGCCGTCCATCGCCTGTGCCTGAAAAACCAGCGGCAAAAGGCAGGTGGCCAGCAACTCCTGCTTGGCGTCGTCGTAGTAGGTCACTTGGAGGCCCACAAAGGCCTTGATTGATTCAGGCACGACTTTCTCCCTGTGTTGTGGATATCTCGAAGAACAGCTCGGCGGCATGTCGCCCGGTTCCGGTACTGACGCCCTCGGTGGACGGGTGGGGATGAAACTCTTCGGCCAGCAGCGTGGGTCCAAGCTGGCGGGTGCGCTTCGCTGCGCCCGCCACATGAAGGCGGCTGAGGAAGTCAAGGTGCTGCGGGCGGGGGCTCATCGCGCGCTCCACCGGTGTGATCTGACGTCCGAACAAAGGCCGCACGAACACCTCATCGGGTATGCCCGCGGCCCGTCGTCGTACATTAACCTCGCGGAAAGCTTCAGCCGGCAGGGAATCCGGGTCGGGGATCAGGAGATTCCGTTCAACAGCGAACCGCCGGCGGAACAGCAGAAGATCGCGATGAGTGATTCTCGGAGACGCTATGACTTTCCCCGTGCCCGCGTGTAACCGTTGGTGCAGATCCAGCGTCAATTCGCTGAAGGAAAAATACGGGGCACCCGAAATCATGGCGAGTAGCATCTCGTCGCTGGGAAGAGCATGCGGCACCAGGAAGCCTGTATACAGGACGTCAATAGGATCGCCGGTCCGCTTCTGGTGAAGCTTGAGGCCCGCAGCACTATGGACCAACTCAAGGTCCTCGATACGGAGGGAAGCCGCAGCAGAGCTCTGCTCATCGGTGAGGTGCAGCTCCTCCTGCGCCAGTAGCGGGCTGAGATTGGCGTTGAACCCCAGTGTCGAGCGCATCTGAACTGTGCGCTCCCCCGGGGGAGCAACCGACTGAAAAGCGCCGCTCAGGACCTCGCTTACCAGCTCGGGTTGGTCTTTGAGGAACCTGCTGAAATAACGGCCGCGGCCACCATAAATGTGGTTTACGACCAGCTGGGTGCCGTCTGTCTGGCCGAACACCGACATGGAACGGCGGTAGGACCATTCACGCTCAGGGATGAGTGAAGCAATGCGGTATAGCACCGCTGTGTCGATGGCCACGTCGGAGTTTCCGCTGCTCGCCAATTCGATGAGGTGGTCAGCTGCGATGCGTCGGGCGGCGAGCAGGTCGGCAATCCCTGCAGACTCGGCCGGTGATTCTCCTGCGAGCAGCGCCTGGGTCAGGGGGAAAGCTTCGTATGCCTTTGCCGCAAATCCGCGCAGATCCGAGCACCGACCACCAACGCCGTATTCTCCGACGAACACGGTTTCCAATGCGGCGGCAAGGACTCGCTGATCGTCCTGTGCGACCAGAAGGGGCAGGAGGGTCTCCATATCGGCCGCCCAGCCCGTAATCATCTCGCCGGCCGCATTGGCGCCGGTGGCGACATAGCTGTCCTCGACGAGCGGATTCTCGAGGTGGTCGACCTCGAGGGAATCTGCCCACATTCGCTGCACCTTCTCAACGGTTACCACTCGTTCAGCGCCAGAGCCAGCGCTAAATCCAACCAGTGCCTGCTCAGTAGCGTCGAGGGCGTCGGTGAGCCGCGCAGCAGCTGCACCGGAAAATCGGCTGACATACTTTCTCCATTGAAGGAGGTAATCTTCCGCCTGCTCGTTCACAGGGAAGTAGGGAACGAGGAGTCCTCTTGCTGCAAGGGTGGCGGTCAGCTTCTCTGCTTGTTCAGCATCCCAGCCGAACTGTTGGCGAATGTTGTCCCTGAGTAGGTCCAAAGGAGTTGGTTCGCACAGGATCGTTTGGAGCCCTGCCCACACCCCTCTCCAGGCACCATCCAGGGCCAGGCTTACGTCGTCTTCAATGAAGGTGTCAGCTTTCATCCCGGCAGCCGGCAGGCGCCAGAGCCGCCGTCGGACAGTCAGGACTCCGTCCCGCTCACGAATGCCGTCTGCTATCTTCCACTGCACTTTGAGCGCATCGACGGGGTCCGAGACCAACTGGCGTGCGGCCTGACGGACAAAGAGTCGCCGCAGCTCGATCCTGCTTGTCCAGCTGACCCCTTCCGGGTGAACCAGGGCGTCGTCGACATCAAGCTGGTGGAAACGTGTGCCGGTGTAGAGAGAGAAGGGGCTGACTTTGGTGCAGGATCGGGAAAAGTACTGCACGAGGGAAGGCTCGGATTTGCGCAATCTCTTGGTGAGCTGACCCTGGGCCTCAGCACGCGAGCGCACGGCCCGGAAGAGCGACGAATTGGTCATCGCGACGCTTCTTTGAACGTCCGGGTCGGCGGTCCAGTCAGTCAACACGGCCCGTTCTCCGTCTAGTGCTGCGGAGTAGGAGGCATCGAGCTGTGCCTGAAGCTCCGCGGTGTGCCGCCAGCTGCCGAACCATTCCTGCAGGCCATCAATCCTGGGCACGTCCGAATGTTCCCTCAGCACAAGACGCGAGTTCCTGTTGTTGAATACATCCCGCTTGACCGGAATCAGGAAGGAGGATCGGTGTGCGCCGCTGAGTTCACACTGACGGGCGAGCCTCTCCACCAGGGGCTGGCGAAGAATATTGCGAAGGGCCTGCTCCCTGATCAGCTGCTCGATGAGTTCCCTGTCAGCTGCCGAATGCTCGCTGGACCGCAACTGGGAGTGAGGATAGAGGTTGACCCGCGAAACCCAATAAGGGCTGGTTGTGAGGCGCACTTTCTCCGCCAGGATTGCGTTATTCACCAGTCTCGTCCTTCGCCGATTTGCGCTGGGTGAACCCACGGGGTTCTTTCTCGGAAGCCCACTTGAAGAGCTTCAAGGAGAAGAAGGCTCCTACAGCGCCCCAAGCGAGCAACAGCAGCATCGCCTCGATGTCCCAGGACGGTCCGCTGTGGGACAGCGCTCGCGTGAACAACGCCATCAGCGGTTTACCGGGTAGCAGGGCCAGAATGCCGTCAGCGGTTTCTCCCAGTGAGAGGGCGAAGAAGGCTCCCGAGAGGAACGCCATGGGAAAGAAGATTCCATTGACAATGGGAACCGCTGAGTCGGCATTTGGCGGGACGAGCGAAAGCGCAGTCCCCAGTGGCGCGATGCAGATGAAGCCGATCATCGTCGCACCAAGGAGCATCGGGAGCCGGTCCACAATGAGGTCCACTCCGAGGCCAAGGGTGCCGATCAGGGTAAGCGTCACGAAAACCACAGCCAGTGTGACCAGGGCGTTGACGAGGAAAGCTCCCGTCACTGCGCTTGGAGACACGGGCGTAGTCCTGAACCGTTTGAAGAGTCCGTGGTGCCTCCGGATTGCCAGACCGATGGCAACGTTCGCGAACGCGACCGAGAGCAGTGCGAAGGTCAAGACTCCCGCGTAGCTGTAGTTGCCCTGGGTTATCTGATTCGATTCCAGGCTAAGAACGACCGCGGATTGGTCGCGGTAGGCAAATCCGAAGCCCACGTAAAACATGACGGGCAGCAGAACGATGAAGGCAAGGGAGATGATCGATCGCCAAAAGTCCTTGAACTCCATTTCCACATGCAGGAGGAATGATCGGACGAAAGTGCCCTGGTTGTGGACGGCTGCAGCGGTTGTAGCACTCATCATTTGCCTCCTGTGGTGGCTGCTGGTTCGAGCAGGTTCGCGTAGGCGTCATCCAGGCTCGGCGGGATGACTGTCAAACCTTGTATGGGCTGGTCAGTTTCACTGGACCAGCGCTGGAGAGCAGCCATCAGCTGGTCCTGATCGTGCGTTTCGTAGTGCACAAAGCCGCCGCTAACCTGGCCTCCCGTGGGAAGCGAAGCCTGCTCGATTCCGCTCAACAGAAAGCGGACCTGAGTCGTCGAATGTGAACCGGCGATGATGTTTTCAGGTGACCCGGACGCGATGAACTGCCCAGCGGCGAGGACATGAATGGTATCTGCCAGGTCCTGCACTTCGTCCAGGTCGTGAGAGGTGAGGATCACAGTGGTCCCGCTTGAATTCACTTCCCGAATGAGCTCCCTGATGTTGCGGCGTGAGAGCGGATCCAGACCCGTAGTCGGCTCGTCAAGGAAGAGGATTTCCGGATGGCCGACCAACGCGAGCGCAATATCCAGACGCCTCCGCATGCCCCCTGAAAGCGTCCGGACCAGACCGTTCTGCTTGTCCTCCAGCCCCACCTTCCGCAGGACTTCCCCCAGGTCCATGGGGTGTGCGTAATACGACGCCTGCCGTCGAAGCAGGTCACGGGACGAGATGCCCGGTTCGAGCATGGTCTGCTGGAGCACCACGCCCATTCTCCGCCGTAGCAAACGGAAGTCACGACGGTCGGCGGGATCCAGGCCGAGCACGCTGAGGTGCCCGCCGGTGCGCATGCGGTGGCCCTCCAGTATCTCAACGAGCGACGTTTTGCCGGCCCCGTTGGGACCAAGCAACGCAACGACCGCTCCAGCCTCAACGGAAAGGTCGATACCTTGGAGAACAGGGGTTGCCGAGTAAGCCTTTACTAGGCCTACGGCGTTGATTGCTTTCACTTGATGTTCCTCATTTCCTTGAACCTTGTGGTGCCTGCCGGGCGCCCTGGATGTCATGCCACCGACGACGCCCGGCAGGTACACCGGATGTGGGACTAGCCGCAGGACCCGGACGAGCAGCACGAACTGCTGCCGCAACAGGAGGTTGAGCTGCATGAACTGGAGCCGCTGGTTGCGCCGGTTTCAGGCACAGCTACCGCCTCCCGAACCGACATGACTTCGAGTCCCTCGAAATCCATGTCGGGCAGTGCAATGACAGGTGCTGTGGTGGTGCTGTCGATAGTGCTCATTACTCCCCTTTATGTGTTCGGTACCGGCGGTGACTACCCCAGTAACCGTTGTGTTGACAAGATGAGACTAGCGGTTGACAAGTAATTGTCAATTATTGTTGAAGAAGTGACACAAAGACACAAAAAACCGGGCTGGAGTTACCAGCCCGGCTTGTTTTTGTGCGCACCCGCCGAACCGGCGAGCATCGTCTATCGAAGTACTCCCCCGCCTCCCAGTGGCCAATCCCCGATTCCACCCAACGGCCAGTCACCTATTCCACCGAGCGGCCAGTCGCCGATGTGCTGTGGGATACCGCCCGGGACATGGGTTGATTCGATGCTTGTCGGGTGCGGGTGCGTCGCACTTCCAGCCTCGGAGTGATGCAGTGATGCAACCAAGAGCAATACTTCGAACATGTAGTTTCCCCCAAGAAGTGACGTGTAGTAGAATTTTGTCTAGTAGCTGATCGCTGGTTGACACGCTTAGTCAAACGGGGGCCGCTTCGGTTGTCAATGGGTACCGTCGGACTGGTTCCGGCCGGCCAGAAGGAGTCATAGTGACTTTCGGAGAAAAACTTCGGGAAGCGCGGGTAGCCAAAGGGCTGACCCAGAACGAGCTAGGCGGGGGCAAGTACTCAACCAGCTATGTGTCGCTACTGGAGCGAGCCCAGCGGCAGCCCACCCTGGCCATGACGCGGCATTTCGCCGACATACTGGGAATCGAGCCGGACACCGTCGCGCAATGGATCGGTTCTCCAGAACCGGATAGCGGCGGACTGTCGGCAGCTGTCCTCCATGCAACCAGTGCCGCAAATCTCAAGGACCATGCACTTGCTGCGTCCGAAGCTGAATATGCAGCCAGCCTGGCAAAAGAGCAGATGAACACGGCTGTCTGGTGGAACATGACTGCCGTGCAGGCTGAAGCGTATTTGGCGCTTGGAAGGTTTGATGAGGCCGTCGCCACCCTGGAAGAACTGCTGGAACATCCCACTACCCTCGCTCAGCCGGAACTGCATGCCACCGCCCTGGTGAGGTTGTCCGCCATCAAGCGAGCCACAGGCGACTTGGAGGACGCAATCGCCTTGGCACGCGCCGCAACCGGAGTCTCCAGGAGCCTCCCGGAACATTCGGCTACGCGCCTCGAATGCGGCTACGTGCTTGTTGCGGCACTGGCGGTTCGGGGCAATCTCGATGAAGCGTGGCAGCACGCATCTGATTTGGCGCTCGTCGACCAGTTCCCCGAGGTGCCTTCGCTGTCCATAGGACGTGCAGCGTGGGTCGTGGGCAACGTAGCCTTCCGACGGGGAGATGTTGAAACCGGCCTCAAACAACACCGGCTCGCAGCAGAGCACATCACACCGCAGGCAGACATCGGCATGTGGGCGCAGTTCAATCGAGCGAGTGCCTCCCGGCGACTGGCGGCGGGTATATCCGATGAGGACGTCGAGCAATGTATTGAGAACGCTGTACTCGGACTTCGCATTGCGGGCACCGCTGAAGAACATCTGGAACTTGCCCTGACCAGAGCACACCTACACAGCTCGCGCGGGGAATTTGAAGCAGCGAAACCACTACTTTTCGAAGTTCAGGAAAAAGCGGCAGGACTCGAATTCGAAGCCGCCGGGCTGCTGGAACTCCTGCTCGGCCGATACTACGCAAATGTTGAGGATCTCGAGGCGGCCAGGACTCACTACATGAAGGCCGCGAAATTGTATTCGGACGCCAGCGCATCCGATGTTGCTTCTCACGTTTTGGGCGAGCTGATGGACATCGCTTCCTGAAATAAGTGCCACCGTTATCAAACCCTATGAAAGGTCAACCCATGGAGTACATGCCCTGGTTCGCTTGGATCGCTATTGCCGGAATCATTGCGTTTGCCATTACACAAGTGGCGGTACAGATGGGCGGGAGACGGTCGGCGTCCAACAACGATCAACTGGTACGCACGATGCAGGCAACCCAGGAAACCAATCGCGCGCTGCTTGCCAGAGTCGAGCAGATCGATGGCCGACTGGCAAACCTGGAAACGCTCGGTTCCACAGACGCCGCCCTGCAGGATCGAGCCACATCGCAGGAAAACAAAAGCTAGTTCATCGAACGTTGGGCCCGCTTGCGCAGCTCGGTCCGCTGCAGGTCTGTAAAGGACCGCCATTGCGCAGCAGTGAGCTGCAAATACGGAAGTAGCCGCTGGTCCGCCTCGGAGATCACGGTAACCGCGCGGGCCACGGGCGCCACGTGATCACTGCTCCGACGTCGCGGTGCAGCAAAGGACGCAACGAGCACCATCAAGGCCGCAGCCGCCATGATTGCCAGCGCTCCGATGATTTCTACGCTCATGGATCCTCCTGCGGACGGTGCCTCGACGGAGTCACCGGGAGGGCATGACTTCATCGTTTCCTCCGCGCCTTGGGGAAACATTGGTTGAAGCCTGGGTGCCGGTGCAGGACGATGGGACCACCATGGAAAACGTCAGCCCCAGGTACGTGAACTTTGCGAGCGTCCTTGACCCGCAGACGCGGGCACAGAACCTCAAGACGGCGTCCATGCCGTTAATTTATCCGCATCTCGCGAGCATGCCGGATGCTCATCTGGGGAAGGGAGCCGCCGTCGGTTCGGTCATCCCGACCCTCGGCGCAATCATTCCCGCGGCAGTCGGTGTGGACATCGGCTGCGGCATGATCGCCGTGCGCACGCAGTTCAGCGTCGGCGATTTGGAAAGGCTGGACCGAAAGATACTTCGCCAGTCGATCGAGCGGGCCATCCCGCTCTCGGCAGGGCACAACAACAAGCGCATCGTTGATTCAGCTGAACCACGCGTCGAGCGGCTGGCACGGGAAGCTGACAGCGCTGGGTTCGATCCGGCGTCGTACTCCAAGCAGTGGGCGCTGCAGTTGGGCTCGCTCGGATCCGGCAACCACTTCATCGAGGTGAGCCTCGACGAGAATGACGACGTATGGCTCTTCCTCCACAGCGGATCGCGCGGTGTCGGAAACAAGATCGCCCAGCGGCACATCCGGGTGGCCCTCGAGCAGTGCCGGAAGCGCAACATCACCCTGCCGGACAATGACCTGGCCTACCTCACCGAAGGCGACGACGAGTTCGAGGAGTACATCCGCCAGCTCCGGTGGGCGCAGGACTTCGCGCTGCTGAACCGCGAGGAAATGATGGACCGCGTCATACATTGCGTTACGCAATGGGCCGGGAGGGCGGTTCAGGAGCGGGAGCGCATCAACTGCCACCACAACTACACGGCTCAGGAAACCCACTATGGCAAGCAGGTGTGGCTGAGCCGGAAGGGAGCGATCGACGCCTCTGAGGGGCGGCCGGGGCTTATTCCCGGCTCAATGGGGACCGCTTCCTATGTGGTCGAAGGACTGGGCTTCGCGCCGTCGCTGAATTCGGCTCCGCACGGCGCCGGCCGTGAGTACAGCCGGTCTGCGGCGCGGCGCACCTTCACGCGCGACCAGCTGAGGCAGGCAATGCGCGGCATCGAGTACCGCGACACTGACGCCTTCATCGATGAGATTCCGGCCGCCTACAAGGACATTGACGTGGTGATGGAGGATGCCCGCGACCTCGTACGCGTCCGGCACACCCTGCGCCAGATCGTGAACGTCAAGGGCGACTGAGCGCAGCTCAGTTTCGGGGCAGTCCCTGGAAGTCGTTGAAACTGTAGACGTGCAGCCCCGCGAATGCGCCGGATCCCTCAATAGAACGCACCAATCGAGAAGGATCGTACGACGACGACGCCAGTGCCATGCGCAGCAGCGAACCGCTGCGCCGGGCGAATTTGAGCGACGGACCGACCCCGATGCGTCCGGCGAGTGAGACCAGGCGGGTGCGCCGGACCCTTCCGGGGACCCCTGCCCATATCGGGACGGTCACGCCGTCGGTCCTGAGGCGGGTGATGTAGTCGCTGAGGACTTCGCCGGAGAAGCACATCTGGGTGACCGCCCACGCGCCGAGTTCCTGCTTCTTGAGCATCAGTTGGGTCAGTTCGGGCTCCGGAATTGTCGGGTGGCCTTCCGGGTAGGCAGCGAAGCCGGTCTGGAACCCGCCCAGGTCGGCGATCTCCTCCATGAGCGCGACGCTCCAGGCGTAGGGTCCGACGGGCTCCTGCGCGTCGCCGGCGATCACGAAGATGTCCCGCACTCCGGCGTCCGCGAGGCGAGCCGCGTACTCCGCGAGCTGCTGCTTCGATTCGATCGACCGCGCTGCAAGGTGCGGCACGGCCCGGTAGCCAGCAGCGGCAAGCTCAACCGCAAGGTCCACCGTCTTTGCCGGGCCGTGGTGCGGAAGGCAGGTGACGGCGACCGTTGCCGGTGGTGAGAGATGGCGTTGCAGCTGAGAGAGAACGTCAGCGCCCGGGATAACCTCAACCGTGAGCTGGGGGCCCATTCAGCATTCCACGACGTTCAGGGCCAGCCCGCCACGGGCGGTTTCCTTGTACTTGTCCATCATGTCGGCACCGGTTTCACGCATCGTCTTGATCGCAGCGTCGAGCGAGACGAAGTGCTGCCCATCCCCGCGGACCGCCATCCGCGCTGCCGTAATCGCCTTCATGGCTCCCACGGCATTGCGCTCGATGCAGGGTATCTGCACCAGTCCGCCGACCGGATCGCAGGTGAGACCGAGGTTGTGCTCAATGCCGATTTCAGCCGCGTTCTCAACCTGCTCCGGCGTGCCCCCCAAAACCTCCGCCAGTCCTGCGGCGGCCATTGCACATGCTGAACCAACTTCCCCCTGACAGCCGACCTCGGCACCGGAAATGGAGGCGTTCTTCTTGAAGAGGGCACCGACAGCAGTGGCGGCAAGCAGGAAACGGACGACACCGTCGTCGTCGGCTCCGGGAACGAAGTCCGTGTAGTACTTCAGGACGGCCGGGATGATGCCGGCGGCGCCGTTGGTGGGAGCGGTGACCACGCGGCCGCCGGCGGCGTTCTCCTCGTTCACTGCAAGCGCGAACAGGGTGACCCATTCCATGGTGCTGAGGTGATCGTTGGGATCCGCTTCCTTGCGGAGCAGTTCCAGCTGCCGAGCAGCACGACGCCGGACGTGCAGACCGCCAGGAAGGATCCCGCTGTTGGTTGACCCACGGCGGACGGTGTCCTGCATGACGTCCCAGATTTCGAGCAGCCCGTTGCGGACTTCCTCCTCGGACCTGGCTGCCAGCTCATTGGCCAGCACGATCCCCGAAAAGGACTTTCCCGTCGCTGCTGCAATGCCGAGCAACTGCTCGCCCGATTCAAACGGGTAGGGAATGGCAACGGTTTGCTCCGCGGACAGGTCGGTGCCGATCTGGTCCTCGTCCAGAACGAACCCGCCGCCCACCGAGTAGTATTCACGGGCTAGCAAAAGAATGTCCTCAGCGTTATATACCGAGAAACGCATACCATTGGTGTGGTAGTCCAGCCGCTGCTTGCGGTGCAGAACAAGGTCTTTCTCCGGATCAAAAGCTACGTCGTGTGAGCCGGCCAGACGAAGGATCTTCGTCTCCGAGATTTCCTCCACACGAGGTTCAGCGCGTTCCGGATCGGTGAGATGCGGCTGCTCGCCCTCGAGCCCCAGGATCACGGCCTTTACGGTTCCGTGCCCGTGACCGGTGACGCCCAGCGAACCGAACAATTCAGCGTCAACGTGGTGGACCTGATCAAGCAGCCCCTGCTCCACCACCATCCGGGTGAAGAGATAGGCCGCCGTCATGGGCCCGCCCGTGTGGGAACTGGACGGCCCGATCCCGATCTTGAAGAGGTCGAAGGCGCTGATGGTCATGAGCGGCCCGGACGCTTGTAGAACGGCAGCCCGACGACGGTGAAACCTTCCGGTCGGCCGCGCAGGTCAACCTGCAGCTCCGTACCCGGTTCGCTCAGCGCTGTGTCAACGTAAGCGAGGGCAACCGGGAACCCGAGGGTGGGGCTCGGGAGGCCGGACGTGACGGTACCGACAGTCTGACCGTCCGAGACGACGTCGTACCCTGCACGGGCGGACCGCCGTCCGTTGCCCTGCAAGCCAACCAGCTTTCGCGCCGGCGTCTCGCTCTTGAGCGGCTCCAGCACGGAGCGGCCCACAAAGTTCTCGGTCTTCTTCAGGCTGACGACACCGCCCAGCCCTGCTTCGAACGGATTCGTCTCGAGTCCGAGCTCATGACCGTACAGCGGCATTCCGGCTTCGAGGCGTAGCGAGTCCCGCGAGGCCAGACCGCAGGGCGCCAGACCATGGTCGGTTCCTGCCTCGGTCACGGCTTTCCACAGTTGAACGGCCTGCGCGTTCTCAATGAAAAGTTCAAAGCCATCCTCGCCGGTGTAACCGGTGCGGGCAAGAAGCACCGGCTGCCCTGCCAGCTCCACGCGAACGGCGGCGTAGTACTTGAGCGAGGTGATGGCGTCCTGGTCTGCGGCCGGCGCCATAGCGAGCAGGATTGCCTCCGCGTTAGGTCCCTGCACCGCAATGAGCGCAGTGTCTTCCGACTGGTCCTCCACAGTGACGTCGAAGTCGGCGGAACGCTGCTGCAGTTCGGCCGCCACCGTATCGGAGTTCGAGGCGTTGGGAACCACGAGGAACTGATCCTCGGCGAGACGGTAGGTGATGAGATCATCGATCACTCCACCGTTCTCGTTGCAGATGAGGGAGTATTTCGCCTTCCCCACCGCCATGATTGCCATGTTCCCCACGAGGGCGTAGTTGAGGAACTCCGCTGCCTGCGGCCCGCTCACCATGACCTCGCCCATGTGCGAAAGGTCGAAGATGCCGGCAGCCCGGCGGACGGTGTGGTGTTCCTCCAATTCGCTGCGGTACTTCAGGGGCATCTGCCAACCGCCGAAGTCGGTAAAGGCCGCGCCGAGTTCCTGATGCTGCGCATACAGCGCTGTCTGCTTTGTCATGGCCGTTCCTTAGTCTTCGAAGTCAGCTGCGTTGTCCTCGAAAGCTTCGAGGGGTGGGCAAGAGCACACAAGGTTCCGATCACCGTGCGCGCCGTCGATGCGGCGGACCGGCGGGAAGTACTTGTCGTGGCGCAGCTTGCGCAGCGGGAACGCCGCCAGTTCGCGGGAGTAAGCCTGCGACCAGTTGTCGCTGATGAGCGCCTGCGCGGTGTGGGGCGCCTGGCGAAGCGGGCTTTCCTCCAGCTGCCATTCACCCGTTCCCACCCGGTCGATCTCGTTCCTGATGGCGATCATCGCGTCAACGAAGCGGTCCAGCTCGCCGAGGTCCTCGGACTCCGTGGGTTCAACCATAAGCGTGCCGGCAACCGGGAAACTCAGGGTCGGAGCGTGGAAGCCGTAGTCGATGAGGCGCTTGGCCACGTCCTCGGCCGTGACACCGGTCTTCGCCGTCAGAGCGCGAAGGTCCAGGATGCACTCGTGCGCAACGAGGCCGTTCTCGCCGGAGTAGAGCACCGGGAAGTGCTCGTTCAGGCGGGCGGCAACGTAATTGGCCGCAAGGAGGGCTGACTTGGTGGCGGCCGTGAGGCCCTCGCTGCCCATCAGCGCGACGTAAGCCCAGGAGATGGGCAGAACGCCTGCCGAACCAAAGCGTGACGCCGAGATGGGAACGCCGGACGTCTTGCTGTCTTCTGCCCCTGATGCGATGTTCGCGTCGCCGGGCAGGAACGGGGCAAGGTGCTCCGCCACCGCTACCGGGCCGACGCCGGGACCGCCGCCGCCGTGCGGAATGCAGAAGGTCTTGTGCAGGTTCAGGTGGGAAACGTCTCCCCCGAACTCACCCGGCTTGGCGAGGCCGACCAGCGCATTGAGGTTTGCGCCGTCGATGTAGACCTGACCGCCCGCACCATGCACCTGGTCGCAGACCCAGCGAACGTCTTCCTCGAAAACGCCGTGCGTGGACGGGTAGGTGATCATGATGGCGGACAGGGAGTCCTTGTTCGCCTCGATCTTGGCTTGAAGGTCGTCATGGTCGATGTTGCCGTTCCCGGCGGTCTTCACAACCACGACCTTCATGCCGGCGAGCACCGCCGAGGCGGCGTTGGTCCCGTGGGCGGACGACGGGATCAGGCACACGTTTCGCGCCTCATCGCCGCGGGAGAGGTGATAGTTGCGGATGGCCAGCAGACCGGCGAGTTCGCCCTGGGAACCGGCATTCGGCTGGATCGACACCCTGGCGTAGCCGGTGATCTCGGCAAGGCGATCCTCCAGGTCACCAATCAGTTGGCGCCAGCCCTCGGTCTGGTGCTCCGGCGCAAACGGGTGGATGGTCGCGAACTCGGGCCAGGAAATCGGCTCCATCTCAACCGTGGCGTTGAGCTTCATGGTGCAGGAACCCAGCGGAATCATGGTCCGGTCCAGGGCCAGGTCGCGGTCCGAGAGCCCGCGCAGGTAGCGCATCATCTGGGTTTCAGAACGGTGCAGCGAGAACACGGGATGGGTCATGTACGACGACGTACGCTGCAGTTCCGCAGGAATTCTCATCCCCGGCCCGGCCTCTGCTTCGACTGGCAGGTCGACGCCGAAGGCCTCGGCAACCGCCTGAAGGTGGGCGTCTGTTGTGGTCTCATCACAGGAAATGCCGACATGGTCGGCGTCCACCATCCGCAGGTTGATGCCCCGCTCCTCGGCCTTGCTGACAATGCCGTCAGCCTTGCCCTCAACCTTCACCAGAAGCGTGTCGAAGAACGAGTCATGAACAATTCCGGGAAGAGCCTCGGCGAGCTTGGCTGCCTTGGCGTGGACGCGTTCGGCGATCGCCTTCAACCCGTCAGGGCCGTGATAGACGCCGTACATGCTGGCCACGATCGCGAGCAGCGCCTGGGCGGTACAGATGTTGGACGTCGCCTTCTCGCGACGGATGTGCTGCTCGCGGGTCTGCAGTGCCAGGCGGTAGGCGGGTGCGCCGTCGGCGTCCTTGGACACACCGACAAGGCGACCGGGAAGCATGCGCTCGAGGCCCTTGCGGACAGCCATGTACGCGGCGTGCGGTCCGCCGAAGAACAGCGGTACACCGAAACGCTGCGCGGAGCCGACGGCGATGTCCGCGCCCTGCTCGCCCGGAGGAGTGATCAGGGTCAGCGCGAGAAGGTCCGCTGCGACCGTCACCAGGGCGCCGCCGTCGTGGGCTTTCGCGATGATGTCGGTGGAGTTTCGCAGCGCGCCTGAGGTTCCGGGCTGCTGGAGGACGACGCCGTTGATGTCACCGTCGGGCAGTCCATTGGAAAGATCAGCAATTTCAATCTCGAAACCAAGCGCTTCGGCACGGCCCTGCACGACGGCGATGGTTTGGGGCAGGCAGTCGGCGTCCAGCACCGTACGGCCCTTGTTCTTGCCGGAGCGGCGCATGAGGAGGACAGCTTCGGCCACGGCGGACGCTTCATCGAGCAGGGAAGCGTTGGCGATGGGCAGCGCGGTGAGGTCCTGCACCATGGTCTGGAAGTTCAGGAGCGCTTCGAGGCGGCCCTGCGAGATCTCGGGCTGGTACGGCGTGTAGGCGGTGTACCAGGCAGGAGATTCAAGGACGTTGCGGCGGATCACGGGAGGGGTGACGGTGTCGTAGTAACCCTGACCGATCATCTGGACGGCGGTCTTGTTCTTCGCCGCGATGCTGCGCAGTTCCGCCAGGACCTCCGACTCGCTCAACGCAGACGGCAGGTCGAGGCCCTCGTTGATGCGGATGCTCGCCGGTACCGCAACGTCAACGAGCTTATCCAGGCTGGGATAGCCGAGGACCTTGAGCATCTGCTCGGCGTCGTCGGAGCGCGGACCGATGTGGCGGTCCGAGAAAGTTGATTCCGTCTGGTGTGTCATAGGAACTCCGTAGATCAGTGTCCGCTCGGGATGCGCGGACAGATGGTCGGGTTCCTCCCCACTCTGTATTGGACCTGAGAGATTCCGTGAACATGCCGTTCACATTGCACCGTCGGTGAGCACAACCAGTGGGTTGTGCCGCTTTCCAGAGTTGCCTCTCCGCTGCGGTGCTGGGCCTGAGAGATTCCTGGGGAGGATTTGCTCCTACGGCGCCTGCCGGCTGTGTGTCAACGGCAGAACTCTCCCGCTGCGGGTCAAGGGCGTTAAAAAATGTAGCTATTCAGTTGTGTGATCGTGACCAAGCTTACTCTTCGCCTTCCCGTGCGGGAAATGGTTGAGGTGTCAGCCTGCGAGCGTTTCCGGCTGATTCAGGCTGTTGAGCTGGCGCACTGCCTGAACGGCCGCAGCCCGGCCAGCCCTCGTGGCGCCGAGCGTTGATGCCGAAGCGCCATAGCCAACGAGGAGCACCCGCTCATCCTTCAGCACCCTCACGCCGTCCATACGGATGCCGCCGCCGGGTTCGCGGAGCTTCAACGGTTTCAGGTGGTCCAGGGCAGCGCGGAAGCCGGTCGCCCAGAGAATGGCGTCAACCAAAACGGTTGTACCGTCGTCGAGCTCTATGCCTGTTTCGGTGATTCTCTTCAGCGGGCCCTTCGACCGGAGGATGCCGGCGTCGATCCCGGCCTGGTACTGGTCGGTGAGGGGAAGTCCCGTTACGGAGACCACGCTCGACGGCGGAAGTCCGGCTTTGGTGCGCTCATGAACCTTGCGTTCGACGTCACGGCCCCACTCGGAGTCGAACGTCCGGTCCGTGAAGAGCGGCGGACGGCGCGTTACCCACGTGGTCGTGGCGCCGACGTCGGCCAGCTGGAGAAGGAACTGGACTGCTGAAGTTCCGGCGCCGACCACGACGACGGACTTGTCGCGGAACTCCTCTGCGCTGACGAAGTCATGCGTGTGCAGCTGGCGGCCGCGGAACAGGCTTCGTCCGGGGTAGTGGGGCCAGTACGGGCGGTCCCAGGTGCCTGTGGCATTGATCAGAAGCCGTGTTCGCAGCGTTCCTGAGTCCGTGTGGACGGTAAGGGCGCCTTCGTTCCCCTCAACCTTCTCCACCCTGACCGGTCGACGCACCTTGAGCCCGAATTCTTGTTCATAGGACCGGTAGTAGCGAGTGACAACTGACGACGCCGGCTCGCTCGGGTCGGGTGTGCCCAGTTCCATGGCGGGAAGGTCGTGAATGTTGTGAGCTGTTCCAAAGGTCAGGGAGTCCCAGCGGTGCCGCCAGGCGCCGCCCGGTCCCTCGTTGGCGTCGAGGACAGCGAAGTCACGATCCGGCCGGAGACCTTGTCGCTGCAGGTGGTAGGCAGCGGAAAGCCCCGCCTGACCGGCGCCGATGACCACGACTTGCAGCACGCTGAACCTCCTCGATCCCATTCCCTGGAATGGAACGCGATGTGAGGTTCGAATGTTCCTTCAACGGCGCTGGACCGCGCAGCAGCTAAGCCGCCGGTGACAGATCGGGCATCGGCAGCCCGAACACATCCTTCAGTGCCAGTTTTGCCGCGTGATAACCACCCATGCCGTGAACACCCGGACCGGGCGGCGTCGAAGCCGAGCACAAATACAGGCCCTTCGCCGGCATCCGCCAAGGGTTCGGGCCAAACGACGGACGCGCCAGCAGCTGCGGGATGGTCACGGCACCACCGCTGAAGTCTCCTCCGACGTAGTTCGCGTTGTGCTGCTCCAGTTCGGCCGCCGTCGTTGCGTGTGAACGCACGACGATGTCGCGGAAGCCGGGAGCGAAGCGCTCGATTTGCCGCACGATGGCGTCGGTCATGTCCTGTGTGGACCCGTTGGGCACGTGACAGTACGTCCACAGAACGTGACGCCCGTGGAGTGCGCGGGATGAATCGAACAGCGAAGGCTGGGAGACCAGCACGTACGGCTTTTCAGGATGGCGTCCAGCTGCCACGTCGGCTTCGGATGCAGCGACCTCAGCCCTGGTACCGCCTGCATGGACTGTGCCGGCCGTTCGTACTTCGTCGTTTGCCCACGGCACAGGACCGGAGAGAATGAAGTCCACCTTGCACGCGCCGTCGCCGAAACGGAACCGGTCCAGGGTGGAGAGGTAGCTCTGCGGGAGCCGATCACCAGCCAGGCCGCCAACCGCCCCGGGAGAAACGTCGAGCAGGACCGCCCGCGCGTCGTCGAACTCGCCGACCGATTCAATTCGGCGGGCAGTGTGGATGGCCCCTCCGTGCGCCCTGATGTCGTCGGCCATCGCAGTTACCAAAGCCTGCGATCCACCGACCGGAATGGGCCAACCCACCGCGTGGGCCAACGCACCGAGCGTAAGACCGGCACCGGCGGCTGCAAGGGCGGGCAAGGGCGCGACCGCGTGTGCAGCAACACCGGTGAACAGCGCCGACGCCTCTTCAGTGGAGAAACGCAGGTTCCACAGGGGTGATCCCTGCTCCAGGGTGCGCACGCCGAGCAGCGCAGCCGCCACCGGGTGCCGCGGGATGCGCAGGAACTGGTTCAGTCCTGTATCCACCACGCCATCGATGCGCTGCACGAGCGGACGCATCAGCCGCCGCCACGCTTGACCGTCCTTGCCCAGCCCCAAAGCAGTGCGTCCAAGATCGCGGTAAGCGAGGCCGGCACGCCCATCATCGAGTGGGTTCGCATAGGACAGCTCAGGAACCACGAAGGGAATCCGCTCCGAGAGGCCAAACTCGCGGAAAAAAGGCGAAGCGAGCGCCATCGGGTGAACGGCCGAACAGATGTCATGGAAATGCTGCGGTTCTAGGAGTTCCATGGTGCGCGATCCACCGCCGAGAGTCCGCTCGGCCTCGAAGACTTCTACGCTCAGCCCGGCCCGTGCCATCACGACGCCGGCCGCCAGACCATTCGGTCCGGCACCAACAATCGCGACGTCTGCCATGGCTAGTTCCTTACCTCGGATCGGCCGGTCCGCAGCTTCGATAACGACGACGCCGCTCCCATCAGGAGCGCCCGCCCCTTTGCCGGTGCCTCCCTGCGAAACGAGAGCAACCCGGCGACAGCCCGGTATTTCGCCGCGTTCAAAGGGATGTCGTACGTGGTCGGAATATCTACTACGTTTTTCGAGAAGTTCCGCTTGAACGTCGTCACGTTGACCAACTGCGGGTAGTTCTCGCTCACAATGCCCGTGAGCCCACACGCGGCATTACCGGCCGCCTTCAGTTGCTTGAATGCCTCCCACAGCAACAGGTACGGCGCAAAGGTCTTTCGCGCATCGTGTGTGCTGCCCGCGAAGTAATAGACCGAATAGCCGCGGTACTCGGTGGTGATCAACCAGCTCACAGCCCGGCCGTCCACGTAAGCAACCAGAAGCCGAAGATAGTCCCCCAGCCCGGAAAGGAGCTTCTCGTAGTATTCAGGGCTGAAGCTGGAGAACCCGTCGCGCTCCGCCGTCTCCTGGAGTATCGGAAAAAGGTCTCTCCGGAAGATATCAACCCACTCGGCCCGCTCAATCGTGCGCACTTCGACGCCCGATCGCTCCGCCCGCCGAATACTGTTCCGCGCGTTGGGGCGGAAGGACTTGAAGATTTCGTCCTCGCTCGGCCTCAGATCAACGACGATTTCGCGTTCATACCAGCCGTGCTCGATCGGACCATCCGCAGGAGCCTGCGGACTCTTTACCTGCATGCGGACATAGAGCGGGTTGGTACCCGGGTCTTCAGCGAACTGCTGCTGGACCGTACGCATAAGGCGAAGCTCGGCAACAGGTGAACGGTCTGCAAACCAGACCGGACCGTTGATCGCAACCAGCGATTCACGAAACCTGCGCCGCACCCGAAGGAGGCTCATCATCACGACGGGTGCACCGCCGTCGTCGTAGTACGCCCATAGCCCATAGGGCTCCCGCCCGAGACTCCGCTCGAAGTCTGCCCACTGCGGAGTCTGTTCGAGGGGAATGACGACGTCGGGATGAGCCGAAGCCAGCGCCTCAAAGGCCTCGGGCGTAAGGCGTTCGGCGCGGAAGGCAGGTGCAGTCACTGGGGGTCTCTCGGTGCGGTGAGGTTCGGGCCCGGACGGGACCCGCTCAAGCCTACCGGAGCGGACGCCTTCCGATCGGGAGCCAGGTTGAAGGGGCCGCCGGCAGGATCATCAATGTCCAACCGGCGAACCGGATCATATTCCGGCTCAAGCATGTTCTGCGCCACCCGGTAGAGCAGGTACCCGGTAACGAGAAGACGCACCAGAATGGCGGTGGTGAAGTAAGCGGGATCGATGTTGTTCTCGACCGGGCCTGAGGACACCTGGCGGGCGACGAACATCCAGTACGCCCACCAGTGAAGTACCTCGACGAGTTGCCAGATGAATAGTATTCTCCAATCGACATATGTGAGCGCCAGAAAGGGCAGCAGCCACAGGGTGAGTTCGGGCGAGTAGTCCGGCAGGACCAGGACGAGGGCTCCGATTAAAAGGAGAATCACTTGTGGCAGCCGAGGCCGCCGGGAAGCCCGCAACACCAACAGCGTTATGAGCGCTGCCAGTACGGCGAATGCGACAAAAGCCAGGATGCCTGTTATCTCAGGCGAAAGTGTTCGAAGGCCGAGTCGTTCCGCAAGCAGGTTGTAGCCCGACCAGAGCGAGGAAGAAATTCCGATGCGCGCTGGATCGTACTCCCATGGGAGCGCCAGTGCCCTGGCCGGACCAAAGGGGACGACGGTAAGCAGCCAGATCGCAGCCATGGATCCGCCGGTTACCAGCGGTGCGCGGAAACGCCCGGTACGCACCGCCAGCAACACGATTGCGGCGAACACGAGGAGCACGTGAATGCTGAAACCTGCACCGAATCCCAGCAGGACACCGGAAAGTACATAGCGACGTTGAGCGAACAGCCACACGGCCAAGACGCTGAGCAGAACGGAGAGCAGCGTCCAACCGGAGGTGGCAGTGAGGATCGCGATCGGAGCCAGGGCAACGATGGCTGCGTCCCAGGGACGTCGGCTCGCCAACCGAATCGTGACGAAAACCGTTCCGATCCACACAGCTGCGATCAACACCGCGTTCAGATCGAAGTACTGCACTACGGATTGGGTTTGCACTATCCCGGCCGCGGAGGTCGGGACCAGCAGCACAAGCAGTCCCGCCAAGACGCCAACAAGCAACGGGCCATCGAAGGTGGACCCTTCGGCGAACGGAAGCAGGCCGCTTCCAAGCCCCTGGAACTGGAACGCTTCCGTCCAGTCGGAGTAGCAGGCCCGATAGAACTGTTCCGGCCGCACCCAACCGTCAGCCCGGCAGGGAGCCTTGACCAGCACCGCGAGAACAGCGGCCGCCGTCGTCATGAGAATGAGAACCCGCTGCACGGTGAAAACCGCCGGACGCACCCGCCCAGGTGCCGCATGCCGGCCCAACGGACCCCCGACCACTTCCGTCAGTTTCCTCAGCAGCACGTCCTTGCGCGACGGTACGGAGATGCTGACCGGGTGGCGCGCACCTGCCTCATCCTCCATAGGTCGAAAGCCTAGCGAAAGCCTCCAACCACGGCGCCTGGATCCAGCAAAAAAAACTTCCGGGACTTACCCTCCGCAGAAGGGGTCAAGGGGAATGAGTGGGCACCAACGGGTGTTCCCAATAACAAGTAGACTGTGTTAGCTGTGGATTTCGCCGAGGGCAAGGGCAATAGATGTCTCAGTCCGAGCGGTTACAAGATGCGCGTAAATGAGGAGAACAGTGGGAACTAACCCCATTCGGGTAGCAATTGTCGGTGTCGGAAACTGTGCGGCGTCCCTGGTACAGGGTGTGCAGTACTACAAGGATGCGGACGCTGCGGCCAGCATCCCCGGCCTGATGCATGTGGAGTTCGGCAAGTACCACGTCAACGACGTGCAGTTCGTTACTGCTTTCGACGTTGACGGCAAGAAGGTCGGCCTGGACTTGGCAGATGCTATCGGGGCCAGCGAGAACAACACCATCAAGATTGCTGACGTGCCCGCCACCGGGGTGAAGGTGCAGCGTGGACCCACACTCGATGGTCTGGGCAAGTACTACCGGGAAACCATTGTTGAATCAGATGCTGAGCCGGTTGACGTCGTCGCCGAGCTCAAGGCCTCGCAGGTCGACGTTCTGGTCTGCTACCTGCCCGTCGGTTCCGAAGCAGCAGCCAAGTTCTACGCGCAGTGCGCCATTGACGCGGGCGTCGCTTTCGTCAACGCCCTTCCGGTCTTCATCGCAGGCACCAAGGAGTGGGCAGACAAGTTCACCGAAGCCGGCGTCCCGATCGTCGGAGACGACATCAAGAGCCAGATCGGCGCAACCATCACGCACCGTGTCATGGCCAAGCTGTTCGAAGACCGCGGCGTCACCCTGGACCGCACGTACCAGCTGAACGTCGGCGGCAATATGGACTTCAAGAACATGCTCGAGCGGGATCGCCTTGAGTCCAAGAAGATTTCCAAGACCCAGGCCGTCACCTCCAACGTCGAGGCCGAACTTCACGCCGACGACGTCCACATCGGTCCGTCCGACTACGTCGCCTGGCTGGATGACCGCAAATGGGCGTTTGTCCGCCTTGAAGGCCGCAACTTCGGTGATGCTCCCGTATCGCTTGAGTACAAGCTCGAAGTGTGGGATTCCCCGAACTCGGCCGGTGTAATCATCGACGCTATCCGAGCGGCAAAAATTGCCGCAGACCGCGGCATCGGCGGCCCGATCCTCTCGGCATCCAGCTACTTCATGAAGTCGCCGCCGGAGCAGTACAACGACGACATCGCCCGGGAAAAGGTCGAGGCGTTCATTCGCGGCGAGGTCGAACGCTAGAACGATGCGCTTTCCACAACGCCCCCGGCTCAAAGGCCGGGGGCGTTTCTGGTGTCCAGGTTCCCGCGGTTGACCGGCCGTATCCCGCCGATCCTTCCCGGCGTGGCAGTCTGTCTCGCCGGTGCGGTGCTGTCCTGGCTCCTGAGCCGACTGCTTCCGGGGGCCAGCCCGCTGCTGATCGCCATTCTGTTGGGTGCAGTCTGGGGTAACCTGCTGCCGGTCCCCGCCCTCCTGCACAAAGGCGTCGGGGTGTCCGCCAAGAATCTGCTCCGCGCCGGCATCGTACTGCTTGGCCTTCAGCTTTCCCTCTCGGCGGTCCTTGAACTGGGACCCGGCGCGCTGCTGATCGTCCTGCTTTCCGTTGGCGTCACCTTCGCCGCCACACTATGGTTCGGGAAGCTCCTTGGCATCAGCTTCGCGCAACGCCTTCTCATCGCTTCCGGATTCTCCATCTGCGGTGCTGCGGCGGTCGCGGCAACGGAAACCGCTGCAGGTGCTAAGAAGACGGAAGTCGCCACCGCTATCGGTCTGGTGGTGCTTTTCGGAACCCTGATGATTCCTGCCGTCCCTTTTCTGGGTGACCTGCTGGGACTTTCCGACACAACTCTCGGGATCTGGATCGGCGCTTCCACCCATGAGGTGGCGCAGGTTGTCGCTGCGGGCGATGCTGTGGGAAGTTCAGCACTTGCCGTGGCAGTCACTGTGAAGCTTGCCCGGGTCCTCACGCTGGCTCCGATTACAGCGGGAATCGCCCTGCACGTCCGCCGGAAAGGGTTGGGCACCGGTGGCACCTTCCCGCCAATAGTGCCGTTGTTCATCGTGGGGTTCGTGGCGGCGATGCTCTTGCGCACCGCCGAGGTCCTGCCGCCGAGTGTCCTCGAAATTGCGCAGATCCTGCAGACCCTCCTGTTATCAGCTGCAATGTTCGCCCTGGGGCTTGGGGTCGAGCTGAGAAGTTTGCTCCGGGTAGGCAGGCGCCCTGTCCTGCTGGGCCTCCTCGCCACCCTGGTTATTCTCGTCGTATCCCTGATCGGGACGGTGGTTCTTCCCCTCGCATGATCGGCAGCTACATCGGTATCGCGATTGCCTTCATTTCAGGACTATCCGAGCCGACCTACTCGCCGGTAGGGGCTGACCGCCTGGGAGAAGCTGCGGTATGTTGATCGAAGGACGGCCTCGGTTACCGTTCCTGCAGTTCACTTCATTACCGTCTGACCGCACGGCGAGCTACCACAAGGGAAACCCGTCATGCTCATAAATACAACCCGGCCATCGGCAGCGCCATGTCGTGGTTGATGACCATCACACATCACAGAGCCGTTGACAGGGTACGCAGCCAACAGGCCAGCGCCGACCGGGAATTCAGGTGGGGTACCGCCAATCAGTTCCCCGGGCACGACGTCGTCGCAGAAACCGTTGCTGACCGCATGGAAGCGCAGGCACTGATCCGGTGCCTCCGCGAGCTTTCACCTCTTCAACGGGAAGCGATCTCCCTCGCCTACCTCGACTGCCTCACCTACCGGGAAGTAGCCGCTCATCTTTCCAAGCCGGCAGCAACCGTAAAGTCGAGAATCAGGGACGGACTGAAGCAGCTCCGGACTCGTATGGACGAGGCCTGAGAAGTGGCCCCGAGCAGACTGACGGTGGAGGATCCGTTTCCAGACTGGGTAACAGGCTGAACTGAGCGTTACGCCTCCACGTCTCCGCGTGCGGCCGCGAACGCTGCCACGCAGTCTTCGATGTCTTCGGTGCTGTGGGCGGCGGAGAGCTGGACACGGATTCGCGCGGCGCCCTTGGGCACCACCGGGTAACTGAAGGCAATCACGTAAACGCCGTGTTCCAGCATGCTGTCCGCCACCCTTGCCGCCAGGGCGGCATCACCGAACATGACCGGGATGATGGCGTGCTCACCCGCCAGCAGGTCGAAGCCTTCCTCGGTCATCCGACGCCGGAAAAGGGCGGCGTTTTCGCCCAACCGGGCGCGAAGGTCGGCGCTGTTCTGGACCAGGTCCAGTGCCGTGAGGGTTGCAGCGACGATCGATGGGGCCAGTGAATTGGAAAACAGGTACGGACGCGCACGCTGCCTCAACAGCTCCACGATCTCCCGCCGACCCGCCACATAACCGCCTGAGGCGCCGCCCAAAGCCTTACCGAATGTGCCCGTGTAGATATCGACCCGATCGGAAACGCCGGCATGCTCCGGTGTTCCCGCCCCGGTCGCTCCCATGAAACCGACTGCGTGCGAATCGTCCACCATCACCATGGCGTCATACCGCTCGGCCAGGTCACAGATTTCCTTCAGCGGAGCCAGGTACCCATCCATGGAGAAAACGCCGTCAGTGACAACCAGACGGCGGCGGGCACCGGAGGCCTCCTGCAGCTTGGCCTCCAGATCAGCCATGTCGCGATTCGAATACCGGAACCGCTGCGCCTTGCTGAGCCGGATGCCGTCAATGATCGACGCGTGGTTCAGCGCGTCGGAGATGACCGCGTCCTCAGCGTTCAGCAGTGATTCGAACACTCCACCATTGGCGTCAAAGCATGAGGAGAACAGAATGGTGTCCTCAGCTCCGAGGAACTGCGACACGCGCTGCTCCAGCCGGAGGTGCAGGTCCTGCGTGCCGCAGATGAACCGGACTGACGCCATCCCGAAGCCACGGTCATCCAGCGCGCCCTTCGCCGCCTCGATAATCGCAGGGTGATCCGCCAGGCCAAGATAATTGTTCGCGCAGAAATTCAACACTCGCGCGCCCTCGGCATTTCCGAGCGCCGCGCGAATGGAATTCGACTGAGGTGACGAGATGGTCCGTTCGTGCTTGTACAACCCGGCGTCCCGGATTTCCTGCAGCTCTGACTGAAGCTGATCCCGCACTGAAACAAACATTCGCTACTCCTCTAGATGGCCGACCAGTCAAGGACTACTTTTCCGCTGCGTCCGTTACGTGCAATGGTGAAGCCTTCCCGCCAGTCCGACGCCGGAAGCACGTCGGTTACCACGCTCGCCACAGCATTGCGCAACCGGTGGTTGGACTGCAGCATCGCGGACATGGCATACCACGTCTCAAACATCTCCCGCCCATACACACCCTTCAGGGTGAGCATGTGCGTGACCACTTTCCCCCAGTCGATCGTGATATCCCGGGAAGGCAGGCCCAGCATCGCTATCCGGCCGCCATGATTCATGTTCTCGATCATCTCAGGCAGCGCCGTCGGGTGCCCGGACATCTCCAACCCAATATCGAAGCCTTCCACCATGCACAGTTCACGCTGCGCCTCGGTGATCCGCATCCGGCTCACATCCACGGCGAGGTCAACCCCGATCGACCGGGCGAGGTCCAACCGCGGTTCGGACACGTCCGTAATGGCGATGTTCCGCGCACCCGCGTGCCGGGCAACAGCGATAGCCATCAGACCAATCGGACCCGCGCCGGTGATCAGCACGTCCTCACCCACCAAAGGGAAGCTCAACGCCGTATGAACAGCGTTACCGAACGGATCGAACACCGCGCCAAGCTCAGGAGTCACAGCATCATGGTGCACCCACACGTTGGTCTCCGGGATCACCACGAACTCAGCGAACGCGCCGTCCCGCTGCACGCCGACGCTGACCGTCCGGATACACATCTGACGGCGGCCGGCCCGGCAGTTTCGGCAAATACCGCACACGATATGCCCCTCACCGGAAACCCGGTCACCCACCCGGACATCATGAACCCCGTCGCCGAGTTCAACCACCTCACCGTAGAACTCGTGCCCCGGAATCAACGGCGCCTCAATCATCCCCGCAGCCCAGGCATCCCACGACTCAATATGCAGATCCGTCCCGCAAATACCCGTCGTCAAAACCCGGATCTTCACCTCACCAACACCCGGCACAGGCTCCGGCCGATCCACAAACTCGAACCCAGCCCGAGCACCGGACTTGAACAACGCCTTCACTCAAAAATCCCTTCGTCTGTATCGCCCAACGGTGCTCAGAACAAGCCAATCGCGCCGCCGTCGTCGTCCACGTCCATGCGAAGCGCGCCCGGCTCCTTCGGCAGGCCCGGCATGGTCATGACCGCACCCGTAAGGGCGACGATGAATCCGGCGCCCGTCTTGGGTATCAGGTCGCGAACGTGGAGGGTGAAGCCCTCAGGGGCACCGAGCCGCGTGGGGTCGTCGGAGAACGAGTACTGGGTCTTAGCCATGCACACGGGCATCGCATCCCACCCGTTCGCCTGGATCTCCGTGAGGCGACGAAGCGCGGCCGTGGAGAAGTCGACGTCGCAGGCTCCGTAGATTTCCTGCGCAATCGTTCGGATTTTCTCCTCGACGGAAAGCTCCAACGGATAGAGGTGGCGGAAGGAACGGGGGGCCTCAAGTGCGGAGAGGACCTTCGCGGCGAGCTCATCCCCGCCCGGCCCGCCACCGCCCTCGCCCCAGATGTCAGCGACGGCGGCACTGATGCCCTCCGCAGCACACCACTGCAGCAGCCACGCGAGTTCCTCATCGGAGTCGGTGGCAAACTTGTTGATAGCCACAACCGGCGTGATTCCAAACTTCAGCACGTTTTGGACGTGCCGCCGCAGATTCACGACACCGCGTCCCACAGCCGCGACATCCGGCTCACGTAGATTCTCTTTCGCCACTCCGCCGTGCATCTTCAGTGCACGGATGGTCGCAACAAGTACGACGGCGTCCGGCGCCACGTCCGCTGCCCTCGCCTTGATATCCATGAACTTCTCGGCGCCCAGATCCGCGCCGAAGCCGGCTTCTGTCACCACGATGTCCGCGAGGTTATGCGCTGTCCGGGTAGCAATGACCGAATTGCAGCCGTGCGCGATATTGGCGAAAGGGCCACCATGGACCAGCGCGGGCGTGCCGGCGATCGTCTGCACGAGATTGGGTTTGACCGCATCCCGCAGCAGCAGGGTGAGCGCGCCCTCGACGCCGAGGTCTGCGACTGTGACAGGCTTCCGGTCATAGGTGTATCCGATGGTCATGCGCGCAAGCCGACGCCTGAGATCGGCAAGATCGGTGGCGAGGCAGAAGACCGCCATGACCTCCGAGGCCACCGTGATGTCGAATCCATCCTGGCGCGGAATCCCCTGGGTGGGCCCGCCGAGTCCGATCACCACATCCCGCAACGCCCTGTCGTTCACGTCAAGCACGCGCTTGAACGTAATCCTGCGCGGGTCGATGTTCAGGGGGTTGCCCTGGTAGATGGAATTGTCCACGAGTGCCATCAGCGTGTTGTTGGCGCTCGTAATCGCGTGGAAGTCTCCGGTGAAGTGGAGATTGATGTCCTCCATCGGCAGCACCTGCGAGTACCCGCCTCCGGTTGCTCCACCCTTCATTCCCATAACGGGTCCAAGGGAAGGTTCCCGTAGCGCAACCATCACCCGCTGGCCGGCACGTGACAGGGAATCCGCCAGGCCCACCGTACAGGTGGATTTGCCTTCGCCGGCCGGAGTGGGACTCATGGCGGTGACCAGTACTACTTGCCCCTGCGCCTTCCCAGGAACACGAGGAAGCTTCGACGTGTCGATTTTCGCCTTGTACCGCCCGTACAGTTCCAGCGCCTCGGAAGGAATTCCCGTAGCGACTGCAATCTCCTCGATGGGACGGATGCGGGCTGCTCGTGCAATGTCGAGGTCGGACACAGGGGCGTGGATAGACGTCATCGTCTTGAATCCCTCCGGGGTGCTGGCTGGACTGTGGGCGCTCGGGTACGAGCTCACGTCCAATCTACCAGCGCCCACAGGAGCGGGCCTGCCATCCTTCGGCGCTGTCAGGCCAGCCCGGCACGCTCGAGAATGTAACGGGTCATGGGCTCGTATAGGCCGGGGCAGAGATTGTCATCCAGTGGCACGGCTACCTCCAGCTGCCCCTGCGCTTCGGAGACAAACAGGCCGGGATCATTGCAGTCCGCGAAGCCCAGGGTCGGGATGCCGGCTGACGCGGCATGGCCTGCCCAGCCATGATCGGCCACCACGAGTTGTGGGAGCGGCGCGCCCTGCGACGCGAGCAGCGTCAGGCTGAGCCGCATCGGCTCCGGATAGTGGGTGTGGACGAGCCCGCCGTACTGGTGCCAGGCCAGAACCCCGAACAGTTGCCTGATGTCGCCGTCACCGAAAGGCTGCCCCTCCGGCACCTTCACCACAGTCGCCCCGCCCCGCTCCGCGGCAGCAGCGAGTGCAGCGTGAACGGGCAGCAACCCTGCCGGATGCCCCGTGGCGAAAAGGATGCGGTGTCCCGCACGCACGGCCTCGCCGAACCGGTCCGCGAACCGGTCAAGGGCGGCGACACACTTGACCGCGTCAATCGTGTCCTGACCCTCAAGGTGATCACGGTCAACACTGGTGCCGACGCGCTCATGCATCAGGTCGAAAACCTCATCCAGGCTCCACTGCCGGGTGAGCCGCACGCCGAACTCGAGGTGCTCGTTGCCGTCGAGGAACAGCTGCATGTGCCGCAGATTGTCCTGCCGTGGTGTGGCCACTTTCCCGGTAATACCCACTGAGTCGAGGTAGCTGGCAAGTTCCGCGGCGGCATTCACCCGTCCATCCTAGGCACAGCAGCCTGCAACGGGAGCATGCGGATTGCATGGAAAGCGTGAAGGATTACCCGCCGCCGTTCAGACCGGCGCGCCCTCATGCTGCTCGACGGCGGTGCGGTAGCTCTGCGCTGTAAACAGCGCCGTCCGCTGCCAACCGAAAGCCAGGGCGTGCACCGCCGCATTGGCGCCCAGCGTGCGCCGCATGCCGCCGTCGTCGTGCAGGGCTTCCAGCGCCGCAGACCAAAGCGCGGCGCCGTGACCATCCACGAGGATGCCGGTACGCCCGTCGCTTATTGCCTGCGGGAGGCCGCCCACGTTCGCCGCCAGCACCGGAGTTCCGCAGGCCTGCGCCTCCAGTGCCACAAGACCGAACGATTCGCTGTAGGACGGCATGGCAACGACGTCGGCCGAGCGGAACCAGTGCGCCAGCTGCGCGGGCAGAACGGGCGGGTAGAGGCGGACCACGTCCTGAAGCTTGAGGCGGTTGATCAGCGGCTGCAGTTCAAGCGCCTCGGCGCCGCTCCCGGAACCGATGATGCTCACCTGCAGCGGGATGTCGGGGCGCCGCGACAGCAGGTCGGCGGCGGCCTCAACGAGCAGGTGGGGGCCCTTCAGTTTTTGAATGCGCCCGGCGAAAACCACGTGGAACGCGTCCGCGGCGAACTGTAGTCCTTCCCGTGACGCAGGCCGGTCCAGCGCATTGAAGATATCCAGATCCACACCCGGCGCCACGATGTCGATTTTCTCGGCGCCTGCTCCGTACAGCGATTCCAGCTCGGCGGCTTCGGTGCTGGTGTTCGCAATCAGGCGGGCAGCGCCGTCGACGATGGTTTGCTCACCGATGATGCGCGACTCGGGTTCCATAGCCCCACCGGCATGGAGGCGGAGGTTCTTCACCCGTGCCATGGTGTGCATCGAGTGGACCAACGGCAGGTTGAGGGATTCAGCGACGGTAAGGCCAACAATTCCGGAAACCCAGTAGTGCGAGTGGATGACATCGAAATGCCCGTCCGCGAGAAGATCGGTTGCGTCGGCAATGGCGTCAGCCAGGTCATCCGAGAGCTCTGGAAGTGCTTCCTTCGGTACCCGGCGGGTGGGGCCGGCAATGAGGTGGCGCACCAGAACGCCCGGGCCGAGTTCCTCGATGTGGGGTTGTCCGTCGGCTGCCGCGCGCGTGAAGATTTCGACGTCGATACCCACCTTGGCAAGCTCCAGGGCCACTGAGCGGACATAGACGTTCATTCCGCCGGCATCTCCGCCGCCGGGTTGATCGAAAGGCGATGTGTGAAGCGACAGCATCGCCACGCGCTTCACGGGGGTCACTAGCCCTCCCTTCGCCATTCATGCCGGTGTGCCCTGCCTGCACTTGCCCTTTGCCGTTCTTGACCTTATAACGCCCGCGTCACCCGCTACATTCCGGGACCGGGCAGGGCAAAACGGACCAACGATGCGTTCGGTCCGTTAAAGGCGGAAGCCCGCGCTGGGAAGCGCGGGCTTCTCCTGGAGTGGCACCGATGACTTGCATCAGTTCCTCCTTCGCGGATCGACAGGAAGCGGCAGGACAGGCCGCATGGACGCACCGGTTACTTGATGAACAGGTGATGCTGCGGCAGTGCGTAGGACTGGGCGTTTTCCCAGGCATTCTCGACTGACGACTCCTGTATTCGCTTCCAGAAGGAAACACTTTCCCGGAGTTTCTTGATCATGAGGTACACCTCCTCTCTTTGCGTGAAGTTCGGCATCACCGCTGCAGAGTCGACAAGCTCGGCTGAAGATTCTTCAACCGGACTGTCGAGGCGGGTGAGGTTGCCGGACATGATGAATTCCCCCTGTGAATGCGGCTGTGCATCGACCTGGGCCGTGGTGCGCTCGCTGGAGATGGGGGCGGAAAGAACCTGGGAATCAGGCATGGGTGTCTCCTAGAAGGGTGGTTCGACTAATGGGAAATGCGCAGGGGCGGGCCCTGGAATTCGTGATAAGGACACGAAAAAAGGCGGATTCCGCCTGACACAAAAAGGGATGAAAGAGAGACTTCTCCCGGAACGAATTAAGAGAGAAGTGCCGTTTTCAGCAGGAAATTAGTGCGCAGCGACGGCGGAGGCTGGGCGGGTTCGCGCGGCCATCATGCCGCCGAAAAGATTAATCACCGAATCCCACCTCCACTTCTTACTAGCGCTTACCTGGACAGTGCTAAAACAAAGGAAGATTGAGATCTCCCAATGGCACTTCTCAAAGTTACCCCACACAGAGCGTCGCCGACTAGCTCTTTCCTGAAAATTCCCAAAGATTTTTTCCGGGCGGGAATAGGACGGCATTTCAGGCGCAATGTGTCGCTGCAGCGCTAGGCTGACCGGGGATCCGAGGAGAGGAAACGGGTGGTATCAGCACGTCTTCGCGAGGTCGATGCCCTGCGCAGCTTCGCACTCGGCGGCATCCTCATGGTCAACATCTGGTTCTTCGCTGATCCTTTCACCCTCGCGGGGGAAATAAACCCGGATCACCGCTCTGCGGCCGACCAAGCCGTCCGGTTTGCCGTTGCTGCTCTTTTCGAGGCGAAGTTCTACCTGCTTTTTTCCTTCCTGTTCGGCTACAGTTTCGTGCTCCAGTGGCGAGCCGCTGATGCTGCGCGGGCGTCCGCGATGCAACGCATGATCCGCCGCCTCGTTGCGTTGTTTGTCCTCGGACTACTGCACGGCATCCTGCTGTTCTTCGGTGACATTCTGCTGACGTACTCACTCATGGGCCTGATCCTGCTCGCCACCCACTCGATGCGTGCGTCCTCAGCGGCCATTGCTGGAAGTGCACTCATCGGACTTCTTGGATCCCTCATTCTGGTGGTCGGCCTTTTCATCGCCGCTGCCGCGACGGGCGTCCCCGCTTCCACCGTGCCAGTGGAGCCAGGGGCGCTTATTCGAAGCCCTGGATCCGCGTTCGCTGCCAACGCAGGGAACTTCTTCGAGACGGTCGCCAGTGTGGTGTTCCTTCAAGGTCCGCTCTCGCTGGGCATGTTCTACCTCGGCCTTGCGGCCGGCCGGGCCAGAATCCTGGAGCGGCGGCTCTCAAAGCGCGTCCTGACTACGACGGCGGCGGTCGGCCTTCCCCTCGGCCTCACCGCCGGAGCTTTCCAGGCCTATCTGACCACCTACGGCGACGGCGAACGCTTCAGCGTGCTGGCGTTCGGCATCTCTACCCTCACCGCGCCGTTACAGACAGCCGGATACGCGAGCCTTCTCCTGCTCTTTTTCCGCACGACGGCGGGAATACGCCTCTGTGCCTTCCTTGCGCCGGCAGGCCGCATGGCGCTCACCAACTACCTCATGCAATCGGTGATCATGGCTCTCATTTTCACCGCCTACGGGCTTCGGCTCTCCGGTCAGCTGCCGGCCGCCGCAGTGGCGGGCATCGCCGTCGTCGTCTTTGTTGCCCAGCTGATCTGCAGCCGGATTCTGCTTGCCCGCACAGGCGTGGGCCCGGCGGAGTGGCTGCTGCGCCGTATCACTTACGGCGGCCGGCGGCAGCCTGCTGCGCGGAACTAGATGTTCCAGCGAAGGATGGCGGGAGTCCGCTTGTCCCATCCCAGCGCACATACCGCAGCCGTACCCAGAATGAAGCGTCGCCCCTCCACCGGCTCGAACTCCAACCAGCGCGCCGTAAGTACGCGGAGGAAGTGGCCGTGCGCCACCAGGAGCGCATTCCGCACGGGGGTTGCCCCCGGGTCCTGGTCCGCGGGCGTGCCGCAACCGGCCTGAACGCGGGAGATGATCCGGTCGGCACGAGCCGCCACCTGGTCCAGCGTCTCCCCGTTGGGCACCCCGTCCTTCCAGATCAGGTAGCCAGGATTCTCCTGGCGGATCATGGCGCTGTTGCGGCCCTCGTTGTCGCCGTAATCCCACTCGTGGGCGTATGGGAGAACCTCGGCGTCAGGGAATCCGGCCAGCTCCGCCGTGCGTCGCGCACGCTGCAGCGGTGAGGTGAATACCAGGTCGAACTCGACGCCCGCGAGCCGGCTCGCTGCATCCCGTGCCTGCTGTTCGCCGGCCGGTGTCAGCGCGAGGTCGGTCAGCCCGGTGTAGTTGCCATCGCGTGACCATTCTGTTTCACCGTGGCGCAGCAACCAGAGGTACGGCAGCGGAGTGCCGGCAGCTGTCAGGTCCGCCGCAGCAGCACCGGACTGGCTCATGATGCATCTCCGGGGGCTTCGGGCTGGCTGGCCCACCAGAGACGAAGCTTCGACTCGGCTTCCTCAGGCGTGTGCGGACCATGTTCCATGCGTTCCTCCAATAGAAAGCGGTACGCCCTTCCTACTACCGGGCCCGGCCGAATGCCCAGCAGGGCCATAATCTGTTGCCCGTCCAGATCAGGACGGATCGACGCAAGCTCCTCCTGCTCGGCGAGCGCCGCGATGCGCGTCTCGAGGTCGTCATAGGCGAAGGCGAGCCGCTCAGCCTTGCGCCGGTTGCGTGTTGTTACATCCGACCGCGTCAGCCGGTGCAGCCGCTCAAGCTGCGGCCCGGCGTCGGTGACGTAGCGGCGCACCGCCGAATCGGACCAGCCGGCCTCACCGTACCCGTAAAAACGCATGTGCAGCTCCACCAGCCGTGCCACTGCCTTGATGGTGTCATTGTCGAACCGCAGCGACTTCATCCGCTTCGCCGTGAGCTTCGCGCCGACCACGTCATGGTGGCGGAAACTGACCGCTCCGGTTGATTCGAATCGCCGTGTTGCCGGCTTGCCGACGTCGTGCATCAGGGCAGCAAACCGCAGGACGAAATCAGGGGCCGGCACGGCGCCGTCGTCATCGGTTTCCAGCTCACATGCCTGCTCCAGCACGGTCAGCGAGTGCTGGTAAACATCCTTGTGCCGGTGATGTTCGTCCATTTCCAGGCGAAGCGCAGGCACCTCCGGGAGGATGTGGTCGGCCAGCCCGGTGGAAACCATCAGGTCAACCCCGCGCCGCGGGTGCGCACCGTTGATCAGTTTGGTCAGCTCGTCGCGGACGCGCTCGGCGGAGATAATCGTGATCCGCTCCGCCATGACGGTCATTGCCTCCCGGACTTCCGGCGCCACTTCCACTCCGAGCTGCGATGCAAACCTTGCGGCGCGCATCATGCGGAGCGGATCATCGGAGAACGACGACGACGGCGCCCCCGGAGTGCGCAGCAGGCTCGCATGGAGGTCCTTCACTCCGCCGTACGGGTCCACGAGTTCGAGTGAGGGCAGCCGCAGCGCCATGGCGTTGATCGTGAAGTCGCGGCGAAGGAGATCATCCTCCAGGTTTGTACCGAACGCGACCACGGGCTTGCGCGAGGACGGGTCATAGGCCTCGGCGCGGTAGGTGGTGACCTCGATAGTGAAGGAGGCCTTGCGCAGGCCGATGGTTCCGAACTCACGGCCGATTTCCCAAAAGGCGTCGGCCCAGCGCCGGATAACCGCGATCGTCTGGTCCGGGTCGGCGTCCGTCGTGAAATCCAGGTCCGGGGACGAACGCCCCAGGAACAGGTCCCGGACCGGCCCCCCCACCAGGGAAAGTTCATGACCGGCGTCAGCGAAGAGCCGACCGAGCTCAGTAACCACCGGCGGAAGCGGGGCGGTCAGCGCGGAGTTTTCCAACAGGTGCACCATAGTTCTTTAAGCGTGCCAGAGATCAGCCCAAACACCATTACGGGCTGCTTGGAACGGGCAAAACCTCGACGACGAAACCATCGGCGCGGCAACACGCCGAGCGATCTGCATCGTGGCGTGGACAGCGCGTGGGCGGTCATCATCGCCCGGTAAAGGTAGTTAGAGTGGGGTCATGGACCGTCCCGTTCCGAGCGCCCCGAAGCGCACCCCATTGACAGCGTCAATGGGTCGAACAGGCGCGCCCCTGATCCACCAGGCCCTTCCCACCGTCGAGGAAGTGTCAGCCGGCGGAATCGTCGTCGACCCCTCAACTGACCTGCTCAATGTGGCAATCATCGCGCGGTTGAACCGGGGTGGACGCCTCGAATGGTGCCTGCCCAAGGGCCATCCCGAAAACCAGGAGAACAACGAGCAGGCAGCCGTGCGGGAGATTGAAGAGGAAACCGGAATTCGCGGCAGGGTCCTCACAGCGCTCGGCAGCATTGACTACTGGTTCACCGTGAGCGGGCACCGGGTCCACAAGACGGTCCACCACTTCCTCCTGATCTCGACCGGCGGGCATCTGACCATCGAGAATGACCCCGACCACGAGGCCGTCGATGTCGCATGGGTGCCGCTCGCCGATCTCGGCCGTAAGCTCTCCTTCCCGAATGAGCGGCGCATCGCCGACCTCGCCCGCGAGATCCTGCCCCAATACCTCTGATCCGCAGCCCGTCGCCCGGCGGAGCAGTCGGTTACCGGCGTCGTCGGGTATTGGTGAGACGATAAGTCACGATGTCTGATACCAACACCGCCTCAATACCGGTCCAGGATGCGGGCGTGGTCCCCGGTCGCCGTCCAACTCCAGCCGGCAATGTACCGCCCACCGATTCAACAGCACGCTCAAGCGCAATCATGGCTGCGGGCACGCTGGTATCTCGCATACTCGGGCTTGTCCGGGTTGCCCTCCTGGCGACGGCGATCGGCACGGCGGGCGCCGTATCCGACCTCTTCCCGGCAGCGAACAACCTGCCCACCTACATTTTCCTGATGATCGCCGGCGGGGTGTTCAACGCGGTGCTGGTACCGCAGATCATCCGGGCGAGCCGGCAGGAAGACCGCGGCTCGGACTTCGTCAGCCGCCTCATGACGCTCTCCGTGGTTGTCCTGTTCATCCTCACCGTGCTGATCACGCTTGCAGCACCGTTCCTGGCGGACCTGCTGACCAACGTGTCCGGTGACGCGCTGGCGCTCACCACGATCTTCGCTTACTGGTGCCTGCCGCAGATCTTCTTCTACGGGCTTTACTCGATCATCGGCCAGGTCCTCAACGCCAACGGATCCTTCGGACCCTATATGTGGGCTCCCGTCGTCAACAACATCGTCTCGATCGGCTTCCTCATCGCCTTCATTGTGATGATGGGGGCCGAGCGCACCACCGGTCATACGCCTGATACCTGGACGTCCACCCACACCTTGCTTCTTGCCGGAGGAACCACCCTGGGCATCGTGGTCCAGGCGCTTGTACTGATTGTCCCGCTGCGCAGGCTGCGTCTTGGCCTTCGGCCGAAGTTCGGTTGGCGCGGGGTCGGGTTGGGGAAGACGGGGCGGTTGGCGTCCATCACGATCGTGACCATGCTGATCGGCAACGGCCTCTACATGGTGAATCAATGGGTGGCCACGATCGCCACAGAGGCACGGACCAACCTGCCCGACGACGCCTACATCGCGGGTCTGACCAACCTGGATATCGGTTCGCTGGTGTATGTTCTGCCGCACTCCGTAATCGCGCTGTCACTGGCCACCGTCATGTTCAACCGCCTCGCCGCCGCGCACTCCCAGGACGATCTTGGAACCACGAAGGAAACACTTTCGCTCGGTATGCGGACGATCGGCGTCGCGACCGTTTTCGGCGCAGCAGCCCTCCTCGCCCTGGCGGCGCCGCTGGGCATGGTCTTCTCCGGCGGGATCCGTGAAGGCGGCGCCCTCAATGCGCTGATCATTACCCTGCTCGCGGTCGGGGCGCCCTTCCTGAGCGCGAACTTCTTCCTCAACCGGGTCTTCTATGCCGCTGAAGACGCAATCACGCCGCTGAAGATTCAGCTCATCCTCTCTGTCACGGGCGTTGCGCTGGCCCTCACAGCGAGCCTGTTTGAGCCCGCCCTGATTGTGCCGATGCTTGCCTTGAGCTTCACCCTCGGAAACATTGTGGCCGTGGTCGTCAGCCACCTTTTTCTTGTGCGGAAGATCGGCAGATACGGTGCGGGGCATATCTACGACGTCCACGTCCGCCTCACTATCGCCGGTCTGGTGTCTGCTGCCTTCGGCGCGGCTCTGCTGTGGTTCTTCGGCGCCTACCAGGCGGACGGATTCGTCTGGCAGTCGGTGGCTAGCGCCGTCGTCGTACTTCTGATTGCCGGACCGCTGATGTTTGCGGTCTATGTAGGGATGCTGAAGGTCCTGCGCGTAACCGAGCTGAGCGACTTCCTCGCTCCACTGCTGACACGCTTTCGACGTCGGTAAGCCGCAGCCCTGCGCGTACACGCGGTCAGCCCGAAAGTGACCGGTAGCATTGGTACAAATTATCCACATCCGGGAGGAACACGTGCCAGAAGCAGTAGACGTCGGCTCAGTGCTGGGCGGCCGGTACAAGGTCACCGCTTACGTACTGGCCTCTGCTGAGAAGGACCTGGTGCTTGACGGTGTCGATCAGGTGCTGAATCGGCCTGTCAGCATTCTGGTGGCTTCGCCTTCCAACGCCGGCCAGGTTGCCACGAGCGCGCGCGAGGTTGCTACGGGTGAGCGGGCAGGCAACATTCAGGTCCTTGATCTCGGGATCACCGACGCGGGCACCTACCTGGTCACCAACCGCGCACCGGCTGCCGACCTCCTGGATCTCGTTATCCAGCAGGACGCCCCCTACATTGAACCGTTCTTCACGGACACGCTCGGTTCCGAGATCTTCGGTGTTGCCCGTTCCACGGAGCCTGAGACCTATGAGGACGACGACTGGGATCACCATGAGCAGGAACGGCGCCTCTCACGCCTCCCCAAAGCCAGGATGCCGCGCTTCGGGCGAGGTGCCGCTGCCGGTGCTGCCGGTGGGGCTGCCGCGGGCGCCGCGGCCGCGTCCGGGCAGGCTGACCCGGGCACCGCACCACAGGACATTTCCTCCTCGCGCCCAGCGGGCGGCAACGCCAGTGTTCCACCGCCGCCAAGCGCCCCTCCCCGTGCCACCTCCGCCGACGAGCGGAACGAGCGACCGAAGGTGTCGGTCTGGTCGGAGGACGATTACGACCAGGCGGACGACATCTCCTCCCAGCGGCCGGCGTCGCGTTTTCCTGCCGCCGCTGCGGCCGGAGGAGCTACGGCTGCCGGTACACAGCACGACGACGACGGTCCCTACGAGGACTACGACGACGATGAAGACCGCGAGAACAATCCTCGCTTCACACGGCTGCTTGTAGGCATTGTCCTTGCTCTGGTGATCGTCGGTGCCGTGATACTTGCTGTCACCCAGCTGCGGCCCATTTTCGATCCGCCGGTAGCAAACGAGAACCCGACAACCGAAAGCAGTGTTGAAGCCACGGAGAGTCAGGGTGCCTCGCCGTCGGATTCCGGATCTGCTACGCCAACACCGGAACTTGTACCTCCGGTCGCTGCGGGTGTCACGCGCCTGGTGCCCGACAATCCTGAGCTGAACTCCCAGACGGACGGGGACCTCGGTGCCATCATCGATGACAATCCCGCAAGCTTCTGGGGCAGTCTCGTGTACGCCAATGAGACTTTCGGTGGACTGGCTCAAAACCTCGCGCTGGTGGTTGAGCTGGAGGAGCCCTCAAGCATCTCCGAGATCCAAATCGAACAGTTGAATAGCTCGGGTGGCAGCTTCACCGTCTTGCTGAACGACGAGCCGACACTGGAGGGTGCCACCCAGGTCGCACAGTCGGGTTTCACCGGACCGTCCGTGACGTTCAACGTGCCGCAGACCGATGGTGCTCCTCCGACAGCGCAGTACGTGATCGTCAACTTCACCCAACTGCCGCGGCTTTCCAACGTCCAGGCGCAGTACCCCTGGGGCATGCGCATCGCCGAGATCAACGTCTCCTAGAATCCGGGCGCGGATCCTCCACCGCACGGAATAACAGCGGTAGGCCTGTCGTTGTTGCAAATGATCGCGACCGGACTCAGAAGTTCGATCGCCCTCACCGATAGAAAGGTTCCTCAACCCGTGAGCACTGACACTAAGGTCGCTGGTAGCGCGCCTGGCGATATCCGCGACGTCATCATCGTCGGATCCGGTCCGGCTGGATACACCGCCGCGGTGTACACCGCCCGGGCCAATCTTTCACCGCTGTTGATTGCGAGCTCAGTCACCGCTGGCGGAGAGTTGATGAACACCACTGACGTCGAGAACTATCCGGGTTTCCCCGACGGTGTCATGGGTCCTGACCTGATGGAGAACTTCGAGAAGCAAGCCGCGCGTTTCGGGACCGAGATTCTCTTTGAGGACGTCACTTCAGTCGATCTGGAAGGTGATGTAAAAACGGTCACCATCGGGACTGGAGAGACGTTCCGGGCCCGGTCAGTCATCATCTCCACGGGATCGGCCTACCGTGAGCTCGGTCTGGAAGATGAGAAGCGCCTGTCCGGCCACGGAGTCAGTTGGTGCGCTACCTGTGACGGCTTCTTCTTCAAGGATCAGGACATAGCTGTTATCGGTGGAGGAGATTCCGCCATGGAGGAAGCCCTCTTCCTGACCAAGTTCGCCCGCTCAGTGACCGTCGTGCATCGACGTGATTCGCTTCGTGCATCGCGGATTATGCAGGACCGCGCACTGGCACACGAGAAGATTCGATTCGAGTGGAATGCTGAGGTGACAGCCATTCACGGCACCGAAAAGGTCACCGGCCTGACTCTCGGGAGCACTGTCGATGATTCGACCAGGGAACTTGCAGTCACCGGCGTCTTTGTGGCCATTGGTAATGACCCGCGGATCGACCTGGTCAAGGATCAGCTCACGCTGACTGACGAAGGAACGATCGCTGTACTGGGGCGCACCTCCAAGACGTCCCTGCCGGGCGTCTTCGCCGCCGGTGACGTCATCGATCCGACCTACCGCCAGGCCATCACCGCCTCGGGCTCCGGCTGCGTCGCGGCCATCGACGTTGAGCACTACCTCGCGGATCTTGGCGACAGTGTAGACACTGCGGCAGAAGTACCGACACCCGTGTCTGAAGAAGTATCTGAGACGGCATCCGTCTAACCCTCGAGAAGGAGTGAAAGAACATGAGTAATACCAAGGAAGTAACTGACGCCTCATTCGAAGCGGACGTAATCAACGCTTCGAAACCAGTCATGGTTGATTTCTGGGCAGAGTGGTGCGGTCCTTGCCGCAAACTGTCGCCAATCCTTGATGACATCGCCTCCGAGCACTCGGAGAAGATCGACGTCGTGAAGCTTAATGTGGATGACAATCCCGCCACGGCTGCCAAGTACGGAATTACCTCAATACCCGCCGTCTACGTATTCAGCGGTGGTGAAGTTGCTGCAACTTCGATCGGCGCCAAGCCGAAGCAGGTACTGGAGCAGGAGTTCGGTCAGTTCCTTTAGTACCAAGGAGTGCACAAGGCCGGGTAGCCCAGTGGGCCACCTGGCCTTCTTCTTGCCCTGGATAAGAGGCGTACGTCGTTTCACGTGAAACGGCCCTCGAGCTAAAGCAACCAACCCGTGCAGTGGTGGCTTCACGCGATGAACCTCGGGAGGCTTCCTAACACAAGTCCTCAGCAAAACCCGTCATGCATCGTTCCAGACTTCTATAGGTTGACTTCAGGTTGTCTACAACGCTGGCGGCAGTCCGGCAGGTCAAGTCCCGTGGAGTGGTGTAGCCGGTCTGTGGGTTTTCGAGGTTGTTGAGGGTTAGAAGTTGTGGTTCTCGGA
>NZ_CANLXP010000028.1 GCF_947495145.1 uncultured Arthrobacter sp.
GCCGGCGTCAACGCCGGCCTACTAACTACGATTTCCAACTAAAAATCTCTCCACCAAACCCGGGGCTTGACAATGCTCCGGGTCCTTGAACGTCCCCGGTTGCATCCGGTTCCGGCGACACCGGTGACGGCGAGTTTCGGCCAGACCCGGCAGGTCCCGCCGAACATGCCCATGATCACCTTTCAGCAGTCGCGCTACTCCGTCCCGCACACCCTGATGGGTCAGATGGTCTGGGTGCGCGGCACCGAGACGGAGGTGATCATCGTCCACGTCGGGGACGCCGGCCCGGTCGAGGTCGCCCGGCACAAGCTCACTCGCCCGGGGACCCCGGCGATCATTGACGCCCACTTCCCGCCGGCCCCTGCCGGCGCCCTGGACCGGGTGATCCGCCCGACCAACAAGGCCGAGGAAGAGTTCCTGGCCCTCGGCGCCGGTGCCGCGCTCTGGCTCAAGGAAGCTGCCGCCGCCGGAACCCAAAAGATCAGACACAAAATGGAACGTGCCGTCACCCTCGCCAAGGTCCTCGGCGACGACGAGGTCGACAAGGGCCTGGGAGCGGCCGCGGTGCACCAGCGCTTCACCCACGAGGACCTGCTCTCCATCGTCAACACCGGCGGTGGGACATGCCAGAACACCAGCACCACCCACACCGTCACCAACCAGGGCCAATGGCTGAGCCAAGGCACCAGCGGCTGGGCCAACTTCGGCACCACCCCCGCCACCACCAGTGATGAAGACTTTGAAGGAGTCATCGATGAGCACTAACACCATGACTGCGCCCCTGACCGACACGGCGGTAGAGAACGTGATCACGCTGATGCGCACGACCCGGATGCCGCACGCCCGCGCCGTAGTCGCCGACGTCCTGGCGACCGCGAAAGCCCAACGCTGGGACCCCACCGAAGTCGTCCGCGTCTTGCTCGAAGCCGAAGCCACGGGCAGGAACGCCTCGATGCTGGCCACCCGGCGCAAACGCGCCGGCTTTCCCACAGGGAAGACCTTCGACGTCTGGGACGAAGCGCTCTCCACCCTCCCGGCGGCCACGACCTCGTTCCTGCGCACCCTGGAATGGGTGCGGCGGCGTGAAAACCTGATCGCGTGCGGGCCCTCCGGCACCGGCAAGACCCTGCTCCTGGAAGCACTCGGCCAGCAGGCCATCGATCAGGGCATGTCCGTGTCCTGGCTCAGCATGGAAGACCTCGGCGCCCTCGTGCGCCGGCACCGCATCGATGACAGCGTCAACAAAGCCATCACCCGCGCCACCAACGTGGATCTAATTTGTATTGACGACATAGGCCTGCTGCCGGTCTCCGCCGACGCCGCCGAGGGCTTCTATCGGGTCGTGGAAGCCTCCTACGAGAAACGCTCCCTGGCGATCAGCTCAAACATCCACCCCTCAGGGTTCGATGAGCTCATGCCCAAAACCATCGCCACCGCGACCGTGGACCGGCTCCTCCACCACGCCCACCTCTGCCAAACCAGCGGCGAGTCCGTCCGGCTCATGCAAGCCCAAAATGGGAAAGGAACCCGCCCCATGAGCTAGCCCCAACCCCCCAGTCAGGCGCCTGCCCACCCAGCACGCCCCGGGCGCCTGACCCTGTCCAAAAATACTTGCCGCGACCGGTCAATCACCTGCCGCCAGCGGGCAAACCAACATGCCGCCAATGGTCATTTATAAGTTGCCGTTGACAACTGCGCCATCCGCTACCCTGATGCACATCCGGGGTCGCTACGCGACAGGTGGAACCCCGGCGTCGCCCGATATCGGGACGGGTTGCTTCTCTTCCAGCCGCAGAACTTCCAGGGAGACCCCAACCAGACGCCCATGGGTGAGCCCCGCGATCTGCGAATCGTGAACGTGAAGGGCCTCGTTGAGCCCGACGGAAAACGACCCGTAGAGCTTCGCCGGGGCTGGACAGTACTTGAGCTGGAGGCGGAAGGCGGCACAATGCATTTCGCGGCTGGAGAACCTGGGCGGAGTCTCTTGCAGGACAGGGCGCCCAGCTAGGCTCGCGCACTCGTCGATTCCGCCGATTGGTTGCGCGCTACTTCTGCCAGCAGCGTCTATCGCCTCGGTGCACTTCACCCTGCATCGCGACTCACTCAAAACTTGTTGCACACCGCCAGCACCTCTTGGGAGACACGCCCTAGGCCGGTAGCTTGGGCTGATGAACGAGAGGGAAGTCCGTCGTGCCGAAGCAGAAGACGCTCTGGGAATAGCCAAGGTGCATGTTCAGGCTTGGCAGGAAGCGTACGCGCATCTAGCACCACCTGAAGCTTTGGCCGCCCTGAACATCGAACGGAGGGCGCAACGCTGGGGCGACATCATCCGGGAGGGCAGGACAGCCGTCTGGGTGGCGCTGTATGGCGGTGAGATCGTCGGCTGGATGTCCGTTGGCCATGGGCGCGATGACGGTCCGCGACCAACTGAACTTGAGGGGCTGTATGTCCTCGCGAGCCACCATGGAACGGGAATAGGGCAACGGTTGATGGAAGCCGGTATTGGCACGGAGCCTGCCTATCTATGGATAGCTGCCGACAATCCCCGCGCACGAGCCTTCTACGAACGCAACAGCTTCGTTCCGGACGGCGAATCGGGTACGCACGAAATCGTTGGAACGCCGGTCGAGATAGTTCGCCTGGTTCGTTGAGTTTCTCCCGGGAGCAGCACCGGCGACTGACCACCGAGCAGAAGGAATGCCTGGTCGACGCCATCGACGCTGACCTTCAGGAAAACTACCAAGAAGTCGCATCCGTCGACCGTTGGTGGCGGGACTAGGCCACAATTGTGCAACGAGCCAACCTTCCAACGCTGTTGGGGGTGACATAGCGGCGTCGACGCGTGCAGGGTGGTAGGACACGTCGTTCAGATGGGGGGCTTCAATGACGAAAAACTCGCAGCTTGACGGGAGAGACAGCTCCGCTGTCTCCAACCGCTGGATACGTTTTCTAGGAACAGTCATTGCGATCGGTGTGTTTACCGCGGTCGCGGTCCATCTGGTGTGGCGAAATTTTGGTCGTGATGACTTCGCTCGCACCCCAGAGCTTGGCAGTCTGTTCCTTTACTGGTGGGCGTTCGGAGCGATCATTGGCGTCATTGCTTTCATCTTCGCGTTGAAATCGACAAGACCGACACCGTTGTTGGACTTCATCGGCGTATTCGCGCTCGCATCAACCATTGGTGTTGCTTTCGCCGCCAGTGACTTCTCCGCAGAGCGTCTCGGTCCCGCCACGCTCACAGTTCCGCTGCTGTTTCCTTTGGCACAGTTCCTCGTCTTGAGGCTCACGAAGCGGGCCGCCGAACCAGCGGCGTGGAATCTCAACACACCATCCGGAGGTAAGCGATGAGGGCTACACCATCTTCACTGGCGATAATGCTTCTACTGCCAGCGGCGCTGATGACCGGTTGCTCCCCGGATCAGGAAGCCGAAAGCCTGCCTGCCTTCGACTCGATCGAAGAAGCATTTGACGCCGTTGACGCAGTGCTCAGGTGTGAGGACAATCCCGTGGGAGACCCAATCGTTCCCATGGGCGATGGCGTTCCCCTCACCACCGAGCAAAGGCTCTGCGCGGAGCACGTTCAAGTTGACCTCTACCCGGATGAGGAATCGCTCCAGCAGGGCTTTGAGCTCTGGTCCGACTCAGGCCAAGGCGAAATTCAGCTTGTCCGCGGACGTAACTGGCTGGTGGTTGACGTCACCGACGTCGCAACCGGTGAGCCGAGCACCTGGGACATCGACGGCCTCGCCGCAGACCTTGGCGGCGAGTACACGGTGGCTGGCTGAAGACGCTCAGCCCTTCGGCTGGGCGTTGTCGCGCCTTGTAACGGTCAACATCAGGGTGATGAGGGCGAGCAGGCTGATGCCGTAGAGGATCCTGCTCCACGGGGCATGATCTCCGCCCGATGTTGCAAACGCGTCAGCGATACTCATTCCCGGATTGAAGGATGCGAAAAAGTAGGTGGGCGTGCCGAGTACGAGGATGACAAGAAACCAGCGGGCAATGGTCCAGGGGCGATCCGGGACCTTCAAAACGCCGTAGATGCCAACGGCGAGAGCCAGGGAGAACCCTATCGCTGCCCACACATAGACGTGGGCTTCCGCTAATGGTTCGTTTGCCGCCAACATGGCCGCCTTGATCTCATCAAGCGTCATTCCGGGAACAGCGGCCATCGGATTCCAGACGAGTATCTGCATCGCACCAGCCCATGCATAGGCAGCCGTGACGAGTACGCCGACGAGCACGATCGGCATCACACGGCGCTGCTGTCGATCCAGTAAATCCCCCATGGGAGCATCGTACGCGCGTCGGTTAGCCACACGCCTGCAGCGAACGGGCGTTGTCCGTGCTTATCTGGCAGGATCGTGGTAGCGGACGTCGAGGGGGAGGGTTTCCGAATGACTGAAGAGTGGTACAAGCAATTCGATCAGCGAATGTTTTCTTCAATCTCGAACTCGTGGCGCAAGCACAACCAGGCAGCCGGAAAGCGGCAGCGGCTCGTCGGATCCATTGCCGCCCTGATCGGCGTGTGTCTACTCATCCCGGGTGTCAGCCTGTACGTCGAGGTGGCGTACAAGGACGGCGACGGTGGGCTTGGCACCGCAATTCTCTTTATCGCCGCCGCTGTCGCCCTGCTGATCGCAGGCATGGTGCTCTCCTGCATGGGCTTCCTCAATGGAAGGAAAGCCGGGCGAAGGACCAGGACCTATGAGGACCTCGTCCCCTGAGACAAAAGCACCCGCTCCCTCGCTGACTCGGGGAACGGGTGCTTTTATACAGCGGACAGTTCCTACTCGGCGGCAGGCAGCTCGGCGTCCGGCGTTTCCTCGAGGTAAGTCGCCTTCCAGGCACCGTCGGAGTACACCACGGTGGCCGAGTAGATGGAGCCGGCCGGGTCGAACGGGCGCGTCTCTTCCGCCTCGCCTGCCTCGTTGAAGGCGGTGTAGGCATCCGGGTTGACCGGAATCATCGCATTAACCTCCACGCCCTCTGCGACCTCATCGGCTTCAGTCGTGATCAGGATCTGCTTCACCTTGGGCTGGCCGCCCAGGATCCAGCCGCCGTCGTCGTACCTGGCTTTGATAGCTTCCGCATCGGCGACCGCTGCCTCCGCGCCGTCCAGCGAAGCGAGCAACGGCTCTACATCGCCGGTCTGCTGAGCATAGGACTTCAGCTGAAAGACGTGGTGCAGGAACGCCTTGGCGCCTTCGGCGGTGGGTTCGCTCATCAGATCGTTGACCGCCGGCTCAGCGACGTTCTGTGCCGGTGCGGTCGAGCTTGCAGGAGTGGGCGCCGCATTGGACGGCGTGGCAGCGGACTCGGTGGACTCGCCGCAGCCGGTGAGGACAGCGAGGGCGACGGCGGCGGTGGCCGCAATCTTGATGGTCTTCATGGTCTCCCCAGGAAAGATGTTTGGTTGCGCCTGATTGGCGTCGACGCCCACCAGAATAGCTGTGGCCTGAGGCAACAAGCGCTGAACCGGGGGCTAACGTGCTGGAGATCACAGGAATCGCTGAGGATCGATGGGCGCATCGGTAGGCTGGTCTCACCACCCACTACCCGATGGAGGTCTGCCATGGGCGTCGCCCCCGAAGATGAAGTCGTACGGATCTGCCGCGAACTCATCCAGATTGATACCTCGAACTTCGGAGACAACGAAGGGCCAGGGGAGCGCAAAGCCGCCGAATATACGGCGGGCCTGATTGAAGAAGCCGGCCTGGAAGCGCAACTGTTCGAATCGGCTCCCGGACGGGCATCGGTGATCACCCGCATGTCCGGCAGCGAATCCAACCTTCCTGCTCTGGTGGTTCACGGCCACCTCGATGTCGTTCCTGCACAAAAGGAGGACTGGAGCGTCGATCCGTTCAGCGCCGAGGAACGCGACGGATTGATCTGGGGCAGGGGAGCGGTGGACATGAAGGACATGGACGCCATGATCCTTTCCGTCCTTCGGTCCATGCAGCGCGAGGGTACACAGCCGAAACGCGACCTCATCTTCGCCTTTTTCGCCGATGAGGAGGCCGGTGGAAACTACGGCGCTTCGTGGCTGGTCGACAACAAGCCCGAGTTGTTCGACGGCGCCACCGAAGCTATCTCGGAGGTCGGCGGCTTCTCGGCAACAATCGGCGGCCAGCGCACCTATCTCCTGCAGACGGCGGAGAAAGGTATTTCGTGGCTCCGTCTGGTGGCGCACGGGCGTGCCGGCCACGGTTCGCAAATCAATACCGATAACGCGGTCACCCAACTCGCCCGAGCTGTGGCGCGCATCGGCGGGCATCGGTGGCCAATCGAGCTGACCCCCACCACGCGCCAGTTCCTTGAAGGAGTCACCGAACTCACGGGAGTTGAATTCGACGCCGACAATCCCGACATCCTCCTGAAGGAACTTGGCACGGTTGCCCGGTTCGTTGGTGCAACGCTGCAAAACACTTCCAACCCGACAGTGGTGAAGGGCGGTTATAAGCACAACGTCATTCCGGGCAGTGCCGAGGCGCTTATCGATGTTCGCACTCTGCCCGGGCAGGAGGAGGAGGTTTTCGCCACCATCAAGTCCCTTGCGGGAGAGTCTGTGGACGTGAGCTACGCGCATAAGGATGTTTCCCTGGAAGTTCCGTTCGCCGGCAATCTGGTGGATCAGATGGTGGACTCCCTGCTGGCCGAAGATCCCGGTGCCAAGGTGCTTCCATACACACTCTCCGGGGGCACCGACAACAAGTCCCTCAGCCGTCTGGGTATCACCGGCTTCGGCTTTGCTCCGCTGCGTTTGCCGGACGATCTGGACTTCACCGGAATGTTCCATGGGGTGGATGAGCGCGTGCCGACGGACTCCCTTCGATTCGGTGCCCGTGTGCTCAACCGGTTGCTGACAAACAGCTGATGAGCTCCCTGCCCGAAGAGATTCTTCCTGTCGACCTCCTTGAACGGTTTCGCACACGCGCTGCCGACTACGACGCCCGCAACGTGTTCTGCCAGGAGGACTTCGACGAGCTGGCTTCGCGCGGCTACTTGCGTCTTTTTTGTTCAGAGCACGACGACGGCTCGGCTGTTGGCATGGCAGAAGCTGTTGCGTGCCAGCGCAGGTTGGCAACGGCCGCCCCTGCCACAGCCCTTGCCGTGAACATGCACCTTGTCTGGACCGCGGTGGCCAGGCTGGTCGAGAGGCTCGGCGACGACTCGCTCGGGTTTATCCTCGACGAGGCTGCCGCCGGTGAGGTGTTCGCTTTCGGGCTATCCGAGCCGGGCAACGATGCAGTGCTGTTCGATTCGAGGACAATCGCCGCGCGCCGAACGGATGGAGGCTACGCCTTTACCGGCACCAAGATCTTCACCAGCCTGTCGCCCGTATGGACGCGTCTTGGGATTTTCGGCAAGAGCGTGGATGAGGAGGGCGAAGAGCTGGTTCACGGTTTCGTCACACGTGGCTCGGCCGGCACGGAGATTCTGGAAGACTGGAACACGGTCGGCATGCGGGCAACTCAGTCGCACACAACCCGGTTGAACGGCGTCGTTGTTCCAGCGGAAAGAATTTTCCGGCATCTGCCCGTGGGTCCAAACAGGGACCCTCTTGTCTTCGCCATTTTCGCTGCGTTTGAGATGCTGATCAGCGCCGTCTACACCGGGATCGCGGACCGTGCGCTCGAGCTTGCGGTGCTCGCGGCGCATCAGCGGCCTCCGGGGATGGACGGGATACCCGCTGAATCCCGGCCGGCTGTGCGTTCAGCCGTGGCGGATGCTGCGCTGGGCTGGGACGCACTGGATTCCCACATCCGGCTGCTCGCCGCCGACCTCGATTCCGGCGTTGACCACGGGGACCGGTGGTTTGCCAGGCTGGTAGGAGCGAAAACCCATGCCACCGGGACTGCCCGCAAACTGGTGGACGCAGCTGTCCTCCTGTCCGGCGGAAGAGGATACTCCAACGACAGCGAAATCAGCCGTCTCTCGAGGGACGTGACTGCCGGTGCGTTTCACCCGTCAAACCTTGAGTCAGCACGCCGGACAGTTGCAACAGCCTGGCTCGGTCCGGATCCGCAGGTATGAGGCTTTGATCAAACTGTTCGCTGCACTCGAAGCACCTTGCGTCTGAGCCAGAACCGCCGGTTGCCTCCTATATAGATGCAGCTGCGCTCCAGTTCCCACTTGCCGTACTCGGCATGCTCGGTGAGGAGCTGACGTGCAGAAGAGAGTGGTTCACCGGCACTGACGGTCAGTACGAGATACTCGTACTGACGGCCATAGTCCCGTTTCCGAATGGCGGTTGAGTTCAGAAATTGTTCGCGCATTTCCCTCCAATTTGCTTCACTTTACCGATAACGTCTAGACCATGAGCATCGATCCGCGTGTCGCATTGCAATCGCTGGTTTCCGCACTGGAAGAACATCTCGCCGCTGCAGCATCACGCAGGGGAGACGATGATCCGGCGGTTGAAGCGGCCTACCTTTCGATCGCTGATTCCTTCGAAGCCTACGAGGAATCGCTGTATGACGCCTACGGAGAAGTGACTCCCCTGGTCATTTACGAAGATGACGAGGACGAAGCGGAAGAAGGGCAGGAAGCAGCCAGCGGTTCCTGACCTTTGAGTCGCCGGCCTTCCCTGTACTCGTGATCCAGCCGGTTACAGCGTCAGTGCGGGGTCGATACCTCATCCAGTACCTCGGATATCTGGGCGGGCAGCGGTGCCAACGAGCACCCCAACAGTTCCTTCAGCTGTGCGCCTGTTCGCGCTCCCAGCACGGCGGAAGCTACCGTCGGCCGCTGAAGCAGCCAGCGAAGCGCCACTTCGGCGGGTGTTAGCTCAAGACCCCGGGCTGCAGTGGAGACAGCCTCGGTGATGCGCGCCGCGCGGCCGGACAGGTACGGCTCCAGGTACTTCGCCCATTCATCAGATGCCGCACGTGAGTCGGCCGGCAGTTGTGAGCGGTATTTTCCGGTCAGTGCGCCGCGTCCAAGCGGTGCCCACGCGAGCGTGCCAACCCCAAGCGCCTTCGACGCCGGCAGCACTTCATCTTCGATCCGGCGGCTCAGCAGGGAATACTCTGTCTCATGAACGGACACCGGAAATCCGGCCGTCGCGCACAGCCGGGCGACTTCCCAGCCTGTGTAGTTGGTCACACCGACATAGCGGGCGCGCCCCGAACGGTAAGCGCACTCCAGCGCCGCCAGCGTCTCGTCAACGGGAACAATGCTGTCGGTCGACGGCGCCATCCAGAAATCGACGCTGTCCGTTCCAAGGCGGGCGAGCGAAGCATCGAGCGAATCGAGCAATCCCTTCCGCGAGGCGTCCAGGCAGCCCGCCGACCAGTGCCTCGGAATTCCGCCGGATACCGCCAGAACGACCTCAGAGCGCGCGACCACGTCGCCCAACAGCGATCCGAGCAAGGCCTCTGCCTGTCCGTCAGAGAACCGGGCGGCCGTGCTGACCAGTGTTCCTCCGGCCTCCACGAACAAGCGCAGCTGCTCACGTGCGGCTTCCTCATCGACGTCCATGCCCCAGGTCATCGTCCCCAGGCCGAGCACCGATACAAGCTGTCCGCTACCGCCCACATTTCGCCACTGCATATGCCTAATCGTACTGGCCGGGAACCGGCGCCGAACGTCAGCGAGCGCTGTGGCGTAAGGAGTCGCTAAAGGTCCGGCAGGTATTGGTGACGTAGGGTCTTATCTGTGAATTGGATCGAAGCGGCCGTCCTGGGCCTCGTTCAGGGCCTTACCGAATTCCTGCCAATCTCATCGAGTGCACACCTGCGGATCGTCGGGGAGCTTCTCCCGAGAGCCCAGGACCCGGGGGCAGCCTTCACCGCGATCACCCAACTTGGTACGGAAACCGCAGTGGTTGTCTATTTCTGGAAAGACATCCTGCGGATTATCCGGGCGTGGTTCGGTTCGCTCACCCGCAAGGTCCCGCGAGACGATCCGGATGCACGGATGGGATGGCTGGTGATCATCGGCAGCTTGCCCATCGTCATTCTCGGGTTGCTCTTCCAGGAACAAATCGAGAGCACGTTCCGCAGCATGTGGCTGGTGGCCACCATGTTGGTGGTTTTCGGCGTCATTCTCGCGATCGCCGATGCCGTTGGACGCCAGCGCCTGACCCTCGACCGGCTGACGTACAAGCATGGCATTCTGTACGGCCTGGCACAGGCGCTGGCCCTCATTCCGGGCGTCTCCCGCTCCGGTGGAACCATCACCGCCGGCCTGCTCATGGGTTACACCCGCGAGGCAGCCGCCCGCTACTCCTTCCTGCTGGCCATCCCCGCAGTCTTCGGCAGCGGACTGTATCAGCTCTACAAGAGCGCGGGAACGCCTGGCCCATACGGCGCCGTCGAAACCCTGCTGGCAACCGTCATTGCCTTCGCGGTCGGCTACCTCATCATCGGTTGGTTCCTGAAGTTTGTCTCCACCCGCAGCTATGGCGTTTTTGTCTGGTACCGCATCGCCCTCGGACTGGTGATCTTCCTGCTCCTCGGCTTCGGCGTCATCTCCGCGTAGCAGCGCCCGTCCCGCCGAAACGCCCCCCATCCAACCCCGTAAGGTAGAACAGTGATTTCCTGGAATTCTCGGACTGTTCCGGGCCTGCCCGGCAGCCCTCCGCCACTTCGTCTTTGGGACAGCGCTTCTGAACGCGTCATGGAATTGCCCGCTGAACCACGGCAGGGGCTGTATGTCTGCGGTATCACCCCGTATGACGCCACCCACATGGGCCACGCGGCCACCTACGTGGCGTTCGACCTGCTGAACCGGCTCTGGCGGGACGCGGGTTCCACAGTGGACTACGTCCAGAACGTAACCGATATCGATGACCCACTTCTGGAGCGCGCCAGCGCCACCAACGTCGACTGGATGGACCTCGCCCGGTCGCAGACGGATCTCTTCCGCACCGACATGGAAGCGTTGAATGTCCTGGCCCCCGCACACTACGTGGGAGCAGTTGAATCAATCGCAGCAATCGTTCCGGTAATCGAGGATCTGTTGAAGCGGAATCTCGCCTATCACGTGCCGGGATCTGCTGCCGATCCGGATGGAGACGTGTACTTCTCGGTCGACCGGGCGTCAGACCTTACAAGGGCCTCGGGTGCGGATCAGTGGAAGCCCGGATTTATCTCGCACCTGGGTGAGGATGAGATGGCTCCCATCTTTGCTGAACGCGGCGGAGATCCTGCCCGTCCCGGAAAACACAATCCCCTGGACCCACTGCTATGGCGCGTCGCCCGGCAGGGAGAGCCTTCGTGGGACGGAGCCTCTCTCGGCGCCGGACGGCCCGGGTGGCACATCGAGTGCTCGGTTATCGCGCTTCAGTACCTTCCCGCACCGTTTGCGGTTCAGGGTGGGGGATCGGACCTGACCTTCCCGCACCACGAAATGAGCTCGGGACATGCCCAGGCGATTTCGGGAGTGCCGCTTGCCCGCCACTACGCGCATGCAGGCATGGTGGGACTCGACGGCGAGAAAATGAGCAAGTCGAGGGGAAATCTGGTGCTTGTGTCGGCGCTGCGCGAAGCAGGCACCGACCCGGCGGCCATCCGCCTTGCTATCCTCGCCAACCACTACCGCTCTGACTGGTCATGGACCTCGCAGGGATTGGAGGCCGCGCACTCCCGGCTGGATGCGTGGCGTGCTGCACTCGCCACGGCGACGGTGGAATCCGTCGAGAATCTACTGGTATCAATGCGCGAGGCGCTCGCCGATGACCTCGACGCTCCGGCGGCCCTGCTCGCGGTGGACCGCTGGTGTACCGAGACGGCCCACCGGACGGGAACCGACGACGGAGCTCAACTCGCCGCCGACGCCTTCGATGCCCTGCTGGGTATCCGGCTGAAGGATTAGTCTTTCCGACGTTTCTTGAGGTAGCGCTCGAACTCACGGGCGATGGATTCGCCGCTCGCCTCGGGAAGATCGGCTGTGTCTTTCGCTTCCTCAAGCTGGCGTACGTACGCCGCAACCTCCGGATCCTCCGTGGACAATTCATCCACGCCGCGCTCCCACGCTTCGGCTTCCTCTGACAATGCATGCGTATCCAGGCCAACGTGCAGTAGCTCTTCAAGCCGGTTCAGCAGGGCAAGCTGCGCCTTGGGCGACGGCGATTGGCCGACGTAGTGGGGAACAGCTGCCCACATGGACAGCGTCGGGATGTCGGCGAGCTGGCCCACCTCCGCCAGTACCCCCACTATCCCGATCGGCCCCTCGTAGCTGGAGGATTCAACATTGAGCGACTCACGAATCAGGTCGTCGTCGGAGGAAACAGTGACCGGAATGGGACGGGTGTGCGGTACGTCCGCGAGCAGCGCTCCGACAAGCACAAGACAATCCACCTCCAGTTCCTTCGCCATCCCCACAAGCTCTGCGGTGTACGCACGCCACTTATAGGAGGGTTCAACTCCGTGGACGAGGATCACATCAAGATTGCTCCCCGGAACCGAGGCCCTGCTGATTCGGGTTGTCGGCCACTTAATGCGACGGTGGCCGGAACTGTTGCGCTTGATAACAGGCCGGGTGAACTGGAAGTCGTAGAACTCATCGGCATCAATAGTCGAAATTCTCTCTCCGCCCCACTGCTTGCCGAGAACCTTAAGGGCATCGCTCGCAGCTTCGCCCGCGTCGTTCCATCCCTCGAACGCCGCGAGCATGACCGTCACCCTGCGCCCGGCGTCCCCTGCCGAAAATATCCCGGGAAGGCCGTCAGGAACGCCCTGAGTCTGGTTTTCTTCGAACGTACTCACCGTTTCACCCTAAACCTCCGCCGCTGCGGTGTCAGGCGCACCAATCCCGCTTCGCGCTAAGCGGACCCGACGGGCGCCTGCACGAGACGCCGTCTAAGTGGTTTAGGGCCCGTAGACTTGGGGCATGGTCACCCCTCTCAGCTATACCGCTGTGCCCTCGGAATATGGATATCATCCCGAACCCGACGCGTCTCCGGAACCCGCTCTTCAGGCGGTGTTGTGGGACATGGACGGCACCATCGTGGATACCGAGCCATACTGGATCGAGGCAGAGTACCGGCTGGTAGCCGCGCACGGCGGTTCCTGGTCGGAAGAACAGGCGGAGGGTCTTGTAGGCCAGGCGCTTACGTTCTCAGCCGGCGTACTGCAGGCAGCCGGAGTGGAACTCAGCGTGCGCGAAATTATCGATACCCTCACGGAACAGGTGACCGCGAGAGTGCGGGAGTCAGTGCCGTGGCGGCCCGGTGCGCGCGAACTCCTGCTCGCCCTTCGTGAGCGGGGAATTCCCTGCGCGATGGTCACGATGTCGGAGCAGCAGCTAGCTCTCGAAGTGGCACGCCATCTGCCGGACGGAACCTTCGAGCTACTCGTCACAGGCGATCGCGTAGCCAAGGGAAAGCCTCATCCGGAGGCTTACGAGACGGCTTTCGATGAGCTGTCGAAAACCCGCCCGCTGCGCAAGGAATGCGTCGTCGCTATAGAAGATTCCCTACCCGGCGTGACCTCTGCGAGAGCGTCGGGCGTTGTGACCTTGGGAGTCCCCCACTTTGTTGCCCTGCCTCCTGATTCCTCAGACCACCAGTGGCCCAGCCTCGCCGATCGCAGTGTGCAGGATCTGGAGAACCTGGTCCAATCACACGCCGGTCACCCGGAAGACGGCAGGGTAACTGCGTGAACAGGTCCCGCGGGCCCGTGACCACCCGGCAAGACGGCATACCGCTGGGGCGTATCCTCGGCATCCCCGTCGTTCTGGCGTGGTCCTGGTTCATCATCGCGGCTTTTGTCGTCATTGTCTTTGGACCACAGGTCGCTGACCTGTACCCCGCCCTCGGCCTGGGCGCATACGGTATCGCCCTCGCCTATGCCGTACTACTCGCGGCCTCTGTCCTTATACACGAACTCGCCCATGCGCTCTCCGCCCGCAAATTCGGATGGCCGACGGCGCGCATCGTCCTGAATCTCTGGGGCGGACATACCCAGTTCGAGAATTTCGCCGCAAGCCCCGGCAGATCGCTGATCGTTGCGCTTGCAGGTCCGGCGGCCAACTTTGTCCTTGCCCTCACCGGCTGGGGAGCACTATTACTGATAGATCCGTCAGGGGTAACCAACCTCCTCGCGAATATTCTCATCTGGGCGAACTTCCTCGTCGCAGCGTTCAATGTCCTGCCGGGTCTGCCCCTGGACGGCGGACGCATCGTCGAATCCGCTGTCTGGAGAGCCACCGGCAGCCAGGAGAAGGGCACCGTGGCCGCCGGCTGGACCGGGCGGGTCATCGCTGTTCTCCTCGTCGCAGCCGTCGTGGTCGTGCCGTTCCTGATCGGCACACAACCCAGCGCGGTCACGGTCATTGTCGCCGTCGTCATGGGTGGTTTTCTCTGGCTGGGAGCCAGTTCCGCGATTGCCAACGCGCAGATGCGGCTACGGCTGCCGGAGGTCAGTGCCGGCCGACTGAAGCGGCCCGCTGTGGGCGTGCTCGCTGGAACGTCGGTGCAGCAGGTCAAGCGGCTACTCGCGGACCGGCCGGGAGTCGATATCGTCTTGACCGATCCGAACGGTCTTCCTGAGGCGATCGTGGACCGCGAGGCGCTGACAGCCGTTCCCGATTCGCAGGCCGAGGCAACGCCCGCCAACGCCGTTGCCCGCGCCCTCGCGCCCGGTGCCTATGTTCCGGAATTCGCCGAAGGCCAGGAACTGGTGCAGTACCTCGCCCGGCTCGCCGGCAGCGAGTATGCGGTGACCGACAGGCAGGGCACCGTGACCGGCGTCCTGCACCAGTCCGTAGTCGTCGCGGCTATCACGGGCCGTCCCCAAACAGGCAGCAACTGACCCTTAGGCACGAGGACGCCCGCAGGCTGCCTCAGCAGAACCACCGGAGGACCTTATGAACGGCAGCCAGTTCGAAACCGATACTGAGCACCAGCCGCAGGCGCCCGCTCCTGCGCAGCAGCCGCACGGAGCGGCAGCGCGGCGTGGGCCCCTGCGGCCCGGTGAGCGCGTGCAGCTCACCGACGAAAAGGGCAGGATGAACACGATCACCCTTACTCCCGGTGGTGCCTTCCATACCCACAAGGGATTCCTCAACCATGACCAGGTAATCGGAGTGTCCGAGGGAACGATAGTCACCAACACCACAGGCTCGCAATACCAGGCCCTGCGCCCGCTGCTCTCCGATTTCGTGCTTTCGATGCCGCGGGGAGCGGCCGTCGTGTATCCGAAGGATGCCGGCCAGATCGTCACCATGGCCGATATCTTTCCCGGTGCACGCGTGGTGGAAGCCGGTGTCGGCTCCGGAGCACTGTCAATCTCCCTGTTGCGTGCAGTCGGCGACGACGGTTACCTCCACTCGTTCGAGCGAAGGGAGGAGTTCGCCGACATCGCCAAGGGAAACGTCGAAACGATCTTCGGAGGCCCACACCCCGCATGGCAGATCACGCTGGGGGACTTCCAGGAGCAGGTACTGGAAACCGAGGAAGCAGGAAGCGTAGACCGCGTGGTGCTGGACATGCTTGCACCCTGGGAGTGCCTTGACGCCGTCGCCACCGTGCTCGCAGCGGGTGGGGTCTGGATCAGCTATGTGGCCACGGTGACGCAACTGTCCCGCACGGCCGAGGCGATCCGTGCGGACGGGCGTTTCACCGAGCCGGGTGCCTGGGAGTCGATGGTGCGCGGGTGGCACCTCGAAGGCCTGGCTGTCCGCCCCGACCACCGGATGGTTGCCCATACGGGCTTCCTGCTCACCACCCGCCGCCTCGCGCACGGGGTGACCGGTATCAGCACGAAGCGCAGGCCGTCCAAGACCGGCTTCAGTGAAGAGGACCTCAACGCGTGGACACCGCAAGCGGTAGGGGAGCGGGCTGTGTCTGACAAGCGTTTGCGGCGCGTAGCTCGTGATGCCAGCTCGACGATCCAGCGCGGCGCTCTTTCTCCCGAGGAAGCACAGGCGCGACGCGAATCCGAGGCAGGCGAACACGGCAACTGACAGGAATCGGCCGAAGGTGACGAAGTCATCACTTTCGGCCTAATCCAATGAGCACTGCGCTATGGTCAAAAGGTAACGCAACAGACAACGGTGAAGGTGGCGATCGCGTTGGATACCTCAAATAACGACTCCGGAACGCCCCATCCCGTGCCCGATTCCGCACGGATTCCCGCCGACGGGCAAGTCGCGGTTGCCCAGCGTCAGATCAACGTACTACGCGACAAGCTGCGGCACATCGACCGGCAACTGGCAGCGGCCACGCAGAACAACTCGAAGCTTGTCACCGCGCTGGAGGCTGCCCGCACCGAGATCGTGCGGTTGAAAGCGGCCCTGGAGAAGGAAGGTGCCGCGCCCTTCAGTTTCGCGACGGTCATCGAAGTGAACGGGCGGACTTCCTCCGCAGGTCCAAATGGGGGGCAGGCTGCGCTGCAGGACAGCGCGGATATCTTCCAATCGGGCAGGAAACTCAGGGTTGCCGTCAGCCCGCTCATCAACGTAGACGAACTCCAAGCCGGGCAGGAGGTCCTGCTCAACGAATCCCTGACGATCATTGCGGCGCTCTCCTTTGAGCGTGCCGGTGAACTTGTGACCGTCAAGGAACTCCTGGGCAGCGACAGGGTACTCGTGATCGGCCGGGCTGACGAAGAGCGCGTGGTCCGTCTGAGCGGACCGCTGCAACGGCAGAAGATCCGGGTCGGCGACGCCCTGTCGGTCGACAACCGAACCGGTTATGCCCTGGAAAAGATCGCACGCAGCGAGGTCGAGAACCTCGTTCTCGAGGAGGTTCCGGACATTGCTTACGAGGACATCGGAGGGCTGGGGCCGCAGATCGAGCAGATCCGCGATGCTGTCGAGCTGCCGTTCCTCCATCCTGATCTGTACCGCGAACATGGGCTGAAGGCGCCCAAGGGGATCCTGCTTTACGGGCCGCCGGGGTGCGGTAAGACCCTCATCGCCAAGGCCGTGGCCAACTCGCTGGCCGCGAGGGCGATCGAGCGCACCGGCTCGGAGGAAACCCGCAGTTATTTCCTCAACATCAAGGGTCCGGAGCTGCTGGACAAATATGTTGGTGAAACCGAACGCCATATCCGGCTGATCTTTGCCAGAGCCAGGGAGAAGGCGTCGGACGGCTCGCCCGTGGTCGTGTTCTTCGACGAAATGGATTCGCTGTTTCGAACACGTGGGACGGGAGTTTCTTCAGATGTCGAGACCACCATCGTGCCGCAGCTGCTCAGCGAGATCGACGGTGTTGAGAAGCTTGAGAACGTTATCGTCATCGGTGCGTCCAACCGCGAGGACATGATCGACCCGGCCATCCTCCGGCCGGGGCGTCTGGACGTCAAAATCAAGATTCACCGTCCTGATGCAGAGGGCGCTGCGGAGATCTTCGCGAAGTATGTCACCGGGAATCTGCCGCTGCACCGCGAGGATCTGGCCGAGCACGGCGGTAACGTTGCGGCCACCATCCAGGAGATGATCCGCCGCACGGTGGAGAAGATGTATTCGACGGAGAAGTCCAACGAATACCTCGAAGTCACGTACGCCAACGGTGACACGGAGATGCTCTACTTCAAGGATTTCAACTCCGGCGCCGTCATTCAGAATGTGGTGGACCGGGCGAAGAAGAGCGCCATCAAGGACCTACTGCTGAATGGGCAGAAAGGCCTGCGTATCGACCACCTGCTGCAGGCTGTAGTGGACGAGTTCCGCGAGCATGAGGACATGCCCAACACCACCAATCCGGACGACTGGGCCCGGATTTCGGGCAAGAAGGGTGAGCGGATCACGTACATTCGCACCATCGTCCAGGGCAAGGCGGGGCAGGAGCCGGGCAAAACAATTGAAACCGCGGCCAACACAGGGCAGTATCTGTGACGGAAACTTCCTTCGCTTCCGCACGACCAACCGATCTCCCGCCCCTGACCGTACACCGGGTGATGGGCACGGAAACCGAATACGGCATCATAGCTCCCGGAATTTCAGATGCGAATGCGACGGTGCTTTCGACGCAGGTAGTGAACGCCTACGCAGCCACGCTGCGCGAAGGTCTCGGGAACCTTACCGGCACCCGCTGGGACTATACGGACGAGGCCCCGCTGTCCGACGCGAGAGGCTGGCAGATTGGCCGCGCGGCTGCTGAGCCCTCCCAGCTCACCGATGAACCGCCCGTCCTGACAGCGGAGCAGGTTGCCCTGGTGGACCGCGCAGGTGACGAGCCCGCAGAAGACGCCGCGGTGCTGATGAATCTCGTCCTCGGCAACGGGGCTCGGCTATACGTGGACCATGCACACCCTGAGTACTCCAGTCCCGAGGTGACCAGCCCGCTGGATGCGGTGCGTTGGGACCGCGCCGGAGACGTCGTGGTGCAGCGCGCAATGGCGCGCATCGCAGCCACCCCCGGTTTTTCACCCGTCATTCTTTACAAGAACAACACGGACAATAAAAGCGTCTCCTACGGCTCACATGAGAACTACCTCGTACCCCGAAGCGTTCCGTTCGGCAGGATTGCCGCCGCACTGATTCCCTTCTTTGTGACCCGGCAGGTGATCTGCGGTGCAGGACGGGTGGGGATCGGCGCCTTGAACCAGCAGCCCGGCTTCCAGCTCAGCCAGCGCGCGGACTTCTTCGAGAATGAAGTCGGCCTTGAGACCACCGTCCGCCGGCCAATCATCAACACCCGCGATGAGCCGCACGCGGTCGCGGAGAAGTACCGGCGGCTGCACGTCATCATCGGTGACGCGAACCTGAGCGAGGTATCCAACTACCTGAAGCTGGGCACGACGTCATTGATCCTGTCATTGATCGAGAACGAGCTGATCCCTGTGCCGGAGATCGCTGAGCCGGTTCGGGAGCTGCAAGCCGTCAGCCATGACCCCTCCCTGCGTCACCTTGTAACCCTCACGGACGGGCGGAGGGTCACCGCACTGGAGATTCAGGAAATGTATCTGGAGGCGGCGCGATCGGCAGTGGACGTCCAGGGCGGTGGCGACGCGCAGACAGAAGATGTCCTGGCCCGCTGGGAATCCCTCCTGGTGACGCTGGGCCGGGACCAGCTGGCCGCCGCCCGGCAGGTGGACTGGGTAGCCAAGCTGAAGGTTCTTCAGGCCTACCGCGACCGCGATGCCCTTGAATGGAATGATCCCCGACTGGCGTTGATCGACCTTCAGTATGCAGACATCAGGCCGTCCAAGGGACTCTATTACCGGCTCGCAGCCCGGGGCGAGATGGAACAGCTGGTCAGCGACGACGACGTCGTTGCGGCGGTTGCTGATCCGCCGAGGGACACGCGTGCCTACTTTCGCGGACGCTGTATTTCCTCCTTCCCGAAAGAAGTGGTCGGCGCCAGCTGGGACTCGATCATTTTCGAACTGCCCTCACAGCGGAGGCTCCAGCGGATCCAGACGAGGGAGCCGCTACGCGGCACTGCGGCGCTGACCGAGGAACTGTTCGCCGGTTCGCGGACGGCGGAGGAATTTGTCTCCCGGCTGCAGGGCGGTCCGGAACCCAGCATGGCACCATAGAAGTAGCCGACAACAGGCTGAAGAGAAGGGCTCTCATCATGGCAATACAAGACCAGCGGAACACCGGAGCGCGCCCCGAGGAGCAGGACGAGGTCACTCCCGACCCCACCCCTGCACCGGCCCCCGGCCAGTCGCAGGACAACAGCCAGACCGAAGGGGTCGATGACCTTCTGGATGAGATCGACGGTGTTCTGGAGTCAAACGCGGAAGAGTTCGTCCGGGGATTCGTTCAGAAGGGCGGACAGTAACGCATGCTGCCGGAAGACGCGGCCGCAGCAATAGGCCGGGCCGCATCCACCTCTTTCTCCGACTACATCGCCGCACAGAATCCCGCTGCACTGCCCTCTGCCCGCAATGCGGGAAACCACGCCGTCAGCGGGGCGGACCTTGCCCCGCACGCCACCACAATTGTGTCCCTGACCTATGCAGGCGGCGTATTGATGGCCGGAGACCGGCGGGCAACGATGGGAAACATCATTGCCAGCCGCCACATCGAGAAGGTGTTTCCGGCAGATATGTTCTCGGTGCTCGGCATTGCGGGCAGCGCCGGAATAGCCCTTGATATCACGCGACTGTTCCAGGTCGAGCTGGAACATTACGAGAAAATCGAAGGCACGAGAATGAGCCTGGACGGCAAGGCGAACCGGCTCGCGGCGATGATCAGGGCGAACCTCCCGCTTGCCCTCCAGGGCCTCGCCGTCGTGCCCCTCTTCGCGGGGTTCGACACCACCAGCAGGATTGGGCGCCTCTTTTCCTATGACGTCACCGGCGGCCGGTACGAGGAACAGGAACATCACTCGGTCGGGTCCGGCTCGGTTTTCGCCCGGGGTGCACTGAAAAAGCTGTGGAAGCCCAACCTCGGTGAGGACGACGCGGTGAAGGTTGCCGTGGAAGCCCTGTATGACGCAGCCGATGATGATTCGGCAACGGGCGGTCCCGACGTCGTGCGCCAGCTTTGGCCCGTTGTCTACACCGTCAACGGTGCAGGTGCGCGGCGGATTCCTGAGCGGAGCCTCGCGGACGCGGCCGGGGAGATCATCGCCTCACGGTCGGTATCAGGACGGGAGGCCTGACTATGACTCAGCAGTTCTACGTCTCGCCCGAGCAGCTCATGAAGGACCGCGCTGATTTCGCGCGGAAAGGCATTGCGCGCGGGCGGTCCGTCGTCGTCCTGTCCTGCAGGGAAGGTATTGCGCTGGTGGCCGAGAATCCCTCCCCTTCGCTACACAAGCTAGGGGAGATCTACGACCGGATCGCCTTCGCTGCAGTCGGAAAGTACAACGAGTTTGAAAGCCTGCGGCAGGCCGGGGTCCGGTATGCGGATGTCAGGGGCTACTCCTACGACCGTGAGGATGTCACAGCGCGCGGTCTGGCCAGCGTGTACGCGCAAAGCCTCGGGGCCGTGTTCACCGCCGAGAGCAAGCCGTTCGAGGTTGAACTCGCCGTGGCTGAAGTCGGTGCGTCCATTGCCCAGGATCACATCTACCGATTGACCTTCGACGGCTCCATCGCGGATGAGACCGGATTCATTGTGATGGGAGGCCAGGCGGACGCCGTCGTGAATGCGTTGAAGGGCCGTTGGAGCGCGGAACAGGACTTCGGTGATGCCATCCGTGCAGCAGTGGACTCGCTGCGGTACGACGGCGGCACAACCTCTGAGCCCAAAGCGCATCTGGGTTCCAAAACCCTCGAAGTCGCGGTTCTGGACCGGGACCCGCTGTCGGCTCGCGGTAATGTCCGTGCGTTCCGCCGTGTTGGGGCCCGAGAGGTGGACATCATGCTGGATGCCGATCGGGCGTCGCTGTAGTGGACCGCCGAATCTACGGAATTGAGACGGAGTTCGGAATCGCCTACTCCGGCCCCAACTCGCGGCCGCTCTCTCCGGAGGAAGTGGCCCGCTACCTCTTCCGGAAGGTGGTCAGCTGGGGGCGGTCGTCGAACGTCTTTCTCACCAATGGATCGCGTCTGTACCTGGACGTCGGCTCCCACCCGGAGTATGCCACTGCCGAATGCGACGACGTCGCGCAGCTGATAGCCCATGACCGGGCCGGCGAGCTGATCCTTGAAGACTTGATCGCTGAAGCGCAGCGAAAGCTGGGGCAGGAGGGTTACGACGGGCGGGTCTATCTCTTCAAGAACAACACTGATTCCGCTGGCAACTCCTACGGCTCCCACGAAAACTACCTTATACCGCGCAAGCTGGAGTTTTCCCGGCTGTCCGACATCCTGATCCCGTTCCTCGTTACCCGTCAGCTCCTGGTTGGAGCCGGGAAGGTCCTGAAGACCCAGTCCGGTTCGCTGTATGCCTTTTCCCAGCGGGCAGACCACATCTGGGAAGGTGTGTCCTCCGCGACGACCCGCTCAAGGCCCATAATCAACACCCGCGACGAACCGCACGCCGACGCCGAGTACTACCGGCGCCTGCATGTGATCGCGGGTGACTCGAATATGTCGGAGACGACCACGCTCCTGAAAATTGCATCGGTCGACCTGATTCTGCGCATGATTGAAGCCGGCGTCATCATGCGTGACTTTCGGCTCGAGAACCCCATCCGGAGTATCCGCGAGATCTCCCATGACCTCACCGGGAAGCAACCACTGAAGCTTGCCAATGGCCGGCGCGTGTCGGCCCTGGACATCCAGCGCGAGTATCTCAACCGCGCACGCGCCTTCGTCAAGGCTGAAGGCGCGCATACCCCTCACCTTCCCCGGGTGCTTGAACTATGGGAGCGCACCCTCGAAGCCGTCGAGACCGGCAACCATGCATTGGTGGACCGTGAAATCGACTGGGCAATCAAGAAGAAGCTTGTTGACCGCTACATGGAACGAAACAATCTGGATCTTGACTCCGCACGGGTTGCGCAGCTCGACCTGACTTACCACGACATTTCCCGGTCACGCGGCCTCTTCTTCATGCTGCAAGCGCGCGGGGAGACGGAGCGGGTTGTCGACGACGTCGACATCAAGGCCGCCGTGGATATTCCGCCGCAAACCACCCGCGCCCGGTTACGGGGAGAGTTTGTGCGCAGAGCAAAAGAGGCCAATCGTGATTTCACCGTCGACTGGGTGCACCTCAAACTCAATGACCGTGCGCAGCAAACTATCCTCTGCAAGGATCCGTTCGCTGCTGAGGACGATCGGGTTAGCGCTCTTTTCGACCAGCTGTGAGGGGGTCAGCCTGCACCCGGGAGGGAGAAACTTCACCGCCCAAGCCGTTAGGGTAGATAAGTCCGGTGCCGAGACCACCGCCGGCAGGATCGCGGAACCGCGTTCCTCATCCCACTTGAAAGAAATACCGTGCGCAAAGTATTAGCATTCTTGCTGCCCGCGATGCTGTTCCTGACGGCATGCGGCGGAGCCAGCACACCCGCGGACTTCGACCAGGAAGGCAAAACCGCCGGCGCCGCTGAAATTCTCGAATCAGTCGAGGTGACGGACGCAGGGGAGGACACTGCCCCGGAGGTTGAGTTCGATGCACCGCTGGACATCACTGACACCGCAGTGCGGGCGGTCACCGAAGGCGACGGCGACGTCATCGAGGCCGGCCAGACCCTGCAATTCCACCTGGTCTTCCTTAACGCCGATGACGGCACGGTTCTGCAGGACTCGTACGAGTCCGGCCAGCCGCAGACACTGCAGCTCACAGATCAGCTGAAAGAAGCGGATCCCGAACTGTTCGAGGTGCTCGTCGGCACAAAGGTGGGGTCCCAGATTGCCTACACCGCACCGCTTGAGCTGCCCGAAGGGCAGCAGACCGCGACTCCGAACCAGTTGCTGGTGCTCAAGGTCATCAGCGCCGAGACGCCTCCCGAACCGCCCAAGAAGCTTTCCTCCGAGGAAGTAGCTGAGCTCGAGGAAGCGGGGCAGCTTCCCACCGTGACACTCGATGGGGAGGGTGTTCCCTCGATCGAGTTCCCTGACAACGAAGCGCCGTCGGACCTCGTCGTCAAGGTAATCGAGGAGGGGACCGGTGAGGAGATCACTGAAGCAGACACCATTGCCGCGAACTACACCGGCTGGTCCTGGCAGGGCGAGCAGTTCGACTCGAGCTTCGAACGCGGCGAACCCTCGGAATTTCCGTTGAGCGGAGTCATCCAGGGCTGGACCCAGGGCCTTTCCGGGCTCAAGGAAGGCGCAAAGGTCCTGCTCGTGATCCCGTCAGTGATGGCCTATGGCGACCAGGCTGCGCAGGGTCCGTCAGGACCGCTTGCCTTCTACGTCGAAATCGTCGAAAAAGTACCCGCAGAGTAAGAGGAGTTCCATGTCGTTCGGACAGCGCGAATATGACCGCACCAAACCAGAGGTTGACTTCCCGGGAGTTGACCTGCCGGAGGATCTTGTCATCAAGGATCTGATTGAAGGTACAGGCCGCGAGGCGCAGACGGGGGATACCGTCTCCGCTCACTACGTCGGCGTGGCATTTTCCACTGGCGAGGAATTCGACTCGTCCTGGAACCGGGGTGAACCTCTGGATTTCCGGATCGGTGTTGGTCAGGTCATCCAGGGCTGGGATCAGGGCATTACCGGCATGAAGGTCGGCGGGCGGCGTCGGCTCGAGATTCCGCCGCACCTTGCTTACGGAGACCGGGGTGCCGGCTCCGCCATCGCGCCGGGAGAGTCGCTTATTTTCGTCGTCGATCTGATGGGCGTCCGCTAACAGGAACGGATAGCAGGGCGGGCAGCAACACCGATGGGTGACGCTGCCCGCCCTGCTCCGTTGCAGCTCCTTCAGAAGGTATCCTTGCCACCGTGTCAGCGAAACGTACAGAGCGACTGCTTACCCTGGTGATGCTGCTTCTGTCCAACCGGCAGGGTTGGACCAAGGAGGAGCTTTTCCGTGAAGTCGAACAGTACGAGCAGGCACCAACTCTTGCCGCTCGGGAGAAACTTTTCGACCGGGACAAGGCCACCCTGCGCGAGCAAGGCATTCCGGTTGAGTCCTTCACCGAAGACCCCCTGTTCGAAAATGACAACGCGTCCACCCGCTATCGGATCAACGCCGAGGACTACCGTCTCCGCGGAATGAGCTTCACAGCTGCGGAATCGGCGGCCCTGACCATCGCTGCAGGCATGTGGCAGGAAGCCTCCCTGGGGTCAGCGGCATCACGCGCACTTCGGAAGCTGCAGGGCAGGACAGTAGGCACGGAACCGGCTTCTGCAACACCCATCGAGGCGCGTATCCGGACCAACGAACCGTTCTGGGACGAGCTCTGGCACGCCACAACGGGACGTCAGGTGATCCGGTTCGGTTACCGTGCAGCCAGCACCGGCGAGGAGCGGGTGCGCACGGTGCAGCCGTGGGGCATGGGCAGCCGGTTCGGGCATTGGTACCTTGTCGGCTTCGACACCGACCGTCAGGCGGAGCGCTGGTTCCGCCTCACCCGGATGACGACGCCTCCAAGCATTCAGGCCGGCGCATATGCGGTGCCTCCGAAATTCTCCATGTCCGCTTCCCTTGCGGCCCTGAGTTCGACTGAACCGGGCCGACGTGCAACCGTCGCGATCAGAACGGGAACCTGCCACATTCTCCGCGCGCGGCCCGGCGCAAGAGCCGCCCCGCGCGGTGAAGGCTGGGACACGCTGGAGTTCGGTTACGCCGAAGAGGCCGCAGCGGCAGGTGAAATCGCCTCGTTCGGTGCCAACGCTGTCGCGCTATCTCCGGAACCGCTGGTAGCGGAAGTACGACGCCGGTTGGGGGGAGCGGCGCATGCATTACGCCAGATGGCGCCGTCGTTTTCATTCGAAGGACAGACCGCCAAGCCTGCCGCGAGGTCAGCGAGCACGACGGAAGACCGGCTGTTGCGGTTGCTCGATCTCGTGCCCTATTTCCTGAATCATCCCGGAGTGAAGGTGGCCGACGCAGCCCGCGACTTCGGTGTTTCTCCCACCCAGCTGACCAAGGACGTCGAGTTGCTTTTCGTCAGTGGCCCGCGTTTCTATCCGGACGGCCTGATCGACATCCAGCTCGAGGACGACCGGATCCATATCAGTGACCCGCAGTCTTTGGGTGATCCCATCCGCTTTGGCCTAGATGAGGTATGCACTCTCCTGGTGGGGCTGGACACGCTGATTCATCTCCCGGGAATTGCTGATCATTCAGCGGTGCGGTCGGCACGCGACAAGCTCCGCGCCGGCGCAGGTGACGCTGCCCGGATAAATGACTCAATCGCCACCCGATTGACGGAGGAAGAGGCGGCACCGGTCCTCGCCACAATACGTGCCGGGATTGAGCAGCGCCGGCAGTTGCATCTGCGCTACGTAGTACCTGCCCGTGATGAGGTCACCGAGAGGTTTGTGGAGCCGATCAGTGCATTCCTTCATGAAGACGCTTGGTACCTGGACGCTTGGTGCCACCGCGCCGTCGGACGACGCAATTTCCGGCTGGACCGCGTGCAGCAGGTCGAGTTGACCAACCTGCCCGCTACAACCGATGCGCACACACCCGCCGTGATTTTCGACCGCTCCAGCGCCGACCACGCCGTCGTGCTGCTTCTCAGCCCGAGTGCTCAGTGGATCGCCCGTTCCTATGCCGCCGAGCGTACTGCTCCGACCGATGACGGGAAGCTCGCAGCGGAAATCAGAGTCGGCACCACCGCGTGGCTCCCGGGTCTCGTGGCAAGCCTCGGCGGCGAGTGTAGTGTGGTGGCGCCCGACGCCGAGAGGGATCGGGCGCTGCACTTCCTTGACGCAGGCTTGACCGCCTATGCGGAGTTCAGCGGCAACTAGACTTGGCCCATGGACTGGTGGACGTGGATTATTTTGTGGGTGGCCCTTGCTGCGCTGGCGCTTCTCTTCCTGGGTTTCCTCGCGTGGCGCCTCTTTCGCGGTTTCACTGCCCTCATGGACGAAGCCGGTCGTGCCTCCGAGCTGATAGCGCCCAACTTCGCCGGATCCGAGGGCGAGAATCTGAGGCAGGCATCCCTTGCCGTCCTCAAAGAGCCCGCCGATGTCCGCGCCGAGAACGCCCTGGCAACACGTGCGCGCAAGTGGCGGCGGCTGGAACGCAGGGTTCGGGTGCGCTCACTTCGCGGGCAGCCCCAACTGCTGCGTGACTTACCCCACCTATGACTTAGACTTGAACCTAGACTCACGAGAGGACATTCGTCATGCAGATCCAGGGTTGGCACATCCTTATCATCATCGTTATTGCGATCCTGCTGTTTGGTGCGCCCAAATTACCGGGCCTGGCACGCAGCGTCGGCCAGTCGCTTCGCATCTTCAAGTCAGAAGTCCGGCAGATGAAGGAAGAGAACGGCAGCACTGACGACGATGGGTCCTCACCGGTCGAGGGGCGTGTGATGGACCAGCCGCAGCACACCGAATCCCCACGCACCCAGAATTCCCAGCATGGCACCGGCCGTTCCTCGGGCCCGGGTAGCACTTCCTCGACCAGCTGAGCACTATGCCGCGGGTGAAAGGGCGCAAAGCAAACCCCGAGGGGCGGATGGCGCTCAAGGAACATCTGATTGAGGCGCGTAACCGTGTCTTCAAATCTGCCATTGCTCTAGTGGTAGGTACCGTCATAGGGTTCTTCATCTACAACCCGGTGCTTGAAGCTATGGCAGAACCGGTTCGCAATATCAACGAGATCGACGGCAGGAATGCGGCGCTGAACTTCGACGGCGTCGGATCCCCTTTCGATCTGATGATCCAGATCTCGGTCTTCCTCGGTCTCGTAATCGCCAGCCCGGTCTGGCTCTACCAGCTTTGGGCATTCATCACACCCGGACTGCGCAATAAGGAACGACGCGTTGCTCTCGGCTTCATTGCTGTTGCCGTCCCACTGTTCATCGGAGGCCTCTATCTGGCCTGGCTGATCCTGCCGAGCGCCGTGCGGGTCCTGACGGACTTCACGCCGGAAGGGTTCGCGAACCTCATCTCGGTACCCGTGTACATCACGTTCCTGCTGCGGCTGATGCTCGCCTTTGGTATCGCTTTCCTGCTGCCTGTGGTTCTTTTCGGACTCAACCTCGTCGGCGTCGTCAAGGGCAAGCAGGTACTGAAGTCGTGGCGCATCACCGTGTTCCTCATCTGCCTGTTTGCCGCGATGGCGGCACCGGGCGGCGATGCCATGAGCATGTTCTATCTCGCAGTGCCTCTCCTCCTTTTGTTCTTCGTGGCGATCGCCCTCTGTCTCATCAATGACAAGCGCCGGGAGAAGCGAAACGCTGCCCGGGAAGCCGACGTCGAGGCCAACGCAGATACCGCATCGAGAATCGACGGTCTCTGACGCCTGCCCGGTGCAGGAGCGGAAGCTTTGGAGAGTCTAGGCTTGATCCATGACCTCCCCAGCCGAGCGGTATCAGGCAGCGCAGGCGCGTAACCAGTATGCAAAAACCCGGCTCCACCAGTTCGAGCAAACCCTCGGTTTCGAGCTGGACGTGTTCCAGCGGGACGCGTGCACCTCACTCGAAGCCGGCAGGGGAGTGCTTGTCGCAGCGCCTACCGGCGCAGGGAAGACGGTCGTCGGGGAATTTGCCATCTTTATGGCGCTCAGAGACCAGCTGAAGGCGTTCTACACCACGCCGATCAAGGCACTCAGCAACCAGAAGTACGCCGAACTCGCTGCCTTGCACGGAGCCGACAGAGTGGGCCTGCTGACCGGCGACACGAGCATCAACGCCGAGGCTCCCGTCGTCGTCATGACCACCGAAGTGCTACGGAACATGCTGTATGCGGATTCCGACACGCTCGCCGGCCTTGGATACGTCGTGATGGATGAGGTGCACTACCTGGCTGACAGGTTCCGCGGAGCGGTGTGGGAAGAGGTGATCATCCACCTGCCTACCGAAGTCAAGGTGGTGTCCCTCAGCGCCACCGTGTCCAACGCAGAGGAGTTTGGCTCCTGGCTCCATACCGTACGGGGCGATACCGACGTCGTGGTGTCGGAGCACCGGCCGGTGCCGCTCTGGCAGCACGTGATGGTGGGGCAGCAGTTGCTCGATCTCTTCGCCGGTGACGTGGCTTTCGACGAGGCGGCGGCCGGCGGGTCCTCGAGCGGCGCCGAGGAGAAGTTCGCCGTGAACCCTGAACTGCTGGACCTCGCCACCACTGAAACGCGCATGAATCAACGCGCACGCTGGGGCGCAGGGCCAAAACGCGGTCGCGGCGGGCAGACCCGTTACCAGCAGCCGCAGGCCGCCGTGCGGAGAGCAAGTCGCCCGCAGGTGATTGCTGCGCTTGACCGGGACGGGTTGCTTCCCGCCATCACTTTCATTTTCTCGCGCAATGGCTGCGAGGCGGCAGTCACCCAATGCCTCGACGCCGGCTTATGGCTGACCACCGAGTATGAGCGTGGCGTCATCAGTGACCGCATCGAGGAGGCAACCCTCGATATCCCTGAGGAGGACCTGGAAATACTGGGCTATTGGTCATGGCGTGAAGGATTGATCCGCGGGTTCGCCGCGCACCACGCGGGGATGCTGCCGACCTTCAAGGAGGTGGTCGAGAAACTCTTCGAGGCAGGGCTGGTCAAAGCAGTCTTCGCCACTGAAACTCTTGCGCTCGGGGTCAACATGCCGGCCAGGTCCGTAGTGCTGGAAAAACTCGACAAGTTCAACGGCGAAGCCCACGTGAACATCACCGCGGGGGAGTATACCCAGCTCACCGGCCGGGCAGGCCGGCGGGGCATCGACGTGGAGGGCCACGCCGTCGTCCTCTGGCAGCCGGGAACGGATCCGGGAGCGGTGGCAGGACTTGCCTCGCGCCGGACCTACCCGCTGAACTCCAGCTTCCGGCCCACCTATAACATGAGCATCAATCTCGTCTCCCAATTCGGGCAGTACCGCACACGGGAAATCCTGGAGACCTCCTTCGCCCAGTTTCAGGCGGACCGCTCGGTCGTCGGCCTTGCCCGTCAGGTGCGCGCGCGTGAAGAATCCTTGAAGGGTTATGCGGAGGCGATGACGTGCCACCTCGGCGACTTCTCGGAGTACTCTGCCATCCGGCGTGAACTGTCCGATCTTGAGTCAGCAGCATCGAAAGCGGGTACGCGGAACCGGCGAAGCGCCGCCGCCGCTTCGCTGGAAGCACTCCGCCCCGGCGACGTCGTTGACATACCTGCCGGCCGGATCGCCGGATACGCGGTGGTGCTGACCGCTGACGCGACGCGCGATCCCCGGCCCACCGTCCTCACGCTCGAAAAACACGTACGCCGGCTTTCGGTCCAGGATCTGGACGGTCCGGTGGCCGTCCTGTCGCGGGTGCGGGTTCCGAAACAGTTTGATGCGCGCAAGCCGAAGGACCGACGGGATCTCGCCGCGTCCCTCCGGAACTCGCTCAACGACAGAAGGCCTCCCACCACAAGGGCACCGGTAGAGTTCCCAACTACCGGCACTGAACGCCAGGAAAAGGCGATCGCCGAGTTGCGGCGCCGGCTCAGGGCACATCCCTGCCACGGCTGCAGCGACCGCGAGAACCACGCCCGCTGGGCGGAACGGTGGTGGAAACTGCGGCGGGAGACGGACCGCCTTGCCCAGCAGATCCGCGGGCGTACAAACACCATCGCGAAGATTTTCGACCGGGTTTCCGAAGTCCTTCTGCAATACGGCTACCTGCAGGAACACTCAGATCAGGGCCTGGCCATCACACCGGCCGGGCAGAAGCTTCGCCGGATCTATGGCGAGAAAGATCTGCTGATCGCGTTGTCGCTTGAGCACGGTGCATTTGACGACCTTGACGCGGCCGAACTCGCGGCGCTTGCGTCGGCACTGGTCTACCAGGCCAAACGGGAGGAACGCGGCCTGCGTCCCCGGATGCCGTCAGTTTCGCTGGAAACCTCCATCGACGTCGTTATCCGGCAGTGGTCCCGCCTGACCGACCTGGAGGAGCAGCACCGGCTCTCTGTTACCAGCGAACCGGATTTCGGCCTCGTCTGGCCTATCTACAAATGGGCGCGGGGCAAAGGGCTCCAGAACGCGCTGCAGGGTACTGACCTTGCAGCGGGTGACTTTGTGCGCTGGGCGAAGCAGATCATCGACCTCATTGACCAGCTGGCCAAGGTTCCTGACCTGCCACCGGGATTCCGCCGCCTGTGCATCAACTCGATCGATCTCATCCGGCGCGGGGTCGTTGCCTACTCCGCCGTGTCCGAATAGCGAAAAACTGCTCCCAACCCGAAAGTTGCATCCCTGTGCCTGCGTCTTCCACCCCTCCCAAGCCCATTCTGTACCGTAACGGCTCCGTCTACAGCGCAGCCGATCCGTTCGCCACTGCCATGCTCGTCACCGGGGATACGGTCGCCTGGGTCGGGTCTGAGCACGCGGCAACCTCTCTGGCCGACAGCAGCATGGACGTAGTGGACCTGCACGGTGCCCTCATCGCCCCGGGCTTCGTCGACTCCCACTTCCACACCACCGAGACAGGGCTCGCGCTGACTTCCCTCGACCTCACCGGGGTCAACAGCCTTGATGAGCTGCTGACCCTGGTAGCACAAGCGGCGGGAACTGTGCCCGGAACGATCATGGGTAACGGTTGGGACGAATCCCGCTGGTCGGAGCGCCGTCCGCCGACTGCTGCCGAACTCGACAATGCGTCAGGGGGGCGCGACGTCTATCTCGTCCGGGCAGACGTTCACTCGGCCGTCGTGTCCGCGTCCCTGGCCAGGCGCCTCTCGCTCTCCAGCCGGGAGGGATGGGACAACGGATTCGTGGTGCGCGATGCGCACCTGGCCGCGCGGACGGCGGTACGGAGCCCGGAAAGCAGTGAGCGGGAAGTCCTGCAGCGAACCGCGCTGAACCACGCCGCTGCGCACGGGATTGTCGCCGTCGTCGAAATGGCTGCTCCCCACATCGCGCCCCGGGAAGATCTTCTCTCGCTGCTGTCGCTCGAGGGGCCTCACGCCGAAGTTCTTGCCTACTGGGGCCAGGCAGCGGCCTCCGAGGAGGAGATGCGTTCCATCCTTGATGGCTTCGATGGCCGGGTACTGGGCCTCGGCGGGGACCTGAACGTCGATGGCTCGATAGGCTCGCACACGGCGCGCATGCGTGTCCCCTACGCCGATGCACCGCACTCGTGCGGAAGTACTTTCATGGATGCTGACGGCGTCGCCGTTCACCTCGGTGCGGCGACTGCCGGGGGTATGCAGGCCGGCTTCCACGTTATCGGTGACGAGGGACTGGACACGGTTATCGCAGGGCTGGAGAAGGCTGCCGCTCTTCACGGGATCGAGAAAGTGCGCGCTTCACGGCACCGGCTCGAGCACGTGGAAATGGCCGATGATGAGGCCATCCGGAGCCTGGTCCATTTCGGGACGGTCGTGAGCGCCCAGCCAGGATTTGACGCGCTGTGGGGAGCACCGGGCGGGCTCTACGAACAGCGCTTGGGGACGGACCGTTATCTTCCCATGAACCGCGTGGGCAGCCTGCTGAGTCAGGGAGTGCCTGTGTGTCTGGGCTCCGATTCGCCTGTCACCCGGATGTCACCCTGGCAGTCGGTGCGGGCTTGCATAGCGCACACCAGTCCGCAGGAGCGGATCTCGGCGCGGGCCGCTTTCATTGCCCACACCCGCGCGGGATGGCGCGCTGCGGGAGCCCAGAATCCCCTTCTGGGCCAACTGGTGCCAGGAGCGCCCGCATCCTACGCCGTATGGGAGGTGGACGAACTGATGGTGCAGACTCCGGACAGCAGGGTCCAGTCCTGGAGCACCGACCCGAGAGCAGGCACACCGCTGCTCCCGGCGCTCGACACCGGCCGGGAGCCACGTTGCCTTGAAACCGTGCATCAGGGAGAACAGCTTTTCAGCCGTGGCGAGCTGGCCGGCAGGTGAGCACCGTCCGGCCCAGGGCCAATGCAAATCCACGGCATCAGTGGGCTGACCTGCACAAACGTATGAAACAGCAGGTCAGGGGCCTGTTGACACCTCCTCCACAGGACGTAAGCTTTTAGATCTACGGGGAGGAATCCGGCAGTCCGGATGAGCCCCACCGAGCCACCGCACACTGCGACGCCAAAGGGACGGCAGACGTAATGTCAGTCTCTTTCGCGCGGTGGAAGGCTTGGTACTCACAACGGGTAGGTTTGCACGTCAGTAGAAAACAGCGCCGATCGATCGATCACTGCTGGCCCGAAGGCGTGCGAACCTACCCGTAACCTCACGACCTGACTCCTGCCTATACTGGGAAGTCGATTCGGATTCTCAAGCTGCTGTGCCATGCGCACCTGCCCCGTCGAAAGGTTCATGAGTGCGCGTTGTCACCATCATTCCCACCTACAACGAGCACCAATCCCTCCCTTTGACCCTTGAACGCCTGCGCGCTGCAGTTCCGCACTCGGACGTGCTGGTGGTTGACGACAACAGCCCTGACGGCACCGGAGAACTCGCGGACGCCATCGCGGCCCAAGACACCGCAGTGCACGTCCTGCACCGCCGGGGCAAAGAGGGTCTTGGCGCAGCCTACATAGCGGGTTTCCGCTGGGCACTGGAGCAGGGATACGACGTCCTCGTCGAGATGGACGCGGACGGCTCACACCAGCCCGAACAGCTACCCGCAATGCTGGATGCCATTTCGAGCGCCCATCTGGTGATCGGCTCCCGCTGGGTTCCCGGTGGATCAGTGGTCAACTGGCCCTTTCATCGCAAGTTGCTTTCCCGTGCCGGGAGTCTCTACTCACGGACGATGCTGGGGCTCGGCGTGCGTGACATCACAGCCGGCTACCGTGCTTTCCGTCGCGAAACCCTTGAGAGCATCGACCTGGCCACCGTCGATTCTGTCGGATACGGCTTTCAAGTCGACATGACATTCCGTGTAGCCAAGAACGGCCTTCGCATTGTCGAAGTGCCGATCACGTTCGTGGAGCGTGAATACGGCGACTCCAAAATGAGCGGCGGTATCGTTTTCGAAGCCATCGCGAATGTCACCCGCTGGGGTTTCGCCGCTCGGTTCTTTGCCCTGCGGGGACGGCTCACCGTCCGGTAAGCGTCAACCGTTCACTTCCGGCGACAGGCTGTGACGTGAACCGGATCGCGGTGCGTTGGCCTGGCGGGACGCCAGCAAAGAATGGCGCGAAATAGCCCGGGGCTTCAACGAAGCACCCGGGCTTTCTGCAGAAAGAATCAGGCGGAGCGGCGCTCTCCGCGACGCTCCCGAAGGATATTGAGGCGATCCTCAAGAATCTGCTCCAGCTCTTCCATTGAGCGGCGCTCCAGAAGCATGTCCCAGTGGGTACGAACCGGCTTGTCTCCTGATGTGTCAGGGCGCTCTCCGTCGACGAGCAGTGCTTCCTTGCCGGTCTTGGAAACCCAAACCGGAGGAATTTCCGCTTCTGCGGCAAACGTCACGAAGACACGTTCGCCGTCCTCGCAACGGTACTCAATACGTTGCCGGGGTGCCGGCTCGACGCCGGACTCGGTTTCCATGCTTTGGGCGCCAAGGCGCATGCCCCGCAGGCTACGGTCGCTCATCTTTTCTCCCTAAACTACGTATGGCATCCTGGACTCCCAGGTGCCGCTGGTGCCACCCAACCGGGCGCACGGCACCACGGTGTTATTGCCGCGTCTCACAGATATAACGCCGGCGGTCCGCTGTCTGTTCCCGACAGCGTACTAAACCGGCAAACACCCCACTCTACCGAAGCTCCGGAGATACCCCAACTCTTCCAGAAGCTCCGGCCGGGGACCGCAAAAGTCAGGGGCGCGAGCCGTCATCAGCGGCGACGGGCAATCCCGTTTCCGCGTCCTCGCGGTCTTGGGAGCCAAGCACATTCCCGATACCTTTGAGTGCTTCTCCTACTTCACTGGGGATGATCCACAGTTTGTTCGAGTTGCCTTCAGCGAGCTTGGGCAGCGTCTGCAGGTATTGATAAGCGAGCAGCTTCTGTGTGGGGTTGCCCTTGTGAATGGCATCGAAGACCTTCTGGATGGCTTGCGACTCACCGTCAGCTCTCAGGATGGCGGCCTTCGCGTCGCCTTCAGCAGCAAGGATGGCTGCTTGCCGCTGCCCTTCTGCGGTAAGAATTTGTGACTGCTTGGTGCCTTCTGCGGTGAGGATAGCGGCTCGCCGATCGCGCTCCGCTCGCATCTGCTTCTCCATGGAGTCCTGGATGGAGTGCGGCGGGTCGATCGCCTTGAGTTCAACGCGTGAGACCCGGATGCCCCAGCGACCGGTTGCGTCATCGAGGACACCGCGCAGCTGGCCGTTGATCTGGTCACGCGAGGTCAGTGCTTCCTCAAGATTCAGCCCACCGACAACATTGCGCAGGGTGGTGGTGGTCAGCTGCTCGACCGCCTGGATGTAGTTCGCGATTTCATACGTCGCAGCACGGGCATCCGTAACCTGGAAGTAGACCACCGTATCGATGGACACCACCAGGTTGTCCTCGGTGATCACGGGTTGCGGGGGGAAGGAAACGACCTGTTCGCGAAGGTCGAGGAGCGGCAACAGCCGGTCGACAAAGGGGATCAGGATTGTGAGGCCGGGCTGAAGCGTCCGCTGATACTTCCCGAGCCGTTCGACTACACCGGCGCGCGCCTGCGGAATAATCCGCACGGACTTCACCAGGACGATCAGGACGAAAACGACCAGAACAATCAGAACTATGGTGAGTCCGATTGTGCCTGAATCTGTGAACATGGTTCCCCTTGTGTTGTGAATGGTGCAGGGCGTCGTATCAAGACGAGGTGATCGGACCGCTATCAGCCTGCTGTGTGCCGACCACGACTGCGGTGGCACCGTCGATGCGGGAGACCGTGACCCGGCTCCCTGCGGGGAGCAAGGAACCATCGGCGGTCCGTGCAGTCCAGGTATCGCCCCCAAGCTTGACGGTTCCGCTCTGTCCGGTCACCGGTTCGAGGGTGAGGGCATCTTCGCCGATCAACCGATCGATATTGCTCAACTGTTCGACCGTTCCGCGTTTCAGGTGCTTCAGCGCCACCGGCCGAACCAGCAGAACCATCAGGAGCGAGACTACGCAGAAGATCACGACCTGGATGAAGAAGGTGGTTCCCGCAAGCGCGCCTATGAGTCCGGCAAGGGCGCCTGTTGCAAGCATGAGGAAGAACAGGTCGAGGGTCAGTGTTTCAACGGCGGCCAGACCGAGCATAAGCACCAGCCAGAGTATCCAGGTGTTTTGTACCAGCCAGTCAACCATTGCTTCCTTCCCTCCTGAGGACACCGGTAGACACTGCAATCATCTGCCTGTGCCTGCTTCCATCATGTCAAACGTTGACAACGAAATATAGCCCCGGCGGAATATCCTTATGTCTTCGATACTTCCCTGATGCGGCGGCGGAAGACCTGCAGAGTGAAGGCCGCTGTAACTGACGAAGCAGGAGTGGAGAACCCGGCCTCAGACGGAGCGCTGTGGTGACCAGCTGGTCCCATAGCAGCGACATTCCCGACATCCGCGGGGGAAAGCGCCATCTGAAATTCCACCGTTCGCGATTCGATCGTCTCGAATCCGTCTGCCATGGAGGCTGCGACGTCGTTATCCTTCCCCGGACGGATGTCGAGGAGCCGGGCGCCTTCTGCTATCTCCTGCAGGTGGCGGGGCAGGGGAGTGACAACGAGCAGAGTCGCGCCGTCCCGGCACACGCGTGCGAACTCAGGGGCATTTCGTGGCGCGAAGACGTTGAGCGCCAGGTCTACGCTGGCTTCCCCAAGGGGCAGCGGCCGCCAGACATCCCATACCAGGCAGAGGGCGTCGGGCAGTAACCTGGCTGCCCGACGCAACGCGAATTTCGAAATGTCCAAAGCAACAGCTGCACGTGCGTTCACCCGTTCCCGGACTGCGGCGAGATAGTACCCGGTTCCGGCTCCGACATCCAGGACAACTGGCCGCTCGACCGCAAATTCTGCTGCCGCTGTGGACAGTGCATCCGCCAGCGGCCGAAAGTGGCCGCTGCCAAGAAAGTCGATGCGCGCCTGCACCATTGCTGCCGTATCCGCTGCGAAGGCAGTTCCCCGTCCAGTCAAAAGGTTGAAGTAACCCTGCCTGGCGGCATCGAAGCGGTGTCCGCGCCGACAACGAAGAAAGCGTGCACCGCCGTCGTTCTTGGGAAGTACTGCGCATCGAGCATGTTCCACGTCCAGGGGATCCTCACAGACCGGACAGAGCAGGAGCGGTTCCGGAGTAGACGACACCCGACCATCGTAGGTGGATCTTCGACTTTGAGCGGCAGTGCCTGCGGGGCATAGTCTCGTAGTTGTGAAACCAAACACACTCAATCTGCTGAATTCAGTGAGCGCACCCTCGCTCCACCCGGACGCCGACCGCTGCGTAGTCTCTGTGACCCGGCCTGACTACGACGCCGATGCTTACGTCGGTCAATTGTGGGAGGTGCCGCTGGATAACCGTTCGCCCCGGCGCCTCACCAGGGGTTTCAGGGACACCGCACCCCGATACTCGCCGGACGGAACTGCCCTGGCCTTTCTGCGGGCGGACCAGGGCGGCAAGCCCCAGGTGTTCCTGGCGGAGAGCAGGGGAGGAGAACCGCAGCAGCTGACGGATCAGCCGCTCGGCGTTTCCGGCTTTGAATGGTCTCCGGACTCACGACGCCTGGTGCTAACGGCCCGAGTGCCCGAGGAAGGCCGCTACGGAACTGTGGACGGTGTATCCGCCGGGCAGGAGGATCCGCGGCTCGTCAGCGGCTTCAAGTACCAGATGAACGGTGTCGGTTACATCGGGGACAAAAGGTCGCACCTGTTCCTCCTGGATGTACCGGCGCTGGGGGAGGAGCCCTTCGTGAAGCCAGTGGGACGGGCTGCCCGCTCAACGGAAGAGGACGCAACGTCTGCGTTCCCGGCCCTGAAGCAGCTCACCGATTCGGATGCCGACCATTCAGCCCCAATGTTCGCCGCGGACGGGTCGCGCATCCTCTTCAGCGCCGCACTCGAGCCCGATTCCGCAACAAGCCTCCGCTCGGACATCTATTCCATTGCCCTGGACGGCAGCGACCGGCAGCGCCTGACCAATTTCACCGACGACCTCCTCAGCTGCGGCAATCCGGTCCACAGCGAGGACGGGCAGTGGCTCTACTATCTTGGCAGTTCGCTCTCATCCACCGGCGTCGACTTCGTCGCTCGTAACACGGCTCTGTATGTTGCGCCGGTCAGCGACCCCACCCAGGTACAGGTGCTCACCGACCCCGAGACCCATGACCTCGGGGAGGTTGGCGAGATCGTTCGGGCGGGGAAGGATAGCGTGTTGGTCTTCAACCGCAGCCGCGGTGCCGGAGACCTGCGCCTGGTCGATTCCCGGGGAAACATGCAGACGATCGCGGACGGCGGGTATGTAGTGACCGGCGCTGCAAGCGTAAATGGCGTGGTCGTCGCCGCCTATACGGATCCGGCCACCATGGGCGACGTCGCGCGGATCGAAGGCGGATCGCTGACCAGGCTTACCGACTTTTCTGCGAACCTGCGCAGCGAATCCACGGTGATTGAGCCCCGCGAAGAAACGTTTACTGCGCCGGATGGCTACCCGGTTCACGGTTGGGTGCTCGTTCCCGAGGGGGAGGGCCCACATCCGGTGCTCCTCAACATTCACGGCGGCCCTTACGCGCAGTACGGCTGGGGCTACTTCGATGAAGCGCAAGTCTACGCAGAGGCCGGATACGCGGTTCTGATGTGCAATCCGCGCGGCGCAGCTGGCTACGGCCAGGAACACGGCCGCGTGATCAGGGAAGCCATGGGGACGGTGGACATGCAGGACGTTCTCGCATTCCTCGAGGGTGCGGTGCAGAAGTACGACCAGCTCGACGGCGACAGGCTGGGCGTCATGGGCGGTTCCTACGGCGGTTACCTGACAGCCTGGCTGATTGCCAACGACCACCGGTTCCAGGGAGCCGTCGTTGAACGGGGTTTCCTTGATCCGGAATCGTTCATCGGCTCTTCGGACATCGGGTGGTTCTTCTCGGAGGCCTACACCGGATCGGATCCTGAGAGGGTGCGGGCACAAAGCCCGTATGCGCATGTCGACAAGGTACGTACGCCCACCTTCGTCGTTCACTCGGAGGAGGATCTGCGCTGTCCGCTGGAACAGGCGCAGCGCTACTACACCGCCCTGAAGCGTCATGGAGTCGACGCTGAAATGCTGATTTTTCCGGGGGAGACGCACGAGTTGTCGCGTTCCGGCACCCCCTGGCACCGGCGTCAGCGTTTCGAGCACATTCTGCGATGGTGGGCGGACAAGTTGCCGAGCAAGAAGAACCAGCCGGCGTGATCCGGCGCCTCGGGCAGCGTGGTGTCTAGAAGTTCAGCGAGCGCTGAGCCAGTTCGATACCGGGCTGCGCCCAGCGCTCACTGTAGGCCGTACTGCTCATGAGCGAGCGCGTCTTCGCCTTGTCGATGTAGACGACGCCGTCCAGGTGATCGGTCTCATGCTGGACGATACGGGCAGGCCACCCAGTGAATTGTCGGGTGGCCTGCAATCCGTCAGGAGTCTGGTATTCCAGTTGGACCGTGCGGTGCCGCTCAACTACGGCCTGCCATCCGCTGAAGGACAGGCAGCCCTCGAAGAATGACGCCGTTTCCCGGCCGACCGGTGTGTACGTCGGATTGATCACGGCGAGATAGGGCAGCGGCGGCCGTTCCCGAACTCCGGCAATTTCGTCGGGCTGGGGAAGAACATCCTCGATGACGGCCAGACGCAGGGGAATGCCAAGTTGCGGCGCAGCCAGACCCACGCCGGGTGCATCGTGCATCGCTTTTCTCATGACCGCGAGAAGTTCGGCGAGCTCGGCATCATCCACCTGGCCGTCAAACGGCGCCGCGGGATTCCGCAGAACCGGATCGCCGAGCTGGACGATAGGCGGCCGCTCCTGATCAATAATTCCGCGCACCAGTGACCGAATATCCGCCCGAGGGTAGGTTTCCATCATCCCATCCTAGATTCGCTGTGCAGCGTCGGGTGCCTTCCGCGGCACGCTGTAGAACGCCAGCGCAATAGCCAGGCCATTAATCCCCGCAAGCACCAGGAACGCCCTTGAGTAGCTTCCGAGAAGGACAGCCAGTCCTGCACCCGCCCAGGGACCCAACGCAGTGGCCAGCGTAATCGGTGAAGCAACGAGCGCGGTCAGGCGGCCGTAGTGCGCGGAGCCCCAGCGATCCGTCACGGCGGTCGCATGCAGCAGGGTGAAGATTCCCCTGGCCACACCTGCCGCCAGCGCGATCAGTACCGCGGCGGCGAAGGTTTCCGTGAGTCCAAGCAGCGCCGTCGTGAGCGTTGTTGCAAACAGCACGAGCGCAGTCCTCAGCCGGAGCGGCAGCCGTTCAAACAGGCCGTAGCCCAACCGGCCGAGAACCTGCCCGATGCCGCCGATTCCCAGCGCCGTGGCTGCCAGGGTGGTGTTGATCCCGCGTTCGGTCAGCAGCGGGACCAGGTTGATGACGGCGGCAAACGACGCCAGCGCGGCGAGGCTGACGGCTGCGACGAGAGCCAGAAAGGGCAGGCTCCTGATGATGTCAGTCGGGGGGCTGGGTGAGAACACCGCACCGTCCGCATCCTCCCTGTGCGGCTCCCAGTGCCTTCGGAGTCCGAAGAAGTGCGCGGGGACAGTGACGACGAAAAGCGCGCCGGCAAGGATCAGATAGGTGATGCGCCAGCCGACGCCGGCGGTGATCAGGGCTGTCAGTGGAGCGAAAATGGTGCTGGCCAACCCGCCGACAATGGTGAGGATCGTGAGCGCCCGCGTGCGCCCGAGGCCCCACCAGCGTGTCACGGCGGCGAACGCCGGCGGATACAGCACCATACCCATGGCGACGCCGGCAAGCACCCAGCCGGTGAAAAACAGCGGCAGGCTGCCGGCCAGAGCGACGAGGCACAGCGCGGGTGCGGCAAGAAGGGATCCGATTGTCATAACCGCCCGTGGGCCGTTGCGGTCCAGAATCCGCCCGACGACCAGTCCAGTGAGCGCCGAGCAGACCAGGCCGATCGAAAACGCGCCGTTGACGACCGGCAAAGACCAACCGGTGGTTACGCTGATCTCGCCCGCGAGAACCGGGAACGCGTAGAACAGAATGCCCCAACTGGTGATTTCCGTCAGGCACAGGACAATCAGCACGTTCCGCCGCGAAACGTCCCGACTGCCCCTTCCGAACGTGCTCCATAAAGTGCCGATAATCGACATTATGTCAAGTAACCGATCCAGAGACACCCGGAAGAGGCGCGCCCATGTACGCCCCCCTTCCGCCTTGGATGTTCAAGGAACACTTTCGGTCGACGGATGTCAGGCGTCCTGCTACTGCTGCGGAGTACCGGCGATGTTGATCAGCCACGCCACACCAAACTTGTCGGTGCACATACCGAAATGATCGCCCCACGGTGCAACTTCGAGCGGCACAGTTACCGTTCCGTCGCCTGAGAGCCGGTCCCAGTAACCACGCAGCTCGCCCTCATTTTCACCGCTCAGGGATATCGAGTACGTGTTGCCCGGCGTGTAATCCATGCTGTTCGGCGTGTCAGCCGCCATCAAAACCATTCCGCTATCGGTGGTAAGCATGCCGTGCATGATTTTGTCCAGCTCGCTCTCGTCCTCACTGGCGTGAAAGTCGCGGAACGTGCTGAGGGCGATTTCACCACCGAAGACGGACTGGTAGTAAGTCATTGCCTCCCTGGCGGTATCACGGAAGCCAAGGTAAGGATTAAGGCGTGTGCTCATATCGGTCTCCTCGTGTCGCACTTGCGAAGCGCCGGTCCCTCTCATCCGAGGCACGCTTGCAGCACTCCGTCACCATAGTGCACCACGAAGGGCTTGACGCACAGTGCCGCCGCCAACCCGAGCCACGCCATCTCCACGCCGGGATACACGACGCAGCGAGTTAGCCATCCGGAGTAAGTACCTGCCGCTAGGGGCGATACAGCTAAGCCTTGATCCACCGATCGGCTGTTGATTGTGATTGGTTTCCGGGACGCGACGGAGTTCTGGTTCTTGGGCAGGGCTGATCGTGCGGCCTTGCTG
>NZ_CANLXP010000029.1 GCF_947495145.1 uncultured Arthrobacter sp.
CAGGCTAACCCATTCGCGGGCATTCCTACCTGAGGCACCGATCAACTTTCACGGGCATATTGACTTGAGGCACTACGCCCCTTTCGCCTGTATCTTCCCGGCATCAGTCAACTCTGTCTCAATCGGCCCTTTTCCGCCTAAACTCAATGACAGTCGCGTCGAGCGCGCCGGGAATCCCCGCCTGCTCGACGCAGACTTCGGATCAAAGGGGTAAGTGTGGCAGCACAACAGTCGAGCGATCTCGTCATGCATGTCCTGCGCGCCCGTGAAGCATGGCATCAGCGTGACTACCGGGCAGCGCGGCTACTCGCAGCCACCGCCGCCAAGCTGGCGGAGCAGGTGGAAGACCATAATGCCTGGTGGAAAATGACTTTCCTTCAGGCTGAGTGCCTGCGGGACGAGGGTCTGCTGAAGGAAGCACTCGAGTCAGCGGGATCGCTTGGCACACACGGGCTTACGCTCAAATCCGAAGCACTCAAGGCGCGCGTCTATACGCTCACAGCGTTATGCCAACAGGGGCTGGGGCAACTGGAGCAGGCTGTCGAGAATGCAGACCTGGCGGTGAAAAGCGCCGCTGCCGACCCGGACGCGCCGGAATTGCAAATCGAAGCTCATCACGCTCTGATCGCTGCGCTCGCCGAAAGCGATCGGCTGGACGAAGCCTGGAGCACCTGCCTCGACCTCTCCACCTACATCACACCGGCCATTCACACGCAGACGGCCGGCAAGGCATATTGGGTTATCGGAAACGTTGCCTTCATGCGTCATCAAGTGAACGACGGTGCCCGCTTTCATCATCTGGCGGGAGAGCATCTTTCCCCCAACAACGACCTGGAACTCTGGGCTCATTTCAACCGTGCCTCAGCTGCGCTCCGCCTTACCGCCGGTGTTGTCGACGCGGAAACGCTCGAGTGCATCGAACGGGCCGAGGTCGCGAGCTCAATCGTCGGCGGCACGGAGCGGGATCAACTGCAGCTTTCGCTTACCCGGGCGCACTGGCTTTTCCTGACCGGCCAACTCAATGCTGCAGTCGAACGACTGAGGCCTATCTGTGCGGACGGTTCAGCACTCTCGCGGCAAACGGAGGGAGAGGCGAACCTGCTGCTTGCCCAGGCGCTGTCAGCACGGGGCGAAGAGCTTGAGGCGCTGGCACACTTCGAGACGAGCGAGCAGTGTTTCGTCGACGCCGGCGCACCTGACCGGGCCGCGCACGTCCGGAACATCGTGGCCAAAATCAGCGGCTGACGGTGCTTCCGCAGGCAAGCAGAAGGCCGTGGAAGTCAGCTTTGTTGCTGGCCTCCACGGCCTTCCTGCCAATCCTGAATAGACGGGATCAGCACAAACGGTGGTTAGACCGCCTGGTAGGTGCTGTCAGGCCAGTTGCCGACCTTCGTCGTAGTAGTGCCATCGGGCCAGTTGCCGACCTTCGTCGTAGTGGTGCCATCAGGCCAGTTTCCGACCTTGGCGGCCTGAGCAGCCGTGCCGCCCCCAACCAGAAGCAACGCAGTCAGCAACAGTGTTGCGGAGACTTTCTTCATACTTTTTTCCTTGTCACTTGATGGACGCAGAAGATCGTAGTGCCTTCTGCGTTGCACAGCATCCCCAGTATAGGGATCAAGTAGCACGGATAAAGGGTTTCTTTTCTCATCTTTTCCGCAGTTTTCACCTGCATTCTGAAGAAAGAGCGGACTTGATTCACGCTCAAGAGAATTTTGATGAGTCGTTCTGACAGAATTATCAGCGGGGATCCATTTGAGCGAAGCTTTGGAATGAGGCCATGAATCAATCCCAGCAGCCCGGCGAACACGTCTTTCTCGAATTGCGTGCCCGTGATGCGTGGAACCAGCGTGAGTATCATCTAGCACTGAAAACTGCAGCCGAGGCTGCAGCGATGGCGCGAAGCAACGCTGATGACAACGCGTGGTGGAACATGACCTTCCTTGAAGCAGAGTGTTTGAAGAAGACCGGCGCGTTCCATGATGCTCAACGCCTGGCTGAAGCACTTCGGGAAGACGTTCTCACCCAGCGTTACCCTGATTTATCAGCCAGAGTGTCCACCTTCCTCGCCGGAACGCTGCAAGGCCAAGGTGATCTGGCGCTTGCCGCCGAAGAGGCGCGCCGAGCTGTCGCCATGGCTGCGTCGGCCGGTGACTCGCCAGACCTGCGCATTACCGCTCAACACGCGCTCATCGCAGCACTCGCCGAGAGCGACCAGATCGACGACGCCTGGGAGGAGTGCCTTCGACTGGCCGAACTCATCACACCCGACGTAAACTCGCAGACTGCTGGAAAGGCCTACTGGGTTATCGGGAACGTGGCCTACCTCCGGCGGGATGCCGCCGTCGGAACCGGATACCACCGGCGCGCCGCCAGCAACCTCTCTCCCTCCAACGATCTGGACCTGTGGGCCAGGTTCAACCGTGCCTCCGCTGCGCTTCGCCTCGCTGCCGGTGTCGTCGAGCCTGAGACCCTCGAGTGCATCGAGCGGGCCGAGCTGGCCGCGTCGATCGTCGGCGGTAGTGAGCGGGACAAGCTTGAACTGTCCCTCACACGGGCGCACTGGCTGTTCCTTACCGGACAGTTTGATGCTGCCGTGGAGCGGCTCCGGCCCATCTGTGAAGCGTCCTCCCTTATAGCCAGCCAAACCGCAGCGGAGGCCTATATGCTCCTGGGCCAGGCGCTCGCGCGATCCGGCGACCCGCTCGAGGGATTGTTCCAGCTGGAGAAGAGCCAGGAATTGTTCAGGCAGTCAGGAGCCCCGGACCGTGAAGCGCAGGTGGCCACGCTGATTGACGAAGTCCACCGAACGGCCGACTCCTAAGCGACGGCATCCGGATCTTGAAGCGTGTAGTGTAGCGTCCGTCACATTTCACGCTGCAAGGTTCGCGTCGTCGTCTCAACGCGTTGGTAGTGACATGGTCAAACCGGGGGCTTTCCAGGCGGGAAATCACATCACAAGGACGACGCCCCCAGCAAGGAAAGCGATGTTCGGCATGAATTCACTCTGGCTGATGCCAACTGAAGTACCGGCAACAGCCGCGCCGGTCTCCGTTGTCCGTCTGGTCTTGCCGGAGGGCGAACACATCACAACAGAGATTGCAGAGTCATTCGCGGAGCAGGTCCGCGCCGAGGGCGGCGGCGTGCCTCAGCCGGTGCTCATTGTCATCAGCGGGATTGCGTCCCTGAGCCGGGGGGCTCGTGCCGTCTTCAGCCGCTCGCGCTCCGCGTCAGCGATCGCCCTGGTTGGGGCCAGCGCCGTGGACAGGGTGCTTGCAAACTTCCTTCTCGGAGGAGAACCTCCCGCGTGCCCCACCTCCTATTTCGGAGATGAGGACACAGCGGTCGCGTGGTTGCTGGAGCGCATCCATGGCAGCTGACGCCGGTGATCCCCGCCTGGCCATGCTGGTAGACGGTATTGTGCGCCTCTCGCGAGGGGACCTCGGCAGCAGAATAGTGCCTTCGCCGGCGCGCGACGACGTAGACGCCGTAATTACCGGAGTGAACCTCCTGGCAGAAGAACTTGAACTGGTCTACCGGCAGTTTGAGAAGCGGGTGGAAAACCGCACGGCGATGCTGCACCAGGCACATCTGGACATGAAGCGCATGGCGATGACCGACGCGCTGACCGGCCTGTCCAACCGGGTGGATCTGGTCGAAAAGATTGAAAAAGCGCTCTCCGCTCAACGCGATGGCAGTCCTCCCCCTGCCCTGCTGCTGCTCGACCTCGATTCCTTCAAGAACGTGAACGACCGTTTCGGGCACGACGCTGGCGACGACGTTTTGCGTGAAGTCGCAGAACGTTTGCGCGGTGCAGTCCGCACCACCGACACCGTGGCACGGTTGGGCGGCGACGAATTCGCCATTTTGGTTACTCAGGCAACGATGGAGGTTGCCCTTGGAGTGGCCAATCGGGCCCTGGATGTGCTGTCCAAGAGTATCGATGTAGGGGAATTCGACGTGCATCCCCGCGCGAGCATCGGCCTCCGCGTCGCTACTGAAGAGCACACGGCCGAGTCCCTGCTTCATGAGGCGGATACCGCCATGTACGCGGCCAAGAACGAGGGCCGCAGCGCCATCAAGGCCTTCGAGCCGGTTATGCTCTACGACCGGCAGCTCCGCACCCTGATGGCATCGGAACTGCGCGACGCCATTGGGACCGATCAGTTGTGCGTGCACTATCAGCCGATTGTGAATCTGCGCGACGGGTCGATCAACGGAGTGGAAGTCCTGGTGCGCTGGGCGCATCCCACCAGGGGAATGATCTCCCCCGAATCGTTCATTCCGCTCGCCGAGGAAATCGGGGCCATTTCCGATCTCGACCGCTGGGTCATGGCGACCGCGCTTCAGCAGTATGCGATTTGGCGGGCCGCGCGCCTGATTCCGGAAGACTTTCAGATACGAGTCAATATCTCGGCGATCGAACTCCGCCAACTCGACATGGTCGACTTTGTCCGCGGACTGCTCAAGCGCATGTCAATGCCGCCGCGCTCCCTGGTTATCGAGATCACTGAGTCAGCGCTGGTCAGCGGCGGCGAGGTCGAAACCTACTCGTTGCTGAGCTTCAAGCAACTCGGCGTCTGCATTGAGATCGATGATTTCGGCACGGGCTACTCGTCGATCAGCTACCTGCGCAAGCTGCCCGTCGACATGGTCAAGGTGGATCGTTCAATTCTTCGTGAGCCGGCAACCGGCTCCTGGCAGCCTGAATTCGTTGCCGCCGTCTTCCAACTCATCCGGGCAGCCGGACTCGGAGCCGTCTTCGAGGGCATCGAAACGCAGGAACAGGCAGAATTCCTCCGATCCCTCGGCGATGTCAGCGGCCAGGGCTTCTTTTTCAGCAAACCGCTCCCTGAGCCGGAGGTGACAGCGCTGCTGCTGTCCGGAAGCGCACTCCCGCTCCCCCAGGTCGGCCAGCACTGAGGACATGCGGAAAGCCCGGCCTCCCGAAGGGAGAAGCCGGGCTTCTGCAGCGCGGACACTGCTCACACGAGGCGTGTCATCCAACCATGAGGATCCTCGGCCTTGCCGGTCTGAATGCCCAGGAGTTGCTCCCGAATGGACATGGTTACCTCGCCCGCCGATGGGTTGGGCGCACTAATCACGTCATCGCCGTCCTTCAGCTCACCGATTGGTGTGATGACTGCTGCGGTGCCGCAGGCGAACACCTCAGTGATGTCGCCGCTGGCTACGCCATCTCGCCACTCGTCCAGGGTGATGGTGCGCTCCTGCACAACAAGGCCGCGGTCGTTGGCGAGCTGGATGATGGATGAACGGGTTATACCTTCAAGGATGGTCCCGCTCAGCGCCGGAGTGACCAGGGTGCCGTCTTTGAAAACAAAGAAAACATTCATGCCGCCGAGTTCCTCGACAGCGTTGTTGTTGAACTGGTCCAGGAACAGCACCTGCTTACAACCGTGCGCCTCTGCCTCGAGCTGTGCTGCCAGCGATGCCGCGTAATTTCCTCCGCACTTCGCCGCACCCGTCCCTCCGCGTCCGGCGCGCGCATAGTTGCGGGACACCCAGATAGAAACCGGAGCCAGTTCGCCGCCGAAGTAGTTGGCCGCCGGCGAGGCGATCACCCGGTAGGACACTTCCCGGGCAGGGCGAACGCCAAGGAATGCTTCGGTAGCAATCATGAACGGCCGCAGGTAGAGGCTCTCACCGTCACGGGTGGGCACCCACTGGCTGTCAGCCGCAACAAGTTGGCTCAGAGACTCCATGAACACTTCTTCCGGCAGCTGCGGAAGCGCAAGGCGGGCGGCGGATCGGTTGAGCCGCGCAGCATTTGCTTCCGGGCGGAAGGTCCAGATGGAACCGTCAGCGTGACGGTACGCCTTCATGCCCTCGAAAATCTCCTGGCCGTAGTGCAGCACCGCAGCAGCCGGATCCATGGCAATGGGCCCGTAGGCTTCGAGACGTGCGTTGCCCCAGCCGCCCTCGCCGGCGGTATCCGCCGTGAAGTCGACGACCACGGTGTGGTCCGTAAAGTGGTTACCGAACCCGGGGTTGGCGAGAATCGCCTCCCGTTCAGCCTCCGACCTGGGGCTCGCGGATGGGTACTGGGCGAATTCCAGCTGCGTAGCTGTCATGGTTCCTCCACGGTTACCAGCCCTCCGCGTGCGATGCGGAGAGGCACAGTGATGCCTTACGGTGATCCCGGACGGGGTGCACCCTCACGGTTTGGTTGGTCTGATTGAGTTAATGGTTCCTAACCAGCTTAGGACACTGCGGCTGCAATCGCATCGCCAATTTCCGCGGTGGGTCGCTGCGCGCCGGACCGCGTGGCGACGTCGTTCTCTGCCGCCTGCTCAATCTTCGCTGCCTGCTCGGTGAAGCCGAGGTGATGCAGTAATAGTGCCGCGGAAAGGATCGCCGCGGTCGGGTCTGCTTTCTGCTGCCCGGCGATGTCCGGGGCGGAACCGTGCACCGGCTCGAACATTGAGGGCGCGGTGCGGTCCATATTGATATTGCCGGAGGCTGCAAGGCCGATCCCGCCAGTCACCGCAGCCGCGAGGTCAGTGATGATGTCGCCGAAGAGGTTGTCGGTCACGATCACGTCGAAGCGCGATGGATCAGTGACCAGGAAGATCATGGCAGCATCCACATGCAGGTAGTCATGGGTGACCTGCGGGTACTCAGCGGCCACAGCCTCGACGGTACGCTTCCACAGATGACCGGCATGAACGAGGACGTTGTGCTTGTGCACCAGGGTGAGGTGCTTTCGCGGTCGCTCGCTTGCACGCCGGAAACCGTCACGCACCAGCCGCTCCACACCGTGCGCCGTGTTCACCGAGACCTCCGTGGCGATCTCATGCGGCGTGCCGGTGCGCAGCGCACCGCCGTTGCCCACATACGGGCCTTCGGTTCCCTCACGGACCACCACGAAGTCGATCGCGCCTGGATTAGCAAGCGGGCTCGACACGCCAGCGTAAAGCCTGGACGGCCGGAGGTTGACGTAGTGGTCAAGGCTGAACCGCAGTTTGAGCAGCATTTCGCGTTCGATGAGGCCCGAGGGAATGCGGGTATCACCCGGAGCAGCGCCGACAGCGCCGAACAGGATGGCATCGTGCCCACGCAGACGCTCGAGCGTTTCCTCCGGAAGCGTCTCCCCTGTTGCCAGCCAGTGCTCGGCGCCGAGTTTGTACTCGGTCAGATTAAGTTCGACGTCGGCAGCGGCCGTTGCTGCGCGAAGCACCTTCACCGCTTCGGTGATGACCTCCGGTCCAATACCGTCCCCGGGGATTACTGCCACATTGATGCTGTTTGAAGTCATGGAATCAGCGTAGGCAACCATCCCGCATCACGGACAATTCTGTTTCGCATGTTGAGACGTCGGCTGATCTAGACGAATCGGGAGCATCGGCCGCCCATAATACGAACATGACAGATCCGGGTCCGGAGGGCGACTTCGCTTGGGACGGCTACAACTGGTCCGCGCGCTCGTGGAGCGGAGGTCCGCATTACAACGGCAGCTTCGCTCCAGCGAACGTAAGCGCGCCCGACGCCGACGGACGCGTAGTCCTCGCTCTTACCAACCCGACGGGAAAAGCACCCGTGGCAGCCGAGTTCCAGTCCACGCGTCGCGGCTTCGGCTATGGCACATTCCGGGTGGTGGTCGAGCGGAACCTGCAGTCGCTCCAACCTGAGGTGGTGTGGGGAGGCATGTTCACCTATGACCCTGATGCCCTTCCAGGTCACAACGAAATCGACGTCTGCGAGGCTTCCGCCTGGGGAGGTGGCGCCGGCCCGGGTAAACCGCAGCCGGTCAGGCAGGGCCACGGGTACTGGTTCGACGCAACCAAACCGGCAGGAGAGGGCAGCACCGTCGTGACTTTCAACTGCACCCCCGATCCGGTTCTCACGCACACACTGCTGTGGCAACCGGGCAGGCTGACGTACGAGACATTCGTCGGCGAAGGGGACTCCGGCCTGCTGCTCAAACGCACTGTCCTAGAAGGGGCGACGGTCCCGGTTCCCGCGCGGGAAGCTGTCCACTTCAATCTATGGGTGACCGGCGGAGGCGGAAAGCCGGACCGTGTGCGGCCGGAGCAGGTCGCTGTCCGCGGCTTCTCATTCACACCATGGGTCGCATAACTGAACACTCCAACGGTTGAGGCAGCCCCACGTCTATGACCACCGTCGATGATCACCGTCGATGATCACCGGCGACTCCACCCGTGGACCGATGCCGGCAGCATACCGGGCGTCCTAGAGTTGGAAGCTATGGATGCGCACCACCGGTTAGCCCGCTGGCTACGGGAGAACCACGGCACAGTCGACCTCGCTGTAGCGGGAGCGGCGTTTGTCTTTCTTGCCCTTCCGTATGTGTTCCTTGGCTCACTGGTCGAGTTCATCGTGTCGACGGCGCTGGTCATTCCCCTGGCATGGCGGCGCAGCCGCACCGTCGGTGCCGCGTCGGCAGTGGCGGCGGTGTCCGTCGGCCAGCTCCTGATCAACCAGCCGCCGGTTCCAGCGCAACTCAGCGTCCTCGTCATGGTGTACGCGTTGGCGGTCTATGCACCACGATGGGCGAGCATCGCCGGCGTCGGTGTGGCCGGCTTCGGGATGGTGGCCGGCGTGGCACAGTTCGGCCTGAACCAGTACCAGACCGGGGTTGCCGCTCTCCCCCTGTATGCGCTGTACATCTTCTTCGCCGTAGCCGTGGTGCTGCTGTGCTGGGCCTTCGGTGACCTTGCACGCAACCGTAGGCTCACTCTCCGGGCGCTTCAGGACCGTGCCCGCCGGCTTGAGATCGAACGCCAGCAGGAACGCGACCTCGCGGCCGCCGATGAGCGGAGCCACATAGCCCGTGAAATGCACGACATCGTCGCCCATTCACTCTCGGTGATGATTGCCCAGGCCGACGGCGCGCGATACGCCAGTGCCGCGGACCCCGCCGTCGCCACCTCAACCCTTGCCACGATCGCTGAGACGGGCAGGGGTTCCCTGCGGGAGATGCGCCGGCTGCTCGGAGTGCTAAGGAACGATGACGACGCCCCCACCCGCCCGCTGCCGGCACTTTCAGATGTGCCCGCCCTGGTCGAAACGGTGCGGCGCGCCGGAATTGACGTCACGCTGACGTACCTGGGCACACCTCGACGGCCACTGCCCGCAGGCGCCGAACTCACGGTCTACCGGGTGGTGCAGGAGGCGCTGACCAATGTCCTGAAGCACGCAGGCCCCCGGGCGTCGGCCTCGGCTTCCCTCTCCTGGACGGGAAAGGGCCTCGAAGTGACCATCGACGACGACGGCCGCGGCGCCGCATCCGACCGCAGCTTCGACGGCAGCGACAGCAGCGCGGGGCAGGGCATTCGCGGCATGGCCGAGCGGCTGAAACTCTACGATGGAACTGTGCATGCCGGACCGCGCACCGGCGGCGGTTTCGAAGTCCATGCGCTGATTCCCTACACAGAGGCCTGAATGAGCATTCCGTCCACCACAGCAACTATCCGGGTGGCCCTGGTCGACGACCAGCAGCTGGTTCGCAGCGGGTTCTCGATGCTGATCAACTCACAACCGGACCTCAACGTGGTGTGCCAGGCCGGCACCGGCACCGAGGCGGTGTCCGTACTTGCGGCCACGGAGGCCGACGTCGTGCTCATGGATGTGCGCATGCCCGGCATGGACGGCATCGAGGCGACCCGCCGCATCCTCGCCGGCGCACCGGGAAGCGGTCCACGCATTATCGTGCTGACGACCTTCGATCTCGACGAATACGCGCTAGCGGCTATCCAGGCCGGCGCCAGCGGCTTCCTGTTGAAGGACGCGCCGCCGGAAGAACTGCTGGAGGCGGTGCGAACGGTCCATCGCGGCGACGCAGTGATCGCGCCGTCCACCACCCGGAGGCTGCTGGAGCATGTCGCGCCGCTGCTTCGGGCACCCTCCATTGCGAATGAACGCGCGAAAACGCTCGTGGGAACCCTCACAGCCCGCGAGCGCGAAGTGTTTTCCCTCATCGCGCAGGGCAGATCCAACACAGAGATCGCCGCCGACCTGTTCCTCTCTGAAGCGACCGTGAAAACGCACGTCGGACACATCCTCGCCAAACTCGGCGCGAGGGACAGGGTGCAGGCGGTGGTGCTTGCTTACGAGGCCGGCGTCGTCCAGCCCTGAAGGTCCTCATCCTTCCCGGCAACTGGCCTCATACCGCGGTAGGAGAAGGAAGCAGCCAAGAACCACCCGCCGTCCGATCCGCGGCGCACCGCCTGTCTTCTAGCGTTGAAGCATGTCACCACATCTTTCAGGCACCACGACGCCGTCGTCCATTTTGTCAGCAGCCGTGGCTGCCGAATCCCTCAACAAGTCCTACGGCCGCGACAACACCACCGTCCACGCGCTGCGCGATGTCACCGTCGGTTTTCCCGCCGGTCGCTTCACCGCCATCATGGGCCCCTCCGGCTCAGGGAAATCCACGCTGATGCACTGCCTTGCCGGTCTGGATACCGCCGATTCCGGTCGGATCATCCTGGGCGGGACGGACATCACCGGGTTGAACGACACTGAGCTGACACGGTTACGCCGCGATCGTGTGGGTTTCGTTTTCCAGTCCTTCAACCTGATTCCCACCCTCACGGCGGAGCAGAACATCACCCTTCCGGTCGCGCTGGCGGGAGGCAAGGTGGACCACGAATGGCTGCAGCAGATCTGCACCATCCTCGGACTCACGGACCGGTTGAGCCACCGGCCGCATGAACTGTCCGGTGGACAGCAGCAGCGTGTGGCTGTGGCCCGCGCGCTGTTGACCCGGCCGGACGTCATTTTTGGCGATGAGCCGACCGGCAACCTCGACTCGCGTTCAGGCGCTGAGGTGCTGGCTCTCCTGAGGCGCAGCAGCCAGGAAATGGGCCAGACCATCATCATGGTCACGCACGATCCTGTCGCGGCATCCTACGCCGACCGGGTGATCCTGATGCAGGACGGCCGTCTGGTCGGAGAACTCGACCGAAGCACACCCGACGCGATCCTTGCCGCCCTTTCGCAGCTGGGAGCCTGACCATGCTGACTGTTGCACTGTCCCAGGTTGTCAGGCACGCCCGCCGCTATATCGCCGTCGGCCTTGCCGTCATGCTCGGTGTCGGTTTTCTCGCCGCGACGTTGATGGTCGGTGAAACCACCAAAGCCACGCTGCAGAACAGCATCGGCGGCCAGTACGCCAAGGCCGATCTGGTGGTGTCCCCTGACGGTTCTCCTTTGCCGCCCGGAGCCCCCGCCGAGGTTGACTCGGTACCGGGGGTAGCCACCGTACACGCCGAGCGGCAGGGGTACTTCGTGCTCCAGCCCGGGGCAGCGGCCAACATGGCGAGCATCTCGGCGCTCGCGCCGCCTGCTCTGGAAGGCCTGGTCCTTCAGGAGGGCCAGCTACCGGGTTCCGAGGGTGAGGTAGTCGTCGACGCTGCATCGGCGGAACAGCTTGGCCTGGAGGTCGGTGACACGGTACGTGGCGCAGCACTCGGCGAAGGAACACTTGCCGAGAGCATCGCAGCGTCCGGCATTGAGCTGGTGATCACCGGTGTCAGCGAACCGTCCGCGCATCCATTCCTCTCCGGAACCATCCAGCTCCACGCCGTCGGCTCGCAGGTCACCGCACTCGCGCCCGATTCGTCGGCCGCGCAGCTGCAGCTTCTTCTTGCGGACGGAGTGGAGGCGGCAGAGGTCGGTGCCGCCGTCCAACAGGCCCTCGCAGACTCCGGCACGGACGTCAGCGTACTCACCGCCGAAGAACAGACGACCCATGATGTCGCCGCTCTGTCCGGCGGGCAGGACCAGCTGACGATAGTCCTGCTTGCGTTCGCCGTCGTCGCAGTGATCGTCACGGCACTGGTGATCGCAAACACCTTCTCGGTTCTCGTCGCCCAGCGCACTCGCGAACTCGCCCTGCTGCGCTGCATCGGAGCCGGGCGCAGGCAGATCCGGCGCTCGGTGCTGCTCGAAGCGGCGGTCGTCGGGACCGTATCCTCGGCGCTCGGGGTGCTGCTCGCCGCGGGCGTCATGTGGGTGCTGGTGTCGATTGCGCGCACCATTCCCGGCAGCGAATTCGCTACCCTGGCGGTGCCGGCGTCGGCTGTGCTGACCGGCATGGTTGTGGGAGTACTGATGACTATTGCCGCCGCGCTGGTTCCGGGGCGGGCAGCCACCGCCGTCGCACCGCTTGCCGCTCTCCGTCCCGTCGACTACGCGGGCGTCACCACCCGCCGCGGTCGGATCCGGCTGGTCCTGGGCGTCCTGGCGGTGCTGGCGGGAAGCGCGTTGCTTGCGATCGGAGCTGTTCTTGGCAACCTGCTGCTGGCTCTGCCGGGCGGCGCACTGTCCTTCCTCGGCTTCCTGCTCTGCGCAGGCCTCTTTGTGCCGGCACTCGTCACGGGTATCGGCAGGCTGGCGTCCCCCCTCGGTGTACCAGGCCAGCTCGCCGCGGTGAACGCAGTGCGCAACCCCGCACGAACGACGGCGACGGCAACGGCGCTGCTGGTCGGCGTCACCCTGGTCAGCATGATGATGGCCGGAGCCCAGACCTCGCGCACAGCGTTTGACGACGCGCTGGCCCAGAACTATCCCGTGGATCTGGCCGTACAGCTTGAAGGCGCGGGGGATTCCGATGCAGTGGATACGCTGCTGGCGCTGGACGGCGTTGAAGCGGTGGTGCAACCCGCACCCGTTGCCCAGACCACGGAGGAGACCGGGGACCAGACGGTCTACAGTCTCTCAGCCGCCGATGCGGAAGCCGTGCTTCGGTCGGCAACCGCCTACCCACAGGACGGCGAGGTGGCGATGCCCGACGGCACCGGGATAACAGCGGTGGAAGTGACCGGTTCGTTCACTTCCCAGGTTCTTGCCGTGAAGGAATCCGAAAGCCGCACCATAGTTCCCCTAATAACGCCCGCCACTGCCGAAAGGCTCGGGCTGGCTGAAAATCCTGGAACCGGCGGAGTGCTCTGGCTGAAACTCGATGACTCCCTGGCTTCCGCGGAAATCATGCAGCTGCGCACGGACGTGGTGGACGCCCTGGAAGTGCCGGAATATCTTGTTTCGGGTGCGGCGCTGGAGCGGGCTACCTTCAACCAGATCATCGACGTCCTGCTGCTTGTCGTGACGGCGCTGCTGGCTGTCGCTGTGCTGATCGCGCTGATCGGCGTGGCCAACACCCTGTCCCTCTCGGTGCTCGAACGCACCCGCGAGTCTGCGCTGCTGAGGGCGCTCGGGCTGACGAAGGGCCAGTTGCGAGGCATGCTTGCCATCGAAGCCGTGCTGATCGCCGGCGTAGCGGCGCTTATCGGGATCGTGCTCGGCATGCTCTACGGCTGGCTCGGCGCACAGGCTGCGCTGGGCACCGTGGCGGCTGTGACGCCGTCGTTCCCGTGGCTGCAGCTGGCGGCCGTTCTCATCGTCGCCACCGTTGCGGGGCTGGCAGCGTCGGTCATGCCGGCCCGCCGCGCGGCGCGTCTCTCCCCCGTGCAGGGATTGGCCGTGGACGGCTGACCTGCAAGGATTGCTTCATGGTCTGCAGCAGCGGGCCGTGAAGCAACCAGGAGGACCGGTGAAGAAACCCAACCGGGGAGAACGGGATTGGCTGTTTCGCTACCTCGAGGACCATCTCCTCGGGGCGACGGGCGGAGTGCGCCTGTTCCAGGCGGCCGCGCAGACCTGGAAGGGTACGCCGTACGGGCGCACGCTGACACGCCTGCAGGACGAGATTTCGGGCGAACGGGCTGAGCTCCTCTCGTCACTCAAGGCACAGGGCCACCGCCCGAACCCAGTCAAAATGGCCGCTGCGCACTTCAGCGCCGTCGTTGCCCGCGTTAATCCGCTCAACGCTCGCAAGACGGAGAAGGGGCCCGGCGCGCAACTGGAACTCGAAGCGTTACAGAGCCTCGTCCGCGGAAAGGAAGCACTCTGGGTGACGCTGCTTGCCCTACTCGACGGCGGCTGGTCCTTTCCCGGGTATAGCCATGAGCGGCTCAGCCAGCTTGCCGAGCGGGCACGCGGACAGCAGCAGGAAATCGCGGCCATCATGATCGCCACGGCGGCGGACCGTTTCCGCGCCTGACCCCGCGTTGATTTGTCAGGACACGCCGTGAATAGCTTGGTCATACGGGGTGTGTCCTGACAAATGAACTACGCTTCGGCGGGCTCCTCGTACTTCGGGAAGATCGGCGCCGGTGCCGGCAGGGCGATCCCGGGAACCAGCGGAGTGGCGAGGGCACTGAACTGGCGGGCGGCGTCGTCGTTCCCGGTTCCCTGTCCCAGCGCCGTGAGCAGCTTCGCCGCGCCGTCAGGCATCACGGGCTGCACCAGGATCGACACGATGCGCAGAATTTCCAGCGTGACGTAGAGGACCGTGTTCATGCGGTCGAGGTCCGTCTTCCGGAGGACCCAGGGCTGCTGCTCGGCGAAATACGCGTTGGTGTCGCCAAGCACAGCCCAGATCGCCTCGAGCGCACGGGACAGCTCCTGCTTGTCATACGCTGCGCGGCACGATTCCAGCAGGCTGTTTGCGGCGGCCAGGATGCGCTGGTCGGCCTCGGATAACGACGACGGCGCGGGCACCAGTGAGTCGCAATTCTTCGCCACCATCGACAGCGAGCGCTGGGCGAGATTCCCCACATTGTTCGCCAAATCCGAATTCATGCGGGTGACGATCGCCTCGTGGCTGTAGGAACCGTCAGCGCCGAAAGGCACCTCACGCAGCAGGAAGAAGCGGATCTGGTCACGGCCGTACTGCTCCATCCAGTCCTTCGGCGCGATGACGTTGCCGAGTGACTTGGACATTTTGACGCCCTTGTTGTGCAGGAAGCCGTGGATCATGATGCGCCTGGGCAGCTCGATCCCGGCTGACATCAAAAACGCAGGCCAATAAATTGCATGGAAGCGGGAGATGTCTTTTCCGATCACATGTACATCCGCGGGCCAGTACTTCCGGAACGGTTCCGACTCGGTGTCCGGATACCCGACGCCCGTGAGGTAGTTGGTCAGCGCGTCCACCCACACGTACATCACATGTTCGGGGTTGCCCGGCACGGGCACGCCCCAGTCGAACGTGGTGCGGCTGATCGAAAGGTCTTCAAGACCACGTTTCACGAAGCTGATGACCTCGTTGAAGCGGGACTGCGGTGCGCCGAACTCAGGCTGGTCCGCGTAAAGGGCGAGGAGCCGGTCCTGGTAGTTGGACAAACGGAAGAAGTAGCTCTCCTCCTCCGTCCAGATGACCTCGGTGTCGGTCTCCTTCGAGTAGCGGACGCCGTCCTCGCGGACTTCTGTTTCTTCCTCGGTGTAGTAGGCCTCATCACGCACCGAGTACCAGCCGGCGTACTTATCGAGGTAGATGTCGCCGGCCGCTTCCATCCGGCGCCAGATGTCCTGCGAGGCGGCGTAGTGGTCCTCGTCAGTGGTGCGGATGAAGCGGTCATAGCTGATGGCGAGGTCGGCGTGGGCGGCCTGGTAGACCGCTGCATTGCGGTCCACGAGCTCCTTGGGGGTGATCCCCTCTTTCTCGGCCGTCTGGGCGATCTTCATGCCGTGCTCGTCGGTGCCTGTCAGGAACATGACGTCGTAGCCGTCCAGGCGCTTGAAACGCGCGATCGCGTCCGTGGCCACATACTCGTAGGCATGCCCAATGTGCGGAACACCGTTGGGGTACGTGATGGCCGTGGTGATATAGAACGGGGATTTCTGCGCAGAACTCACCCTAGAAAGTTACCCTGACCGCGCGGGCATTGTCGCTTCGTTGCGGGCTACTCCGGCCCATGTGCGCGGGAACAGCCCGAAACCCCGGCATCGGGGGCACGATACCGGGGTTTCGGGGTCTTTCCTCAGGTAGGTCTATTCGGTTGTGGGTCTTTCGGGCCCCTGCGTCAGATCAGAGCACGTCGAACCGGTACAGGAAGGCAGCCATCGCATCCCTGTTCACGGACTGCACCGGCTTGAACGTACCGTCGGGGTACCCCGTGGTGATGCCGGTGGAGGCGAGCCAGCTGATCTCTTTGAAGAACTGGTTGTCCTTCGTGACATCCGGGAAGGTGGCCGGCTCGGATCCGTTGGTAGGCGCTTCCACCATCCGGTAGAGGAAAGCCGCCATCGCATCCCTGTTCACCGGAGTGGTCGGACGGAAGGTTCCGTCATCCCAGCCCTTGGAGATGCCCTGCTCAGCCAGCCAGGCCATTTCCTTGTAGTGCTCCATGCCGGGCTTGACGTCCTTGAACGGTGACACCGCGGGAGCACGATAGGTCGGTTCGCCCGCCATCCGGTAGAGGAAGGCCGCCATGGCGTCCCTGTTCACCGGAGTGACGGGACGGAAGGTGCCGTCATCCCAACCTGTGGTGATTTCGCTGTCCGCCAGCCAAGCCATCTCGGTGAAGAACTGGATGCCTTGCGGGACGTCCGGGAACGGTGCCGGCAGTGCGGCCAGTTCAGCCGATGGCAGTGAGAAGGGGCCCTGGCCGTTGGCATTGATCGCCGCCACCTGGAAGCGGGTGGCGAGGTCCGCCCGGAGACCCGTGACGGTCAGGCTTGTTGCCGTAGCATCAGCGGTGCGCAAGGCTCCGATCTGGGAGCCTGCAGGGTCGATTGCGCGAACCACGAAGCCGGTGACCGGTGATCCGCCATCATCCGCAGCGGCCAGCTGAACAACCGCTTCGCCGATGCGGGGGGCGGCAGCGACGTCGACCACAGGGGTCTCTGCCGTTGCCACAGTGCCTGGCAGGGTGGGTGGCGTGGTGCTGGAAAGGCGTCCGACGACGGTGAAGTCGGTTGTCCTTCCGATCGACACCGGATCGATCGAGTTGCCTGCTGCGTCCGTTATCGCCTCAACTTCGAAGTAGTTTGTGTCGAATGGGCTTCCCACCACCGGGCCGGCCTGCGCGCCATCGCCCAGGTACCCTGCCGGAGCATCGAGCTGGCGGAGCACCGGCCCGATACCGGCTTGCGCCATCAAATCGAAGGAGCAGTGCACGTCAAGGCAACCGACGTCGTTGGTGTAACGCAGGTCACCTTCCGTGTCGGCGGTCAGGACATCCACACCGTACGGCTGGGTGATGCGATAGGTGACTCCGGGTGTCATGCCTCGCAGGTCGTAACGGGTACGTCCGAAGGCGACCTCGTCTCCCTCGCGTGGCACTTCATTGGCGAAGGCCGCTTCGAGTGCGAGCACCAGTCGTGCCCGGCCGCCGTTTGCGATTGGCAGTTCGGCGTCGGCTGACCACCAGAAGGCCTCCCCTGGGAAGCGGTCTGGGTACTTGACCGGAACCTGATCAAAAGGTGACTCAAGGCCACACATCGTGTCGTTCAGGCATAGTGCGAGTTCCACTGGATCGAGAGCGCGGTTTCCGTTCTCTTCCGTTGCCGGGGCACCGTAATCCGAAACCGTTACCGGGAACGGGTGATCCTCACCTGGCTCGCTGATCACATCCAGATGACGCACGTTGTAGCTGGTGGTTGAGAGCGGTCCCTGAACGTCGCCGTCGGTCACGGCTATTGCGCTCACCAAATTACTGCGGGACAACATGAACGGTCCCGTGTACTCCAGAGTGGTGCCTGCGGGTGCCCCACCTTCGAGGCGCGGACGCGTGCCGTCGGTCGTGTAGTAGATAGTCGACGCTGTGTCCGGGGAGGATGCGACGGCGGCGGTCAGCTCGATCCGCTGCGGACCCTTAAGGACGCCTGGGCTGACGGAGACGCCCAGGTTTGTCGCTGTGACTACGGGAAGGGATGTATCCACCGTGTAGTTCTGCGTGGTAACAGCGGAAGTTCCCGTTGAGTCGATAGCGATGTACTTCAACACCGTGTTGCGTGGAGTTCCAACGGGCAGGCCAGTGGCCGGATCGATGGCCGGGCCGGGGATAACCACTGCCGCAGCCGACGTCGCTGTCCCGTCGGAGGCAACCCTGATGCCGTTGTTCGCGCTCGGCTCGGAGCCGTCCGTCGTGTAGATGATGTCTGATTCCGCAGGGAACGAAGACTGGATCTTCACGTTGGTTTCATTGCCGTACAGGTCACCCGGCTTATCGATGGTCGTCTTCAGCTGGGCGAGCTTGCCGGTCACGGAGAACATGTTCGTCTCCATCACCGTGGGAGCTGTGATTTCATCATCGATGGGACCTTCAACACGGAAGACGTTCTCGCCACTGGTTCCGCCCTCAACGGTGTGAAGCACCCCCGGATTGCCGATGTATCCCTCAGGAGCAGTTGTCTCCCAATTTGTCCATCGAAGGAAGGGACCGATGTGCCCGCTCATGGCGTTCTCGAAACCACAGGGTGGGCTCATGCAGCCAATGTCCTGGGTGTCGTTGATTTCACCCTCGACGTCGGTGACGAAATCCTCTATACCGTAGGGAGTGGTGACCCTGTAGGTAGCGTTCGGAACCAACCCATCAACACGTACGCGCTGGCGGGTGAAGGCAATCTGCTTGCCGACAGCAACGCCGCCGGCGTCGCCGAAAGCGGCCTCTTGCGCATAGCCAAGCATCGCGCGGTCACCCGGAGCGTCCTCAATCTCGGCTTCCGCTGCCCACCAGAACCCCTCGTCCGGATAATTCTCCGGGAACTTGATGTCCGTCGTTGGGTCGGGGATTTCCGCACCGCACATGTCGGCCTCGAGGCAGAGCTCCAGCCGAAGCGGATCCTGGTCGTCAGCGGTGCCGGGCAGATCCAGGCCCTTGTCCTCGTACCAGAAAGGATATCCGTTCGAATGATCAATTGGTCCGACCGCGCCGAGGCCGTTACCGCCTGGAGTCGTAACAGCGGTTGCGACTGATGGTGCGACGAGCAGCGGCAAACAAACAGCACCGGCCGCAGTGAATGCCGCCACCCGCCTCCCTGCGGATGTCGTGTTCTCTCCCCGGTGAGCCCGAGGACGCCTGTAAGCGTTCATGCTTTTTCCTGCCCCTCATAAACAGTGGAAGACTGCCACGTTCTGCGGCCGTCCCCACCGAGCATCCCGGGAGCAACTTGAAAAAACCTTGAAACTTGTGACAGGCACCTGCTCAAAGGTTTTCGTATGGTGCACCACCCACCATGGCGACCATGGCATCTTCAGACACCCGCACCCAGTCAACCGCGCTGACAGACCGCGTCGCCGACTCCGGTTCTTCGGACACGTCCGCCGTTACTGCGCAAACCATTTCGCGCCGTCGCACGCGCTTGCTCGTCCCTCTCCTGCTGATCGCAGCTCTCACGGGAGGACTGCTTTTTGTTTTCACAGCCGGCAAGGAAGAGCCGGCAACGATGCTGGGAGCGGCCGGCGCCGTCGATGGCGGCCTGGCACGCATCAACGGCATCATTCCCCTTGAAACGGACGGTTGGTCACCGCCGGTTTCGGTGACCGAGCTAGAGCGCCCGGTCACCGAGGGTGCACACCGGGTCCGGGTCCTACTTGAGCTGACGGCCATCGAAGCTCAGGGAGTTGAGTTCGAGGCCGAGGGCTACGTGCTTGACGGTCTCGGCACGGGTAGCCCTGGAGTTCTCTGGTCCTCCCCCGTAAGTGAGAACGCGGCCCAGGGCGGAACGATCAACGCGACACTGGTTTTCGAAATCCCGAACCGGGCACTCGCCCTCGTCCTTGAGGGGCCGGATGGGTTGCGGTTGTCCCTCGGCACGGAACACCACACTTCCTGAAGCAGGGACGCCGAGAGCCAACTACTCGGTCTTCAGCGAGTACTACTTACGCACTACCCGAAACGGTACTCACCTCCCAGGTGAGTACCGTTTCCGCGTGATCTGCCCGTGATCCGGGAAATATTCAGGTAGTTCCTACTCAAGCCGACACCATGTGGCAATCCCTACCTTGGAGGCATCAACACCCGCTCAGAAGTATGAGGTCTCCATCATGTTGAAGTCAGATTCCTACCCCACCCCGGCATCCAGCGCCCCGGTCCCCGTCCAGACCCCGGCAAACGTACTGTCCGTGAAAGTCATCGGGAGCTTGCAGATAGTCCGCGACGGGGTGACTCTCAGCGCGAAGGATCTTGGTGGCCCGAAGCCCCGGCAGATCCTCGAAATCCTGCTCATCAATCTCGGTAACCCGGTGTCGAAGGACAAGCTCATCAGCCTGCTGTGGAACGGTAACCCCCCGGCTGAAGCGCTCCCGACTCTCGAAAGCTACGTCAGCGTCCTGCGCCGCAACGTGCAGCCCGGCGCAGGCAAGAACGGAGTACTGCGCACCACCACCGGTGGTTACGTCATCGACCGCACGCTGGTGGATGTGGATCTCGCCCGGTTCGAGCGCTCGGTACGCCTTGCCCATCAATGTGAACCGATTGAAGGCTTGAAGCTGATGCAGGAGGCGCTTGCGTTCGCGGACGCACCGCTCCTCGGTGACGAGCTGCTTCCCGGCTGGGCTGAAGAAGAGCGCGACTTGCACGCTGCCAGGGTCACCGAGGCCAAGCTGTTCGCCGCTGACATCGCGACGACTGTCGGCGCATACGACCTGGCCATCACCTGGGCCAACCAGATCACGGCGCAGGATCCACTCAACGAACGGGCGTGGACCTCGCTCATCCTCGCGCTGGAGGCTTCCGGCCGCCACACCGAGGGCCTGCAGAGCTACGAGCGCTGCCGCCGGGCAATGCACCGTGAACTGGGCTGCTCCCCGGGGCCGGCGCTGAAGGCGGCGCATGCAAGGCTCCTGCAGGCGACGGCGGACAGCGAGGGAGAGCTGTCCGATGTGCTGTCCGCCCTGCTGATTCTGCACAGTCAGCTCTGCAGGACGGAGCCCAGCGCGGTACCAAGCGCAGGGAAAGCTCTGCACGACGCCGGCAACGTTCTGAATTCCTTCCTGCGCCGCGCGATGGCGGCAGCGTAGACAGACGGCAGCAGCACCACTAGCACCACATTCATGAGGCGGAATTGCAGGGTTTCCATAACCATGCCCAGCAATTCTGAAAGTACAGCAAGTAATTAAGGAGAAGATCATGTCAGTTTCGAGACGCCAAGTGCTGCTGTTCGGCGGTCTGGGTGTGCTGGGGGCCGGAACACTATCACTGCCGACGCGATCAATCGCGGCGAAATCGGCCAGTGCGTTGCCGGAAGAGCAGATGCCGGTGCCATACCGTACACGCTTGACTCAGGCCCCTTTCCTGGAGCCTTATGCCGTTGGAATGGACCCGGCTGACGGAGAAACGATCAACTACTACGCAGTCACGCAGGTCGCCGCGACTGCATCCATGTTGCCCAATAGGAATATGCTGACTCAGATTTTGGGCTACAACGGCATTTTTCCCGGCCCGACGATCAGCGTCGAGCGCGGAACGAAAGCAGTTCTGCGGGTACGAAACCAGATGCCGGCGACCCATCCGCGCGCGGGACACGCCTTATATTCTTCGACACACTTGCACGGATCTGCGTCGCTGCCGCAGTTCGATGGCTATGCAAATGACCTTACTTTCACCGGCTTCGTGAAGGACTACCAGTACCCTAATAATCAACCTGCGCGGACCCTCTGGTATCACGACCACGCCGTTCACAACACCGCGCCGAATGTCTACTCCGGCCTGGTCGCGCAGTACCACATGCACGACGAGATCGAACGCACGCTGCTGCCCCAGGGCAAATACGATGTGGCGTTAACCATCAGCGATGCAATGTTCGCCGAAAACGGGGAACTCGGCTACGACGACAACGACCACTCAGGCCTATATGGCGATGTCATCCTCGTCAACGGTCAACCGTGGCCTGTACTGCAGGTTGAACGACGAATCTATCGGTTCCGCGTTCTGAACGGTTGCCTATCCCGCTCCTTCCGATTCCGTTTGAGCACCGGGGAACCAGTTGTGATGGTTGCCACCGACGGAGGCTTGATGCCATACGCGCAAACGGTTGAACAGTGGCGCCATGCCAGCGCGGAGCGTTACGAGATCCTCGTCGATTTCCGGAATTACCAGCCCGGTCAGCGAATCGAACTTGTGAACCTGTCAAATGACAACAACGTCGACTACGACCACACCAACAAGGTAATGGCCTTCGACGTCGTCGATTCGCCCGTGGACACCAAGGATTCAACCTGGAACACCATTCCCTACGAGCTCGACCCCGGTAACGAGATCATGGCTTTGAAAGCGGAAGACGCGGTGACGCGGCGGCACTTCCGACTTAAGCGCGACGATGTCACCAACGTGTGGAGCATAGATGGACAGAGTTGGGGCGATGTTATCGCCAGCAACTATCAGAAAGTCATAGCCAATCCCGAGCTGAACAGCACAGAGATCTGGGAGCTTGAAAATTCATCCGGTGGCTGGTTCCATCCAATGCACATTCATCTGGTGGATTTCAAGATCATCGGTGGTGAGGACCGGGCAACCTACGCCTACGAGCAGGGCCCCAAAGACGTCGTCTACGTCGGGGAAGGTGAGACGGTGCGATTGCTGATGAAGTTCGGCCCGCACCGCGGCCGCTACATGGTGCATTGCCACAATCTCCCGCATGAGGACCATGACATGATGGTCCAGTTCCGCGTCGGCGCAGCTGAACTGGAACCCGCTGAGATTGATCCCAATCTAGCCGCGCCCTGTTACTGGGACGACGGGACAGTTCCGCCTTCATACCCGCCGGCCCCCGAGTTCAAGGACGTTCCGCCTGGTACCCAGTTCCGCAAGGAAATCGGCTGGCTGGCCGTCAACGGCATTACCACCGGCTGGCCGGACCAGACGTTCCGTCCGCTGGCGCCGGTATCGCGCGAAGCAATGGCAGCGTTTCTGTACCGGCTTTGCGGCAAGCCTGAACACGAGGTCGAGAACACGTTCAAGGACGTGCCAGCAAGCAATCCCTTCCGCCTCGAGATCAGCTGGCTTGCCGAGGAGGAAATCACTACCGGTTACGACGACGGCACCTACCGGCCGCTGGGATCAGTGTCCCGTGAGGCCATGGCTGCGTTCCTTTACCGGATTGCCGGTGAACCGGATGTTGAGTCTGCAGCCGTGTTCCTGGATGTCTTGCCCGGTCACCAGTTCTACCGAGAGATCAGCTGGCTGGCATCAACCGGCATCACCACCGGTTACCCTGACGGCACTTTCCGGCCCGGCGCAGCAGTAGCACGCGACGCGATCGCTGCCTTCCTCTACCGGTACTCCCAGAAGTTCGGACGCCCCAACCGCGAGGACCTCGACTGAGGTCGCAGAAGGATGGGAAAAGGGGGAGCTCCAGTTGCCTGGCGTTCCCCCTTCTGGAATTGGACCCCGGTTTGCGCTTCGGCGAACTGCTCTTCCATCTCTTAAGTCTCGGCCTGCTGGGCCAAGACAAAACCGGGCCATAAATATCCGATCTTGTTGCTATTATCGGATTATGACGATACTGACTTCCTGTGAAAGCGCGGCTCGGCTGGATCCAGCGGTGGCATTGTTTCATTCGCTGAGCGATCCAACTCGGCTGGCCATCGTGAAGGCCATGGCGGGTGGTGAGACGCGCGTAGGTGACTTGACCGGGCTACTGGGTCTGGCGCAATCGACGGTCTCCGCGCACATGGCGTGTCTACGTGATTGCGGCCTGGTCACGGGCCGGGCCGAAGGCCGCAGCGTCTACTATTCCCTGGCGAGGCCCGAACTGATGGATTTGTTGTCCCAGGCCGAAGTCCTGCTCGCGGCAACGGGTAGCGCCGTCAGCCTGTGCCCGGTGTACGGCAACGCGGCATCGAACCCGGTGAAGGCGGAAGCAAGATGAGCGACGCGTGCTGCGGTCCGAACGAGAACGGACCCGAGACAAAAGAGCTGGCCGGACAAGAGCAGGAGCCGGAGAAGTTTTGGCAGGTAGCCGAAATCCGTCTGGCCCTGATTGCAGGCGTTCTGCTCCTGGCAGGGTGGTTGGCGGACGCCCGCGGGGTCCAAGGATGGCTCCCGCCTCTTTTGGAAGCGGCTGCACTGCTGCTGGCCGCGTGGACCTTCGTCCCGTCGACACTTCGCCGATTGCTCAAGGGCAAGATCGGAGTGGGCACCCTCATGACCATCGCAGCCATAGGCGCGCTGCTGCTGGGCCAACTGGCCGAAGCGGCCGCACTCGCGTTCCTGTATGCGATCGCCGAAGGCTTGGAGGAATACTCGGTGGCCCGGGCCCGCCGCGGCCTTCGCGCACTGCTGGCTCTGGCGCCGAAGGAAGCTCGCGTACTGCGTTCAGGCGTGGAAGTCACGGTGGCCCCGGCGGATCTGGTGCCGGGGGACCTGATGGTCGTCCGTCCCGGTGAGCGTATCGCCACCGACGGGACCATCCGGGTTGGTCGCACGGCTCTGGATACCTCCGCGTTGACGGGTGAATCAGTCCCCGTCGAAGCCGAACCCGGTGATGACGTGTTCGCCGGGTCGATCAACGGGTCCGGGCCACTGGAAGTCCTTGTCACCTCCACGGCAGAGAATAATTCCCTGGCGCGGATCGTACACATCGTCGAGGCCGAGCAGTCCCGGAAGGGCACTAGCCAGAGACTGGCTGACAGGATAGCCGGCAAGCTTGTGCCGGGCATCCTGATCGCTGCAGCGCTGATCATAGTTTTCGGATTCATGGTCGGCGAGCCGCTGTTATGGTTCGAACGCGCCCTGGTGGTCTTGGTGGCCGCCTCACCCTGCGCGTTGGCCATTTCAGTTCCCGTGACGGTTGTTGCCTCCGTCGGGGCCGCCAGCAGGATCGGTGTATTGATCAAGGGCGGCGCCGCAGTGGAAACTCTGGGCAAGATCCGCATCATCGCGTTGGACAAGACCGGCACCTTGACCCGGAACAATCCAGCAGTCGTGGAAGTCACCGCTACTACCTTGGGAGGTGAGGACCACGTCCTGGCGGTGGCTGCGGCTCTTGAGGCCCGCAGCGAACACCCCTTGGCCCGGGCCATCCTCGCCGCCACCGGTGTGCCGGCGGAAGCAGCCGATGTCGTCTCCGTTCCCGGGGCAGGCATCCGGGGCACATTGAACGGGTTACCAGTGCGGCTGGGCCGGCCCGACTGGATCGGCCCCGGCGTCCTGCACGTGGCGGTGGAACGGATGCAACGGGCCGGGGCCACCGCCGTGCTCATTGAGGAGGACGGCGCACTCATCGGTGCTATCGCGGTCCGGGACGAACTGCGCCCCGAGGCTCGTGACGTGATTGATCGGCTCTCCACGGCCGGCTACGACACGGTGATGCTCACCGGAGACAACGCCATCACCGCTCACGCGCTGGCAGCCGAAGCCGGCATCACCACGGTGCATGCCGATCTCCGGCCGGAGGACAAAGCACAAAGCGTCCGGGCGCTGCAGGCACGCCGACCCGTCGCCATGGTCGGAGACGGGATCAACGACGCCCCTGCTTTGGCCACAGCGGATATCGGCATCGCCATGGGTGCCATGGGCACGGACGTGGCCATCGAAACGGCGGACATCGCGCTCATGGGAGAGGACCTCAACCACTTGCCCAAGGTGCTTAGTCACGCCCGGCGCACCCGTCGCATCATGCTGCAGAACGTAGGAATGTCGCTGCTGCTCATCGTCGTGCTGATCCCGCTGGCCCTCTTCGGAGTGCTCGGGCTCGCTGCCGTGGTACTGATCCACGAACTGGCCGAAGTCCTCGTCATCGGCAACGGTTTGCGCGCCGGTCGTGTCACCCGGACGTCACCGGCCCGCACCATTTCCCCGGCCCGGGATACTGCGGGGCTCACCGCATGAGCTGCAGCGCCAGCTCGACCCGCAGAGGACGCCTCCAGAAGCTCGGTGCGCCTGGTGTCTGGCTGGGTGTAGCCGCCTTATTCGCAGCCATGGACCTTGCGGTGAAGACTCTGGTGGAAGCCCGCCTGGAGGAAGGGCAGTCCGTCGATCTCGGGGTGCTCGACATTCAGCTCGGTTACAACACCGGCGTCGCGTTCAGTATTGGTTCCGGCCTGCCGCCCTGGGTGGTCGTTGTACTCACGGGCGCAATCACGGCTGCAGTGGCAGGTTATGTCTGGCGACAGGCATCCAAGCCCAACCAGCGGTTGTCTCTGTTGGGGCTGAGCGCTGTCTTGGGCGGTGCCGCGGGAAACTTCATCGACCGCCTCGATGGTGCCGGAGTGGTCGACTACTTCCATACGGGTTGGTTTCCAACCTTCAATGTCGCCGACGTACTCATCACCGTTGGCACAATAGTCCTCGCCATCGCCGCGGTGATGGCTGATTCCCAAGAGTCGGAGCACGAGGACGTCGGCGAAAATGATCAGGATCCGAAGAACCATCCATCCGTCAGCAAACCATCCGAACAGGTCTCGACACCGAGTTCTACACAATGTAGAAATTAGGATAAGATTTCATCTGGATCGGCAGGAGAATTAGTTGTGCTACACATGAATCTGGCTGGGGGTCACGCTCGGCAGAGCGGCGGACTGTCCTTAAGGGGCCGGTTCAAGCCCACCTATAACTCTCCGGACATGACTCGGACCGCGTCGACGAGGTCGATCGCACGCAACTCTTGGACCAGTGTCGTCATTAGTGCGGTGACCAGCTGATGGCACCTGATTCGCAAACCGAAACACAACCAGGTTCCCTCAATGCAACGGAAATGCTCCAGTGGGCATGGCGCCAGTTGACGAGTATGCGGACCGCGGTGCAGCTGCTGCTACTGCTCGCCGTCGCGGCTGTGCCCGGCTCGCTGTTCCCGCAACGCCGCGCGAACCCCGCCGTGGTCACTCAGTATCTGGAAGACAACCCCGACATCGGGCCCTGGATGGACCGGTTTCAGCTGTTCGATGTCTATTCTTCCGCGTGGTTCTCGGCGATCTATCTGCTTCTGTTCATCTCGCTGATCGGATGTGTAATTCCCCGAGCCGGAGTGTACTGGAAACACATGCGTGCCCGCCCCCCACGCACCCCCCGCCGGCTCTCCCGGATGCCAGAACATGGAACCCTATCCCTACCGGCGCAAACCGCGATGACGCCTGCGTCGGCTGTCGAAGATGCCTCGGGCCTCCTGCGTCGACGGGGTTACCGAGTCCAGGTTCAGGACGAGGACACCGACACCCCTTCGGTGGCTGCGGAACGGGGATACTTGAAAGAAGCGGGCAATCTGCTCTTTCACGTGTCCCTGATTGGGGTGCTCATCTCGGTGGCGGTGGGCGGGCTGTTCGGGTACCGGGGCCAGAAACTGATCATCGAAGGCGAGAGTTTCACCAATACGGAGATCAGCTACGACTTCTTTTTTCCGGGCACCAACTACGATACGGATTGGCTGGCTCCCTTTTCCCTGACCCTGAATGATTTCGACGTATCGTTTGACCGCAGTGAGACCAACTACGGTAATCCGGTAGATTTCACCGCAGCCATGACCACCCGCGAGAACCCGGAGGCCGCGGACCGGATCGAGACGTTGCGGGTGAACGAGCCCATTGGGTTCGGTGGGACGAACGTGTACCTCATCGGAAACGGGTACGCCCCGATGATCACGGTACGGGACGGGAATGGAAACATCGCCCTACAGGGGCCGGTGCCGGCATTGCCACAGGACCCCACCTACAACTCGAGCATCGTCATCAAGGCCCCGGACGCACAACCGGACCAGCTCGGATTTGTGGGATTCTTCCTGCCTACGGCGGTCGTGGACGACAATGGTGTGGCGTTCGGCTCTGACCCCGACCCGTTCAACCCGCAACTGAATCTGAACTCCTACTACGGGGACCTCGGGCTCGATGACGGCACCCCCGTCAACGTCTACCAGCTCGACACAACCTCCCTGACCCAGCTAAACGGCCGCAACACCCCCGATGGCGGCATAACCCTGGGCGCCTACCAGACGTATGACCTCCCAGAGGGCAAAGGGTCGATCACCTTCGACGGCCTGAAACGCTACGTTGCATTAGACATTGTCTATGACCCCGGAAAGACCGGGGCGCTGATCTCCACGTCACTGGCCCTGACCGGTCTGATTCTCACCCTGACTATCAGCCGCCGACGGGTATGGGTCCGAGCCAGCACCCACGACGACGGCCGCACGCTCATCGAATACGGTCTCCTGGCCCGCGGAAAAGACCAGGGCCTCTCCAAGGAAGCCCTAAGCATCGGAGCGGCCCTCGCCGCCCAGTGGTCCAATACGCTTCATCCCGCCAATCAGCCACAGCAGGAAGGTAGTAAACAGTGACACCGGTGAACCCGCTACTCGGGGACTACAGCGAGCTGTTCATGCTGCTCGCCGCCCTGACCTACACCATTGCTTTCCTTGCCTTCACGATTGACCTCATGCGAGCGAAAACCATTCCGCCCGAACCGGCGGACGTGGAGGAATCCTCCGAACAGTCCAACCGGTCCCGCCTTCCTGCACAAGTGGGCGCGGGAGTTGAATGGTCCCACAGCGGCACCAGCCCCAGAGGCGGAAGCCAAGGAAACGCCGGCACCGGTGCGGCGGGGAGCAGCGGCATGGGATACGAACCGCTGCGCCGGCCCGCCGCCCGGATCGGGGTGGCGGTCAGCGCCATAGGGCTGCTGATCCACCTCACCGGTGTCCTCACGCGCGGTATCGCGGCCGGCCGGGTGCCCTGGGGAAACATGTATGAATTTGTGACCACCGGCGCCCTGATGGTCATGGCCGTCTTTTTGATCTGCCTGATTTTCCGGGACTTGCGCTTCCTCGGCACACTCATCACCGGGCTGGTGCTGGTCATGCTGATGGCCGGTGCCATCGCCTATCCCACCCCGGTCGCACAGCTCATACCCGCACTGCAAAGCTACTGGCTCATCATCCATGTCTCCATTGCCGTCCTCGCATCGGCGATTTTCACCTTGACCTTCTGCCTCTCGGTTCTGCAACTGATCAAAACCCGGCAAGAACGCGCTGGACGGCCTTCTTCCTCTGGTGTGATGCGTCTGATTCCTTCCGCGAAGGCTCTGGACCAACTGGCGTACCGGCTCAACGGCATCGGGTTCATCTTCTGGACCTTCACGCTCATGGCCGGCGCAATCTGGGCTGAGGCCGCCTGGGGCCGGTACTGGGGCTGGGACACTAAAGAAGTCTGGACCTTCGTCATCTGGGTCCTCTACGCCGGTTACCTCCACGCCAGGGCCACTCGCGGATGGGAGGGTAGTAGGGCCGCGTGGCTATCCATCACAGGGTACCTCTGCGTGGTCTTCAACTTCACCATCGTCAACATGTACTTTGCCGGACTCCACTCATATTCGGGACTGTGATGCGCGCACAAACTCGCGCCGCGCACGCGCGCCGGGAAAAGGAACCTACCGTGCCACATCGATTCCCTCCAAGGTCCGCCGGAACGCCTCTGAAATCGCTGGCGGCCGGCCTGACCCTGATCGTGGGTCTGTCCGGATGCGCGACCAGTGATGCCCTGGCCGAGCAGGCAAACGCCGGGGACAACAAGAACTATATTGCCGGCGACGGGTCAGTGACCGAGTATGCCCCGGAGTCCCGGAGCGAACCGGTTGATCTGAGGGGCACTACCTACGACGGGACCGTTGTGGACTCGGCGGACTTCACGGGCCAGGTGACCGTGTTGAACATCTGGTACGCGGCGTGCGCACCGTGCCGGGTTGAGGCGCCGGACCTGCAGGCGTTGTCCGAGAAGCACCAGCAGTCCGGGGTGCAGTTCATCGGCGTGAACATCCGTGACGGGGCCGCGACCGCTGCGGCGTTCGAACGCACGTTCGGAATCACCTATCCGAGCATCGATGACACCGACGGGGCTGTGTTGCTGGCGATGACCGAATATGTGCCGCCGCAGGCGGTGCCCAGCACACTGATCCTGGATCGACAGGGCAGGGTGGCCGGACGGATCATCGGGCTGGCGGAGAAAAGCACCTTAAACGCGCTGATCACCGATGCGGTCGCCGAACAGTGACCGTTCCGACCGCGACCCTTCCGACGGCGGTGGGGAATCCTTTCGCCGAAACCATCCTTAGCGGGTCCCTGCTGCTGGCTATTCCGGTTGCGGTACTGGCCGGGTTGGTGTCCTTCGCGTCCCCGTGCGTGCTGCCACTGGTTCCCGGTTACCTGGGGTACGTTACCGGGCTCACTGGTGTGGACTTGGAGAAACAGAAGCGTGGGCGCATGTTCGCCGGAATCGCGCTGTTCGTTCTGGGTTTCTCCTTGGTGTTCATGGCGGTCGGCGCAATTTTCGGTCAACTCGGGGCGTGGCTGCAAAGCTCCGAGCAGGCCTGGATCACCCAGCTCCTTGGCCTGGTAGTCATCCTGATGGGTGTGGTGTTCCTGGGCGGGCTGTCTTGGTTCCAGCGTGATGCCAAACTCCAGGCGAAGCCGCCGGCCGGGTTATGGGGAGCTCCCCTTCTGGGCATCACATTTGGGCTGGGATGGGCGCCGTGCATCGGGCCTACCCTTTCAGCTGTTCAGCTGCTGGCTTTCAGCGACGGAGCCGGGGCCGCCAAGGGGGCGTTACTGACGTTCTTCTATTGCCTCGGGCTCGGTGTGCCGTTCCTCCTCATAGCCCTCGGCGCACGCCGCGGCATGGGAGCCCTGGGATTCTTCCGCCAGCACCGGGTCACCTTGCAGCGCACCGGCGGGGCCATCCTGATCTTGCTGGGTCTACTCATGGTTACCGGCCTCTGGGGGATTTGGGTCGCCCAATTACAGGACTGGTTCGCCAACGACATCAGGATGCCGATCTGATGCAGGGGTTTCACACTCGTCCTGGCCGTGGGTCCCCCACCTGCGGCCGGGAACTCCTCGTCACGGTTTATCTGGGCTAGCCCAGATAAACCATATGACCAAGCCCTCATCTACTGATTCGGAAGACACCCCGTGAGCCAGCACCTCCCCCTCTCCTCGCCCAAGCTTCACGACCGCAGGGACGCCAGCACGGCGCGTTTCGCCCGGCACAGCCCCTTCGCGCTCCTACTGCTGATCACAGGCTCGGTGGGATGGGTCGCATCGACGATCCTCGTTCTGGAACGGCTCGCCGCCTATGAGGATCCCGGTCATGTCACCAGCTGCGACGTCAACCCCTGGGTTTCCTGTGGGCAGGTGTTCAAGACCTGGCAGGCATCGATATTCGGATTTCCGAACCCGCTGATCGGGGTCGTCGCATTCGCCATCGTCATCACCACCGCCATGGCGCTGCTGGCTGGAGCACGGCTCGGCCGCTGGTACTGGATCGGGTTGCAGGCCGGTGTCACCGCCGGCTTCGCGTTTGTGGTGTGGCTGTGGAGCCAGGCCCTGTTCGACATCTACATCCTCTGCATCTACTGCATGATCGTCTGGGCCATGATGATCCCCCTGTTCATCCTGCTCACCATCCGCAATCTGGTCCACGGGATCATTAGAGCTCCCTCAGCCGTTGTGCAGTTTGTCTCCGGCTGGGTCTGGACCATCGTTGCGCTGATCTGGGTGGCGACCGCAGCCTCTGTGTTCTTCCGGTTCCTACCCGTCTTCATCCGATGAACGAGCACGCTCCATCGACCGGATGACCTCTTTGGTCGTGCCGGGCCCTCGCGGGTCCGCCGCATCCTCCAACCAACCTTCTAGAACCGCCGGAAGAGCACTCATGAATAAACGGAACATACAAGCAAACCGGGACCGCCGGGCCCGGCTCCAGGCTTTCCAGGCACAGCAAGAGGCCACTGACCGGCGCAGAAACGTTGCGGTGTACGGCACGGTGCTCCTGCTGGTTGCCGGCATTGCAGCGGCCGTGACTTTCGTCATCGTCGACGAAATCCGCCAGGACACGGCACTTCGAACCCAGCTGGCCGTCGACGACGCGGAGGATCCTCCTTCAGAAACCTTCCTGGCCAAATACATACAGGGACCGCAGACCCCCGAAGCGGGCGCTCCCTGTACCGGCGGTGTCGATGCGTAGCAGGTGCAGGTGATGCGCATCGAACTCCAATACACTGACGGCTGCCCGGCGGCACAACCGTTGCGGGAAACAGCCGAGCAGGTCCTGGAGAACCTCGCCCCGCACGAACACATCGTGTTCACCAGGGTTCCCACAGCCGAGGGTGCCTCCAAGGGGATCTTCCCTGGCAGCCCGATGCTTTTGATCGATGGACGGGAAGTCGGGCGGAGTGATACTGGACAGGTATATATGTCGGACTTGGGCCTTCCCGACCCGACGGTTCCGCAGGAGCCGGAGATCAGGGCAGCGCTCGGTCAGGCGGCGTTCAACTCACCGGTCCGCCTGCCCCTGCGTCACCGCCGGACAGTGCTCATTGCCTCGCTGCTGATCCTGTTCGGTGCACTGCTGGGTCAGCTCGCTGCGTGGGGGGCAGTCGTGACCCTGGCCGCGCTGGCCCTGCTGGCCGTCGGTTTTGCCAGCAACGGTCGCAGGAAGGGCGCCCAACCCTACATGTGGGCGGCCGGCTTCGCCGCGCTCTCCTGGCTGCTGGCGACGGCCGCAATCTGGTGGGAGGTCTTTTTCGGCTATTCATTACGACTGGGGGCGACGGCTGGGCTGCTGTTCCGGGTGGGTTTCATCTCGGCCCTGGTTACCGTGCTCAGCGTCATCGCCGGCACAGTGGCTCGGCACCGGCTACGACAACAGCTGCGACAAGACCCGGCTGACCAAGACCAGAATCAAACATGACAACGCCCCTCATATGCCGACACAGCACGAAGGAAGAACCATCATGTTATTGACCGCCTCAGTGTTTGCGCTGGTACCAGCACCGGATGAGGGCCAGCTGCGGCCTGGTCTGGATCCCAGCGAGGTCACTCCCGGCCTGCTGGGATTCCTTATGACCTTGTTCATGGTGATCGCCGTGATCCTCCTGATGCGCTCCATGGTGGGCCGCGTCCGCAGGGTCCGGTACCGCGCGCAGGCCGAAGAACAGCAGCGCACCTACACCGACGATGCCTCAACGCCTGCGGCGCTCGGCGCCGCGCACACTTCTGCTACTCAGCCCCGCGCAGAATCCGGGCCCGACAGCTGAAGCAGGTTTCGGTATGCCATGAAGTAATATTTAGGCATGCCGAAACCTTTCCTTCGCGGCCGTGAACGTCGAGCCTTCCCGCTGCGGGGTGTGCTCCTGCTAGGGCCAGCGTTTGTGGCGTCGGTGGCTTACGTTGATCCCGGGAACGTAGCGGCGAACCTGACCGCCGGCGCACGGTACGGGTATCTGCTGGTGTGGGTGTTGGTTGCCGCGAACCTGATGGCGGTTCTGATCCAGTACCAGTCCGCGAAGCTGGGGTTGGTCACCGGCCGATCGCTGCCAGAGCTGATCGGAGGCAGGCTCCCCGCGGGCCGCCGCCGGGCGTTCTGGGTTCAGGCCGAAGTGGTTGCCGCCGCCACGGATGTGGCGGAGGTGATCGGCGGGGCGTTGGCGCTGAACCTGCTCTTCGGCACGCCGCTGGTCCTGGGCGGCATCATCATGGGAGCGGCGTCCATGCTGCTGCTGGCCCTGCAGTCCCGGAATCGGCAGCACCTGTTCGAACGTACGGTACTGGTTCTCCTGGCTGTCATTGCCGCCGGATTTACCGCCGGGTTCGTTGCGAATCCGCCGGCTCCAGGTCTTGCGGTGGCCGGGCTGGTGCCCCGGTTGGAAGGAGCGGACACTGTCCTGCTGGCCGCGAGTATGCTGGGCGCAACCGTGATGCCGCACGCTATCTACCTGCACTCGGCGCTCTCGGTGCACCGCCATGGGGCCGGACACGCGCCGTCGCATCTGCGGCGGCTGATCCGTGCCGCGCGGGTCGATGTCGTTGCGGCCTTGGCTTTGGCCGGTACGGTCAATATCGCCATGCTGCTCGCTGCCGCCAGCAGCCTACGAGGGGTAGATGGAACGGACTCCATTGAGGGAGCGTACGCGGCGATCGGGCAGAACTTAGGTCCTATCGTGGCGGCCGCTTTCGCCGTTGGGCTACTCGCCTCCGGGCTAGCCTCAACGTCGGTGGGCTGTTATGCCGGGGCGGTCATCATGGAGGGTTTGCTTAGAGTACGCGTCAGCCTGTGGGTGCGCAGGGCCGTCACCCTGCTGCCGGCCCTGGTCATTCTCGGCGGCGGTGTCGAGCCGACCATGGCGCTGGTAATCAGCCAGGTGGTGCTGAGCATGGGTATACCGTTTGCGTTGGTCCCATTGGTGGGTGCATCGGCAGATCGCCGACTGATGGGCGAGCATGTCAACTCCAGGGCGTTGAGTTTTTGCACTTATGTCAGTGCGGGCCTGATCATCGCCTTGAATGTGGCCTTACTGGTGTTGACGTTCACCGGCGCCGGCTGAAGGGTTTTATTGTTCGTCGGAGATACTGTCGGCAATCAGGGCACGGAACTCCTCCAGAGTGGCCGCTTCCACCAGCTCACCATCAAGGAAGAAGGTCGGTGTTCCGGCGACCTGCAGGGCTGTTCCGTCCGCAACGTCGCGCTCGATGCGTGCCTGGGTCTGCGGGTCCGCTACCGCCGCGTCGAAAGCGGCCATGTCCAGACCGAGCTCCTGCGCGAAACCCCGGAACACGTCGGCCTTGGACTCACTGGCCTCACCCCACGCCTCCTGGGTTTCATACATTCTGTCCAGCATCGGCACGAACTGTCGCTGCTGCGCGGCTGCTTCGACAGCCAGCGCCGCGTTCATCGAATTGATATGTCCGGGAAGCGGGAAATAGCGGGCAACGATGGTGAGGTTCTGATCGTATTCTTCCTTCAACTCATCGACGAAGGGTTTCGCGGCCCGGCACGCCTCGCACTCGAAGTCCAGGAACTCGACCAGGACCGCTTTCTCCTGCGGGGCTTGGGAGATGATCCGGCTGTCCTCGCGCACCACCTGGGCGCCTCCTTCGGATGTCAGGGTCTCCTGCTCATCTGCCCTGACGAGGTTTGCTATCACGATGGTGAGAACCATCGCTAGGACGGCGACGGCAATCACAATCCACACGGTGCGTTGCGCCCGGGAGGTGCGTGGCTTCATGGAGGTAGAACTCATCGGGTAGGGGTTTCCTTACTGGCTAGATCTGCGAATCAGGCTGGCTGGAGTGTGCTGGTCAGTGCGCTAGATGGTGTTCGTGGTCGCGGTGCTCGGCCGGTTCGATCTGGAACGTCGAGTGTTCAATACCAATCCTAAAATGCGTGGAGATGCACTCCTGCAACCGGTCCAGTACCTCATGTGTTCCACCTGTGGCAACGACCTCATCGGTGAGGACGACGTGCGCGGTCAGGACGGGCAGTCCGGTGGCGATCTGGGTAACGTGCAGGTCGTGTACCTCCACGACACCCGGCATAGCCAGGATGTGTTCGCGGATCCGGGCTGGCTCGATGCCCGGCGGGGTGCCCTCCAGCAGCACGTGCACTGTCTCCCTGAGGAGCTTGATCGTGCGTGGCAGGATCAGCGCCCCGATCAGCATTGCAACGATCGCATCGGCCCGGACCCAGCCGGTGAGGGTGATGATCACCGCGGCGACGATCACCGCAACTGAGCCCAACGCGTCATTGAGGACCTCCAGGAACGCCGCCCGCAGGTTGAAGTTGGCCGATCTGCTCCGGGACAACACGAACAACGCGGCGATGTTGCCGGCCAGCCCGATCACCCCGAAAATCACCATCTGCTCCGAGGCGACCTCGGTGGGGGTGATCAGCCGCTGGATTCCCTCGATCAGGACATAGGTTCCCACCGCCATCAGGATCCCGGCCTGAGCCATCGCGGCCACGACCTCGGCCCTCCGAAACCCCCAGGACCGCTTCACCGTCGCCGGGCGCAACGCCAGTGTGGCTGCCGTTAGTGCCATCGCCAGTCCACCGGCGTCGGTAAGGACGTGTGCGGAGTCAAAGAGCAGCGCCAGGCTACCGGTTATCCATGCCCCGAAGATTTGAAACACGAAAACGCTCAGCGTAATTGCCAGCGCTATCGCTATCGGCCGTCGATGCGTTTCAGCAGCTGCCGCGGGTTCATGGGTGTGCATACCTAAAATGATACAGGAGAGGCTGAACTCAGGGTCGGGTGTACATTAGAGGCCATGGAATCGCTGACAACCGGGCAGGTGCTGGCCAAGTTCGGATACGCCCTTTCCGACCCCACCAGGGCACGGATCCTGCTGGCGCTGCGGTCCGGACCGAACTATCCAGCCGCCCTGGCAGACATCCTCGATGTTTCGCGCCAAAGCATGTCAAACCATCTGACGTGCCTGCGCGGCTGCGGCCTGGTGGTCTCCACACCGGAGGGCCGTAAAGCCCGCTACGAACTCGCCGATCCCCGCCTGGCCCACGCGCTCGGTGACCTGCTCGAAGTGGTCCTGGTCACCGACGCCACGCTGTGCCATGACCAGCGGACCATAGCCGGTGGATGATCCGGTAGTGGAGGGCCCGGTATGGATCCCCACCGCCCCTCCCTCACTCGAAACCTTTCTCGCTCCCACACTTCAGCCCATCCCGCTGATTCCTGCCATCGCCGTACTGATGGCGCTGCTTTACTTGGCCGGAGCGCTTCGCCTCTGGTCCACCCGCCGAAGGTGGCCCGTATGGCGGGCCCTCACCTTTCTCTCCGGATGCCTGATCATTGCGGTGGTCATGGGCGCGGGCATCGAAGGATATGGGCTGCGCATGTTCTCCGTATTCATGTTCCAGCAGTTGACGCTGATGATGGCGGTACCGCCTCTGTTGATTCTCGGACGGCCTGGCACCTTGCTGCTGCGGGCTACCCCGCACTGGGGTCCAGGACGGCTTGTCCTCCGAATGGCGCACGCCGGATTACGCTCACCGATCAGCCGGCTAGCATTACACCCCGGGTTTATGATCCCGTTGTTTCTAATCAGTTTCTACGGGGTCTACCTCAGCAACCTGGCTGATCAGCTACTTCCTACCTGGTATGGCCATGTGGGCCTTGAGGTACTCTTCCTGGCCGCCGGGATCCTGTTCACCATCCCGCTGATTTCCACCGACCCGCTTCCTGTCCGACAAACCCATTTCGGGCGGTTCGTCGACATTTTCGCCGAAATGCCACTACACGCGTTTTTCGGGGTCATCATCATGATGGCAACCACGCCGGTTGTCGGCTTCTTTTCAACCCTTCCGGCCTCCTGGGAGGTGGATCCCATGACGGATCAAGGCATCGCCGGCGGGTTGGCCTGGTCCTACGGTGAGCTGCCGTCCGTGCTCATCCTGTTGTTCATCCTGCGGCGCTGGCAACGCGACGACTCAAGACAAGCAGCCGCCGCGGACCGGCACGCCGTACTGAACGGGACACCGGAGCTGGATGCCTACAACGCCTACATTTCACGGCTCAACGACCGTGCAGCCCGTGCCCATCGAAGCTGAGAGGCTTCCATGATCGTTCTCCATCACCGCCGGTGCTGCGTGCGCCCTGGTCTCCGTCTTGGAGTGATCAGCACCGTCCTACTCCGTACCGTTCTCACGTGCATCTGCTTTGACGGCTTGGCGGTGTCCAACCACGAACGCTGCGCCGCCTCCGACCACGATGACCGCGATCACAATCAGCAGCAACCAATTGACGCTTCCGGGACTTCCGGTTTCCTCGGATACCGGTTCGGCAACCGGGTCATCCAGGCTCGAAGTCGGAGCAACAGCTTCGGGGGCCACCGACGGCTCTTCACTTTCAGTACCCTGCGCGCTCGGAGCGGATGCGGCGGTACCCTCAGCCGGCATCGTACTGGCCGGTTCGTAGGTGAAATCGAAAACGCCCTCAATCGGGTGACCGTCGGAGGAAACGGTTCGCCACGCCACGCTATACACGCCCGGCGCTTCCATAGCGGTCGGGGCCGACATGACGTTCGCCTCCAAAGTGACGGGCGTTGCTTCCACCGGGGTCCCGTCGGGCCCGGTGACTTGGATCCGACTCAGTTCCAGCCCGGAGGATTCCAAGGGCGTCTCGGAGAGCGTGATGGTGATGGCCTCCGGAGCGGTATCGATGAGAGCTCCTTCAGTCGGCGCGGTGCCAATTAAGGAGTCATGCGCCGTGGCCGCGGGCGCTCCGATGAACCCCATCATCAAGGCGGCGAGCATTCCCAGGAACACCCTTCGGAGGCCTCGTGCTCGAGGACGACAGGAATGTGAGGAATGGGCTGGATGGGGGCTGATCATGATTCTCCTTCGTGCGCAGCAGACGGTCAGAACGATCAGAACCACTGGATGGGATCAACCACTGTGTCGTTCATCATGACCTCGAAGTGGAGGTGACACCCAGTGGAATTTCCTGTCGTACCCGCGTTCCCGATCAGCTCGCCCTGGGACACCACCTGCCCGGCGCTGACCGCGATGACCGACAAATGGTTATAGGTGGTTTTTAGCCCGTTGCCATGATCTACGACGATCCGATTTCCTCCCCCGTAGGGGCTCCAACCGGCTTCGACCACCTCACCGCCTTGGGCGGAGAAAACCTCGGTGGCACAGGAGGCGACCAGGTCAAGTCCAGTATGCACCTCCCCGGCACCGGTCAACGGGCTGGTACGGTACCCGAAACTCGATGTCGTGGCCATAGAAGCGAGCGGGGCGGTGAAACGTACTCCGACAACCGGATCATTGGGCTCCTCGATAACGGGATCTGCCGCTTCCGCGGTGGGAGCTTCCACAGAGGGTTCACCCGTTTTGTACTCTACCGAGCCCGCGGCCGACAGTGAGCGATCACCAACTTCCGCATCTGAACCGGGCACAGCCGCGACGACGCTCCGGGGAAACGCGACTTCCGCCTCGGGATCAGCCGTAATCTTCTCAGATGGTGCGTTCCCGGTTGAGATCGGCAGTTCGATGCTGCCGCTTCCCTGCGCGGGGAACATTACGCCGCTGAGCAACCCGACTGCACCCAGCGCTATCGCTGCAGGTTTGATCCAGTTCCCACGGAATCCAGCGACTGGCGCTGCCGCGCGCCGCCGCCCCTGCCGTGGCCGCTCCGCTGCCCGGCGGCCATGAGGCACTGGTTCCGCACGGCGACGGCCGACGGCCTTGTGTGATGACACGAAAATTCCTTTCCGAACGCCGCTGAAGTTAGCTGTCGGATTCGGGCAAGGAATCAGCCCGGCCGGCCAATGCACACACTGGACGGCTTCACCCCAAGACGACACAATGGCCGCCAAAAGAAGTGGGTCCTCCACCCCTGCCGGTATACGAACGATGGCTGGCTTTCCGGCAGGGTTAGGCGTCGAGACCAGCGTCACCAATTCATTTCGGCGACTGGGCCACTCTACAGGGACGGATGTATAGTTACAATTTCGTGACCTACTGAGAGTGGGACTTGGCTCGTCTCACCAAACGTCCAACCAAAACTGGTCAACGTCTTACAGAAGGGATTATGCGCACTCTCTCAGGTCGCGGTGAAGTTGCTGAAGCGGTACATGAAGGCGGCCATTGCGTCCCGGTTGACGGCCTGCACGGGACGGAACTTTCCGTCGTCGTAACCGGTAGTGATCTTGGTGGAGGCCAGCCAGGTGATCTCCTTGAAGAACTGCCCGCCCGCTGCAACGTCCGGGAAGGGCGAAATCTTCGGAGCAGTAAACTCAGGCTTATCGGCGAACCGGTACATGAACGCCGCCATCGCATCACGGTTCACCGGCTGGAGCGGCCGGAACGTCTTGTCGTCGTAG
>NZ_CANLXP010000030.1 GCF_947495145.1 uncultured Arthrobacter sp.
ACGAGCACTCTTCCATCCCACTCAGCTGGGGCCAGTTCACGCCGTCCTGCCGGGGCCAGAACTAGTTGACACAATCAGATAGGGAACACATGTGCCCGGTATAGCCACCAGAACCATCACAGATAGGGTTAGAGCATGGGAAACATCAGCCTCGAACAAGCACAACAAGAAGCACGGGCACTCCTCGACTCACGCATCGAGTCCATCACTGTCCTTGTCAAAGCGAGACAACGCGTCACTGACCTCAAGGAACAATTAGCGGAAGCAGAACGCGAAGACAAGCGGGCCTACGTCCGAGCAACCAAGGACGGCTGGAGCATGGACGAATTGAAGAAGCTGGGACTCGAGAACTCAACCGCCGGCCGCCGTCGAACGGCTAACCGAAAGTCTGCGCAAAATCATTCAACCGAAGAACAGGACGAGGCGAGGGACCGCACTGATAGCTGATAACAGAAGAAGGCATTAAGAAGGGCTTCTACGGCGCAAGGATCGCGGCATGGCAAGAGGCAAGAGACACCACACAGTCACAGGCGCACTCCTCGAAGGATTTGCGCTGAACAACAGAGTGGTCGTGCGGCACCGAACTGGCCGCGAAAATACAACTTCCGTGCGGAACGCGACTGTCGTCTCCGATTTCTACGCTTTCGAACGCGAGGATCATCACGATGATGCAGTCGAGCAATGGCTTGCTAATGACGTTGAGTCACCCTTTGCGGATGTCCTGTATGCGCTTCAATCGGGAGATCAGCCGTCGATCTCGGACCGCCCTGTTATCGCCCGGTTCGTCACGACAGCAGTTGTTTGAACGCGAATCACCCGCGACTACATAAGACAGGTGAACCCCCACGTAGAACCCATGGTCGTCCTACAGACGATCGCCCCCAGAATGGGGTGGGACCTTTCTAAGTTGTCCGCTTCTGAGATTGAGGAGCTTCTGACAATATGCCAAGACTTCTGGCGCGAAGCGGCAAGTGAAAAGGACCAGAAGCTCAGCCTCCTTCGCACCATGGTTAGACACGCCCTAGTCCTAGAGGAGGATCTGAAGGGGTATGCCTGGTCCGTCTTTCGCACCAATGAACCACGACTTCTTATCGGAGATGCCCCCATACTGGCCATAAGTGGTCACGAGCGAGGTTGGCATGGGCTAATACCAAAGGGTCGACAGTCTTTCTCCCAATCGCCCCAGACAAGATTCTCGTCGGTGAACCGCATGCGTTTGGCCGCTCTCACTCTGGTGATGACCTCGCAACAACCGTGAACTCACTCACCGCACGGGAAGCCTATGCTGATGTATTCCGCCACCCCGAAATGCCGTGGCCCGAAGCGATTTATTTTGGGTCCGGCGCACCGGAGTTACCGCCTGCTTCTCGCACAATTAGGCCTGCCCCGCCTGGTGCACCGTCTACGTTTCCGAGCTCTTACGCCGCAGTGGACGATGAAAGGATTGCAACTCTCCTCGAGTACCTCCAAGCAGCTGGCACCGTCCCTTAGCCTGAGGCGGAACGTTTGCAGGACGACATCAGCTCAATCAGAAGCCCTATATTATCCGCAACAACACTGATTCGGCTTGATAATGAGGCATGAACACCTTCGCCGTTGTGCTGCTCACGCTATTGGCGGGCGTCCTCGTCGGAGTTGCTACTAACATGATTTCCGAGAAGGCAAAGGAGCACTCATCCTTTCCCGTGATTGCTGGGCTGATCGCGGCAGCATTCGTTGCACTGGTGCTAGTCCAGATCAACGGCGCCCCTACCAGCTCGACCGGAGAACTGACTCCTCAACCTCCCGGTACTGAAACCCCGCAGCCTTCCAACTCGCCGCCTACTACTAATCCCCCAAGTACCCCGCCCGCAACCCCCACGCCGGCCCAGCCCCCAGTGCAGGCGACGTCAATTTTGGACCTACCAGTTACCGACCAAGAAACGAACAGCTTAATCGACTTGGAAGAGACTGACGCGAGCTCCATAAACGGAACGGCATACGCGCGGACTCTCCGCTATGAATGCAACCTCTATTGCAACGGCTCATCCCCACAGGTATTCGAGGTCACCTTGGGTAAGAAATTCAGCACCTTCACCACGTCGCTCGGAGTCCTCGATACAAAAAACGGGGAACACCGAATCGACATCAGTCTTGACCAAGGTGACCCTGTGATTTACACGGCGAACCCTGGCCCTCCAACCGAGATCACGCTGGACGTAAAAGAGGTCTCCCGCATGACCATTCGGCTATACGCCCCCAATGAACTGAAGAGCCCGCTTCAAGCCGGAGTTGACTCGACAATTGGCGAAAACGGCGGTGACCTGCCAGGCGTGGCCCTTGCAGACCCTGTAGTTCTTCCTTGAGAACTCACCTACCCACCGATATCAACCCATAGATTGCCGCCGTGCGACCCTGCCCGCGCATCTGCCGGGCTGGCCTAGGGTCTTGTATCCACGGGATGCAAGACTGAGTACGACGAGACGCTGCAGAACGGCATCGCTCCGTTCTGTAGCTGAATTCGTTATCGGTTACTCGGCCCACGAGTGCGCGCTGGGAAACCTGCCGGTTCAATACAGCGCTTCTACGATCGACAGCGACTTAGAGTCCGTCGAGACCAATTCAGGCGCGCCACATACCCACTGGTCGACACGGTCGCCCATCTTTGCTTACTGTCGTAACCTCCCCCTTCACCTAAGCGATGCTTGGAGGAAGAGGTAGGACCTAACCGAAGGGGCGGCTAATGGCTTTCAAGACGCGAAACAGCAGCGCGGCAGTGCCGAGCACGCCAAAAGCAATTTTTGAGAAAACTCGAGTAAGTAGACAAGACCTACAAGAACTCTGGCCACACCAGGAATCCGTACTAACTGCTTGGACTGACAAACATCAGGACGCAAGCGATGTTGCTATCGAACTACCTACTGGCGCGGGGAAAACCCTCATCGCTGGACTCATTGGGGAGTTCGAACGCTCCGTTCGTGGTCGCCGGGTCACATATTTATGCCCGACGAAGCAGCTAGCTCGGCAGTGCCATGCACAACTTCTGAGCTACGGCTTACCCGCGGTACTGCTTATCGGACCGGTAACACACTGGAGCTCTGCGGACAGGGCGCGTTACTCATCAGCCAGTGCGATCGCGGTGTCGGTTGGTTCACACGTGTTCAACAGCAATCCCGCCCTCGTAGACTCCCAATACATGATCGTCGACGACGCTCATGCAGCTGACAGCTACGTATCTAGCCCGTGGTCCATAAACCTCGAACGCAAGGAAACGGCCTACCACGAAGTTCTTCGTGTCCTAGCAGACTCCTTTGACCCATTAGTCCTTAATCGCCTGCAGCAAGACACCGCCGCCGGCCAATTTGCCTCGGACGTTTATCTAGCCTCTCCTGTAGGTGTCATGTCCGCTGCGGCCGCCCTCGAACAAGTACTGAAAGCGGCTCACGGAGAAACCGAGATCAATACAGACGCTGTCTACGCTTTGAAGATGCTTGAGGGCCATCTTGGGCAGTGTCTCGTGTACGCGTCCTACCGGAATCTACAAATTCGTCCCTTCATACCACCAACCCATGCTCATACTGCCTTCGATAGCCCGAAACAGCGCTTATATATGAGCGCGACCCTTGGAGAGGGTGGTGAACTCGAACGCAGCTTCGGCAGGACGAAGATTTCCCGGATCCCTACACCCCCTGAGTGGGCTAAACGTGGTACTGGACGCCGGTTCTTCATGTTCCCGGAGCTGACGACGGACTTCGCTCGTGACAAAAGGGATCTAGCCGCCTGGACGGTAGAGCTGACCAAACAGGTAGGACGAGTCGTTGTCCTTACTCCTGATCGACGTACTGGTGACGACTTTGAGGAATGGGTAGGAAACTCGCTTTCAGTTCTCAATGCTAAAGACATCGAAGACGATGTCTCGCCATTTACTAGTCAGCAGGATGCGGCACTAGTTCTCACCAATCGTTATGACGGGCTAGACCTCCCTGATGATGATTGCAGGCTCGTCGTGATTGACGGGCTACCGTCAAGGGGCGATCTGCAAGAACGCTTCTTGGTAGGTTCTCTGGGAGCTTTGGATGTGCTGCAAGAACGTATCCGTTCTCGAATAGTTCAAGGAGCAGGTAGGGCCACACGTAACGAAGACGATTACGCCGCCGTTCTTATGCTTGGTGATGATCTCAGCTCGTTCTGTACGCGATTGGATGTGCGGAACGCCATGCGCCCAGAACTGAATGCCGAAGTTTCCTTTGGACTCGAGAACAGTCTAGGAATCGATTCTGACGAGATGAAAGAGAACTTCAACGCGTTCCTGGCACAGGGCGATATGTGGGCAGAGGTGGAGAGTGACCTGGCGGCCCGGAGAGATGAAACCGTCGTCGTTCACCCCCTGGGGACTGCTCAATTGAGCGCGGCGTCGAAGGACGAAGTCGCTGCATTTCAAGCCGCTTGGCAAGGAGATTGGGGCCGCGCTCTCGAACATGCAAGAAGGGTGGTTGACAGCCTTACCGGTGGCAGGGCCCCTCAGCGCTACGCGTCGTTCTGGAACTACCTTGCTGCTTGTTGGTCGCTAGTCCTGGCTGAAAAGCAACAGGATGCGGGTCTTAGGGAAACGAGCATGGACTACTACAGGGCGTGCCGCTCATCCGGTCGCGGGACTCTTTGGATGTCCTACTTGCACGCACCTGCGGACCATGACTTCGAGACTGGTACACCGGCTGAGAACGTTGATGCGGTCGACGAAGTAGCAGCTGGGAACATCTTGCAATCGTTTGCCCAGGTTGCAAGACCAAACTCATTCGCGAACGAGATCTCTCGGATTCGAAGCCAACTGCTGGCCACTGAAGCGACTCCATATGAAGAAGCGTTGGTCTACCTTGGCGTGTTGGCCGGAGCGGACAGTGATGGCAACCACGGGGCATCTTCAGCTCCTGATGCATCTTGGATCTTTTCGACCGAGTCATGGGTGGGCTGGGAGGCGAAGAGTGAGGCGTTGCCAGAGGGAGAACTTGGCGCTAAGGACGTTCGGCAGGCAGGATCACACCTTCGCTATATTGCCAGCTCGCGAGGGGAATCTGCCCCTAGCGACTCCGTGGTCTTTTTAGTCACACCGCAGAAGCGCGTCCATCCGTCCGCTCGTGCCATAGCTGAAGACCACGTCTATCTTGTGACGCCTCAACAGGTTCTCGAGGTGTTTGATGCGCTCACTAAGGCATGGCATGCACTCCGAGCGCGAGGCTCGAATGTTATCGCTGCAACTGACGTTCTCAATGCTCTAAAGGATGCCAACGCCCTCCCTTCTCTCTGGATACCGAAGCTTCGAAGAAACCCGGTCAAACAGTGAGTTGAAGACGATGCCTCACAACCGTAGGGTTGCAACACAGTAGGACGAGACAACACCACTCCCCCGCCACTACTGATCCCTCCATGTCTTGCTACGCTGTCTCCTAAGTAAGGGCATCCCTTCGTGACTCAGAAGTGGGTTGCGAGACAAATATGGGACCAATCGGACATTGAGGAGCCGCATGGGCAAGCTCATCGGGTATGCGCGGGTATCAACTCGCGTCCAGGACACCGACCGGCAAGTCGCCGACCTACTTACAGCCGGTGTCCGCCGCGATGACCTTTACATCGACCACGGGGTCAGCGGTGCTCATGCGCGGCGGCCCCAGTTCGACAAAGCCCTCGACGCACTGCATGAAGGCGACACCCTGATCGTAACCACCCTCGATCGCCTCGGCCGCTCCACTTCCAACATGCTCGCCCTGGCCGATGAACTTCGAGCTCAAAAGGTGAACCTGCGCGTCCTGAACCTCGGCGGCGGCAACGTCGACACTGGCACCCCCATGGGATCCATGGTCTTCACCGTCATGGCTGCCCTCGCCCAGATGGAGCTCGAGATCAAACGCGAACGCGTCAACGACTCCAACACCAAACGCCGCACCGCCGGCCTCGACCTCGGCGGACGACGACCGATCTTCAGCGACAGCCAAATCGCCAACGCCCGCCGACTCATCGAACAAGGCCAACCCGCATCCCACGTCGCCCGCGACCTCGGCATGTCGAGAGCCACCCTGTACCGGCGAATCGCCAACCTCGACGCACAGCAATGGATCACCACCCTTCCCAGGGAATGAGACGTTTCCACAGCTGTCTGATGCCTTATATCTTGACCTCTGCACACGTTCGTTGCAAAGACCCGGAAACCGGCCCTAACGCATCGCAACGCAACATATCTACGGTCGCGGGTCCCTCGACTCAGCTAGGGCCTCAGTGGGAGGAAGAGCACCGTATAGATGCCTAGTATCGCGAGGAATACGACGGCTAGGGATGTAAGCAGTGCTGCGAAGGGAGCGACCGATGAGCGGTCACCGCGGATGCCACTGGCCGCACGAATAAGGAGGCGCCGCCTCGTAAGATTTAGCGCGAAAGCGGCAACCGTGGCTGCGACGAATGAAGTTCCAGCAAACCATCCATAGTTCGGCATCCACCGCAGGAACATCGCTCCCGCCACGATGAACGCGAGAGTCGTACGCCCCCACGCGAGGTCCGTTCGTTCGGGTTGTAAACCGGCATCACCGTGGAGGAAAGGATGCCGGGGTACTTCCCCCTCACCCGGGAGACGGGCGTTCATCGCAGAAGTACGAAGACGACCATTACAACCGCAGCTAGCGCTCCGCCGAAGCTTAGGATCGGTGCGATGAGCGGGAGTGGCAGTGGCTTTGCGTGTCGCATAGCCCGCTCGATGTTCATCCATCGGAAGAACGCACCGCCACCGATGATCATGGCCAGCGATAGGAGTAGGACTGCCAGCGATGTGCGAACTTCCAAGACGAAGATGTCGGTTGTGAATGCCTCCACGGCGATGCCCCCGGCGAGCATCGCTAGGGACGTACGAATCCAGGCAAGGAAGGTGCGTTCATTCGCCAGAGTGAAGCGCGGGTCGGGTTCGGTGCCGCCCTGCAACACCCTCTCACGAAGCCCCCGGCGGGTAATTCCGCTGTCTTCCCTTTTAGGAGACATTCGAACGTCCGTCTACGGCAGTACGGAAGCCGACATTACTGCCTGACGAGTCGGGAGTGTTGGAGCTGCGGGCCGCTACCCTGTACCGGTTGCAGTAGGAGTCATGGCAAAGGTAAGAGCCCCCGCGCATGACCCGACCGGGACCAATTGTGGGTCCTTGCGGATTATCGAAGGGCGCCTTGAGGTAGTACTTGGGCAGGAACCAATCGTTACACCACTCCCAGACGTTGCCGCTCACCTCGTACAGGCCGTAGCCGTTCGGCGGAAAGCTGCGGACAGGAGCGGTCGCCAGGAAACCGTCGTCCACCGTATTTTTCATCGGGAAGCTGCCCTGCCAGATGTTGCAGAGGTGCTCACCACCGGGCCCGTACAAGTCATTACCCCAGGGGTAGCGACTCCCCTCGAGGCCGCCGCGAGCGGCGTATTCCCATTCAGCTTCGGTCGGGAGGCGTCGTCCTGCCCAGCGGCAGTAGGCAATCGCATCATTGTAGGAGACGTGCACGACAGGGTGATCTTCGAAATCGTTCCAGGAGGAGCGCCCTCCAAGCGGATGCGCCCAATCGGCTCCGCGCACGTTGAGCCACCACGGGGCCCCTGCCGCCGTCCCCAGAATGTCCTTTTTGTCAGAATTCACTACGAGATGGAAAACCGCGGACGAGCCGTACCGTTCCGCTTCGGTTCGATAATCAGTCGCAGCGACGAACGCAGCGTACTGCTTATTGGTCACCGCGGTGGCATCCATTCGGAAGGCCTCAACCTGCACGGGGTGGGCGGGAAGTTCACCATCGGCTGGATATCCTTCTCCGAAGCTGTCCCCCATCGCGAAGGAACCGGCAGGTATCTCTACTTCAGCGTGGCCCACTTTCCCTGCAGGAAAGTCGGCTGCTCCCTCGTCATCACTCGTGACAACAGTGCGCGACGGACTGCAGCAACTCATCAGGGTTCCACCCCGATAGCAGCGACCAGCCCCGCCTTGACATCCTTCAGGAGGTGCAGCATTTCGGTCTCTGCACGATCTGGGTTCCGCTCGCAGACGGCCAACATGACTTGTTCATGGTGGTGCACTGACGCTGGCGCGGGAAAGGATATATGCTCCCGCAACGGCTGCTCCGCGAGAACTTCGACGACGACGTCGCACATGGACGCGTACATCTCATTGCCGGACGCCATTAGGAGCGTGGTGTGAAAAGCGATGTCCGCAGCGAGGTACTTGTCCGTCCGTTTCAGCTCACCGAACAACTTCAACTCGGCTGCGGCGACTCGAAGCTTGTCTCGCTGGCTTTCGTCGGCGCGTCTGGCCGCAAGCGCAGCTGCCATTGGTTCTATACCGATTCGAAGTTCCGTGAGCGACTGCAGTTGCTGGGGCCGGGCGCTGCTGTCGAGGCGCCAGCGAATCACCTGGCGATCCAGCACGTTCCAACGGCTCTGCGGCTGCACCACGAGGCCTGTTCGAGGCCGTGATACTACCAGCCGCATCGATTCAAGGATGCGCATGCTTTCCCGGGCGACGGTCCGGGAAACGCCGTACTGGTTCTGCAGCATCTCCAGGGTCATCGTGGAACCCGCCGGGAGATCCCCACTCACAATTTGCATCCCCACCGAATGGAGGACTCCTGAATGAAGGGTGCTGACAGTCATGGAACAACTCTAGATCCGTAGTCCACCGTCACTCCGCTTCAATGAGCTTCCGGCGGGACCGTACTGCCGGCAGCGCCGCTGTAACGAGCACCAGGAGAAGCACTGCGAGCAGGCCGATCGTGACCGGCGATGACGCGAAGATCCCCATGCTTCCATCCGAGAGAACGAGGGAACGACGGAAATTGGTTTCGAAGATCGGTCCGAGGATGAAGGCAAGAACCATGGGAGCGGGCGGTATACCGATTCGACGCAGAAGGAAACCGACGACACCGGCGACGATCATCACGCTGACGTCGAAACTGTTGCCATTGATGCTGTAGGCACCGACCATCAGGATCGCCACGGTGATCGTTGCCATGACAGCGGCCGGTATCTGTGCGATCTTCACGAAGACCGGCAGTAGCGGGATGTTCATCACGAGCAGAAGAACGTTACCGATCACCATCGAGGCAACCACGCCCCAGAAGATGTCCGGCCGTTCAACGATGAGTGTCGGCCCGGGAACGACGCCCTGGATGAGCAGCGCCCCGAAGATTACCGCGAGGACACCGTTCGGTGGAAAACCCAGTGTCAGCAGCGGAATGAAGGTCGAAATACTTGCCGCATTGTTGGCTGTCTCCGGGCCTGAGACTGCCTGGGGCGCACCTTTGCCAAACAGTTCCGGTGTTTTGGAAACTTTCCGCTCCACACCGTAGGAGACGAGTGAGCCCAGAACGCCGCCACCACCGGGCACGAGTCCGAGTGCGGTGCCGATTACGGATCCACGACCTATTGCTCCGGCATTTTCCTTCACATCTCTGCCGGTCGGGAGCACACGCCCGATGTTTGTGATCATCGTGCGCGCGGTTCTGCTCTCATGAATATTGTTCAGCACCTCACTGAGTCCGAACAGGCCCATGATGACGGCGACGATGTCGATTCCGCCAAGAAGGTCCACCAGACCGAAGGTCCATCGGGAGGACCCTGTGACCGGGTCCTGGCCGATCGACGCGATCAGTAAACCAAGGCCGACGCCGATGAGCGATTTAACCATCGTGCCCGAGGACGTGTACGCCACAAGCACGAGACCCAAGAGGGCCAACACTGCGTATTCAGGCGAACCAAACGACATCGCGAACGCCGCCAACGTCGGCGAGAACAGCATGAGGCAGAAGGTGGCCACCAGACCGCCTACGAACGAGCCGATCGCCGCGAGCCCGAGCGCTTTGCCCGCGGCCCCCTGCCGGGCCATCGCGTGACCATCCATGGTGCTGACAACGGATGCCGCCTCGCCGGGTATCCGCAGCAGGACGGAAGTTATTGTCCCGCCGTACATCGCGCCGTAGTAGACACCCGCGAGGAGGATGATTGCGGAGGGCCCGGCCATGCCGAAGGTGATCGGCAGCAGTAGAGCGACTGTGGGAGCGGGACCGAGACCGGGGAGGACTCCGACCATCATTCCGACCGCTACACCGAGCAGGACGAACAGCAGGTTTTCAGGCGACAGGGCAACTTGGAAGCCCTCGATGACTCCGGAGAATAGGTCCATCAGCGGCACACCTTAGATTCGAATGAGAGTGCCGGGGCTGAACGGCACACCGAGGAGATAGATGAATACAATCCAGACGCCCGCCGTGACCAGAATTGAGCCGACAATTGTCATCCTCCAGGTAGCGTGTGCGATCACCCTGAACCAGTAAAAAGACACGATCAAAGTCGTAACGCTGACACCGAAAAGGGTGAGCATTGGCACGAGGAGGAATAACAACGGTAGGGCGAGCAGCACCGGCTGATCCTGCTTGCGGAGCGGATCCACTCCGTCCATCAGGATCGTGTGACGGAGGAAAGTCCCTGCGATGAACAGGGCCGTCGCCAATGACACCCAGAAAACCCAGAAACCAGGTTGGGGTGCCGCGAGCGTGCCTATTTCGAGCGTGAGTGGCGCGGCGACGGTCGCGACCACCGCGACCAAGAGAAGCAAACCCATACCGCTGCGCGCGAACATCAGGGAATAGCGGTCTTCTTCGGGAGTCGAGACAGTCCCCGCGCCGTCGCTCACTCGAGAACCGCCGCGTAGTCCTCAGCAGCGGAGCGCAGAGCCTCGGCAGCCGCCTCGCCGTCGACGAACTCGGCCGGCGCCACTCCTGCGCCCACCTGTTCCTGCACTTCGGGGTTGGTCATGCAGCTTTCCATTGCACCTTCCAGGGTGCCGGTTACATCCTCCGGAGTGTCAGGCCGAGTAGCCAGGAACCAGAAGGAATCCGCGTAGGGCAGGTCCGAGTACCCGAGGGACTCGAGGGTCGGCACCTCTGGCAGGTGCGGCACTTCCTCTGTCACAGCAGTGGCGATAGCCGTGATCTCACCGGATTCGATTCGCGGAAGGGTGACACCACCGTCTGCGGACACGTATGCGGCATCAACCTCACCGCTCAGCAACGCCTGCACCGTTCCCTGGTTCCCGTCGAATGCAACAGGTTCCATGGCCAGGTCCTGCTGTTCGATGAGGGCGTTGATGGAGATTGCGGGCACGCTGGTAGCTCCCGGAATTCCTACCAACACCCGGTCGCTCTTCGCAGCGGCGAAGAAATCTTCGGCATTCTGGTACTCGGAGTCCGGTCCGACCACCAGCACGACCGGTGCCTGTCCGATCATTCCGACAGGCTTGAAGGAGTCCACGTCGTATCCGACGTCGCCTTCAAGGATGGGAGGCAGGACCGCGTTTGCGGCTGTGGTGGACACGAGCGTATAGCCGTCCGCCTCAGCGCGGGCGAAGGCGGAATTTCCTACTGCTCCGGAGCCGCCTTCCCGATTTTCCACGACGATAGTCTGGCCGAGCTCTTCTTCGAGGCATGATGCCACCACACGGGTGGAGAGATCGGTTGAAGAACCGGCGGGAACGGGCACGATGACCGAGATGGAGCGTTCGGGGTAGGAGCTACCTTCTCCACCGCCTGCGTCACCTCCCCCTCCGACGGATGAGCAGCCTGCCAACAGCACGGCGCTGGCGCCTGCACCGATCAGGATTTTTGAGGACTTCATTGTCTGGTACCTTTCTATTCCTTGGTGGTTATGCCCTACTTTGAGACGCCTGCCGGGAAGACATGCGTCTCATAGTCGGGGATATTCGGCAGCCATTCGGTCTGCCAGCGGTTCTCGATACCGGCGCGCCACTGTCCGGCCGCGGTTCGAAGTTCATGCGCGATGTCGGTGCGCTCATCGGCGAGGTTGGTTGTTTCACCTGGATCGTTAGAGAGGTTGCTCAGGAACACCTCATCCTGCGGTGGCTGTGTTTCCTCCAGCTGACCGTTCAGCACCAGCTTCCATGGCCCTTTCCGGACTGCGGTCTGCACGCCCTGCTCCCAGAAGAGGTATTCCCTGGAGGGCTCGAGGCCGCTCGTCAGGACCGGCATTATGTCCGTTCCGTCCAGTTCGTAACTGTCCGGATTGCCGCCAGCGAGGCCGAGCACTGTCGGGAAGATATCCATAGCGGCGATCGGCTGGTCGATGACCTGGCCGGCGCCGATGCCCGCGGGCCAACTGACAATGCCTGGAACCCGCACACCCCCTTCGAACAGGCTGAACTTGTGGCCTTTGAATGGCCCCGCCGAGCTGTCCTGGTATGGCGTCTGGGTGCCGTCCAGCCAGTTGCGGATCTCCCGGGAGGGTCCATTGTCGGACATGAAAAGGATCAGCGTGTTGTCCCGAATGTGCTGACGCTCCAGCTCATCGATAACACCGCCAATTGCCTCATCCATAGCCGCGATCATGGCGGCCATGATCATTTTCCCCCATGGGAGATGACGGAAAGGTTCCTTGTATCTCTCGGGTGCATGCATCGGGTAATGCGGGGCGGTAAAGGGCAGGTACAGGAAGAATGGCCGATCGTCTTCCTCACTTCGCTTCACTGCCTCGACGGCTTTCGCACCGAAGATTTCGGTCATGTACTCGCCGTCGCGGTGTACTTCCATGCCGTCCTCCCATAGATCGTGCAGAGGGGTGCCCACGTAGGTGGTGCCGTTCATCGGCACCTTGCGGTTGTTGGGGCTGTAGTGAATGTGGGAGAAGTAGTCCACTGCGCCTGCAAGGTTGCCGAACGAGTGATCGAATCCGTGCGCCTCGGGGCGGCTGTCCTCCGTAAGGCCCAGATGCCACTTACCGACAAGCTCGGTGCGATAGCCACAGTCGCGTAGGGCGTCGGCCAGCGTGGGCACTGACGCGGGCAGTCCGGGAGTGGTGCGGTAGCCCTGAAGAATCGAACGGACCCCCACATTGCCCGGATAGCGCCCCGACAGAAGCGAAGCTCGAGAGGGTGAACAAACCGGTGAGTTCGAGTAAAGGCTAGTGAGGAGCGCCCCGGATTCCGCGAGACCGTCCAGCCGTGGGCTCTGGACTGTTTCAGACCCCATGCATGAAAGGTCTCCGTAACCGTGGTCGTCCGCCACGATCACGATGATGTTTGGCTGCTCACTATTGACGCTCACGCGGTCCTCCTTGATCGGTTGGTCAAAAGTACCACCATTGCTCTAATGGTGCAATGAATCGCGAATTGATACCATCATTCAGCTCCGGATCGCTCATGTGTGACATAAGTCGCATGGGGTAAGAGGGACGCCCCGGCGCCCGAGTGCTCCTCAACCCATTCAGCTATCTTCGACGTAGCCAACCCGACAATTGGCCTTAGTCGTTCCAGCCTTTCCCCGTGCGAGTTCCAGAATCCGTCTCACACTCGGTTGCGCTCAATACAGCGTTTCGTACTTGGTTCATGACTACTTCGAGGTGCGCCGTTTGCTGTTGCGCAACAGACCCAAACTCTGGTGTCAGAAACGGTCGTTTTTCGTCCGCACTGAAGTCTGCTTTCCACGAATCTGATTCAGATGCCCGCGCCTTGTCAGTGGTAGCTGTTAATCTGCTCGCATGGGGGCAAATACAACCGAGCAGAGCAGACTCTCCGTCCTGCTGGACACAAACATCCTCATTGCCCTGGAGGGCGATGAGGATGCTCGGCACGTCAATGGCGAAAAAGCCTCCAATGTCTTTCGGCTCATTCATGAAGCGGGCGGAAGCGCCCAGATCCTCGAGAACCAGTTCGATGACTTCGCTCGGATACGCGACGAGGAACTGAAATCGCGCCGGATACGGCAGCGGCAAAAGTATGTCGTGCGGTCTCGTGTCGTAGTCGATTCAGACTTCATGAAGCGGGCCGGTTACCGGCCTGACATGGATTCGCGGAGCAATGACGCTGTCGACGCGGCTCTATTGCTAGCACTCGCTCGAAACACTGCGTCGTGGCTGATCACCGAGGACCGAGGCTTACATTCACACTCTCGGAACCTGCAATTGCACGAACGCGTCATGACACTGGACGATGCGCTCTCCGCCCTGAGTGCACTCGTTGGAGCGCCGACCCCCGCACACTTCAGCGCGGAGATTGTTGAACCACATGTCTTCGACCTGTCGCACGCTTTCTTTGATTCCCTCCGCAGGGGCTATGAAGGCTTCGATAGCTGGTGGACAGAAAAAGTAGTTCCAGATGGCCGACCGTGCCTTCTTATCGGCACACATTCGGACATTCGAGGCTTGGCTGTACTCGACGGCCAAGAGAACGAAAACCTACCTGGTCCTGGCATGAAAATCTGCATGTTCAAGATCGCCGAAACTGAGCAGGGCCGAAAACTGGGGGAATCACTGCTTGAAGCCACGATGTCCTTCATCCGAAGGAGGAAGGCCGTTTCGTGCTTCATCGAAGTTTCACGCAAGAGAGCCGATGTCCTCGGGTTGCTGAAGGAGTTCGGCTTTTTTGACCTCGGCATAAAGGACGGCAGTCCCGAGGAAGCGGTCCTTGGCAAGATGCTAGATCCGGCGGCAGATCAGAACCCACCAACGGATCCGCTGGAATTCAACCGGAGGTATGGTCCGGGCAGACGGATCGTTGAGCGCGCCTTCGTGGTACCTATCATTCCCAAGTATCACGGCATGCTTTTCCCAGCTTCCGAGCGACAGCCAACGCTTTTCGACACCACCTACGGCAATGCCGTGCGCAAGGTCTACATTTCCCACGCGAACATGAAGGTTCTAGAACCTGGAGATACACTCCTCTTCCTCCGCACTCACGATCAGCAGGCTATCCATGCGGTCGGTATCGTGGAGCAGGTCATTCGAACCCGAGACTTGCACACGCTCCTTTCGTTCGCGGGCACAAGAACGGTTTACGCGGCTCGTGAGCTCGAGGAGCTTTGTCATAAGGAAGTACTAGCTATCAAGTTCCGACTGGACGAGGTGCTTGAACGACCCGCAAGCCGTCGTGAACTCATCGCTCTGGGCGTCATCGCGGATTCACCTCAGTCGATATCACAAGTCAAGAAGGAAGAGGGCATCAGATGGGTGCGAACGCTTCAGGACGCGTAGCGCTGATGTCAATTCATCCGGAGTACGCAGAGGCAATCGTCTCAGGGCGAAAATGGGTTGAGTTTCGAAAGCGGCCGATCGCCGATGATGTCAGCCACGTTTTGATCTATGCGACGCTACCTGTGGGTTCTCTCGTTGGTTGGTTCAGCGTCGAGGGACAGGACACCGAACCCCCGAGGCACCTTTGGATCCGGTTCAAAGATGTCGCTTGCATCTCTCGCACACGTTTCTTTGCCTACTATTCGGGTCGGGGAACTGGCACTGGCATCAGGGTCGGCAAGACGGGAAAGTTCGCTTCACCGATTCCCCTTAGTGAGCTCGAACCTACCCTGCGACCTCCGCAGAGCTTTCAGTACCTGACGCCCTCCCAGACTAGTGATTTTTTTGCCTTAGTCGACCGCGGGAAGGGCACGTACTGCCACCCAAATGAGCATCCGGATGAGCCACAACTGCGCGTGTCGAGAGAGCTCGATCATGTTCTGTCCTAGCGGCAAGGCAGAATAGGAGTATGCCTGTTTCCGCCTCGCTGCCCCATGCCGATACGGCTGAGCTGCGGAAGGCACGAGGCGCATTTTTCACCCCTTCCCTCATAACTCGGTTCTTAACTGACTGGGCGATCCGATCCGCGGGAGATCGTGTCCTTGAACCCTCTGCGGGTGACGCAGCTTTCCTAGTCGAGGCTGTACGCCGCCTACAAGATTTAGGCCACGATGCCGCGATACTTCCTGTGGTCGAGGGAGTGGAGATTCACGAACACAGCGCCCATATGGCTGCGGCTCGGGTTGGGGAGGCCGGCGGTGATCCACGAATAACGGTGAGCGACTTTTTTCTCGTCGAGCCGTCAGCCGAGTACACCGCTGTAATCGGAAATCCGCCCTACATCCGCTACCAGGACTTCACGGGTGAATCCCGGGCACGGTCCCGCGAGGCTGCGCTGAAAGCCGGCGTGGCGTTGTCTGGACTTGCCTCAAGTTGGGCCGCGTTTACCGTCCACTCCGCCCTTTTCCTTGAGAACGGCGGTCGCCTGGGCCTAGTCCTGCCCGCAGAACTCCTTAGCGTGAACTATGCCTCTTCGGTGCGACGCTTTCTATTCGACCGATTCAGGAACGTGGAACTCGTGCTATTTGAGGAGCAGGTCTTCCCGGAGGTCGAGGCCGATGTGGTCCTCCTCCTAGCCGAAGGCTTCAATGAGGGGCCCACGGATGCTGCGGTCATTCGTCAGGCTCGCAACGCCGAGGACTTACTCTCAGGAGCGGTTGGTCAACGCTGGGTCCCACTGGACCCAGCAGGCAAATGGACCGCAAGCTTGGTAGATTCTGCCGCCCTTAGCCCCCTCATTGAACTGCGCTCTTCCGGGTCCTTCACAGCCCTAGAATCGTGGGGCGATACGACCTTGGGTATGGTCACCGGAAACAACGGATACTTCGCACTGTCCCCCGCCCGTGTACAGGAATTGGGCATCCCTCGAAAGGATTTGCTCCCCTTGTCCCCACCGGGGAGCTCCCACTTACGCGGTCTCGCCCTTACCAAAGATGCGTTGGCGAAGCTCGGCGAGGACGGCAAATCTACCTACCTCTTCCGACCCAAGGGAGAACCCTCGCCTGAGGCTGCCGCGTACATCGAGGCCGGCCACACCGCGGGAGTAGACCGCGCGTACAAGTGCCGCGTTCGAACACCCTGGTACCGGGTACCTTTACTCCGACCGGCGGACTTGTTCTTGACTTGCATGAACGCTGACACTGCCCGGTTGACCACGAATGTGGCCGGGGCACACCACTTGAATTCCGTCCACGGCGTATACCTCGAGCCGGAGACCCGGGAACTGGGCCGTACATTGCTGCCATTGGCGAGCCTGAACTCTGTCACCCTTCTGAACGCCGAGATGGTCGGACGTTCCTATGGGGGCGGGATTCTGAAGATCGAACCGCGTGAAGCTGATGTCTGGCTCATGCCCTCCCCCGAGCTCGTCGCCAAGCACGCCGAGTCTTTACACGCTGTGCGGAAGCGAGTTGCCCAGCTATTACAGAACGGGAAGCTCCTTGAAACCGTCGCCCTGGTCGATCAGATCCTGCTGGTGGACAGCGGCGAGCTCATACCCGAGCAGTTGAAGAACATCCGCGAGGCTCATCGAAGCCTCTCCCAACGCCGAATGACGAGGTCCACCAGTGGCAGATAGCCCATCCACGAAGTCTCAGGCATGGGCTCTGTTCGATCGTATTGTCGAAGACGCTGCACCCGGTGGCGATCACTCGAACCCGTGGGAGCGCACAGGGCCGAAGGAGCTCGTTTACCGGCCTGACTTCCCGACGTTGAAGAAGCTCCTGGGCGTTCCTCTCTACCTAAAGGCTGCGACGACCACAGGGGTGCCTGCGTTGGCCCTCGACGTCTGGGTCTCGTACGAGCTGCGTCGCGCAGGGTTTGACCAGGACGCGGTGTGGCCACGACCCGTACATCCCCGGATCATGCCTCGCGCCGTGGCTAGCCTCCTCGCTGCCTTACCTGCGAAGGAGCGCGCACAGCTAGAACAACGCCTGGGGCGTACCTCGCCGATGAAGGGCGTGGTCTCCTCAAGCGCCAACATCCTGGGCAAGAACTACCTCAAACAGGTCGACGTCGTCATGTCCGATTGGGACACCGGTCCGGAAGTGCTGATCAGCACCAAGCGCATGGACTCCAGCTTCGGCAAGAACGCCGCGAACCGGGTCGAGGAAAGCTACGGCGATGCGAAAAACCTGCGCCTGAGACACCCGCTCGCAGCGCTCGGCTTCATGTACGGATTGCGCTCGACCATCCTCACAGAGGAACCCGATAAGGCCGAGTGGATCATCGACCTCCTCCACAAGCTCGGCAATGAAGACGACGCGTACCACGCAGTGGGTCTGCTGATGATCCAGTACAGCGACGAAGTGGCCCTCGAAGAGGGTGACGACGTGGCGGACGAAGGTGATGATCCTTTAACAGCGGCAGGGGTCGTGCCACAAGACGAGCTAGAAACTCCAGCTCCCACGGAAGTCGATGACGACAGTGTTGGTGATGACATTGAGCGGCTGCCACATGTGACTCTCATCTTCGACGAACGCGCCGAGGATATCCACCCATCACGTTTTCTGGCAACCATGGTTCAGCGCGTCGTTGACGCTACCCCCGTCAACCGACATCGCGAAGCACGCCGACGGATGAAGGACGCTCCCCTACTTCCTTCGAGGGGCAACAGTGTTTGAGCGATCACACGACGAAGTAGTTGATATCGCTGCTGGGATTGATTTAGCAGCGGAACCGCGAGAGGTGTGGGCTCTCATCAAGCCCGCCGAAACGGCAATGCTTCTTGACCCTAACGTCGTGAAGGCGTTTCGGGTACCGGGAACACCTGGAGGCGTGGGAGAAATGCAGGGCTACATTAGCCACCGCGATGGGCGGGAGCATGTGCAACTAGTTGAAGTGGTGGAAGAAGTTCCTGAGCAGTGGGCCCTCATCCGGCAGGTAGGTGGGCATGATGCTGCCGCACGGACTGGGTACCGACTGACGGCGATACCAGGAGGGACCCGCCTCGAGCAGCTTCACACTGTCACTGTTCCGGCCGCGCAGCTACAGGTGATAGGACGGATCCGTCAGCAATACTTTGCTGCAGCCCAAGCCTTCCTAGAGAGGGTTAGGTTCCTGGTCGAACCAACCGACCCCCAAGCATCGGGCCGACATATCTAAACAGCGGTACGCTCACCGCGGGAAGAATTGTCGGTGCCCAAAGTTACGCTAAGCCCTCTAGCTGCGATCAGTGCCAGCTCTGACGACAGTGCGAATCAATTGACTCGATCAGCAAACATCCGTTCAAAACGCCGATAACGCTCCATTACGTCAGCCCAGACTGCGGTACCTGAACCCGGTACTGAGACGAAGTGAACTGGCACAGCTACGGACAATCTAGACGTTTTCTGGCCCCCCGGCGGTGCCTTCTAACCATCGTTGCGAGCATAGAGTCTTGATGGGCGGCAGATTGGTCGCTCATGTCGCGGCGAGAACGCCGCTTCTCACATCGACCTTGTTTTTACTGCAGCGGGAGGAACAGCACAGTGAAAACTCCGGCAGCTGCCAGTACGACAACGCTTGACGCTACAAAGAATGTGGAAATTAGGTCCGCAGGCATCCGTTCGTTTCTGATACCGAGCGAACCGCGGTGAAATCGGTGCTTCCTGGTCATGTTTATGGTGATGGATATCATTGTTGCTGCAGCGACTAGGGCCCCAGCGAACCAGCCGTAGTGGGGCACCCAACGTAGGAAAATCGCACCTACGACTACCAGCGCTAGTGTCGTCCTTATCCACGCGAGGTCGGTTCGCTCGGGTTGAAGGCCGGCGTCCACATGTAGCTGGGAGGTTTCGTGATCTTTGGGTGAGCGCATGTTTAGGCCTGTCTCATGAGCACGAATGCGATGAATACGAGCGCAACGATGGCCCCGCCGGCTGCTAGGACAGGCGCAATCGCGGGTAGAGGGAGCGGAGCTTTGTGGCGCATCGCGCGTTCGATATTGAGCCAGCGGAAGAAGGACCCTCCCCCGATGATGAGTGCGAGGGACAAGAGAAGAACTGCAATGGTCTTGCGTATGTCGGGCGCGAAGATATCTGTGGTGAAAGCTTCGACGGCAATACCGCCAGCCAACATCGCAAGCGAGGTGCGGATCCAGGCTAGAAAAGTTCGCTCATTGGCGAGAGTGAAACGTGGGTCCGGTTCTGTACCGCCAGCGAGGATGCGGGTCTCGAACCTACGGCGGCCTGAGCCACTACCTTCGCCCGTTTCCCGGCTCGGTTCAGCTTTTGGCATTAAATTGATGCGTTGATGCCGGTTCCGTCGTCTCAATTGTTTTGGCCCACGGTGCGGAAACCTACGTTCCCCGAGGTTGAGTCTGGACGGTTGTGGGAGCGAGCTGAATTGCGGTAGCGATTGCAATAGGAGTCGTGGCAGAGGTATGAACCGCCTCGAAGGACACGGCTTTTGCCTCGCGCTGCGCCATTCGGGTTCTCCTGCGGTGAGGACCGGTAGTAGTTCGGGTCGAACCAGTCAGCGCACCATTCCCACACATTTCCCACGGTTTGCCAGAGACCAAAACCGTTAGGTTTATAGGAACGCACCGGCGCAGTGCCGACCCACCCGTCATCCTTTGAATTTTGCGTAGGAAAGACGCCTTGCCATATGTTGGTCAGCCATTCGTCTTCTCCAAGCGGTTCGTCACCCCATGGATAACGCTTCGCCTGTAAACCTCCGCGGGAGGCATATTCCCATTCCGCCTCCGTGGGTAGGCGACGATCTGTCCATGCGCAGTATGCCACGGCATCATTCCAAGACACATGTACTACTGGATGATCTTCCAGTCCTTCTATGCTGGATTCCCTACCGTAGGGTCGACGCCAATCGGCGCCGTTGACTCCCACCCACCAAGGTGCCTGGCGAACTCGGCCCATGAGATCTTCATCCGGGGCGGCTACCAGGGAATGAAAGACCGCCGAAACGCCCGAACTTTCGGCGTCGGTTCGGTAGCGGGTGGCAGACACGAACCGGTCAAAATCAAGATTGGTCACTGTCGTTGCGTCCACCTCGACGGGGCCGATAACAACGGTATGTACCGGTTCCTCACCATCGACGGGGTTGCCTTCGCCAGTGGAATCTCCCATCAGAAAAGAACCCTTGGGTAGATTTCGCTGTTCGATTCGATGAGCGCCATTTCCCTTGATCGCTATACCCATAGCAGCAGACGTGGGGGCGCGGCCGATGTCAGGAGTACAGCACATCCCTTTTGCTGCCGAGGACTTCATTTACGGGGACCTCCATTCGTTGAGATTGTTCCGTTGGGCGGATGCAGACGTCCCTGGGATATTTCCTCGGCTAGGAAATTTCTCAGGGCTCGCATGAACGTGGACGCGGCTGGTGAGAGTTGACGCGTGCGGGCCCAATGGATCCCGATTTGTCGAGATGCCGAATCTTCATGGATGGGTCTCAGAACTAGCCCGGCGTCACACATCATCCGTGCAGCGAGCAGCCCGATGAGCCCTATGCCAAGCCTTTCTTTCACGAAAGCGAACACTGTGGTCGGCTGGGTCACTGCCATGCTCCGTTCGCGGTCAACCCCGACTTCTGCGAGCAACTGGTGATATTCGCGTCCTATTCGAGCATCGAAACCCGCTTCTCCCGTTGTGACGACCACGTGGTTTGTCAGATCCTGAAGTGAAACCTTCTCTTTCAGAGTGAGCGGATGATCCCTACGGAGCACCACCACAAAGGGGTCGGTCAACAACGAATGGTGCTTTATACCCACCAGTGGTTGTTCTTCGATCATCGGCCGGATGGTCAATTCCACCATTCGGTGCGTTAACGCATCGTCGAGCCAGCTATTGGGCCCCTCATGGACTTCAAACGTGACTTCAGGGTGCATTTCGGCGAACCGCGCAAACAAAGGTGCCAAGATCTGTGAGCTGACGCTCGGAATGCTACCTACAGCCACAGATCCACTGACGCGTCCTGTCCTCGCTACGACTGCTGCCTGCGCGGCTGTCCATTCCGCGATGGCCCCGCGAGCGTGGGGTAGAAACGCCTCACCGGCAGCGGTCAGTGTGGGTGGGTGAACGTCGCGGTTTAGAAGCGGCTCACCGAATAGCGATTCCAGGGAGGCGACATGAGCGCTGATTCGTGATTGGGCGCGGTGCAGGGACCGGGCGGCAGCGGTGAATCCCCCGAGTTCATGCACAGCAATAAATGACCGGCACCAAGTCAATTCCACAACGTTAAGCTTCTCCTACTTGTCTTTCTATACAGCAGAGACACGGTTGGGCAGAGCGCGTGTAGGTTGCTCGGGAGCGGTTACCTCTCCTTCAAGCAAGGGATCGTCCGTACGGATCATGTGATGGTGCAATCGGTCCGCAAGAGCGGATTTCAGTTCAGCATGGTTGGGATCTGCTGAGACGTCGTTGAGTTCCCACGGGTCCTCCGTCAGTAGGTACAGTTCTTCGATGGGCCGTTCATTCAGGTGATTGTCTCCGAACCCTCGACGTGTGGCACTTTCTTCAAGGTCAATTGGAAGGTGGAGGCGAGGCCCGGGGACGAAGTTGCGGATGTACTTCGCTTGGGATGTTCGGAGGGCGCGAATAGGGTCATACCGATCGTGGTAAGTCTTCTCGAGGACTAACTCTCGCTCTTCCGCCGGACTTTCCGGTTCCTGAAGAACGGTCCGGAAACTTTGGCCTTCCAAGTCCTCGTGTGGCTTTCCACCTGCTAGTTCAATCAGCGTGGGAGCAATATCAAGATGGCTCACGATGTGATTCCTGCGTCCGGTGGGCGCGTCCCATTGGCGTGGAAGCTGTGCAATCAGCGAGACTTGCACTCCCGAGTCGTACAATGTGCTTTTGGCCCGGGGGAATGCAACACCATGATCGGTTGTGAAGAGGATGAGTGTGTTGTCCCGGTAGGGGGAATTCTCGATAGCTTCCAGCATGAGCCCTACAGCTTCATCCATTTGCCGGATGGCACCATGGAACTCGCTGATGTCCTGGCGTGTGTCTGTGTTGTCTGGAAGGTAGGCCGGCACATCAACCAGATCCGGGTCTGATGGTTCGTAATCTTCGGCTGGCCACGGCCGGTGCACCTCCCACATTCCAATGGTGAGCAGGAACGGCTGATCCGGATGCGGTTGGTCGAACCACCAGTTAACTCTTCTAGCTACTTCCATTGCGCGTGGAACGAATCCAAGGCCGTGCACTTCGTCGTAGCCCAGAACTCGGGCGTCGAAGTCTTCGTGTTGAAGTCCGATCAGTGCCGAGTGATAGCCCTGCTTACCGAGCATCTCGGGGAGGGTGTCAATTCCGGAGCGGTATTGCCATCCCGCGTGGGTGAGGCCCATCAAACCGTTCTGATGGGGAAGCAGGCCCGTGAAGAGGGATGAACGCGCCGGCGTGCATAGTGGTGCAGTCGCGAAAGCTTTGTCGAAAACTATGCCGTTATCAGCTAGTCGTTGGAGATTGGGGCTGGGGATCGAGGACATTCCGTAGCAGGAAAGCCATGTTCCAAGGTCATGGCAATGAATAAGAACGATATTAGGCCGTTGAGCGTGCATGAGGATTCCTTCAGGGTCGGTACGGTCAAACGGACTTTGTTTTGACACCTCCTAGGTGCCAGAACGCAGTCCGTCAGTTCATGGGATAACCGGCCTCTTGCACGACGGCCGTAAGTTCGCTTTGCATCTGAGTCATGCCTTCTTCAGGACTCACGTCACCGGCGGCGATCGCAGCGAGGATCGGCTCGGTAACGGTAAGGAACTCACCCATAAATTCGAATCTGAACGGCCCCTGTGCAGTCTCTGATGCCTGCCGAACTACGTCCAAGTACGCCTGGGCCGATTCCTCGATACCATCAGCGTCGTACGCATCAGACCGTGTGGGAATCCCGCCTGCTTCTACGAACACTTCCATTCCCTCTTCAGAACTAACCCATTTGATGAAATCGAGCGCAGGGCCTGTGCGCTCCTCCGGCAGATCGGCTGGAACCGCAAGATTCCACGTTCCGGTGGCCGCTATTCCTCCGGGGAGTTCCGCGAAGCCCACCTTGCCAAGGACATTGGAGTTGGCTTCATCGTTCATGCTGTTAGCTGCTGCGGCCACGACGCTCAGCTGGGCTGAATCTCCCGCCTGCATTGCGGCGATTGCTTCGGCCTGCCCAACAGCCTTGGGGTCATCCGGGCCCAGTTCTGCCAGATCCCGGAAGATCGTGGCTGCACGGATGGCTTCTTCAGAATCCATGGCCGGCGTCCAATCGACTCCCTGTTCGCGGAAGAAGCTGCCCCCTTCACCGAGCAGGATGCCAGCAAAATCATAGGTCACTTGAGGAGTGCCGGGAACACCCTGGAACCGTTGGACGTAGCCGTAGCGTGCAGCTTCGGCATCAATCACTTCCTGGCCGTTGGCAATAGTGGCGGCCCAGGTTTCAGGCACTTCCAGCCCCAGCTGCTCATAGATGTCGGACCTGTAGATGAATACCTGCAGGTTTCCCAGTAGAGGGACGCTTGTTAGCACCCCTTCCTCAGTGAACGTTTTCGTCTCTTCATCCCAATACGGAAGTCCGCCGTAGGTGAAGACCTCCTCATCAAGTTGGTAGTCCGGGTCGATATCTTGCAACGGCATGAGCAGTCCGCTGACATTGAACTGCGCCATGTCGACTTCATTGACCTGGTAGACGTCGAAGGCATGAGTGCCGGTTTGAGCGTCATTCAACATCTGAGTCTTCACTTCATCGTTTGGGAATGAGCGCAGGTCAACGTCCACCCCGGTTTCGGCTTCGTAGGCTGCAACTACAGCGTCGTATGCCGGGTTCCACGGTGCCTGGCTGGTGATTACGGTGACTGTCTCGCCTGACCCGAGAGCACCACCTCCCCCGCCGCCGCCCGAACAGGCGGTAAGTGAGGCGGCCAGACCCATGGTCCCGATGACAGCGACTAAACGTGTGTTGTTATTCATATTCGTTGCTCCTTTGCAGTAGTTTTTAGCCTTTGACTGCGCCGGCTGTGAGCCCGGCGACAATCTGACGGTTCGCGAAGACGGCCATGACAATGATGGGGATGGCGGCGAGTGTGCCGGCAGCCGCCATTTCACCCCAGGTGACGGCATATGGCTGAAGTAGCCCTGCGATACCCACGGTGACAGGGGCAGTTTCGCCGCCCGAGGTGAGGGTGAGTCCCATTTGAAACTCGTTCCAGGCCAAGATGCCGGTAAAGATCCCTACTGCGGCGAGGCCGGGTTTCACCACAGGAAGCATGACGAGCAGAAAAGTCTTGGCTTCCGATGCGCCATCAACGAGCGCTGCTTCACGCAGCTCATCGGGTATGCCTGAGAAGTAGGAAGACATCAGAAGGGCAGCGAACGGAAGGTTCAGAAAGCCATTCACAAGGATCAGGCCCGGGACGGTCCCAATAAGTCCGATCTCCGAGAGCAGCAGGTATAACCCAGGCACAAGGGTCATCGGCGGGATAAGAGGAATGAACGCAGCGATGATCAACGCGGGGATGGTAAGCCAACGAGGTGGGTGAAGCCGACTCAGCGCATACCCTGCAAGGGAACCGACAACCATGCACACCGCCACGGAGCCTAGGACAATCATGATGCTATTGAGCACCTGCAACATGAACGTTCCGTCGGCGAAGATCGTGGCGAAGTTACCCAGCCAGAAAGAGATCTGCCAATCCGAGGCGACGATGTTGCGGTTTGGCATGAAGGCCAGGAATACGGTCCATGCTATTGGGGCGACGGCAATGAGAAGGATCACGGCAAGTGTCACTTCGACTGCAACATTTGATTTACGGTCAGTTTGGACTGTACTCATCGTGCGTCGGCCTTAGAACGGAAGAATAGAAAAACACCAAGAATGACTGCGGTGGCAAGGACAACAGCGAGGCTGAAAGCCGACGCTTCTCCGAGCTCCAGATTGTCGAAGAACAAGGTCTTGATATGTTGCGACACCAAGGTAGTAGCACCATCTGGACCACCTCGCGTAAGAAGATACATCTCGTCAAATGCCTTCACTCCCATGATGATTCTCACCACCACAACGGCTGCAATCGCCGGTTTCAGGGCGGGGAGCACCACAAAACGAATGAGCTCAACCTCCTTGGCGCCGTCGACACGGGCTGCTTCCAACGTGCTCGCATCGATAGCCTTCAACGCCGTGTAGAGGAACAAGAAGACAACTGGAGTCCAGTGCCACACGTCAACGAGCACAATCGCCGCCATGGCGGACGGGCCATCTGCTATCCAACCTTGCTCCGGAAGTGACAAGGTTCTAAGGACCTTATTCAATCCTCCAGCAGTAGGGCTCAGGATTAGAAGCCACATGAGGCTGACAACTACGGGCGCAACCACCGCCGGCCAGATAAGCACATTGCGCGCTATCGGCAACAGCTTCACCGCACGATCAACTAACAGCGCAAGTACGAGCCCAAGAATCAGGGATAACAACACGGTCGCACCGATGAAAAAGAGCGTATTGCCTACCGCCTGCCAAGAATCTCCCTCAGAGAAGACCTGTCGAAGGTTGGCCAGACCGGTGAACTCCCAAGTGAACTGGCCGCTTCTGATCTGAACGTCGGACACAGCCATTCGAGCGACTTGAAACAACGGGTACGCCGCGAATGCCAAACCAAAAAGGACAAAAGGAAGTAAGGCGAGAATGGCGAAGGGCGTGCTGCGCGAGCGCTTCCGCCTTTCCGGCCTCTGTTCTCTCGACCGTGCCGCCTCCCTCACCCTCGGGGATTCTTCCACTGTGCTTCTCATACAACCTCGCTGTTGTCAGGGGCTGAGCGCCCGGTCTCATTCCAAGGTAGAAGCCACGGTTTTATCTGTCCAACGCTTTAAATAACTGGCATCGATCCGTTAAACGGATGGATCGGAATTGAGGCAAGGAGCCGAGCTTGCTGCTCTAGCATCGATAGGTGGTTCATGGGGTATTGTCTTCGGTCAATTGACCGCAATGTTCCCTTGAAGCGGCCCATGGTGCTAAAGCCAAGCGGAGGTATCCGCGGTGTCACCGGTGGGGGCTCGCCAAACTTCTAGTGGCAGATGGCGACTAACCACACGATTCTGCGCCCGACTCCCGGTCGTGGGCGAAGCCGAGGGTAAGGGCGACGAGATTCACCCTGTCCGCTCGTCTGACTGGTACAGCTTCAGTTTTTATGGCGGCTGGGCAGTTAACTATCGCGAGCAAGAAAGAGCCAGCGGCGATAATTCCTGTCAGCATGCCGTACAGAGAAAGGAGGACCGATAAGCAGGGCCAAGACCAGCTCATCGCGCCTTAGCGCGGCTGTGCGGCACCCAGATCGGGGAGCTCCACGCGTACTGGTCGTTATGCTGCTTGACCCGCGTGTAATACCAGTCTTCTTGACTGCCCGTTCCCTGATCGGTGAACGACCATTCAAGATCAGTGGTTTGGTGGGGCTCTGCTCTTTCAAAAACATACGCGCCACTGATGAAACCACCCAAGAATCCCACTTTGGGGCCATTCAACAGTTCGCCGAGCGAGTGAACTACCTCGCGGCCGTTGATGCGGGCGATGACTTTGGTGGAAGCATCACCACTCAAGTGCAAGGCGAACCGCTGCGTGGCGTCCGTGACGACCGTCGGGTTCCCCCATGTACGGGTAGTGACTGTAACCCGCTGGGCGTCCTGCTGCTTCCAACTCGAGAATACGAACTCATCCGGCTCACGCTCGCTCGGCGCCACAACATCGAAACCATGCAAGCGGGGCTCAACCGCGTTGATACGTCCGTCGATGACCTCAAGATCAATGTCCCAATCAGTCTGAAGCCCTACCTCTCCCCAGCCCACACCGAAGGACACCACCCCCTTGAAGGCGGCGCCTACTGCAGCCGCTGCGGGGCGTTCCCGTGCAATGATTTCTCCATTACGGACGACTTCGACGTAATCGAGTGCCGCCCCGCCTTTGACTGAGACGTCGAGAGTGCGACTACCCTCAGCGCGAACAACTGAACCCATGGGTTGCCCGTTCAATGCTGTGGCCAACATGATACGGTCCCCGGTGACGCAGTAGGTGCGGCGGGATGTAATCGCGTCCCAGATTCCCTCTCGAGTCAGTTCGTCCGCCCAGACCATGGCACGTCCGTAGCCATAGCTACCGGGATGTGCGCTGTGGTGGTCGGTGGACCCAATGAAACCGAAGCGATGTCCTGCCTGGAGACCGAAGGTGGACGTACTGCCTACATCCCGCGGCCCCATAGTATGCAGGTAAGGCCTTGGTGACCGATCGTCCTCGCCGCTACCATGCATCGAGACGAGTTCGATTACCGGTGAAAGCTCCTCGGTGTACGTGTCCCAGTTGATACCGCGTGAGCCCTTGAGATAGCCGATGTGGTGAGGAAGCATCATGGCCGGGAGACCTGCCCGTCTAATTACCTGAAGTGATTCGCGGAGGTCCTCGAGCGAATTGGACTGCGCCGGCGCCAGCGGTCCACGTGCAGATCGGTAGTAGACGCAGTGGTCTCCGTAAGTCATGCTGTGCCACTCGAACGAGAGGAAGGAAACAAACTTCCCTTCCTCATGGACTGATTCGGTCACATCCTGTACATGATTCCATGCCTCCCTCAGCCGCTTGAATCCCTGACGATGATAATCAGCAACAGCCCGAGGATCCTCGGGCATATCGTGCCAATTGGCATGACCTGTCACAGTCGCGAAATCGAGTTGGAGCTGCGCGTTGCGATAGGCGTCCTCGATGCTCCCATGCCCGTAACTGATGGCACAGTGATTATGCAGATCCCCTGCGAAGGCGGCCATCCCCTCATATGCTTCAAGCGTTGTCGTCGGTCTTAGAAGAGCCATATCTTCCTTCTACTCGTTGATTCATCCCCAGCCCGAATCAAGCTAAGCCGATAACGGCCCATACGTCAGCCCCAACTGGAGTACGTAAACGTGGGTACTGAAACGGGGCAAACGAGCACGGATAACGAGACACATTCTGTCGGCGTGTCCCGTCTCAGTCGGCGGGGTAACGGAAACCATCGTTACCGTCCACATCTTGGAGTCTCGATCCTGGTCCCCTATTCGGGTTGGTCTGCATGTCGTAGGCGGAGTAGGAACGGTGTGCAGATCGCCAGTATGACGCTGGCGATCACGGCGCTTATGGCAAGAGCCGGGCCAGGGCCGGTGCTGTCGGTGGTCGCTCCGAAGATGACTGCACCGAGGGCAGCTCCGAAATTTACCGCGGTGTTGATCCAGCTGCTTGCTTCGGTGCGCGACCGAGGGTCGGTGCGTTCGTCTGCGGCGAGGTATCCGACGATGAGTTGGGGTGCGAGGCACAGCCCGCTCAGTGTGAACCCGATGAGTGCCGCGAGGGGTCCGCCTATAAGGCCCATGATGGCGGTGATGATCAGTGGTGCAAGGGCCAGGACGAGTAACTGTCGTTCCAGAACCGCTTGCAGTCGCATTCGGCCATAGAGCAGTCCGCCGAGAGCGCTGGCTCCGGCGAAAAGCGCGAGCAGTACACCTGATAGAAGCGTGTTGGACTCCGATTCAGCCACGGCAGGAGCCGCGATTTCGATGCTTCCGAGGATCACGCCTGGAGCGATCATTGTGATCACCACGGGTGTGAAGCCTCGGGAGCGCAGCGGGGAACGAGTCGGCAGTGCGTTCGCGTAATCGGTGTGATGGGTGCCGAGTTGGCGGCGTGAAAGTGGGCTGGTGACAAACAGTGTTGTGCCGATGGCGACGCAGGCGGCGGAGAGCAGTAGGGATGCGAACGGATCGATGATTACCGCGAGAAGCGCTGCGGCCAGGGGTCCGACTGCGAACGTCACTTCTTCAGCTACCGCGTCTAGGCTGAATCCGCGAGTGCGCATCCCGCCGGCTGGTAACGCAGCGGACCATAACACCCGCATGGTCGCTCCAAAAGGCGGTGAGGATGCCCCAGCAATCACACTCAGGCCCAGCAAGATAGGTAATCCCGCGTTACCTGCGAGTCCCAGGGCGATGAGAGAGAGTGTGTGGGTGAGGCCCAACACGGCCAACGTCATCGTCTGCCCGCGCCGGTCTATCAGTCTCGCCCGCCATGGCGTAGCCACGACATTTGCGATTCCGAGTGTGGCCGTGACGGCTCCGGCAACGGCGAAGGAACCGGTGGACTGTTCGAGTAACAGCACGAGTGCAAGCCCCGAGGTCGCCAGCGATAGGCGTCCGAGGATACTCGGTAGGAATGAACGAGCAGTGTGTTCGGTGTTGAGCACGGCTCGGTAGGACGGTTGTTCTGTGGTCATCACGGTCTCCGGTGCGATGAACCCTCGACGCAAGTGAGGTTAGCGGAGAGTTCTAATCTTCAGGGGTCTGCACGCCGGAAAAATGGCGCACTCAAACCCGCCCGGGGCCGGTGCTGGGAACTGCGAGGGGCGGGTCGCAGGACCGTTAATTGAACATGACGATGAAACAGAACATCAGGGGTAGCCTAACGGACTCAGCGACAACGCCTATGCGGCCGTTTTGACGGATACCCCTTCGATTCGTTCCAGGAGGCGCGTCCCGGGAGAATAAGTTCATGGTCCGTACCGATGTCGTTCTACCCGAGGGTTATGCCTCCACACTTGATGCGTTGAAGCGCCGGGTCCGTGATGCTCAGATTCGGGTGCAGCGGACTGTTAATACTCAACTGATCGAGTTGTACTGGAATATCGGGAATGAAATCCTCTCACAGCAGGTACGTCAAGGGTGGGGAACCGGCGTCGTCAGGCAGTTGGCTGCGGATCTCCGTGCAGAGTTTCCGCAGATGAAGGGCCTTTCCCCAAGCAATCTGCAATACATGCGCGCCTTCGCGGCTGCCTGGCAAGACGAGGAGCCAATTTCCCAGCAGACTGCTGGGAAATTGCCATGGGGCCACATCATGGTCCTGATCGACAAGCTCGACGATGCTCCCACCCGCGACTGGTACGCCTTGGCCGCTGTGGAGTACGGGTGGTCGCGCAACGTGCTGATGAACATGATTATGAACAAGTCGATGCAACGCACCGGGGCGGCGCCGTCGAATTTCACCCGCCAGCTCTCCACACCTGATTCCGAGCTGGCTCAACAGGTAGCCAAAGACCCGTACGCTTTCGAGTTCCTGGGGCTCTCCGGCGAGGTGGCGGAACGGGATCTGGAGCAGGCGCTAACCGACCGGATCGTAGATACCCTGCGCGAACTCGGTCCCGGATTCGCGTTCGTGGGCAGACAGGTGCATTTCGATGTCGGCGGAGATGATTTCTACATTGATTTGCTGTTCTTCCACGTCGACCAGCTGCGCTACTTCGTCATCGAACTCAAAACCGGAAAATTTCAGCCGGAATACGCCGGGAAACTCAACTTCTACGTCGCCCTGGTTGATGACAAACTCAAACGTCCCGCGCATAACGACACGGTGGGCATCCTCATCTGCGGCAGCAAGAACGAACACACTGTCCGGTACGCCCTAGGGCGCTCGGACTCCCCCATGGCCATCTCCACCTACACCTACGAATCTCTGCCACCGGCGGAGCGAAACGCCCTTCCCCGCGCCGAGGAACTCTCTGCAGCCTTCGACCAAATCGACCCACCACCCGATACGGGCAACTGAAGAACCACCCGCACCCCCACATCGTCCCGCCGGTTTTTGCAGTCACGGAGAGGGGCCCATCACCGTGCAGATATTCGGGCAGGTCTTTCGCGCGTTACAGCGACAGCACGGATATAAGACATCGGCGGGCTGGAAAGCGGTGCGTTGAGGGTTCGGCTTATGGCCCTGATCTGTCTGGAATGATCCACCGAAATAGGATCGGAAGATGCTGATACGCGAGGCAGGTTTGGCTGACATCATTGGCGTTGACGAAATCTGCGATGCCAGTGGTAGAAGCCGCTGGTCTCCGAACCTTCTCCGGGTGAAGCAGGACCGGCAGGTTCTGGTTGCAGAAGTAGAAGGCAAAGTCATTGGAGTGGCCAAGACCCATTTTCATGAGGATTCAGGAGGCGATGGACCTGCCGGTCATTACCTCGGCGGCATTGTTGTGGCTCGGGAGTACCGCCGCCAGGGTGTAGCGACCGCGCTCACGAAGAAGAGGTTGGATTGGATCTGGTCTGTTGCCGGGACTGCTTACTATTTCGCGAACGAACACAACATCGCGTCGATCAGGATGCACGAGGGTTTTGGCTTTCGCGAGCTCGGTCGCTTTGCCAATATCCATGGAGTGACCGCTGATGACGGGCAGTCGTATCTGATCCTCTTCGAAGCGCATCGCTGAGGGTTCGGCTTATGGCCCTGATCTGTCTGGAATGATCCACCGAAATAGGATCGGAAGATGCTGATACGCGAGGCAGGTTTGGCTGACATCATTGGCGTTGACGAAATCTGCGATGCCAGTGGTAGAAGCCGCTGGTCTCCGAACCTTCTCCGGGTGAAGCAGGACCGGCAGGTTCTGGTTGCAGAAGTAGAAGGCAAAGTCATTGGAGTGGCCAAGACCCATTTTCATGAGGATTCAGGAGGCGATGGACCTGCCGGTCATTACCTCGGCGGCATTGTTGTGGCTCGGGAGTACCGCCGCCAGGGTGTAGCGACCGCGCTCACGAAGAAGAGGTTGGATTGGATCTGGTCTGTTGCCGGGACTGCTTACTATTTCGCGAACGAACACAACATCGCGTCGATCAGGATGCACGAGGGTTTTGGCTTTCGCGAGCTCGGTCGCTTTGCCAATATCCATGGAGTGACCGCTGATGACGGGCAGTCGTATCTGATCCTCTTCGAAGCGCATCGCTGAGGGTTCCTCAACTGGGATGGCCCGGCGGCCAACCGCTCGCTGATGCCAAAGATCGGGCGTTCCCCGCCTCGGCCACTCCGCCCGCCGGACATGCCCGAGGCGGTTGTCGCGGCGCTGGCTCACTCGCGTCCCTCAGGCACCCCGCTGAAGGTCGGCCACCTGCTCGTGCGCGGTAAATCCGGCCGCGACGTAGGTGGAGACGGCCGCGGCGTTGGAGCTCTCGGCGCACACGATGGCGCTAGACGATCCCATCTCCTGCAACGCAGACGCGGCGGCCACCGAGATGGCCACCCCGTAGCCGTTTCCCCGATGGTCTCGATGCACTCCCATGGGTTCCAAGAGCCCGGGTCGACCTGGCCCCGCCGACCACACCGTTGTGACGGCGACGGCGTTGTCGTGTCCGTCGAACGCGGCCAAGCTGCGTGCCCGGTGGTAAAACGGACCTCTAGCCATAGTCAGCCACAGTTCGCGGTAGTCACGTCGTTCCTCCTCGCTGAACTGCGTGCCCTTAAATGCTGACCAATGGACGGCGACCCAAGGATCGACTAGGTCCGGCCCGATAGTCTCGATGCGCAGCCCGGTTTCCTCCACCCGCTCCTCGTCGACCAGGCCTGAGGCTGAGAGATCGCGACGCAGCGGCGTCCAAGGCTCCTCGGGCTGCCATCCCTCCTCCGACAGCAACTGCGAAAAGCGATCGGCGCCTCGCGCTTCGACGATGGCGTTTCCAGCGTCCAAGACTCCACGCTGCGGGTCGTTGACGTCGGCGACGAGTTGCCGGGATAGCTCGTCGTCGTCGCGTAGATCGGGGTCAACAGCCATGCGCAGCAACCCGTCAGAGCCATCCAGTAGTCCCAGTGCAAGAATCTTCCCCTCCCGTGACCAGGCGCGCAGCGAAGCGGCAGTCTTGGCAGCACCTCTCAAGGAGTACCAACCCAGATCACCGGGGTGCAGATGCAGTGGCCCCTCGTCGCACTGCCAACCACTGAGGACCTCGGTCACGTAGTCGAGCTCCTGAATACCTGGCGTGCTCATCACAATGCTCATGGGTCGATTCAACACCAGCTGCGGTCGCCTTCCCACGGAAGAGCCTCCGGGCGTCCGCACCTGCCCTACCGCGTGTCGGTGAAGGATCCGTAAGGAGTCCGCCTCCTGCCCACGTGTGCACGGCACAAGCTCCCCCACGCTTCGCTGCTTGTCCCGCACCCACGTGGACAGCAGGAACCAGTCTGACCGTCTGCACACACCCACCACGTCACCGGCGTTGGGAGTCTCTCCTCGAGTAAGCGGTGGGCGGTGCACAGCCTAGTTCCGGGGCGATAATGGGTCGATGAAGAGCGCACCGCTCACTGCGGGCCCGCCGGCACTGGCGTTGGCCCGGGCGGTGCCGAAGATCCCCGCACTGGATGCCCTGCCGGGCGGCTCAATGTATGAGCCCAAATGGGACGGCTACCGGATCGTAATTTCATCCGCTGAAGACGCAACGACTTTGTGGAGTCGCCAGGGCAAGGACCTCACCCGCTACTTCCCGGACCTTGCTGCGGCGGCCGAGGATCAGATCCCGCCGGGTTTCATCGTTGATGGTGAAGCGGTCATCTGGACCGATGGTCGGCTCGACTTCGAGGCGCTGCAGAAAAGACTCACCACCTCAAAGAAGAACCTGGCAGCGTTGGTAAGCGAGCGTCCCGCGACCTTTGTGGCGTTCGACCTGCTGCAGGCCGCCGGCACCGACACCCGCGGCTTGGCGTTACGTGACCGGCGTGAACTGCTGGAGGAACTCGCCTCCTGGTGGGAGCCACCCTTGGACCTCTCCCCCGTCACCACCGACCTGGCCAAAGCAACCATCTGGTTCGAAACGATGCCCGCAACCGGTGTCGAAGGTCTTGTCATCAAGGGTGCCGACCAGGAGTACCAGGGCGGCGAGAGGCAATGGCTGAAGGTCAAGCACCGGGAAACGTTGGACGTGGTGTGCGCGGCTGTAATCGGCCCGATCAACAGGCCGGAGATGGTCGTCGCCGGGTTGCCTATCGGTGGTGAGCTGCGCATCGTCGGCCGCACATCCCTCCTGAAAGGGCAGACCTCCAGAGCGCTGGCCGCACACTTGAAACCCGGAAGAACAGATCACCCGTGGCCAGCGGAAGTGAAATCCGGCGCGATTGACCGATTCAACAGCACGAGCTCCACGACGGCGCTGACACTGGTTGAGCCTATGGTCGTGGAAGTCTCCGCCGATACAGCGTTCTCCGGCTCATCCTTCCGCCACGCTCTGCGGTACAAACGTGCCCGTCCGGAACTGGATCCTGCCGACGTCGCCGTTCCGGGCCATCTGGTCCTTAACCCCTGATTCCGGGCGGTACGGTGGCAAGAATGGAACTCACAGGCACTATCCGCCAACCGGAAAACGCAGAAACCAGCCACCTCACCGCCACCGGCGCAACCTACGACGAAGCCCGGGCGGCACTGGATGCCCTAATCCCGGACGGTGCCCAACTGATCGCTCTGCGCACCGACCGCACATGACTACTGTTCGAACTCGTGTTCTAATTTAAGCCAGTTCCCTTGAAGGGGTTAAACGACCAATGCCGGCGCCGTACGAATGGGGGAAACGTACGGAAACCGGCACCGGGAGGACAAGTCCTCTGTCGCTACCACCAATCGGGGGAATCGGTGTTGCTGTTGTTCAGCCTATCGACCGCACTCGCATGGTGCTGGGATGTTCGCCCTGAGCGTGCCCGCACTGCCAGTCGGGAAGGGAGGTGTCGGCGATCGGCGAGAGCAAAAGATACCGCGCTTACTACGACCGGCTGCTGGATGATTGGATTGAGCGTTTCGTGATGAGGGAAGAGCCCGTGATGCTGACCGAGGCTGAACTCGACCTTGAGCATCATCCGGCCCATGAGTTCAATCCCGCTCGGCGTGTCCATGCCTGGATCCGCTACCCCTCACAGGCGTACCTGGTTCAGGCCAACGCCACGGCGTGGACCTCGACGGCGATCCGTATCTGGTTCTTTGAACCGAAAGTCAGAATCCACCGTGAAGGGTGGGTCTGGCGCAGCGCCGTAACACCCACCCCACCCAACGAGCAGTAGGAACAAACTCCCTACTCAGCGTTCTCGTCCGGGAGTTCTACTCCTCGCTGGGTTGCTTCGGTGTGCTTGTGTAGGCGCCTGCACCGTCCTCCTCGAAGGATCGATGATCAGGGGCAGCCTAGAGGTTGGCGAGTCAGATTCAGGCTTCCAGGTTTTTGTCGTACAAAACCAAACCGTTCATAGATCACAGCAGTCTTCTCCGACGCTGCGGTGGCAACGACTGGAGTTTCGACGGGGACGAAGGTCTCGATAGCGGCCTTCGCGAAATCCAGACCGCGGCACTGTGCACCGGGTGCGGACGCGAGGGCTTGTGCCACCCAATAGGAGCCTCGCGGCCGCGTTGCCAGCGCCTCTACTAAGACCGAGACACTCCCGCCACCGCCAATTGAAGAGGCTACGAGTAGAAGGCCGATCACGAACCAAGCCGGCCACAGCAAGCCAACCCATGGTTCCACCGAATCGCCTAGACCCATCAGAGCGAACAGCCAGATAACAAACGCGAATAGGGCTCCGAAGAAGACGATGGCCATGGACCCGACACGTTGCAGGGTCTTCTTAGTGTTCCTGGCCTCTGTCAAGAGAATCACGGCATCGCGCGACGGCGTGGTGATCACGTCTCCTGCCGGCATGTACATGAGGAAGAGGAGCACGAAAATGGGCACCATCAGCACCGCTTGCGCACGTTTGCGCCAGTAAGTCCGAGAACCCTTCCCTCTGCTGAAGGCCAATGCGGTGTTCCAGCTCAAGGGGAGCAGATCAACTAGATGTGCGCGCTTCACTCTCGGCTGACCGCCAGCTACCGGTTCTATAGAACGCGCCACAGCGACGTCTTTGATGGTGAGGAAGCGGGGGTTGTCTTGGCTTTTAGTCAATGGTTGTCCTCAGAGATGAAGGTGGGGCCGGGGGCTGCACCACACAGCTCCCGACCCCTGTTTCTTTCTTGTTTTCCCGCGAAAGGAAATCTATTCAGCTCGGTGTCTCTCTTCGTCCCGGCTTCGCCTGCCAGTGCGCAAAGCACCCGGTGGTACGGGTTCCCAGGGCTTTCCGTTGTTGTGTTTGCGCTGTAGCCGGCGGACTTCTCTGAGTACCGCTGCTTCGATCAAGTCTGACACGGACGCGTACCCCTCGGCGGGCCCTGTGGATAAAAACGCTGCACGCACCTGATCAGCATCAGATTGGGTGAAGTACGGGGTAAACGAGGCAGATTTCCGCTTACTCACTTACTCACTTACTCATCCGCCGCTGATCGTTCATTTTTTTGTGAGCGGCGGACGTATTTCAGGTACAGAGCCCACAAAACAGCTGCGATAGCAGCGCTGACCAGTGCAATTCCGCCCAGCACCACACCGGGCGTTTCCCCGTTGTAATACTCCATCATCAGTTGTACTACCGCCGAGAGGGTCATCGCACCGAAGATCAGCGCTCCGCCGCCCGCGAAGGTTCGGATCAGCCGGTCGGCGAGCAGGGAGTCCCTGAATCTGCGGTGGTTGGTGGTCATGGTCATGTCTGGGTTTCCTTGTATCCCTGCCGACTGATCGCGCTCTGCGCTTTCGCCAGCTCCGCACCTAGCTGCTCGGCGAGCTGCGCGGCGCAGGTGAGGTGGTCAGTTGCGGTGGCCACGGACTGCACGGGATCCCGGCCGTCGTCTTCGTACACCTCATGGGTGTCCAGGGACCTGCCGAGCCCGCTGGCGAGCTGCTGGCAGGCCTGCGGCAGCATGTTCCCGACGCCTTTGAGGTTTCCCAGGATGCTGTAGACCAGGGGTGCCGGCAGGGAGCGGGCATCGATGGTCAGGTGGTTGATTGCGCGGATGGCCTCATAGGCGTCATCGGCGCGCTGGATGACCTCGGGTGTTTCATCATCTGACATGGCTGGTTCTCGTTTCTGCGGGATCAGGGGTCTTGCAATTTTGGTCAGGCAAGAATTAGGAGGACGCTTCCGGCAGCGAACATGAGGGCGGCGGCCAGGGTGATCCCGATTCCCTGCCTACGCACACTTGCGCGGGTGCGGTTGAAGAAGATTTCGTGTTGGTCGAAGTCAGCTCGGGCCGAACCTCCGAGGTAGAAAGCGCCGAGAAGGAGAGTGATGAGTCCGACGATGAAGGCAACGATGGCCATGAAGGACTGTGTTCCCTGCAGGAATTCCATATGCGTTCCGTTCTAGGAGTGCGATTCAACGAATAGGTTGGCACACCCCGCCGACATTCCGGGTTCGGCGGGGTGCGCTTCCTCTAGAACGGTGGCTCGCTGGTTTCCGGTGCGTTACCCCAGCCGCTATTGCTGCCGGCATTCGCTGGTGCTCCCCACGGGTCGTTCTGTCCGCCCTGGTTACGCTGCGCTCCACCGCCGTCGCTGGGGCGTTGGGTGCGGTTAATTTTCGCTGATGCATATCTCAAGCTCGGGCCGATCTCGTCGCACTCGAGTTCCATGACGGTACGCTTCTCGCCTTCCTTCGTCTCATAGGAGCGGGACTTCAACCGGCCCTGGGCGATGACACGGGTGCCCTTGGTAAGTGTTTCAGCGACGTTCTCCGCCGATTCACGCCACACCGAGCCGCGCAGGAAGAGGGTTTCGCCGTCTTTCCATTCGTTGGATTGCCGGTCGAAAGTGCGCGGTGTGGATGCAATGGTGAAGTTCGCTACCGCCGAACCCGAGGGTGTAAAGCGCAACTCCGGGTCTGCGGTGAGATTCCCGACGACGGTGATGGTGGTTTCGCCTGCCATGATGATCAACTTCCCTTTCGTGGTGATTGTGGTGTTGTCGTTGAATAACTGAGTGCTGGGTTTGGGTGGTTAGGCGGCTTGGCGTGCTGCCTGGATGAGCTTGTCCATGCGCAGCCCTGACCAGTGGTCTTCACCGTCCGCATCATTGACGACGACCGGCGCCTGGGAGTACCCGAGTCCGCCGTCTGCCGGGTCACTGGAGATGTACTCGAACGCTGCAGGGACTTTGGTGATGTCAACCTCGGCGTATGTGACGCCTTTCCGGTCAAGGTAGCCCTTGGTCTCTACGCAAACGGGGCAGTTCGGTTTCGTGTAAACGGTGTACGTGGCCATTGACAGTCCTTGGTTTCGTATTGGTTTTAGTAAGAGTCAACTGCTGTACTGCTACCTCAATTCTAACTTTTTTTCATCTGAAAAAATAGGTTCTTGAGGCTTGTTTACGGGGTTTTTCTTGCTTTTTTCGGTGATGTGGTGGCAGCCCCCGTGGGGTGAGACCGTCGCCAACCTTCACCGGTTACGCACCCAGTGTGATGCGGTTTTCCCTGGCGAAGAGGGTGCAGATCAGTTCGGTCCTCCACTCCCCCAGCGCGTAGGCCATAGCGTTCTGAAGTACCGTGTCGCTGACCTTCGCTTCACGGATGATTGCCTGTTTCATGCCGTTGATGTGCCTCGCAAGGTCCTCGGAGCCTTGGGTGCTGTAGGTGACTGGTGATTTCTCCACGATTTCCGAGAGTGCGGTCAAAAGGACAACGGCCGCTGCCGCGTCTTGTTCGTAAGCCTGTTCTGCCATGGTGTTTCTCCTTCTTTCGCAGGATGAGAGGTAAGCGGGCGGAATGTGGTGATCCCCAGCCAGTTGGCCCTTGTCCCTCCCCGTTGTTTTTTGCCTGCTGGCAAGCTTGCTTGCTTGGTCCCGACGGAGCAGTGTCAACCCGCAGGGCACAAGGGGCGGGAAAGTTTTGTCGGCGGAATAAGCGACGTAGGAGCGCGCCGGGAAAAGCTTGTCGGCGCTGGGGCCCGACGTAGGAGGGCTTGACGGTGTGGAGCGGGGCCACATAATCCGTAGGAATCTCAATGATGTTGTCAACGGACTATTTGGCCTGCTGGCAGGGTGTCCCGACCAGTTGTAGC
>NZ_CANLXP010000031.1 GCF_947495145.1 uncultured Arthrobacter sp.
TACGCCCACGCGGTGGCCACCGCCGCGGCACGGGCCGGCGCGAAGGTCTCCCTGACCGTGCGGATGGACCCGGCCGTGAAGAAAGCCATCGCGAAGATCCCCGAAACTGCGTGGGAGAAAATCGAATACACGAACGCCGTCTTCGATGAAGAGTCCGGTAAATGGATCTCCGACGCCGAAGTCGCCGAGATCGGGTTCACCGCCTTCACCTCAAAAAAGAAGGCCGAACGGATCACCGGCCGTCTCGTGGTACGCCGGATCCCGGAACTGAACAAGGCACCCGCTGAACAGGAAACCCTGTTCGACGCGCACCGCTTCCACGCCTTTTTCACCACCGTCGGGGGAACGGTCCTGGACACAGTAGCCGCGGACAAAACCCACCGCGCCCACGCAGTAATCGAGCAGGTCCACGCCGATATGAAGAGCTCAGCACTGGCCTCGATGCCCTCAGGGAAATTCACCGCGAACGCCGCCTGGCTCCTCGCCGCAGTCATGGCGTTCAACCTCACCCGCGCTGCCGGCACCCTCGCAGCAGGCCCCTTCGCCAAGGCCGAAACCGCGACCATCCGCGACAAACTCATCAACGTGCCCACCCGTATCGCATCCTCAGCCCGGCGCGTAATACTCCACCTACCCAAAGACTGGCCCTGGCAAACACAATGGCAACGGCTCTTTGACCACCTCTACCCACCCCCGAAAGCGGCCTGAACCCCGTCAACCCAGCCGACACGGCGCAACCAGCACCAGCAGTGGAACACTCAAGGGCAGCAAGGCCCCACACCCCGCCATGCCCGCACACCGCACAACCCGCCGAAACCGCAACCGGGCTACCCGCCACACCCAGCCGGTGGATTCAGGCTTAGCCCCCAGCGCCGCGACTCTCGAGCCGGAGCTCCAGGTCATTCATCACTATGCCCGCCAGATCCTCCAGCATGCCGGTCTCTTCCGGCGTGAAGGTACGGGACTCCGTATCGAGGATGCAGAGAGTGCCCAGGTTGAAGCCGTCCCGGGTCCGCAGCGGAACCCCTGCATAGAACTTCAGGCCGAACTCGCCGGCCACCAGTGGGTTGCTTAGCGCCCGCGGGTCCGTCGGGGCGTCCTCGATGACCCAGGGGCCGTCCTGAAGAATCGCCGAGGCGCAGAGTCCCGGATCCCGGTCGAGCTGTTCCACGTCGGTTCCGTGATGAGATTTGAACCAGATGCGGTCGTGGTCAACGACGCTGACGATCGCCGTCGGCACTGAGAAGATGCGAGCGGCGAGCGAGGTCACGCGGTCAAACGCTCCGTCAGGTGGAGTGTCGAGGATGTTGTATCGGCGGACTGCAGCCAGCCGCTCCTCTTCGTTGTCCGGCAGGAGCGAGGCCCCCAGCTTGCGCCGGGAGCGGCCGGCGACGGTCAGTTCATACAGCGCCATCGAGACCTCCCGTGCGGAGGGCCTATCGGCTGGATCCAGTGAGGTCATTGCGGTCAAGAGGGCGGACCATTGCGGGTCCAGATCGGCCGGGATCTCTGGAGCGCGGAAGAGCCTGACGACGGCGCTTTCCACGGCCGGGCCGGGGAATTCGAGCTTGCCGGTGATGCACTGAAGTAACACGAGGCCCAGTGAATAAACATCGCTCGCGGGCCCGAGCGATTCGTCCTTGACCTGCTCGGGACTCATATAGGCGATGGTCCCGGTCAGGGAGCTGTCGTCGTCGTTCCCTCTGGTGCCAGCCAGGGCGGCGATGCCGAAGTCGGTCAGTTTGGCACGCACCCGGGCGTCCTTGGTGCCGTAGTCGAAGAGCATGACGTTGGCCGGCTTGATGTCCCGGTGGACCACTGACTGGCTGTGTATGTAGTCCAGACCTTCGGCGAGATCGGACCCGATCTGCGCGGTTTGGCGCAGTTGCAAGGTTCCCTCTGTCAGGCGGTTCCGCAGGTCGAGGCCGCGCACCAGTTCCATGACCAGGTAGACACGCGGTGAAACCGGGTCGCTGAAATCTGTGCCGGCGTCAAGCAGGGAAACCAGGCTGTGATGGTTCAGCCGCGCGAGTACTTTGACCTCCGCGTCGTTGCGGCGTTGCTGCTCCTCGTTGAGCTCGTCGGTGGGAAGAAGCTTGATCGCCACATCGCGGCCCAGGAACTCGTCCCGTGCCCGGTGCACCGTGCCCTTCGCTCCGAGCCCGATCCGTTCGAGCAGGCGGTACCGTCCGCCGAAGAAAACCTCGGGCGTGCTGTCCGTGGTCACCTCGACCATGACTTCCCTTCCTGGCAGACCTGCTTGTTGAACGACGGGTGTGGAACGCATCGGCGCTGCGAAACAGCCACGGTAATTCTATCGGGACAAGACGAATCGCTGCGTTCCGGCCGTCACTCCCGAAACTGCAGCTCACCGTCCTTGTAGACCTGGCCGATCATTGAGCGCAGCTGCGGCAGCTGCTCAGCGGTTTCCAACCTGCTACTCAGAACGACGACGTCGGCGAGGTAGTCCGGAGCCAGCCGGCCCACCGAGTGCTCCGGTGTGATCAGTTCACCCGCAACCGAAGTAGTGGCGGCCAGCACCTGTTCCAGGGTCATTCCCGCATCCGCCATCAGGGCGAGCTCCTCGAGGTTCTCGCCGTGTACACCCACGCCGGAGTCGGTGCCCATGGCAATCCGGACGCCGGCCGCGACTGCGCGGGCAACCGAGGCGTGGTGATCCTCGGCCATCCGCTTGGCCTTTTCGATGACCTGCGGTGGGAGGCCGCTGGTCCCGGATTCGCCCTTACGGATGACCGCCTGCGGTGCAGAAAGCGTGGGCACCAGGTAGGCGTTGGTGTCCAGGAACAGCTGGATCGCCTCATCGGTGAGGTAGATGCCGTGCTCGATGGTCCGGACCCCGGCGCGCAGCGCGTTGACGATGCCCGCCGTGCCCTGGGCATGCGCCATGACGTACTTGCCCTGCCGCTCAGCCTCCTCAACAATCACAGCGATCTCCGCCGCTGTGAACTGGGAGTGCCGCGGATCGGTGGTGGGGGACAGGACTCCGCCGGTGGAGCAGATCTTGATCTGGTCGGCTCCCGCCCGCAGCAGCCGACGGGTCACCTTGCGGACTTCCTCGACGCCGTCGGCAATTCCGCTCGGCCGGCCCGGGTGCGGTCCCAGCGCAGGGGAGTCGACCCCGGACGGCAGCCAGAAATCCCCGTGCCCACCGGTCTGCGACATGATGCTGATCGCCAGCCGGAGCCGCGGGCCCTTGATGAGGCCCGTTTCGATCGCCAGCTTGGCACCGAGGTCAGCGCCGCCGGCGTCGCGCGCCGTGGTAATCCCGGCACGCAGCGTGGCTTCGAGATTGCGCACGGATTCATAGAACTGCAGCGAGAACGGCTCGGCCACGGCCTGAATGGAACCCGGGTTGGAGGTGGTCGCGTGGATGTGCAGATCGATCATCCCGGGCAGCACCGTACGTCCCGTGCAGTCCACCACCGTGGCGCCGGAATACTGCGGTGCATCTCCGGTGCCGGCACCCACCGCCTCGATTGTGGTGCCACGGAGAACGACGTCGGTTGGACCGGGAAGGAAGCGTTCGCCGTCGAACACATGGCCGTTTCGGAACACAGTGAGGGTGGAAGTCATTCGCTTACTCTAGTAAGTTCGCTTCAGCAACCGCATCCTAGTAAGTGCGCCGAAGCGGTGGCTCCTCGCCACCCGGCCGCTGCACCAGCACCTGGGTTACGCCGTTCAGCCCGCGCTCAAACCCGAGCGCGCTCGACGCCATATACAACCGCCACACCCGTGCCCGCCCCTCGCTGGTGAGCAATACTGCCTCGTCCCAGTGCTCCTCGAGGTTGCGCACCCACGCGCGCAGGGTGAGGCCGTAGTGTCGGCGCAGCGCTTCGACGTCGAGCACTTCAAACCCGGCCGATTCCAGCGCACCCATCATGACCGTGAGGCTCAGCATCTCGCCGTCCGGGAACACGTAGCGGGGGATGAAGGAGTCGGGATCCGGCGGCATCTCACCGGCGTTCCACGAGATTGCGTGGTTGAGCAGCCGCCCGCCGGGCCGCAGCAGGCCGTACAGGTTCGACGCGTAGTACCCGATCTGCTCCCTCCCCACGTGCTCGGCCATGCCGATGGAACTGATCGCGTCGAACGGGCCGTCGTCAATATCGCGGTAGTCCTGGACCCGGATTTCAATCCGGTCAGAAAGCCCGACGTCGGCCGCCCGCTTCTGTGCCAGCGCCGCCTGCTCCTTCGAGAGGGTGACGCCAACGACGTCGACTCCGTAGTTCTGCGCCGCGTGCAGCGCGAAGCTGCCCCAGCCGCAGCCCACGTCGAGTACCCGCATGCCTTCGCGGAGGCCCAACTTGCGGCAGACGAGGTCGAGTTTCGCTTCCTGTGCCGCATCGAGGCCGGTGTTTTCGTCGTCCCAGACCGCGCACGAGTAGACCATCGACGGACCGAGGACGAGCGCGTAGAAGTCGTTGCCGACGTCGTAATGGTGTGAAATTGCGGCAGCGTCGCGCTTCTTCGAGTGGAGGCGCCCTTTCCGGGTGACGTCCATTTCTTCTGGCGGCGGTGCGGGCGGAAGGCCGATGGCGCCAACCCGGACGGCGGTGGTCAGCAGCCGCAGGCGCTCGCCCAGGGTCGGCGGACGGAAAGCCTTCAGCTCGGCGAACTTACCCACGGAGCTGAGTGCGGAGAAGCTCTCGAAGAGGTCACCGGGGCCGTCGATGTCACCGGCGACGTACGCTCGGCTCAGTCCGAGCTGATTCGGGCACCACAGCATCCGCCGCAGTCCCCGCCGGGACCGGAACTCAATCACCGGGGCGTTGACCGGCCCCGCTTCGGATCCGTCCCACGCCCGGAGCCGCAACGGGATTTCCTCGGTGCCCAGGATGATCCCCAGCGCTTCAGCCAGCCGTGGTGCTACTCCCTTGTTCTTCGCCATGGTTCCTTGTGTACTCCGGTTTGCGCGAGGGTGCCAGAGGGCACACCCCCGGAAGTTGCGTGCAGGTTAGGCGACTCAGCGGCCTTTGCAGCCACGAGGGGTGCGCTTCCCGGGTTTACAACACCCGGACCTGTCCCGCGCTGACCTCCCACCGCGCATCCAGTCGCACGTTTTCGAGCATCCTCCGGTCGTGGGTGACCAGCAGCAGCGCCCCCGTGTAGTCCTCGAGTGCTTCTTCGAGCTGCTCGATGGCCGGCAGGTCCAAGTGGTTGGTCGGTTCGTCGAGTACCAAGAGGTTCACCCCGCGTGCCTGCAGCAGCGCAAGCCCGGCACGGGTGCGCTCGCCGGGGGAGAGCTTGCCGACGAGCGCCCCGGTCTGGTCCGCCTTGAGCCCGAACTTGGCCAGCAGCGTGCGAACCTCGGCCTGCGCCAACTCCGGTACGGCCGCTTCAAAGGCGGCGGCAAGAGTCTCGTCGTCGGCAAGCTGCCCGCGTGCCTGGTCGATCTCGCCGACGGCGACGTTGGCACCCAGCGAGGCGGCGCCGTCGTCGGGCGCTTGATGACCCAGCAGCAGGCGCAGCAGCGTTGACTTGCCGGCGCCGTTGGGACCGGTGATGCCGATCCGCTCACCCGCGTTGAGCTGCACCGACACGGGACCAAGGGTGAAGTCGCCCTGCCGGGCCACGGCGCTGTTCAGCGTTGCCACCACTGAGCTGGAGCGCGGCGCGGAGCCGATGCTGAACTGCAGCTGCCATTCCTTGCGCGGCTCCTGCACCTCATCCAGCCGGGCAATCCGCGATTCCATCTGCCGGACCTTCTGCGCCTGCTTCTCCGAGGACTCCATGCTGGCGCGGCGGCGGATCTTGTCATTGTCCGGGCTCTTCTTCATGGCGTTCCGGACGCCCTGCGAGCTCCACTCGCGCTGCGTGCGGGCGCGTGAGACGAGGTCCTGCTTCTTGTCGGCGTACTCCTCGTACGCCTCACGGGCGTGCCGTTTCGCGACGGCGCGTTCTTCGAGGTAGGCGTCGTAGCCGCCGTCGTACACCGCCACCTGGTTCTGCGCCAGGTCCAGTTCCACTACCGTGGTGACGCAGCGGGCCAGGAATTCGCGGTCGTGGGAGACGAGCACCGCGCCGCCGCGCAGGTTGCGCATGAACGCCTCCAGCCGGGCGAGCCCGTCCAGGTCAAGGTCGTTGGTGGGCTCATCAAGCAGAACGACGTCGAACCGGCTCAGCAGCAGCGCGACCAGCGCAACCCGGGCAAGCTGACCGCCGGAGAGTCCGGTGACGAGGGCATCCTGCTCCACGCCGGGTGCGACGTCGGCCAGAACCGCTGGGAGCCGGTCCTCAAGATCCGCGGCTCCGGAGGCGAGCCAGTGTTCCAGCGCCGCGGCGTAGCGGTCATCGGCGCCCTTGACGGCGGTGCCGAGTTCTTCGGCTGCGGCTTCCATTGTCTGGGTTGCCGCGGTGGCGCCGGTCCGGCGCGCGATGTACTGCTCCACGGTTTCGCCAGCGGTGCGCTCGTGCTCCTGCGGCAGCCAGCCCACGAAGGCGTCCTTGGGTGAGGCCATCACAGTGCCCACCAGCGGCTCGTCGACCCCGGCGAGCAGGCGCAGCAGCGTCGACTTGCCCGCGCCGTTGGCTCCCACCACGCCCACTACGTCTCCCTCAGTGACGGTGAGGTCCAGGTTGGAGAAAAGGGTGCGGTGGGCGTGGCCGCCGGAAAGCGCTTTGGCCACGATGGTTGCAGTCATTGGTTCAGTTTAGAAGTTGCACAGGGGTCCGCCGCCCCGAACCGGCCGCCGCGGAAGGTGCGGGCCTTACGCCATCCGGGAATTCCGCCGGCCGAAGAGCGCGTGGTCTACGGAAAGCCGGCCGGGACCCATCAGCGCAATGGCCAGTGCTGCAGCACCAAGGATCAGCACGAGCTCGTAGCCGTTGTTGGTCACGAAGATTCCGTTGGGGGCGTGCACGATGATCAGAGCGCCGAGCATGTCGAGTACCAGCAGGGCAGCGAACGGGCGTGTCAGTAGGCCGAAGATCAGTGCGATTCCGCCGACCAGTTCCAGCGTCGAGATGACCGGCGCGGCGATGTCGGCCAGTGGCACACCCATGTCGGCGAAGGATGCCTGGGTTCCCGCGATCGTGAACTCCGTGTACTTCTGCCAGCCGTGAGCGGCGAAGATGAAACCGGTGATGACCCGCAGGATCGTTAGACCGGCGGTTGATAGCGATGTGTTCCTCATGTCCCCACTCCCGTTTTTCGCGTGACGCGATAGCCATCCGGCACACCGCCGAATGGGCGTCATTGTGGGTGGTCGACCTTTGGAAAAGGCTGGGGTTCTGTTGTTCGGCTGGTGCGCGCGGTGACGGCTTACCTGCCATCCAACCCAAGTTGTTGAACAATCCCTTGCGCATATTGTTCAACAACCTGTATCGTCGCTCGGGACGATAATTGTGACACCAGTCACCCCGACGTTACGGACGGACCCATGGCAGACGGCAGCACCAAACTCGATCTGAGCTCCTCCGCTCGGCGCACAGCGTTGCTGGGCGCAATGTTCCTGATGGCCACCAGCGCCATCGGTCCCGGCTTTATCACGCAGACGACGGTCTTCACGGCCCAGCTCGGGGCGGCGTTCGCGTTCGCCATCCTCGCGTCGATCCTCATCGACATCGCCGTCCAGATGAACGTCTGGCGCGTCATTGGCGTCTCAGGGCTGCGGGCACAGGAGCTGGGCAACCGGGTGATTCCCGGCGTCGGCTGGTTCCTTGCCGGCCTGGTCTTCCTGGGCGGTGTGGTTTTCAACATCGGCAACATTGCCGGAACCGGACTCGGCGCCAATGCGATGCTCGGCGTGGATCCGAAGATCGGCGGCGCCGTGTCCGCCCTCGTCGCGATCCTGATCTTCCTCAGCAAGCGGGCCGGCATGGCGCTGGACCGGATTGTGGTGCTCCTCGGCGCCGTCATGATCCTGCTCATGATCTACGTCGCCATCGTGGCCGCGCCGCCGCTCGGCGAGGCGCTGAAGAACACCTTCCTTCCGGAACGGGTGGACTTCCTCATCATCACCACACTCGTGGGCGGCACTGTCGGCGGTTACATCACGTATGCCGGCGCCCACCGCATGCTCGACTCCGGTGCCACCGGCGTGGAACACGTCAAGCAGATCACCCGCAGTTCGGTGCTCGGCATTATTGTCACCGGTCTCATGCGGGTGCTGTTGTTTCTGGCGATTTTCGGTGTCGTGGCCGGCGGCACCGTCCTGAGCAGTGACAACATGGCCGCCGAGGCGTTCGGTGCTGCTGCAGGAGAGATCGGCATGCGCATGTTCGGGATTGTTCTCTGGGCCGCGGCCATCACCTCTGTGATCGGTGCCTCCTTCACCTCGGTTTCCTTCATCACCTCCTCGAAGACCCCGGAGCGTAAGCGGAACCTCATCACGGTCGTGTTCATCGCGGTCTGCGCCACCGCGTATCTCTTTCTCGGTCAGGCGCCGCAGCAGTTGTTGATCTTCGCCGGAGCGTTCAACGGACTGATCCTTCCCGTCGGTTTCGGTGTACTCCTCTGGGTAGCCTGGCGGCGGCGCGACCTGATGAACGGCTACGACTACCCGAAGTGGCTGCTGATCGTCGGCGTTGTGACCTGGCTGCTCACACTGTTCCTCGGTTACACGTCGGTGATGGGTCTGGCACAGCTGTGGTCGGCATAATCAGCTGGAGTCGAGAAGACCGGGCCACCGCCACGCCGGCCGAAGCGCGGGAGGCCTTCCGCAACGGACTGGTGGTGCCGACGTCGGGCTGGTCCCGCGGTTACGCGCAGGCGAACGTGCTCGCCATCCCGCGCGAACAGGCTTTCGATCTGCTGCTCTTCGCCCAGCGCAACCCCAAGTCCTGCCCCGTCCTGGGCGTGCTGGAGCCGGGGGAGACCAGCGGTCCGCTGCTGGCGGGTGGTGACATCCGCACCGATGTCCCGAAGTACACGGTGTACCGCAACGGCGAGAAGGTCGACGAGCCCACCGACATCACCGGGTACTGGCGCGATGACCTCGTGACCTTCCTGATCGGCTGCTCCTTCACCTTCGAGGCGGCGCTGCAGGACGGCGGAGTCCGGATCGCGCACATCGACCAGGGCGTGAACGTGCCGATGTACCGGACGAACCGGGAGTGCACGCCGGCCGGCGCGATGTCCGGTCCACTCGTGGTCTCGATGCGGCCGGTGCCCGCCGCCCAGGTGGCCGACGCCGTCCGCATCACCTCACGCTACCCGGCCGTCCACGGCGCTCCCGTGCAGGTCGGCAATCCCGACGAGCTGGGAATCACCGAGCTGGGCAACCCGGATTTCGGCGAGCCGGTGAGCATTCCGGACGGACACCTGCCGGTGTTCTGGGCGTGCGGCGTCACTCCGCAGGCGGCGGTGATGCAGTCACGGCCGCCGCTCGCGATCGGTCACGCGCCGGGCCATATGCTCATCACCGACGCGCGGGACAGCGACTACCTGGTGCCCTGAGTGCTTACGGGCCAAGCAGGGCTAACGGAATAACGGCTATCCCATCGGCACGTCTATAGGCTGCGGGTCCTGTCGTCAGTACAGCTGTCTCTACCAGACGATCTCCGAGTGCGTTGCGGAGCCAGTGGAGATGACTGACGTCTCTGTCGCTCACCGTTGCGGCAAGTTTCACTTCGAATGCCACGAGCTTGCCGTTATATCGTTCGAGCACCAGATCAACTTCACGATCGCCATTGCGAGTGCGGAAGTGCCCAACGGAAGCCTCCGCTGCCTGCGCAAGAACGCGAACTGACAGAGTCGCGAGCGCTTCGAACAATTGGCCCAGCCAGCCGACGCCAGCGAACCCCGCGCAGAACCGGTCGACTGTTCAGTGGTCCCCGTCAGCTGCGCAGCGAGCGCCGGATCTGCGAGCTGATGTTTGGGCATCACTGCCAGCCGAAAGTAGTCGCTACTATCCCGAAAGCAGTAACTGTACTATCCCATTAGCAGGCTAAAAACTATGCCATTAGCAGCACAGATTCCATGCGATCAGCAGGCCTCAAGCGCCCTCTAGGTGCCCCAGCAGTTCGGCCTCGGCGGCGTCGAGATACGCTCGCAACTCGGCGGCCGCCAACTCGTTCTCGCCCGCGCGCAGGCGCTGCACCAGCTGTGCGTTGCGGTCAACGTAGTGCGTGTGGAAGTCCGGCGCGGAGGCCATGGCGTGAAACACCAGCCGCATCTCCGCCAGCACCCGGTCCATCAGTTCCCGCAGCGAATCGCTACCGGTCAGCCCTACTACGGTCTCGTGGAACGCCTGGTTGGCGTTGGCCATATCGGGAACCGAGCCGGCGTCCCGTGCTGCCTTTGCCCGGCTGATGATGGACTCCATCGCGTCCAATGCCTCCGCCGTCGGCCTGCCCCACAACACTGCCGCCGGCTCAATGGTCCGCCGAACCCGGTAGATTTCACGCACTTCCTCCACACCGGGTGACGCCACGAAGACACCCCGGTTCGGAATCCGCGTCACGATCGACTCACCCTCAAGCGTGGCGAACGCCTGCCGCAGCGTGTTCCGCGAAACCCCGAGCGACGCCGACAGCGACTGCTCCGACAGCTTCGACCCCGGCGTCAGCTGCCCCGCCGCAATCCGCGCCCGCAGCACCGACGCAACCCACGCCGTCGTATGCGCGTGCTCAGCGGCGATCTTCTCGTCTTCTGCGATAGTCATGGCTACTCAACGGTACCCAAAACCTCACCGCGCACGATGGCGGCACCCGGCTCCCGCTCGCCGCGCCGGAAAGTGCCGGCGGACGACGCGTTTACAACGGTTTCCATCTTCATCGCTTCCAGTACCGCGACGGGCTGACCGGCACTCACGTGGGCACCGTCGTCGGCCAGCCACTTCACCAGGGTGCCGCCCATGGGAGCTTGAACGGCGCCGTCGTTCTGTGCCTTTTCCTCCTCAGCAGAGGAAGGAACGACGGCGGTGCTCCCGCCGGTCATCAAGGCCGCGAACATCTTTGCCGGCAGACCGAGCTGGACCGCCTTGCCGTCGATCTCAACGGTGAGCGTTTCGCGGCGGGCGACCGGGCCGGTAAGTCCACTGTCTAGCGACGCGGCGAGGCGCTCGGTGAACTCGGATTCGATCCAGGTGGTGTAAACGCCCAGCCGGTCGGACTGGGTGAAATCCGGGTCACGCACGACCGCACGGTGGAACGGGACCACCGTCGGCAGACCCTCGATACGAAGCTCGTCCAAGGCGGTTCGGGCGCGGCGGAGGGCCTGGGCGCGGTCCGCCCCGTGCACGATCAGCTTGGCCATCAGCGAGTCGTATTCGGCGGGGACGCTCGACCCGGACCGGACGCCGGTGTCTACGCGGATGCCGGCACCGGTGGGCGCTTCGAAGACGTCCACGGGTCCGGGGGAGGGCAGGAAGCCGCGGCCGGCGTCCTCGGCGTTGAGCCGGAACTCGAAGGCGTGCCCGTGCGGTACGGGGTCCTCGGTAATGGACACGGGCAGGCCGGCAGCGATGCGGAACTGTTCACGCACGAGGTCGATTCCGGACGTTTCCTCGGTCACCGGGTGCTCCACCTGGAGGCGGGTGTTGACCTCGAGAAAGGAGATCACGCCGTCGGGCGCCACCAGGTACTCGACTGTTCCTGCACCGGTGTACCCGGCCTCGCGGCAGATAGCGCGGGCGGATTCGTGGATGCGGCTGCGCTGGTCATCGGTGAGGAACGGCGCGGGCGCTTCCTCAACCAGCTTCTGGTTGCGCCGTTGCAGCGAACAGTCGCGGGTGCCGACCACGACGACGTTCCCGTGCGTATCCGCCAGCACCTGCGCCTCGACGTGGCGGGGTTTGTCGAGGAACCGCTCGACGAAGCATTCACCACGACCGAATGCGACTGTTGCTTCGCGGACGGCCGAGTCGAAGGCGTCGTCGATGTCCTCGATGCGGTGCGCGATCTTCAGTCCGCGTCCGCCGCCGCCGAATGCCGCCTTGATCGCCACCGGAACGCCGTGCTGCTCCGCGAAGGAGCGGACCTCATCGGCATTGGCCACGGGGCCGTCCGTCCCGGGAACGAGCGGCGCGCCGGCGCGGACTGCGATCTCGCGGGCGCTGACCTTGTTGCCCAGACTGCGGATAGCCTCCGGTGACGGGCCGATCCAGGTGAGTCCGGCGTCGAGCACTGCCTGCGCGAAGTCCGCGTTCTCGGAAAGGAAACCGTAGCCGGGGTGCACCGCGTCGGCACCGGCGCGGGCCGCGACGTCGAGCAGTTTCGGGATGTTCAGGTAGGTGTCGGCGCTGGCGGAACCACCGAGCGCGTAAGCCTCGTCGCTGAGGCGGACGTGCAGCGCGTCGGCGTCGGGATCGGCGTAGACCGCGACGGAACCTAGCTCCGCATCGGCGCAGGCACGGGCAATTCGGACGGCGATTTCGCCGCGGTTGGCGATCAGGACCTTTTTCATGGTCAGGGCTCCATTTCGAGAAAACGCACGGTGGTGCCGGGCGGAAGTTGGGCTGCGGCGGGCAGGTCCTCGGGCACGACGACGCCGATCACCGGATACCCGCCCGTCACCGGATGGTCGGCAAGGAAAAGGACGGGAAGGCCCGACGGCGGCACCTGCAGTGAGCCTGCCACCACACCTTCGCTGGGGAGCTCCTCGGTGCGTGCGCGTTCGAGGGGCTTGCCGTTCTCGGCGGCTGCGTCGGATCGACCGGGCGGAAATGACGACGGTTCCGGCGATGGGGTGGCTATTTCCGCCCGGTCGATGGGGAGTCCGAGGCGGACGCCGATGCGGTTGGACTCCGCCGTGACGGACCAGGGGTGTTCGGTGAGGGCGGCCTGCGATTCTGGCGTGAACCAGTCCTGGCGGGGGCCGATGGTGATGCGCAGCGTCACCGTTTCCCGGTGCTCGAGGATGTCCGGCGGCAGGGTCGAGGTTTCCGGCGCACCGACAATCCGTCGCGTTGAGTTGGCAGGACACGCCCCTAATGGCCGACCATTCGGGGCGTGTCCTGCCAACTCAACGGGGGGATTCTCATGATCGATGCCACCAACCGGCAACACTGTTCCCTGTTCGAGGACTCGCGGGCCGATCCCGGACATCAGGTCCGTCGCGCGGCTGCCGAGCACCGGTTCAACGTCGATTCCGCCGCGGACGGCGAGGTAGGTGCGCAGCCCAGCATCGGGCAGGTCAAGGTGGAGGCTTTCGCCGTCGTGCAGGGCGAAGGGCGTGTACATGGGCGCAGTGCGCTCGCCGTGCTGTCCCTCGATGCGTACGGCAGTCGGTGCGCCGGCGAGGGCGAGGGTCAGTTCCCCATGAGCCTGAACGGCCAGTCCGCCGAGGACACTTTCGACGACGGCGTCCCCCGGCTCGTTGCCGACCAGGCGGTTGGCTTGCCGGGCGCTCGCAGTGTCGGCGGCTCCGGAGGCAGAGACGCCGAGGTCGCCGAGTCCGGGCCGTCCGAGGTCCTGAATCAGCGACTGCGGACCGGGGGTGAGTACCTCGAGGGAGGGGCCGGCAGCGGAAGGGCCGGCGTCGTCGTTCTTGTCCTGGATGTCCGCAAGCTCGATCGCCTCACGTACCGCGACGTACTGCACCGTAGTGCCAGGCCGCAGAAGCGCGGGCTGGTCGCGGTCGAGGTCCCACATGCGGGCGGCGGAGCGGCCGATCAGTTGCCAGCCGCCGGGGGAGCGGCGCGGGTAGACGGCGGAGAAGTTGCCGGCCAGGGCGACCGATCCGGCGGGTACGGCAGTGCGCGGGCTGGTGCGGCGGGGGACGTTGAGGGTCTCGTTCTCGCCCACCAGATAGGCGAATCCGGGCGCGAACCCGCCGAAAGCCGCTGTCCACAGTTGGCCGGTGTGGGCTTCGACGACGCCGTTCGCGCCGAGGCCGGTGAGGCGGCCCACCTCGGTGAGGTCGTCGCCGTCGTACACCACCTCAATCCGGACGGGATTCCCGGAAGCCAGCGCGTCCTTTGACGGAGCGGCATTCAGACTCGCCATGGCCGAGCGGGCGGCGCGGGCATTGGCGCGGGAGTCAAAGACGGCCAGGACCGTGCGCGCAGCGGCGAGGACATCGACCTGGCCCCGCAGTGGCTGCTCAGCCAGTTGAGCGTGAAGGGCAAGGACGGCGTCGAGCGATTCGAGTTCGATGAGCAGGGCGCGCGGGCCGGCCCAATGAATCTCCGTCAGCATGCCGCTGTGAGGGTCGCCAGCACTCACACGAAGCTCCGGATGCCGACGCCGGCGGCTTCCAGTTCGCGGCGGACGGCGGCGGACATCGCTACAGCGCCGTCGGTATCGCCGTGGAGGCAGATGCTTTCGGCGTTGGTTTCGATGGCGGAGCCGTCGCGGGCGATGATCGTGCCTTCGGTGGCGAGTCGGACCATGTTGGCGGCCACAGTCTTTTCATCGTGGAGAACTGCATCCGGTTCACGGCGGGAGACGAGCGTGCCGTCGGGGTTGTAGGCGCGGTCGGCGAAGGCTTCGGAGACTCCGCGGAGTCCGGCGGCTTCGGCTTTCTTGAGTGCGACGGAGCCCGGCAGGAGCAGCATCGGGAGATCGCCGCCGAAGGCTTTGACGGCGTCGACCACTGCCTTGGCCTGGATCTCGTGGGTGACGATCGTGTTGTAGAGCGCGCCGTGCGGCTTGACGTAGCGGATGGTGCCGCCGGCTGCGCGGGCAATCGCGTCGAGCGCGCCGATTTGGTAGAGGACGTCGTCGGCCAGTTCTGTGGGGGAGCAGTCGAGAAAGCGGCGACCGAAGCCCGCGAGATCGCGGTAGCCCACATGGGCGCCGATGGTTACGTCGGCGGCAACGGCGTCGCGGCAGGTCTGGGCGATGGTTGACGGATCACCGGCGTGGAAGCCGCAGGCCACGTTGGCGCTGGAGACGGAGCGGAAGATGGCGGCGTCGTCGCCCATGGTCCAGTTGCCGAAGGACTCGCCGACGTCGCTGTTCAGGTCGATGAAAGCCATAGTGATCCTCGTCTCGTTTGTGGTTCACCCAGCATGCACGAGATTAGCGGATTGTTCAACAATATGTACGACTGGTTAACGGCTTCGGCAGTCTGCGGGGATGGTCTTTGACGCATCCGACGCCGTAACCACCAGACTGTGCTTATGGAGTGTACGCGTGCGAAGGACTGGCTGATCGGGGCCGCTGGGATGATCCTCGTGCTGGGCATGACGATTGCGATCCTCTGGTGGGCCGTGAGCGACCCGGCGGGAGGGTCCGGGGCGGAGCCGTCGCCCTCTCCGTCGCCGTCTGTGGACGCGCCCGGCGACCTTCGGCCGAACGCAGCTCCGCCAAACGATCTGCGCGACGACGAGACGTGGCTCGCTGATCTCGAGCTGGACGCCGGGACGGTTGTGACCGCAGGCTCGACGCTCCGGGATGTCCGGGCAACCGGGCAGGACGTGGTTACGGGCCCAAATGGGATGGTCGCGGCACGGCTCTCCGTAGACGCGACTGTGCCGTTCGAGGTTGTCGCCGAAGAACTTGGAGGCGGGGCCGTGGTCCGCGCTGCCGACGACGGTCAGGCCGCCGTTGTCCGCACCGTCGAGGCACTGGGCCGAGAACTTCGAGTCGTGGCAACGGGCACGGTCGAGGTCAAGGGCGGCAGGCTTGTGGTCGAGCCACGTTCGATCGACGTCGGCGGGCCGGACTTTCTTTCTGATGCCCTCGGCGCCGTGGTGCGCAGCCTTGTGACGATCGAGCACGACATTGAAGGTTTGCCCGAGGGGCTTGCGCTGCAGGACGTCGCAGTCCAGGAGGACGGTTTTCGAGCCAATTTGCAGGGTGAGGACGTCACGATCGTGCAGTAGCTTCCCCGCGCCGGTGCCGGAGCGGTCCAGGCATGGAAAAGGGAGGAAGCCGCTGCCGGCTTCCTCCCTTTCGAGTTCTGTGACGCTTACGCCAGCGCGCTCACGCGTGAGTCGCGGCGGCCGAACAGCGCGTAGTCAGCCGAGGCGCGGCCTGGTCCAACCAGTGCGAGGGCCAGGGCGGCAGCACCGAGCAGCAGCACCAGTTCGTAGCCGTTGTTCGCAACGAAGACGCCGGCGGAGATGTGCACGAGGACCAGTGCGCCGAGCATGTCGAGGGTCAGCAGCACCGCGACGGGGCGGGTGAGGAGGCCCAGGATCAGTGCGATCCCACCGACCAGCTCGAGCGTGGCAATCACGGGGGCGGCGATCTCGGACATGGGGATGCCCATGTCACCGAAGGCGGCGGTGGTGCCGGCGATGGTCCATTCGTTGAACTTCTGCCAGCCGTGGGCGGCGAAAAGGAAGCCGACGACGACGCGAAGCACGGTACGGGCAGTGGTGGTCAGGGTGGCGTTGTTCATGAAAGTCCGTTTCGGGGTCTCGGGGTGCTGTCGTGAGCGGTGTTCATGCCTGTGCGGCAGGCGCCGGGAGGCGCGGGAAACTGGGTGCGACGCCGGTGCGCACTGTGGTGAGCACCGGCGTCGTGCTGGTGATTGTGGCTGATTAGCGGACGAGGGCGAATCCGCTGGTCCATTGGATCTTCTCGCTGGCGGCGAGGGTCAGCTGCAGGAAGCCGAGGGCTTCGAGCTCGCGGGCGCGGGCCAGGGAACCGGAGTCGACGGCGTCCACTCCGCCGGCCTTGACGGCGTCGGCGAGGGTGTTCTTGGCATCGGTATCGTCACCGGCAATAAGCACGGTGGTCTGGTTCTGACCGACGGTCTTGGAACCGAGGGTTGCCGCGAAGTTGGTATTGAAAGCCTTGACGACCTTCGACGACGGCAGTGCCGACGCGAGTTCAGCGGCGGCGGAGCTGTCAGCAGCAACCACGAGCGAATCGAAGGTTTCGAAGTTCAGCGGGTTGGTGATGTCGACGACGATCTTGCCGGACAGCTGGTCGCCGTACTGAGCAACGATGTCCTTGAGCGCGGGGTAGGGGACTGCCAAAACAACGACGTCGCCGTTGACGGTGGCGCCGGTGCTGGACGAGTCGATGTGCTCGACGGACGAGCCGCCTGCTGCAACAACGCTTGCGATGGCGCCGCCCATGTTGCCCTTGCCGAAGATGGTGAACGAAGTCATGTGAAGCTCCTTGAAGAGAATTACTTGCGGGTACAACAAATAAGTTAGCACCGATTAGTTGTAGATGCAAGCATTACGTAGAATGAAGGTATGACGCGATGGCTGAGTAGCGATGAACAGGATGTTTGGAAGCGGATGGCGGCTGTGCTCGAGCTGCTCCCCGCGGCTCTCGACGGGCAGCTGACCCGCGATGAGGACCTGACGCACTTCGGATATTTCGTTCTCGCGTCACTGTCCGAGGTGCCCGGGCGTACGTTGCGTATCACGGCGTTGGCGTCGCAGACCAACGCCACGCTGCCGCGGCTTTCCCGTGTGCTGACGGGTCTGGAAAAGAAGGCTTTGGTGGAGCGGAGCGAGTGCAGTGAAGACCGGCGTGCCAAGAACGTGACGCTGACCGAAACAGGGTGGGCAAAGTTGGTGGGCGCTGCCCCGGGTCACGTTGAGTACGTGCGGGGGATGGTTTTCGATCAGCTCACGTCCGAACAGGTGGCGGAGCTGTCCGACATCACCACGCAGTTGTTGAAGAAGCTCGACCCCGAGGGGCGGATGTTCGCTTCGCTGGGTAAGTAGGTGTCAGGCCACCTCGGGTCGGCCTGCCATGGAGCGCATTTTTCCGGCCCGGCAGAAATGTCGGAGGCGGATGATGGTATTGATTTATGGACCATTCCAGCTGGGTGACGGAGGAAACGGCGCTATGGGCGTCTGAGTCCGATAGGGGTCCGTTGGCTGGCCAACTGTCCCATCACCCGGTGGTCAACCGCGACCTCGAGGCGTCGCTCGAGTGCCTGGAGGAACTTGCGTCTTTACGGGCGTGGGTCGATGCGCAGGAAGCCAAACTGTTGGCCCGCATTTCCGAGCTTACAGTCGGAGCCCTTGCTGCCGATGGTTACGGCAGTCTCGTCGCGCAGGAGTACGGCGAGAGCGTTGCGGCCGCGGACATCGCATCTGTGCTGCGCATCCCTGACGGATCGGCAGGGAGGCTGATCGAGCAGTCGAAGCTGCTGGTGAACGACTTTCCTTCCACCGTGGAAGCGCTTCAGCTCGGAAGAATCTCCCTCCGGCATGCAGTGGCCGTTTCGCAGGAGTGTTGCGGCGTTCCCGAGCATGAGATTCCGGAATTCGAAGAGCAGCTGCTGGAAATTGCCCGGGGCACAACGGTCGCCAAGTTGGGCAATCGTGCGCGGCGGTTGCGTGAGCGGTTGCATCCTGAGTCGCTGGCAGTGCGGCGAGAAAAGAGGGTCCGTGAACGCTCCGTCACGGTGGACCCCGCCCCCGACGGCATGGCGTGGCTCAGTGCCTACCTACCCGCTGAAGAGGCCTTCGGCATCGCGCACCGTCTTGATGTCACAGCGAGGGCTTTGCAAGGGCCGGATGAGCCGCGGACACTGAGTCAGTTGCGGGCAGATGTTTTCTCGGACCTGCTCACTCACACCTGCGTATCGGACCCGACGACGAAAAGTAGGGGTGAAGGCAGCTCGGCGTCACGTCAGACCGCCTCCGCAGAACCGATCTCCCCGGGAACGCCGAGTTTCGGACCCTCACCCGATGGCTACCGCGGTATCGGCGCCCGTGTCTTCGTCACAGTGCCGGTTCTGACCCTGCTCGGCGGAAATGATCCCGCCGAGCTGGATGGGTACGGACCAATCGATGCGGAAACCGCGCGAAAGCTTGCCGGCCACGCGCCGTCGTTCACGCGGCTTCTGACCCATCCGGCAAGCGGAGCGGTTCTATCGGTGGGAAGAACGAGATACAAACCGCCGAAGGATCTGCAAGACTGGGTGAGGGTGCGCGACAAGACCTGCCGTCATCCAGGATGCAACCGTGCGGCCGTCCGCTGCGAAATCGACCACACGACACCCTGGTCACAGGGCGGCGAAACCCGTGCGGGTAATCTCGGGGCTTTTTGTAAGAAGCATCATGCGTTCAAGAGCCTGGGCTTTTGGAAACACCGACAACCGGTTGACGGAACCATAGTGTCCACGTCGTTCATGGGCAGGACATACACCACTCGAGCGGAGCCCTCCCATGCTCAAGCTCAGGCTCCGCCGCCGTTCTGAGTAAGTTTTTTTACGAAACCTGCAGGCCGCCATTGATGTCGTAGGTGGCCGCAGTGATGAAGCCGGCGTCCGGACCCACTAGGAAAGAGATGAGCGCAGCCATTTCGTCGACGGTGCCGACCCGCCCCACCAGGATGTCCTTCGACATGTCCCGCTTGCGCTCCTCCGTGAGGGTTCCGCCCATGATGTCGGTGTCAACCGGACCCGGCGCGATGCAGTTGACCGTGACGCCGTGCTCGCCCATCTCGCGTGCGAGGGCGCGGGTAAAGCCGATGATTCCGGCCTTCGACGCACTGTACGCAACCTTCGAGTAGGTCCCGCCTCCACGCTGTGCGGAGATCGACGAAATACTCACCACACGCCCGAGCTTCCGGTCGATCATCCCGTGAAGCACCCGCTGCGTCACGAGGAACGTGCCCGTCATGTTGACGGCGAAGACCCTCTCCCAGGCTTCTTTCGTCTCCTGCATGAACTCGGTGGGGGAGCTGATCCCCGCGAGGTTCGCCAGGGCTACGATGGGCGGCAGCTCGGCTTCAATCCGGCCGATCGCTGCATTAACGGAGGCCTCATCGGAGACGTCAGTGGCGACACCGATTGCCTGAACGCCATGCCGCTGCGCGATATCCGCCGCTGCCTCTTCCGCAGCGGATCCGTCGATGTCGAGGATCCCAATGTTCCAGCCCTCGCTCGCCAATCGGTTCGCCGTCGCACGCCCGATCCCACGGGCAGAAGCCGCGCCCGTGAGTACCGCTGTACGACTTGAGGGAAATTCTGCTGATTCGGTCACCTTTGCTCCTGATGCTGGTTGTTGGAATGAATGAAGTGCTCGTAGTCGTCATAGGTCTGGTTGATGTGAGCCTGCATAGCCTTTCCGGCTACCTCGGCATCGTGCGTGCGGATTGCATCAAGCACCAGCGCGTGGTGCGCAATGGCATGCTCCTGTACTTCCAGGAACGACGACGTCTGCCGCCGCATGCTGTACAAAAGCTTGCCGAGCGGGCCAAGAATCACCGGAATGAAGGGGTTCGCGGAAGCCCGGAACACTGCTTCGTGGAAGGCAAGGTCGGCGGTGGTGACGGCGTCGAGATCACCGGCCAGATGGGCGGCCTGCAGTGCAGCGTTCGCCGCTTCCATGCGTTCCAGGTCCTCTTCAGTGGCATGCAGGGCGGCCAGTTCGGCAGCGCCAATTTCCACCATGCGCCGGATCTCAAGAAGGCGGAGTGAGACGTCAGGGGAAGCGGACGCTGCGGTCGCGGAGCGCAGGATGGCCTGAAGATCGGTCCATTGGGCGCTCGGGTTGACGTAGGTGCCGAGTCCACGCCGTACCTGCACCACATTCTGCGCCTGCAGCTTCTTCAGCGCCTCCCGTACGGTCAGCCGGCTCACATCAGTTGAGGCGGCCAGCTCACCCTCGGAGGGAAGGAATTCCCCTGGTGGATAGGTGCCGCTGATGATGCGCTCCAGGATCTCCTCGAAGACAGATTCAGCTAACGAAGTGCGCGCCATTCGTCCACCCCTGGCCGGATCGGGCGAACGCAACGCTGCTGCGCACATCCGCACTGTACATTTCCTTCCGAAACGCTTGTCAGACATCATATGTCTGGTGCTAGTGTGACAGTCAGCACATCGCTCGTCAATGTACTTTCGGGCCCGTGCAGACCTAAGACAGCAACGAGGCTTGCTTAGCTGACGAGGAGCACAACCACGTGGATCTACAATTACTATTGGCGCTGGTTCTTGGAATCGCGACCATCATCATCCTTGTGCTGCGAACGCGGCTTGATGCGTTCGTAGCCCTGCTTATTGCCGCTCTGGTGACGGGTCTTGTGGCGGGGCAGGCTCCGCTGGAGATTGTCTCGGCTATCACCGAGGGATTCGGCAACACCCTCGCATCCATCGGAATCGTGATCGGACTCGGCGTAGGAATTGGAAAGATTCTCGAGGTATCAGGTGCCGCCAATTCCCTGGCTCTTGCGTTCCTGAAACTGTTCGGCAAGGGACGCGAGCCTTGGGCAATGGGCAGCGTTGGAGCGCTCGTCTCCATCCCCGTGTTCTGCGACTCCGGCTACGTAATCATGAACCCACTCGCCCGCTCCATCGCAAGAGTGAAGCGCGCCGGCTACATCACGCTGGCACTGGCGTTGGGCTGCGGTATGACGCTCACCCACCATCTTGTGCCGCCGACGCCGGGTCCGCTCGCCGTCGCGGGCATTTTGGGCACCGATCTGGGGGCTCTCATTCTTGCCGGGCTTGCGTTCACCGTCATCCTGTTGCCGGTGGTCGTGTTTTACGCGAAGTGGATCGGGCCGAAAATCGAGCCCGGGATGTCGGAGACCATTCGCGAGACCGTCTACGGCCGGGCCGCCACACATTCGCATGGCCGCACAACCACCGCCCTCGCCGACCATAACGACGACGCGCCGGGTGGCACCTCCGCCCGCGCCATCGGTGCAACCGGACCGTCCGAGGATCCCGAATATGGTTCCACCATCGACTTCGACAGTTCCGAACTGGGTACACCCCCTGCAGGAGCCAAGCCGCACAAGGTCGGAGCCTTCGTTGCTTCCCTGCCGCTGCTCGTGCCGCTGGTCCTCATCATCCTCAATACGGTGAGCGGCGCGATCGACCAGAGCAACCAGGGCGTTGTCGGAACCGGTGAGTACGAGCCCTCCGCATGGGCCGTCCCGCTGGCCTTCATCGGCAACCCCGTGGTTGCCCTCGTGATCGGCGTCATCCTTGCCGTGTACGTGCTGCTGCCGCGCTGGACTCCGCGTTCCAAGGTGCAGGGCTGGTTCGCCGAAGCCGCTGCCTCCGCCGGCCTCATTCTGCTCATCACCGGTGCAGGCGGTGCGCTCGGGCAGGTCCTGCGTAGTTCGGGAGTCGGTGATGCCCTCGCTGAAGCCATAGCAGCGACAGCTCTTCCGGCCTTCCTGGTTCCGTTCCTGATCGCGACACTCGTCCGAATCGCCCAGGGCTCCGGCACCGTCGCGATGATCACCGCTGCATCGGTCACAGCACCGCTGGTCACGTCGATCGGCGTTGACCCCTTGGTCGCAGCACTGGCCTGCACAGCGGGATCCATGGTGTTCAGCTACTTCAACGATTCCTACTTCTGGGTGGTAACACGCTTCTCCGGCCTGGAAGGGACAGCCGCGCTGAAGGGCTGGTCGGGGATTACGACGGCGGTGTGGGCCGGATCGATTCCGCTCCTGTTCATCGCCAACGCGATTCTTGGTTGATCAACAAACAGCGTTTGCCTGAGCAGTCGTAGCCGCTCCCCGGGAATCGTCCCGGGGAGCGGTTCTGTGTTACCGGAGTCGAATGTTGGATGGATTGCCCGGCGCAGCCATTGCATTCAACCCCGACTGCTCCGCTTGGAGGAGACACCATTTCACCAGTTGCATACCGACGAGCTTTCGCACCGACTCATGCTTTGTCTTCACCACGGGTGTCGCCGCCGAACCGAAAGCGGCAAGGCTGATGCCGTTCTTCCCATGCAGAGCAGGGTCACGAAGGGTCGCAATCAGGGCCTTGCTCAGAGCCGTCCTTGCAGCATCGGCGCTGCCGTTGACGTTGTGGAAGGCTCGAGAGACGTGCGCACTCATGCGTTCATGCTCGGTCAACTTCGAAGACGACGTTCGGGCAGCGGTTATCGCGGGTTGAACGGCCGCTTTCTTCGAGGCCGGTGCCGGTGTCCCGCTCGGAACCGCGGGCGAAGGCGCCACTTTGTCCGAACGCTCCGCCTTGAGCGTCAGCTCCGCCAGCTCCAGGTGCAGCTTTGCGATCTCGCGGTGGATTTCGCTGACCCGCTTCACGACGTCGGAGCGTGACTTACGCGCCCCCGCTCGCGGAACACGCAGCTTGGCTTCGACCTCGGCTGATATGCTGCAGCGGAAGAGAGCGCACAGTGCCCGTGCGAGGGAAAGCCGGGTGCCGTCGTCGTCGTTCAGTAGCAGGGGCGAGGGGCTCTGCAGAGTCTGCACAGCGGATGCCAGCGCAGAAAGCGTTCCGTGAACGCGACCGAATTGCAGTCGCTCTATGTCGGAAGCTTCGCCTATTTGGGGTGAGTAAACGCATTGAGCAATCCAGCCGCGCAAATGCGCTGGGCTCATCCTAATCGAGGAGCGCCTGGTGCCAGCCCGGTTAGGCTTGGGCGAATGGCGGCAACCCCAACTCAAGCGCGCACGTCGCTTCCCAGAACCATTACGCGCGTATTCCTCGGGGCGTTCCTTCTCGCTGCCGGTACCGCGCACCTCACGGTAGCCCGATCGGAATTCGCCGCCCAAGTGCCATTCTGGTTTCCCTTGCCGACCGACCTCGTCGTGGTGGGATCCGGCATCGTCGAGATACTACTCGGCGCTGCACTGATTGTCCTTCCAAGGCAGAGGGTTCTCGTGGGCTGGATCGTCGCCGCCTTCTTCGTTGCAGTCTTTCCCGGCAACATCGCCCAATACGTTGAGGGTGTAGACGCGTTCGGCTTGGAAACCGACAGCGCCCGACTCATCCGCCTCTTCTTTCAACCGCTACTGGTGCTGTGGGCGCTGTGGTCCACCGGCGCGTGGCGTGACCGCCGATTGCTACGCTCCTCAGGTGAGCACCAACGCCACTAAGGGCATCCGAAGAAGACCGCGATTGAGCGTGGCGTCATCGACATAAACGTGGTCATCGCGCTCGTCAGTGCGGTCATTCTCATCGCTCTGGGCTCAGTCTTCCGGCACAAGTTCATCACCGGTGCTGAATTCTGGTCGGGACTCGAAAAGCTGGTCTACTTCGTGCTTCTGCCGGCGCTGCTGGCAACCGGTCTTGCCGGAGCCGACTTCGCGTCCATCGAGCCCGGTCCCATGGTGCTCATCCTGACAGTGTCGGCCACCTTCTCCGCGTTGCTCGCCTATGCCTCCCGCCGCCCTGCTGCCGGTCGGGACGGGCCGGCATTCACCTCTGTTTTCCAGGGCACCGTCCGCTTCAACACCTATATCGGCGTGACGACGGCGGCAGCTCTCTTCGGATCCGACGGCATCGCTATCGCAGCGCTCGCCAATGCAGTGCTCATACCGTTCGGGAACCTCGCCTCAACGATCGCCCTCGCTCACTACGGACACCACAAACTGCGCGGATCCGCGCTGATCCTGGCCGTGTTCGGAAACCCACTGATCCTTGCCTGTGCCGCCGGGCTCGCCGCCAACGTGATCGGCTCCGCTCCGCGCGTAGGTGACTTCCTCAGCGCTCCGGTACCGGCCGCCGTCGTGCAGCTCATTGCTTCAGTTCTTGGGCTGCTTGGGGGAGCGGCCCTGCCGATAGGCCTCTTCTGCGTCGGTGCGGGATTACGCGGACGCGTCCTCACCCGAAAGTCCGTACGCCCGGTGACGGCCGCACTGCTACTGCGGTTCCTACCCGTGCCCGCAGCGACCCTGGGATTGTGCATGCTTCTGGGATTCACCGGACCAGCCGCTGTGGTCTGCGTGGTCTTCCAGTCGCTGCCCACCGCAACAAGCTCCTACGTCTTCGCCCGACGACTGGGCGGCGACGCCTCCCTCATGGCTCAAATCACCGCGGCACAGACCCTCCTGTCAGGGGTGGTCTTGCCGACCTGGATTCTCATCGCCTTGGCGGTGCTGATGTGAGGACGGGTTGATGTAGGGGCGGTGCTGATCTAACGGCGGGGCTGATGCGGGGACGCGCTGATGTGGGGACGAATGTGAATCGCTAGGATCAGCTCATGAGTACCAGTGAAGCCGGAACCCGCGAAGCCGCCGCAGAAACCACGCTCGTCACCCTCAGCGACATCGAAGCCGCTGCTGAGCGGATCAGCGACCTTGTTCTGCGAACCCCGATGATCCAGCTGCCGCACCTGCAACGCCCCGACGAGATCCTGCACTGCAAGGCCGAATCACTCCAGCCCACGAGTGCGTTTAAGCTCCGCGGCGCCTACAACACCATTGCCCAGGTGCTGGATCAGGCACGCGAACACGGAATCCTCGCACAGTCCTCCGGCAATCACGCCCGCGCGGTGGCGTGGCTGGCGCACCGCCTCAATCTGCGTGCGGTCATCGTCATGCCCAACGCCGCGCCGCGCCCCAAGATCGACGCCGTCCGCGCACTCGGTGCCGAGGTCGAGATTGTGCCCTCCGCCCTTCGGGATGTCCGCGCCCACGAACTTGTCGCCCAGCACGGCTACATCCACATTCAGCCCTACAACGATCCGCGCATCATCGCCGGCCAGGGAACGGTCGGCCTCGAAATCATGCAGCAGCTGCCCAACGTAGACACCGTTCTCGTGCCCATCTCCGGCGGCGGACTTATCTCCGGCATCGCGACGGCGGTCAAGGCGCTCAATCCCGGAACGCGTGTGATCGGCGTGGAACCGGAACTCGCCGCCGACGCTGCCCAAAGCCTCCGCGAAGGCCGCCGCATCACCTGGGAACAGGACCTGACCTACCGCACGATTGCCGACGGCCTCCGAACACCCGCGCTGGGCGTGCACCCGTGGGAACACGTGAAGCGCTACGTCGACGACGTCATTACCGTCACCGAAGAGCAGATTCTGGCTGCGATGCGCCACCTCACACTCGCCGGCAGGCTCGTGGTTGAACCGTCGGGCGCAGTGGCCACGGCCGCCTGGATGCATGACCTCGTTCCGGGTGGAAGCAACCAGAACGACGGCGGCACAACGGCTGCCGTTGTCTCTGGTGGTTCAGTGGATCCCGCCCTTCTGGCAAAGGTACTGCAGCAGGCGGGCTAAAGCCGTTCGAGGAAAGCGGTGAGCAGGCCAACCCAGTGCTCCCGCGCGGCGTCGTTCGCTTCAGGCGAGGGAAGACCCATCTGCGTCGCCACTATTGAAGCTGTGCCGTTTTTCTTGGCCTCGCTGGTCACGAGGATGGAAGAACCGTCCACGGCCGTGGTGCGCCAACTCATCCGCCGGTCCGTCCCGCTGGTTCGGGCGGGCTCGGCGAGCAGCTCCTGAATGGTGCTGTTCGAAGATGCGAACTCTGTCCACTGCCTCATGAGTTCCTCCAGGTCCAAGGCGGTGGACCTGCTCACGCTCAGTTGGAAAGTACCGTCGGAGCGTTGACCCGGAATACGTCGGCCGATGTGGTGTTCATAGGCCACCGCAACTGACTGGGCCCACCACCCAGCCTGATCCATAGTGCCCTCAAGTTCCGAATTCACCTTTGACGCAATGTCCTTGTGGTTGAGGTCCTTCGCTCCGGCACGTTCCAGAAAGGCCAGCCACTCGTTCCACGACCGGTTGGTTGCCCGTTCAATCGGTGCGATTCTCGCATGTTCTGCCATTCAAGGATCCTTTCACGCACCGCCGACGATCCGGCGGCCCAGCCGACAAAGCTCCCGATTCAAAGATGAAGAAGGTGTTGCACGTCACGAAGAGGAACCATAGAGTTGTCGAAGCGCTTCGATAGTTCACCAAACCCATGCCCAGGAGACACGCAATGCCCACGGACCACCCGCTACGATCCGACGACGGACTGGTGTTCGGTGGCGATTACAACCCCGAGCAGTGGCCGGAATCGGTCTGGCTCGAAGATGTACGCCTGATGCGCGAAGCACACGTGAACCGCGTGACTATCGGCGTCTTCTCCTGGTCCTCCATCGAACCGCGGGAAGGCCAGTATGAGTTCGGCTGGCTCGACAGGATTCTGGACCTGATGGCCGAAAATGGAATCGGCGTTGTCCTTGCCACGCCTACAGCATCACCACCGCCGTGGTTCTCCCTGGCACATCCCGAAGCCCTTCCGGTCACCGCCGACGGAGTGCGGCTGATCCACGGAAGCCGCGATACCTATAACCCTGCCGCCCCTGCCTACCGTGCTGCGGCCAGGCGCCTCACCTCAGCAATGGCCGAGAGGTACTCCTTCCATCCGGCGCTGAGAATGTGGCATCTCCACAACGAGTACGGAACGGTTTCCTACGGGCCGCAGACTGACACGGCGTTCCGCGAATGGTTACGTGCCAAATACGGAGACCTTTGGGAGCTGAACACGACGTGGAACACAGCGTTCTGGTCGCAGGGCTATGGCGAATGGGAAGAGATCTTTGCGCCCCAGGCCACGCAATACCTGCCGAACCCTTCCCATCTGCTCGACTTCAAACGCTTCTCCGCTGACCTCCTCCGTGATTGCCTTCGCGAGCAGGCGGAGATAGTCCGCAGCGTGCGGCCTGAGGTGCCTGTCACCACCAACTTCATGCTCCCCAGTTGGAACCATTACGACCAATGGGATTTCGCAGCCGAAATAGACGACGTCTCCGTTGACCACTACCCGGACACTCCGGGCATCGAGGGCGATGTTCAGGTGGCTTTCGGCAGTGACCTGGCACGCTCCTTCAACGGTGGCCGCCCCTGGGTGCTCATGGAACAGGCCACCACCATGGTTTACGACTACGCACAGGGGCGCATTCTTGCGAGGGATCCCGGGAAACTGCTGTTCAACACGCTTCAGTACCTCGCCCGCGGAGCAACGGGATCGCTGTTCTTTCAGTGGCGCTCGCCGCGCGCCGGCGCTGAGTTCTTCCACTCGCCGATGGTTCCGCACGCTGGGGAGAACTCCCGGACGTTCCGCGAAATAGTCGAACTGGGCACCACGCTTGCCAACCTGCATGAGCTTGCACCGCCGCCTGCTGCAGGTCACGGGGTGAATCAGAACCGGGTGGCCATCGTCTGGGACGCCACGGCATGGTGGTCGACAGACACCCGCGCATTGCCGTCCAACGACACCGCCTTCCTCCCCGCCGTGAAGTCAGTCCATCGCGCTCTGTGGCTGCTTGGAATCAACACCGATTTTGTTCAGTTGGATCAGGACCTCAGCGGCTACAACCTCGTTCTGGTGCCCAGCAAACTGGCTGCCTCGAATGCTGAAGCGGAAGTGCTCCGACGGTTTGTAGCGAACGGTGGCCACACGGCCATCTGGTACTTCTCGGGGAGCACCGACGAGAACCTCAATGTGCGCCAGGGCAGCTTCACCGGAGCGTTCGCGGATCTTCTCGGCATTCGCGTCGAGGAGCACTTTCCCCAGCTTGAGGCTACGGCGCTGAAACTCAGTGATGGGTCCACTGCAGACTGCTGGGCAGAAGCCGTCGAGCTCCGCGGCGCGATCAGCATTTCGAACTTCACCGAGTTCCCGCTGGCGGGACGGCCGGCTGTCACGAAGCACGGCGTCGGCATGGGCACGGCACACTACCTCGCTACCCGGCTGGGCGAAGATGCGCTGCGCACTCACCTTCGCCGGATCCTGAACGACGCCGGTGTCTCTCCGGAGCATCCGGCCGCCGGTTACGGGATCGAGGCAGTCCGCCGCTATGCCGGGAACGACAGCTACCTGTTCCTCCTCAATCATTCCGAGGAGACTGTCGACGTCGGCATCCACGGCCATGACCTCCTCACCGACAGCGCACTGCACGGAGAAACCACACTCGGCCCTGGCGCCGCGCTGATTGTGCGTGAACCGTGGGCAGAGCAGTGACTGACCTCTTCTACACTCATCCGGCGGAGACCTGGCTGGACGGCCTGCCATTGGGTAACGGCAGGCTGGGCGCCATGGTGCTAGGCGGAAACTCAGTTCTGCGGCTGCAGCTCAACGACAGCACGGCGTGGTCAGGCAGCCCGGCCAGCGAACACCGCCGTGGAAGCGTCTCGGCAGAGTCTGCAGCCACGGCGCTCGCTGATGCGCGGGAGGCCATCGCGGACGGCAGGCCCGTCGACGCCGAACGGTGCCTGGAACAGCTGCAGTCCACCTATTCGCAGGCCTATCTTCCGTTCGCTGACATTACGATCAGGACGGCCGACGGCGCGCGGCTGCAAGAGCGCCGGCTGTCTCTTGACGACGCAACCCACCGGACAGCAGGCCAGGGGGCCGGCGGCAACACCATCCACGACACCTTCATAACCCCGGTGGACGGGGTGCTCGTGCACCGGTTCCGCTCCGAGGATCCGGTGGACATCACCATCGCGGTCTCCACCCCGCTCAGGGAAACCGGGCGCGCAACCGAGCCGAGCGCCGTCGTACTGCAACTGAAACTGCCTGCCGATGTGGCGCCGGGCCACGAACCGGATGAACCTGCCCTGCAGGACGAAATCGATGGCGTCGAGCCGCTGGAAGGTGCGTTGTGCGTGGTTGCGCGCCACGATGGCGTTGCTTCCCAAATCGACGGAAAAGCGCAAGCATTCACGGGCGTCACTGAGCTGCTTCTCGTGGTCGCAACCGAAACCACCTTCGCCGGCATCGGACGAAAGCCTGTTGGGTCCTCTGCCGAGTGCGCGGAAGCGGTGCGCCGTCGTGCGTCTGCAGCGTTGGAACGGGGCTGGGAAAGGCTGCACTCCGATCACCTCAACGCGCACCGGGAGCTGTACGACCGGGTCGCGCTCGCGCTGGAGCTGAGTGCTGATGCACTTCCGGATCGCACCGATGTGCCCACCGACGTGCGCCTTCGGGAAGCGAACGCGCATCCCGCCGGCGTCCTGACGGCCGATCCGGCGTTGGTTGCGCTTTTCTTCGACTACGGACGGTATCTGCTCATCGCTTCGTCCCGCCCAGGCACCCTCCCGGCGACACTGCAGGGAATCTGGAACGAGGACCTGCGCCCACCGTGGTCCTCGAACTACACGCTGAACATCAACGCGCAAATGAATCACTGGGGCGCGGAAGCTGCTGCCCTGTCTGAGTGCCTTGAACCGCTCCTGGACCTCGCGGAAGCGCTGGCTGAGCACGGTCGAAGCACGGCCGCCACACTTTACGGAGCACGGGGCTGGGTGGCGCACCACAATTCCGACGCCTGGGCTTTCAGCTCGCCGACCGCCGGTCATGCAAGCTGGTCCCAGTGGCCCATGGCCGGGCCATGGCTGGTCCGCCAACTCGACGAGAAGCGCCGTTTCGGCTCAGCCACCCCCGAGCAGATCGAGAGATTGTGGTTGCTGGCCGTCGGAGCGGCGGAGTTCGTCTGCGACTGGCTAATTGACGACGGCGGCGCCCACCTGGAAACCCGCCCGTCCACCTCCCCGGAAAATTGCTATCTCAGCGGCCAGGGCAGGGCCGCCGTCGCAACTTCCACTGCCCTGGATCGAACCCTCATCACGGAGTTGTTCGAGACCGTGACTGCGCTGGCACCGTTGGTCGGCCAGGCGAACCACCCCATCTGTGAAGAAGTGCGACGGGCATTGCCACGCATCGCGCCGCCAATCGCGGGCAGGGACGGCGGGATCCTCGAGTGGGGAGCGCACGAGGAAGAGGTGGAACCCAATCATCGGCACCTCTCGCACCTCTTCTTCGCCTACCCAGGAAACGGCCCGACGCCGGAACTCGCCGAGGCGTTGAACCTGTCCCTGGACCAGCGCGGCGACGACTCAACCGGCTGGTCTCTCATCTGGAAGATCTGCCTGCGCGCAAGACTCGCACAGAGCGAAAAGGTGGCTGATCTCCTCCAACTGATGTTCCGTCCGGCGGATAAAACGAACGGCCCGCAAGCCGGTGGGCTCTATAACAACTTCTTCGCCGCGCATCCGCCGTTTCAGATCGACGGGAACCTGGGCTTCGTTGGAGCGCTGGCCGAGATGCTGGTGCAGAGCCACACCGACCTCATCCGCCTGTTGCCGGCGGTACCGGACGAGTTGTCGAGCGGCAGAGTCCGCGGCCTTGTTGCCCGGCCGGGAATCGCCGTCGACCTGACCTGGGACAACGGCTTGGTCAGCGAAGCGGTCCTTACTCCGCGTCGACCCGAAGCCGCGGGGGAGCGGCTCATCGCCATCGGCGATCACATCGAATCCGTGGCGCTCACCTTCGGCCAATCCATCCGACTCCGACGGAACTCCGCAACCGGCGCCATCGACGTCGAGCGGGACAACAGGACTAGCATCATCACCAACGGAAAGGCAGTGCTCACGCCATGACCCAACACCTCGAAGAGACAGGCACCCACGACGCCGGTAGCCCTGACTACCGCGACATCGGACTTGAGTTTCCACCCGGCTTCGTCTTCGGATCAGCCACCGCGTCCTACCAGATCGAGGGCGCACACGACGCCGACGGTCGCGGCCCCTCCATCTGGGACACCTTCAGCCACACCGAGGGCAGGGTCTGGAACGGCGACACCGGCGACGTCGCCTGCGACCACTACCACCGCCTGGACGAAGACCTGGATCTGATGAAGGACCTCGGCTTGGAGTCCTACCGCTTCTCCATCGCTTGGCCCCGGATCCAGCCCACCGGCCGTGGCCACGCGAACGAGGCAGGGCTCGCCTTCTACGAGCGGCTGGTTGACGGTCTGCTGGCCCGGAACATCAAACCAATCGTCACCCTGTACCACTGGGACCTGCCGCAAGCGTTGGAGGACGACGGCGGCTGGACCAACCGCGCGACGGCACTCGCCTTCGGCGACTACGCACGCATCGTGGGCGAGCGGCTCGGCGACCGGGTAGCGCTGTGGACCACACTGAACGAACCGTGGTGCAGCGCGTACCTCGGCTATGGCTCCGGCGCCCACGCGCCGGGACGCACAGAGCCCGCCGCTGCGCTCGCCGCCGTACACCACCTCAACCTCGCGCACGGCCTGGCAGTCTCGGCACTCCGCGAGGTGGTGACCAATAATCCCGACTTCGCGATCACCCTCAACCTGCACGTGTTCCGTCCGGAGGGGGAGACCGGCGCCGAGGCCGTCCGCCGCGTCGACGGCTTGGCCAACAGGCTGTTCCTTGATCCACTGCTGAACGGTACCTATCCCGACGACGTCCTGGAAGACACAGCGAGCATCACGGACTGGTCCTTCGTCCAGGCCGGTGACCTCGAACTGATCCGGCAGCCGATCGACCTTCTCGGAGTGAACTACTACTCCACCAACCGGGTCCGCCTGTGGGATGGCAAAGGCGCAAAGGAGAAAGCGGACGGGCACGGTGCCGCGTCCGGTACAGCGTGGCCGGGTGCCGACATGGTCGAGTTCCTTCAGCAGCCCGGACCGTACACCGAGATGGGCTGGAACATCGCCCCCTCCGGTCTCGAAGACCTGCTCGTCTCAATGCACGAACAGTTCCCAAATTTGCCGCTGATGGTCACCGAGAACGGTGCTGCCTTCCCCGATGCCATGGAAGTCGATGCCGACGGGATCAAGCGAATTCACGACGTCGACCGCATCGATTACCTCCGCCGCCACTTCACCGCCGCTCACCGGGCTATCGCCCGCGGCGTCGATCTGCGTGGCTATCAGGTGTGGTCGCTCATGGACAACTTCGAGTGGGGTTACGGTTACTCGAAGCGCTTCGGCATCGTGCACGTCGATTACGACACCCTGGAGCGTACGCCGAAGGACAGTTCGCGTTGGTACGCGCAGCTGATCAGGGACAGGCGCATCCCGCCGGTGGGCTGACGCACAAAAGGAGGGCAAGTTCCACCGAACCTGCCCTCCTTTTCGCGGTCAAGCGTTTGTCCGCCGCTGGGATAGCAGCACAATGCTGCACTGCTCCTTCCCTCACCGCGCAAAATATCGTGCGATTCATACGTACACCAATCGTTTACGCGGTTGTTCCTAGTCAAGTGCGATATCGGAGACGCGCGTTGAGCGTTCGGCTTATGACACTCCCACTCGCCTAGTCCTGCTGATTAACTGACCCCTCCTGTTTCAACATATGGGTGGTATGTCCTCAGGGTTGGTGTTGGGGTTGCCGCGGCCGCCGGGCTGGTATTCGCACCACTCCTCGGTAAAGGCTTGAGTGAAGCTCCAAACCATCGGCGCCGATGCTGCTCCTACAAGAACGATGGTCAGGAGGGCCAGCGAGCAGATAGCGCGTTCGGATCTGCTTCGTCGCATTGCCATGAAGGCAAGAAAACCGCCCACGTATCCGCTAAGGACGAGGGCCATTTCTGCAGCCGGCTTCCAAGCTGATCCGCCCAGGCTAATGGCTGTAGTGACCGTAAGCGCAGCTAGTAGAACGCTTGCGATCGCAGGGATGATTGCCAGTAAACAGAAGACGGTGGTTAGGGTCTCTGCGATGCGTACGTGCTGAGGCCTCAGTACCTGCGGTCGAATGAGCTTGCCCTATCTACTGGATGGGTTTGCCGTTGGAATCGACGCCGAAGGTTTCGATCACTTCATCTGTGCTGGTATCAATGATGACGACCGACCCTGCGGGCCACCCGGGATCTGGCGTGACTGTGTACTGCACATCGCTCAGTTCCGTAGCTTTCCCTCGCTCGCTAATCTGCCGGTTGAAAGCGTCCACCACCTCACCGATGTCGGTGTTCACCGCTACGGTCTCCTGAGGCAACCCTGTAGTGTCGCCCGAAGCAGGGGTGCTATTCCACCACCCCTCGTAGCCGCTAACGGTGGCCTCCTGTGATGAGACGGATTCCGAGACCGAGCTGGTCACCGAACCCATTGCACAGGCGCTCAGCCCTATCGAAGTGACCAGAGCGAATCCGGTCGCGACTGCTCGGTAAATGTTCAAAACTCCCCCAAGTGATTGCGCTCTCGCTCGACTCTACTAAAGCTGGGCAGCACCATAGGCAGCAGCCACAACGGTTGTCCGTGAACCCTCTATGGGTAGGAAGGATTGATCCTTCTCACGGTGCGGAGTCAACTACTGAAGTTTGCACCGAGGTCCAGGATTCAACAGTGCCGGCGGGCGCTCCGGGGTAGTCCTTCAATATGACAACCTGTTCGCCGATGACCAACCCTGAGGATGGGTCGATGATGATATCTTCCCTGGATACCCCGTCGGGGGTTTTCATGCCGATGGCTACACCCGTCCGGCCGTCGATCGTGGCTTGTCTGTCGGTAACGTCGACACCGGGAATGAGGGCGGCGGCCTGGTAGAAGGCAGCACGTAGATCGGCTGGGATCACACCGGTCCGGAGGGATTCGATGATGATTCCGAACGCTCTGAGGTCAGGGGTTTTGCCCGATCCCCAAGTCTGGTCATAGATACGGTTCAAGAGCTCTCGCGGATCACGCGGCAAATCCTGAAGGTCGGTGATCGGTACGCCGACAACTGTCTGTTCATTGTCGTAGAAGGCACCCCCCTGTGCCCGGAAGACTCCGACCGTCATGGCGTGTGTTCTCGGGTCGACGATCGGTTCGAGGCGTGCTGCCTCCTTCACCTCCTCGGGAGCGGAAGCGGTCGGGACGCGTGCTTCACGATTCCATACCCATTCGCCGGTCAGATCGGCCGGGACGTACACCTGCCCCCCTGTTGTTTCCTTCCAGGAGATCTGCTCGCCGTTGGCGACGCTACTGCCCCCCGTCATCTCCTCAGTCTCAATTTTCAAGTACTGGCCGGGCAGTACCACTGTGTCCTCAGTCTCGATCGTCGCCGCCGCTGCTTCGTGCAACACCTCTGCGGCTTCGGCCGTGGCCCCTGGGCGGTCGGGCATGACAACCTCGGCAGTCACCAAAGCGCCGACAAGGAAAGCGGCTGCGGCGGAGACCATCACAACGCGGCGCCAGGTCTTCAACGGCCTTACGTTGGAACGGGCTCTCCTATCAGTCTCGGAAGGGGACGCCGGGAAGGTGGGTTCCACCGTGGTCTCGGCTTCGGCGAGCTTCATCAAGCGGTTCCGGCCTCGAGCCAATACAGCCGGTGGAACCGTACCGACGTGGTTACGCGTTTCGCGGAGCAACTGCAGTTCGTCCATGATCGATCTCCTGATCGCAAAGAATGAGTCCAAGGTGCGCGCGAAGCTTTCGCCGGGCGCGGTTGATGCGGGATCGGACGGTGCCAAGAGGTACGCCCGTAGCGGTAGCGATGTCTTCATAGGACAATTCCGCCCAGACAAAGAGAAGAATGGCTTCGCGATCAATAGGCGCGAGATCCTGTAAGGCGTTGCCGATTAGCACGCGGTTTCCCGAGGCGTCGAGCCGAACCTCGACCGCGTCGAATGCGTCGAGGCTGTCCGCACGGCCCCCAGTTCTGGCGAGAGCGCGCAACATGCGCGCCTCTGCCCGGTGGTGCCGCCGTAACAGATTAGTGGCGATTCCGAACAGCCATGGCCGTACCGCTTCTGACGGACCAACGAACTCCGCTCGCCCTTCGAAAGCGATCAGGAACGTCTCAGCCATGACGTCCTCGGCGACAAAATCACCTGCCCTACGCGCAGCGTAACGGTAGATGTCCGGGCCGTGCCTGTCGTAAAGCTCCCCAAAAGCTGCCGGGCCGTAGCGCGACCGCTCCACTATCTCTGCGTCTGTATTCACACCTTGTAATGCCCGCTCACTCGGAAAAGTTCACAGTTTCCCCACACTTTCTTCAGCGATTCACAAAGTGCAGAGGACGCAGGGAACCTGGAGCATTCTCCAATAAGTATTCCCTGTCGGTTCAACTCTCCAACAAAACGCACGCCGAGGGAGCCCCTCTCAGCGACAGTTTGGTTGAGTCCGCGTCTCGCTGTCAGCGGTTCCCTGGCTGAACGGACTTGATCACCGCGATTATCGCTGCCCGCACCGCATGATGGGCATCGGGGTAGTTCACCAGTTCAGAGATGACCTTGCCTCGGTGATAACTCGTTTCGAGCACATAGAAATCTTCGACTTCTTCCTTCACCTGCCATGCCGGTATAGATATGTGGTCACCGCTGTAGGGATTCCCTGTGTAACCCGGCGCCTCGTAGTTATCGCGCCCCCTGAAGTGCTCAGCCAGTTCGAACACAGGATGAAAATTGTCGATCTCGGCGACGTCCAAGGGGGTCCTAAGGGGTCCACTCAAGGTGTCAACCAAGGACTCATATATGGCCGCACCTACACGGTCCTCGGCCACTTGCTGACCTACGGATGTCATATCCAGTTACCCCTCTTCGCTCCAGCCTTCACATTGAACCACTGATGACGGGTCGGCCAACACCATTGGCAACCGCTGACCACGCGCAACTATAGCGTCGGGTTGGAAACGTTCGCTGAGGGATCCTGGAGCTGCCACCTGCGTGATCATTGAGCTGGAACTTGCCAGCTGAAGCGCCCGCCCCCGCCGGTCCCGATCAGCCCTCCTAAGGTGCGGCGAGGAATCGCCTTTCCCGATCGGGTTCACCTTCTCCGTAGGATTGCCGAATGGAAGGCACGGTCCGAGAAGTCACAGACGCTTCTATGTCTGTCAAGCGGCTGGAATCGGGTGCTGGCGTGGACCAGTGGAGAGGCGGCTTTGGGCCGTGCACGTCGAGGTTCCTCTTGTGAGGGGCTTTTACTGCGCGCCAGCTTGTTGACAGATCGTTGAGTTGTCAATACTTTGGAACCATGGATGATGAACGAGACACCGGCGTTCCCTCGGCTGTAACCAGGCCTGCCACCAGAAGACGCCATGTTTCCAGTGGGCGGGAGGCAGTGGTCCTCGCCGTGTGGGCGGTGTTCGGCGGGCTGTTCATGGCCATGTTCTTTCACACCGGCGCCGACCTGGTGAACGGGACAAGTGCCGTTGTGGTCTCTGGCGGTTTGGTCCTGCTGGCCATTCTGTTTGTTTTCGTCCGCTCCCGGACCCGTACCGTTCGGCCTAGACACTTCACCTTGATCGAAGGACTCTCGGCCCTCTGGTTCGGAGTAGGCAGCGGAATCACGTATCAGATTCTGAGCCCGGTCGGCTCCGAAACCGGCGGAGTACCCCTGAGCACGGCGATCCTCGCGTCGATCGTGCTGGCACTTCCCCTGCTGGGCTGCTCACTATGGTTGGCGGTGCGCGGCAGGTGAGCCTAGGAGATGCCATGAACCGCCTCGACGAGGTCGTTCATTCACCTGTGAGATTCGCGATTATGGCAGCACTAGCCTCCGTGGACGACGCGACCTACCAGGCCCTGAAAGACGAACTCGGGACCAGCTACGCGCTGCTGTCCAAACACGCCACAATCCTCGAGGACAAGGGCTACCTGGAAATCAACAAGTCCTTCCTCGGCAAAAAACCCCACACCGTCTTCCGACTCACCAGAGCCGGCCGGAAAGCCTACCGCGATCACACCACCGCCCTGCAAGACCTACAACGCGGCCTCCGCTAACCCCCACCACAAGCAAAGGGAATGCAGCTGCGTGTGATGTACGCAGGAGGATCCTGCGGGAGATCCTCCGTTACTAGGTGATCTTGTCCCTGACTGGCTGTGGTTCTCCGGCCAGCCCTGCTTCGATGCCGGCAAGCGTCTTTGGTCCGGAGGCTATCTCGAACGGCCCGTCGGAGGTGCTGAAACTGGCTACGACAATCCCAAACGACAGTCGGTCAAATGCCTCCTTGGCGGAGGCTTTGCGGTGCGTAGATGCCGGCGTTCCCAGTTCAACGTCGAATGGGACGCCACGAGTCCTCGTTGTTCTTCCCACGACCGGCTGGAAGCTCAGTATGCCTCGCCTCGGCTTCAGTAGGCCGTAGTTCCACTTGCGATAGGGGTCGCCCTTGGGCGCTTCCGGTCTGCGGATATAACCTTCGACGATGCCGCGGTCAGAGAGCTGCCGTATCTTTTTCCCCCGGAAGTGTATCCAAACGCTGAAGATGGTGCTGAACATGATGAGCCAGATTGCCGATTCGATGGCTGCTCTCCCTGGCGGATCTCCAAGGAGGATCTGGATGAGGAAGTACATAAGCCCGGCCGCAGTGAAGACCAGCGCGAGCATACCCACCCGTTGTTTCGGATCCATGCGCTGACTGTATCGAGTGGAGATCAACCGAACAACGCTGAAACGGGGTCTCTGGTTGCGAAGGTGCCCGGTGGAGGATCCCGTGCTGCCGGGACATGAGGTGGCACTCACCAGGGCGCAAAGGACCTATAGGTGTCAGGGGATCCTTTCGCTCGCTCATGAGACCGATACAGGTGTGGACCTGACCGGCAGTCGAATACAGTTGTTTCGACGCGCGCTTTCCGGGTCGTTTCGGTGAAAGCGACCATGCGTCCCAAGGCGATCGACTCTGCGAGCTCGACGAGGGTTTCGAGTCGGGCATCCGCGGGATCTTGATCAGGAACAGGTCCGAACAGATCGAAGTATCCGCTGGAGAATCCGATCTGGATGTCTTTACCGCTTGCTTCCCAGCCGACGTCAAGGATGCTGGCGCCCTCAGTCTCTGGCCTCCATTCGAGAAGGACATCCTCAGGGCACATCGGGTCGGGGCGCTGGTTCATCGGTACGTGTGCCGGGAGAACTTCGGTTAGTGCTGCAACCAGGTCCGCGAGCTCGGTCCTGACCGCGTTTGTTGCTGGGGCTCGCTTGCCGAATAGCTTCATGGGCTCACGATAGCGGCGAGCATTCAGCGTGGACCCACAATGTTCGTATGCCGACTACCGGGGTTCCAAGGAGGGCACGCTGGAGGATCCTCACCAAGCAACCATCGCATAACGATGGGGGCTGCTTGTGGTTGTGGTATCCAAGGCCGAATGCTTGGCTAAACGTCAAGGCAGATAGCCACCAGGGGGAAACGTGAAAGCAACTGATTTGCCAAGAACTTGCATGCGGACAGGGATTATCCTCGGTGTAATTGCCGTATTGCTGGTCGTATTCCCAGTTCTAAATCGGAACTTCGGAACCCACGTCATCGTCGAGGGTGCGCCAATCGCGATGGTCTTCACAACCCTCTACGCTTTCACCGCCGCTGCCTGCTTGCTGTTCTCCGCGGCGCTCGTCAGCGCATCCCTGATCATGCGTCATGCAGAATCGCTAGCTCACAAGGTGAGAGCGTGAATCGCAGCGGGGTCTCCTCGGGACGGTAGACCCGGCACGGCACGGCATGGCTACGGTGGAGGATCCTTGCTTCAACGCCGCGAACATTCTTCGTCGCAGAGCCGTGACTTAGAGTGCGTAGATTCCGCTAGTTATTCGCTTCGCCTCTGACTTCCAAGGACATTCCGCGGAGCACTGATTCGATGCTGGCAAGCGTCTCACGCGCGGAAGCTACCTCAATCGGCCCGGCCGAGGTGTCGAACTTAGCGACTACTATTCCGAACGAAAGTCTGTTGAACGCCTCCTTGGCGGTGGCCTTCCGATGCTCAGTGGCAGGCGCGCTTAGTTCGATCTCGAATTGCGCACCCCTCGACTTCGTTGTCCTCCCTACTACCGGCTGGAAGCTAAGCCTTGATCCACCGATTGGCTGTTGATTGTGATTGGTTTCCGGGACGCGACGGAGTTCTGGTTCTTGGGCAGG
>NZ_CANLXP010000032.1 GCF_947495145.1 uncultured Arthrobacter sp.
TACAACTGGTCGGGACACCCTGCCAGCAGGCCAAATAGTCCGTTGACAACATCATTGAGATTCCTACGGATTATGCGTGCCCGCTCCACCGGTTCAACAGCTGCGCTGCTGCGGGCACGGAAAGCCCCGGACGGCGCTCCTGCATCGCTTATTTCCTTACCGGACTTCCCGTCCCCTTGCCCCTGCGGGGTTGACCCGGCTCCGTCGGGCACAAGCAAGCGAGCTTGCCAGCAGGCAAAACAACGACGGGGGAGAGGGCAACTGCTGGACCACCACAGCCCGAAACCCCACACCCTGCGACCAAGGAGCAACACATCATGAGCAAGTCCCCGATCACTGCCACGTCCCCGGCCGACATCCTGGCCTACATCCCGCACGTCCTCGGCTTCGCCCCACGCGAGTCGTTCGTGTTCCTGACCCTGCAGGGCAAGCGACTCGGCGCCACTTTGCGCATCGACGCCCCACAGGACGCCGAACCGGCACTGTTCGCCCAAGCAGTCCTGGGTTACCTGTCCAACGACGTCGCCGCTGACGGTGTGCTGCTCGTCGTCTACACCGACCAGACCACCATCGACGGAACCAAGCCCTACAGCCAGTACGCGGCGGCCGTTGAGGCGATGCTGGACACGGCAGGAATGCCAGTGGCAGATAGCTGGCTCGTCAGCTCTACCGAGTGGGTGACCTACTTCTGTGAGGACGCGGACTGCTGTTCCCCGCGATCCTTGGAAAAAATCACCGACAGCGCGCTCAGTGCCCGCATGGTCTATGAGGGATCCAACGCCACACGGGAAACCGTCACCGACCCAGCATTCACCGGAGACAACGCGAACCTTGACCGGATCGCCGACACCATCACCGGATGGGTGATCAAGGATCCCGCTGACTGGACCGCCCCCGTGATGACCGAGAACCGGGCACTGTGGCAGGAAACCCTCGGCACCGAACCGGCCAAGGACACAGCCCTGCAACTCATCGCGGCCCTGCACACCCCGGCCGTACGGGACAGGATCATCGCCGACACCATCAGCCTTGATGATGACCCGGAAACCTTCGCCGCCGTCGTCATCGGCCGGTACACCGGGGCCCCGGACTGGGAGCGCGTGGACGCCACCCAGGCGCTGCTTATCGAGTTGTTCCGGTTCACCCCGCCCGAAGCCCGTACCCCGTTGTTCGCGTTCCTCGGCTGGGTCTACTGGTACAAAGGCCGCAGTTCCATCGCCGCCCAATACCTCACCAAGGCGCAGGACACCGACCCGGAACACACGCTCTCCGGGCTGCTGACCCAGCTGGTGAACACCGGCACCCTGCCCGAATGCGTCACAAACCAGCACACCGCCTACCAGCGCTAACCCAGCAGGACAGGGGCAGGGGACCACGACAGGTTCCCTGCCCCTTGGCGTTTTCCAGGGTGCGCGGCGGCGGCCTCCCCCGCTAGCGCACTGAGGAAAGATGGGTGACAGGTGGCAGGGGAGGGGTTCCTGACTTACCCGCTGCGTGACGGCTGGCATCTCTTCCGGTGCTTGCTGGTCTATGAGGAGACGTGTCGGCTCGCCTTCCCTGCCGCCTACCTATGGCGACCGGGCCGGACGGGATGTGACTTGATAGGAACGTGGCGAACTCAGGCTCTTCAGTGCTTTGTCCGCCCGGCCCGGTCAACCGTGCTCGCCAACCGTCCCATCGACAGAAACGAGTACGCATGACGACCGAAACGACCGAAACGACCAGCCGACCGGCAACCACCACCATCACGATAGGCGTGGACACCCACTCACAGCTCCACCACGCTGCAGTCCTCGACCAGCACGGCACACTGCTCGGAGATCGGCAGTTCACCACCGACATCGCCGGCTACCAGGAGCTTCTAGATTGGGCTGCCAGCTATGGCATCATCAACGCAGCAGGCGTTGAATGCACAGGCTCCTACGGAGCCGGCCTCACGAGGCACCTCCTGGCCGCTGGCATCGACGTCGTCGAGGTCAACCGGGGACACCGCCTCACCCGCAGCCGCTCAGGCAAAAACGACGTTATTGATGCCGAGGCTGCCGCTAGGAAAGTGATGTCGGGCGAATGTTCTTCACCGGCCAAGGACACCACCGGCGCCGTGGAAGCAATCCGCAACCTGCATCTGCTGCGGGACTCGGCTGTGAAATCACGTGCGGCCGCGCTCGTTCAATTACGCGATGTTCTCGTAACAGCACCGGACGGAATGCGCGAGCGGTTTAATGCCAAGACGCTCGAAGGCAAGGCAACGCAGGCCCGCGCCCTGCGCCCGGACAGCAGCCGGCTCGATGAACCCGAGCACGCGGTGAAGTACACACTGCGGGAACTGGGCCGTCGTATCTTCAACCTCACCGCTGAGATCAACGCAACGGAGAAACACATCACCAAGCTCGTTGAAGTGGTCGCACCCACCACAATCGCCCTGCCCCAGGTCGGCCCCATCACAGTGGCGCAGCTGCTTATCACGGCAGGGCAAAACATCGACCGGTTCCCCAGCGAGGCAGCCTTCGCCAGGCTCTGCGGCGTCGCACCGATTCCAGTATCGTCCGGGAAAACCCATCGCATGCGCCTCCATAGAGGCGGCAACCGCCGCGCGAACCGGGCCATATACCTGGTCACCATCTGCCGGTTACGCTACGACCCCCGCTCCCAGGCCTACCGCGACCGCAAACGAGCACAAGGGCACTCTTCAGCAGACGCCATCCGTAGCCTCAAGCGCTTCGTCACCCGCGAGCTCTACTACGCACTGAAGCGGGACCTCAGTCCGGGTGATCCGGTCTCGTGTTGATGTGCTGGGGGACGCAGAGTCACATGTGCAGCATGCCGGGCTGCTCCCGGGAAGGCCCCGCGCTAGTCAGCATGCTTACCTTTCACTAGGCTGGATCTTGAGCGTTACGAAGCAAACGGACTGGAGGGTACTCATTCCAACACCAGCAGGAAGGGTGAGCATCACCGCGCAGGCGGTGATGCGGCTTGTGCTGTGTGTTTCGCTGTTGGTCGCGTTCACGACTTCTGCCGCTGCCGCACTGTGCCTGCAGATGGAGCAGCACACTCCTGGCGTCATGACCGGCAGCGGTATGGCCATGGATTCGTCGGCTCCTGGCAGCGGCAGCGAAGGAATGTTCATGTCGGCAGGACCTGAGGGGTCCTCGTCGACGCATGCGTGCTGTCACCAGCAGGCCAGCACTCCTGACCCGGTTACCCCGCCGCAACGCGCAGTGCCGACTGAACCAACGGCCGTGTTCTCCTTGGCAGTCATGCAGCTTCCTGCTGAGCACGGGCAACCACCGGGATTGTTCGATCCGGCGCTGGAAAAACGTGACCACCTCGCCCCGTCACTGGCAGCCCTCTCGATCAGTCGCACATAAATCCTCCTCGCGCACGCATAGCCCTTTTTCTTTGCGTGTCGCTTCCACCTGTTCACCCGGCCAACACTGGCTGGTTGTGTTTGCCGCGAGGCATCACTTACAGAACGAACAAATGGCAGCTTGGCGTTTGATCGGCTGCACCCCAAATCGAGGAGAAACCAATGACACACCACGTGACGTCCATGCTTGACACCTACCCTAAGGACCTCGGAGGAATTGACAAGCAAAAGCTCGCCGAGTGCATCGAGGCGTGCTTCGAGTGCGCCCAGACCTGCACCGCCTGCGCGGACGCGTGCCTGAGCGAAGACATGGTCGCGGAGCTGACCAAGTGCATCCGGACCAACCTGGACTGCGCTGATATCTGCGGAACCACCGGCAAGATCCTGTCCCGTCATACCGGGTACGACGCAAACCTCACCCGCGCGGTGCTGGAGGCCTGCCGCGTCGCGTGTAAGGCCTGCGGCGACGAGTGTGAAAAGCACGCCGGGATGCACGACCACTGCCGGATCTGTGCAGAGGCGTGCCGCCGTTGTGAGAAGGCCTGCGCGGAACTGCTGTCCTCACTCGGCTAGAGCCTTCCCTGCCTTTCGTTACTGGAAGGCAGGGAAACCTGTGGCCATCGCCGCGGAGAATCTTCGGTAGCCCTGGGCGCGCAGCACCGGTTCAGGGCGCCAAGGCGATGATGCTCGCTACCTACGAATCTGCAGTATTCAAAATCTGCGCTGGAGCATTCATGAACAAAAGGAGGAGTCCGATGTCGAACACGGAAAACAATCAGTCCCATGAGCAAGGCCAGGATAAGCAGAAGTCCCACCAAATGCGGAACATGTACCTGCGATTCGGGGCGATGATCCTGACCGCCATGGTGGTGATGTACTTCGTCATGTTCATCAGCTCCTATGAGTGGAGCCATGTGCGCTGGAGCGAGAGCCGCATGTTCATGGCGCTCACGATGGGTGGCACGATGGGTCTGATCATGCTGGCCTGGATGCTGAACATGTACAAGAACACGAAGGCGAACGTGGCCCTGGTAGTAGCCAGTCTTCTGCTGCTCGGCGGCGGGACTTTCCTCGACCGTAGCCAAACCACCGTGCAGGACCAGGCTTTCATGAGCGCGATGATCCCGCACCATTCGCTAGCCATCACCCGGTCTGAGCGTTCCGAACTGGCCGACGTGCGGGTCTGTCAGCTCGCGGTTGAAATCAGTGAGGCCCAGCGTCGGGAGATTTTCGAGATGGACTGGTTGATCGAGGACATCGAGCGGAACGGTATCGCCGCAACCGTCCAGGAAGCGGAAGACCGGACGGTCCCCGAATATGAGGAGGCTGCAGAGCGCGAGTGCGCCGGAGAGTAACCTGCACACGCACACAAGCGGGAAGAATCCGGGGACTCTCCAGCAACAGGTAAATCAGGAGCCTCTCCCGCGCCACTGGCGGATCACATCTCGAACGAGGAAGCAGCTAACTTGACTTATACCCCCAGGGGGTATAGTTTTCGGGGACCGGAGCGGGAAGTCCGAGCCCATCAGAGGCCGCTTACTCCTTGAAGGTCCCTAAGGCGGCTGTGGTCGGCGTGAATGAGCACCGGTTGCAGCCGCCGCTGATTCTCGAAAATCAATCCTCTTTTTGTTTGGAGATCACCATGTGCGGAACTTCTTCTTCCCATCTGACCCTGACTGATAAGTCCGCTGCGGGGTGTGCCTGCTGCGCGCCCCAGGATAGCTCGGCCCCGTCCGTTGTCGCAGCGGCCGGCGATGTTAACGCCAGTTTCACTGTGACCGGGCTGACGTGCGGGTCTTGCGCCTCCCGGGTCACCTCGGCGATCAGCGCTCTTGATGAGGTCAAGGACGTCCAGGTTGACCTCGTGTCGGGTGGGGCCTCAACGGTCACCGTCCTCAGCAGCCAGCCCGTTCCTTCCGCAGCGGTACGTTCCGCTGTGGAGCAGGCAGGCTACCAATTTAGCAATGCCTGACTTTTCCAGGTCCGGGACAGTAAGCCCCGTATGACCGAAGGAGAATTCCCATGAAACACCAGACACACACCGGCCCCGTGACCGGTGATCACGACACCCACGGTCAGGCCATGCCCACGCAGGAACCGACCTCCGCGTTGGACGCCGACCCGCACGAGGGCCATGACACCCACACATGGCACGCGGATGCCGACCATGAAGTTCACTCGCACGGGCAGCATGCCGGGCATTCCACCGCGATGTTTAAGAACAGGTTCTGGATCAGCCTGATCCTGACCGTCCCGGTTGTCCTGTTCAGCCACATGTTCGCCATGATCGTCGGCTTCACACCGCCGGAGTTCCCCGGCTCCATGTGGATCTCCCCGGTCCTGGGCACAATCATCTTCATCTATGGCGGCGCCCCGTTCCTCAAGGGTGGCCTTACCGAGCTGAAGTCCCGGCAACCCGGGATGATGCTGTTGATCGCGATGGCTATCAGTGTCGCGTTCATCGCCTCCTGGATTACGACCCTGGGAGTCGGGAATTTCAACCTCGACTTCTGGTGGGAACTGGCCCTGCTGGTCGTCATCATGCTGCTGGGCCACTGGATGGAAATGCGGGCACTCGGATCCGCAGCCGGTGCCCTTGACGCTCTCGCAGCACTCCTGCCCGACGAGGCCGACAAGGTCACTGAGTCGGGCATCGAAACAGTCCCCGTCAGCTCATTGGCTACCGGGGATGTTGTCCTCGTCCGCTCGGGTGCCCGGGTCCCGGCCGACGGGAACATCGTCGATGGCGCGGCGGAGTTCGACGAATCCATGATCACCGGTGAATCCCGTACCGTCTCGCGCACCATCGGAGAAACGGTGGTAGCCGGCACGGTCGCGACCGACAACGCGGTACGAGTGAAAGTCACTGCCGTGGGCTCCGACACCACGCTCGCGGGGATCCAGCGCCTGGTTGCGGAGGCGCAGGCCTCCTCATCGAAGGCGCAGGCCCTCGCCGACCGTGCGGCCGCCCTGTTGTTCTACTTCGCCCTGGTCGCTGGCATTCTCACCTTCATCGCCTGGCTGCTGCTGGGCAGCCCGGATGACGCAGTGATCCGGACCGTGACGGTGCTGGTCATTGCCTGCCCCCACGCCCTTGGGCTGGCTATCCCGCTGGTGATTGCCATCTCCACCGAGCGCGCGGCCAAGTCCGGGGTGCTGATCAAGAACCGGATGGCCTTGGAGCGGATGCGGACCATCGACGTCGTACTGTTCGACAAGACCGGCACCCTCACCGAAGGCCGCCACGCCGTCACTGCCACCACCACAACCGGCGGAAACACGGACGCGGAGATGCTGGCCCTGGCCGCCGCCGTTGAATCCGACAGCGAGCACCCGGTCGCCCGGGCTATCGTCCACGCCACAGCGAACAACCAGGAAGCCAGCGCGTACGGGTACCGCGGCAGCGGGTTCTCCTCCATGACCGGACGCGGCGTCCGCGCAACAGTCAACGGCTCAGAGATCGCCGTCGGCGGCCCGAACATGCTCAAACAACTGAACCTGGAAACCCCGTCGGAGATAACCGGCACCATCCAGGAATGGGTAGGCCGCGGCGCCTCGGTGCTGCACGTTGTCCGCGACGGTGCGATCATCGGCGCCGTCCGCCTCGAGGACCGGGTGCGCGATGAGTCCCGGGCAGCAGTGAAATCCCTGCAGGACCGCGGGGTGAAGGTCGCGATGATAACCGGTGACGCCCGGCAGGTCGCCGACGCTGTCGGCGCCGAGCTGGGCATCGACGAGGTCTTCGCTGATGTGCTGCCGCAGGACAAGGACACCAAAGTGGCCGAACTGCAATCCCGCGGACTGAAGGTCGCCATGGTGGGCGACGGCGTGAACGACGCCCCCGCCCTGGCCCGTTCCGAGGTCGGTATCGCGATCGGTGCCGGCACCGACGTCGCCATGGAATCCGCCGGCGTCGTGCTGGCCGGCAACGATCCACGCTCGGTTCTGGCGATGATCGACCTGTCCAGGGCCAGCTACCGCAAGATGATCCAGAACCTCGTCTGGGCCACCGGGTACAACGTCCTCGCTGTCCCGCTGGCAGCGGGCGTGCTGGCCTTTGCGGGGTTTGTGCTCTCCCCGGCTGCAGGCGCGGTGCTGATGAGTGTGTCCACCATTGTGGTCGCGTTGAACGCGCAGCTGCTGCGCCGGATCGACCTCAGCCCGGAACGCATCACCACCTAGGAACGTACTACCACTGAACGGCCAGCACCCTGCCCACCGAGGTGGGCAGGGTGCTGGCCCTTCACTACGCTGGAAATACACGTGATGAATGGAAGGACGGCGGCGATGACCGGCACGATCAGGACCAGGTCCCTGGCCCTGCCGCGCGCCGTCTTCATCCTGGCTGGCCTCACAGCTGTCATCATCGGTGTCCTCGGCATGCACGTCTGGATGGGCGGTCATGGCCCCACCGCAGCCCACGGAGTACACACCGTCACCGCCCCGGCGGCACCGGTCCACCACTCCATGGCCCCGACTGCTGGTCCAATCGCCGACGCGGAAACGAAACCCCACCTGGCCGCCTTGAGTGGTACAACCGATACCAGTGAGATGGGGCAGGGCTGCGCAGAGTCTTGCGGAGATCATGACGCTGCACTGGGGCTCTGCGTCCTGGCCTTCATCGTTGTCACCATCCTGGCCTTCCTGCTACCGGCCGGCCGGCTCGTCCCCGGTACCGCGGTCCTGCGCGGTCCACCATGGATCCGCCTACGTCCACTGACCATTCCGGCTCCTTCACTGATCCGACTCTGTATCAGCCGTACCTGATTCACGGCACCAGCCGCCACCACATCCGCCACCTTGAGCGGGCGATGCGCGGCCATAAAGTGTGCCTGTCCGCGGGTACGACTACAGAACCAGATTGATTGTGAATGAGAAGGATCAGATCACCATGAAGCGCTACCTTTCCCTGCCAGCACTAGGACTCGCCGCCGTTATCACTCTCGCCGGATGTGGGAGTGACACCGAGACCCCTGCTCCAGTGGGCGACGCTACGGCGTCCGCCCCGGAGGCCACAACGACTACCGCCGACGCCGGCACGGACGCCTCGGCCGAGCACAACGACGCGGATGTGATGTTTGTGCAAATGATGATTCCCCACCACGAGCAGGCGGTTCAGATGAGCGAGCTCATGCTCGAAAAGGAGGACATCAGCCCCGAAGTGACCGAGCTGGCCACCTGGATCAGGGAAGCGCAGGCACCCGAAATCGAAACCATGACCGCCTGGCTGGAAGCCTGGGGAGAACCCACCGAGCCCGAAGGCGGCATGGAAGGCCACGACATGGACTCACAGGCAGGAGATATGGAGGGAATGGACGGCATGATGAGCGAGGACCAGATGGCCGAGCTGGAAGCCGCCGGCGGCGAGGAAGCATCCAGGATGTTCCTCGAATCCATGACCGTGCACCATGACGGCGCGGTGGCCATGGCCCAGGAAGAAATCGACAACGGAGCAAACCCGGAAGCGATCGCCCTCGCCGAAACCATCGTCGAAACCCAGCAGGCCGAAATTCAGGAAATGGAAGACCTGCTCGCCGGACTCTAACCCGGTATCCAGCACTTCCTTGGTGGGGGAGGGGCTAGATTCCTGGCCCCTCCCCGCCACTTCTCATGGCCTATCTTCTGACTTCAAGGATCCTTACTGTGTCCCACCCTCGCCCTCACTTCTCACGCCCAGCAACCGTCCGGGCGGCGATCTTCGCCGCCGGCGTCCTGCTTCTGACTGCCTGCTCACCGGGTGCAGAACGAAGCACCGAAGCTTCCCCACACTCAACCGAAGCAGCAGCCAGTTACCCGACCGGTCACATCCATGGGATGAGCGTTGACCGGGCCACCAACCAGGTGCTCCTGGCCACGCACGACGGCTTGTTCAATGTCTCAACCTCACCGATCACAAAAATCGGACCTACCATCGACCTGATGGGCTTCACCACGACAGCCAATGGTGACTTCTACGCCTCCGGGCATCCCGGCCAAGGAACGGACCTGCCGGACCCGGTAGGACTGATCCGATCCGCGGACGCTGGACAGACCTGGCAACCCTTGTCCCGCCAGGGCGAATCGGACTTCCACGCCCTTGCCGCCACTGACTCCGGGATCGTCGGGTACGACGGGCAACTTCGCATCAGTGAAGACGGAACATCCTGGAAGCCGGTGGAGGAAGCAGTGCAACCGTTCAACCTTGCCGCGACACCCAGGGACAGCATCGTCCTGGCGACCACGGAGGAAGGCCTTCACCGCTCCACCGACCACGGTCAAACATGGGTTGCCGTACCCGGAGCTCCCTTATTGATGTTCACTGCACTCTCCGAAGGACAGGCCGTCGGTATCACGCCGGAGGGGCAGATTTACACCAGTAGCGATGCTGGTTTGACCTGGGCGGAACAAGGCACCGTTAGCGGGCAACCAGTAGCGGTCGCGGCGCACACCCTCGATGATTCCACCGTGCGGATCTGGGTAGCGACCGAGGACAGCGTCCAGGTCTCCAACGACAATGGACAGACCTTCACCGACATCAGGTCAAACCACCAATAGCCCGGGCAAGAGCTGGATTATTGCCCGTCATTGTGTCTTGTCTGGTAGGCAAGTAAGACTTCGTGGCTAGTACACGAATAACCCGCCGGGCCTTCAGGCAACTCATCGAGACCGCCATCAGCAACTAACACGAGAAGGGAAAGCAGACATGCAGGGATTCACGCTCGTCCTGGCGCTGGCGGCTCTACCAGCGGCCGGGAACCTCTTCGGCGGCTTGGCGGCTGAAGCGTTCAAGGTCTCCGAACGTGTCTTGAGCCTGGCGCTGCACCTCGCTGCAGGGATCGTCCTGGCCGTGGTCGGCCTTGAGCTGATGCCCGAAGCCCTCGCCGGAAACCCGCCATGGGCCCCGATCCTCGCCTTCGTCGTCGGCGGTGTATTCTTCATCGGCGTCGAACGGGTCATCGGGTTCATCCACGCCCGGCTCAGTTCCGGCAAGGAGACAGCCGGGCCGCTGGCGATTTACTCCGGTGTGTCCCTCGACTTGTTCAGCGACGGCGTCATGATCGGCACAGCCACCGTCCTGAACCCCTCGCTGGGGCTGCTACTCGCCCTGGGACAGGTACCGGCGGACATTCCGGAAGGATTCGCTGCGGTCGCCTCGCTGCGACGGGCCAACATCCGCCGCCGGACCCGCATCCTGATGGCTCTCAGTTTCACCCTTCCAATCCTCCTCGGTGCAGCCATAGGGTACTTCGCTCTTCGTGACGCACCGGAGATCATCACCCTCTCCGTTCTTGCTCTAACCGGCGGCGCCCTGACCAGCGTCGTCGTGGAGGAGATGATCGAAGAAGCACACGAAGGCGATACAAGCATGCTCGGACCGGTCTTCCTCACCGCCGGGTTCGCACTCTTCGCCCTGATCTCCGTTTACCTCGGCGGATAGCCAAATGCATCTGCTGCATGATCGTCTGAGCGGTGGTGATCCCGCTCTTCACCCTTCTCACCCTGCGTAACCTCGTCCACGGCATAATTCTTGCTCCTGCACAGATCGTCCGCTTCCTCTCTGAATGGACTCGGACATTCATCGCCTGCTCTGGGTCGTAAGCGCTGCATCCGTTTTCTTCCGCTTACTCCCTGTCTTCACCGGATAAATTCTGACCCGTATCGCAAAACCAATTTGTCTATAGGAACATCTCCTCGGAGTACTTGTTGAGATCCGCCCGCTTACTCAGCGATGTTGTTGAGGGCTCGTTTGAGCCGTTGGTCGGCGTCGTTGGCGACGTCGCGTATTGCCTCGGTGTCGCTGACCTGGACCATGGTTTGGGGGTCGATTGTTTCAATGGTTGTTTCGGTGTCTTCGGGGGCGCGTCTCACGACGACGTTGCAGGGTAGTAGGGCGCCGAGTTGTGGTTCTGCGGTGATGCCGCGTTGCGCCAGTTGTGGGTTGCAGGCACCGAGAATGATGTAGTCCCCGACCGCGTCCCCGGCTTCCTGTCCGAGTTTCTTGGTGAAGGTGGCGCGGACGTCGATCTCAGTAAGGACGCCGAAGCCCTCTTGTGAGAGCGCTTCCCTGGTGCGCTCGACAGCGTCTTTCCAGGGGAGGCTGGAGGTGATGGAGTGGGTATAGGCCATGAAATTCTCCTTGGATAGTTGGGCTGAATGTTGGCAGTTACCCATTCATGGGTAGGCCTGCCTTTTCGGCGTCGTCGAACATGCCGTCGATGTGTACGACGTTCTTCCCGGCCCGTTGCAGCAGACTCGCGGCAACTGATGCCCGGTAACCGGATCCGCAATGAACCCACAGCCTTTGATCGGGTACTTCATCCATGCGCTGCAGCAGTTCGTGGAGGGGAAGGTTGATTGCCCCTTCGATGTGCTGTGTGCCGTATTCGTCGGTGCGTCGCACATCGAGAATGACGTCTTCCTGCTCTGAGCGGTCCGTGCGGACCTCTTCCCAACCCACACTCGGGTAGGAGTTCCGTGCGGCGTTGGGGGCAAGAACTGCCGGGTCGGTGCCAAGGGCCACGTCGGGCTGGTCGATGCCGATTCGGGAGAGATCACGGATTGCGTTTTCGACGTCGTCACGTTCACCGACGAGGGTGAGCTGCCGGTCCCAGGGCAACACCCAGCCGAGGAACGTGGTGAAGTTAGAGCCGTCGCCATATTCGAAGCTGGCGCTACCGTGCAGGTGGTCCCGGGCGAAGGCAATCCTGTTGCGCAGGTCGATCACCCATTCGCCCTGTTCGAGTCTGGCGGTGAGGTATTCGGCGTCCAGGGGCTGGGGGACGTCGAGCTGGGCCGGACCGGGACCGGCGGTGTTCGCCGGTCCCATGTGGGCGTAGTAGGACGGGTAGGCGCTGAGGTTGTCGATCAACTCCTGGACGAAGTGGTTTTCGTCCTGATCCGTGAGGGCGTGGTTGCTCTGGACTTGTTCGCCGATGGTTGAGGAGTCGGCTCCGCTGGCTGGGCCGGAGGAGCAGAAGGATCCAAAGCCGTGGGTGGGGTAGAGGCCGGCCTCCGGGGTTGCTTCCTCCACCAGACGGCGCACTGAAGCGTATTGGGCGTGAGTCAGCGGTACCGTGTCATCGTCGCTGACAAGGTCGGTCCTGCCAACGGATCCGTAGAGTAGGCTCCCGCCGGAGAACACGGCCTGCCGGTCCTCGTGTGTGACGACGAAGGAAAGATGGTGGTGGGTGTGCCCGGGTGTAGCGACGGCCCGCAGTGTCATCTTCCCGATCTGTAGGGTCTGCCCGTCGGAGATCGGGGTGCGGTCAAAGTCGACCTGGTCGGCGGCGTTGACCAGGTAGACGGCCTGGTGGTCCGTGGCAAGCTGAAGTCCGCCGGTGACGTAGTCGTTGTGGATGTGGGTTTCTGCCACGTGGGTGATCTGCACGCCGGCGTTCGCGGCTTCTTTCTCCACCCGGTCGGTGTCGCGCTGCGGGTCAATCACCAGGGCCACCTGCCCATCGTGAATCAGGTAGCTGCGGTCCCCCAGCGGCGGGGTTTCGATCGTGATGACGTCCATGCCGGATTCTCCTTGAATGCCTCGGTCGATGCACACCACCGTACCGGCAGGCCCATTGACCGGGCCGTCCCGCCGGGACCAGCCGGGCACGATGGTTTCTGGGGGGTTAGGCGCGGTTTTGTTCCTGCTGGGCGATGTCGGCGCGGACGGCGTCCATGTCGATGTCTTTCACCGCGGTGATCACCTGTTCAAGGGCGGGCGCCGACAGCGCACCGGGCTGGGAGAAGACGAGGACTCCGTCGCGGAAGGCCATCAGGGTGGGAATGGAGGTGATGTTCGCAGCGCCGGCAAGTGCCTGCTCTGCTTCGGTATCGACCTTGCCGAACACGATGTCCGGGTGCTTCTGTGAGGCGGCTTCGAAGGTCGGGGCGAATGAGCGACAGGGTCCGCACCAGCTGGCCCAGAAATCGACCAGGACGATGGAGCTGCTTTGAAGGGTTTCGGCGAAGTTTTGTTCAGTGAGGTTGACGGTGCTCATGGCATGACTCCTTGGCTTTCAGATGTTCAATGTGCTTCGGCAGTGCGCCGGTTCAAGGGTGTGCGTAGGGGGCAGCGCGGCAGGAAGAACCAGCACGCTGCGGCGGCGACCGCAAGAACACCTGCGGTGACTGCGAGGGCGGTGCCCCACGGGGCGGGGAGTTCCTGGATGAGGACGAACACGCCCATGACGAGGACGAAGATCCCGAACCCCTTCCGGAGGGCCGCTTCGGGGATACGCCCGGCCAGGCGGGAGCCGATGAGGGATCCCAGCACGGCGGCGGCTGTTACAGCGCCGACGAGGCCCCAGTCCAGGGTGACGGTGGTGAGGTAGCCGGCGAGCCCGGCGAAGGATTTCATGGCGATCACCACGAGGGAGGTCCCGACGGCGATGGGCATGGACAAGCCGCCGAGCAAGGCAAGTGCGGGGACGACGAGGAATCCGCCGCCAGCGCCGACGAGCCCGGTGACCAGGCCGACAACGAGGCCTTCAACGATGACCTTGACGATGGGTAGTTCCCCGTCATGCGTGGTGATGGTCTTGTTTTTCCGGCCGCGAATCATGGCGATGGAGGTGGCGACCATCATCAGCGCGAACGCGATCATGAGGATGGTGCCGGGGATGTGTCCGCCGAGGAGCCCGCCGCCGAAGGCTCCGGCCATGCCGGCGGCCCCGAAGATCAGGCCGGTGCGCCATTTCACCCGGCCTTTGCGGGCGTGGTCGATCACGCTTACCGCGGAGGTCACACCGACGACGAAGAGCGAGGCGGCGATTGCCTGCTTCGCGTCGAGGCCGGCGACGTAGGTCAGGATCGGTACGGTCAGGATGGATCCGCCGCCGCCGAGCAGGCCGAGCGAAAGACCGATCACTACGGAGAGCAGTACGGTCGCGAGCAAAACAACGCTCATGGGGGTGTCCTTTCAGGCAGGCAGGCAGGCAGTCAGTCAGGCCGGTTGGTGCGGGTCAGCGCGTTGTTGGAAAGCCTTCGTCCTGCCAGTCGAGCATCCCGCCGCCCATGGTGTCCGCGGTGTAGCCGGCCGTGGTCAGGGCTTCGGCGACCCGGGCACTGCGGTTGCCGCTGCGGCACACCACAATGACCGGACGGGCCTTGTCCAGTTCATCCAGGCGGGACATCAACTGCCCCATCGGGATGTGCAGGGCACCGGGGATCATGCCCTCTGCAACCTCAAAGTCTTCGCGGACGTCAAGGATCTGGTCCTGGTCCCGGCGTGCGTTCGCATCGTGAATGGTGATTTCGGCCATGATGGGTTCCTTCTCCTGTCGCTTCAGGGATGGTGTTGGACCGTGTGCCCTGCCCGATGGGGGACAGGCAGGGGCACGCGGAGTTTTTTAGTTGCCGGCCGGGATCTGGTTGATCGCTGCGGCGGCGGTGGGTTCACTGGCGGTCTTGTTCCACGGCATTTTGGACAGGGCGTTGCCCATGGCGCAGGTGTTGGTCGCCGCCGAGAACGTCAGCCCGGTGCCGATCGCGCCGGCCAGCAGGCGGAGCTTGGGCGAGACGAGCTTGCCGGCCAGCAGTCCCGCGATCACGAGGGACCCGGCAGTCAGGCGCACCTGGCGCTCCAGATCCCAGCGCTGGGCGCCGCGGACTACATCACCGCCGGCAGCGGCGAAACCGGGCACGCCACCGGTGAGGACCTGGGCAGTGCTGATACCCGCTCCGCCGAGGCGCTGGCGTGCCTGCTCGGCGCGGACGCCGGACTGGCAGACCAGCACGACCCGCTGTCCCAGCCGTTCGGCCAGCTCATCGGTGTGCTCCGAGAGCAGTGGAAGCGGAACGTTGTAGGAGCCACGTATGTGCATGGTCTCGAATTCAGCGGCAGAGCGAACATCAACGATGATCAGGTCCTCATGCCGGCTGATCCAGTCACGCAGCGTTTCTGGATCGAGTGCGGTCACGGTGGAGGTGTTGGAAGCCAAAGGATTCCCTTTCGAATTTTCAGCGGGTTGAACTGTCGGTATCAATCCTGCCACATACCCCCTGGGGTATGCAACAAACCCTAGGGGGTATACACTTGAGATAGATAGTTTCGTCTTTCAGGAGGATTTTGTGCAGCTCGACACCACTGAACTCACGCCGGTCATCAACCGGCTCAAGCGCGCCACCGGACAGCTCACGGCGGTGACCCGGATGTTGGAGGAGGGCAGGGACTGCAAGGACGTCGTCACGCAGCTCGCGGCCGTCTCGAAAGCGCTGGACCGTGCCGGTTTCGCGATCATTTCCTCGGGCCTGGAGCAGTGCATGGCCGAGGGCGGCAACACCATGGACAAGAAAGACCTGGAGAAGCTTTTCCTCGCACTTGCCTAAGCCGGTTCTGGTCTGGCTGACCTGCACAGGGGATGCGTTGCGCGAAAGTGCAACGCATCCCCTGTGCCTTTTCTTCCGGCCTCCGGTGGCGGGAGCGGGGCTGCCGTCCGCGCGGCGGCTATGGCGCCGTCGGGTGGGTTTCATACATGCGGACTGCGACGATCAACGCACCGAGGGCGCTGAGGGCTGCGGCGGCCCACACCGCTGCGTGCAGGCCGGCGGCGTCTGCGACTACTCCGCCCACAACAGCCCCGAAGGCGTAGCCAAGGTCGCGCCAGAGCCGGTAGATGCCAACGGCGCGTCCTCTCCAGGCTGGTTCGGCGACGTCACCGATGGCTGCCAGTAACGTCGGATACACCATGGCAGTTCCGGCGCCCAGCAGTATGGTTCCGGTTGCCCAGCCCGGGAAGGTATCGGCGAGGGCAATGACGCTCAGCGCTGCAGCCTGCAGGCCCATGCCGGTGGTGATGAGGCGTTTGCGGCCGTAGCGGTCCGAGAGTGCGCCGGTCACTAGCTGGCCGACGCCCCAGACGCCGGGGTAGAGGGCGAAGAGGAGCCCTATCTGTCCTAATGATAGGTCGGCTGTTGCGAACAGGAGCGGAAACAAGCCCCAGGCGAGGCCGAAGTTGAGGTTGTTGACCAAGCCGGCTTGGCTCGCCGAGGCCAGGGCAGGTTCTCGCCAGGTACTTAAAGCGAAGACATACCAGCTGCTGGGTGCGGTGGCTGAGTGCAGGGGGGAGGGCCGGTTCGTCTGTTGGCGTTGTTCGAGGGCGGCGTGGCCACGGGTTTCCCTCACCAGCAGTGTTGAGAGCGTCAAGCCCAGGGCCACGTAGGCCGCTCCGAGCAGGAAAGGTGTCGGCCGGAGGCCGTATGTGGCGGCGAGGTGCCCGGCCAGCAGGGATGTGATTGCGACGGCGCCGTAGCCGGCGGCTTCATTCAGTCCCATGGCGAGCCCGCGTTTTTCGGGGCCGACCAGGTCTATCTTCATCACGACCGTCGTTGACCAGGTCAGGCCCTGATTAATGCCGAGCAGGACGTTTGCAGCGACCACCCACCCCCAATCCGGGGCAAAAATCAGCATCGCCGGGACCGGTACGGCGAAAAGCCAGCCGATCAGGAGGACGGGTTTGCGTCCGATCCGGTCGACGAGGATCCCGGCGGCGTAGTTGCTGGCTGCCTTGGTGATCCCGAAGGCGGCGATATAGGTGAAGATGACCGTGTAGCCGGTCAGGCCGAAGTCGTCGGCGGCAAGCAGGGGCAGCACGGTCTGCTGCTGGCCGACCACGCCTCCAACGAGTGCGTTAACCGCGACCAGCAGGCTGAACTGCGCGGCGTTGGCACGCAGCCCGAGTTTGGCCGAACCGGCGAGGTCATTGCGTGCCATCAGGTGCTCCAGGGGTTGTCGGGGTGGGCACGGCAATGGGTCCGCGCATGAAGCAGCGGACCCATTGCCTGTCGGCGGAGTCAGCCTGTTAGCTGACCGAGGTTGATTCCTGGGAGGCGTTCCACGCAGCCCAGCCCGCGTAGCTTCCGTCGAGTTCGACGACGTCGTACCCGGCGCGGCGCAGGGCGCTGGCCGCGACGGAGTTCCGGACCCCGCTCTGGCAGAAGGTCACGATCGTGCCCTCGGAGGGGAGCTGGTCCTGGTGCCAGAGCACCCGGCCGGCGCTGAGCTGCTCAGAGCCCGGGATGCTGCCGGCGGCGTGTTCGGTCTTGTTCCGCACGTCGAGCAGCAGTGCCGCCCCGAAGTCCTCGAGGTCGCCGGGTGCGAGTACCTTCGGCGTGGTGATCGGCAGGCCGTCCAGGGTCGGCGCGAAACCGGTGACGTTGTCGATACCGACACGTACCAGGTGATCCCACATCTCCTGCGCTGATTCCTGATCCGGGGCCAGCAGGACCAACGGCCGATCATCGGTTTCCGGGTCATACGCCCAGGCACCGAAGCTGGCCATCTTGGTGCCGGCCGGGATATTCAAGGCCCCAGGCACCGTGCCCCGGTGCACCTGATCGTTCGAGCGGGTGTCAACAAAGGTCACGCGGTCCTCCGTCAGGTCACCGGCCAGCGCTTGGTTGTCCAGCTGCGGCAGATCACCGCGGGGGCCCATCACGTCCGGGCCGAGGCGGTTCTGGCGCTTCATGCGCCCGAAGTAGGCGTGAGCATCCGGCTGACCGTCGAGGAGTTCGCGGACGAAGCCTTCCTCGTCGTTGGCTGCAAGGTAGGGGCCCCACCATGCGTACAGCCGCTCGTAACCCACCGTCGTGGACGGGATCGCGCCCAATGCTTTGCCGCAGGCGCTGCCCGAACCATGGCCCGGGTAGACCTGCACATGGTCGGGCAGGGTCAGGAACTTCTCCCGCAGGCTCGCGAAGAGCTGCTTTGCACCGACAAAACGGGTGTCCATCCCGCCGGCGGCCTCATCCAGAAGGTCAGGGCGGCCCAGGTCGCCAGAGAAGACGAAATCACCGGAGAGGAGGTACCCGGGTTGATCGCTGAACGCACCGTCGGTGATCAGGAAGGCAAGGTGTTCCGGAGTGTGACCGGGGGTATGTGCGGCCTTGATCGTGATGTTGCCCGAGGTGATGGTGCTGCCATCGTAGAGCCGCTCCGCGTCGAAGCCGTACTGCCAGTCATCTCCGCCTTCACCGGAAACGTACATGTCAGCCCCGGTTGCCTGCGCCAGTTCCCGCGTCCCGGAAAGGTAGTCAGCGTGGATGTGGGTCTCGGTCACCGCGACGATCTTCATCCCGTTGGCTGCCGCCAGCTCCTGGTATGGGGCAATGTCACGGCGGGCATCGACCACTACGGCTTCACCCTTGGCCTGGCAGCCGATGAAGTAGCTCGCCTGGGCCAGATCCTCGTCATAAATACGCTCAAGAAGCATGATCTTCCTTCCGATAGTCCGATGTGGATACCCTCGGGGGTATCGCTCTGGGATCAACAATAATACCTAGGGGGGTATCCGCGCAAGTGCTCGCAAGTCGCACTTATATACCCCCATGGGTATTATGGGAGGAGCTTGATTCAACGGAGAGGAACCACACATGTGCCGGACAACCACCTGCATGTACTGCCGCAAGACCACCTGGAGCGGCTGCGGCAACCACGTCGACCAGGTCATGCGACGCGTACCCAACAACGAGCGTTGCACCTGCGCCACGGTCAACCAGCGCACCACCACAAGGGAAAAAGGTTCCGGGCCCACCAACTGGCTTAGTCGACTGTTCGGCCGCTCAGCATGAGTACGACACCTGGGCCCAGGGTGCTGGTCCTGCATCTGGCCGGACCGGGCCATGAGCCCTTTCCGGACTTCGCGATGGCCATGCGCGTCGCCGGCAACGCCGCAGCAGAGCTGCCCGACGTGGAGATCGAACTTCTCGTCCAGGGACCGAGCGTCAGCCAGCTCGTCGTAGACAAAGAGATCACCGAGATGCCTGGACCATCAGTATCGGTCTATGCCTGCGGGAATAGCCTCCGGTCGGCCGGCATCGACCCTTCCGCCCTGCCTTCAGGGGTGAAGGTGGTCCCCGCGGCCGTCGCGCACATCGCTCGCCGCCAGTTCGACGGCGCGGCTTACATAAGGGTGTAAGCACGGTTCAGGCTGCCGGCGGCCAGGGTGGCGTTACATTCTCATGGCGCAGGATTCGTTTCAGGCAGGGTGCGTTCGCGGTCCGTGTCCACGCGTCCGGCGCAGTGACTCAGTCTCAAAAGCTATCTCCGGGCAATGACGTAGTGTCATACCACGGCAATGTTCGCAAATAGCAGTCGAGGCACTCATGGACACTCACCAGCCGTCGTCTTCCCCCACCAAGCTGTCTGCCTCCGGTGGAACCGGCGCGCCGTTGTGGAAGAAGGTCAGCGCCGACCTGATGGAAGAGATCCATAACGGCGTTTTTGCTTCGGGCTTCCCGGGGGAGGTGGAGCTCGCCAAACGATACGGTGTGAGCAGGGGCACGATCAGGGCCGCGCTGCGTCCGTTGCGCGAGGCCGGGCATATCACTGCCCAGCCTGGGCGTAAGCCTGTTGTGGTTGCGGGCAGCAGCACCGCCTACGGCCCGATTTACAGCATCTTGGCTTCCATCCGGGAATCCGGTATGAACCACTCCAGCATTGTGCTGGCGCAGCATCTCACCCGGGATCCCTCCATTGCCGAGCACATCTCCCTGGGCGCAGACACGGAGTTTTTCCACCTTTCCCGTGTGCGACTGGCCGATGGAAAACCTCTGGGCCTGGACCAGGTATGGCTCCCCGGACAGGTAGCCGCGAAATTGCTGGAAGTCGACTTTTCCCAGGCCGCCCTGTACGCGGAACTGGACCGCCGTTGTGGCATCGTGCTCGACGGCGGTACGGAGCAACTCACCGCCGTCTCCGCCTCCGAGGATCAGGCCGCCCTCCTGAACTGTGCCGAAGATGAGCCCCTGCTGCTCATTGAACGCTCAGGGTGCTACCGCGCCCAGACGGTGGAGTTCCGCCGCAGCTACATCCTGGGCGAAAGAATGGCCATAGCGACATCATTCGGATGCAAGGCCGATCCGAACCGTGCAGCCGGTCGAAGGATCCTGTCCGGCCTTGCACAGTAATCAGCCGTTGACTGACTCTCCGGCCGCCGGCGCTGCTGGGATGAGGCAGCGGTCTTCCGATGTCGCTCGTTTATGGAAGGCCCACGCGAGCAGGGAAACGGAAACGGCAGCCAGGAACGGTTGGATGGGTTCGAAGTATTGCATCGCGCCGGAGGTCCCCAAGGCCAACAGCACAAGCTTGTTGCAGACCGGGCATCCGACCGCGAAGAACGACACTACTGTCCCGGCCGCCCCCAGCCGGCCGTGCGGGTTCTCCCTGGTGCTTCGTTCACGGGCGACGTAGGTCGCGACAACCAAACCGGTCAAACCAGCCGTGAGGGCCAGGACAGGAAACGACCACCACGTCGGCGGAACCTCACGTGTGAACAACGGGGTATCGATCAGATCTGTAGGGATTGCCACGACCACATAGGTGAGGACCGCGACACCAGCGGCGGCGAACCATCGCCGGACGGGCCATTGCGCCAAAGCTGAAGCCAGTGAACTACGGGCACTTACACCACGGGCATTGATCGTCATTAGACGCTCTCTTCTTCGTGAGCCTTGGATGATATGCGGTCGGTTTCACCTGGCTTGGGGCGTCGCCGGATCCTCCAGTTGAGGACGGCAGCCAGCCCCAACAGTGCAGCAGCGGCGACCATGAACACGGTGTTGGGTACAGCCGAAGCTGCTCCGCTGGCGGCGGACTCAAGGCGGAACTGATCGGATACGGTGAGCAACCCGCCAAGGCCTGCGGTGCCGTCGGTGGCCAGCAGCAGTATTCCTATCCCGATGGAAAGGCTTCCGGAAACAATCATCACCACTGAATTCGACCATCGCCCCACCGTGACCGGCCGGGGCCGGAGCCAGCGCCGCCCGGAAATCCCCAGCCGATCCCAGAAGAGCGCCAACACAAACAGCGGCAGGGCCATTCCGAGCGCATACACCGCCAGCAACACCGCGCCATACACCGGATTGCTTCCTACTGCGGCCACCGTCAGAACTGAACCCAGAATGGGTCCGGTGCAGGCACCGGCCACCCCGTAGACAGTACCGAGGACAAAGACTGACAATCGTGAACCTTCCCCCCGGGCACCGCTACGGAACCACGCGGGTAGGCGGATTCCGAGCAGCTGGATCAGGCCCAGGACGATGACCAGGCTTGCAGCGGTGGCAATGAGGGCAGTGCGATGCTGGGTCAACAGGGACCCAAGCGCGCCGGCGAAAATGCCCATCGGAACGAGGGTTACAAGCAGTCCCAGGTAGAACAGCCCGGTCCTGGCCACAAGCCTAGTGGGAGTGGTGAAGGCGTACGCGAAGAAGGCCGGCAGCAGAAGAGCCGAACACGGGCTCAGTAGGCTCAGCAGGCCACCAATAAATGCTCCGGCGTAACCAATGACCATCTACCGTCGACCCGCCTCTTTGAGCTCACCCTCGATGGCCTGCTCAAACGCGGCCAAGGGCTGGGCACCGATCAGGGGTGTGTCGTTGACCAGGAAAGTCGGGGTTCCAGTGGCACCAAGGGATGCTGCATCTTGTGCATCGTTCGTGACCGCTGCGGCAAGTTCTTCCGATTGCAGGTCGTTCCGGAACTTCTCCACGTCCGGCACCCCGGCTTCCTGCGCCAGTTCGAGTAACCGTTCTTCAGGCAGGTCGATATGGCCACGCTTGGGTGCCTCCGCAAAGACCGCCTTATTGAACTCCCAGAATCGATCCTGCTCGCCGGCCGCCCGCCCTGCGACCGCTGCGGTGAAGGACTGTTCACCAAAGACCGGTAAGTCGCGCCATTCAATGCGCAGCTCACCACTTTCCACGTATTTTTCCACCAGTGGGGGCAGGGTCTCGCGGGAAAACAAGCCGCAGAACGGGCAGCGGTAATCCGCGTACTCAATCAGGACCACTGGAGCATCCACCTCGCCGAGCGCGGTCGGATCACCAGCAGCCCGCCGTGACAAATCCAGAGGCTCCTCAGCTGCACTTTGCCCGGGAGTAGTAGTCGTGGTGCTTGCCTCCTGTGAAGCGCCACCGCGTGAAGCGATTATGCCAATCAGCAGGATCAGAAGGACCGAGACGGCAACCGCGATGGACACCACCAGGGCGCGTCTGCTCGGCCGCTCGGGTGCGGGGGAATGGGAGGACGACACTTCAACTCCTTGAACGGGCTCACACAGAACCGCATATAGGCGTCTGCGTGTGCGGCGGCGAGGCATGCAGACTGCGGGCCTCGCTCAGGTGCACGACTTTTCAGGTGCGGGACTTGGGGGGCGGGGCATGCCTCGCACTGACCGCCGAGCGGCGATCCCGGTTTCGGATCCAGGCCCGTGTGCTCGGTTGCCGGGACGGTCCCACTGCTTCCCGGTCCGGTTTGTTTCCCGCCAGGGCCCTGCCACAGCGCAGCCATGGCAGGGCCGTGAGCCGAAAGGTTTAGGCGTTCACCCGGTAATAGACCGGACCGGATCCGACATCGACGCTTTCAATGACAGTCTGGTTGCCGTTCCAGCCGCTGTGAATCGCCTGGCCGTTCCCGATGTAGACGGCATTATGCGAAAAGCCCATGCCTCCATCTGCGTAGTAGATGAAGTCGCCGGGCTGGGGGTTCGAGACGGGTGTCGCATAGGCCATCAGCGACTCGGGGGACTCATCCCCGACGCCCGGGATCCCGGCTGCGCGCAACGCAACCTCACCCAGAACGGTGCAGTCCTGAACTGCTCCCAGCTGGGCGCGAGCTGCTGCGAGGATCGCCTGGTTGGTCGACGAGGACGCCGGCTCCTCCCGGCTGGTGTCCGGCGCCGCGGAAGACGATTCTCCTGCTGATCCGATCGAGCCAGCCAATGTCATCAGCCGGGGAGCTGCTGCCGGGGCTGCTGCCGGACCAGCAGCCGGGGTGGTGAGGTTGATGCGATCGCCGGGGTAAATCACGGACTCCAGCGACAGGCCGTTCAACGATAGAAGGGTCGGCAGGTCGATACCGTGTTGCGCCGCGATCTGTCCCAGGGTGTCCCCGGACTGCACGGTGTAGGACGAACCTGCTGGTGCGCTCCAGTCCTGGACCGCAGTTACATCCGCAGAGGAGGCGGAGGATATCGCTCCCGCCTGGGCCGGCACCGCACTTCCGAGAAGCATTCCAGCGCCGACGATGACGACTGCGGCCTGTCGCGGGCGAGAATGCTGGGATCCGGGGGTGGTGTCCCAGATTTTTGCCAGCGGGCTGGCGGTGTCCGCACGGTGGCGGGCATGGGTGTTCTTTAGTGACACGAAAGTAGCCTCTCCCGATACCTGCGAGGTTAGCTGTCGGATTCGGGTGGGAGTCACCCGGTCATCCGATAGGGGTATCGGACGACTTAACCCCAAGAGTTCAGATGGAACCCAAAAATGGTTCCCCCGCCCCTGCCACAGTGTTCTTACTGGGAACCTCAGCGAGCGGCAGAGTTCGGTAACAAGCTGAGGACGCCGCGAAGACGCGCGACGCACCTCCAATGTACAGAGAAATGTCTCAAATGTATAAACATTTGCGGCGGGGGGATTCTCTCAAGCGCGAACCTCATCCTCAGCGTCGCTCAGCGCTTTGTCTGCGCAGTTTTGTGTGCAGGAGCGTTCCTCGCCCGTTGGCTGCCAGCAGTGGGATCGGCAGATGGCGGCGCATCGGACTGCGGTCGTCCTGGTGCATGCTACCGTCGAATTTTGAAATGTTCGAACATATTCGAGGGCGCACGGCGCTCAGCATCTCACTGATCGCGCTATTGGCTGTGACGGGGTGCCTCCCCGGCACTGAGCGGACTGGTGCCCGACGCGTCGACATAGGTGAACCGCCGACAACTGCGTCTCAGGCAGTCCTCGACAATCGACTGTTCCCGGGGTTCGAACTCGCTTTTGAAGTGAGGATCGACAGTACGCCGTTTGTAGTAGGGGGCACCTTCGTCGGTTCGGTTTTCCCGCGGGACGGGGACTCCCAGCTGAGTTTTTACGGCTTCAACGCCACCGGCACCATCTGGCGTGTGGATACCAACCCCTCCTGTGTGGGGACAGTGGCAACACGGGTCGGAGACGAAGCGGCGATCGTCATCTTGGACTCCGACGCCAGTCAGAACCGTCAGGGCGGCGTGAGCATTACTGTGGCTACCGCCTTTTCCGCCGCGGACGCAGAACCGCTATGGGGGCCGACAGAGGTTCCCGGCCCGTCTCCCGGAAGCGGACTGATCTTCGCGAACACGCCCAAGGCGCTCACGAACGAGCGGACACCGGCAACGCTGTTGGACGCCGCATCCGGAGCAGTCGTCGATGGACCGGTCGGAATGGCCCTTTATGAGTACCACGGCACCGCACTGGAGGGCACAGCAGATAGTTTTTCCGCCATCGACAGCCGGTCGGGTGACACGCTCTGGAGCTCAGCCCAGCTCGGCCCAGGATTCATCGACGTCAACGCAGGGATCAGCGCCCGATTCGACGGCGATTACGGGCCGTCAACCGGAAACATCTTGATCCTGAACTGGATCGATTCCGCTGGAAAGAGTGTTGCCGTACTTCACGATTTCAGGACCGGTGCGGCACTGGGCCAGGTCGATGGAATCCCTTCCGGTGAGGCAACAGTGGATGACGTCACCCAGACAGTGCTTCTAACTTCCCAACGGACCAGCGGTGCATACCGCATCACCGCAGTACGTGCAGGAAAGGGTGTGATCTGGACCAGGGACTCCGATAGCCCAATCGTCACATCAGCCACTGGCGCCGGAGTTCTCTATGCCCAGGCCGACGGCCAATCCGTCACGATGGATCTCGATACCGGCAAGACTCTAACCTCTGGAAAGTACGTCCTTCCCATAGCCGTGCTTCCCGATGGAACGGCGCTGTTCCCCACAAACCAACCCGAGGTGTACACGGTCGCGCACCCCACCGAAAGTCGGTGGCCCTCAGCGCCGAAGATCCGCTGTACAAGAACACAGGCTGAATCACGCACCGATTCGTTTAACCGACCGGTTTGTCTATAGGAACATCTCCTCCGGCCGCGGCCTGCACGACACCCAGACGCGCGGTTTAACCCCGTGCTGTACGGCCAGGGCCGATACAGTAAACCCGATCACCCAACCTGGCAGGAGAGACCATGGCCGGCCCCGATTATGTGCGCTCGATGCACCAGATCGCCTACGATCCGCCGACAAGCCCAGGCGAGAAAGCCCTCGCCGGCTTCACGCCGCTCTCCGCAATTGAAGGCCCCGTTAACCTCACCTGGAACCGACCAGCAGGCGACATGGGCCGGTACATCTGGCCCGACGCCTGAGACCAAGAAGCGGTCCTGCGCTAGCGCTCCGGGCTGTGTGCGGTGCCGGCCGCTCCCTAGCGGTCGCGTCCATCCCCCCGATCTGCCTACGGCGTCTTTTGCTGCTGTCCTTATGTTGTTGAGCAGGTAGTTCGCAGGGCAGTTGTAGTGTCTTGGCTACCCAGGGGTGATGG
>NZ_CANLXP010000033.1 GCF_947495145.1 uncultured Arthrobacter sp.
TTTTCCCCGAAACGACGGGCATTTCGTGTTTAAAACGCCGGAGACAACCAAACCCTCATCGGTGGATCAAGGCTAAGCCAACGACGAGCTGACCCCGGAGCAGGTTTTCCTCACGGCCGTCGATGATGCCCTCGACCAGCGCCGGGCACACCGGGTCGAAAAACTGATCCTCGCCGCGAAATTCCCGATCCCGCAGGCCTCGGTGGCCGAGATCAGCTACCAGGAGGGCCGCGGGGTCACTCCGGTCAGGATGAAACGCTACGCGCGCACCAGTGGAGTTAGGATCCGACGAATCTGCTGATCATCTCACCCACCGGCGGAGGCAAAACCTTCTTGGCCTGCGCGATCGGAATCGCGGCCTGCTAGAACGGGCACATTGTCGCCTACGCCCGGATGGATGATCTCGCCCGACGGTTGCTCATCGCCCGCGGCGACGGCATCGGACATCAGAAGCTGCTCAACGAGCTTTCGGACGTGGACCTTCTAATCATCGATGACTTCCTCACCGTCGGCATCGACCCCGAAGCAGCCAACGACCTCTTTGCCGTCCTAGCGAATAGGGAACACCGGCTGCCCACGCTCATCGCATCACAGTCCGGACCGGCCTGCTGGGTCGAAGCCCCCCACACCGCGTCGCAGCCGATTCGATCGTGAACCGGCTGGCCAACAACGCCCGCCACCTCAACCTCGGCGAAATCGACATGCGAAGACTCCGAGCCGCCCAAGCACGAGCAGAACCTGCCCACTGGGAATAACAGCCACGCACTGACTTGGTGCCGGCCCAGTACCCGGCCGGTGCCAGGCCAGGAACCGCGGTGCCAACTCGCTAGACTGCAGTACCACCCGGCCCTATGCGCCACCATCCGCAACTTCACCAACTACCGACTCAGATGCCTACTCTCCGCCGGCGGCCACACCCATGCTCACTCATCTGCGAATCCCAATAAGGAACACGGTTTCACCGCCTCTCACTGCCCCCGCCCCGTCATGCTGACTCTTTCTACATCCTGTAGCAGTTCCGCGGCTCTTCCGAGGAAATTATGCCGCCCAGCAAGGGCAATCGATTGCGCCGACGCCATCGCATAATCGCTCGCCAACAACTTCACAACGGCATCGGCAAAGACATCACCCAATTCGGACGATCTTGCTCCGGGACTACCCTCGACAAAACAATCGAAGTTGACGGAGTAATTTGCTCCGAAACCTTGGTGGCGAAAACCTATTGCCGGGGTACCCTGAGCAGCAGCTTCAAGGGCACTGGGAAATCCGCTATCCCGGACACTCGTATACAGTAATACGTCATTTCGGCGGTATATTTCTGCCATTGCGGCTGCTTTCACCCATCCGAGCCAAGTTATGTGATTCTCCACCCCCAGATGATTCGCCAAGCTACGCAACCTTTCCATCTCAGGTCCAGTTCCTGCAATTTCCAAATGCGCTTCATTCTCCCGCGCAATCAAGCGAGACAGTGCCCAAATCGAAATATCGGGCCGCTTACTTGCCACGAGTCGACCAGCCCATAGAAGTTTATTGCTTGTGGATGTCATTAATTTAGGCGCTTTAGCGATTTGATCTGCTCGAAGGACATCCGCAGACATCGTCACCAATTTAGTTCCGCCTCTTCGCTTGAGCACCCTGAGCGTCTCGTAGTTGCACGCGATATATGTCACCTCCGAGCTCCGTCGGAGGGAGCTCAAGGAGTTAGTAAGAACCGAGAAATTGCGCACCAATTCGAAAGCGTCGCGACTGCGAAGTATCCATTTCCACGGCGCAAGATGGCCTCCCCCAAGGGGGCCCCACACGAGGTGCTGGTTACGAACCGGAACGTGTTTGTGCAACGGACTCCGGAGCCGCACACTGCTCCACGACACATGATGAACTAGGTCAAACTCGGTCGCGCGGTCGCGAAGAAAAACGGATGCCGAACCTAGCCACTCCCGATAGATAGTGAGGTTCTTCATCGCACCCAGAAAGGCCACGGTGGGAGCGGGCCGCGTCCGCCCTGTCTGCGACAGGATTACCTCAGCGTTCAAACTCTTAGCCGTGGTTTGAGACCGGTGAGTGAAGAGAACTACTTCGTGTCCTGCCGCTAGGTATGACTCCACCCATCTGGCGGCCAGACCTGGCTCAGAATTAGTGGACGGGTCACACTCGAACGCCAGAACCATAACTTTCAATTTAGTCAACCAACGCTTTCATCCAGGCCGATAAGGTTTCATTACGCCATACATTCACGTCCGGCATCTCAACGCGGACGCCCTCGGCAAGCAAGCCCCTCACAACTTCAAATAAGCGCTGGCTGTCCCCCAAAGGAACAAGACAGCGATCATCTACAAGGTCAGGCAGTGCTCCAGCACTGTAGGCAGCCACCGGCACGCCGAAAGAAAGCGCTAGGACGACGGACCCGCTTTGTGTGACCTGTCTGTAAGGGGCAACGAGCACGTCGGCGTTCGTGACCTCTGCTGTCAGCAAGTGATCATCGACTCCCCTTGAATCCATACGGTCCACCAGCATTAACCCCTCAGCGGCATTTCTAATTTCAGGAGTCAGCTGGCCACGCCCGCAGAATACGAACTCCCCATCGAAGTCCCTCGGAACGACCCTGAGGAAGTCCGCCATTTCCATCGGAGACTTGTCCGGTCGCAATTGCCCGAGAAATAGTACCCGGTGGCCCGCTCTCCTATGCTCGTTGATGGTCTTGTGGTGGGCTACATATTGGCTATAAGGCAAATGCGGTACGACCATCACTCGGGACTCAAGTGTGGGGTCTTCCAATAAATGACGCAGCCGGTCGCTGTGGATGACAAGACGAGCATTCTCTCTCAGGCCTCTTTCTGAACGCGCAAGGAGGCGAGATTCTGGTCGCCGAGATTTGGGATTGTGCACGACATACACGATCCGCAGGTTGAACTTGGCGCACATTCTGAAGAGATACCGGTCAGCCGCCCCGCGGCACCATACGAGGATAATCGTATCGCCCAGAATTGCGCGCAATATAACGGCAACAAGCACTGAGAAGTAAGACCATAAAATCGATATTCGAGAATGACCATCTCGACTGAATTTATGTCCTGACAAAGTGTGAATGGCTTCTGGACGCCATCCCGAAAGTGCGCCGGCATACCTCACATCCAACCCGTCGCTAAGAAGCAGCGCCAGTTCCTTACCGTAAGGATTGCCATAATCCGGGTCGTAAACGACTATCGATCCATTACCTTTTCGCATAAAGCACGCCTAAATATCCTAAGAGCGTCATTGATTCAATTAGTAAAGTTGATATTCCAGCTCCTACGATACCATCGCTTGGTATAAGCACAAGCATCGCCAAGATACCGGAAAGGACTGCGATCAATTGTACGCAATTACGGCGCCCCATCATCATTTTCGCAAACATCAATTCACCTAAAGTATAGTGAACACCCCTCAAAACGACCGCTAGTCCGAAGAGAAGGATCAAGGGCTGAACCGATGCGTACTGAATTCCGATCACTTCCGAGCACAAATAGGGCCAAGTTACATATACGATGCCGCTCAAGACGCAGCCGCTGAGACTCGTACCCACGATTACAGAAAGTGCCTCACCTCGCGCCTCCTGCCCGTTACGGCGGTACCACCCCGACATCTTCGAGGATAACAATGCCCTCCCGGGAATCATGGCGTAGAAGGTCAAGCGATACGGAATCGAGTAGAGCGCCACCTCGTCTGCCCCACGCATGAATCCAAGGAAGAGCTTATCCATATCGTCACTGCATCGGGACAGTAATGAACTACTCGTCGAGTATCCGCCTGCTTTCCGATCGGCGAAGAGTTCGCGCATCGGCAGGAACCGCACTCGGCCTTGCTTAGGCAAGAGGAGCCAAGAGCAGAAGACAGCCGGCAAGGCGAATAGAATTAGAACGTAGGCGTAGTACTCGACGGAGGGCTCAGGATGGAACAGAAGCGCCAAAGCTCCAGCCAAACGAGGCACGCTGACCAGCGCGCTCGAAAGGGAAAGTGCCGCAGGTCGCCGAGCACCTATCGAATGCGACATTAATAACGTAAAAGCAATAAGCAGCCAGCACTCAGCAAGAACCATGGCCGCGATGGCGATAATTTCGGTATCCTGAGAATAGGGATAAACGACGGCCATGCAGATGCAGACGAATACTGGACCAGTTACGGTGCAGACGGTTAGAAGAGCGCTTCTGTAATTCACCTGAGACGCCCCCCGCGAGGAGTCTCGCAGAACCTTGAACGGCAACCCCAGGGTGGCGATCGGGCCTATGATGGCAAGCGCAGCGCTGATCGCCGAAACGATGCCGACATCTTGCAAAGGAAGCTCACGGCTAATTAGAAGAAAGGCGACCGCCACAAACCCGGTGCGAATAAGCTCACCTAGTAAAGCCGCTCGCTTCACCGCGGAACCCTAGTAAGACTTATGGACAGAGCCAGGTAGATGAACACCAGCGAATAGAACGGTCTATAAGCAGCGTGCTCAGAGAATCCATACATCACCGTGATTGCGGTAATTCCACAGAAAATGGCCACAACGAGTTTGCCACCTTCAAGTCTGCTCGGTATGGCTCGAAATAGCGTAAGAACCTGCGCTCCAAGGATAAGTATCGCCAGAGTCCCCCCGATGACGCCCAGGCTAAGGTAGAGCTCAATCCACGTGTTGTGAGAATGTACTGCAGCATCCCCGAGCGTAGTGCGTCCCTGCCGTCCACCGTCGGAACTCCAAAACGCTTCCGCGCCATAACCGAATATCGGACGGGCAGCCACCGAAGTCCATGCATAATCCCAAATATCCGTCCTACCCGTGAAGGTGATGTCCCTGCCGGTGAGCGTGAAGAATAGTCTGTAAGACATCGGCACCACGACCAAGAAGATACCAACGACGAAGGTCGATAGGGCTACCTGCAACGGGCTGAGGGGCCATCCCACTTTAAGAACCAACAGGAATACCGCAAGGAACGCAACCAATGTTGTCAATGCCGTCGCGGATTCGGTGTACCAGCAGAACCAAGTCGAGAACATGAACGCCATCCCAGCGAACAACTTGCCCCACGATCGAGATGCCCACAAACTTGCAACACTCAGGATCGCGCAATAGGTAGCTATGCGCGCAATTTCATTCCTTGTTCCAAATACCCCGGTAACCGGATCGTATATGCCAACGCGTAAAAAGAACAGGGAGGGCACGAGCACGGCAAGCAAGCCAACAACAGCCCCGCCGATCAGCATCTTCGGAGAAAGCGCGAATCCAGTTCGGATGCTAACTAGCAAGGTGACCAGTATCATCCCCACAGTCAGCGCCGAGTGAACGATATCAACCGAAAATGGCACAGACGCTGCCATCAAACCGATGAAGATGAAGCTTGGCCACAATAGGGACCACTTAGGCGGTGCACCGAGCACGAGGATCAGGCAGATGCCAAGATACTTGAGTAAATCAAAAGCGATCGAAACAGTGGAAGCTGAGATATGTAATACGACTGCTAGCTTCTCGGGAGAGGGCTGGCTCGACGTTGCAATCAGCACGACCCAAGCAAGGAAGAGAACTCCCTGCTTGGACCAGAACTTCGGCTCCTTCACCGCTTCATCCGATCCACCCCTCTGCGCTAGCAACCTTTGTTCTTGCATGATTCACGCCCGTTGCGCAGCGAACTTCCGAATGGTTTCCTTGGGGTCAAGGATAGAAGCGATAAGAAAGCTCCAAGCCGCGCGAAGGTACCGTTTCGCCGCCAATTCATTGCCTGTCTGGCGGAAATGACGAGCGGAAATGTTCTCGCGCTTGTCTCGCATGGTAGCGCGATACGATCTTTTCCAAGCCGAGTAAGTGACACTATCTCCGCCTCGGGAAGCGCGCAGATATCTTCGCACAGCCTGCTGTTCGTCGATCCTTCCGGCTGTGATCGACCCACCATGCAGCCGATACTTGAGGAGCGGATGTGCGACGTAGTGAATACGATGATCTCCAGCTATTCGGACTGCGAGTTCCAAGTCGGCCGCCACTGGAAGATCCTCAGTGAACCACTGCGTCATGACCTCGCGCCGCACCACCCAACCTGAGAGCGGGACTGGCATGACGAAGTCGTTGACCAACAGTCGCCGGATGTCCGATTCCGACCAACGGAGTCCCTTGAACCGAATAGACGCACCTTTGCTGTCAATTTGCCGAACAGCACAACAACTCGCGGCGAATTCCGTACTGCGAGCGTCGAAAGCCTCCATCTGAGCCTGCAACTTCCCGGGCTCCCACACGTCATCTGCATCGCAGAACGCTATGAACTGACCTCTGGCGCGAGCGATAGCTATGTTCCTTGCCTTTACGTTCCCCACTCGGTCCGCACGAATCACCACGATGGATTCATCGGCTCGTAGTGCCTCCGCGGCACTCCCATCATCTGAGCCGTCATCGACGACGACCAACTCCAGTTGATATCCGGCCGGAAGAACTTGCGACCGGATCGATTTAACCGCTTCGGAGATGAACTTCCGGCCGTTGTATACCGGCATCACGACGCTGATAATCACTTTGAAATCTTTCCCCGAGTCGGTGCGCAGTTGAAGTGATCGACGATGAGGGCGATATTGGCCGCTCGGAGAGTGCGCAATGAACGTTTGCGAATTGCCTCTATCACCCTCGCGGCCTCGCGGAAGTGCCCCCTACAGGCGAACTGTTACAGCCTACAGCACCTGACCAGTCTGATCGGTACTGAACTCCGCCTCAGCCTGCGTGGTGCAACACACCTCTATGCTCAATAAGCACGCGTCAAGTACAGCTCCGTAACCATGCCCGGCGTGCACGTACTAGAATCGGGGCGTCGTCTCTAGCTTGTATGGGGCGTAACAGCCGCTATGGGGAAGGCCAAGAGCTTGGATTTGAGTGACTACTTGCGTCTGCTACGACGAAGTTGGATTACGATTACGTCCGCAGGCCTACTCGGCCTACTGCTTGCGATCGCCATCTCGCTTGCCATACGGCCCATCTATACTGCCGAAACTGAACTGTTTGTAGCAACGCAGAGTTCAGGGTCCGCTCAGGAACTGCAACAAGGAAACTCCTTCACACAGGCACGGGTACAGTCCTACGCGGAGACCGTAGAGACTCCGGCCGTGCTCCAACCAGTGATTGATCAACTCGGGCTGGAATCAAGCGCGGCCGATCTCGCGGAGCAAGTAGGAGCAACGGCGGACGCCAATACAGTCATCCTCTCGATCACCGCGGGCGATGAGTCTCCGGCTCTCGCCGCTGCTATAGCCCAGGCGGTGGGTGACAGCTTGATCGATGTCGTGCAGCTTCTGGAAAGTCCGGCGGAGGGAGGCATCTCGCCGGTCAAACTGTCAGCTATAACCCCTGCCGTAGCACCCCTTGAGCCATCATCGCCCAACCTCAGACTCAACTTAGCTTTAGGACTTGTCGTGGGTTTGTTGTTCGGCGTGGGTATCGCAATTCTCAGGGTAGCTATCAATACGAAAGTGCGGAGCGAAGATGACCTCCGTCGTGTCACAGACGTTCCCGTTCTGGGTGGGATTGCCTACGATGCAGATGCTGTGAAGAAGCCGCTGCTCACACAAACCTCGCTCCAAGGCCAACGAGCGGAATCATTCCGTCAGCTCCGAACTAATTTGCATTTTGCTCATGTGAACCAGAAGTCCACTGCACTTCTAATCACCTCTTCGTTGCCAAGCGAAGGTAAGAGCACAACGGCCACAAACCTTGCCATCGCAATGGCGCAGTCTGGCCAGCGGGTCGTCTTGGTGGATGCCGATCTTCGTCGCCCTCGCATTGACGGGTACCTTGGCTTGGAGCGAAATGCAGGTTTGACTACCGCCCTCATCGGAACGGCAGACGTCGAAGATCTGCTCCAGCCCTGGGGCGAAGATGAGCTGTACGTCCTGACGTCTGGGCAGATTCCGCCGAACCCCAGCGAACTCCTTGGATCATCAGCAATGAGGGCGTTAATCACCAAGCTTGAGTCGATGTTCGACGCCGTCGTAATAGATGCCCCACCCTTGCTACCCGTCACAGATGCTGCTGTGTTATCACAGCAGGTTGGAGGTGTGGTGCTTGTTATTGGATCATCGAAAGTCAAGCGGCCCGACGTCGAAAGGTCGCTCAGCGCGCTTCAACTCATCGAGGCGAACCTGCTAGGAGTCGTACTCAATCTGCTTCCCGCCAAGGGCTCCAACGCATACAGCTACAGCTACCTCCCGCAAGAAGATGCCGTAGTACGTGCGAAACCGCCTCTTCAAGCGGCTCGTATGAGGCTGCAGTCCGGAGGCGAGCGTCGTACGGCGACGCAACTGCTTCGCAGCCGTAAGCAAGACTGAATCAGGTACAGCGCCGAGGGCGGTTCACGTTTGGGGGGGACAAGGGAATGAAACGAACGGCATTTAGACGACGTGCTAGTGGAAGCGGTGATCACACTTCACAAGAGACACATCGAGTAGCAAGTAGCATCGAGTGGTTGACGCGCTATCCGCGGCTGCTTTCTATCGTTGACCTCATCGTCGTTCTGTGGGCGACTGCAGGAGCGTTCATCGTGCGGTTCGGTCTGACAAACGACGCAAACACCGAACCAATATCTACCTATGCGGCCTTCACGGTATTACTGGCAGGAGCATGGTGGCTCATGCTCGGGGCGTGGGAGACGCGGAGCGCAACGGTCCTAGGATCGGGGGCTGAAGAATATAAACGGGTATTCACGGCGTCTCTATGGCTATTCGGGCTGATTGCAATCCTGTCCTACGCCTTCCGCTATGACACTCCACGAGGCTACGTGGGTCTCGCTTTACCTGCTGGACTGATTGGGCTGCTGATAGCGCGGTGGATGGTGCGGCAGATTCTTCGTTCCGAGAGGTCGCACGGACGCAGTTCATCAAGAGTGCTTGTTATCGGCGGCATGTGGGCCGTGGACCATCTTGTATCCGCCTTGCGAAAGGCGCCGCTCGCAGGATACAGACCTGTGGGCGCGCATTTCACTAATAACTCAAACGGACTGACGCTCACTCGAAATTCTGATGTCGTCGTCACCGATAGTGGCACCACTACGGAGTCCATCTTGCAGTCGATCGATGCCGTTGGCGCTGACTCCGTAGCAATATCCGCCGGGTCTAATCTGCACCCTCACACGCTGCGCCAGCTTGGGTGGGAATTGGCGGCTCGCGATATTCGGCTGATCCTAGCACCAGCTCTCACCGACATCGCTGGCCCCCGAATTCACACTCAACCGGTCGCAGGATTGCCGCTCGTCCACGTCTCAACCCCCAAACTCACCGGCGTATCGCGCCTACTCAAGCGGGTATTCGATATCGTCGGGAGCGCATCCCTCATAGTGCTTCTGTCGCCCGTGCTGCTTGTCATCGCAGTGCTTGTCAAGGTGACTAGTACTGGAAGTATCTTCTATTCACAAGAACGTATTGGCGTGGGTGGGGCGACCTTCAAAATGCTCAAATTCCGATCCATGATCGCGAATGCGGATGCCCAGTTGAACGCGCTACTGGCCGAGCAAGGAAGGGAAGCGCAACCGCTTTTCAAGGTGGAGGATGACCCCCGGATCACTAAGGTCGGCAAATTCTTAAGAAAATACTCCTTAGACGAGCTACCGCAGCTGTTCAACGTCCTGCTGGGAAGCATGAGCATGGTCGGACCTCGGCCCCAACGTGCTAGTGAAGTCGCGCTTTACGACGACGCCGCCCATCGACGCCTATATGTGAGTCCGGGAATGAGCGGACTGTGGCAGGTGAGTGGGCGTTCGAACTTGTCCTGGGAAGAATCCATACAACTTGATTTGTACTACGTTGAAAATTGGTCCCTTACGCAGGACCTGTTGATTCTGTTCAAGACGTTCCGTGCTGTAGTAGCAGGAGACGGGGCTGTCTAGACCGCCGCGTCGATCTCCTAAGACCTGTTGAAGAACATCCGCCAGTTCAGCACGAAGTGAGTGTGCAATAAATGAAGTCCACCAAGCCTACTTCTCAGGTGTTCCTACGCCGATTGAGCACCGCCTGCGCGGCGCTAGTGCTGATCCTGACGCTTGCGGCTGCGTGGCTAGCCGTCCGGGCTAACGAGGTGCAAACCCACCTCAGTGAAGCCGCTGCCCTACTACCAAGTCTCCTCGAACAAGTGGAGGCGGGTGATTCAGATTCTGCCCAAGGAACTCTCGCGGCCGTTAGGCAGCATGTTGCGGAGGGTCATGCGGCCGGCACGGATCCCGTGTGGAGAGCCGCCAGCTTGTTACCCTTCTTTGGTCCGAACTTCAGAGCAGTGACTGAAGTCACGGTTGCAGCTGACGATGTAATCAACCGGGCAGCAACCCCGCTGCTTGCTCAGCTTGACACGATCGCCTGGCGGGAGCTGATTTCGACGGATGGAAGAGTGGACGTCGGTGCGATCAGTGATTTGGCCCCTGAGCTGTCAACAGCACACGCCACCGTTGACCAGTCTCACAGGCGTCTCGCAGCAATTGACGAAAACGCCCTCATTCCGCAAGTGGTAGAGCCGCTAACGAAAGCATCTGCAGCTCTTAGTGAGGTATCCACCACTCTTTCGCATGCCTCTTCCCTAGCGAACCTGTTGCCCGGCATGCTCGGTGCGAATGAACCACGCTCATACCTCTTACTCATTCAGAACAGCGCGGAAATCAGAGCCACTGGAGGTATACCCGGGGCACTAGCCGTAGTGCAGACGACCGATGGCAGAATCGCCCTGGTCGAGCAAACTTCCGCCTCTGAAATTGGGGAATTCGAGCCAGCACTCGCTGTTGAGCCTGAGCAGACCCTTATATATTCGGATCGCATGGGGAGATTCATGCAAAGCGCGAACCTCACGCCAGAGTTCCCTACGGTCGCAAAAACAACTATGCGCATGTGGGAGCAGCGCAACAACGGCGAGCCATTAGATGGTGTTATCGCCCTTGACGTCGTCGCTTTGTCCAATATTCTGCGAGCAACCGGCCCGGTCGAGCTGAAATTCGAAGATCAGCAACTCAGCGATCGCTTCAGCGCCTCTGGCCTTCCTTCTTCCCTAACTTCGGACAACGTTGTCTCGACCCTGCTTTCTGACGTCTACGCCGCCATTGAAGAGCCAGCGCTTCAAGATGCTTACTTTGCCGCCGTCGCTGGCGAGATCTTCGATGCACTCGCGGCTGGCGGCGGGGAAAGCGCCGACTTGGTACAGGCACTCGCGAGAAGCACCAACGAAGGACGTCTCTATGTGTGGTCGGCGGCGGCAGAGGAGCAAGACATTATTGCAGCTTCTCCGCTTGCTGGCAGTGTTACTGGCACGGGGTCAGGAGGCGCGTCGTTCGGCGCTTATTTCAACGATGGGACGGGCGCGAAGATGGACTATTACGTGAAACGAACGGTGCGCCTACAGCGGAGTTGTACGCCAGAAGGCTACCGCCAATACACGCTGACAACCACACTCTCGAATTCCGCGCCATCTGATGCAGCCCGATCTCTGCCCCGCTATGTGACCGGCGGCGGAGAGTCCGGCGTTCCGCCGGGCACCATACAAACGAACTTTGTAGGTTATGGACCTCAACAAGCGCTGCTTCAGAAAGCTCGGATAAACGGTGAAGCGGTTCAGGTTGGATCCTTTCGTCATGGAGACAGACCAGTAGGGCTTCTGACAACGAGCCTTAGGCCAGGCGAAACCGCGACCGTTGAATTGGACTTCACCAACGTGGCTCAGCAATCGGAGCCTACCTTGGACGTGACGCCGACTATCCAGCAATTAGAGGATGTCCTGCTGCCACTCAAGAGCGACGACAGCTGCAAGCAGTAACAAGCACCAACATGAACTTTGCGTTACATACCTCTCTGAATACCGGACGCTTTCTGAATTGAGCTATCACTAAGGTAGAGTTTGTTGCGGAAACCCTGAGGAAGTCCTGCAGGTTCGGTGGCTATTGCTCTCCCCGACTGTTGGTAGACTTTTTTCGGGGTAGTCGGGGCTGAGGGGAATACATCTTCAGGTCGAGCACTGCTAGAAATCTGTCGTATACACCTTTATTGGGGAGTCTCTATGAAAAAAGCTATCGCAGCCGTCGCAATTGCCGGCTCAATCACCTTCCTAGGGGCCGGCGCTGCGCAGGCCTACACTCCTGACAGTGCACCGGGCACCGTCAGCGACGGAACCGTTGCTCCGGGCGAAGCTGTGGTCTTCAGCAGCAGCCAGGGCCTGTTCAATGCTTTTGAGCCTATCGATATCGCTGTTGATTTCGTTGCGGGTGAGCCTGCCGCAGCGGGTGCTGCTGGTGGAGCTGGACGCGTCGGCACGGCCCTCGGCGGTCCCATCCTCCCGATGGCGATCGTCCTCACTGACACCGTGACTGCCGACGCGGAGGGCAACTTCTCCTACTCGGTAACGCTCGAGGAAGAGGGCAACTACACCCTCACAGCTACCGGGCGTGAATCCGGAGTGACTGTTTCTTCATCGGTCGCGGTCGACGCCCCGGAAGCAACAGTAGCTGGGGGCAACACCGGCTCGACCGGCACCACCAGCGGCGGGCTCGCCAACACCGGAATCGATTCCGCAATGCTTCTCTGGGGTGCTGCTGGCATCGGCGCACTCGGCCTGGGCGCAGGAAGCATCTTCGTCGCACGACGCCGCGCAGGCGCCGAGGCGTAAGCACCAAAGCAACACACGAAAGCCCCGGTCCAGAGCCCGCGTGGGCGGGTTCTGACCGGGGCTTTGTGCTTGCCGACTCCGATAAAAACAGAAGCACCGGTCAGATACTACTGACCGGTGCTTCTGCGACTTACTCGGCTCGCTCAGGTATTTCCGTCGAACAGGCTCGTCACTGAACCGTCGTCGAACACTTCGCGAATCGCCCGCGCTATAAGCGGCGCGATAGACAGGACGGTCAGCTGCGGGAAGCGCTTTTCCGGCCCTATCGGCAGCGTATTGGTGACCACAACTTCCCGTGCCCCGGACTCCGCCAGACGGCGTGCTGCGGGATCCGAGAACACAGCGTGAGTCGCTGCGATGATAACGTCCTTGGCGCCGGCGTTTTTCAGGACCTGAACGGCGCCGGAGATGGTTCCGCCGGTGTCAATCATGTCGTCGATGAGCACGCACGTGCGACCTTCAATCTGTCCGACGACGGTCTTCGAGACGGCCTGATTGGGAACGGTGAGATCGCGGCTTTTGTGCACGAACGCCAGGGGCGCGCCTCCCAACCTCTCAGCCCACTGCTCGGCCACGCGCACACGACCGGTGTCCGGCGAAACCACTGTAATATTGTCTGCGTCGACGCGGGTGCGGATGTAGTCGGCGAGCAGCGGGATGGCCATGAGGTGGTCTACCGGTCCATCGAAGAAACCCTGAATCTGCGCCGTGTGCAGATCCACCGACATCAGTCGGTCTGCTCCCGCGGTCCGGTAGAGGTCAGCAACCAGACGAGCGGAGATTGGCTCCCGGCCGCGGCCCTTCTTGTCCTGACGAGCGTAGGGGTAGAAAGGGGATACGACAGTGATCCGCTTGGCCGACGCTCGCTTCAGCGAGTCAACCATGATCAGCTGCTCCATAAGCCAATTGTTCAGGGGAGCAGGATGAGCCTGAATGACGAACACATCAGTGCCGCGGACGCTCTCTCCCGAACGGACGTAGATTTCACCGTTCGCAAAGTCGTAGGCCGAGATCGGCAGGAGCTCCGTGTCCAAGACCCGCGCGATCTCCTCCGCCAGTTCCGGATGGGCCCTGCCCGAAGCGAGGACCAGCTTCTTTTCCCCGCGTGCCGTAATCTCGCTCATGAAGGATCGCTTTCTTCCGTAGATGTAGTTGAGGAGGAAGCTTGGGCAGCTGACGTGGCCGATGCGGTTCCTGTGCGGTTTTTTCCGACCCAGCCATCCAGGTTGCGCTGCGACGCAGCAACAATGGAGAGCGCTCCGGCAGGGACGTCCTTGCGCACAACGGCACCTGCACCCGTGTAGGCGCCATCACCAATCGATACTGGGGCCACAAAGACAGTATTGGAACCAGTTCGGACCTCGTTGCCGATGATCGTGCGGTGCTTATTAACGCCGTCGTAATTGGCGGTAATGTTTCCGCAACCGATGTTGGTGTTCTCGCCGATCTCCGCATCACCGGCGTAACCGAGATGGGAAAGCTTGGAACCGCGGCCGATGGTCACGTTCTTGGTCTCGTAGAAGGCGCCGATCTTGCCCGACTCCCCCAGCACCGTACCCGGTCGCAGGTAGGTGAACGGGCCCACCGAAGCGCCGGCGCCAATGCGTGCACCGCTGCCGTGAGCACGGATCACTCTCGCGCCCTCCTCGATCACCACGTCCGTAAGCGTGCAGTCCGGACCAACAACAGCATCGCGAGCGACTTGAGTTGCTCCGTGAAGCTGCGTCCCCGGGAGAATAGTGACGTCTTCATCAAGCTGGACGTCAACGTCGATCCAAGTGCTGTTCGGGTCCGCGATAGTCACGCCCGCGCGCATCCACCGCTCCAGAGTGCGACGGTTGAGCTCCGCCCCGAGCGCTGCGAGCTGTACGCGGTCATTCGTGCCCTCGACCTGCCAGCGGTCCGCGGACACGACAGCAGCCACACGGCCGCCAGCCTTCCGGGCAATCGACGGCACATCGGTCAGGTACATCTCTCCTTGAGCATTGTTCGAGTCAACGCCGGTGAGGCTCTCGCGAAGCAACGCGGCGTCAAAAGCATAGATGCCGGAGTTGATCTCCTTGATCGCCCGCTGTTCGTCAGTCGCGTCTTTGTGCTCCACGATGCCCGTCACTGTGCCGTCTTCGGCTCGAACGATACGTCCGTAGCCGGCGGCATCGTCGAGAACTGCTGTGAGGATCGTGACCGCGTTGCCTTCCTGCTCGTGGGTACGCACGAGTTCCCGGAGCGTTGCACTGTCGAGCAGCGGGACATCGCCGTAAGTGACTACGACAGTTCCCTGGACCGCCGATTGTGCGTCCAGTGCCTCGAGAGCGACCTGCACAGCGCGTCCGGTGCCGGGGACGTCGTCCTGATCCACGATGAGGGCTCCGGCGTCGAGCTCGGCGATGTGCGCGGCAACGCGGTCCCGCTCGTGGCGGACGACCACCGCGAGTTCACGAGGCGCGAGACCACGGGCCGCAGCAATCGCGTGCCCAACCATTGAGGTGCCACCGATGCGGTGAAGGATTTTGGGGGTTCGGGACTTCATTCGGGTCCCGGCTCCGGCTGCCAGAACTATCACTGCTGCAGGCGTTGACTCCGCCTGGTTGGACTGGTTCTCGTGGCTCACGAAGAGGCCGCTCCTTGCCTGTCTCTGACGCCTGCTGGCCTGCCGTTCCGCCCATAGGATTCGAACCTATACTCCACAGCTCCAAAGGCTGGGGTGCTGCCGTTACACCAGGGCGGACCGCGTGCGATTCCGGCAGTGCCCGAACAGCTCACGCGACTATCTAGTCTGCCATGTCAGAGCGGCTACTGCGACTTGGCGCCTGCGTGCGAAAACCAGATCGGCCCAAGCTAAACCCAAGCCACTCGATGAAGACTGAGGCTCATCTACCTGATGACGCTCAACGAGGAGCTGGACATGGGACATCTGAAGGAAAGCATCCGCAATTTTGTGGAAAAGCACATCATCGCTGATGACCCCAGCCCGGAACGCTCGTGGCTCGACAACCTGTCAGGAGAGCTGGAACCTCCTGTAGAAGAACTTCCCGAAACGGCGTGAACCCGCTGGACGGGTGGGCCGCTCGATTGTGCGGCCTCTTCGTCTGCTGAAGGTATTACTCCCAGCACCGCGGCGGCCTCGAGATACTGCTCCTCGAGTAAATCTTGCGCGGGCTTGAGCTCCCGCAGTTTCGCGTCGAGGGCGACATTCTCGAAATTGACCGCGGCCTTACTGCCGGCGTCGCTCATCTACAGGTCGAACTTCTCGATCTGCGACTGGTCTTCGTCATCTGACGCTTGATACGCGTCAGGTCCTTCTTCGCCTTGCGTGCTTCCTCAGGTGGCGGGCCAGCGGAACTTGCTGCAAATACTGATTCTCGCCGCCGGACAGGTTTCCGAATCTTCCCGTCGTTCAACAACGTCAGCCGGGTATCGGTGACGCTGCTCAAGCAGGTGTCAGTTGCGCGAGACCACGATCAACGTGCCCATTCATTGGCTCATCCAGCACCAACACGCTCGGCTCCGCCACCAGCAGACGCGAAAGCTGCAGACGGCGCCGTCCCACTCGAGAGGCCACCAACCGGCGTCCGCTGCCGCGCGTTGGTGAACCCGAGCTGATTCGAGCTGGCTCGGCCGACACTTCCTCCGCGCAAACCGACACCACGCGCTCGCCCTGCTCGATCTCCACGGTGACTCGGAGATGTTTGACACCGTCGAACCCGCTCACGTCCTGCGACAACATCGCCGTTTGCTCGGTCCTGCCGCGCTGAAATCACAGAAGGATACCGCCGGGCGTTGGACCGTTCTTGCGTGGTGCTTAGGTCCCCAGCGCTTGAATCGACTGGACAGCGCAAAGGACTGCAGTGCACTAAGTGCCACTATTGTGCAGTCGAAAGAGGCCGCTACGGATGGCGCGACGGTGGCGAAAGTCATGGCGACAACAACACCCCAGGTGGTCGCAGTGTCCGGCCACTCGCAGATGTACGGGCAGGGCGGCGACGGCGCTCTTCCGGGCATCAACGAGCAAACCACGGCACCCTCCACAAATAATGCCCCGTACTCCCTTAAGGCCGTGCTCGACCTTATGTATCCGGGCCTGTTCACCCTTCAAAACAAACGCCCGCTCCGGTGAATCCTCTAACTCCTGGCTGACGCAATTGCCAATCACCCGCCCACACGACAACATCGAGTTCGTTTGGCTGGATTCTAACGATTTTGTCTACAACATCGACCCTATTGTGAATGCCAAGAACATCCGGCGAATTGCGGACGAAATCAGCAACTCCGGGTCGCAGCCCGTCTTTATTGGCGGGCACTTCACGAACATCCGAGCCGACACCCACAACAGGCAGGCCCGCGCCGCCATCGTCCGCCGAGTCGCGGAACGATACGGCAGCAGGTACATCGACGTTGCCGAATTGCTCAACGCCATTCCCTCTGTCGCGAATATCTGGACCGATGGGACGCCCCTCAACGACGCCGCATTCGCGCTGGTCGGGACTCGACTCGCGGCACTGATGGGCCCGAAGGGCATTCACCCGCCGAAGCTTGGGCCGGGTCAGCGCATCACGACGAACCACCAACTGATTATGGGTGGCGCACCTACAGGCAGACCCGGCGCGACGGACGGTAAGACGATCCTGCTCACCGCAGGCCAGACCGCCATCTTGCCATTCGACGCGACCGCACCCACGGACGCGCTGGTGCGGTTCTTCTCCGGCTCAACAGCCGGCGTCGGCACTGGACGCATCCGATATGCGCTAGGCAAGGCTGGTATCCCCGACCGCGCAGTGAACATCGAACCGCGAACGTTCACGACCGTGCGCGGACACACCCACCACGGCGGCCCCGATCTCGTGTTTGTCACTTGTGACACCGGCACACTCGCAATTGATTCCGTGGACTTCGCGCCACCGAAGAACAACGTACGTTCCGGCCTGACACCCGCTATCGAGGTAGTGAAATCGGACCTGTCCGGCACAGTCCTGGGCGGACCCCACCCCGGATACACCTACGCCACCGCCTACGACGAACAGACGCCGTTCAGTGTGATCAAGGCAGACGGCGCCCACGCAGACGCACGGATCGACTTCATGGTCACCCTCGGAGGCGCAACAGGCGGGCCCCAGGTCGTCGCGATTGCGTCCTGCCTCTACGGTGAAGCCACCGCTTCAATGGGCATCAAGGAGGGGTACGGCATCCGCCGCTCTGGGGCTTCTCTCATCGTGCGGAAGTTCACCGGTTCCGGCAACACCGACATCCTCAGCAACGGCGCGTTCTTCACCACGGGGCAAGACTGGACCGGCATGGTCTCGTTCGTCTTCACCGGCGGCAACGTTCAGGTTCTGATGAACGGTGTGGCCGCAGGCGCCGCAGTGGAGTCGGCATGGTCGCACTACATTCCCGGCGTGTACTCCGGGGCTGGCCCGCTGCTTGATATCCGTTCGTGCGCAGTGCAGGCCCCAGCAGGCCGCGTCTGAAGCAGCTATTTTCGTGGTCTGCCGAGTCGCCTTTCTGTCACTGATCTCCGTTTGCATGTTCAAGCTGGGCGATAGTGTCGCCCCTCGGACTCATCGTGAACGCCACATGTATAAAGAAGACATGCCTCGTATCCCGGACCAAGTTGCTCACCACACCGCTTTCATGTACCTAACGGAGGACGATGCGCGAAAAGACTCTGGCTATGGAGGGACGGGATTCGTTATCGAAGAGCCGTCAACTCCCGGACTGGCTCCTTTCAGATTCCTGATAACCAATTCCCACGTTGCATTAGGCGGAGCGAGCACTATGCGGAAAGCTGAAAATGGTGGTGACCTGGTCATGACATTTGCGCCGCATGACTGGCGGCACCATCCAACCCAGGATCTGTGCATGGTGCGAGTAGCGGGCCCGGCAGACGCCCAGCCACTGGTGGCAGGGGGATTGAAATTGGATGACCTGATGGGGTCGACCGCTCAGATGGATGCTCGGATGGTTGAGTTGAATGTCGGTATCGGTGACGAAGTATTCATGCCGGGTAGGTTTATCCAGCTTGAGCGGAGTGAGATAAGGCCCGTCTTGCGATTCGGCAACCTGTCTCTTTTCCCAGAAGCCAGGCTGAGAGGTGGGAACGGCCTCATGACTGAGGCCTATTTGGCTGAGATGAGATCGCAGTCGGGAGATAGCGGCAGTCCTGTATTCGTCTACATTGGCCCCGGCAGTGATCGGGGTAACGGGACAATGATGCCATTCTTCGAAGAGACAATTGGCCTTCTAGGAGTCGTGACAGGGCATATCGATTTCAATCAAGCGAATGCTTTGGTGATGGCAGGAAATCACGCTTGGTCAGGTAGTTACCCCGTCAAATACAACACCGCTATGGAGATCATCTGTCCGTCGTACCGGATACGTGAGTTGCTCGACCTGGAGGAACACGTAGAAGAACGTGAGCAGGAGATCCTCGAGGCGAGGAGCAACAGCAGATAAATCCGGCTTAGTGCAGTTGTAATCCCGTGCAAACAGAACACCCAATGGACAAGCGGACCAAGCCCTTGGCTCGTCTCGCCGTTTGATGAAAGCGCTCTTACTCCCCCAGTACCTATGCGGCCGCCATCCGCTGCTCCTCGAGGGACTCCTGCTCGGCCTGCAGCTCGCGGAGCTTCGCGTCGAGCCCGTTTGGCTGTGGCAGGTTGGAGTGGCCCCGGTGTGACGGTTTGAAGTGGCCCCACTTGTCGACTCGCCGGGCTTCTTGTG
>NZ_CANLXP010000034.1 GCF_947495145.1 uncultured Arthrobacter sp.
AAGCTAAGACCCACAGCGCCGATGGTACTGCACCCGAGAGAGTGTGGGAGAGTAGGACACCGCCGGACAACACTCAAAGGCAAGGGCCTCACCATGATGGTGAGGCCCTTCCTGTTTAACCACCACCAACCAACCACACTAAAGTCGCACTATGGACAGCCTCTTTTCCCACGCCAACACCGACCCGGCAAACGAGGGCACAGGAAGACCGCCGGCCACTCTAGCGGCTCAGGTTTTCGTTCCGCGAAACCCCGAAGATTCGTTCGCCGGATTCACTGACGGCATCCACCTGTGGTGGCCGGTTGATCAAACCCGCTTCGGAGAAGGAACACATCCGGAGTTTACCCAGGGCGAGTTGTTCGAGGAGGACATGGCCGGCAACCGTGCGTTGTGGGCAACTGTGACGGCTGAGCCTCTGGATGGGCGGTTTGAGCTGGCATGGCACCATGAGGGCAATCCGAACCGCTCGAGCGATCTCGCTGTCTCGTTCAGTGCGGATGGCACCGCAACCCGTGTGAGCGTCGTTCATGATGGTTGGGCTGAGGGGAAGCTGGGGTACGAGCAGTTTGAAGCTGCGCCCGATTGGCCGGCTGTCCTGGCTTCCTACCGTCGGTTTATGGGCGGTGCGGAATGACTGCGGTGACCGACGGTATGGTGCCAGGCACTTTGGTGGAAGAGCTTCTCGCCGGTGTCGACCGGTCACGGGTCCTCACCGGTGAGGATGAACTCAGAGCTTACTCTCGCGATCAGGGTCCTGTCGCTCAACCGGTCGAACCTGCCGCGGTTGTACTTGCCGAAAGCATCGAGGAGGTCCAGCACGTGGTGCGGAGTGCGCACCGGTTGGGCGTGCCGCTTATTGCACGCGGAGCCGGCACCAGTTTGTCCGGCGGTGCTCACGCTGTTGCTGGATGTATCGTCCTCAGCCTTGAACGGATGAACCGGATTCTGGAGGTGCGGCCGGAGGATGAGCTCGCCATGGTCGAGCCCGGTGTGATCAATGCGGACCTCAACATCGCGGTTGCGCCGTACGGCCTGATGTACGCACCGGACCCGGCAAGTCACACGATCTCAACCCTGGGCGGGAACGTTGCAACCAACGCGGGCGGGCTACGCTGTGCCAAGTACGGGGTGACGCGGGATTCGGTCCTGGCTCTCGACGTCGTACTGGCTGATGGCACCCTCATTCACACGGGACACAGCACCTTCAAGGGCGTAGCCGGGTATGACCTCACCGCGCTCTTCGTCGGATCTGAAGGTACGCTCGGGGTCGTCGTCGGGATCACGGTGCGCTTGAAGTACCTCCCCGTCGAGACCCGGACTCTCGCCGCCTTCTTCCCGGACATACCCGCAGCGGCTGCCGGCGTTCTCGCCATTGGAGCTGCACGCGTCCAGCCGGCAATCCTTGAGCTCCTCGACGGCAATACGCTCGGCATCCTCGATACAGCCTTTAATTCGAACCTAGCCGCCAGGGGCGGAGCATTGCTGCTTGTCCAAACCGATGGTTTCGGGGCAGAGCCGGAAGCTGCCGTCGTGCGCGACGTTCTTACCCGTAGGGGCGCAACTGTTGAGGCAGAGGAAGGCACGGAAGCTGCAATGCTTCTCGATCTGCGCCGCAATGCGAGAGGTGACGGCGTGGACGACGATTTCCGGGTGGGAGAGGACGTCGCTGTTCCGCGTTCCCAGCTGGTCCACTATGCCGCTGAACTCGAGCGGATGGCCGGCGACCACCAGGTACGGCTTCGCCTCGTCGCGCACGCAGGAGACGGCAACCTGCATCCCACGTTCTGGGTATCCAGCGACGAGGGAGCGGATGGCGTGCGCAGGCTGCATGCGGCACTGGATGAGTCGGTTCGGGTTGCGCTTGCCCTCGGTGGAACAATCACGGGAGAACATGGGATCGGGCAGTACAAACTCCGGTGGCTTTCGTGGGAGCAAAGCGCAGAGGTACTCGTCCTGCAGCGGCGCATCAAGGAGGCGTTCGACCCCCGCGGCATCCTCAACCCCGGGAAGGCCATCCTCTGATGGGCTGTCCAAGCCAGTGCGGCCCGGGCTAGCGCTGACGGTTGTGTCCGGCGGTTAGACTGAACGCAGTTAGCGCCGTGGCAGGGACAGCGGCATCACACTCGAGCAATGGGGAATATCGTGTCATATAACACCACCGGCCAAACCGGCAACAACGGCGGCCAGGACGACTCCTCCCGCTACCCGGCCGGGCAGCAGTGGCAGCAGCCGACGTCGTCGGAGCAGTCATCCGGACAGCAGTCGTCCGGTTACGGACAGTCCTACGGTCAACAGCCCGCGGGCTATGGGCAGGCTCAGAACTCGCCTTACGGAACGCCCGGCGGGTACGGCGGCGGCTACGGACAGCCGGCGGAAAACCCGGGAAAGACACTCGGCATTGTGGGCCTGATTTGCTCCATCATCTGGCCTATCTCGATTGTCGGTCTGATTGTTTCCATCATCGCGATGGTGAAGTCGCGTAAGGCCGGGATGGGCAACGGCTTTGCTCTTGCCGGCATCATCATCGGAGCGATCGGTGTCATCACCGGAATAATCGCGATCATTATCCTCATCGTCACCGCTGGTGCGGCCGCCGAGCTTGTGCAGTTCTGCCAAACAGCAGGGCCCGGTATGCAGGAGTACCAGGGAGTGGAAGTAGACTGCACCCCGTTCCAGCAGTAATCGGAGTTGTCAGAGAAGCGTCCGTGGTTCCAGATGTAGGTCAGGAACCACGGACGTCCTTCGTTAACGGCGGTGCCCAGGTTCAGCTGCCCTCCTGTGCACCGCCGCTGATGATGTCCAGCGTCTTGGTGTCAGCGGTAAGCATGATCGCCGCCTCGTCGCGGCGGTGGCGCAGTACTGAGTCGAGGTAGGACTGTACGGCTTCGGCGAGCGGAACGTTGCGGTCCTGCTTCTCGGACATGTACCAGCGGTGTTCCAGCACTTCATGGACCACCTCGGCGGGTTCGAGCTTGCCGCCCAGCTCACGGGGTACTGCACGGACAATGGGCTCGAAGACGTGGCTGAACCACTGGTGCGCACTGATCTCCTCATCCAGACCGGGTGTGTTGTCCGCCCGGTACGCATCCATATCGTTAAGTAGCCGCCGGGCCTGGTTCTCCTGCGCATCAATGCCGGTGAGCCGGATGAGTCGACGGCTGTGGTGCCCTGCGTCGACAACTTTTGGCTGCAGCTGGATCTGGGAAGTCTCGGAAACTGTCCTGATTGCGTATTCCTCGACATCGAAGCCAAGTTCATTCAGACGCCGGATCCTCGCGTTGACCCGCCAGCGCTCACCGAGCTCGAACGATTCTTTGTCGGTCAGCTCCGCCCATAGCCGGCGGTAGCTGTCCATGATGAGCTCGCTGGTGGCGAGCGGGTCCACCTTCTCCTCGATGAGGCCGCCCTCGGCGAGGTCCATCAGCTCACCGGCGATGTTCACCCGGGCGATTTCGAGATCATATTCGCGCTGCCCGGTCGAGAGTTCTGGGTAGAGCTCGCCGGTTTCAGCGTCCACGAGGTAGGCAGCGAAAGCTCCGGCGTCCCGACGGAACAGGGTGTTGGACAGCGAGACGTCGCCCCAATAGAAACCGATGAGGTGAAGCCGGACAAGCAGGAGCGCCTGCGCGTCAATGAGCCGGGTGAGGGTGTCCTTCCGCAGCATCTGCGAGAACAGGGCGCGGTACGGCATTGAGAACTTCAGGTGACGGGTAACGAGGACCGGATTCAGTTCCTGTCCGTCGACAGTCTGACGGCCGGAAATCACCGCTACCGGCTCCACACAAGGAACGTCCAGCCGCTGCAGCTTGCGTAGCATGTGGTACTCGTGCCGGGCGATGTGCTCGCTCGTTTCCTTCACTGCGATCACCGATCCGCCGAGGTGGGCGAAGCGGACGATATGCCGGGAGATGCCGCGCGGTAGTGCAGCAAGGTACTCCGACGGCCATTCCTCCAGCGCGAGGTGCCAGGGAAGATCGAGCAGCTCCGGATCGGTGGCCGCTGCCGTGATGTTCAGGGACCCCAGGGAGCCTTCGGCGAGTGCGCTCCGGGTCCGGGGCAATTTGCCGGCCTGATCATAGTCAGTTGGCTCATGATGCCAATTAGCTTGGGTCGAATCAGTCATGGTGATCTGTGTGTCCTAACAACGACGGTGGCCCCTGTTGGTTGAGTTTACCGTCAACCAACAGGGGCCACCCCGGGATGTGTACCGAACCCGCCGGCGGTTCGGAAGTGCTACACGTGGTCAGCCAGGCGCAGGCCGTCCTTGGTGTCGAAGAGGTGCACGTGGCCCTTCACAGGCCGTACGTACACGGTGTCGCCCTTCATCGGAGGGCGGCGACCGTCGACGCGTGCAACGATGTCGTGATCCTGGCCGTTGAGGGTGGTGTGTCCGTACAAGTACGCGTCAGCGCCGAGTTCCTCGACCACGTCGACCTCGACCTGAAGGCCTTCACCGGCACCTACAAGGCCCAGGTCCTCGGGGCGAACGCCGAGCGTTACTGTGCCGCCGTGCGCGGAACTCAGGACTTCGCGTGCAACCGGGTACGTAGTGTCGCCGAACTTCACGCCGGCTTCCGTCGTGGGAAGCTCAAGCAGGTTCATAGCCGGGGAGCCGATGAAGCCTGCAACGAAAACGTTCTTCGGGCGCTCGTAGAGGTTGCGCGGGGTGTCGACCTGCTGGAGGATGCCGTCCTTCAGGACTGCAACGCGATCGCCCATGGTCATGGCCTCGACCTGGTCGTGGGTGACGTACACGGTGGTGACACCGAGGCGGCGGGTCAGCGAGGCGATCTGCGTACGGGTCTGGACGCGGAGCTTGGCGTCCAGGTTGGACAGCGGCTCATCCATGAGGAAGACCTGCGGGTTACGGACGATAGCGCGGCCCATGGCAACACGCTGGCGCTGACCGCCGGAGAGTGCCTTCGGCTTGCGGTCCAGGTAGTCCTCAAGGTCAAGGAGCTTCGCCGCTTCGCGGACACGCTGGGCGCGTTCTTCCTTGGAGATGCCGGCAATTTTCAGGGCGAAGCCCATGTTGTCAGCAACTGACATGTGCGGGTACAGCGCGTAGTTCTGGAAAACCATCGCGATGTCGCGGTCCTTGGGAGGAACATCGGTGACGTCGCGGTCACCGATGAGGATGCGGCCGGAGTTGACGTCTTCCAAGCCGGCCAGCATGCGGAGGGAGGTGGACTTTCCGCAACCGGAGGGTCCGACGAGAACGAGGAATTCGCCGTCTGCGATCTCGATGTTGAGCTTGTCTACGGCGGGCTTCTCGGTGCCCGGGTACAGGCGCGTAGCCTGGTCAAACGTTACCGTTGCCATGTTTCTCTTATCCTTTTCACGGGCAGGTACGTGCCCGACGATCCGTTGTGAATGGAAATATTCAGTTGAAATGATTCAGCACGGAGGCCGAAGTCGACCCATCGTGAACTGCGTCACAAGAAGGAGTATGGCACGAAGTCAGGCACGGACGCCAGCGCGACGCAATGTGACGAGCTCGCGAAGCACCTGGACAAGCTGCTCCGGCGAGGTGATGCGGTAGTCCGCGGCGGTGTCGCCGCTCCCGACCTTGATGCCGACGTCGGGCGCTGTGAGCGTCTTCAAGGCATGCTCATCCGTGACGTCATCTCCGGCGAAAATTACAGCGGTGGCGCCGGTCAGCTCCCGGAGCGACTGCAGGCCTCTGCCCTTGTCTGCCTGGACCACCGAGAGCTCCAGGACGTTTTTGCCGGCGCTCAGGTGTGCACCCTCAATAGCAGTGAGCGCGGAACGGGCGGCCGTTGCCGCTGACTCTGCCGTGTCGGTATCTGCTGTCCTGGTATGCAGCACGACGCCGGCCGGTTTCAGTTCCAGCAGCGTCCCGGGATGTGCGTCGACTACCTTTTGGACGGCATCGGTGGCGCGGCGGAGAACCTCGGCTTGCGACGGGGTCAGCTCGAGGGGCGCGCCGTCGGGGCCGGTCCAGGTTTCTGCGCCGTGACTGCCGATCAGCAGGGTTTCCGGTTCAGGGGAGGCGACCAGACGAAGACTGTCCAGCGCCCGGCCGGAGATGAGCGCCGTCGTCGTCCGTGGGAGCTGCGCCAGCTCGCGCAGTGCCGCCGCCGATCCCGGCAGTGCCCGCGCATCTTCTGCACGGTCGACCAGCGGTGACATGGTGCCGTCGAAGTCGAGGGCGACCAACAGCGTATCTGTGGCGGCTGCCGTCCCCAACGCGGACAGCAGTTCGGGGCTGAGCGTCTCAGACAAGGATTTCCTCCCGGGTTCCGTTCTGCAGTTCGGAAAGGAACGCCTTCGACCAGCGCTCGACGTCGTTCTGCAGCACCTGCCTGCGCATTGTCCGCATGCGTCGCGTCGCCTCCGATGCGCTCATATCAAGCGCGCCGCGGATGGCGCTCTTGAGCCCGTCGATGTCGTGGGGATTGACGAGGATGGCCTGGCGAAGTGTGTCCGCTGCACCGGCGAACTCGCTCAGGACAAGGGCGCCGCGGTTTCCCGTGCGGGCCGCTACGTACTCCTTGGCGACGAGGTTCATGCCGTCGCGGAGTGCTGTCACAAGCATGACGTCGGCCGCAAGATAGAGTGCCACCATTTCCTCCACCGGGTAGCTGTGGTGGAGATAGCGGATTGCCGTGTTCTTGATGGTGTCGTAGGTGCCGTTGATGCGTCCGACGGCGCCCTCCACCTCTTCACGCAGCAGCCGGTACTGCTCCACCCGTTCGCGGCTGGGGCTCGCGACCTGGATGAGGGCGGCATCCTCGACCTTGATCAGGCCGTCGGCGAGTAGTTCCTCGTAGGCCTTCAGACGGTGGCCGATGCCCTTGGTGTAGTCGAGACGGTCAACGCCGAGCAGGATGTGCCTGGGATTCCCGAGCTCACGGCGGATTTCCTGGGAGCGCTCGATGATGTCCGGTCGGTGCGCGAGGTCGACGATGCGCTGGACGTCGATGGAGATGGGGAACGCCTCGGCCCGGGAAACGTAATCCGGTGCACCGTCCATCCCTTTCACCTGGACCTGCTGCTGGCGGACCGCTAGTCCCAGGAAGCGTCGCACGCAGCGCAAAAAGTTGCTGGCATCGCTGGGCCGCTGGAACCCGATGAGGTCAGCGCCGAGCAGGCCCTCGATGACCTGGCGGCGCCACGGGAGTTGGGCGTAGATCTCGAGCGGAGGGAACGGGATGTGGTTGAAGAAGCCGATCTTCAGGTCCGGCCTCGCCTCCCGGAGCAGCTTGGGCACGAGCTGAAGCTGGTAATCCTGCACCCACACGGTAGCGCCCTCGGCAGCGATGGACGCGGTTTGCGCGGCGAAGCGCTCGTTCACCTTCCGGTACGAATCCCACCAGTGGCGGTGGAACTCCGGCGGGGCAATGACGTCGTGGTAGAGGGGCCAGAGGGTGGCGTTCGAAAAGCCCTCGTAATAGAACTCGACTTCATCCGCGCTCAGCGGAACGGGAACCAGCCGGATATCACTGTGGTCAAACGATTCGAGGGCCTCGTCCGCGGCGCCATGCCACCCCACCCACGCGCCGTCGGCCTTCTCCATCACGGGAGCGAGCGCCGTGACCAGACCGCCGGGTGACCGCCGCCAGGTGCCGTTGCCGTCCTCGTCGTTCACGCGGTCAACCGGGAGCCGGTTGGACACGACAATGAATTCGAACTCACCGTACGGTGTGTCCCCTGCTTGCATACTGTCTCCTCTGACGGTCGTAGGCTTGCTTATGACTTTAGCCGGTTGGGTGATCCCGTCGGATGGCGGGAGGGCGGGTAGCCAGGTCACCTAAATGGTTTGAGACTCTAGCCGATGTGAACAACGAGGACTGATGACGCCCAGCACCCCCAGACCCAGCAAGGCCCAGCGGAAATCTGAGGCGCGTGAGCAGGCGCGTTCAGTGGTGGAGGAGCGCGAGCGTCGCGAGCAGCGGGCCTCGTTCCTCATCAAGTGGGGTGTGGTCGCGGCGGTTGTTGCCATCCTCGTGATCATCGGCCTCATCGTTGCCGGAAATATCCGTAACCAGGTACCGGATGCCGGCCCCGCTCCCGCTCACGGGAATGAGTACGGCGGCATCACGCTGACCTCCACCACGGAGCTTGCGCCGACGACGGTGGAGACGGTCGACGTTGCCGCGCTGCCGGAAGAAGCGCCCAGCCCTGCTGACCCGCCGCCTGGCGTTGCCGCCTCCGGTGCTGATGAACCCGTACAGGTAGTTGCCTACGTCGATGTGAACTGTGTGCACTGCGCCAACTTCGAACGGACGCACGCAGAACAGATACAGACGTGGCTGGACGAGGGGACCATCACCTTCGAATACCGGAACGTTGCCTACCTTGATCCCAACTCACAGACGGAGTACTCCTCCCGTGGTGCCGCCGCGCTTGCTTGCGTTGCGGATACCTCCCCGCGGGCGTACTGGGACTTCTCGGCCGGCCTGTTCAACAACTTCGAGAACGGCGAGCTGTCCGACGCCGAGCTCGCGGACATGGCAGCGACTGCCGGTGCCGGCAATATCTCCACCTGTCTCGAGGAGAACACTTTCCGGCCGTGGGTGAAGTTCGGAACCCAGGCCGCCGAAACCTACGGCGTCGGCGGCACGCCAACCGTGTTCGTTGACGGTGAGGAAGTCCCGGACGCGGTGAGCGAGTTCGCAACGGTCACCCAGGAGAAGATCGACGCGAAGAGCTGAGAACCCTTTGGCCCGGCTGATTTCCTGCTGACCGCGGCGCTGGGCTAATCTTGTGTAGCGCTGTTGAAGTCGATGCGGTTGAAGTCGATGCTGTGAAGTTCAGACGACGACGGCGCCCGCTGGCTCAGCCAGCTTGCCTCCTTAGCTCAGTTGGCCAGAGCACCGCTCTTGTAAAGCGGGGGTCGTCGGTTCGAATCCGACAGGGGGCTCCACTCAACTCCTTCTGACCAAACTCTTGCGCCTTTTGGCTTGTGATCACGGAGTTCGCGGATGTTACTGAAAGGTAGTTTCAAGAATCCCGCAAGTTACTCTCACGACTTGATAAAACCGCTTGACGCTTGATCTGTCGCTGGCAGAAGCTGAAGTTCACGCAACAAAGCGGGACTATCGGGGGGCGAATATGGGAACCATCAAGTGCATAACCTGTCCGGGCACGTGGACCGTCACGACGGCCAAGGCTGAAGCGGTTATCGCGCAGAATCATGTGTACCTGCATCCCGGACACCGGACGGTCACGCGGTGGGAACAGCACGACGAGTCCAAGGCTTCCTAGCGCCGTCGGCGCTGTTCACCGGCACCGGGAGAGGGCGGGTATCAGCCCACCAGGCGCTTGGCGCGCTCGACTGCCTTTCGCAGTTCGTCCTGCTTGGTCTTGCGAGACAACGACTGCGGGCCGACTCCGGGCGCCTTGATGACAGTGACCCGGGGAACCCGGTCCTGGAGGTGCTTGTCCCACGTCTGCTGAACGGCGTCACTGCACAGCAAAACAACCTCAAGTTTGGGCAGAAGGCGCAGAACTGATCCCAACGCTTTCGCGCCGGCCGTTCGGTTGTCAGCATTGGGGTTCGGCGCGAGGAACGGGACCATGTTCCACATGAGGACGCCCTCGTGAAGGCCTGCAGAATCCCGTTCGATCCAGCAGCGCTCAGCCGCGCTGTCCGGGTTGTCGACGGAAACGAAACCGGTGCCGCTTTCGGAGAGTATTTCCTCCGGCGGCCGGTCAAGTACGAAGAGGACGCGTGCCTGGTCTCCGGCGTCGGCCGGATCGAAATGGGGGACAGGGGTCGATTTGATGGCTACGTAGCTGGCGCGCCACTGCTCCAGGCTTTGAACGTGGGGAGCGGTAGCCAGCATCGCTCGGCGGTTCTCGAGGACCGCAGTGTCGGCCAGGGCTTGCGGGTGTTCGAGGTACATACCTCCACTGTATCCGGTGGGTTGCCTTCGCCTTACGGCTTCCCCGATCTCAACCAAGTGGACGGCAGCTTGAACCGCCACGGCAGCGTCTCACCAGACTGTCTCCAGATCCGCGTGTACCGCCGCCAGGAGCCGTTCCCTGTCGTCGAGTAGATCCACCGGCCGTTCACCGTGCAGGGAGCCGTTGTGCGCAACGAACCACTGCAGGATGTGGCGGTCCTTCCAGCCGGCGTCGAGACCGATTTGCGCCACCTCGGCGACGATCGGCCGTACCGTCTGGGCAGCCGTGTCGAACTGGAACCCCGGGTATAGAACGCGTCCGGCTTTCGTGGCGACCCCGAGAATTCGCCTCTCCGCGGCGAGGCACCCGGCCGGAGGCCAATGCGGTCCGAGAAGCGCGTCGACGTCTGCGCCGCTCAGCAGCCCAAACTCCAGCTCGATTGCGACCCACCTGGCACACGCCGCCCTCACGGACCGCGAAACCGCGTCCTGGTATGCGGTCGCCTCACGCACGACCCGGGGAGAGCCGCCTCTCATAGGAAAACGGTACTGCCGGCAGGCGGTCAATAGAACAGTTGATGGATAATTGACACCTAAACGCGACTTTCCGCGATTACGACGTCGGCGCGCACGCCTCATTCAGGGCATCCACCGACTCTGCCGGTACCTGGTCTCCTGCCGCCGCGATGTCTCGCAACGGATCGGTGATCCGGGCCGGAAGGCCGGCTGTCTCGGCTGCGTCAACCAGCCCGCCGAGCAGTTCTTTGTCCTCAGTGCTGACGTTGCCGTCATTCACCAGGGAACATACCCGTGACTGGACTTCCTCGGCGGCTGCGCCGGCCACCTGGGACGCCGCGTCGCTTGCTATGTCGCCTGCGGTTTCCTCGATTTGATTGCAGCCCACAAGCAGGGCAGCAAATGGCAGGAGCAGGGAGAGTGCAGCAAGTTTTTTCACTGTGCCAGTCTACGGGTGCGGCGTCCGCAGGAGTGCGTGCTAGCGGTCCAGATCCTCGGGCTCGAACTGGCTCAGGGGCGACCCGCCGAAGTTGGCGTCGTCGTCGCTCGCGTCGACTTCCCCCTCGCTCATCGGGTCACCGAAATCGACATCTGCTGCAGCCTGGCCGATGGTCGGCTCCTCCGGCGGCACCTGCTCGTCACCGTCGCGGAAGCGGGCTTCCTCAGTCTCGTCGCGAAGGCTCTGGTCGCTTTCCTCAAGACCAGCGCCGGCTCCGGGCTCGTCCTGCAACAGCGGATCCTGCTGCCAGTTCTCCGGGTTGTTCTCGGCGGCTGTGGGGTAATCGTCCGGCTGGCCGTCCTGCACCGGGTCGAGAGCCTCGGGCGCGATCGACTCATTAGCGGCGTCGGGCTCTTCGCCCACCACATTCAATTCCTCATCGGGGAGGTTTTCAGTCATGACCGATCCTTTCGACGATTGCGTTCAGGGCGTTCACCCGTGAATGTAAGCCTACTGATCATTTCGGGTGGAGGCTAGCTGAGTGGGGCTTCCGGCGGCCGGAGGCCCCACCCCTGCTATGTCCCGGCGTGATCCCGCCAACTGTGCTGCGGCTCAAACCCCAGCAGCCGGCGCGCCTTGTCGATCGACAGCAGGGTTTCGTGCTCGCCGACCTCCCTGACCAATTCGACGTCGGGGAAAACCTCCGCTGCCAGCGCTGCGCTCGACCGGCTCATCACCGTATCGGATGCCGCGATGATGAACCGGTCAAAGCCTTCAGGCGCGTTCTCCAATGCGCGCAGTACAGCTTGTGCACCGTCCCGGCCGTCAATGTATCCCCACAGGTTCCACTTGCGGGCCAGTGGGTCCGAATCGAACGACGGGAATTCGGCGTAGTCCTGTGGATCCATCACGTTTGAGAACCGCAGAGCCGTGATGCTCAGCGCCGGGTCCCAGCGGGTCATCTGGATGGCCATCTGCTCTTCCAGATGCTTAACCAGCGAATAGGTGCTTTCCGGTCTAGCGTCATACTCCTCATCCACGGGGATGTACGGGGGATCCTCATCGAACGGGAGTCCCAGAACTGTCTCGCTGGAGGCATAGACAATCCGCCGGATGCCGGCCCTTCTGCAGGCCTGGAACACGTTGTACGTCGCCAGCATGTTGTTGTGGAAGGTTGCTGCATCGGCCTGCAGTCCGGGGGCGGGGATCGCGGCAAGATGGACGACGGCGTCGAAACCGGAGTGGCGGTCTTCCACTCCCAGGAAAGCATCCAAGACGTGGCCGTAGTTGGTCAGGTCGATCGAGAGGAACCCGGGTGCGCGCTCGCCGTGCGCGTCGAAGCCGAAGACCTCGTGACCGGCTTCCCGCAGCCCGGCGACAACAGCGCGGCCCAGTTTGCCGCTGGATCCCGTTACAGCGAGCCTCATGCAGGCCGCTTGTCCGGCGAGGTGGTCTTGGCAGGATCGGTCTCCGCGAGGTGGCCGATCGCTTCGTCGATCTTTTTCATGAGGGCCGGCTCCAGCGTGACGCCGGCGGCCGCAACGTTCGACTCGACCTGTTCCGGACGGGACGCACCGATAATGGCTGAGGCTACATTCGGATTCTGGAGTACCCACGCGATGGAAAGCTGGGCCATGCTCAAGCCGGCCTCATCCGCGAGGGGCTGCAGTTTCTGCACGCCGGTAAGGACCTCATCCGACATCCAGCGCTTGATCATGTCCGCGCCGCCCTTTTCATCAGCCGCGCGGGAGCCCTGCTCCGGAGCCTGGCCGGGCTTGTACTTACCGGTGAGGACGCCCTGGGCAACGGGAGACCACACGATCTGGGAGACACCGAGCTCCTCTGATGCAGGCACGACCTTCTCCTCGATGACCCGCCACAGCATCGAGTACTGAGGCTGGTTGGAGATGAGCTGGAAGCCAAGCTCCTTCGCCAGCCCGTGCCCGGCGCGCAGCTGCTCCGCGGTCCACTCACTGACGCCGATATACAGCGCTTTGCCCTGCCGGACGATATCCGCGAACGCCTGCATTGTTTCTTCGAGGGGAGTCTCGTGGTCATACCGGTGGGCCTGATAGAGGTCCACATAGTCGGTCTGCAGCCGGCTCAGTGATGCATCGATCGACTCCATGATGTGCTTGCGGGACAGGCCGGCGTCGTTATGGCCTTTCGGTCCGGTAGCTCCCCAGACCTTGGTGAAAATTTCGAGCGACTGTCTGCGCTCGCCCTTGAGTGCTTCCCCGAGAACTGTTTCGGCTGCTGTGTTGGCGTACACATCGGCGGTGTCGAAAGTGCTGATGCCGGCGTCGAGAGCTGCGCGCACGCACCGGGTGGCGACATCGTTCTCCACCTGTGAACCGTGTGTGAGCCAGTTTCCGTAGGTGATCTCCGAGATCTTGAGGCCGCTGTTTCCGAGGTATCTGAATTCCATAGTCTCGATGCTATCCATGGCCTTCCCCTGCGGTACAGGGCACACCCTGTTCCCTGGGGACAAACGGCTACACTGAATCGACGCCTGCCAACCAGTTGTAATTGAGGACCATGGGTACGTTTACTGCGCGATTTGCCACTGAGGAAGAACGCAAGAATTGGGATTCTCTGGTCACTGTCAACCCCAACGGCGGCAATCTGCTGCAGTCGGCGGCTTTCGCGGAGGTCAAATCGCACCATGGTTGGAAGCCGTTGTTCCTCGCGTTCGAATCCGCGGAGTACACCACCTACAACCTCGTTCTTGAGAAGAAGGTGCCGCTCCTTGGCAGCCTCTGGTACCTGATCAAGGGCCCCGATGTCGCGGCTCCGGAGGATGTTCCGGCGGTGCTGTCGGCGTGCAGAAACTTCATTCAGCATTCGAAACTGCCCGTCTTCGCGGTCAAGATCGAGCCGGACATCAAGGACGACGACGGTGTCCGTACCCTCTTTCGCCGCGCAGGCCTGGTCAAGGCCTTCAATCTGCAGCCCAACGACCACACTGCAATCCTCGACACCACGCCGGAGCCCAACCAGCTGCTGCGCAACCTGCACTCCCGTGGACGCAATGCCGTGCGGCGCGCCGAGCGCGAGGGCGTAACGGTTGAGCGGATGGAGCCCACGGAAGAGAACTTCCGCACGATGTACCGCCTGATGGCGCACATCGAGGACAGGTCGGCAGCCCGTCTCCGCTCCTTCGAGTACTACCAGCGCTTCTGGGCGAACTTTGTGTCCGCCGGCCAGGGCAGGCTCTACTTTGTGCATGAGGACGGCGAACCATCCGTCGGCGCCTTCGTCATCAACTATGGCCGCAAGGGCACCTACAAGGACGGCGGCTCGCGGCCGGGGCGCTCGCAGTATGGCGATTCACATCTTCTTCAATGGCGTGCAATCAACGACCTTAAAAGCGAGCACAATATTGTTGAATACGATTTTTGCGGAACGCCTCCCAGCGACCAGCTGAAGGACAAAAGCCATCAGCACCACGGCCTCGGTCTCTTCAAAACCAGCTTCACCAAGACCGTTACAGACTTCGTGGGTTGCTATGACCTGGTGCTCAGCCCCATGAAGTACCGTGCATGGCAGAAGCTGGGCGAACGGGTCACGCGCCAGCTGTACTGGCGGCGCACGCATCAACCGTTCTACTAAACCGCAAGAAGCCCGGGCACACGAAGGAACTCGAGCTCAGGAAAGGGGCACAAGAGTGGCAGACAAGACCGGTGCCAGTGAGCGCCGGAGCCCGGATACAAACCCCTCGCCGGTGGCCCAGCAGCTGCCCGTTGTAAATCTGCCGGCAACGCCGGGCAGAGCCAAGCCGAAGCTGGCCAAAAAATCCGCCGCCGCGGCCCGACCGCAGGTAAACCCGACCGACGCCCTGCCGATCACACCGCAGTCCGCCCGCCCTGACCGTTCACAAGTGGCTGCCCGCAAGATGCTGCGGCGCCTGGTCCAGGGAGAATCGCCGCCCACCCAGGCAATGAACCTGGTGGAGCGGCTCGCCGGCAGTCCCTACGCAAATCCCACAATCCAGGTGGGCGGGCCCGACGTCGGAGCCCGCCGCACTCTTGACTTCGCATTGAGCCTCGCAGAGACAATGTTCCGGTACGGTGCCGGAGCCCTGGAGGTGGAGACGAGCATCATCGCGGTGACCGCGGCGTTCGGGCTCGACAACATCGAAGTGGACATCACCAACCAGTCGGTGGTCCTCAATTACTCCGCCAAGGACCAGACGCCCACCACGGTTCTGCGGGTGGTGCGCTCCTGGACGAATAATTATGCGGGGCTGACGCATGTTCACCAACTGGTGACTGACATTGCCGACGGCGGCGTTGACCGCGCAGAGGCGATCCGGCGGCTCGATGAGATCACGCACCGTCCGAAGCCGTTCCCGCGCTGGATGGTGACAGCTGCGTTCGGCGTTTTCGCGGCAGCCATCGTGGCGTTCATCGGTGGGGGGCCGCTGGGATCGCTCATCTCGTTCGTCAGTTGCATCGGAGTCGATCTGCTTTCGCGTCAGTTGGGACGCTGGCGGGTGCCGGAATTCTTCGCGACGGCGACGTCCGCGGCACTGGTCACGCTGACCGCGATGCTGCTGTGGTCGCTGGATGTGCCGATTGCGCCGGCACTGGTAGTGGTTGGCGGGATTCTGCTGCTGCTGCCGACCGGCAGGCTTGTGTCAGCCACCCAGGACGCGATCAACGGCTTCCCGGTCACAGCAGCAGGGCGGTTCCTGTCTGCTTTTCTCGTCTTCGCAGCGCTGGTCTCCGGCATCGCTGTGGCCCTTGTCTTCGGTAAGCTCATCGGCGTTCCTGAACTCGATGTGACGACGTCGGACGGCTCACTGTATCCGCTGCCAGTTGTTGCGGTGCTTGTCTTCATCGCGATTGCGATGATTTCCATCGCCGAGCAGACGGACATGTCGCTCGTGGTTCCCACCTCGCTGATCGGAACCGCCGGCTTCCTGCTGTACTCGCTGGTGGTGAATCTTGGTGTCGGCTACCGGCTCGCGCCCGCTATGGCGGCTGTGCTGATCGGCATGCTCGCGAGGGTAGTGGCGCTGCGGATGGGCGCACCACAGCTTGTTGTCGCGGTGCCCGCCGTCATGTTCCTCTACCCCGGGCTCACGATCTTCCGGTCAATGTATGACCTCACGATCGAGACGGACGTGACTGGTGCCGGTGCCATCGGCCTGTTCAATGCTCTGACGATCATTCTCGCCATCGCCGGCGGAGTGGTGCTGGGCGACAACCTGGCGAGGCCGTTCACCAAGAAGCTGAGCAGCAACGAACGCCGTCGTAATCGCCGCCGCTAAACTGACGCGCTAAATGTGCAGCCAGTTCACCGGCTCCGCGCCCTGCTGTGCCAGGAGTGCGTTCGCCCGGCTGAAAGGCCGGGATCCGAAGAAACCACGGGAGGCGGACAATGGGCTCGGGTGGGCGGACTCGATCAGCGGCGTGGAACCCAGCAGCGGCTTGAGCTGGGCGGCCTCGCGGCCCCAAAGGATGCCTACCAGCGGTTGGTCGCGGGCAACCAGCGCCCGGACGGCGGCATCCGTAACAGCGTTCCAGCCGAGCTTCCGATGGGAACCGGTTTCGCCGGCGCGCACCGTGAGGACCCGGTTGAGCAGGAAGACGCCCTCGTCAGCCCAGCCGGAGAGATCACCGTGAGCAGGTGCCGGAGCCCCAAGGTCCGCAGCGAGCTCCTTGAAGATATTGACGAGGCTGCGCGGCAGCCTGGTTTGCCGGGTCACCGAGAAGGCAAGCCCTACTGAGTGACCCGGGGTGGGGTAAGGGTCCTGGCCCACAACGATCACTTTCACATGGCTGAGCGGGTAGGTGAAGGCCCGCAGAATATGGTTGGGTCCGGGCAACAGTTGCGCGCCGCCCTGCTGCTCTAGGGCCAGCGCCTGGGCCAGTTGATGGATCTGCGGCTGGACTGTGCGCAGCGCGGCTGCCCAGTCGGGCGCCATGACGTCGTCCAGGCTTGCCGGAGCGGCAAACGGCAGGGCCGGCCCGGCGGCAGGAGGAACGGGGAGGGGAGGTGCGCCGTCGTCGTTCATTAGTCCATCTTGGCCGGTTCCTGCTCTGAGGTACCAACGCTGGGTGACGTAGTGCCTCAAGTCAATATGCCCGTGAAAGTTGATCGGTGCCTCAGGTAGGAATGCCCGCGAATGGGTTAGCCTG
>NZ_CANLXP010000035.1 GCF_947495145.1 uncultured Arthrobacter sp.
AAGCTAAGACCCACAGCGCCGATGGTACTGCACCCGAGAGAGTGTGGGAGAGTAGGACACCGCCGGACAACACTCAAGCACTGAGGCTCCGACAATAATGTCGGAGCCTCAGTCATTTAACGGCTCGCATTTCGCGGCTCGGACGCTGGCCTGGCGCTTTCTCTACAATGGGAGGGTCGTAGGCCGAAGATCCGTAATTTCGACACAGATTAACAGTGAGAGCGTCCGGCACCCAGTCAGGTCAGCTCATGACGAGAGGAATTGTGCTGCCATGGCTGATCGGGAACCCTTCCGCGACCGCGGAGAGAACCGTCGCGACGACAATAAGCGCAACGAAAACAAGCGTGGTGATGCACCGCGTGGCGCCGGTAACAGCGCAGAGCGCAGCGGCGGCCGTCGTACCCCTGAATCGGGCGATCGTCCTCGCTACCAGGATCGCTCCGAACGCGGTTCCGGTCGACCAGCCCGTGAGGGTGGCGGTTTTTCCCGTGAGGGTGGTCCGCGTCGTGAGGGTGGCGGTTTCTCTCGTGAGGGTGGTCCGCGTCGTGAGGGTGGCGGTTTCTCTCGTGAGGGTGGTCCGCGTCGTGAGGGTGGCGGTTTCTCCCGTGAGGGTGGTCCGCGTCGTGAGGGTGGCGGTTTCTCCCGTGAGGGTGGTCCGCGCGGACGTGATGACCGCAACGACCGCGGTCCCCGCAAAGACTTCGGCGGCGCTGGCAGCGGCGGCGATGCCGGGAGCCGTAGCAGCTGGCAGGACAGGGACGGGCAGCGCCGCACCGGACGGAGCCAGGAGCGACCGAACGCAGGCGAGTCCGGACGGCGCTGGGACCGCCCGGCCAATGGTGAAAACCGGCCGCGCGAGGCCGGCACCGAACGCCGTTCGTACCGCGAAAGCGGAAGCGCCGGCCATTCAAGGGGCGCAGGATCACGCGACGCCGGAGGTTCACCGCGCCGCGACGGATTTGGGCGCCGCGATGACCGCTCCCAGGACCGCAACTTCGGCGACGACCGTCGGCCGGGGCGTTCATACGGTGATGCCCCTCGCGGCGGGGACCGGCGGGAAGCCGAGCGCGGGCGTCGTCGTGAGCGTTCCCCTCGCGAAACAGGACCGGAAGACGCCCCGTTTGAACGCCCGCACAACGCACGGGATCTCCGCAGCGCGAACCGGCCTGACCGTGAACGTTCGCCGGAAATCGATGAGGATGTCACCGGCAGCGAGCTGGACAAAGTAACGCGGGCTGAGATCCGCAATCTGGAGGAGCGCAGTGCTCTCTGGGTAGCGAAGCACCTCGTTATGGCTGGGCGCCTGATCGACGACGAACCCGAGCTCGCGTTCCAGCACGCCCTCGCGGCGAGCCGGCGCGGCGGACGTCTCGCCGTTGTCCGTGAAGCCGTGGGACTTACCGCCTACGCGGCCGGCCACTACGGGGAAGCGCTGCGGGAATTCCGCACCTACCGCCGTATCAACGGATCGAACGTCCACCTTCCGGTGATGGCCGATTGCGAACGGGGGCTGGGCCGCCCGGACCGTGCTCTCGATCTTGCCCGGTCCGAAGACGTGTCCTCTCTTGACGCAGCAGGCAAAGTTGAATTGGCCATGGTCGTATCCGGTGCGCGGGCTGATCTCGGCCAGCTCGACGCCGCCGTTGCCGCGCTCGAAATCCCGCAATTGACCAAGAATCGCGCCTTCAGCTACAGCCCGCGTCTGTTCCGTGCCTATGGGGACGCTCTCGCGGCGGTCGGCCGGAAGGAAGAAGCCGCGTCGTGGCACCGTCAGGCGGAGCTTGCGGAAAACGCTCTTGGCGTCGGCGCTTTCGAGGACCCCGACATCATCGACCTCGTTGGTGATGATGAGGGTGCCGATCTGGACTACTCGGCAGCAAGAGGAACCGTTCAGAGTGTCAGTTCAGCGCCCGAGGATGAAGGCACTCCAGGCTCTGAGTCTGAAAGTTCGGTGTCTTCCGACGTGGAGGGTGCGGACGAGGATGCATCGGCTACAGAGCACGCAACGAGCACAGAGCATGCATCGGGCAGCGGGGAGACCGTAAACGGTAAGGAGCAGCGTGACGGTGAGTGAGGCTGAAGGGACAGCTCTGGCGCGCCACTACGGTGCTGTGCTGGCTGACCTCGATGGAGTTGTCTACGCTGGGCCCTCGGCCATCCCCGGCGCCACTGAAGCGCTGGAGAAGCTTGGAGACCTCGGTGTCGCCCTGGCCTACATCACCAACAATGCCTCTCGCTCCTCCGCAGAGGTGGCAGCACACCTTCGCGAGTTGGGTGCTCCCGCCACTGCTGAGCAGGTCTTCGGTTCGGCCCTCGCGGGCGCCGAGCTGTTGGCGACGCAGGTGGCGCGGGGTGCAACGGTGCTTGTCACAGGCAGCGCGGTCCTTGCCCAGCATGTTGCCGAGCAGGGGCTCGTTCCGGTTACCACTGCCGATCCCCTTCCCGATGCGGTGATTCAGGGCTTCGAACCTTCACTTGGGTGGAAGGACCTCGCCGAGGCCGCCTTTGCGGTTGCCGGCGGTGCCGTCTGGGTTGCCACCAACACCGACATGTCCATTCCGCAGGCCCGCGGGATCGCGCCCGGAAACGGTACTCTCGTGGCCGCGGTCAGCGCAGCCACAGGCAAAACCCCAATGGTCGCCGGCAAGCCTGAAGCGCAGCTCTTTACGACGGCGTCGACCCACCTAGGCGTCGATAAGGCGCTTGTGGTCGGGGACCGGCTCGACACTGACATTCTCGGCGGGAACCGTGCAGGCATGGCAACGGCGCTTGTACTCACGGGAGTGGACACAGCAGCGAACGCGTTGGCTGCCGTCACGGACCAACGACCCACCTATCTGTTCGCCGATCTCGATCAGCTGCACCGCTCCTACCCTGACGTCACAAACGAGGACGGAGTCTTCACCTGTGGAGAGTCGTCCGCAACGGTGGAGGGCGGCGTCGTCATAATGGGCGGTGGGCGCGAGGATCTCGACGCCTGGCGTGCAGGATGCGCCGCGTGGTGGGCAGCATGTCCCCAGCAGGACACTGCAACGCTGCCGCCGCTGAGGTTCTCCGACGAGGACACGCAGATTTGAGGAGTCACCGTGGGATCCCCTGAACCGTTTCCCTCCGGGCAAGGCGCGTCGCCGGACGCGAAGCCATCCGGCTTTCCAGCGGTTGCGCCTACGGGCGATGCCGCCGTCGACGATGTGATGCAGACACTCATTGCCGTGCCGGAGCTGTCCGAACCGGACCAGCACACCGCATATGAACGGCTTCACGACGAACTGCTTGCCGAACTCAACACGGAGCATGACTGAGCGTGGGCCGGCTTGACCAGGCGCTTGTGGCACGCGGACTGGCGCGCTCCCGATCCCATGCAGCGCAACTGATCGCGGCAGGACGCGTGCTGCGCGCCGGGACCGTGCTGACCAAAGCCTCCGCAACAATCGCTGACGACGACGAACTGTTCGTCGCTGGCGGCGGCAGTCCTGACTACCTGAGCCGAGCAGGGCACAAGCTCGACGGCGCACTCGGGGTTTTTGCCGACGTTGAGGTTGAAGGCAAACGGTGTCTCGATGCGGGTGCGTCCACCGGCGGCTTCACCGACGTGCTGCTTCGCCGCGGGGCGGCCGAAGTGGTGGCGGTGGATGTCGGTCACGGCCAGCTGGTCGATCAGCTGCGGAATCACCCACGCGTCCATGTGCACGAGGGGCTCAACGTCCGGTTCCTGGATTCAGAACAGATCGGCGGCCAGGTGGATCTCACCGTCGCGGACCTTTCCTTCATTTCGTTGACCCTCGTGATGCAACCGCTCGCGCAGGCGACGCGAAGCGGCGGAGATTTGGTCCTGATGGTCAAACCGCAGTTCGAGGTGGGCAGGAGCGCACTCAGCCGGACCGGGGTGGTGACGGACGAGGAGCAGTGGCGCGGCGCCGTCGTCGGCGTGGTGTGTTCTGCATTGAAAGTGGGCCTCCACGTGGAAGGCATCGCACGTAGCCCACTTCCGGGTCAGAACGGTAATGTCGAGTTCTTCCTGTGGATGAAGGTGCCGCCCGGCACGATGGTGCCTAGGATCGATAGAGACGCAGCGCAACTGGCTCACGGAATCGTGCAGGCCAGTGCTGCGTTTGGCACCAGCGGCAATGCTTGAGGCCGTCCCCACCTGATACAACGGAGCGTGATGACTAGACGCATACTGGTACTCGCCCACACCGGCCGCCACGATGCAATGGCGGCTGCCCAGGAGGCCTGTACCCGGCTGCATGCGGCCGGATTGATGCCGGTCATGCGTGCCGAGGAACTTCGTGACATCCAGGCTGAATACGGCACGCTCGCTGCGCCAACCGAAACGCTTGGGGCGGATGTCGGGCTCAGCGACATCGAACTCGGTATGGTGCTCGGCGGCGACGGAACCATCCTGCGCGCAGCTGAACTGGTCCGCGGCACGGACGTTCCGCTGCTTGGCGTGAATCTCGGCCATGTCGGCTTCCTCGCAGAAAGCGAACGTGCTGACCTCGCCGAAGCGGTCCGCTGGGTCGTGGACAGGGACTACACCGTTGAGGAGCGCATGACCATTGACGTGCAGGTCTGGCGCGGTGACCAGCTGGCCGCCCAGACCTGGGCACTCAACGAGGCCGCAATCGAGAAAGCCAACCGCGAACGCATGATCGAGGTGGTCCTGGAAGTCGACGGACGCCCCGTCAGTTCCTTCGGCTGTGACGGCGTCGTGCTGGCTACGCCCACCGGCTCCACCGCATACGCTTTCTCCTCCGGCGGCCCGGTTGTCTGGCCGGAAGTCGAGGCGCTCCTCGTTGCGCCGATCAGCGCGCACGCACTCTTCGCCAAGCCGCTCGTTGTGGCGCCTAAATCGCTGCTTGCGGTGGAACTCCTCACCCGCACGGACGCCTCCGGTGTGCTCTGGTGCGACGGACGTCGGACGGTCGACCTGCCGCCCGGAGCGCGCGTTGAGGCCACCCGGTCGGACATTCCGGTACGTCTTGCACGCACTCACCAGACGCCCTTCTCCGAGCGGCTCGTTCGCAAGTTCGAACTGCCCACCCAGGGCTGGCGCGGGCCGGTTACCCACGACGGCGAGCCCGCACGATGATCGAGGAGATCCGGATCCGCGACCTCGGAGTGATTGCCGACGCGACGCTCTCCCTGGGTGCCGGCTTCAGCGTTGTCACCGGGGAAACCGGCGCGGGCAAGACGATGGTCCTGTCTGCGCTGAACCTGCTGATGGGCGCGCGGTCAGACGCCGGTTCTGTGCGCCTTGGCGCGAAGAACGCCTCCGCTGAAGCGGTGCTTCGCGTGAATCCGGAGGGCGCTGCCGCGCAGCGTGCGGTGGAGGCGGGAGGCGAGCTGGAAACAGACGACGACGGCGGGGCAGGGCTGATTCTCGCCCGCACAGTCAACAGCGACGGACGCAGCCGCGCCTACGTTGGCGGAAGATCAGCTCCCGCCGGCGTCCTCGCCGAGGTGGGGGAGAAGCTGGTGGTGGTCCATGGCCAGTCGGACCAGCTCCGGCTGCGCAGCGCTGCGGCACAACGCGAGGCGCTGGACAAGTTCGGGGGCACCGAGCTCGCTGCGGCCCTTTCTGCCTACCAGACGACGTACCGGCGCTGGCGCGAGGTGAGCGCGAGCCTCGAAGCGCTGCGGAGCGCGGAGCGCGACCGGCTGCGGGAGGCGGAGTCGCTTCAGGCAGCACTTGAGGAGATCGACGCGGTTGACCCGCAGCCGAATGAGGACGAGGCGTTGAAGGCGGAAGCCATGAAGCTCGGCAACGTCGAGGAGCTTCGCACCGCGGCCGCCGCCGCGCATCAGGCCCTGGTGTCGGGGGAGTTCCCGGAAACAGGTGACGCCACCACTCTCGTCGATGCGGCGAAGCGTCAGCTGGAAGCGGTCGGAGCGCATGACGCTGAGCTGGGGTCACTGGCGGAGCGGCTCGCCGAAGTCGGTTACATTCTGGCCGACATCTCCACGGAGCTGGCCGGCTACGCGGCATCTCTTGACTCGGAAGGGCCTGAGCGGCTGGCCGAGGTCGAAGCGCGGCGGGCAGAGCTCAACATCCTGATCCGCAAGTACGCTCCGTCCATCAGCGAGGTGCTCGACTGGGCAGTCACCAGCAGGGACCGGCTCGACGAGATCAGCGGCGACTCCGACCGGATCGAGGAGTTTCAACGTGAAGCCGGCGTGCTGGAAAACGGCCTCACCGCGGAGGCGGAGGTGCTGAGCGGGCTGCGCCGGGCGGCCGCCAATGACCTTGCCGTACGGGTCAGCGAGGAGCTCACCGCCCTCGCCATGCCTGATGCGAAGCTCATCATTGACGTGACCTCCGGCGGCACACCAGGTGCGCTCGGAGCCGACGAGGTCTCCTTCTTGCTGCAGCCCCACGCCGGGTCGGCCCCGCGTCCGCTGGGCAAGGGCGCCTCGGGCGGTGAGCTCTCGCGGGTAATGCTGGCGATTGAGGTGGTTCTCGCCGCTGTGGACCCCGTACCGACCTTCATCTTCGATGAGGTGGACGCGGGAGTCGGCGGCAAGGCCGCCGTCGAAATCGGGCGCCGGCTTGCCATGTTGGCCCAGCACGTCCAGGTGGTGGTGGTCACCCACCTGCCGCAGGTGGCCGCTTTCGCGTCGCACCATATCCGCGTGACGAAGAGCCGCGCAGCCGACGGCGGTTTCACTGCCAGCGATGTCGAGGTTCTTCCCGAAGCGGAGCGCGTGCGGGAACTTGCGCGCATGCTGGCAGGGCAGGAGGAGTCGGCCAGTGCCCAGGCACACGCCGAGGAACTCCTCCTTGATGCAGCGCGGACAGCCGCCAGGTGATAGGGTCGAACTCCGTGGTGCAGCAAACAATCTCCCGGTTCCAGAAGTCCGCAAAGACTACCAAGCACATCTTCGTCACCGGGGGTGTGGCGTCTTCTCTCGGTAAGGGACTGACGGCTTCCAGCCTCGGGCACTTGCTGAGGGCGCGCGGTTTGTCCGTCACCATGCAGAAGCTGGATCCGTATCTGAACGTAGATCCCGGCACCATGAATCCGTTCCAGCACGGCGAGGTCTTTGTGACCGACGACGGCGCGGAAACGGACCTCGATATCGGCCACTATGAGCGATTCCTCGATGAGAGCCTTGACGGCTCAGCCAACGTCACCACCGGTCAGGTGTACTCCGAGGTCATCGCCAAGGAACGCCGCGGCGAATACCTGGGTGACACGGTGCAGGTCATTCCGCACATCACCGACGAGATCAAGCGCCGCATGCGCCTGCCCGCAGAACCCACCGGGTCACGCAAGGCACCCGACGTCATCATCACGGAGATCGGCGGCACGGTCGGTGACATCGAGTCCCAGCCGTTCCTTGAGTCAGCGCGCCAGGTGCGCCAGGATATCGGCCGCAACAACGTGTTCTTCGTCCATGTGTCGCTTGTGCCTTACATCGGCCCCTCGCAGGAGCTGAAGACAAAGCCCACCCAGCATTCAGTTGCGATGCTGCGCTCAATCGGCATCCAGCCGGACGCCATCGTCATCCGTTCCGATCGCGAGGTGCCGGATGCCATGCGCGAGAAGATCGGCCGCATGTGCGATGTCGATATCGATGCAGTGATCAACGCCGCGGATGCGCCGAGCATTTACGACATCCCCAAAACGCTTCACGCCCAGGGACTCGACGCGTACATCGTCCAGGCCCTCGACCTGAAGTTCAAGGACGTCAACTGGACCAAGTGGAACAAGCTCCTGGACGCCGTTCACCACCCGAAGCACCATGTGGAAATTGCGCTGGTCGGCAAGTACATCGACCTGCCCGACGCCTACCTGTCAGTGACCGAAGCGCTGCGCGCCGGCGGCTTCGCCAACAAGGCCAAGGTCCAGATTCGCTGGGTTCCCTCGGATGATTGCGCCACTCCCGAGGGTGCAGCGAAGGCGCTGGAGGGTGCCGATGCAATCTGCGTGCCCGGTGGCTTCGGGATCCGGGGACTTGAGGGCAAGCTCGGCGCCCTCCGGTACGCCCGTGAGAACAAGGTGCCCACACTGGGCCTTTGCCTCGGCCTGCAGTGCATGGTGATCGAGTACGCCCGCAACGTTGTTGGTCTGAAGGGTGCTTCATCCACTGAGTTTGAGCCCGACACCGACTTCCCGGTCATCGCCACGATGGCCGAGCAGCTTGAGATCGTTGCCGGTGAGGGGGACATGGGCGGCACCATGCGGCTCGGCCTGTGGGATGCCTCGCTGAAGGAGGGGTCGGTGATCGCTAAGACCTACGGCCGGACCGACGTGAGCGAGCGCCACCGCCACCGCTACGAAGTGAATAACGAGTACCGCGAGAAGTTGGAGGCAGCCGGTCTGGTCGTCTCCGGTACCACCACCGACGGCAAGCTGGTCGAGTTTGTGGAACTGCCTGCTTCGGCCCACCCGTACTACGTCTCCACGCAGGCCCATCCCGAGTTGAGCTCGCGCCCCACCCGCCCGCATCCGCTGTTCGCGGGGCTGGTCAAGGCTGCCCTCTCACGCCGGGGCGTCAAGGCCTGACTGTGGGAACGGATCCGAAAGAACCCGGGATCGCGGACCGACAGAGCCCACGCCGGTTGCTGAACTCCACCACCGCCTTTTCCGGCAAGATCTGGGACGTGGTCAGCGAGACTTTCCGTCTTGACGACGACGGCGAACCCATCACGCGCGAGTACATCCAGCACCCCGGCGCCGTTGCCATCCTCGCCATGGATGATGATGAGCGGGTCCTGCTGCTTCGCCAGTACCGCCACCCCGTCAGGATGGATCTGTGGGAGATTCCTGCCGGTCTCCTCGACGTCGAGGGTGAGGACTTTGCTGTCGCCGCCGCGCGCGAACTCGCCGAGGAAGCGGATGTCACCGCGAGTAGCTGGCATGTGCTGTCGGACCTGTTCCTTTCGCCGGGCTCCTCGAGCGAAGCCCTGCGCATCTATCTCGCACAGGGAATTGAAGACATACCCCACGACGAGCGGCATACCCGCACTCATGAGGAAGCGGAGATCGAACTCGCGTGGGTACCGTTGCCTGACGCGGTCCAGGCGGTGCTTGAGGGCCGGATCCACAGCCCGTCCGCGGCCGCAGCCGTGCTCGCCGCAGCGGCGGCCAAGGTATCCGGGTACCGGTCCCTCCGTCCTGCGGATGCCCCGTGGCCCGAGCACCACAGCCAGCACGGAACGTGGCCCCAGGGCCCTGTCCTACAGGACTGACCCATGGCCGAGGGCAGGCAGGCTACCGCGCAACCGGATGAGCTCCAGGGCTCCGGGCCCGGCCGGCTCATCAGTGAGTACCTCCAGCACATGCTGGTGGAGCGGGGCCTTTCTGCGAACACCCTGTCGGCTTATCGCCGGGACCTGTTGCGGTATCACCGGTTCCTTGCTGCCCAAGGTATCGATTCGATGGAAAGCGTGACCCGGCAGCTGGTTTCCGCGTTCGCTCAGGGTCTCGCCACAGGTGAGGACGGCCAGGCTCCGCTGAGCCCCCGTTCCGCAGCCCGGACCGTCGTCGCCGTCCGCGGTCTCCACCGTTTCCTCGCTCTGGAAGGAACGACGACGGCGGACCCCGCCGAAGACGTGCATCCGCCGACCGCCGGGCAGCGGCTCCCGAAAGCAATCTCAGTGGAGGATGTCACCCGAATCCTCGAAGCCGTCGATACCTCCACCCCTGGGGGACTGCGGGACCGTGCGCTGCTGGAATTCCTGTACTCAACCGGAGCCCGTATCAGCGAGGCCGTGGGTCTGGACGTCGATGACGTATCGGTGGATGCCGCCCTTGATGGTCCCGCCGTCGTCCGCCTGTTCGGCAAGGGCTCCAAGGAGAGACTGGTTCCGCTCGGCTCCTACGCTGCCCGGGCGATCGAGGCCTATCTGGTGCGCGCCCGTCCTGCCTTGGCCGCCAACGCCACCGCAAAGAGCGGCGCTCCCGCGCTGTTCCTCAACCTGCGCGGCGGCCGTTTGAGCAGGCAGAGCGCGTGGACAATCCTGAAAGCCGCGGCAGAGCGTGCCAAGGTGGCAGGGGAAGTATCCCCCCATACTCTCCGGCATTCCTTCGCCACGCACCTGCTGCAGGGCGGGGCAGACGTTCGCGTTGTTCAGGAACTTCTGGGACATGCCTCGGTCACCACCACTCAGGTGTATACCCTCGTCACAGCTGACACACTGCGCGAAATCTATGTCGCAGCGCACCCACGCGCCCTCTAATCCGCAGTAAATTGAGGGTGCTTGTAACTCCTTCCACCATGCCGGAAACAAGAGGGGTATGGACAGGACACATACACCAGGGGGGACAGTGTTGCAGCGATACGATGACGTGTTTGCGGCGCTACACAAGGAACATCGCAACCGCGTGTTTTCCTTCATCCACCGCCGTGTGAGCAGCCGGGAAGCATCAGAGGAGTTGACCAATGATGTGTTCCGGATTGCGTGGCAGCGGAACCCGGATGCCGCCGACGTCACCCCGGCATGGCTGCTCACGGTCGCACGCAACGTAATCGGAAATGAGTACCGCCGCCGGGAACGGGCGGAGCACCTGATGCAGCGCGTACGGGACTCGGTGGTCATAGCCGCCCGCGCCGGTCACGGTGCCCAGCAGCAGGCAGTCGCCGACTCGCTGCTACGACTCCGGGAAAAGGAACGGGAGATCCTGCTTCTGGCCTACTGGGACGACCTGTCCACCACGGAAATCAGTGAGGTGCTTGGTTGTAGCCCCTCCGCAGCGAAGGTTCGACTGCATCGGGCCCGCGCCGCCTTTGCACAGATGATGCCTGCCGCCCTGATGGCAGAAGAAGGAGCCTGAGATGGACCGCATAGAGAACCTGATCCGGGGACTGGACCCCGTGCGCGCCGAACGGGAATCCGCCGATTCACAAACCGAAATCATTACCTTCCCGGCCGAAGACGGCCACCAGGAGTACGGACCCACCATGAACACAGAATCCAGTGACAGCAATCACGCCGGGGGCACCAGCGACGGAAGCGATGCTGGCGACGCATTCAGCGACGACCGGCCCGTTGTGGTTCCCCTGCGGCGCCGCCGCAGGACGGCAGTAATCCTTGCGGGTGCCGCTGCCGCCGCAGTCGTGGCGGGCGCCGTCGTCGTCGGTGGCTCGTTGGGAGCCGACGCGCCGCTGCCGGCGGCGACTACGGATCCCACGCCGTCGGTTGAACCTACCGGGGAAGCAACCGCTGACCCCTCACCGTCACCGGAACCCACCGCGGAGCCGAGTGCCGAGCCGAGCGGGGTACCGACAGGTCCTCCGGCGGACGAGGGGTGCAGGGTCCAGGACGTCGACCGGGTCGTGGAACAGGGCAGTGACTTCATGAGCCTGACGCCTTTCGCGGCTGACCCAAGCCACTACCAGGTTGTCGGTTGCACGGATGACTGGATGGCCATGGAGATCACTGACGCCGGCTTCGAAGCCAATCCGCAGGACGGCGGCAATGCGTGGTACTACGTGGCCCGCCGCGTCGATGGGCAGTGGTTGGTTGAAACAGCCGGTCACAGCACACTCACCAAGTGGGAATTCCTGCCCGTCGTGGATGGACGTACATCCCAGGAGATGATGGACCAGCAGTTCATCGATGTTGGAATTCCTGTGGAGTTGCGGCCGGAACTGGTGGGGGATGGCCCGTCAGGGTCGGAGCCGTTACAGACTCATCCGCTGACGGAGCTCGGTGTTGTTTTTGATACGCGGAGCGACTGGGAGGTAGTGCCTGCCTCACAGGGTGTGGACCTGGTGAACGCAGAGGGTACAAAGGTTGCCAATCTTCAGCACTCGAGCGCGAGCGGCCTCGGCGGCGTTTGCTCCCAGGACCCGGTGCCGTGGCAGGAGCTCGCTTCGGTACCTGTCTCAGTTACTGTTCCCGGCGGCGCCGAGGTTGCCGCCCGCTTCACTCTTCGGGTCTTCGAGGGTGATCCCCTCCTGGCCGCTCCATCGCTGATCGCTGCAGATCAGCCTTCGTCCGGGGAGTCGTGCATGCTGTACAACGTGATCAGTGGACCGGAGACGGGCCTGTTGGCACTGACCACGACCTTCACGCTCTCACCGTACGAACGGGGAAGTGCGCTCGAGTTCAACTCGATGGCTGAAGCGGAAGCCTACGCGGCGTCCGAAGAGTTCGCTCAGCTGGCAGCAATCGCCGACTCCATCACCGTCACAGACTAACTCGCCGGACCGCTGACGCCCTGCTTCTACGATCCTTCCGGGTCAGGAAGCGGGGCGTTGCCGCGTCAGGATCCTTCGCGGTACGGATACCGGTGGTCGCTGGCATACTCACGAAAAACGTTTTCGGTTGTGTCTCCGTCGTGAAGAAACTCTTCGCGCAGAAAGTCGCCCAGTGATAGCAGTGCGTCTTCCAAAAGGCCGCCGGAAACTCGGATCGTCAGCTCCCTCGAGCGTTGTGCACTCTCAGAGAGATCGACGGCGTAGGACAGCAGAGCGGGAAGCGACAGCTCTTCGTTCGACTCCCAGAAATAGTAGGACTCCGCTGTCTGTGTCAGATCCACCCGCACCTGCGCGAGATCAGCAATGAGGGCCTCCAGAGTATTCGTCACCGTTGAAGGATCCAGATCCTGAAGTTTCGCTGCGTAGTCGGCGTGTTGCAGAAGAGCCAGCCGAACTGCCACCGCACGCCGTCGGCCAAGCGCCGGGTAGATCTGCATGAACCAGGAAACCGCCGCGGTCAACAGCGCAAAACCGGTAAGCGCCTCAAGCGGAGACAGAAACCGAATGAGGGGATCGGTGGCGATCACGTCACCGTACCCGAGAGTCGTAAGCGTTACGGCGGAGATATAAAGGGATTCCGCCGTGTTGTTGTAGAGCGAGGGATCGATGCCGGGGGAGTAGCTGAACCCCTCCGGAACGTGGGGGTAGAACACGAGCGCCCACCCGATCCACTGCATGGCAGCCCAGAAGAGAATGACAGCCACCATTGCCAGCGGTCCCGCCAGGGATGCGCCCCTGTCACCCAGAAGACGCATTGTTTTCCACACCGCGATGACGCAGAGGCGGCTCAAACGTCCCCGTCCGCTGGGATGGAGAAGTGTATGAAACACCTCGATGAGTCCTATCAGGATAACCAGGGCGCCGAGGGCAGACAGTAGCCACAGCACGTGCATTCTCCTGACTGCTTGAGGGTCATCGGATCGCAGCAGTCTAACCGCTTTGTCAAGCCCCGGGTTTGGTGGAGAGATTTTTAGTTGGAAATCGTAGTTAGTAGGCCGGCGTTGACGCCGGCGTG
>NZ_CANLXP010000036.1 GCF_947495145.1 uncultured Arthrobacter sp.
AGCCAGGAAGGGAAGTCCCTTGGAATCCTTCAGATCTCACCGTTAGGCCCGCCCGAGAAACAGCACGCAAGGGGATCGCCCGGAGGTGCTGGTAGCTTTTCGATCGCACTTGCACGACAGGTCTTCGGGGTAGCATGCGAGTGTGATCGCATATCAACGGATCATGCTGATGGGCGCGTTCGTTCCCCTCCTGTGCGTTTCCGCATGCCACGGTGCGGGGGCGTGTGACGCATCCATGCCGTTTGATCAGCTTGACCTGCACGTTGCCGAAGTCCTCCGGGACCGGGCTGAACAGGTTGAGGTGACTTGCACTGATGACACTAAAACTTGCTCCGGTTGGAATCTTGAAAAGCCTAAAACTTTGGCGGTCGGGGAATTGCGTCTTGCTGGATGGACTCCGCTTACATCGCTGACTGTCGTTGTTCTGGATGCAGCAGGCGAACCGTTGCATCGAGAAGAGCTCACCCTAAAGCCAGCCGTTCATCCTGCTGATGAATGCCGGGAATCGATCACCACAACAGCGGGAATCGGCTGACCATTCCATAACCTCCAATCAATCCTCGAAGGCGCGGCGAAGTGTGACGTTATGGTTGCCAGAGGTCATTGCGGCGCGGCAGTCGCTCGAGACCTACAAGAGTCATCCGGCACGCTTGGTGCAGTCTCGCGCTATGCGCAGCTTTCCTCAGCAGTAAGCACGATTCTGTTAGTGATGTCAGCAGTGAAGTCGCGACTGCCGTTTGCATACGTCATCCGAATACCCTCGGCTTCTCCATCGGTCGCCGGGTCGGAAAGGCTCAGAGCAACTATGACGTTTGCGGATTCTCCTGGTCTTAGTGTGAAGTTCTCGAGAACCTCTCGCCGTTCCCAGGCTTCAATCTCGGCTGGGCTAGCGGGAACGGTGCTGGCAGTTCCAAGTACTGCACCGGAATCCCCGTCGGCCGTTTCCTCGATCAGCCTGATGTAGCTTTCCTCATGCTGAAGACCTCGCGACGTGATCAGGTTTGCACCGGAGAGAATCAAATCTGTATCCCCGTCATTAGTGACTACTTCACCAAACGCTGCGAACCCTTCATCGGGGGTAGGCGTACAGGTTTCTGATTCCCCTCCCACCGTAAGTGGCCCATTGGCACCTGACGCTGAACAAGACGTGGTGAGAGCGGTTAGCACAAACGCCGCGAGGAAAAGCCCGGTTCGGTTGCTCACCGGTAGATTGCTCGGCTGGCGGAGGTCATCATCTTCCGGATACTACCAGCCAGGTCGAAGATTCGACCTCAGGGCGAGGAAGTAACCAAAATCCTTGGCATGATGCCCTATGACTTTCGCCGGCCCTCCCGCGCTGCATGGAATTAGCCGAAGAAATGGCCGCTCACGCCTCACCCGCTTGTTGAACTACGCTCACAACGGCACTCTCTGAGAGATCCCTCAGGCACTCAGCGCGCGGTCTCGTACCTGGTCAGGATCACACCGTTGGGAAACGTCCGGGTCTCTACAAGGCTCAGGTTGACCCAGTTGTCCAGGGCCGTGAAGAACGGCGTGCCGCCGCCCACCAACACCGGATGGATGGCGAGTACATACTCGTCGATCAGCCCTGCCCGCATGGCCGCCGCGGCGAGGGTGGCGCCACCGATGTCCATCGGGCCGCCGTCGTCAGCCTTGAGTCGGGTGATCTCGGCAACCGCATCACCGGTGATCAAGCGGGTGTTCCAGTCAACCGGGCTGGTTGTCGAGGAGAACACCACTTTCGGCATGTTCCGCCAGCGGCTCGCATACTCAATCTGCGCCCGAGTAGCGCCTGGCTGCTGGTCCGCTGTCGGCCAATGGGAGCTCATCGTCTCCCACAGCTTGCGTCCGTACAGCGCCAGACCCGTCGCTCCTACCCGGTCGGACCACCATTGGAACAACTCGTCGTTCGGCACGGTCCAGCCGAGGTTGTCGCCAGGCGCGGCGATGTAGCCGTCCAGGCTCACGTTCATGCCGAACGTCAGGTTGCGCATGGCGTCAGTCTCCCGCGAGTCGGCATCCGTTGTACAGACCTGCACGGCGCGAGGCTCCTTTCACTAGTCCAACTGATGTGTCTATGGTGGAGATAAAGCAAGCGAAGGAAGATGCCATGACTTCAGATCGGGTGCGGCAGATCGGCGTGACTATTGCCTTCGTGCTGTGCATCGTCGGTTCAGCAATCGGCTCCGGTGCCTTCGGTGGCACTCCAATCAGCGAAGCCGCCGGCGGAGCGCTCAGTTCGGACGCCACGCCCCTGGCGCCCGCAGGATCGGCCTTCAGCATCTGGAGCGTCATTTACGCCGGACTCGGTGCATACACCGTTTATCAATGGTTCCCCTCGCAGCGCACCGCGCTCCGCCAGCGCCGCCTCGGCTGGTGGATTGCCGCATCGATGCTGCTCAACGCGGCGTGGATCCTGTCCGTTCAGGCCGGCCTCCTTGCCGGCAGCGTGCTGGTCATCCTCGTCCTGCTTGCAGTGCTGGCTGTTCTCTTCACCATCTTCACCTCCATCAAACCCACTTCTGTTACCGACGGAATCGTCACGGACGGAACTCTCGGCCTCTATCTGGGCTGGGTCTGCGTGGCAGTCTGCGCGAACACCGCCGCAGCCCTCGTCGCAGCAGGCTTCGGCGGCCTCGGCCTTCCACCCGGCGCTTGGGCCGCACTAGTTCTAGCCGTCGTCGCCGTAATCGGCGTACTCCTCGCATTTCGCGGCAGCGGCCGCCTCGCAATTGCCGCCGCTATCAGCTGGGGTCTGGCCTGGATTGTTGTGGGGCGCAGCTTCGGCACACCGGAATCGACGACGACGGCGGTTGCCGCCGGTCTCGCGGCCGTCATCATTTTCTTCGCCACAGTCGCGATCAGAATCCGGCGACGGTCCCACCCTGCAACGTGAAGCGGAGCCAGGCCGAGCCCTTGCTACCACTGGACAACCTGCACGCCCGTGCGCGTGTTAGCTCAGACACTTACCGTGCCACTTATTATGAGTAACTCATAACAAGCTGTTAGCGTTCATAGTTCACCGGCAGCGTCGCCATGATGGACCCACGCTGCATACCTGCACTGTGTCGTCCCGCCCTCCGCACGAAATAACCACAACAAGGAGATGCCATGACACTTCTCGCACACCGTCCTGTCGAAGCCCCCGAAGCCCGTCCCGCCAGCAACGAGACGCCGCACCAGAGCGGCACCTACGTAACAACGCAATTCCGCGCCACAACCACCGGCAGTTACGTGACCACCCAGAGCTCCGGCCCCGTTCCTGCGGGGGCGATCCGCGGCCAATACGTCTCCCTTAGCCACCGCGCCCCACGGCAGCACGAAGGCCGCTACACCGACCGGAGCTAAAGCACCGAGTCCTAGGGCTTCCGCTTCTGCGGGTAGGGCGCCTCGTGCCGGGCGAGCATCTCGACGAACGACCCGATTCGCTTCTTCCTCCCGGCCTCTGTCTTCAGCTGGCCGAGCCGGAAGATGAGCGCATACCGGTTCTGCGAAGTGAGCACGTCGAACATCGCCTGCGCGTCCGGATTCGCCGCTATTGCTGCGGCAAGATCGTCCGGCACGACGGCGGTGGCGGGCCCCGCATACGCACGCTCCCACCGCCCGTTCACCTTGGCCCGTTCGACGGCGGCGCGACCGGCGTCGCGCATCTTGCCTTCCGCTTCCAGCCGTTCAATGTGTCCGACGTTGCGCAGTGACCAGATGCTCTGCGGCCCGCGCGGTGTGAAGCGCTGGAAGCTGCTCTCGCCGTCGCGCTTCCTGGCCTGGCCGTCAATCCAGCCGAAACACAGTGCCTCGTCGAGGGCAGTAGCCCAGGTCAGGGTGGTCACCGTGCCACCCTTCTTATGGAGTACCAGCCACACTCCCGACGACGACGCGTAATTCTCCTCCAGCCACGCCCGCCAGCGCTGGGCATCGGGCAGGAGGAGTTCGGGCAGTTCAGCAGCCATGGTCTGACAATACCCACCGGAAGTCCGTTCATCTCGAGGATCCTCCCGCTGGATTCAGCCAATGGCCGAAGTACAGCGAGTCAGGGACACTGGGGCCGCCGTCTGCTATAAAACAGAGGGTATGAACCTGCGCACCCCAGACCCCAACCCCGGCTGGCTCAACGAGGATGACCTCTATGAGGCACGCCGCCGGCTCCCCATGGTCTACGTTGAGGCCATCCCGGTCCGCTGCGACACGCTCGGGTATGTCACCGAGGTGGGGTTGCTGCTGCAGGCCAATGACCAGGGCGAGATGGTGCGCACCTTCGTCTCCGGGCGCGTGATGTACCGGGAAACCATCCGTGCCGCGCTGCTGCGGCACCTTGAGAAGGACCTCGGACCCTTCGCACTCCCCCAGCTGCCGCCGTGTCCGACGCCGTTCACGGTCGCCGAATACTTCCCCTCCCCATCGGAGACGGGCCTGACCGACGACCGGCAGCATGCCGTCGCGCTTGCCTACCTCATTCCCGTCACCGGCGAATGCAACCCGCGGCAGGACGCGCTTGAGCTCACCTGGCTGACACCCGACGAGGCGCTCAGCCCGGGAGTCAGTTCCGAGTTCTCCGGCGGGCGCGACAGCCTGCTGCGCCAGGCCCTCGCCTACGCCGGTTGGGGCCGCTGAGGCGTTACCGTTTCTTTGTGGGTCGGTTCTTCACCGGCTCGGTGCAACAGGTGCAGTAAGGCAGGATCCAATGATCGACAGCGATGTGGGCGCGCGGCTACAACCGCTTGCCGTCGAGGCAGTGAGTGCCGGCCGCAGGCTCCTCCTTCCGGGCGGTGAGCTCACCAGCGAAGTGGTGGACACCGCCGTCGAGCATGATGATTTTGGCGTTCCGGCCATTGTGGTGGCCACGCTCGAATCCGGTGAGAAGGTCCGCATGGCAACAGGGTCAACTGTCCAGGCAGAGGCCGCCGAGGAGCTGGCGCAGATTGTCACCGATGAGGGTTCACCCGAGGCGCTCATCGCCCACGTCGCCGCCGTCCATCCCGATAGCCTGCGCGTGCAGGAGCTCGCCGAACGGCTCACCCGTGGCGTCAACTTCAAGTCGGGCAGCAATCTGCAGGACATCCGCGATCTCGCCATGACCCTCTATGTGGATCTTTCCGACTCCGCGAGCGCGCTCATGGTCTGTGACCTGCTCACGGACCAGCCGTTCGACGGCAACTTCGGCCGCTGGAACCTGATCGAGAGCTGCCTGGCGCTCGCCGCGCACCTCACCCGGAATCACCTCACCGAGAACGACGGCGCCGCCTCCCGTGCCGCTGCGTATTCCGCTGCGCTTCGAACAGCTGACGACGCCGAGACAGACCCGTTGAAGGCGAAACTTGCCGCTGCCGTGCGGCAGCGCCAGCTCAACGAACCGAATCTGTATGACCGGGAGATTGCGCGGTCGGCCGGGAATCCGTCGGCTGAGAAGGATTGGCGAGGCTTGCGCCTGACGGTGCTGCTGTACCTGCGTGCGCACGGCGGGTCCGAGACTCTGAGCGCCGAAGCGCTGGAACGGCGCATCAGCCACGAACTGCTCGCCATACGGGCCCTGGGCGGGAAAGCTTCCACCTCTGGTTAGCCCGCAGCCGCGGGAGTAGAGTGGCGCGCATGAGTGACTCGACAGGTTCCCTCAGGCAGTCCAGCACCGAGCAGCACCCCGCCCGAGATATGCCGGTTGCGGGAGCCAATCCGCTCAGCGTTCACATCAATGCGGACGCCCGGCAGGTGTGGCTCATGCTTCGGGAACCCCGGCTGGTACAGCAATGGCATGGGTGGGACGCTGACACCCTGGACGAGGAAATCCGCTCCATCTACTTCGCGCCGTCGGTAATCGAGGGGCCTAACCACACCTTTCTGACCGTGGACGGCGGTGACACCTTCCAGATTGAGCCGGTGCGCGACGGCTGCGTCGTGACGATCGAACGTGTTGAGGCCGAACCCGACGAAATTACCGAAGGCTGGATCACTTTCCTCCAGCAGCTGCGGTTCGCACTTGAGCGGCATCCTTCCACTGCGCGGCGCACCGCTTTCTTCATGGGCGAATCCAGTGACGGTGCGTCCATCATCGAGAAGCTTCATGCCGAGCAGCTGCAGCAGCCCGGAGACTCCTATTCCCTCAGCCTCCCGGGCGGCCATAAACTGACCGGCACCGTCTGGTTCAGGACCGAGAACCAGCTCGGGCTCACCGTTGCCGAGTATGCGGAGCACGGAGAGGGACTGGTGATCGTTGCCGATCAACCCTCCTTGAGTGGCAAGGGATCCAGCCTCGCCGTCATCTCCACATACGAGCTCGGCGCGAACGCGCTGCGTTCAGCCTGGGAGAGTTGGGATACCTTCCGACGGCAGCACTACCCGTCCTCGGGCTCACTGGAGACCTCGAAGCTGAAGAGCTAGCCTCTGGTTGGTCGTTCCGCTGCAGGTCACTCGGTCCATTCCTGAGAAGATGGGCGGGTGCCACAATCAGATTTTTCGTTCTCCATTGGTAAACGCCTCAGCGAGACAACGGCTGCGGGCGAAGGCCTCCACGGGCGGACCGGAACCATAACCACTCCACACGGCGAGATACAGACGCCGGCGTTCATCGCCGTCGGGACCAAAGCCACGGTGAAAGCGGTGCTGCCGGAGTCCATGAAGGAGGCCGGCGCGCAGGCACTGCTTGCGAACGCATACCACCTTTACCTGCAGCCGGGGGCAGACATCCTTGATGAAGCCGGCGGTCTGGGGAAGTTCATGAACTGGGACGGGCCCACCTTCACCGATTCGGGTGGGTTCCAGGTGATGAGCCTGGGATCGGGATTCAAGAAGGTCATCACGATGGACTCCGCTGCCGCGTCGGAGCACGCCGGCGACGACGACCGCGTGGCAGTCGGCAAGGAGCGCCTGGCCCACATCGACGACGACGGCGTGTGGTTCGTTTCGCATCTCAACGGAGATCGGCACCGGTTCACGCCGGAGATCTCGATGCGGGTCCAGCACCAGCTCGGCGCCGACATCATTTTCGCATTCGATGAGCTGACAACGCTGATGAATTCGCGTGGGTATCAGGAGGAGTCGCTGGAGCGAACGCGGCTGTGGGCGGAGCGGTGCATCGCGGAGCATGAGCGGCTGACCGACGTGCGATCGGACAAGCCGTACCAGGCGCTGTTCGGCGTGATCCAGGGCGCGCAGTATGAGGACCTCCGGCGGAAAGCATCACAGGACCTCGGCGGAATGAACTTTGACGGGTTTGGTGTTGGCGGAGCGCTGGAGAAGGAGAACCTGGGCACCATCCTCGGTTGGTGCGCGGATGAGCTGCCGGAGTCGAAGCCGCGGCATCTGCTGGGCATTTCGGAGCCGGATGACCTGTTCACCGGCATCGAGAACGGTGCGGATACCTTTGACTGCGTCTCCCCCACCCGGGTTGCCCGGAACTCAGCGTTCTACGTGCCGGACGGGCGGTGGAACCTGTCCAATGCCCGGTTCAAGCGCGACTTCACACCGCTCATGGAGGGCTGCGATTGTTACACCTGCACCCACTACACCCGTGCGTATATCCACCACCTGTTCAAGGCGAAGGAAATGGTTTCGGCGACGCTGATCTCGATCCACAACGAGCGGTTTGTGATCCGTATGGTCGACGACGCCCGCGCAGCCATCGAGGACGGGACGTACTTCGATCTCAAGGCTGAGGTGCTGGGGCGCTACTACGCGTCGAAGCGCTAGTTCGGTCCGCGCCCCTCTTTGCCCCGCATGCCCTCTTCCCGCCCACCAGCACACCCCCTTTCCCGCAGAAGTGCCGCCCTTGTGCAGGATCGTGGGGACACGGTATCTGTCAACCTGTTTGAGACAGTTAGGCGGCGTGTTTGTCGTGGTTGGGTTTGTTGATCCAGCTCTCCGTTCTGATGGTCGGCGCTTTCGGCGGTTGGTGGTAACGGGACGGGTGCTGTGCGTAGTGATCATCGAGGAGGTCCTGGCGATGGTTAAGAAGTTGTTTCCAGGTGCCCTCGTGCACTGATGCAGGGGTGTAGTAGCCGATGCCGGAGTGCCGGTGGGCGGTGTTGTAGTAGCTGATGAATCCCTCAACCCAGGTTCTGGCGTGCTCGATATCGGTGAATCGTCCGGGATAGTCCAGCCGGTATTTCATGGTCTTGAACTGGGCTTCGGAGAACGGGTTGTCGTTCGACACGGAGGGACGGGAGTGGGATTGGGCGATTCCATGGGCTTTGAGGAACCGGCTGACGTGGGTGCCTATCATCACCGCGCCGCGGTCTGCGTGCAGGACCTCGGGGACGGCGCTCTCGGCGATGAGTGCGGCTTCGAGCATTCCGGCGGCTTTGAAGCCCTTCTCATCGGGTTCCAGGCGCCATCCGACGACCTTTCGGCTGAAGACGTCCATCATCACGTAGAGGCGTAGGTTTCTGCCCTTGTCGATGGTTCGTAGCACGGTGATATCCCAAGACCACACTTGGTTCGGACGGACAGCACAGAGTTCAGGGATGGTCTTGGGCGGATGGGTTGCGGTGCCGCGCCGGTCGCCGCTGAGCCGGTGAACACGCGCGACCCGGTACCAGGTTGATTCCGATGCCACATACAGGCCCTCATCCATCACAGTGGCGCGGACTTGGGCGACATTAAGGTCGGAGTGCCGTTCCTCACCGAGCTCGTCCACGATCTGCCGGCGTTCTGCTGCATCCAGCGCCGCAGGCTGTTCCCGGTCTTTCTGCGGCACGGGATCCGGTTTCAGCCCTCGTCCCGGTCGCTGATGCCGGTACCAGCTGGCCCGCGACACACCAAGGACCTCACAGGCTTCAACCAGGCTTAGTCCTGCGGATTTGAGGGCTGTGACACCGGATTCCCGAATGTGTCCTTCAACGGTTCCTGCTCCGCGCTCTCGGCAAGTTTTTCCAAGAGCGCGTGCGCTTTTCCCACGGCCTCCAACGACGCCTGATAGATCTCGTTGTCAGCTTGCGCTTTGGCCAGCTCTCGACGCAGCCGGACGATCTCCTGGCTCTGTTTTTTGGGTGTCAAGGAGTGACCGTTCTGGGACCGGGTGCCCTTCTCGCCAGGGCCGAACAAATCATGATTACGCGCATACGTCCAGCGTCGCACAGAGGCCGCGCTCACGTTATGCTTCCGCAGCACAGCGGACCTCGAATTCCGCGGCGCCGCCTCGTACTCGGCAACTATGTCCAACTTCTCCACCAGCGTCTTATGCGGACCCTGATAGCTCGCTCGTTTAGTCATCAAACACTCCCATCTCAGCCCTCAAAGTGAACGAAACTTTGTCTCACCTCAGGCTGACACAGAGGGACATCCCCACGGTCCTGCCGCTACCCGGCACTTTTGCGTACTAGGCACAGCGGTTTATCCACAGAAGCACGACGGCGGCCACGCGGCCGAGCTTCGCCCGTCAAGCTAGTGCCATGGACGTGAACGCATACTCCTGGCTGAGCGCATCGGCCCGTTCCTGGCGTACCAGGGAGCTCGAGCAGATGGGAGTCAGCCGCCGCACGATCACACAACTGGTCGAGCGGGGTGTCCTCGTACGCCTGCAGGTCAACGCCTATGCACCAGCAAGGTACTGGAAATCCTTGAGCGAAGCGGAACAAGCCCGATTCAGGCTCGCAGCTCACAGCCGAGCGAGTTATGCACTGACACCGACCGTTTATAGCCACACTTCCGCAGCACGCATTCACCGCCTCAGTCTCTGGGATGTGGACGACAGGATCCATGTCACGCAGCCCTCTTCCGGATCGTCCCGGGAGCACAACGTCGATGTTGTTCGCCACCGAGGGAAGCTACTGGCTGGCGAGTTAGCCATGGTTGACGGGCTGCAGGTTACCTCCCTCGCCCGCACAGTAGTGGACTCCGCCAGGCTGTTGTCCTACAGGCAGGGGCTGATCACCGCCGATCATGCCCTTCACCTCGGTGTGCAGCGCGCCGAGCTGCGGGATGTACTGCAACGCCAAGCAGGCTACAAGGGCGTGCAGATTGCTCGTCAGGTAGTCGAGAATGCGAGCGCCTTGTCTGAGTCACCGGGCGAGTCCCTCACTGCGCATCTCGTAGCCGGCATGCCGATACCGCAGCCGGAACAGCAGCTGGTTGTGCACACCCGATTCGGGGAGCACCGTCTTGATTTCGGTTGGCGCGAGCAGAAGCTTGCGCTCGAATTTGACGGCAAGACCAAGTACTTCGACTACGCTCCGACCCCCGAAGTGCTGTTTCAGGAGCGTCGACGCGAGAAAGCCCTCATGGAGCAGGATTGGGCGTTCATCAGGCTCGAGTGGGGGGACCTGTTTCTGGAGGCTACCCGTGCGCGCATTCTGGAAGCGTGGTGGAATCGCACTACAAGTGCCGCGTAGTGGCAGGATCGTAGGGACGTCCCGACGATCCTGCGCAACGACGGCACTTTTGCTGACGGGTTTTAGGAGGCTGCGTAGCTCGGTTCCCTGCGCTTCACCCAGCGGATCGCCGTCGTCGTGACCGGCAGCAGGAGCACCTCCACCAGCGTCTTGTAGACGAATCCGAAGAAGAGGTAATTCAGGAACGTCGGGAAGTCCGTGATTCCGATGACCGACGCGGCGATGGCGCAGAAGATCAGCGTGTCGGCGAACTCACCCACGCCGGTCGAAGCGACCAGGCGGGCCACCATGCTGCGCTCGCCGAACCGCGACTTCATCCGCACCAGCACCAACGAGTTGAGCGTCTGCCCCACAACGAACCCCAGCAGCGACGCCAGCACAATCAGCGGAACCGGCCCGAGCGCAAGCTCGAGAGCCTCCTGCTTCGCCAGTCCGAAGTCATCGTCAAACCCCGGCAGAGCGATGATGACGGCATAAGCGAGCGAGGCAAAGGCCGACAGCACGAAGGTCACGATGATCCCAAGCCGGGCGGCCTTGAAGCCGTACACCTCACTGATGACGTCGCCGATGATGTACGCGAGCGGGAAGAGGAAAAACCCGCCGTCCGTGATGATGCTGAAGTCACCGACGATCGGCCCAATCACCACCCCTTTCGACGCACCGATATTGGAAAGGATGACGACGACGGCAAGCACCGCCAGCATTATCGAGAAGTTCGCGCTCCCAGCGGTCGCGTAGCGTGCGCGGGCATGGTTCTGCAGTTGAGTCATTGGTTCTCATTCGTGGAAGTGGTTCGCGCAGCCCGAGAGGGCCCGCTGTATTAGCACTGTCGCCCGGCTGCCCCCGGGCTCCTTCCATTGTCCCATGTGGAAGCGGCTGAGCGGCCGGGAAGCATCGGATTGAACATGTGCAGCGACAATCCCTACATTGAACTGAATACGTTCACAAAGGAGCGGCGGTGCAACAGAAGAAGGGCGAGGCCACGAACGTCCAAAAGCTCCACCAGCACGACGACGGTGCGCAGCCGGCTCCGCGCGATAACGGCACCGGCGGTGCCCGCCGGGTTACCTTCGGCCCGTTCGCGTTGCTGGCCGGGGCGGGGATTACACATCTCTTGCTGGCTACTGCCGCAGGCGTAGGTTTCGGCTGGTCAATGCCGTGGGAGACGTTTTCCTTCATAGCGCTTGCAGCGATCCTGGGGATCCCCATCACCGTCGTCGGCTGCGGCGTCGCGCTCGTCCTCGGTCTCGCCCTGCGACCGGTTGCCAGCCAGGCGCTGCATGTCGCGGCATTCTTCGGAGTCTTCGCTCTCCTGTCCGCACTGATCACTCTCATGGTGGGCGGCGGCGGATTAGAAGCCCTGGTGACCGGGGCCGTCGTCGGGACTGCTGCAGCCATCGGACGGGCCAGCGTCTGGAAACTCGTCACGGTCTACCCGGAGAAAGCCGAGACAAGTCCGCACTCTTCCGGATAATCTGCAGCCAACGCCGTTCACGACATAGATCGGCAACCCTTGGAGGCAACGATGAAGTTTCGCGCTGAGCTCGAATCATCCGGCAAGAACACGGCAGGGTTCGAAGTTCCGGAGTCCGTCGTCGAGCAACTCGGGGGCGGGAAACATCCGAAGATTGTCGCGACCGTCAATGGCTTCACCTTCCGCACGTCGATCGCGTCCATGGGTGGCCGCTATCTGTTCGGGCTCAGCGCGGACAGGCGCCGGGAGGCCGGTGTTCAGGCCGGCGAAGTGCATGACGTCGAGGTGGAACTGGACACGGCCCCGCGCGAAGTTGATCTTCCAGAGGACCTTACGAGCGCGCTCGAGAAGGAACCGGCAGCCAAGGCGTTCTGGGACACCCTCTCCTACAGCAACAAGAGCTGGCACGCGCTGCAGGTTACTGGCGCAAAGAAGCCGGAGACCCGCGCGGCCCGGATCGAAAAGTCGATCGGCATGCTGCGCGAGGGCCGCGCAAGGTAGTTGTTGGCGCAAGCCACGAGGCGTCGGGCACACTGGTTCAATGGCTACTGACGCACCAGCAATCACCCTGACCATCGCAGGTTCCGAGGCCACCGGCGGCGCCGGCGCGCAGGTCGATCTGAAGACGTTCCAGGAACTGGGCACCTACGGCATCGCCGCTCTCACCTGCATCGTTTCGTTCAACCCGAAGGACAACTGGAATCACCGGTTCGTTCCCGTTGACGCGCAGGTCATCGCAGATCAACTCGAGGCCATTCAGAGCTGTTATGAGATCGGCACCGTCAAGATCGGCATGCTGGGCACGCCGCAGACCATCGACACGGTCGCCGGTGCCCTGAAGTCCCAGAAGTGGAAAAACGTGGTGCTTGACCCGGTGCTCATCTGCAAGGGCCAAGAGCCCGGCGCGGCACTCGACACCGACCAGGCCCTCAAGGCGAACATCCTACCCCTGGCCACTTTTGTCACTCCTAATCACTTCGAAGCGGAGTCTCTCTCGGGGATCGAGATCCGTTCACTGGAGGATCTGAAGGAAGCGGCTCGGCGCATCCATGAGGCAAGCGGCGCCGTCGTACTTGCCAAGGGCGGTGTGAGGCTGGAAGGCAGTGACGCCGTCGATGTCTATTACGACGGCGAGGCGCTGGAAGTTCTCAGTGCTCCGAAGGTCGGTGACGTGGCCGTTAGCGGTGCCGGCTGCACGCTCGCCGCGGCGGTTGCAGCCGAGCTGGCCAAGGGTGCAGCGCCGCTTGAAGCTGCCCGTACCGCGAAGGCTTTCGTCACCGAAGGCATCAAGAACCGGGTCTCCTCGAACGCTCCGTTCGACGCCGTCTGGCAGGGCGGTGTGCAGCGCGTCTAAGCCTTGATCCACCGATTGGCTGTTGATTGTGATTGGTTTCCGGGACGCGACGGAGTTCTGGTTCTTGGGCAGG
>NZ_CANLXP010000037.1 GCF_947495145.1 uncultured Arthrobacter sp.
CGAGAACCACAACTTCTAACCCTCAACAACCTCGAAAACCCACAGACCGGCTACACCACTCCACGGGACTTGACCGACGCGGAAGTGGCGAATCTTCACTGAATCGCAGCATTTGCATTGTTCGGCGTTCCCGATGCGTGAACTTTGACGGGTGCAGAGTGCGGTGCACGCGAATTTGGAGATCCTGGACCCCGAAAATCAGAGAGACAAACAGCGTTGAAACATAGGCAACGAGTAGTACTACTTGGAGGGTGAGAATCACAAGAACTTACTCCAAAACGGTCGGAACAGCTGACACAGTTGAAGGTATCCGCTACCACCCACAGTTTTGCGTTTGACGTCAGATCCCGAGGATTCCCGTCCCGCTGACGACCAGCCACGCCCACGCGAGTGATCCGGCGATGACTGCGGCAAACAGGACGAGCCACGCTGCGCTGGGAATTCCGGTTGAGCGGTACAAAAGGTAAGCGTCGGACTGTGCGCGGTCCCGCCGTCGTCGTGCATGGACTGCAATCACTTTGCCGAGGTCACGGACCGCGCCCACCAACAGCGCCACTCCGAGAGCAACGACCACGTGTCCGGAAAATTCAGCGGGAACGGCAACCACCAGCGCCGTGGACACCGCCACCGCGCCGAGCAGGATCAGCACCCCGCCGGCATTGCGGATGGACAACAGCGAGGCCAGCAGCACCAGCGCCCCGACTGAGAGCGCTGCAGGCGCCCACCCCTCGAAACCTGCCCAAACCAGCACAGCGCCGACGACGGCGGGAACCGGGTACCCCCAGAAGGTTGCCCACGCTGTGCGCCAGCCGGGACGGCCGAGCGACGTGGTGAGCCCGGAGTGGTCGAAGTTGAGCCGGATTCCGGTCACGCGGCTTCCGGTCAGCAGCGCAGCGAAGGCATGGCCAAGCTCGTGGACGACCGTGCTGAACAGCCCGAAGTAGCGCCACGTTGCGTTGGGGATGGAAAGCGCGGCGGCGGCGAGCAGGATGACCAGCAGTTCGGTCAGCGTCAGTTCCGGCGGCTGACTCCTACTGAAGCCCGCGACGATCCGATCCCACCACTGCGCCAAGAATTCCACCTGCGTGATGCTACGTGAAGGCGCTTGGAAGACCGGTGCAGTCCGGCGCCGCTACGAAAACGTGCAGGTCTGGACGGGCTGATCGGCGTGTCCTCGTCGCCACACCGGGTTTCGCGAGCATCTATCGGTGAAACCTGCGAGTTTTCGCATGGCGGCGCCGTATCCGCCTCGGCTACCTCTTGACACTCTCCAGCTGAACCGGTTAAGTAGAAAGAACTGAACCGGTTCAGTGAGGGACATCACCAGGAGGCACCATGGCGGTAACCATCAGCGATGTCGCTCGTGCCGCAGGAGTGAGCAAGGGTGCGGTGTCTTATGCGCTGAATGGCCAGGCCGGTGTCAGCGAGGAAACCCGGCAGCGGATCCTCGGCGCCGCGAAGGAGTTGGGCTGGCGCCCAAGTCTGCGCGCCCGGTCGCTGTCCTCTTCCAAGGCTTATGCGCTGGGCCTGGTTGTGGCTCGCAATCCGCGGTTGCTGGGCACCGACCCGTTCTTCCCGTCCTTCATCGCCGGCATCGAGACCACCCTGGCCGATCGCGGGTACTCGCTCGTTCTCACGGTCGCCGCAAAGCACGGGGCTGAGGAAGCGAGTTACCGCCGCCTGGTCCACGAGGGCAGGGTAGACGGCGTCATCCTCAGTGACGTTCGCACGGACGACCCGCGGATAGCGCTGCTGCTCGAGCTGGGACTGCCTGCCGTCACCCTCAACCGTCCAACCGCCGCTTCGCCTTTTCCCGCGGTCTGCATGGATGACACAGAGGGAATCAGCAGTGCCGTCCAGCATCTGGTGGACCTCGGTCACACACGGATTGCGCATGTTGGCGGGACGCAGCACTATATCCACGGGCTCAGCAGGAGAACGGCCTGGGCCAATACGCTCAAGCGGAATGGGCTGGAACCTGACCTTTTCATCGAGGCAGATTTTGGTGCGCAGCAGGGAACCGAAGCGACCGCCCGGCTGCTGCAGCTGGACCGGAAGCCCACCGCGATCGTGTACGCGAACGACATCATGGCAACCGCCGGGCTGTCCTACCTGCACCAGCAGGGACTACGGGTGCCGGCCGATGTCTCGATCACCGGATACGACAACACCGAATATGCGCAGTACCTCAACCCGGCGCTCACCAGCATCGGCAGTGATCCGCTGCTGTGGGGCAGTACCGCTGCACAGGTGCTGCTCAACCAGCTGGAGGGAAAACACGACGGACAGGACATCATCCTTCCCGAACCCCAGCTCATCGTCCGCGGTTCCACAGCGGAACCGCCCGCCTAAAACTAACATCACAACCGAAGTATCAATCGAGGAGAACGCAATGAGGCGAACAACTACCAAACGGACGCTGGCTCTGACGGCCACCGCGCTGATGGGTCTGGGCCTGGCAGCCTGTGGAGGCTCAGGTGACACCGGCACCCCCGACGCCGGTGAACTGACCAGCGGCCCCATCACCATCTGGTATTCCAACAACCAGCAGGAAGTCGCTTGGGGCGAGGACATGGTTGCAGCGTGGAATGAAGCGAATCCCGATCAGGAGATCACCGCGCAGGAGATCCCGGCGGGCACCAGTTCCGAGGAAGTAATTGCCGCAGCCATCACAGCAGGCAATGCTCCCTGCATCGTCATGAACACGGCACCGGTCGCCGTACCCCAGTTCCAGCAGATGGGCGGCCTGGTTCCCCTGGATACCTTCGAGGACGGCGCCGAATACATCGAGTCCCGCAGCGGCGAGGTGGCAGAGCAGTACAAGTCCGCCGATGGGCAGTATTACCAGCTTCCTTGGAAGTCGAATCCGGTGGTTCTCTACTACAACAAGGACATGTTCACCGAAGCGGGTTTGGACCCGGAGAACCCGCCACTTGGAACGCAGGATGAGCTGCTGGAAACCTCCCGGACCCTTGTGGAGTCCGGCGCCGCTGAATACGCCATGTGGCCCTCACCCGCGGGTGAGTTCTTCCAGTCCTGGTTCGACTTCTACCCGTTCTACGCAGCAGCAACCGGCGGCACTCAGTTGGTCGAGGAGGGCGAAGCAACCTTCAATTCCGAGGAGGGCACGGCCGTCGCAGAGATGTGGCGCACCATGTATGAGGAAGGCCTCTCCTCCCAGGAGGCCTACACCGGTGACTCCTTTGTAGACAAGAAGGCCGCGATTGCCATCTCCGGTCCGTGGGCCATTCCGGTCTACGGAGACAAGGTCAACTGGGGCACTGCCCCTGTGCCGGGACTTGAAGAGGGAGCGGAAACGTCCACCTTCTCGGACGCCAAGAACATGGCCATCTATTCCGCCTGCGACAACAAGCAGACCGCCTGGGAGGTCATGAAGTTCGCCACCAGCGAGGATCAGGACCGCGCCTTGCTCGAGGCTACGGGCCAGATGCCCATCCGACAGGACCTGACCGGTTCGTACCCGGATTACTTCGAGGCCAACCCCGCCTACGTCGAGTTCGCAGACCAGGCGAGCAGGGCCGTCGAGGTGCCCAACGTCCCCAACTCGGTTGAGGTCTGGCAGACCTTCCGTGATGCGTGGGGCTCATCAGTGATCTTCGGCAACGAGTCCATAGATGATGCCTTCAGCGGCGCTGCCGAAGAGATCAACACTCTGGTCTCAGAGTAAGAAGGTGTAGACGGTGACCACCGATTCCACCGTCGGCAAGCGGCGGGATCCGGGCCCCACCCCGGATCCCGCTCCCCGCCGGCGCACAAAGCTACTGGGACGGCAGCCGCTTGGTCTGGCGTTCAGCGCACCGTACGTCATCTTCATACTCGCGGTGCTCGCGTACCCACTCGGCTACGCCGTCTACATCTCATTCCACGATTTCTTCTTCACGGCTCCCGGCGTTGCGGTTGAGCGTCCGTTCGTCGGGTTGCAGAACTACATCCAGGTGCTGAGCGATCCCGACGTTGGGCGTTCCTTTCTCAACATCGGCGTCTTCCTCATCATCAACGTTCCACTCACCGTGGCGTTGTCTCTGATACTGGCCAATGCGCTAAACAGGGTGACCCGGTTGCGAACCTTCTTCCGCGTCAGCTATTACGTGCCGTACGTAACGGCGAGTGTCGCCGTCGTCGGCGTCTGGCTCTTCCTGTTCTCACAGAACGGGTTGATCAACTCCCTCCTCGGGTCGCTGGCCCCGGATCCGTCCTGGTTGGTCAACTCCACGCTCGCCATGCCGACCGTGGCGCTGTATGTGACGTGGAAGCAGCTGGGATTCTTCATCCTGCTCTACCTAGCAGCACTGCAGAACATCCCGGAGGAGCTTTACGAGTCGGCTTCGGTTGACGGTGCAGGCAAGATCCGGCAGTTCTTCAGCATCACGGTTCCGGGCGTGCGCTCCGCCAGCGTCCTGGTGACGCTGCTGGCCACCATTACCGGCGCAAACCTGTTCACCGAGCCCTATCTGCTCACGGGCGGCGGAGGGCCGGACGGCGCATCGACATCGCCTGTCTTCCTCATGTACCAGGAGGGAATCCTCCAGGGAAACCCGGATACGGCAGCGGCTCTCGGCGTCATCCTGGTGCTCGGTGTGCTCGTGATCGCGCTCATCCAACGACGCCTCGTCGGCGGGAAAGAGGACTGACATGGCCAAGGACTTCCAGCACACTATGACCAAAACGACGACGACGACGCCAGCCGGCGCGCCAGCGCCCCCACCGCGCACGTCACGGAGGAAAAAGGGGAAGGGCGGTCTCAAGCCGCTCAGCTTCATCCTGCTCGCACTTGGCGCCTTCGTCTTCCTGTTTCCCTTCTACTACATGCTGATCGGTTCACTCCAGACGGAGCCGGATACCTCGATTACCGGTGCCTTCCCGACCGTCGGCAATATCACCGGGCAGAACTATGTGTTGATCAATGAGTCGATCAACCTGTTCCGTGGACTGATCAACTCCGGGATTTTCACCGGCGGCGTGATCCTGTGCACCGTGATCTTCGGAATTCCCGTTGGCTACGCGCTTGCGCAGATGCACTTCCGCGGCCGAGGCATGGTGTTCGCGCTGATGCTCCTGGTCCAGATGGTGCCGTTCCAACTGCTCCTCATCCCGCTCTACGTGCTGATTGTCCGGGACTACGGACTCGCGGACTCGTACCTCGGGATGACCCTCCCGTTCGCAATCAACTCAACAGCGGTATTCGTGTTCCGGCAGTACTTCCTGCAGTTACCGGCTTCGCTGTTTGAGGCGGCGCGTATCGACGGTGCCAGTGAAATGCGTATCCTCACGCAGATCGCCATCCCGTTGGTGCGGCCGGCGATCGTTACCGCGATCCTGCTGACCTTCATCGGGCCCTGGAACGAATTCCTCTGGCCATTCCTGGTCACCAAGGACGCGGCCTACCAGCCGCTTGCCGTGTCGCTGGCCAATTACATCTCCAATGTTGCGGCAACCGCAGCCAACCCGTTCGGCGCAATCCTTGCCGGTGCCTGCGTGCTGGCAGCTCCCGCCGTCGGACTGTTCATTCTCTTCCAACGCCAATTCATCTCGACCAATATCGGATCTAGCGCAAAGGGCTAAGGCTTATGACTTCCCAAACTTCTTCGCAGAAAACACTCCTCCCGACTGTGCCCTACACGCTCACCCGTGCCGGCGTCATCATGACTCCGGAAGAGGGCAACGACTTCGAGGCCGAAGGCGTACTCAACCCGGCGAGCGGGCGCGGTCCCGACGGTGAGCTATACCTCCTGCCACGCCTCGTAGCCACCGGGAACGTCTCACGTGTGGGACTCGCCAAGGTGATTATCGAGAACGGGGTTCCCACCGGCGTCGAACGCATGGGTGTTGTCCTCGGCCCCGACGAGGGCTGGGAACGCGGCACAAACAACTCCGGCACCGAGGACCCGCGCACCACCTGGGTGCCCTCGCTCGGGAAGCACCTCATGACCTATGTCGCCTACGGACCCATGGGCCCCCGGCTGGCGTTCGCTCATTCCGAGGACTTGCGGACCTGGGATCGGCTCGGCCCGTGCTTCTTCGAGTACGAGGCCTCCCTCTCGATGGACCTCAACCTTTTCCCCAACAAGGACGCCGTGTTCTTCCCCGAACCGGTGAATGATCCCGACGGCGTCCCCTCCTACGCCATGCTCCACCGCCCCATGTGGGACCTCGGCTGGATCCGTGAGGGCGAAGGCGAGCACCTGCCCGCCGGAGTCACCGACAACCGTCCGGGGATCTGGATCTCCTATGTGCCGGTCGAGGAAGTGCAGCGGGACCTGCGCAACCTCGTACACATGGGCAAGCACCGGCTCATCGCACTCAGCGAGTTCGACTTCGAGGAACTCAAGATCGGTGGAGGCCCGGCACCCATCCGGGTCGAAGAGGGCTGGCTGCTCATCCACCACGGGGTGGCGGGGGCGCTCGAGAAGTCGGCGTTCGATCATCAGCAGAAGGTCCACTACACGGCCGCCGCAATGATCCTCGACGCCGATGACCCGTCGAAGGTCATCGCCCGAAGCAGTGAACCGCTCCTCGCGCCGGAGACCGAGGACGAGAAGTCGGGCATCGTCCCCAATGTCGTCTTCCCGACCGCGATCGAGGAGATCGACGGGCAGCTGTTCGTGTTCTACGGCATGGCGGACTCAAAAATCGGCGTTGCCCGCCTGGACCGGACGGGTGCCTCAGCATGAGCGGTGAGTTCGCAGGACACGCCGCTAGAGGCCGTGCTGAAGGGGTGTGTACTGCCAAACCGATGGTTGTGGCAGGGGTGGCACTTGCGTTCGTCGGAACGTCTCTTGCGACGGCACAGGCGGCGCCCGCGCCGAGCCTGGCGCCCGCGGTCGTCGTGCCGGCTGCTGTGCCGGCAGTAGTGAGTATCGACCAGCCGCTCACCAACCTTGCGCACCTGAACTTCCTGCTGGAGGAGGTTGCAGTTCGTGAAATCGAAGGGCACAGCACTTACGGCGGCGAGGCGCCGGCGCTCGCGCCGTGGACGTACGCGGACAGGAACGACGACGGCAGCTACGACCGCGTAGGCGGCGGAACTGAGGACCCCGAGACGGGGCACTGGAGCCAGGGAGCGTACAACGCCGACGATATTTCGCGTGCTGCGATCGTCTATCTGCGCCACTGGCAGCAGACCGGCGACGAAACAAGCCGTGAACATGCCTTCCAGACGCTGCGCTCGCTGGCCTATCTGCAGACGACCACCGGTCCGAACGCCGGCAACGTGGTGCTGTGGCAGCAGCCCGACGGCGAGCTGAATCCAAGCGCCATCCCCATTGAGCTGCCGGATCCGAGCGACTCAGCGGAATCGTACTGGCTGGCGCGGACGGTGTGGGCGCTGGGCGAGGGTTACGCCGCGTTCGAGGAGGCTGACCCTGAGTTTGCCCGGTTCCTGCAGGACCGGCTGCACCTTTCGCTTGAAGCCATGAACCGGCAGTCGCTAGGCCGCTACGGCGAGTATGAAGTGGCCGACGGTGTGCGCGTGCCCGCCTGGCTCAATGCATATGGCGCGGACTCCTCGGCGGAAGCTGTTCTTGGGCTGTCCGCGTACGTCGAATCTGAGCCGACCGACGACGTCGCCCGGACCGCCCTGACCCAGCTCAGCGAGGGAATCGCCGAGATGTCCTCCGGGGACACCCGGGCCTGGCCATACGGTGCGATCCTGCCCTGGACGAAGTCCCAGACGTTCTGGCACGCGTGGGGCGGCATGGCACCCGCCGCGGTGGCTGAGGCGTCCATGGTGCTCGGACGCGAGGATCTGGCTGACGCCGCAGTGAAGGATTCCGCGCGGTTCACGCCGCAACTGTTGGCAGCGGGTGGTCCGGACAATGCCTGGACCCCTACGCCGTCCGAGAAGGTGCAGATCGCCTACGGCGTCGACTCCCGGCTGCAGAGCCTAGTGTCCACCGCCGAAGCGACCGGTGCCGAGGGACTCCATGAACTGGCGGCCGTCGTCGGCGGCTGGTATTTCGGTGCCAACCGCAGCGGTGAACCCGCCTACAACCCGGCAACCGGCACGACGATTGACGGCATCCAGGCGGACGGGTCGGTGAACCGGAATTCCGGCGCGGAGTCCACCATTCACGCGTTACTGTCGATGCTCGTGCTGGACGCGAATTCCGAGCTGAAGGCCAAGGCACTCGGCATAAATGAGACCGTAGCCACCAACGGGTTGACCGTGGTCGAAGCGGAGACCGGATTGGTAACCGGCAGCGGAACTGTGGTGACGCCGTCGTCGGCCTGGACCGGCGAGGCGAACTGGTCGGGCGGCGCGTACGTGCAGCTCGATGACGGAGCCAGTCTTCGAGTGCCTGTACCCGGCGTGGGCGCAGAGCGAAACGTCTACCCCATCGTGAATCGCGTCATTGAACCGTCCGGTGAGACGGCGTGGTCAGCCAAGCGAGCGCTCGGAATCACACCGAACGGCGGCGCAGGTGAGCAAGGCATCACCGATGCTCCAGGCCTGCTGCAGCCGTTCACACTGGAGAAAGGGCTGAAACCGAAGGACGGGTTCGTCGAAGCGCAGGTCAGGGGTGCCGCCTCGATTGATGCTCTGCTGGTCCAACCGCTTGTCTCCTCCGTGACGGTCGACGGCTCGGCCGGCCAGTCAACCGTGTACGTGAGTGCGGCTGAAAAGAAGCAGCAGTTCGCTGTGGACATCCCCGCAGGGGCAACACTTGTGCAGCAGGCTTTCGACGCCAATGGTCAGGCGGTTGTGGTGCCTGAGTCCGAGGGCCTTTCCCGCGCGGGCAAGGTTGTCGTGCTGCCGGGCGGCTTCACGGAAGTTACCTTCGCCATGAGATAGCCAGTGAGTTGGCAGGACACGCCCCTTCTGACGGGGGCGAAGTCAAGTAGTGGGGGCAACGCTGGGGTTCATGCCGCTGTGAGCAGCTGGTTCAGCCGGGTGGCTGGGG
>NZ_CANLXP010000038.1 GCF_947495145.1 uncultured Arthrobacter sp.
TTCGGTCTCGTCCGAAACAACACAGCCATCACCGCCACACGCTTCGAATAACCGACCTTCCCAGCACTTCCCAAGCACTAGAAATAGCGATCCATCACCGTGCAGGATAGACCCCTGCTCGCCCGCGTCCGAGTTAACAGGTGTCCAGCGGGTCCCAGTCCGTGCATCCACTCGATCCTGTGCGGGAGGGAATCCGCTCCTACGGCTCGCCGCGGTGTTTGCGTTCTGAGCTGAAGAAGAACAGCCCAAGGAACCCGACCATCAGTAGTGCGATGATGAGTAGTAACCATTGGGATTCAGCGAATGCGAAGTAGAGGCCTGCGGCGAGGAAAAACACGACCGGGATTACCCAGATCAGGCTGATAAACCTGCCACGTTCGCGGTATGTCCAGACCTGCCCTCGTTTGGGAAACATGACACGCCGTTCTGTAGCCATCCGCCAAGTAACTAGAGGGACGTGAATGACACGGAAATCCTCATATTCCTCACGTACGCCCTCTCAGGGTGATTCTCCTGTGAAAACAGGCATAAGAGAATAGCGATCCCGAACCGTGCGTTAGATGTGCAGCTGTCCCTGACGACGTGCAAGCCTGTAGGCGACCAGTGCGGCGGCGCCGAACACCAAGCCCAGCCCTCCAGCTGCGTACCCGAGAAGCCAGGCAAATCCGGCACCGATGTTTACACCGCCCTCCCCTGAGTCATTCATGAGAGCCCAACTTCCGATACCGACTCCAAGGAAACCGATCACCAGTAGGGAACTGCAGAGAAGGTGCAGGACCTTCGAACTTTTCGTGGTCATATCGTCTCGCTTCCATGAGCGTGGTCCGTACTGAAGCCTAACGCGGTCCAATCGCCATGAGTCGGCACAATGTAGTCCCCTCCGTCAATGTGAAGTACCCCAGTGGCAGCATTCCGATCCCTTACCGCGCAGGTTGCAATGCCCTATTCCTGTTCTGTCTCTTCGTCCGAGCAACGAGACAGCGGCCTTCCTGCTATCGCCCCCTTCAACTCTGATGAGCAGTGCGTGTGAGGAACTGACCCGAACGGCGGAAATCCCGTACGAGAAATACGATCCCAATAAGGAGGAAAAAGGTCAGACCTACGAAGATCCAGTCGAGAGGGCCGATCTGTCCGGCTCCGTCAATAGCTTGAGGAATGAAGATTAAGGGGTAGAACGGGACTATCAACAGCTGCGTTGCGAGGGACTTTCGGATCTGCACGGCCGCGCCGCGCGTCACCGCGAGATGCTCCGGAATGACGATTGCCTTTCCTGCTATCTGTTGGCGGATATGCTTTCGTTCCTCGCTCGTCAGCGAAAGGGTCACGTCGACCCTTCCGTATTCGGCTGCCGGCACTACTCTCTTCGAGTTGTAGATCAGGCCACCGATCATGGTGCCTAGCCCCGCGAGCATAAAGCCGAAGGCCAGGTACGACGGCCAGTCGCCGGCGGAGGCCCCAAATGCTAGAGCCGCCACCAAGGAGCCAATCGATATCAGCACGATCACGCCCACTAACCAGAATCGCGTGTAGTAGGCCTTCACAGCGGCGCCCAGTCCTTTGTCCGCTAACCCTTGGGCTCTCCTGGTTGCTTTAGTCCAACGTTCGTTGGACTCCGCCATGAGTTCCTCGATTCCGCCCATTGTTCCGTTCCTCGGCTTGCGGCTCCCAACACCGGTGGAATGGCTCGTGTTGATAGCTTGATGCTCACATCCTGAACCACCCAGCGTGTTAAGCCAATAAGTAGGCCAGCTTGTCGAGCACAGCTGGAACTCCCCACGGATCCCTCACCCCACGCTTTCTCGGGCGGGGCCAACGGGCTGGGAGGGTTGCAGGGAATGCCTTACGGTCTCAAGGGCCGACAAGGTAGTTTCATTCGGTGCAGCGCTTGGTTACCAGCCAAACGACCAGCATGAGTAAGGCGGGGAGTAAGGCCCCTGACGCTACGGCAAGACTCACAATCGACGGTTCACTTAGTACAACTGTACGCAGGACAAATATGCCCACACCCAACGCCGCAAAGAGGACGGTCAGTAGCAGCGCCTGTTTCGACGTCAACGCTCCGATCTTGCCGGGCTCTCTCATGGGGATAGCCTAGCGCCGCAGTTTTTCGACTCGCCTAAGAAAGGGTCCTTGAGGATTCTTCATCGGACCATAGGGAGTTAATTTCTTCGTCGTGCCAGGCTTGAAGGACTGACCAGTACAGCCGTATCGGGGGTCCTCCACCGTGCCCACCAGGTCTAAAAGAGACCACATACATCTCAGGAGGCGACGAAGAAGCGCGTGGGCTGGCCACACACCGACGAGAGAGCTATGTGCAGGCGATTCCCAGGGTTCTGCTTCAGTCACGCGCAGACATGAACATGACTACCCCGGCAGCAATGAAACACAACATGCCGATAGTTGAGTATCCCAGAGCCAGACTTCTAGAAGGCGGATTATCTTTCGGGCGCCTGACTGCTTGAAGAAGAGCAAGTGCTCCGAAGCAAAAGCCGATCAGGAACAGGACCAAGATAACCGGGAACATTCGAGCCTTCCGATCCAGTTAACGCATGACGCCGGTCACGGAAAAAATGAAGATGGCGAATCCCATAGCCATGCCCCCAAAAAGGGAAAGCATCAGATTCGTCGTCCTCTGTTCGTGGCTCCCGTCCAACTTCTCGGCAGTCTTCTCGCCGAGGATCTGAGACGTCGTTCCTCCGACGGTTTCACTGAGTTTGTCGCGCTTGATGTAGCCAATTACACAGATAGCAATGAGTAGCGGTCCGATTATGGCCCCCGGCCAGAAGACGGTCATTGCTCCTCCTCGGTCAGGGTCAGGTCTTCGAACCCTATCTGCCTACGACTGTTAGGCCAATGGGCGCGCAGCCTGCAGTCCGAACACGGTGAGCTAAGCAGATCAGCGAAGTTGGAGGGGAAGCATACCTAGTGGCCGCGCAAGCTGATCCTCCACCGGGCACCATTAGCCGTTTCGTAGGTGCCTCTTGGCTGACACACTGAGTGCATGCTCAATCAGGAAGTATTGGACGCAGCCCTAGCGCGAGCCGACGCTCTGAGAAGGGGCGACGGTGAGCAGCTACGCCTTTTTCTACACCCGCAGTTTCGATGGACCTCGCACACAGGCGATCACTTTGACCGCGATACCTACCTTGCATCCAACGTTGAGGGCAAAAACACTTGGCACGCTCAGACCCTTCAAGAGCCGGAGATAACGATGTTGGGTACGGCGGCTGTACTTACTTGCATCGTGAAGGACGATGTGTCGAGCAGCGACGGACGGAACCAATACCGTATGCCCATGACTCAAGTCTGGGTCTACGAGGAAACCTGGAAACTCGTTGCCGGCCATGCAGGTCCGCTCATTCCATCTATCTGACCATGGGATGCATACGCATCCATCCCCACCGCTCTTTCTCGGGCGAGTCGATAAGGGCCTGATAAAAATTGAGGGGCCGACAATCAACGGCAGTCACTGTCTGAAGTAGCCTGTCCACATGAGCGAAAAGCCAGGAAGAGTGCGTCGGGTGACGGACTTCATTGGTATTACTCAGTCCGCCCAAAGCCAACAACGCCGCCCAGTCGGATCGAAACCGTGGTGGATTTACGTTGTGTCAGTCGCCCTTCTTGCGTTCGTGATCACTCTCGCCGCTGGCGCTCTGCTGTAGGCAGTCACTGAACGAGATCCCTCGGCGCTCATTGAGAAGGAACGAGATGATTCGGGACGGCCCCGGTTCGGCGGTCGATCGACCGCCGCTGCTAAGTTGGGTGCAGGAGCTAGTCGGAGTGAGCGACGTCGCGACCTGATCAGGAGAAATCGATGGCAGCACCTTCCGGCAAACGGTGGGAACCGCTGGTCACCTCTGGCATGGCACGAGGTGGGTTGTGGTTTGTTGTAGTGCTATCACTACTGTTTTGGGGTCTTTATATCTGGACGCTCACACAAGGTGTCGAGTCATATGTCCCCTTCACGGCTCTTCTCTCATCAATAGCCCTAGTCCCGGCCTACCGTCACTACAAGCGAGTGAAGGCCAAAGAAGTAGCCGACTCAGCCCACGATAAGTGAGTTGTCGTTTAGGAGGCCCAGCTGCTGGATGCTCTGCGGGACCGACTATGCAAAGCACTTTTCCTAGCCAACGGACGATCCCTCACCGCACGCTTCCGGGAAGTGGCATCCGGGCCGGACGGCCAACCTGCTTCCTTGCAATCGTTTGAGCCATTTATTCGACGACGAGCACGATAAGTAGTCCGATGAGGGCGACCAGCGCCAGGGCGCCTCCCTGCAATCGGTGTCGTCTGTATGGTGTGTCGTTTGGCGGAATGGTCGTCATGACGAGCAGTACGAAGGCGAGCACTACTAGCAAGCCTGCGACGGCTGTCAGGATCCAGTCGAATGTCGTCATCTTGTGGAACTTTCCGTTCGTTGACACATGATCATTCCTGCTCGCTCATGAGCTGATCCTAATGAGGACGCTCATCGGATCAGTTCCACTTGCCGGATCGAGGCTGTGCGCCAACCGGAAAGCACTCTGCCTGATTTCAAGATCCAGCTCCATCACGAGCTCCAAACACAGACGTCTCCCGCGAGGCCCACCGAGAAGCACCTCTGAAGGAGTGTCATCAGCTCATCCTTACATCTACACCCGCAGTCGAGAACCGATCCCTTACCGGGCGCCTTTGCATAACGCCGGGTCCTGCCAGAAGGCGTCCGCACCCACCAGGCGTAGCATGATCAAAAGGCAAGCGACTCGCATCACAAGCATGTTCGTCGGAGGACAAGATGAAGTACGTTGCCGCGCTGATTGTTCTTCTACTATCCGGCGCCTTGTACTCGTGTTCGCCTACGGACAATCCCGAATCCGCTGAAATCATCGCCTTCGCTGACGGCGCGGATTCGACGGAGTTGGTGCTCATAGTTGCAGCACGCCCAGCCGATGGTGAAGGAATCGCTTCTGTTGTCAGTCAGAGCGAAGATCAGGTCGTTGTCCGTGCTGCTGTTGATCGTCCGCCTTACCCGGTTGAAGATGTCCGAGTGCATGTGAAGATTCCGATCTCCCTAGATGCACCTCTTGGCGACCGTGATTTGGTGGATGCGGAAGGCCAATTAATCGAGCGCGAGTGAATCGGCGGGCGGTGAGTAGATCGATCCCTCACCGCGTTCTGACTACTTCCCTGTATTCTCCGAAGGATCCGCGAGCTGAGTGGGGGCTTGGTTATCAGGGGCCACCTTCGACGAGGGGTTCTTTCGCTTGTTCAGCCACTGTTCGCGGTAGGCGTCCGTCTTCTTCGCTTGCTTGTTTCCCCAGCTGACCCCCAGATAGGCTCCCAGTGCGCATCCGATTCCAATCAGAGCGGTTCCGGAGTCCAAACCTAGGAAGAGGCTTGCTCCTAAAATGCCGGCTATTGCTGCGAATATAGCCGCCACCGTTATTACGGTCTTCCGGTTCTTCATTGTCTGACGTTAGAGCGCCCACGAGTATCTGCATAGGGGTATCCCTGACCGTTCGCCTTTCTAGGGCCGGCCTAGTGCATCTCCCGTAGGTTCTGGAACAACGCTCTGATAACGAATTCTCTATTCGGATAAAAGATTATGCCTGCTTGGTAGGTTCGAGAGATGGCACAACGACGTTCGTTCGGTCTGGCACTATCGGCTCTCTTTGCGGCTGTTCTACTCGCAGGATGCACTGCCCAAGGGGAGCCGGCGGCTGAAGACCCGCCGCCGACTAGTTCAACGACTCAAACTTCTACGCCCCTCGGGAACGCCGTTTCCGGCACTTACACCGGTACGCACACAATCGAACTAGGCGCACCGCCAGAGGAGGCTACACACATCCGCGTGGAACTGACCTGCCTCAGTTCCGGCACCATCCACTTACCAGGTGACGCGGAAGTTACTTGCGGCGAGGGCGCAGTTACCGCCGCCTTCTCATCCCTCCCGCTAACGCCTGGGCAAGAATCGATAGAGGTCAAGACCAGCGAGCCCACAGTCAGCTACGAGGCGACTGTCGTATACGAAAACGGCGCATCTGTTAAATAAGTCATTTCACCGCTGGACTGATGTTCTTGAGCGGGATCTCCCTCACCGCGTCACATGGCTGGCACCGACGCACGTCGTATTCTCATCACGGTGCAAGAGCGACATAGTTGAGCTCATGGACGACATCCTCGAACCTGCCCTGGTACGACAGCGCAAGATGAAGCGGTTGGCCAAGGCGCTTTTCGCTCTTGCTGTGCTGGCCGTGGTTCTGCCTGTCCTAATGGGACTGCTCGGCAACAACTTAGCTGTACCGGTGAGTCTGCTAGCCGCCGTTCTGATTATCGTTGGAGTGATTATCTGGATTCGATCTGACCCCGCCTATGCGAGAGCGCTGCAGAAGCGAAACCCACGCAGGTGATCCTCCACCGGGCCATTTTTCGGTGCAGGATCGGTTGGAGAGTGGAGGAGGAATCGCCGCCGGGCTTCATGGGGATGCAGTTACCCTCGCGGGGCAGCAGATGGCGGAGCGTCCTACTTTCGAGGTATTTCTCTGCCGTCTACATCCACAACTTCCCGATCGCCGACAGGCTGCTTTAAGGAAACGGGAATCTGAATGAAGATCCTGACATCCTCCACCGGTGCGGTTGGCTTCCTGATGGTTGCTTTCACCACAATGGCGTCCTCGTCCTGGCTGATTACCTCGGCGGCCCCTTCGGTATCAGCGAGTCCCGACGCAACGGTCAGAATGAGCTCATTCGGACCGGCTCCTTCGGCGTAGTCCAGAATCTCAGCGGCGTCGCTCGATCCTCCCTCACATGCGCACAAGGCGAGAGCAACAAGCAGGAGGCCAACCACGGAAAATCGGTGCCTCATCTGAACTCCTTACGCCTTCGTGATAAGGCTCATTATATTCGGCGCCATAGCGCGGCGGCTCTGGTTCTGTCAGAAAACGGGATCCCTCAGCGAACATCTGCATGGAGGGGTGCACGTCCTCTCAAACGGTGAGCGCCAGCGAGACCGATGCGCTTGTTGAGCTAACTTCACGGTAATTGCACCAATAGGTTGCTGTGAACCTGTTCCCAGCCTTCCTGAACTAAATCCGAGGTGTCGAAGTCGTCCGTGACAACTTCGGCGTCGGCATATCCAGTCATGCCAGCGGTTAGCGGTTGCACGCTCGACACAGATCCACTGCAGGCGGCGGTAGCACGCTCTGGGTCTTCAATAACGTTGATCACTACGCAGACACCCCGCTCACCGTTTGGAGTGCCCTGCTGCGCCAAGTAGAAATCGATGCCCTCCTTAGTGGCAGCGAACCGCACCGAGTCGGGATCGATCCCGAAAACCTCTGCTGATAATGACTCGGGGAACTCGTCTTGGGCTGTCTGATCGGCCTCAAGTGCTGCAATCGGGGAGGAACTACAGCCAGCGATACTGATACAGAGGCTGGCCAGAAGTATCGCCGTGAAGTAGTGCCCCTTAGAGTGGTGTAACGCCCGCCGGTGACCCGGCACCGCCCCGCAACGGGGCGCGGTCACCGTGT
>NZ_CANLXP010000039.1 GCF_947495145.1 uncultured Arthrobacter sp.
TGGCTGTGGCAGGTTGGAGTGGCCCCGGTGTGACGGTTTGAAGTGGCCCCACTTGTCGACTCGCCGGGCTTCTTGTGACGGTTTGAGTTGGCCCCACCCCAGCGTTGGAATCATCTGTTTGTTTCCAATGGTGGAGGGCAAGGATGAGGGCACGCGTGGAGGTTTTCGCAGCGATTCGTAGGGACGCCCGGGTGGAGGGTTTATCGATCCGCGCGTTGGCGTTCCGTTATGGGGTGCATCGCCGTACGGTCCGGGCGGCGTTGGAGTCAGCGGAGCCTCCTGAACGGAAGACCCCGGTGCGGGTTTCCCCGAAGCTGGAACCCTTCAAGCCATTGATTGATGCGATGCTGCTGGGGGATGTGTCGGCTCCGCGGAAGCAGCGTCATACCGCCCGGCGGGTTCTTGCCCGTCTGGTCGATGAACATGGTCTGAATGAGGTGTCGTATTCCACGGTCCGTGATTACGTGCGTGCCCGCCGAGCCGAGATTGATGCTGAGGCGGGCCGGCACCGTGAGGTGTTCGTTCCGCAGGACCATGCACCTGGTGCTGAAGCGGAAGTGGACTTCGGTGATGTGTGGGTGATCCTGAACGGGGTGAAAACCAAGTGCCAGCTCTTCGTCTTCCGCCTCTCGCACTCGGGGAAGGCTGTTCACCGGGTCTACCCGTCCTGCGGTCAGGAGGCGTTCCTTGAGGGCCATATCGAAGCGTTCAGCACGATCGGTGGGATTCCGACCCGGCATATCCGGTATGACAACCTCACCAGCGCCATCAAAAGCGTCCTCTACGGGAAGGGACGGAACCGGGTGGAGAACGACCGGTGGGCATTGTTCCGCTCCCATTACGGCTTCGACGCCTTTTACTGCCAGCCCGGGATCGAGGGTGCTCACGAGAAAGGTGGAGTGGAGGGCGAAGTCGGCCGCTTCCGCCGCAACCATCTGAGCCCCATGCCGGTCGTTAGATCATTGGCCGAACTCAACGAGAAGATCAAGGCATGGGATGAGGCTGATGATCAGCGCAGGATCAGCAACCGGCTGCGCACCGTCGGCGCCGACTTCCTCACCGAGAAGCCGCTGCTCTCTTCGTTGCCGGCCGAAGTGTTCGATCCCGGGCTGGTACTCACCCCGCGGGTGGATCGTTCCTCGATGATCACGGTGCGAATGGCGAAATACTCCGTCCCGGCCCGGTTCATCAACCGGAAAGTGCGAGTCTCGTTGCGGGCTTCGGAGCTGGCGGTCTTCGAGGGCCGATCCTTGATCGCGGTCCATCCCCGGGTCGTCGCCACGGGCGGGCAAAGCGTTGACCTGGATCATTACCTGGAGGTGCTGAAAACCAAGCCCGGCGCGTTGCCCGGCTCCACTGCTCTTGCCCGAGCCCGCGCTGCAGGGACCTTCACCAACGCCCACGAAGCCTTCTGGGCCGCCGCCCGCAAGACCGACGGAGACGCAGCAGGCACCCGCGAACTCATCGACGTCCTGCTACTGCACCGCTCCATGGACACCAACGACGTCGTCGCCGGACTCACCGCCGCCCTGACAGTGGGCGCGGTCACCGCTGATGTGGTGGCAGTCGAAGCACGGATAGCCGCGGCCCGGCGGGGCCACCCCGATTGTCATCCACCCGTTCCATCCGTTCCTGTCGGGCCGCGAGTTGTCAGTCTCACCCAACGCCGGCTCGCCGATCCCGCCGCAGTCATTGCAGGCCTGCCAGCGGACAACCGGAGCCTTCCATCCGTGGCCGCATATGACCAGCTCCTGAAACTCAAGCCACCGATAGCCACCACAACACCATCCAGAGAGCAAATCTCATGACCCCCACCGCGTCGCCCATCACTGTTCCTGGTGTTTCCCAATCATTGCGCCGGCGCAGCGGCCTCACGGAGGAAGCCGCTGTCGCCGCCGTCGACCAAGCGTGCCGGCAACTGCGCTTACCCACGATCCGGGCAGTCGTGGAAGAAGCAATCACCACAGCGAACAAGGAACAACTCTCCTATCAGGGATTCCTGGCCGAACTGCTCCTGGCCGAGTGTGACGACAGGGACCGCCGGCGCTCCGTCCGACGGGTCAAAGCCGCCGGCTTCCCACGGGATAAATGGTTAGGTGACTTCGACTACGAGGCGAACCCCAACATCAACCCGGCCACGATCAACTCCCTGGCCACCGGGGACTGGATCCGCAAAAGCCAGCCCCTCTGCCTGATCGGGGATTCAGGGACCGGCAAATCGCATCTGCTCATTGGATTGGGTACCGCAGCCGCGGAGAAGGGATACCGGGTGAAATACACCCTCGCCACCCGGCTCGTGAACGAACTCGTCGAAGCCGCCGACGAAAAGATCCTGGCCCGCACCATCGCCCGCTACGGACGGGTCGACCTGCTCTGCATCGATGAACTCGGATATATGGAACTCGACCGCCGCGGTGCTGAGCTACTTTTCCAGGTCCTCACCGAACGCGAGGAAAAGAACTCCGTGGCAATCGCTTCCAATGAATCCTTCTCCGGGTGGACAAAAACCTTCACCGACCCCAGGCTCTGCGCAGCGATCGTCGACCGGCTCACCTTCGGCGGGAACATCATCGAAACAGGCACCGACTCCTACCGTCTCGCCCACACCCGCAACCAATATTTAACCCACTGACCCAACCCCGCCGTCATGAAGAACAGGTAGAGATCGGGGGCCCATCAGCAGTGGAGATACAGCCTCTAGGCTGGGACTGTGAACACAGCACGCCTCGTGGAGGGCATGGAACGGCACCAAATTCCCCTTTACCTCACAGCCATCGTCGCCGGTGGCCTCTTCGGTTGGCTGATCCCAGCAGCCGCTGAACCACTGGAATTATCGATCAATCCAGTACTGGGCCTGCTGCTGTTCGCCACGTTCCTCGGAATACCCTTCGCGAAAATTGGTCAAGCCCTGCGTGACGGGCGGTTCATGGCCACCGTCATGGTCCTGAACTTCCTCATCGTGCCCGTCGTCGTCTTCGGCCTATCCCGTTTCGTCGCCGACGATCAGGCCCTCCTCATCGGGGTGATGATGGTCCTGCTCACACCCTGCATCGACTACGTCATCGTGTTCTCCGGCCTAGCCGGTGGATCCAGCGATCGCCTCCTCGCGGCCGCACCACTGCTGATGCTCACCCAAATGTTGTTACTACCGCTCTACCTGCTGATTTTCATCGGCCCGGATCTGGTCTCAGCCATTGAGCCCGGGCCCTTCATCGAAGCCCTCGTCGTGCTGATCATCATCCCCCTGGTGGCAGCCGCGCTAACCCAGCGGTGGGCAGGCCGTGCCCTGGCAGTTCGTCACCTGATGGACCTGATGCAGAATCTCATGGTTCCTCTCATGATGGCCACCCTCGCGATCGTGATCGGCTCCCAGATCGTCGGCGTCGGGCAGGAACTACGCTCTTTGCTCGCGGTCATACCGATCTACATCGTTTTCCTGGTCATCATGGTCCCCGTCGGGATGCTCGCCGCACGGATCGCTCGTCTTGATGCGGCTAGCACAACCGCCCTGGTCTTTAGCGGCGCGACCAGGAACTCCCTCGTCGTTCTCCCACTGGCCCTGGCACTACCGGAACCCCTAGCCCTGGTAGCACTGGTGATCGTCACGCAAACGCTCGTCGAACTCATCGGCATGGTCACCTACGTCAAAGCCCTACCCCGCCTAATTCCAGCGAACATCACCAGCCACGCATAAACACAGGACCACGAGCACTCTTCCATCCCACTCAGCTGGGGCCAGTTCACGCCGTCCTGCCGGGGCCAGAACTAGTTGACACAATCA
>NZ_CANLXP010000040.1 GCF_947495145.1 uncultured Arthrobacter sp.
TGCTTGGGAAGTGCTGGGAAGGTCGGTTATTCGAAGCGTGTGGCGGTGATGGCTGTGTTGTTTCGGACGAGACCGAATGTTGCAGCTACTGCGCCGAAGGCTAGGAGCAGGCTCAGGCCCAGTGCTGCGAAGTAGTCCGCTCCCGGCCACGTCAGTTGATAGGCGTCATTGATGGACGTGACCATCAGCCACGCGACGAGGAACCCGAGGCTGATTGATAGGAGGAGCACGCTCAGGAGCGGGACCGCTGCTTCTCGTGTGATGATTCGGCGTAAGACCGACGTTGGCATGCCCATTAGCCGCATCAGGCCAAGGGCTCTCTTCCGATCCAGAATGGCTGAAGCCGTGGCTACTGCGAGTGACAGACCAGCGATTGCGATTGCCACGAACATTCCGAGATAAGCGAGCCCGGCCAGCCCGTGGATGAGACGTGTTGATGACTGCAGTTCGAGATCCGAAGGGGAAGTGGCTGGCATGGCGGTGATACCCGAGGTGTTGAGCGCTGTTCGGACTCGATCCATCGCATCGAGGCTATTATTCGTGCCAACGATGATGACCACTGGTACGGATTTTTCGAGTGCTCCGGCTGGAGCAGAGGTAAGTGTCTGTGGCTGCGTGGACCAGGGTTGCAGGAACGACGTTTGAACACTGACGGTCTCAGCTCCTGGGACATTCTCGAATCCCAGAGCGACGGCATCTGCGGATCGCAGATAAATTTCGGGTCCAGCTCCTTCGGTCGACAGCGCTGCAGGGCCGTAGCCGATGGTGGTGCTCTGAACCCCTGGCATGTCCTCGATATGCTTTATGGTTTCTTGCACCTTTGTCTCCGCGGCTGCGTCGGTGAGAGTGGCGTGAATGCTGCTCGGTTGCAGTAGACCGGCCTGCCGGGACGCGGCTTGTGGGGATTCGATGATGCTGGATGCCCCGGCAAAGACGGATACTACGAAGACAGCGATGACGAGTCCTGAGACCGAACGGAATGTTGCCACAGGTGTCCTGGTGATCCGGCTGGCCGCGATGACGGCCGCAGCGCTTCGCGCCCGTCGAAGAGCGATCTGGCTTACCAGCTTTGTTAGCCACGGGCCGATGAGGACGATGCCGATGAGGATGAGTAGGAATCCACCGATCATCAGCGGTGATTCCAGCCACGGCAAGCGAAATTCCAGCACCCGGATTAGAACAACGGCTGTGGCCATGGCAGCAAGACCTGCCAGCAGCGGCGCCGCCCGCCACATGGTGGGTACCTTCTCTAGCACGGCCCGTGTCACCCTCAGAGGGCCGATCCCGGCACACGCTGTGCGATGGGCTGCTGCCAATGCCGACGCCGTGACCACTATGACGACGACTGCGATGTTGGCTACCCAACTGGTACTCAGGTCCTCGGTGAACATCCTGGTGCCATTGACTGAGATCTGTGCCGCTGCCGGTCTCAGCGCCGCGGCCATCACCACGCCAAGTACCGCGCCGAGGACGCTGGGTACCGTTGTTTCAACCGCCGCGATCCCGGCAACGGTTCGCGGCGACGCGCCGATCAGACGCAGGGTCGCGAACCGTTCCCTGCGCTCAGCGGCACCCAAACCCGTGACGATGCTGATTAGCAGCAGCACCGGGAAGAACACAGCGACTGCTCCGATCAATATCACCGAGCTGTAAGCGGCCGCGCGACCGCCGTAGGGGTTGGTCGTGAAACTTGAAACCAGCGAAGCTCTGCCGCTTTCGCGGAGTTCGGTTTCCGTGGCTCCGGTGATGACGACCAGAGAATCCGGTCCAGGCAGCGCGGAATCGTCAATCATGCCGGCGAAGTCCCCGAACCGGTCGCCAAGCTCATCATTGGGGTTCGATTCGATCAGGTCCTGCAACGCCGGCGAGGCATAGTATTGCCCCGGTTTTGGGGGTGCGCCGATCCCAGGAATGGTGACGGTGGTTGAGCTCAGGGCTGCAAAGTCTCTCCGGTTGATGAGTTGGTCTCGGAACACCTCGACCGGATTTGTCCTCATGAGCGCTGTACTGGAGGTCAACGGAACCGGTGTTACCGGCCCGGAAGCGGTTGAGCCGTCCGGCGTAGTGGACACGGTTACCGCCGGGCTGCCGGTTTCACGTAACCAGGCGCCGCGGTCATCGCGGGCGCTCAGACCGTTCGCGCCACCCCAGAGCAACAACAGCAGGCACACTCCAACGGCGACCCCTCCAGCGATCCCGGCGAGCCGTCCGTAGGAGGACCGGCTGCCAACCACCGCGAGTCGTATCAAACCGGTATTCACGCGGACACCCGGTAACCTGCGCCTATTGCTCCGTCACGGACAATGACTTCACGATCGGCATACGCTGCGGTGCGTGCATCATGGGTGATGATCACCACTGTCGTTCCAGCTTCCCGAACGAGGTCGAGCATAAGAGTCAGCACGTTCTCGGAGGCCAGGGAATCCAACGAGCCGGTAGGCTCATCGGCGAAAAGTACGGTCGGTGAGGTCACCAACGCCCGCGCGACGGCGACCCGCTGTGCCTGGCCGCCGGACAGCTCTCCCGGCAGCTTTCCCCCAACATCACCCAGGCCGAGGCGTTCCAGCAAGTCCTCGGACTTCCGGAGCGCTACCTGGCGTCGAGTCCCGGCCAGGAGCAGCGGGATGCTGACATTGTCCGCGGCCGAAAGCTCCGGCAGTAGTTGCCCGAATTGAAAGACGAACCCGAAATCGGTGAGCCGCAACCGGGCGCGTTCCGGTTCGTTGAGCGCACTGACCTCTATGCGGCGCTTTCCTGCGGGCTGGTAGGTCACCGTTCCGCTATCAGGAGCAAGAACACCGGCAAGAGAATGCAGCAGCGTGGACTTACCGGAACCCGAGGGCCCCATGATAGCAAGGACCTCCCCGGCATGAACGTCGAGGTCGATTCCCCGTAACGCCTCGGTCGGCCCGAAAGAATGCTGCAGGCCACGGGCGCTGAGGATCGGTGCAGCTGTGTCCGTAGTGCTCATGCGCTCTGGAGCTCCTTCTTCAGTTCGGTGAGTCGGGCGCTGGTCAAATCGATCCAGCGAAGGTCCGCTTCGATGTGGAAGAGGCCGTAGTCGCACAGCAAAACCTGCGGCAGATCGGCGTCCTTTTTCACGCGAGTCAGTTCACGCATGCGAGCTATATGTTCGCTGCGCTGTACGTCGAGCAGCCGGTCGGCATCATCATCGATCAGCAACGCGATGACGGTCTTCGCGAACAGGTTGCTCTGCAAGCGCTCCGACGGAACATCCGGAGTGAACAACCAGTCATGAACCCTGCTCCGACCAGCAACCGTGATCTCGTACTTCTTACGATCAGGACCTCCGCCGGCCTCCTCACCCAACGCACGAATGAGCTCATCGCGGACCATCCGGGCGAGGGTCGAATACACCTGGCCGAAAGCCAGCACCTTTCCAGCTCCGAAGTAACGGTCGTAGGAGTGCTTCAGGTCGTAGCCATAGCTAGCCTCACGACTCAGAAGCCCTAAAAGGGTCAGCGAATTGTCCACACCTCAATCTATACACTGAGTGCATAGCGAAGGCCAGCCGCAACACTCACAAACGTGAGCCAGGAAGGGAAGTCCCTTGGAATCCTTCAGATCTCACCGTTAGGCCCGCCCGAGAAACAGCACGCAAGGGGATC
>NZ_CANLXP010000041.1 GCF_947495145.1 uncultured Arthrobacter sp.
CGCAAGGCTAAAACTCAAAGGAATTGACGGGGGCCCGCACAAGCGGCGGAGCATGCGGATTAATTCGATGCAACGCGAAGAACCTTACCAAGGCTTGACATGAACCGGAACGGCGCAGAGATGTGTCGGCCACTTGTGGCCGGTTTACAGGTGGTGCATGGTTGTCGTCAGCTCGTGTCGTGAGATGTTGGGTTAAGTCCCGCAACGAGCGCAACCCTCGTTCCATGTTGCCAGCGGGTTATGCCGGGGACTCATGGGAGACTGCCGGGGTCAACTCGGAGGAAGGTGGGGACGACGTCAAATCATCATGCCCCTTATGTCTTGGGCTTCACGCATGCTACAATGGCCGGTACAAAGGGTTGCGATGCTGTGAGGTGGAGCTAATCCCAAAAAGCCGGTCTCAGTTCGGATTGAGGTCTGCAACTCGACCTCATGAAGTCGGAGTCGCTAGTAATCGCAGATCAGCAACGCTGCGGTGAATACGTTCCCGGGCCTTGTACACACCGCCCGTCAAGTCACGAAAGTTGGTAACACCCGAAGCCGGTGGCCTAACCCTTTTGGGGGGGAGCCGTCGAAGGTGGGACCGGCGATTGGGACTAAGTCGTAACAAGGTAGCCGTACCGGAAGGTGCGGCTGGATCACCTCCTTTCTAAGGAGCGCCTACAACTGTCCGTTCCACGTTGTGTGGGGTGTGGGGGTTGTCAGGAGTATGCCCATTGCGCAGGCGTTTGTTCTGCGGTGGGTGCTCATGGGTGGAATATCAACGAATTGATGGCTGCTGGTGCTGGTCGTGTTGAGTACGGGCCTGTGTTTCCTGCCTGTCCCTTTGGGGGTTGGTGGGGGGTGTGGGTTTGGGAAAGGCGTGGTTGGTGGTGGTGGTTTCATTGTTTGGCACACTGTTGGGTCCTGAGGCAACAGGAGTCCGCATTCCTTTGTGGGGTGTGGGTTGTTGGGGTTTCTGGTTTTCCTGGGCATGGCTGCCTGCATCTTGATCCCTGTTTTGTTTGGGGGTTGTGGGGTGCCGGTGGTGTGTTTACTGGGGTTGTTGTTTGAGAACTGCATAGTGGACGCGAGCATCTTAAAATTTTGTGTTCGCATACAACCGTTTACCGGCCTTTAGGGGTTGGTGTGTGTTGTGTGTGTGATCGTCAAGTTTTTAAGGGCACACGGTGGATGCCTTGGCATCAGGAGCCGAAGAAGGACGTGGGAATCTGCGATAAGCCTGGGGGAGTTGATAACCGAACTTTGATCCCAGGATGTCCGAATGGGGAAACCCCGCTCAGCGCGCGAGTGACTGGGTGACCCGTACCTGAACACATAGGGTGCGTGGGGGGAACGTGGGGAAGTGAAACATCTCAGTACCCACAGGAAGAGAAAACAATAGTGATTCCGTTAGTAGTGGCGAGCGAACGCGGATGAGGCTAAACCAGTGGTGTGTGATAGCCGGCGGGCGTTGCATCTCTGGGGTTGCGGGACTTTCCGTATCAGTTCTGCCGGGCTGGTGAAGTGAGTGCAGGCGTATAGGTGAACGGGTTTGAAGGCCCGACCGGAGTGGGTGAGAGTCCCGTAGCTGTAATGCGTGCTGCCGCTTGGAGAGTATCCCAAGTAGTACGGGGCCCGAGAAATCCCGTGCGAATCTGCCAGGACCACCTGGTAAGCCTAAATACTCCCTGATGACCGATAGCGGACCAGTACCGTGAGGGAAAGGTGAAAAGTACCCCGGGAGGGGAGTGAAATAGTACCTGAAACCGTGTGCCTACAATCCGTCAGAGCAGGCTTGTTCCTGTGATGGCGTGCCTTTTGAAGAATGAGCCTGCGAGTTAGTGTTACGTCGCGAGGTTAACCCGTGTGGGGAAGCCGTAGCGAAAGCGAGTCTGAATAGGGCGAGTGAGTGGCGTGATCTAGACCCGAAGCGAAGTGATCTACCCATGGCCAGGTTGAAGCGACGGTAAGACGTCGTGGAGGACCGAACCCACTTCAGTTGAAAATGGAGGGGATGAGCTGTGGGTAGGGGTGAAAGGCCAATCAAACTTCGTGATAGCTGGTTCTCCCCGAAATGCATTTAGGTGCAGCGTTGCGTGTTTCTTGCCGGAGGTAGAGCTACTGGATGGCCGATGGGCCCTACAAGGTTACTGACGTCAGCCAAACTCCGAATGCCGGTAAGTGAGAGCGCAGCAGTGAGACTGTGGGGGATAAGCTTCATAGTCGAGAGGGAAACAGCCCAGACCACCAACTAAGGCCCCTAAGCGTGTGCTAAGTGGGAAAGGATGTGGAGTTGCTCAGACAACCAGGAGGTTGGCTTAGAAGCAGCCATCCTTGAAAGAGTGCGTAATAGCTCACTGGTCAAGTGATTCCGCGCCGACAATGTAGCGGGGCTCAAGTACACCGCCGAAGTTGTGGATTTCAAATATTAGCCAAGCCGCCCCTTGTGGGTTGGTTCAGGCGTTTGGAGTGGTAGGGGAGCGTCGTGTGGGCAGTGAAGTCGCGGTGTAAACCAGCGGTGGAGCCTACACGAGTGAGAATGCAGGCATGAGTAGCGAAAGACGGGTGAGAAACCCGTCCGCCGAATGATCAAGGGTTCCAGGGTCAAGCTAATCTGCCCTGGGTAAGTCGGGACCTAAGGCGAGGCCGACAGGCGTAGTCGATGGACAACGGGTTGATATTCCCGTACCGGTGAAGAACCGCCCATACTGAACAAGGGATACTAACCACCCAAACCGCTTTCCCGTGGTCTTCGGACCCAGTGTTGGTGGGGAGCGTGGGACCTGATCTTGGGAGGTAAGCGTATTAACAGGTGTGACGCAGGAAGGTAGTCGGGCCGGGCGATGGTTGTCCCGGTCTAAGGATGTAGGAGGGATCATAGGTAAATCCGTGGTCCTGGTTTGGATACCGTCTCTGAGACCCGATGGGCCCCAC
>NZ_CANLXP010000042.1 GCF_947495145.1 uncultured Arthrobacter sp.
ATCCGTAGGAATCTCAATGATGTTGTCAACGGACTATTTGGCCTGCTGGCAGGGTGTCCCGACCAGTTGTAGCCGGGGCACCCCTGAGAGTTGTTAGCTGGTCCAGCCGGGGTAGGGTTTGCGGTCTGCGGTGGGCAGCTCGGCTGCCGTGGCTGGGAGGTTCGCGGGACCGTCGGACTGGCCTGTCTTCCAGTGGAAGCACACTTCCTCGGTGATGGCTTCAAAGCATTGTTCCTGGGAGCGGAACCAGTGCGCGTGTGTGTCGCCCTCGACGTAGGTTCCGTAACCGAACAGTTCTCCAGTCTCGTCGTGGGTGCGGGCCGCAGCGAAGACGATCAGCGGCCAGGCTCCGGCGTCCCAGCCGTCGGATCCCCAGTTCGGCAGGGCTGACCAGCCGGTGCCTTCGAGGGTTTCCATCCAGTCGTACCCGTCCCCCATCGGGTCATCGACGGGAAGCCCCGGGACGGCGACGGTCTCGTTGGTGTCTGTGGTTGTCATGCGGATTCTCGTTGCAACGCTCATGGCTTGCTCCTTTAGTTCACGGGCGGGGTCGGATACCTTTGGTGATCAGCAGTTCCGGTTCCCTCTCCCCCACCATGTTTTTTGCCTGCTGGCGGAGCATCGCGGAGCTGTGCCCGACGGAGGCGGTGCCAACCCGTGAGGGCAAGCGGGCAGGAGTTTGGTGAGGAAACAAGCGACGTAGGAGCGCCGAACCGAAGTCCTGGACGTGCAGCCGGCCGCAGGCCGGTTGAACCGCCGGAGCGGGCACGTATGATCCAACGGACAGCAGCAAAAGACAGAGAAAGCTCTTCACAGCCCGAGCGGCAGCGAGGCCCGAAATGGGGTGGCGGCGGGCTCGAGCCGCACGGGCAATGGAGTCCTCCGCGGTATCGTGCCCGGAGAATCTACAGTGCGGAGTGTGACGGGTCAGGCCGCCAGAGGAGCTGGAGCGGCCGGCCGGGGCCCGTACGTGGTCCCGTCCCGCAGCATTGCCCAGAGGACGTTGAGCCGGCGTCTGGCCAGCGAGAGCACGGATTGGGTGTGGGTTTTACCTTCAGCGCGTTTGCGGTCGTAGTAGGTCCGTGACGCGGTCGAGCTTCTGAGGCTGGACATGGCCGCCAGGTAACAGACTCTGAGCAGCCGGCGGTCGTACCGCCGTGGCCGGTGGTGGTTGCCGCTGATTCGCCCCGAGTCCCGTGGGACCGGGGCCAGACCGGCGACACCAGCTAAGCGGTCGACGTTCTCGAACACACTCATGTCCCCGCCGGTGGCGCCAAGGAATTCCGCGCTGAGGACCGCTCCGAAACCAGGCATGCTCATCAGAACCGGCGCATGGCGGTGCTCTGCCACCCGCTCGGAGATGAGCGCATCGAGTTGGCTTAGTTCTTCCTGCAAGTCCAGGACCTCCCGTGCCAGGGCGGCCACGATCATCTCTCCGACCCGCTGCGCAGGAACCGTGGTGTGCTGCTCCTTGGCCGCTGCGATAGCGGTTTCGGCCACTGCCGCGCTGCTGCGGGCACCCTGGTTTTTCAGCCACGCCTGTAACCGAACCTGCCCCAGACGGCGAAGCCCCTCCGGGGTGCGGTACTTCGTCAGCAACAGCAGAGCCGCTTTGGAGCGGCTGTAGTCAAAGGACCTCTCCAGCGCCGGGAAGTACTCGAGCAGTTGCGCCCGGAGCCGGTTGATTGCCCGCGTTCTATCCATCGCTTTATCTGCACGGCGGGCGGTGAGGATTCTCAGATCAACACTGACCTCATCGCCGACACGTAGCGGCTGTAAGTCTCGGCGCATTCTGGCCTGGTCGGCGATCACCGCCGCGTCCTTCGCGTCGGTCTTGCCGTCCCCGCGATAGATGCGCGAAGCATGATGGACAGTGCGACCCGGGATGTACAGCAGCCGCTGATCACGCGCGGACAACAGGGCAATCAGCAACGCCGCTCCCCCATGATTCAGATCAGTCGCCCACGTCAGCTCCCCACTGTGTCCGCTGAGGCTCATGGCCTCCGAGATCAAGTCGAGCAGCTCACTCTCATTGTTGGGGACTTTCCGGGACAGCAGCCGCTGTCCTTCTGCATCGATAACCACGCAATGATGGTGAGTCTTACCGGCGTCAATCCCGGCCCAAAGGTTCGGCAAAGCTGTCTCCGATCAGTCAATGAACAGGTACACCCCACAGACAACTGCGCCGTCGTGTCCTTATCCAGCGATCATCGTCGCGTCTCTCAATTCAGCGGTCGAGTCATCAAGCGGGCGACGGGCGGCCAATCCTACGAAGCCGTAACAACCGTCCGGAACAGCAGCAAAAGCCATACCCATCACCCCTGGGTAGCCAAGACACTACAACTGCCCTGCGAACTACCTGCTCAACAACATAAGGACAGCAGCAAA
>NZ_CANLXP010000043.1 GCF_947495145.1 uncultured Arthrobacter sp.
GGTCAAGTCCCGTGGAGTGGTGTAGCCGGTCTGTGGGTTTTCGAGGTTGTTGAGGGTTAGAAGTTGTGGTTCTCGGACGGGTCGGGTCGGGTTTCCTCCTCCGGGTGGGAGCCGCTTTGCTGCCAGTGGGGATTGATCGTGCCGTCGGCGAGCCAGAAGTCCTCGGGCCAGGGCGCCGGCCTTCCGTGCTCGTCCCACCAGCCGGTCTCGTAGCCGGCGGCGAGGAGCGCGAGGTCCTGATCGCGTGGTGACGTGTTGGGCTGGGTGGGGCTCATGCCGCTACCTCCGCGGTCTCCAGTTCGGGCAGGTCCGGGTGTGCTGCGATACCGGAGTCGACGGTTGTGAGGCGGCAGCGGGCGAGAACTTCGAGTCCGAAGTAGCGGCGCCCTTCGGCCCATTCATCGCTTTGCTCGGCCAGCACGGCCCCGACGAGGCGGGTGATCGCGTCCCGGTTGGGGAAGATCCCGACCACGTCGGTGCGGCGGCGGATCTCCTTGTTCAAACGCTCGTTGGGGTTGTTTGACCAGATCTGCTGCCACACGTCCTTGGGGAAGGCGGTGAACGCGAGGATGTCGGCGCGGGCCGCATCAAGGTGCGCGAACACCTTCGGGAGTTTCTCCTCGACGTAGTCCAGGAGCCGGTCGAACTGTGCGTTCACGCTGGCCGGGTCGGGCTGGTCATACACCGAATGCAGCATCGCTTTGACCGCCGGCCACAGGTTCTTCGGGGTCGCCGACATCAGGTTCGCCGCGTAGTGGGTGCGGCAGCGCTGCCATGAGGTGCCGGGAAGGTTCGCCGCGATCGCCTCGACGAGGCCGGCATGGGCGTCTGAGGTGACCAGTTTCACCCCGGTCAGGCCCCGGGCGACGAGGTCCGCGAAGAACGTGTTCCAGGCCGGGCCGGTCTCGCTGGTCGCCACGCGCAGGCCGAGGACTTCGCGGTGCCCGTCGGCGTTCACCCCGGTTGCCACCATGACGACCGCGTTGATCACGCGTCCGCCTTCACGGACCTTCATGGTCAACGCGTCGGCGGCGACGAAGGTGAACGGGCCAGCATCCCCCAGCGGCCGGGTCCGGAACTGGTCCACCTGCTGATCAAGGTCCGCGGCCATCCGGGAGACTTGTGATTTCGACAGCGAGTGGATGCCGAGGGTCTTCACGAGCTTGTCCATCCGCCGGGTGGAGACCCCGGCGAGGTAGCAGTCCGCGACGACGGTGATCATGGCCGCTTCGGCACGCTTGCGGCGCTCCAGGAGCCATTCCGGGAAATAGGTGCCCTGACGCAGCTTGGGGATAGCGACATCGATCGTGCCGGCGCGGGTATCGAGCTCGCGGTGACGGTAACCGTTGCGCTGGCTCAGGCGCTCGGGTGAGGGCTTGCCCCATTCGGCACCGGCTACGGCGTCCGCGTCCGCGGACAACAGCGCGTTGATCATGGTTTGCAGCAAATGGCGCATCAGGTCAGGCGACGCATCGCCCAGGGCTTCTGAAAGTACGCCGGCAGAGTCGACAATATGAGGAGCGGTCATCGTGTGATGTCCTTTCGAGTGGGATGTGAGAGTTTTCCTCGAAAGCGCACACGGTGACCGCGCCCCGTTGCGGGGCGGTGCCGGGTCACCGGCGGGCGTTACACCACTCTAAGGGGCACTACT
>NZ_CANLXP010000044.1 GCF_947495145.1 uncultured Arthrobacter sp.
TTTGGTGGGGATCCGATGATCCTATGCTGCCTAGAAAAGCATCGGCGTGAGGTTCCAACTGCCCGTACCCCAAACCGACACAGGTGATCAGGTAGAGAATACTAAGGCGATCGAGAGAATTATGGTTAAGGAACTCGGCAAAATGCCCCCGTAACTTCGGGAGAAGGGGGGCCCCAACCGTGAACCACACTTGCTGTGGGGAGGCGGATCGGGGCCGCAGAGACCAGGGGGAAGCGACTGTTTACTAAAAACACAGGTCCGTGCGAAGTCGCAAGACGATGTATACGGACTGACTCCTGCCCGGTGCTGGAAGGTTAAGAGGACCGGTTAGCCCCTTGTGGGCGAAGCTGGGAATTTAAGCCCCAGTAAACGGCGGTGGTAACTATAACCATCCTAAGGTAGCGAAATTCCTTGTCGGGTAAGTTCCGACCTGCACGAATGGAGTAACGACTTCCCCGCTGTCTCAACCATAAACTCGGCGAAATTGCACTACGAGTAAAGATGCTCGTTACGCGCAGCAGGACGGAAAGACCCCGAGACCTTCACTATAGTTTGGTATTGGTGTTCGGTGTGGCTTGTGTAGGATAGGTGGGAGACTGTGAAGCTTGGACGCCAGTTCAGGTGGAGTCATCGTTGAAATACCACTCTGGTCACTCTGGATATCTAACTTCGGCCCGTAATCCGGGTCAGGGACAGTGCCTGATGGGTAGTTTAACTGGGGCGGTTGCCTCCTAAAAAGTAACGGAGGCGCCCAAAGGTTCCCTCAGCCTGGTTGGCAATCAGGTGGCGAGTGTAAGTGCACAAGGGAGCTTGACTGTGAGAGAGACATCTCAAGCAGGGACGAAAGTCGGGACTAGTGATCCGGCGGCACATTGTGGAATGGCCGTCGCTCAACGGATAAAAGGTACCTCGGGGATAACAGGCTGATCTTGCCCAAGAGTCCATATCGACGGCATGGTTTGGCACCTCGATGTCGGCTCGTCGCATCCTGGGGCTGGAGTAGGTCCCAAGGGTTGGGCTGTTCGCCCATTAAAGCGGTACGCGAGCTGGGTTTAGAACGTCGTGAGACAGTTCGGTCCCTATCCGCTGCGCGCGTAGGAAATTTGAGAAGGGCTGTCCTTAGTACGAGAGGACCGGGACGGACGAACCTCTGGTGTGTCAGTTGTACTGCCAAGTGCACCGCTGATTAGCTACGTTCGGATGGGATAACCGCTGAAAGCATCTAAGCGGGAAGCCTGCTTCAAGATGAGATTTCCATACACCATTTGGTGTGAGAGGCCCCCAGCCAGACCACTGGGTTGATAGGCCGGATGTGGAAGCGAGGACTAACGACTCGTGAAGCTGACCGGTACTAATACGCCGATAACTTGACACACACAAACACCAAAATGCTACGCGTCCACTATGCGGTTCCCAACCAACAACCCCGGGAACCACGGAAACACAACACATAACTACATACAGTTGTAACCACATACTTCCCACCCCCAACCAACACGGTCCGGGGGACGGGTAAACAGGTTACGGCGGTCATAGCGTGGGGGAAACGCCCGGTCCCATTCCGAACCCGGAAGCTAAGACCCACAGCGCCGATGGTACTGCACCCGAGAGAGTGTGGGAGAGTAGGACACCGCCGGACAACACTCAA
>NZ_CANLXP010000045.1 GCF_947495145.1 uncultured Arthrobacter sp.
CGTAGTGCCTCAAGTCAATATGCCCGTGAAAGTTGATCGGTGCCTCAGGTAGGAATGCCCGCGAATGGGTTAGCCTGCTGCTTTGACTCGGATGCCTTTGCGGATATCGGGAAGCACGGTGGGGATGGACGCGAGGTAGAGCTGCTCGGTCTTTTCCTTGGCCAGTTTGAGCAGGACGGTTTGCAGGTCCGCGATCTGGCGGGCGATCGCGGCGGGGTTGAGCGAGGCGCGGTAAGCGATCAGGTCGGCCTCTTGGGCCGGTGAGAGGACCTTGGCGGCCAACAGCCGGTCCACGGGTGTGGCAGGTGTGTCGTAGAGGCGCTTACGTCGTCCGTTGGCGTCTGCGCCAAATCCGATGGGTTTCTTGGTCGGGTTCAGGTAGTTGAAACGGTCGTTGACGAGCTTCCAGAGCCGGTTCAACGCCCGTCGTTCCGCTTCTGTGTCGTAGCGGTAGTAGAAACCGTACTTGCGCACCAGGTGGTTGTTTTTCGACTCGATCGTGGCCTGATCGTTCTTCTTATAGGGCCGCGAGCGGGTGAAGAAGATATCGCGGCCCTCAGCCCATTTGATGACCGCTTTGTTCAGAAACTCCGTTCCGTTGTCGAAGTCCAGACCGGTCACCGCGAATGGGATCTCGACGACGCCGGCCTTCAGAGCAGCCAGGATGTGGGAGTGGGCGTTATTACGCACGGTGCGGGTGAACACCCAGCCGGTATGCACGTCGGTTAGGTTCAGCGTACGGGCGAACTCGCCCTGCAAACTCGGCCCGCAGTGCGCGACCGTGTCGCCCTCGAAGAACCCCGGTTCGGCCTCGACCTCGTCACCGGCTCTGCGGATCGTGATCGAGGACCGCAGCAGCGGTGAGGGCTTCGTCGTTGACACCCCCCGGATCTGATCCCTCGCTTTCGCCGGCTTCAAATACCGGTCGATCGACGCCGCGCTCATCGTTAAGAGTTCGGCGCGCACCTGCGGTCCATACCGGTCGACGCCATCGATGAGCTCGCCGTGCGCTTCGAGCAGATCGAGCTGGGTGCGCATCGAAACCACAAGGTACTTCCCGCACTGCCCACCAGAGGCGGCCCACACCCGCTGAAGCACCTTCAACGCGTCGTAGGAGTACTTCGGTGACCGCGGCTTCCTCGGCTTCTGCGCGATCTGACGACCAACCCCGGGAGGCTGTTTCGCCGCCTTGGTCAGCCGCCGCCGAGCGTTATCCCGCGACCAGCCCGTCACCCCCACCACCTCCTCGAGGATCCGGCCCTTATCCTTCTTCGGCGCCTTCACATACGCCTGCGCATACCTGGAGGTGACCTCAGCACGAGACGTCATCGACAATTCACTCCTCATACCTCACGAGGGTCACCGTTTCGCGGGCATTCTCATTTGAGGCACCGAGGGTGTTTCGCGGGCACTTTAGATGAGTCTCGTCG
>NZ_CANLXP010000046.1 GCF_947495145.1 uncultured Arthrobacter sp.
TGAACCGCACCGGGTTTGATGGAGACATCGATTACCCGGAGGATGATTTCATGGCAGCACAGCGGAAGTACCCGATCGAGTTGCGTGAGCGTGCGACTCGGATGGTTTTGGAGGCACGCAAGAATCCGGCGACGAGGACCGGCGCGTTCGGGCGTGTCGGTGAGCAGCTCGGGGTGAACCCGGAGGCGTTGCGGACGTGGGTGAAGCGGGCCGAGATCGACGAGGGCTCGCGCCCTGGTACGACGAGCAGCGATGTGGAGCGGATCTCCGAGCTTGAGCGGGAGGTTCGGGAACTGCGGCGGGCGAACACGATCCTGAAGCAGGCGTCGGCTTTCTTCGCGGCGGAGCTCGACCGCCCGTCGAGGTGATGTGCGCCTTCATTGAGGAGCACCGTGACGAGCACGGGGTCGAGCCGATCTGCAGGGTGCTGCAGATCGCCCCGAGCACGTACTATGCCCACCGGACCCGGCCCGCCTCAGCAAGGAGCGTCCGGGACGAGAAACTGACCGAGGAGATCAAGACGGTGCACAAGGAGAATTACGGGGTTTACGGGGTCCGGAAGGTCCACGCGCAGCTGCGCCGGCAAGGGCACGAGGTTGCCCGGTGCACAGTGGAGCGGCTCATGCGCGCCGAGGGCTTACGCGGAGTTTCCCGGGCCAAGGGCCCGCGGACCACGAGACCGGCACCGGAAACCGGCAGGCCGCAGGACCTGGTTGAGCGCCGGTTCACCGCGGAAGCGCCGAACCGTCTCTGGGTCGCCGACATTACTTACGTGCGCACCTTCGCCGGCTGGGTCTACGCCGCGTTCGTGCTGGATGTCTTCTCCCGCCGGATCGTGGGCTGGCAAGTGGCAACCAGCCTCTACACCGAGCTGGCCTTGGACGCCCTGGAAATGGGTATCTGGTCCCGCACCAAGGACGGCGCGGACCTGACCGGTCTGGTCCATCACAGCGACCGCGGCGTCCAATACCGGGCCATCCGCTATGCCGAGCGCCTCGCCGACGAAGACGCGGTGGCATCCGTGGGCTCCCGCGGCGACAGTTACGACAATGCGATGGCCGAGGCGCTGAATTCGCTGTTCAAAGCCGAACTGGTCCGGAACAAAGGCCCCTGGAAGGACATAAACCACCTCGAAGTCGCCCTCGCCGAATGGGTCGATTGGTACAACCACCGACGTCTCCACGGTGAACTCGGCCACGTCCCACCCGTCGAATACGAACAACAACACGCCGGCGTCAACGCCGGCCTACTAACTACGATTTCCAACTAAAAATCTCTCCACCAAACCCGGGGCTTGACA
>NZ_CANLXP010000047.1 GCF_947495145.1 uncultured Arthrobacter sp.
GGCAAAGTCATATGGTCGAAGCAACGCTCTGATTGATGGAGCGTTTGATGGTCAAGTTGTTTCCTGTGAATGCGCGTACGGAGTTTGTTGATCTGGTGTGTGCGGGATGGTCGGTGATCGGTGCCGCCCGGCGTGTCGGTGCGTCGGGCGGCACCGGAACTAACTGGTGGGCTCAGTCTGGGCAAATGACAGTGAGGATGAGCAATGTTGGTGGTTTGCTGGATCCGGCACCGTCTGCGGAGGGTCCGGGTGAGCGAGGGCTGTCGCAGGCTGAGCGAGGGATGATTCAGATGGGCCGGCGGTGTGGAATGAGCTACTCCGAGATCGGTGCGGCGATCGGCCGGAACAAGTCGGTCGTCTGGCGGGAAGTCAAGCGCAATACCAGCCCGGACGGGGTGTACTACGCCTCGGTTGCCCATGCGAGAGCGCATCAGGGCAGGCGTCGACCGAAGCCGTTGAAACTGGTGGACAACGAAGCGCTCTGCTCACTGATCGCGGTGTGGATGGATGACGGGTGGAGCCCGAAACTGATCTCTTCGATGTTAGCGTTTTACTTCGCCGATGATCAGACTATGCAGGTGAGCCACGAGACGATCTACCAGGCCCTATACGTGCAAAGTCGCGGAAGCCTGCGGGCAGACCTGGCGGAGAAACTCAGCTTGAAACGGAAACAACGCGTGCCTCATACCGCTGACCGGTACAAGAACAGTCCCTACAAAGAGGCGTTCAAGATCAGCGACCGCCCGGCCGAGGTTCAGGACCGGGCAGTGCCAGGGCACTGGGAAGGAGACCTGATCATCGGCTGCGATGGGACAGCGATCGGCACGCTCGTGGAACGCTCAACCCGGTTCACGATCCTGCTCCACCTACCTGAGGACCACAGCGCTGAGACCGTGGCCGCCGCGATGATCCAGGAGATGGGCAAGCTCCCGGACCACCTACGACGGTCAATCACCTGGGACCGCGGCACGGAACTGGCCGAGTACGCCCAGATCCAGACTGCCCTTGAGACAACGCTTTACTTCTGCGACCCGCACTCGCCCTGGCAGCGCGGCAGTAATGAAAACACCAATCGGCTCTTGAGGTTCTGGTTCGAGAAAGGATCGGACCTCTCCGTTCACACTCCGGAGGATCTCCGCCTGGTCGCGGCGAAACTCAACCGCCGACCCCGACCGACCCTGAACCTTGAGACCCCAGCCACCCGGCTGAACCAGCTGCTCACAGCGGCATGAACCCCAGCGTTGCCCCCACTACTTGACTTCGCC
>NZ_CANLXP010000048.1 GCF_947495145.1 uncultured Arthrobacter sp.
CAGCGAATTTACCGGAGGGCATGTGCGCCAACGCACTGTCTTTCAGGTCGGCGTTGACTTGCTCGATGATGGCGTGTTTGCGGTGGGCTTTGTCCGCCGCGACGGTGTCCAGGACTTCGGCGTCAACGGTGGTGAGGAACGCGTGGTGCCGGTGTTTGTCGAGCAGTCGCTGCTGACCGGTGGTTTCCTTCGGGTTCAGCTCCGGGATCCGGCGGACCACGAGCCGGCCGCTGACCTGCTCTGCCTTTTTGCGTGAGGAGAACGCAGTGAACGGTGCCTCGGCGACCTCGGCGACCGAGATCCAGGTGCCGGTGTCCTCGTCGAAAACCGCGTTGGTGTAGTTGATTTTCTCCCAAGCATCCTCTGGGATCGCTGCGATGGCCTTTTTCACGGCCGGGTCCATGCGTACGGTCACCGACACGTCGGCTCCGCGGGCCAGGGCGGCGCTGATCGGGGCGTGGCCGTAGTAGGCCGAGTCGAAACGGCACAGCACCGGGGTGCCGGAGTGGATGCGTGCCAGTGTTGCCAGGGCGTCGGTGACCAGGCGCCGGGCGCCGCGGGCCGAGTTCGATGCCCCTTTGCGCAGCCGCTGGGCGGCGATGACCGGGGCGGTGTCGGCCGTGGAGACGGTGGCCAGCAGGGCGTTGAGCCCACGGACCTTGGAGTATCCGTATCCGGAGCCTTGCTTGGCGTAGCCGTGGACCTCGATGATCGTGTCATCGATATCGACGAACACGAAGTCCTCCGGGCCAGGGGATCCCAGCACAGGCGCCCGGGAGGCCAGACTGGCAAGGAAGCGGGAGGCGACAGCGTCGAGCTGGCGCACGTGTCCGAAGGTGAACGAGCGCAGGAACGAGCCCAGTGTCGAGGGCGCGTAGCAGGCGTTGAAGATGCGTTTCATTCCGCCGTGGCGCAGCAGTGCCATGTCATCGATCGAGTCGGCGCCGGCGACCATGCCGGCCACCAGCGAGGCGACCTTCAACCCTGGGTTGGCGCCCTTGTCCGTGGGCACCGTCAACCACCGATCGCTCAGCTCGTGTAATCCGGCGTCCCGGGCCAACGTCATCGTCGGCAGCAGCCCGGCGGTCGACACGAGATTCGGTTCGTCGAAGGCAACTGACGCGGCGGCGGATCTATGGGAAACTTGCATCTACGAGATGTCCTTCGA
>NZ_CANLXP010000049.1 GCF_947495145.1 uncultured Arthrobacter sp.
GTGCGGCCGTATGGTTTTGTGAGACAGCTTGTTAGGAGCCCTCACTTAGATGCCCGAGCGTAAGAAGTACACGCAGAAGTACAAGGACGATGCCGTGGAGTTGGTGATTTCCTCTGGTCGTCCGATCGCGCAGATCTGCGGTGATATTGGTGTCAACGAGGGCACCTTGGGTAATTGGGTGCGTAGATACCGGGCCGATCATCCGGAGCGTTTCACGGCCGAGGAGAAAGCAGCTGTGCCGTGGGAGGAACATCAGAAAGCTCTGGCCGAGAACGCGAAGCTGAAGCAGGAAATTGAGTTCCTGGGAAAAGTCAGCGCCTTCTTTGCAGCGAAGCAACGGTAGAGGATTTCTACGAGTTCATCGAAGCGGAGAAGGCCAACCATCCGATTGCCTGGTTGTGCCGGGTCCTGAAGATTTCCCGCGCCTCGTTCTACCGGTGGCGCAACCCGGCAGGACCGTCACCGCGGTCCGTGCGCCGCGAGGTGCTGGTAAGCGCCGTGACCGGCAAATACGCCGCGTGCGGTGGTAAGGCCGGCCGGGATCAGTTGGTCCGCTTGCTCAACGAGGACGGGATCAGCGTCTCCTCTCCGACGGTTGGGGCGATCATGCGTGAGCACGGCCTGCGCGCGGTCCGGACTCGTGCGTGGAAGAAAACCACGGAGCAGGACCGGCAGGCCAAGACCGCCCATATCGAGAACCACATGCTCGACGTCGACGGGAGGCGGGACTTCACCTCCGAGGTGCCCGGGACCCGGTTGTGCGGGGACATTACGTACCTGAAGACCGGTGAGGGGTGGCTGTACCTGGCCACCGTGATCGACCTGTGCACCGGCATGGTGATCGGCTGGAACATGGACCAACACATGCGCACCAGCCTGTGCACGAGTGCGCTGGCCATGGCCCGTGACCATGGATACCTGCATCCGGACGGAAGTGTTTTCCATTCCGACCGCGGCACGCAGTACACCTCCTCCGAGTTCCAAGCCTGGTGCGCGGGTAACGGTGTCACCCAGTCGATGGGCAAGGTCGGCGTGTGTTGGGATAACGCGGTCGCGGAGAACT
>NZ_CANLXP010000050.1 GCF_947495145.1 uncultured Arthrobacter sp.
TTTTGGACAGCAGTAGGCCACGGTGTGTGGCTTGGCGTGCTGGGATTCCCTTGTCCATCCCTCGTGTCGTTACGAGGAGAGCCCCTTCCTTCCGCGGTGAAATAGCGATGCCAATCGTCTGTATTTCACCCGTTCGTGGGAAGGAAGGGGCTCGTTGTGAAGTCTCCAGGAGAGTTCATGGAAATTTTAGCTGCTTACGATTTGACCCGGTCGTACCGGGACGCCGCGAAGATCTGCGGCGTATCGCACAACACTGTGCGCTCGTATGTGAAGGCCCGTCAGGACGGCGCCCAGGCGCCGGTGGCACGGCGACGCGGCCGGATGACCGACCCGTTTCTGCCGCAGATAATCTCTTGGGTGGAGCAGTCCCGCGGGAAGATCCGCGGCGACGTGGTGCATGAGAAACTCGTGGCTTTGGGCTTCACCGGGTGTGAGCGGACGACCAGGACCACGCTTGCTGAACTGAAAGCGAAATACCGGGCCCGGAACGTGCGCGTGCACCGACCTTGGACTCCGGAGCCAGGTCTCTGGCTTCAGTATGACTACGGGGATGGGCCTGTCGTTGACGGAGTGAAAACCGTACTGTTCGTAGCCTGGCTGGCCTTCTCGCGGTTCCGGATCGTGATCGCTTTGCGAGATAAGACGATGCCAAGCGTGTTCGCCGCACTGGACCGGGCGTTTCGCCTGATAGGCGGGGTCCCGACCTACGTTCTGACCGATAACGAGAAGACCGTCACGGTCGAGCACGTCGCCGGGATCCCGGTCCGCAACCACCAGATCGTGGCGTTCGCCAGGCACTACTCGACCTCGCTGCAAACGTGCCTGCCAGCTGACCCGGCGTCCAAGGGCGGGGCGGAAAACGCGGTCAAGATCGCCAAAGCCGACTTGGTCCCGCAGGATACGAACCTGCTGCCGGAATACGCGTCTTTCGCCGAGCTGGAAGCGGCCTGTGAGGTGTTTATGGAGGAGGTGAACTCGCGGGTGCACCGGGCCACGCTGGAAATCCCCCAGGAG
>NZ_CANLXP010000051.1 GCF_947495145.1 uncultured Arthrobacter sp.
CCGTACTCCCCAGGCGGGGCACTTAATGCGTTAGCTACGGCGCGGAAAACGTGGAATGTCCCCCACACCTAGTGCCCAACGTTTACGGCATGGACTACCAGGGTATCTAATCCTGTTCGCTCCCCATGCTTTCGCTCCTCAGCGTCAGTTAATGCCCAGAGACCTGCCTTCGCCATCGGTGTTCCTCCTGATATCTGCGCATTTCACCGCTACACCAGGAATTCCAGTCTCCCCTACATCACTCAAGTCTGCCCGTACCCACCGCAGATCCGGGGTTAAGCCCCGGACTTTCACGGCAGACGCGACAAACCGCCTACGAGCTCTTTACGCCCAATAATTCCGGATAACGCTTGCGCCCTACGTATTACCGCGGCTGCTGGCACGTAGTTAGCCGGCGCTTCTTCTGCAGGTACCGTCACTTTCGCTTCTTCCCTACTGAAAGAGGTTTACAACCCGAAGGCCTTCATCCCTCACGCGGCGTCGCTGCATCAGGCTTGCGCCCATTGTGCAATATTCCCCACTGCTGCCTCCCGTAGGAGTCTGGGCCGTGTCTCAGTCCCAGTGTGGCCGTCCACCCTCTCAGGCCGGCTACCCGTCGTCGCCTTGGTAGGCCATTACCCCACCAACAAGCTGATAGGCCGCGAGTCCATCCAAAACCACAAAAGCTTTCCACCAACCACCATGCGATGGAAGGTCATATCCAGTATTAGACCCAGTTTCCCAGGCTTATCCCAGAGTCAAGGGCAGGTTACTCACGTGTTACTCACCCGTTCGCCACTAATCCCCCCAGCAAGCTGGAGATCATCGTTCGACTTGCATGTGTTAAGCACGCCGCCAGCGTTCATCCTGAGCCAGGATCAAACTCTCCGTAAAAAACTACGAACACAACACAAACCCCCCGGAAAAAGAAGGATCCATGCTGCACAAAATTCGAAACCAGCCAAAAAACCAGCCACCACACAC
>NZ_CANLXP010000052.1 GCF_947495145.1 uncultured Arthrobacter sp.
CCTCAAGGCCGCATCATCGCTCCGGAGCAACTTTTCAAACTTACCCGCCAAACCCCACCCCGTCAAATCCGCCCTTCCGGGCGTCCGACCAAGTGGCGCAGTGGGTCTCCCCTGCTCTGACCGATTGCACAAGGCAATACGGACGGGATTTTCAAAGGGAGTTTGTCGCTCTCGCCGGTCAGTTTCACTGTCCCGGCCGCGGCGACTCAGAAAACATTACACGCGGATTGGGTGCCGGGCAAATCGTCCGCCAGGGCCCAAAAATCCGCGCTGCCATTGGGATCTAGGGCCTTACCGGTCTTCAAAAGCCCGCAAGGCACTGTAACGGGTCGATGTGACCTCGGCCATAATTGCCCGCTTGTAGCCATCCTTATGGCCGCGAGGACTGCTTCACCGGTTGGCCGAGCTGGCGATCGCATGCAGGGGAGTTCGCCGCTCCCACCGATCCTGGTTCAACAGGCCTGGACGGCACTGTGCTGAAAATCGCACGATCTCGTCGTTGTCCGATACGTATGCCGACCTGTCTCTCTCCAGACGCTCGCCCGTCACGTGACCATGCCGTGGGGTCGCACTGGCACCACCTGCGATCGGGCCCCGTCGGAGGCAGCCCTCATAACCGGCCAGTTCGTGCACGGGACGGCAGCCTAAGCTATGGCACTCGAAGGCAGACCGGGTGCTGGTGGGCATACTTTCCTAAGCAGAGGCCGACAAGAGTCGTTCCAAGCTCGTCACGCACCGGTACCCGACACCCGCAGCCAGTGCTGAATTCACGACACCGCGTTCGATGCCCGAGGCCGCCGGCCCCGATACGGATTCGGTGACTTTAGTGTGGTTGGTTGGTGGTGGTTAAACAGGAAGGGCCTCACCATCATGGTGAGGCCCTTGCCTTTGAGTGT
>NZ_CANLXP010000053.1 GCF_947495145.1 uncultured Arthrobacter sp.
TCCGAGAACCACAACTTCTAACCCTCAACAACCTCGAAAACCCACAGACCGGCTACACCACTCCACGGGACTTGACCCGCCGTGATCGGTTTCCGCACTTATACCCCCATTTGTTCAACGTCTCTCTCCACCCTATGCATCACGCAATTGTGCGGGAATGAACAGAACAGTCCTAGCGGATTGCGGTGCTATAACTTTGTGCGGTTACTCGGCAGTGGCGAAAGCTGATCCCTCACTGCCCTCTTCTTGAGTGGTATCGCTACAGTGGGCGAGAACTCATGTGAGCAGTTTCGCGATCCACCGGGGGAAGAATGGGAAGCTCTGATTACGTGGTCATTGAGAACGAGCCGCACCCCGATGGGTCGCTCCATAGCTGGAGCGAAAGAAGACTAGTACGGGATTCATTCGATCACGTTCTGTTCAGTCTTGCCGCAGTTATTTACTTCGGGAAGAGTCAGGTAGCGATCGAGAAGATCGCTTCCCAGGAGTGTTAGCGGCCATGAAAAGCTGCCCATAGGCGGCCACGAAAGTGCCCACTGGCGGCCAGTAAAACTGCCCACCGGTGGCCATGAGATCTGCCCACTTCCTCAACTGTTCCTGCCGCGTCTTAAGCCGCGGGGGCCTCTCCCTGGGATTTGATGACGGTGTCTAGTCGCACCAAAGTCGCCCAGGAAGAGGCCCTGTATGAAGCATGACGGAGAAATCATGGAAATCCTTGCTGCCTACGATCTGACAGGATCGTTGCGCGCCACTGCGGAGCTCACGGGCTGCTCCCACCACACTGTTGCCAGGCATGTCGCGGCCCGCGACGCCGTGTCAAGCCCCGGGTTTGGTGGAGAGATTTTTAGTTGGAAATCGTAGTTAGTAGGCCGGCGTTGACGCCGGCGTGTT
>NZ_CANLXP010000054.1 GCF_947495145.1 uncultured Arthrobacter sp.
GGGCTGAAGGTTACGGCGCTGGTTGCCGGGATGGTCGCCGGCGCGGACTGCATTGACGATATGGGTGTCCTGCGCCACGGCGGAACCGGGAAATTGTTCACCGGCACCTATGCGCCCTCGACGCTGGGTTCGTTTTTGCGCAGGTTCACCTTTGGACATGTCCGCCAGCTCGAAGCAGCCGCGTCCCGCTGGCTGCCGTTGCTGGCAGCGGCCACACCCTTGGCTTCCGGGATCGATGATCTTGCCTTGGTCGATATCGACGACACGATCAAGGAAGTCTACGGCTATAAGAAACAAGGATCCGGTTACGGCTACTCCGGTGTCCGCGGGCTCAATGCCTTCATTGGCACCGTCACCACCGGCAACGCAGCCCCGTTCATCGCTGCCGCCAGGTTGCGCAAGGGAGCGGCGAACTCCGCCCGCGGCGCGGGCAAATTTGTCTCCGACCTGCTGGCCAACGTCGCCCGGCTGCGCTCGAAGGACGCGGCCGGGATGGTGTTGCTGCGCTCCGATTCGGCCTTCTACGCCCACGCGGTGGCCACCGCCGCGGCACGGGCCGGCGCGAAGGTCTCCCTGACCGTGCGGATGGACCCGGCCGT
>NZ_CANLXP010000055.1 GCF_947495145.1 uncultured Arthrobacter sp.
TTTCCCCGAAACGACGGGCATTTCGTGTTTAAAACGCCGGAGACAACCAAACCCTCATCGGTGGATCAAGGCTAAGGATGCCCCGTTGCGGTGTCAGCAGGCCGTAGTTCCACTTCCGGTAAACGTCCTCCTTAGGTGCGTCCGGTCGGCGAATATAACCTTCGACGACTCCTTGCTCGTTTAGCTGTCGGATCCTTCTTCCGCGCCTATACCAATAGATGGTGGTAATGACGACGAATATCGGTAGCCATATCGCGGTCTTAATGGCCGCCGGTCCTGTTGCGTCCCCAAGAAGGATCTGGACCAGAAAATAAACAAGCCCGCTTATCGCGAAGATCAGCGCAAGTGTAGCTACCTTCTTCAGGCTCATAAGCTGACTGTAGTGATGAGGGATCGGTGGCACAACGAGCAGCTATGACACGCATCAGTTGCTCACCGGCGCCTTGGGACTGCAGCGCGCTGAGGGATCGCTATTTCTATTGCTTGGGAAGTGCTGGGAAGGTCGGTTATTCGAAGCGTGTGGCGGTGATGGCTGTGTTGTTTCGGACGAGACCGAA
>NZ_CANLXP010000056.1 GCF_947495145.1 uncultured Arthrobacter sp.
AGGTCGCGGTAGTTGATGGTGACCATCACTTGGGGGCGGTGCCCGCCGGTTGCCGGTAAACCGTCTCCGGCAAGGGCAATCCGGCATGCTGCAACCAGCCCATCCAGAAGGTTTTGTGCACGGGTTGGCTCATCCGGGTTTGAGGCAGCCTTGCCACCACCACCACCGCGGGCGGTGGGGCCTCCGTCGGTCGTGCCGTCGTTGGTCGCGTGAGTATCGGACTCGGTGGTGCTGCCTGGGTGCCCGTTGGTTGCGGCATGTGGGGAGCGTGGGTTGGTGGCGGTGTTCATGACGGTGCTGAGCTGCTCGAACTGCTCGTCGGTGGCGCCGATCTCCAGGAAGTGAAGTCCGTGTCGTCTGCCGCGTAGGAAGACGCCCTGCCTGGCGTGCAGTGTTTTCTCTGTCGGTTCCTGTCCGTCCTGATCGATCACGGTTTCCCAGCGTTGGGCCAGGACCCGGAGGACGTCTTC
>NZ_CANLXP010000057.1 GCF_947495145.1 uncultured Arthrobacter sp.
GCACACGGTGACCGCGCCCCGTTGCGGGGCGGTGCCGGGTCACCGGCGGGCGTTACACCACTCTAAGGGGCACTACTATCCTTTCAGGATGTTTGGCTCTCCCTCAATCAAACCAAGGACGGTTCAACGTGCCCACCCGTATCGCATCCTCAGCCCGGCGCGTAATACTCCACCTACCCAAAGACTGACCCCGGCAAACACAATGGCAACGGCTCTTTGACCACCTCTACCCACCCCCGAAAGCGGCCTGAACCCCGTCAACCCAGCCG